>NZ_JAIGQB010000029.1 GCF_021083185.1 Nocardioides furvisabuli | reverse complement strand
ATTCTGCTGCCCGCACTGTTCGCGGTCATGTTCATCGGGGTTCAGGCCGCGCTCTACCACCACGCCCGCGAGGTGGCGATCGCTGCCGCCCAGGAGGGGGCTCGCACAGCCGCAGGCGAGCACGGCACCGAAGCCGCCGGCACCACGGCCGCGACGTCATTCGTCGCCGATGCCGGCGGCGATGACGTCCTGGCCGATGCCACTGTCTCGACGAGCCGCTCCGCCGCCACCGCGGTCGTCATCGTGACCGGACGCAGCCTCAGCGTCGTTCCCGGCTGGAACCCCGTCGTACGGCAACGCGCCAGCATGCCAGTGGAGAGAGTGACGTCCCCGTGAGCTGGCCAATGGGACCGCCGGCCAGCAGGCGCGGCAGCGAGCGTGGATCCGCGTCGGTCGAGGCAGCGATTGCCGTGCCCGCATTCGCGCTGTTCGTGGGCCTGATCATCTTCGGTGGCCGTACGACCGTTGCGCACCAGGCGGTCGAGTCGGCGGCTGTCGACGCCGCACGATCCGCGTCGCTTGCACGAACCAGGTCGACCGCTGAGACCGCCGCTACCGCGGCCGCCACGAACAGCTTGGCGAATCAGGACGTGGCCTGCGTGAAGGTTACCGTCCACGTCGACACCGACGCTTTCACCGCAGCAGTAGGCCAGAACGCTGCTGTGCACGTCACCGTCGGTTGCCTGCTGGACCTTGAGGGTCTTGCTGTGCCGGGAGTACCAGGCAAGCGCACCATCGAGGCGAGCGCGAGCAGCTCTCTCGA
>NZ_JAIGQB010000028.1 GCF_021083185.1 Nocardioides furvisabuli | reverse complement strand
TCACGCCGCAGATCGACCGCCATCCGGATCGCCCGCTCCCGAAGCTCCTCGGGGTACTTCCTCGGTGCTGCCATGACTCTCATCCTTCCGTGGAATGAGAGCCTCCATCAGACCCGGCACGCGACACCACCAACTCGGCCGCGCGCTTGGCATACGCGCGCCGTCCGAGAGTGTCGCGGTCGCCGGAGACCAGCGCGTCGTCGGTCCAGGCGTTGTCGGTCATGTGCCCATTGTGCCGACCACCTACTCCACCTCGCTGTGGAGGTGCCAGGTCAGGCCACGTCCGCGTACGGATCGATCGCCGGTGCATGCTCTGGTCCACCCGCGCGAGGCACGGTTGCTACCGGCGCCACTTGGTCTGAGACCGCGACGTCACTTTGCGTGCTTGTTGCATGTACGTGGTCTGACCTCGCGAACGGCGGCAGCGTTCGACTGGGACAGATCGATCTCAGTAGACGCCGAATCAGATGGTCTCGGTGGCCTCATTTCCCGTCCACGTCGTCAATCAGAGGCAGTGGGAGCGCGGTTGGCGCTGCTGGAACTCACGGCGGTAAAGGAAAGCGCAGACACGCGACGTCATCTGGGGCTCTCAGACCGAGGGGTGGGCGTTCAAGAAGTTCTACAACTCCGAATCCGCCCGACTCGCGGCACTGCCAGGATGGGTCCACCAGTACAACCACCACCGGCCCCACTCAGCAATCGGCAAGGCAGCACCCATCACCAGGTTGGACAACCTGGCTGGGCATCACACCTAGTCGGACCTTCCGCCCATGCCGCGATGAGCGCGTCTTACCGGCTCCCTTCTGTTGTCAACCGGTTCGGCGTAGCGTCTTCTCCGCGGGTCCGGGAAGTGGCTGATCCGAAGTGTCGATGTGCGGGTGCAGGTCGACCGCGCTGGATTGAAGAGTCGCCCCGCAGT
>NZ_JAIGQB010000027.1 GCF_021083185.1 Nocardioides furvisabuli | reverse complement strand
CAGTGTGCTGGCTCAGGACATCGGAATGGGGTGTCTCACGACATCGGAATAGTGATGTCTCACGACATCGGCATGGCGTCGTAGCAGGCTGGTGCCCCCGCTCGAGGCTGCGAGGTGTCGAAACGTCGCCTCGTCATCACCGCCGTCCTGGCCGGCCAGTCCCAGTCCGAAGTCGCCCGCACCTACGCCGTGTCCCAAGGCTGGATCAGCAGGCTGATGGCCCGCTACCGGATCGAGGGCGATGCCGCGTTCGAGCCGTTGTCCCGGGCACCGAAGACGTCCCCGGCCGCCACCGCGCCCGAGACCGTGGAACTGGTCTTGGCGTTGCGCAAGAACCTCACCGAGTCCGGACACGACGCAGGCCCCGACACGATCTGCTGGCACCTGACCCAGCACCACGGCACAACCCTGTCGCGGGCGACCGTGCACCGGATCCTGACCCGTCACGGCCAAGTGACCCCAGAACCGAGGAAGCGTCCGAAGTCGTCCTACATCCGCTTTGCCGCCGAGCAGCCCAACGAGACCTGGCAGTCCGACTTCACCCACTACCGATTAGCCACCGGTAGCGATGTCGAGATCATCACCTGGCTCGACGACCACTCCCGCTACGCACTGCACACCTCGGGCCACCACCGCATCACCGCGCACCTCGTGCTCACCACGTTCACCGAAACCGCAGCCCAGCACGGCTATCCCGCGTCCACGCTGACTGACAACGGGATGGTCTACACCGTCCGGTTCGCCGGCGGGAAGGGTGGACGGTCCAAGCTCGAGCACGAACTGCGACGGCTGAACATCGTCCAGAAGAACAGCCGGCCCAACCACCCCACCACCTGCGGGAAGGTCGAGCGCTTCCAGCAGACCATGAAGAAGTGGCTACGTGCCCAGCCCGACCAGCCCGCCACCCTGACCGAGCTGCAGGTCCTGCTGGACCGGTTCCGCGACGACTACAACCAGCGCCGTCCGCACCGCTCCCTGGAACACCGCGCCACACCGGCCGCGGCCTACCAAGCACGCCCCAAGGCCGCCCCGGGCGCTGATCGCGCCCACGAGACCCACGACCGGGTCCGCACCGACAAGATCGACCGCGTCGGCACAGTGACCCTGCGCCACAACGGCCGCCTGCACCACATCGGCGTCGGACGAACCCACGCCGGAACCTACGTCCGACTCCTGGTCCAAGACCTCGACATCACCATCATCAACGCCACCACCGGCGAGATCCTCCGCGAACTCGAACTCGACCCCACCCGCGACTACCAGCCCACCGGACGGCCACCCGGCCCCACAAAGCAATAGCCGGACCTACAACTTCGTAGGTCCGGCTATTCCAATGTCCTGCGACATCACA
>NZ_JAIGQB010000026.1 GCF_021083185.1 Nocardioides furvisabuli | reverse complement strand
ACCGGCGGGCTGCAGACCGATAGTGAGCCACACCAGAAAAGCCGGTGGGCAGCCGCTTGGAGAGCTGCTCGCCGATCACCTGGACCGAGTCTGGCCAGACGTCGGTCCTACCGGAATCGTCTAGTAGGCGCGTGCCGGGAAGGTGGCTAATCGCCGACGGGCGCTGCTTCGTGATGAGAACATGC
Source organism: Nocardioides furvisabuli (assembly GCF_021083185.1). Lineage (GTDB taxonomy): Bacteria > Actinomycetota > Actinomycetes > Propionibacteriales > Nocardioidaceae > Nocardioides > Nocardioides furvisabuli. The sequence continues at coordinate 1,180 of NZ_JAIGQB010000026.1, read as the reverse complement.
TGCTATGGGGAACTTTCGTGCTTGCTGGGGAGCGTCGTTGGCAATGGTGGTCGGCGCGACCATCGCGGTGGCTCCAATCAACTCGGCCTCGGCTGTGCAACACAGTTCCATAGGCTCGCCGGCTCCTCGAGCATCTTCGGCAGCCAGAGCTTCTCTGAGCGCATCGCCGCGGAGCTTGTACGAGCGCGAGTCCGTCAAGTTCACCGGGACTCTGGTGCGCGGCAAGCTCAATCAGAAGGCCGTTCTCCAAGTGTGGCGCGATGGGTCTTGGCGAGGCACCGGTGACTACGACTCCACCAACCGCCGTGGGAAGTTCGTAATCAGTCACGTCATGGACTACGAGCCCGGCGCTCATCGGTTCAGGGTCATGGGCAAACGAAGTCGCCTGTACGACGTACCGCAGGTCGTCACGAACAAGGTCCGCATCGCCGTCAAGGACAAGCCCGGCAGTCAGTCACTGCCCTGGAGACCTAACGAGTGGTTCACGGTCGAGGACTGGCAGTTTGCGTTCAACCCCACCGTCACCGACGCATGGCCCATTGTGAGGTCGCAGAGCGAGTACGCGGACCCGCCACCACCGGGATGGTCATACGTGACCGTGGCCCTGGGGTTTGTGCGCACCGGCCCCGGAAGCGGAAGGGCGTGGATCGAGAATGACCTAGCGTTCGTCGGCGGCGACGGCGTCGTCTACTCGGGCGGTCAGGACCTCAATGGGGATTACGTCTACTGCTCTCTCGACAACGACTGGTCCGACGCGCCCGAACTGTATACGGGCGCACGCAGCTCCGGGACGGAGTGTTTGCCGGTTCCAACCGCCGCTATCGCTGGGGGCGCCTGGCGCCTGTCGGGCGGCTACGACGATGAGGATCAGTGGATCACGCTCAACTAGAAGGCGACCGCTGAGTAAGCATGCGCAGCGCGCTCTCATGCTCCACGACGTTGGATTGCGTCCAGCGAAGTGTGACCTAGAAGCCCAGCTTACGAGCCGGGCGCGATCCCGTCGGCGTTGCTTGGCGGGACGCGGTCAGGCACTGAGCATGCTCTTGTCCGACAGCGTCTTACCGGCTCCCTTCTGTTGTCAACCGGTTCGGCGTAGCGTCTTCTCCGCGGGTCCGGGAAGTGGCTGATCCGAAGTGTCGATGTGCGGGTGCAGGTCGACCGCGCTGGATTGAAGAGTCGC
>NZ_JAIGQB010000025.1 GCF_021083185.1 Nocardioides furvisabuli | reverse complement strand
CTACTAGACGATTCCGGTAGGACCGACGTCTGGCCAGACTCGGTCCAGGTGATCGGCGAGCAGCTCTCCAAGCGGCTGCCCACCGGCTTTTCTGGTGTGGCTCACTATCGGTCTGCAGCCCGCCGGTCACCGTGACGAGGCGTGGCTCAAGAAGGGACTGCCCTGCTCGTAGTAGCAATGCCCACCTCGCCGCCCATCCGGTTCGAGCACAGGCGGGAGCAGCACATGCAACAGCAGACGGAGCACGTGATCATCGGGGTCGATCCCCACAAGCTGTCGGCCACGATCGAGGTCGTCGACCAGCACGAAAGGTTGCTCGGGTCGGGGCGGTTCACCACCGACCGTGCCGGTTACGCAGCGATGCGCAGCTACGCGAAGACCTGGCCGGACCGGGTCTGGGCCGTCGAGGGAGCCAACGGCGCTGGCCGCCCGCTCGCGCAGCGTTTGTTGGAGGACGGTGAGCAGGTCGTCGACGTCCCGGCCAAGCTGTCTGCTCGGGTCCGACTCTTCGACACCGGCCACAACCGCAAGACCGACGCCCACGACGCCCACGCGGTCGCGGCCGTCGCGGTACGCACCAAGAACCTGCGCGTGCTGCAACTCGATGGCGAGCTCGAGGCACTGCGGATGCTCACCGACCGACGCGAAGCACTCACCCGGCGGCGGGTCCAAACCGTCGACCGGCTCCAGGCGTTGCTCGCAGAACTCCTGCCAGGACAGGCGAAACGCGACCTCACCACCGGTCAGGCCAAGACCATGCTCGCCTCAGTCCGACCCCGTGACATCGCCGGCAAGACCCGCCGCCGCATCGCCGCAGAAGAGCTCGCCGAACTGATCGCAGTCGAGGCCAAGATCAAAAGGTCCACCGCCGAGTTGAAGGCCATCGTGCTCGCCCGCGGCTCACGGCTGATGGATATCCACGGCGTCGGACCCGTTGTCGCTGCAAGGACGTTGGCCGACGTCGGTGACGTCACCCGGTTCGCCGACCGCAACCGGTTCGCGTCCTGGACCGGCACCGCACCCCTCGACGCGTCCTCGGGTGAGCAGAACCGGCACCGCTTGTCGCGTGCCGGGAACCGGCGGATGAACCACATGATCCATATCGCTGCGATGAGCCAGATCCGCCTCGACACCGACGGCCGCGTCTACTACCGACGCAAGCGAGCCGAGGGCAAGAAGTCCCTCGAAGCGATCAGGTGCCTCAAGCGCAGGATCTCCGACGCGATCTACCGACAGCTCATCGAGGACGCACAACGCGCCGCCGTCGAGGACCTTGGCACGGGTCCGGGAGGGCACTGCGGGGCGACTCTTCAATCCAGCGCGGTCGACCTGCACCCGCACATCGACACTTCGGATCAGCCACTTCCCGGACCCGCGGAGAAGACGCTACGCCGAACCGGTTGACAACAGAAGGGAGCCGG
>NZ_JAIGQB010000024.1:423-1425 GCF_021083185.1 Nocardioides furvisabuli | reverse complement strand
TGTCGCGTGCCGGGTTCAGTGGAGGCTCTGAACTGACGCGCCGACGGTAGTCGGTGTGGGATTGTGCCGGTAGTGCTCGTCCTCGAACTCGACTGGTGGGACGAGTCCGATCTCGCCGTGCAGGCGTCGGTGGTTGAACCAGTCGATGTACTCCGCGACCGCGATCTCGAGGTCGTCGATGGTTTTCCAGGGACCTTTGTTGCGGACCAGTTCGGCCTTGAACAGCGAGTTGAACGCCTCGGCCAGGGCATTGTCATAGGAGTCGCCTGTCGACCCGACCGACGCGACGGCGCCGGCCTCGGCCAGCCGCTGGGTGTAGCGCACCGCGAGATACTGAACGCCCTTGTCGGAGTGTGCAATGACCCCCGCGGTGTCCTGGCCGGCGTGCTGACGGGTCCACAAGCCCATCTCGAGGGCGTCCAGCGCCAGGTCGGTGCGCAGACTCTTCGACAGCTGCCAGCCCACCACCCGGCGGGAGTAGACGTCGATGACGAAGGCGGCGTAGACCCAGCCGGCGAAGGTCCGGCAGTAGGTGATGTCCGCGACCCAGACCCGATTGGGCGCCGATGCCTGGAAGTCGCGGTCCAGCAGGTCCGGCCGGGTGTCGGGACCGCGCCCGGGGATCGTGGTCCTCGGTCCCTTGGCCCTGCTGATCCCGCGCAGCCCGTCGGCGCGCATCAGCCGGTGCACGGTGCACCTGGCGATCCGGTGCCCGCGTCGGTTCAACTCGGCGTGCATCTTGCGGACCCCGTAGACGCCGTAGTTGTCCTTGTGGACCTTGCGGATCACCGCCAGGCGCTGCTCGTCCGCGACCGCCCGCGCCGAGGGCGGCCGGGTCTTGGCGGCGTAGTAGCTGCTCGGGGCGATCTGCATCCCGGCCTTGCGCAGGACGGTGCAGATCGGCTCGACCCCGAACCGGACGCGGTGCTGGTCGATGTAGTCGACCAGCACCTGAAATATCCGCTGCCGTCGTCGCTGAACCCGTGATCCTGCGGGCGCTAC
>NZ_JAIGQB010000024.1:0-414 GCF_021083185.1 Nocardioides furvisabuli | reverse complement strand
GACGCGGTGCTGGTCGATGTAGTCGACCAGCACCGCCGTGGTCACTTCAGCTTGCGGTCGAGCTCCGCCGCGGCGAAAAACGCCGACGCCGTCCGCAAGATCTCGTTCGCTCGCCGAAGCTCCTTGTTCTCACGCTCCAGCTCGGCGATGCGCTGTGCCTCCGTAGTGGTGACGCCAAGGCGATGCCCTTCGTCGATCTCGGCCTGCTGGACCCAGTTGCGGAGCGTCTCAGGGTTGATCCCCAGCTGCTCACCGACCCGACGAAGAGCACCGCTCCTCGTGGCTGGGTCACGCCGCAGATCGACCGCCATCCGGATCGCCCGCTCCCGAAGCTCCTCGGGGTACTTCCTCGGTGCTGCCATGACTCTCATCCTTCCGTGGAATGAGAGCCTCCATCAGACCCGGCACGCGACA
>NZ_JAIGQB010000023.1 GCF_021083185.1 Nocardioides furvisabuli | reverse complement strand
TGTCGTGTTTCAAGACATCGGTGACAGTTCTGTATCAGGACATTGGTGACACGAAGGGGGTGTTTGGTGGTGACACTTCTGGCTGGCTGGGGCGGTGCCGACCACCAATGAGCCCGTTGATCCTCGTGCCCGTCTCGCGATCACCCAGTGGCCAGACGATGCGCCGCGCGGAGCGGTGACCACGTTCTGCGCTGAGCATGGGATCTCGCGCAAGACGTTCTACGCGATCCGGGCCAGGGTCCGTGCCGACGGCGCGGGCGCGGCTCTTGAGCCCCGTAGCCGGCGACCGAGGTCCAGTCCGACCAAGATCACCGATGAGGTCGTGCAGCAGGCGCTCGGTGTTCGTGCTGCGCTGGAGTCCTCAGGTCTGGACCACGGACCGATCAGCGTGCACGACAAGATGCACGCGATGGGTCTGGACCCGGTGCCATCGGTGGCATCGCTGGCTCGGATCTTCCGCGAAGCCGGGGTGGCGCGGCTCGAGCCGAGGAAGAAGCCCCGCTCGGCATGGCGCCGGTTCGTCTACCCCGCACCGAACGCGTGCTGGCAGCTCGACGCCACCGAGTACGTGCTCACTGGCGGGCGGACGTGTGTGATCTTCCAGCTCATCGACGACCACTCCCGCTACGCCCTCGCGTCCCACGTCGCATCGGGAGAAACGTCCGAGGCAGCCATCGCGGTGTTCGACAAGGCCCTCGCCGCCCACGGAGTACCGCAGCGGCTGCTGTCCGACAACGGGATTGCGCTGAACCCGTCGCGACGCGGCTACCTCGGCCAACTCGTCGTGCACGTGTCACGACTGGGCGTCGAGCCGATCACCGGCAAGCCCTACAAACCCACCACCCAGGGCAAGAACGAACGCTTCCACCAGACGCTGTTCCGCTACCTCGACAAGCAGCCACTGGCCGACACTCTGGCCGAGCTGCAGATACAGGTCGACGTGTTTGACCGGATCTACAACACCCAACGGCCTCATCAGGGCCTGCCGGGTCGAGTGACACCCCAAGCAGCGTGGGACGCGACAACCACGGCTGATCCGCCACGCCCCAGACTCGACCGGCCGCGCTTCGAGCCACCGGTGGCCACCGCCTCCCGGCGACCCCGAGTACAGCAGCCCGTGGACCTTCCTGAGGGCACAACGATGAAGAGACTCAGCACCGCGGGCACCTTCCGTTTGGACTCCGTCACCTACTTGGTCGCAGGCCGATACGGACTCCAGCACGTCCTGGTGGTCACCGACGGCGATGCCCTCACCATCACCGACCTCGACGGCGAGATTCTCGCCCAGCACACACGTCCAGCGCCCGGGGTGACCTACGTCGGCAACGGCCGACGCCCTGGCCCCCGCCCCAAGACCGCTGAAGTGTCACCGAAGTCCTGAGACATGAACTGTCACCGATGTCCTGATACAGAACTGTCACCCATGTCCTGAGACATCACA
>NZ_JAIGQB010000022.1 GCF_021083185.1 Nocardioides furvisabuli | reverse complement strand
TCCAGCCGGCGGATGCGAGCAGCTGCGGGCGGCGAGGAGAGCAGCGTCGGCAGACCGACGACAGCGACCGGGAGGGCGACGAGGGCGAGCGCCCACCCGGTGACCAAGAATGCCACCAACCCGGACATCACACCCGCGGACAGAAGGGTCCGCGTGCGCCGGGACATGCCACCAAGCCGTACCCAGCGCGCCGTCGACGGCTTTGTTGCAGGGATCTCCACGCGTCGTAGTCCGGCCACGAATCCAAGGACTCCGGCCACGATCAACGCGCCGGCGAGTGCAGGGACGAGGACGATCATGAGCGTGCGTCTTGCTGGGCGAGGAAGCCGGAGAGATCGAAGCCGTCAGCGACAAGACTCCGGTAGGCGTCGGGCAACACCGCCGGCGCGGCCCTACCGCTGCCGTCAGGGGTGAATACGTGCGTGGTGGCGTAGCCGGTGTCGCGTTCGCCAGGCTCGATGGCGATGATCTCGGCGACCTGGCGATGCCGATGTGAGACCCCGCCGGAGGCCGTCGTGCGCAGGTCAAGGTGCACGATCAGGTCGATCGTGGCGGCGAGCTTGCTGGTCGCCAAGCCGTGAGTGACGTGGGGCCCGGCCTCCATCGCGCAGGTGACCAGCTTGCGGACAGCCGCCACCGCGTCCGAGGCGTGGGTGGTGGAGATGGAGCCGGTCCCGGACTCCATCGCCTTGATCATTGCCCAGATCTCCCTGCCACGGACTTCGCCGACGATCTGGCGCGACAGGTTGAAGCGGAACGAGTCGACCAGGGCCTCGTCGAGGGTGAACTCCCCGGCCTGCCGGCCGTCGAGGCCCCGCTCGCCCGAGCCTGGTCGGGCCTCCCAGGCGTGCACGATCTCGTGGCGATCGAGCTCGTGGAGGTGCAGCTCATACTCGGTCTCGAACGTTCCGATAGCCTCAAGCGGGTCGATCTCGGCACACAAGGCACGCACGAGCGTGGTCTTACCGGCTCCCTGACTGCCGGACACGACGATGCTCTTGCGAGCACGTACGGCGGCGCGGAGGAAGGAGGCCGCGACTGGTGACAGCATGTCTCGGTCGACGAGCTCATCGAGCGTGATGCTCATCAGGCGGTGGCGGCGGATCACGACCGACGGTCGAGGAGTCACCCACGCCGCAGCGGCGAGCCTGGCACCGCCGTCGAGGCGCAGGTGCAGCTTCGGCTGGGCCTCGGAGAATCCGCGGGCATTGACCTCGCTGCGTGAGGCGAGGAAGACCAGGAAGTCGATGAGCTCCTCGTCGGAGTCCGCGACGGCCGCTCCGCGGGTGACGGAACCATCGATGAGCTCGAGCATGACTCGGTCGTGCCCGGTGATGATGATGTTCTCCACCCGGTCGTCGTCCACAAGCGGCTGGAGACGACCGAGCCGGAACAGCGCGTCGAAGACCGCACGTGCCATGGCGTCCTGATGGGCGATCGTCCAGGCGGTGCCACCGGCGTTGACCTCGTCGACCAGTGCGCCGTCGATCAGTTCCAGCACGATGGAGCGGCCGAGCTCCTGCTGTGACGCTGGGCCAAGGCGAGCCCGATCGGCAGCGATCGACTGGCTCAGCTGCTCTGACGCTTGAGCACGCAGTGCAGCCACCAACCCCCAGTCGAGGTTCGGTACTTGCGACGGATCTGAGACGCGGGCGGCAGCCAACTCACGTCCAACCACGGGGCTTCCGAGAGGCGGGATCGTCTGGGCAAACAGCGGCAGCCTGGTGACGTCGGCCGGCTCGACTGGGGAGTCGATCTCGGTCCAGCTGGTCATCGAATGGCCTCCGCCAGCTCGGTGCGCTCGCTCGCGATGCGTGCCTGGATCGCCTCGCTCGACGCCCGCAGGCTCCGCGCCAGAGGACCGGTTTCGAAGCGTCGAGGGGGCGCGGCTCCACGGTGATAGACAGCTGCGGCGTCCCTGTCATCGGCGACAGCGCCCACCACCGGCAGTCCCAGCACGGACGCCACCTCCCTGCGAGAGTAGGGCTGGCCCTCACCAACGAGCAGGACGCATCCATCACGCCATGCGGCGGCCTTCCTCACCGTCTCGGACCACGATCGCGCCGCAGCCAGGGCGGGAAGCGTGGTCCGGGTGACAAGGAGAGACACGTCTGCGTTCGCGAGCAGCGGTTCGGGCGCCCCGACCAGACCGAGACGTCCGGCGTCGACAATGACGTCCTGACCAGTTGCGTCGAGATCGGCCAACGCTCCCGCCAGCGGCTGCCACAGGTCGCGCAGGCCCGCGGACTGAGCGTGAGATCGGGTGCCGGCTATGAACCCCGCCGTCGTGCCTTGGATCGGCTGGACCACACCCGGCAGTGCGTCGGTGATGTCGTAGGACGACAAGGCGAGCTCGATCAGCCCTGAGTCATACTCCCGTGCGCCGCGAAAGAAGCCGGCCAGAACCCCCGAGCCTCCCGTCGGATCGGCCTCGACCAGCAACACAGGTCGCGCCCAGAGAAGTGTCAGGCCCAGTGCTGTCGTGGTGACACCCGGCGACCCGGATGCCGAGGTGAGCGCGATGACGGCCACGACCTCACCTCTCCCGCGAATCGAGGATGAGCGCGACGTTGCCCGTGGCGGCACGTGCGGCGAGCACGGTGGCATCGGCATGCGGGACCAGTACGTCGACGACCAAGACGCCGCTCTCGGAGTCGTAATTGACCTCCACGACCTCGGCATCGTTGAACGCCGGAGGTCCTGACGACTGGTCACCTCCCGGGGGCGGGGTAACCACGAGCCGCACCCGGTCTCCGGCCTGCAGCGCCATTCCCGGTGACTGGGCTGGCGAGAGGGCAACCCCGACGATCGATGCCCCGTCCCCGGGAACCGTCTCCGTGGTGG
>NZ_JAIGQB010000021.1 GCF_021083185.1 Nocardioides furvisabuli | reverse complement strand
ACCGCGTTGTAGTGAGCCGACAGCGCCACCACGGCCGCGTGGAGTGGCCGTCCGTCCAGGCTGCGCCACCGCCCGTCCTCTGCGGTCTTGACCTTGTTGGAGATGACGACGTGCGTGTGGAGCTGCGGGTCACCAAGACGTGAGTCCCAATGGTCGTACGCCGTCCCGACGATCCCGACGATGTCGGCCTGCGCCACAGCGCCGTCGCCCGCATCGACTCCGCGACGGGTCGTGGCGACCTCACGCTCGAGGAACGCGACTACCTCGTAGAGCGCCTGGTGGTGGGCTTCGAGGATGAGTGCCTGGGCTCCCTCGTCCGCAACACCCCAGAGCGCGGAGACTGACTTGGGGACGCTGAAGGTGAAGTCGTAGCCCGCGACGGCACGTCGCGTTCCGACTGCGACTTCCTCGCGCGCGATCGTGGCCGCGGCCTCGCGCCGCTGCTCGTCGCTGAGGTCACGCGGGAGGTTGGACACCCGGGCCGCAACCCGGGCCTTCAACCCTTCGTACTCCAGGAACGCTCGACCGAGCGGTTCGCCAGTCGCCGGATCCCGACCACTGCCGAGAAGCAATGCGAGCTGCTGGGGCGTCACCTCGTCCCCTCGCCTGATCTCACCGTTGCCGAGTGCATGGAGCCCCGAGCCGAGCCACCGGCCTGGTGGCGTGCCCTCCTCGGTGTAGTACCTCGTGAGCGGAGAAGCAGCGCCCATGCTGCGATCCCCGCGGACCACACTCTTGAGCAGGTAGTCGTAGCCCCTGCCCGCCGACATCACACGCATCGAGACGGTCACCGGTGCACACCTCCCTGTCATGCAGGTGCTGAGAGTGCTCCACAGGCCGGCCGAACGGCCGGTTGTCCACAGGCCGCAGGGCCCACAGAGCCCACCTCGTTCTGCAAACGGTGTATGTCGAGAAGGACGACCTTCAGGGCGAGGACGGGCGAATGGACGGTGGGGCGGCGACCGCACCTGGAGGAGAGAGCCTGCAGATCAATCGGAGCGAGGAGGGAAAATCATGGGAGACAGTTGCGTGGGACGGGTATGCAGTGCCTCAATTAGTTCTGACGGAGTTCTATCCGGGAGCCACAAAGTTCTCCGCCGGTTCCTTCTCGGGGCGCCCCCGCGAGGGAAGTCAGGAACTCGGCGATGACGATTTCACGGGGAGCCCACGCACTCGCGACTGCAGCACTCCTGCTGGCCGCAGTGACCGGCTGCGCCGACGACGAGCCGGGCCTACCCGCAAGTGACCCGCCAAGAACCGCCGACTCTGTCTCACCGCCAGCGACCTCGGCGACGTCGCCTACGACCCCCCAACGAGGCAGCAGCCGCCGACGCATCGACACTAGTGCGGACCTTCTACGAAGTTCGCGACGAGCTTCGCACGGACCCGACCGTGAAGCTCACCAAGCTCCGCAGCGTCGCCATCGGCGGGGAACTCGCTGCTCAACGGACCTTGTTCGCCCGAGAGCGCGAACAGGGCCAGCACCAGACCGGCCGTACGAAGATCGCCGAGCTCACGGTTGAGGGAGTCGTACTCGACAACTCTGATCCCGATGGCGGTCGGGTACCCACGGTCCAGGTCGACGTGTGCTACGACGTCGGGGGCGTCGACATCCTTGACAGGAACGGAACGTCGGTTGTCAGCGATGACCGACCCGACACCGGGTGGATTCGCTATCTGGTCTCCAACTACAACTTTGAGGCGGACCCGAGCGGTTCGTGGCGTGTCGCCTCCAGCCAGAATCTCGAGCGCCCGCCATGCGATCGTGCATAACGCGAGTCCTGCTTCTCCTTATGGTCATGGCACCTCTACTGCTGCTTGACCCGGCTCCGGTCTTCGCGGACACCGAGTGCCAGGTCAATGACCCGCAAACCGGTGTCTGCCTCGTCTGGGTGGAGGTGCCTGGCACTCCCGGCACCCCCGGAGAAGAGGGTGATGACGCTCCGGTGGAGACGAGCGGCGGGGAGTCGTGCGTGTGGGATGGCACGGCTCTCGGTATCACGCAGCCCCCGCCGGGGCCGGTGCCGTGTTCGTCGGATGCGGGTTATTGGTCCAACGGCTTGAACTGCTACATCCAGCTGGCGACGCCGGTGCCACCCGCTGGAGACCCCGCATGGCAGGGGCACGAACCAGGCGACGGCGCCGTCTACCACTGCTACCAACCTCAGACCGGGATCCTGGTCTACCTCTGGTCGCAGGATCCGCCGCCCGACTCAGGCACCACGCCGACGCCTGGCGAGGTCGCCCGGCTCGCGATCGAGGACATGCAGCTCAAGGCGATCAACATCGGGCTTGCCCCCGAACCCGGCCCGGCCAGCGTAGGTCTGGTCGGGATGCCGGTCTGGATGTGGGCTGCAGGCCCCGACGACCACACGTTCGGGCCGATCACAGCGAGCGCCTCGGCCGGCGGGATCACGATCACAGCCACGGCCAGGGTTCACAGGGTCACGTGGGACATGGGCGATGGCACCGAGGTGGTGTGTCGCAACGCGGGAACGCCGTACAAGCCGGAGTACGGCAAGCAGGAGTCGCCCACCTGCGGCCATGTCTATGCGACGTCGAGCTCACGAGAGCAGGACGGCAAGTTCACCGTCACCGCGAGCTCGGACTGGGTCGTGGAGTGGACAGGAGCTGGGCAGTCGGGGGTCATCCGCCTGAACGGACTACGGCGATCCGTCGCGATCGCCGTCGGGGAAGCGCAGGTGCTCGTGCAGTAGCGGGCACCGCGACCGGAGAGGTATCGAACATGACCAGCACCACCACAATGAACGGTAGGAGCGCCGAGCGCGGGTCGACACTGCCCTCCCCTCCGCTGGTACCGCCTCCCAAGCTCCGGCGTCGGCCAGCCTTGGTAGCGGGTGCTGTCGCCGCGATCTGTCTCGGGGCACTGCTCGCCGCCTGGGCGTGGACGTCGACCACGAACACGCAGGAGGTCCTGGTCGCGCGGTCCACCATCGAGCGCGGCTCACTGATCACGGAAGACGACCTCGCGCGGGTCCGGGTCAGCGCTGATCCAGCCCTCTCCCGCGTGGCTGCCTCCGCGTTCGACGACCTTGTCGGGAAGCGAGCTGCGCTCGACATCGCTGAGGGCGGGCTGATCACGCCTGGGGCCACCACCACGGAGACGGTTCCCGGGGACGGGGCATCGATCGTCGGGGTTGCCCTCTCGCCAGCCCAGTCACCGGGAATGGCGCTGCAGGCCGGAGACCGGGTGCGGCTCGTGGTTACCCCGCCCCCGGG
>NZ_JAIGQB010000020.1 GCF_021083185.1 Nocardioides furvisabuli | reverse complement strand
CCACCACGGAGACGGTTCCCGGGGACGGGGCATCGATCGTCGGGGTTGCCCTCTCGCCAGCCCAGTCACCGGGAATGGCGCTGCAGGCCGGAGACCGGGTGCGGCTCGTGGTTACCCCGCCCCCGGGTGGTGAGCAGTCGTCGGGCCCTCCGGCGTTCAACGATGCCGAGGTCGGGGGGGTCAGCTACGACGCCGAGAGCGGCGTCTTGGTCGTCGACGTTCTGGTCTCGCATGCCGATGCCACCGTCCTCGCCGCACGTGCCGCCACGGGCAACGTCGCGCTCGTCCTCGATTCGCGGGAGAGGTGAGGTCGTGGCCGTCATCGCGCTCACCTCGGCGTCCGGTTCGCCGGGTGTCACCACGACCGCATTGGGCCTGACGCTCCTCTGGCCGCGACCTGTGCTGTTGGTCGAGGCCGATCCGACGGGTGGCTCGGGGGTTCTGGCCGGCTTCTTCCGCGGCGCACGGGAGTATGACTCAGGGCTGATCGAGCTCGCCTTGTCGTCCTACGACATCACCGACGCACTGCCGGGTGTGGTCCAGCGCTTCGAAGGCTCCACGGCGGGGTTCATCGCTGGCACCCGATCTCACGCTCAGTCCGCGGGCCTGCGCGACTTGTGGCAGCCACTTTCCGAAGCGTTGACCGATCTCGACGCGACTGGTCAGGACGTGATCGTCGACGCCGGACGTCTCGGTCTGGTCGGGTCGCCCGAACCGCTGCTCGCGAACGCAGACGTGTCTCTCCTTGTCACCCGGACCACACTCCCAGCGCTTGCTGCGGCGCGATCGTGGTCCGATACGGTGCGGAAGGCCGCCGCATGGCGTGATGCATGCGTCCTGCTCGTGGGCGAGGGCCAGCCCTACTCCCGCAGGGAGGTGGCGTCCGTGCTGGGGCTTCCGGTGGTGGGCGCTGTCGCCGTCGACAGGGACGCCGCAGCTGTCTATCACCGTGGAGCCGCTCCCCCTCGCCGCTTCGAGACCGGTCCGCTTGTACGGAGTCTGCAGGCGGCAATCGAGGCGATCCGGGCACGCATTGCCAGCGAGCGCATCGAGCTGGCGGAGGCCACTCGATGACCAGCCGGGCTGAGATCGACACCCCCGTCGAGGCGGCCGACGTCGCCAAGCTGCCGCTGTTCGCGCAACCCATCCCGCCGCTCAAAGGCCCCGTGGTTGAACGTGAGCTAACAGGCGTCAGCCCCCCGTATCCGTCACAAGCACCGAACCTCGACTGGGGTTTGGTGGCCGCACTGCGTGCTCAAGCCTCCGAGCAGCTGAGCCAGTCGATCGCTGCCGATCGGGCTCGTCTTGGTCCGGCATCGCAGCAGGAGCTCGGCCGCTCCATCGTGCTGGAACTGATCGACAGCGCACTGGCGGACGAGGTCAACGCCGGTGGCACAGCCTGGACGATCGCCCATCAGGACGCCATGGCCCGTGCGGTCTTCGACGCACTGTTCCGGCTCGGTCGTCTCCAGCCCCTCGTGGACGACGACCGGGTGGAGAACATCATCATCACCGGGCACGACCGAGTCATGCTCGAGCTCATCGATGGTTCCCTGACCCGAGGAACAGCGGTCGCGGACTCCGACGAGGAGCTCATCGACTTCCTGGTCTTCCTCGCCTCCCGTAGCGAGGTGAACGCCCGCGGCTTCTCCGCGGCCCAGCCGAAGCTGCACCTGCGCCTCGACGGCGGCGCCAGGCTCGCCGCCGCGGCGTGGGTGACGCCTCGACCGTCGGTCGTGATCCGCCGCCACCGCTTGATGAGCATCACCCTCGACGAGCTCGTCGACCGAGACATGCTGTCACCGGTCGCGGCCTCCTTCCTCCGCGCCGCCGTACGTGCTCGCAAGAGCATCGTCGTGTCTGGCAGTCAGGGAGCCGGCAAGACCACCCTCGTGCGCGCCTTGTGTGCCGAGATCGACCCGCTCGAGGCCATCGGAACGTTCGAGACCGAGTACGAGCTGCACCTCCACGAGCTCGATCGCCACGAGATCGTCCACGCCTGGGAGGCCAGACCTGGCTCCGGCGAGCGGGGTCTCGACGGCAGGCAGGCCGGGGAGTTCACCCTCGACGAGGCCCTGGTCGATTCCTTCCGCTTCAACCTGTCGCGCCAGATCGTCGGCGAGGTCCGAGGCAGGGAGATCTGGGCGATGATCAAGGCGATGGAGTCCGGTACTGGCTCCATCTCCACCACCCACGCCTCGAACGCGGTGGCAGCTGTCCGCAAGTTGGTCACCTGTGCGATGGAGGCCGGGCCGCACGTCACCCACGGCTTGGCGACCAGCAAGCTCGCCGCCACGATCGACCTGATCGTGCACCTCGACCTGCGCACGACGGCCTCCGAGGGGGCCTCCCATCGGCATCGCCAGGTCGCCGAGATCATCGCCATTGAACCGGGTGAACGCGACACCGGCTACGCCACCACGCACGTCTTCACCGCCGACCGCAACGGTAGGGCCGCGCCCGCGGTGTTGCCCGACGCCTACCGGAGTCTTGCCGCTGACGGCTTCGACCTCTCCGGCTTCCTCGCCCAGCAGGACGCGCGGTCATGATCGTCCTCGTCCCTGCACTCAGTGGCGCGCTGATCGTGGCCGGGATCCTTGGACTCGTCGCAGGACTACGACGTGTGGAGATCCCCGCGCCCAAGCCATCGACGGCGCGTCGGGTGTGGCTCGGTGGCATGTCCCGGCGAACGCGGACCCTTCTGGCGGCGGGTGTGGTGTCCGGGTTGGTGGCATTCTTGGTCACCGGGTGGGCGCTCGCCCTCGTCGCCCTCCCGGTCGCTGTCGTCGGTCTGCCGACGCTGCTCTCCTCGCCGCCCGCAGCTGCTCGCATCCGCCGGCTGGAGGCGATGGAGGAATGGACCCGCGCCCTGTCCGGCGTGCTGACGGTCGGCGTCGGTCTCGAGCTGGCCCTCGTGGCCACGTTGCGGTCGACCCCGGACGCGATCGCTCCCGAGGTCACTCGCCTGGTGGCTCGGCTGCGTGCGCGCTGGGTCACCGAGGACGCCATCCGTGCCTTCGCCGACGAGCTCGACGACGCCACCGGCGACCTCGTCGCTGCGAATCTGATCCTCGGTGCTCGCCGACGCGGCGCAGGGCTGGCAGCCGTGCTCGAAGGACTGGCCGAGTCGGTCGCTGCCGACGTACGCGCCCGCCGCCAGGTCGAGGCCGACCGGGCCAAGCCTCGCTCGACGGCACGGTGGGTCACCATCATCAGCGTCGGGGTCCTCGTGATCCTGGCGGTCTCGGGGACGTACGTCGAGCCGTACCGCAGCCCGTTCGGTCAGGTCATCCTCGCGGTCCTGCTTGCGGCCTACGTCGCCACACTCGTGTGGATGCGGCAGATGGCGACTGGTCGTCCACTTCCCCGCTTCCTCGACCACCAGCCGGGAGCGAACCGATGACGACCGGGCTGCAGCTCGCGCTGCTCGCGGGAGCCATGGTTGGGCTCGGCGTCGTCCTCCTGACGGCCCGACTGATGCCAGTCGAACCCGACCTCGCCGACGCCCTCCGCCGCTTGACGCCGACCCGCGCCCCCCGGGCAGAGACGTCAGGATCCGCGGCCGCAGGCAAGGAACGCATCGGGGTCTGGGCGATCCGCGCGCTCCCGCCCGGCGTGTGGGTCCGCACCCCCACGCGGGAGCTGGCGCTCCTGCGAGTCCCGCTCGCACGGTTCTACGGGGACAAGATCGTCTTCGCGTTCCTCGGGTTGCTCATCCCGCCCCTTTTGGCCGCCTTCCTCGAGTTCCTCGACCTCGGGCTCC
>NZ_JAIGQB010000002.1 GCF_021083185.1 Nocardioides furvisabuli | reverse complement strand
ACCTCAGAAGACGTCCGTCGAGGAGCACTGTCAGGATGGCTTCATCAGTACAACCACCACCGGCCCCACTCAGCCCTCGGTGGCCAACCACCCATCACCCGGTTGGACAACCTGGCTGGAGATCACATCTAGGTCGGGGCTCGGACCAGCCTTGACCGTCCGGCGGTCCGCAAATAGTCCGCAAGAAGTCACGCGGAGCCCGTTCCTGACCAACGGCTGCCAACGGCTCACGAGCAGCGTCTTGCCCAGGTCAGAGGCCCTCTTCCGGCTGGGCCCGCACCATGTCCGCACGGGTGTTCACGGGGATCGACCTGAACGGGTCGCTCAGGTAACCACCTGGTTCAACCCCCGGCCTGCGGGTCTGATCAGAAGAACTGGTCGATGAGCACCGCATTGCCGTCGGGGTCGGTGAGTGTGATCGACGCCGGACCGGACTCGCCCTCGGCGCGGGTTTGCAGGGCGACACCCTCCTCCTCGAGAGATGCCTGGATCGTGCGGACGTCCGCATACGACTCCAGTCTCTCCATCCGGTTGGTGAGGCCCGGATTGAAGGTGAGGACGTTGCCCTCGAACATCCCGTGGAACAGACCGATCGTGGTCTCACCGTTCTTGAGGATGAGGTAGTTGTGCTCGGCCGAACCGCCGGTCACCTCGAAACCCAGCTTCTCGTAGAACGCACGTGACGAGTCCAGGTCCGCCACGCTCAGGGAAACCGAGAAGGCACCGAGCTCCAGGCTTCCGGGGAGGCCGGTGGGGGCGGCGGCGACCGCGGGCAACTCCTCGAAGTCCGACATCCGGCAACTGTCGCTACCGGGGTCACGCATGTCAACCGCGCCGGACCGGCCTTCTGAGGAGTGACACGCGACGGCGTCACCGACCGATCCCGGTCAGGGCCCGCGTTCCGTGGCTGATCTGCACCGGATCCGCCTCTGGGCGAGGGAGCGGGTGCCGCGAATCGGGGTTCGGGTCTAGTGTCGTGCCCACCGTCCGCAGAGGAGTCGGCATGGTCGACAGCTACCCGATCCTGACCCTGCTACCACCGCTGCTCGCCATCGGGCTGGTGGTGGCCACCCGCAAGGTGCTGCTCAGCCTCGGCCTCGGGGTCGTGGTCGCGGCGCTGCTCATCGAGGGGTTCTCGCCCTGGGGCTCGCTCCAGCAGGTCCTCGGAGCGTTCGGCGAGATCTTCTGGGTGGACGGAGCGGTCAACACGACGAAGGTCTACATCCTCATCTTCACCCTCATGCTCGGCGTGATCACGGCCTTCATCATGATGTCGGGCGGCACGCACGCCTTCGCCGAGTGGGCGCAGACGAAGATCAAGACCCGCCGCGGGGCGACGATGCTCCCGGCTGGGCTGGGCATGGCGATCTTCGTCGACGACTACTTCAACGCACTGGCCGTCGGCCAGGTCAGCCGTCCGGTGACCGACGCCCACCGGGTGTCGCGGGCCAAGCTGGCCTACCTGGTCGACTCCACCTCCGCGCCGGTCGCCGTGCTGGTGCCGTTCTCGAGCTGGGGGGCCTTCATCCTCGGCCTGATCGGCACCGAGGTCGCGGCCTCGTCGTTGGACCTCAGCGACATCGGTGCGTTCCTGCAGGCGGCCTGGGCCAACTACTACGCGTTCGCGGCGCTGCTGCTGGTCGCCTTCGTGGCCGTCATGCAGCTCGACCTCGGCCCGATGCGCGGCGAGGAGCGGCGCGCGATCCTCGAGGGCGAGTGCTTCGACGGCAGCGACGAGATCCCCGGCCAGCTCGCCGAGGACCTCCCGGTGCACCGTCCCGGCGCCAAGAACGCGCTCCTCGTGCCGTTCGCGATGCTGGTGCTCGGCGTGCTCGGCGGCATCGTGTGGACCGGCCAGCGGGCTGCCGGCTCGTGGTCGGTGGTCGACATCCTCGCCTCGACCGACGTCACGTTCGCGCTGATCGTCGGCGGTCTGTTCGGTTTGCTCGCGGCGGTGTACTACTACGCCCGCGACACCTCGGAGAACCCCAAGTTCGGCTACAGCACCTTCGGCCGGGGATGGCTCGAGGGCGTGAAGTCGATGCTGCCCGCGGTCAGCATCCTCATCCTTGCCTGGATGCTCGGCTCGCTGATCGAGGCCGTGGGCACCGGGGAGTACCTCGCGGACCTCATCGAGAGCTCGTCGCTGTCCCCGTCCTGGCTGGTGCCGATCGTGTTCCTGCTCGCCGCCGCCATGGCGTTCGCGACGGGCACCTCCTGGGGCTCCTTCGGCCTGCTCATCCCGCTGGCCGGCGGCATCATCAACTCCCTCGACGCACCCGAGCTGCTGCTGCCCGCGCTCGGTGCGGTCCTGGCCGGAGCCGTCGCGGGGGACCACGCCTCGCCGATCTCCGACACGACGATCCTCAGCGCGACCGGGGCCGGGTGCAACGTGATCACCCACGTCACGACCCAGCTGCCCTACATGGTCACGGCGGTCGTCGCCTCGACGGTGGGCTACGTGGTGGTGGCCCTCGGCGGCTCGGTCACGCTTGGTCTGGCGGTCACGCTGGTGGGCACGGGCGCGCTGGCCCTCCTCGCCATCCGGGTGTGGGGGCCGGTGGTCGACGACGCGCACCGGCCCGAGCGACAGGGCACCGGGACGGACTGATCCGTTCCTGCGTGGACGACCGGCACGGCCGTCGTTCCTGACCGGGATCCTTCCCGGGCTACCGTTGGGTAACCACCCCCCCGACGGCAAGGACCCCGACGATGACCCGACTGGCGCCGGACACGGTCGTGCTCCACGGCCACGAGCTCTCGTACGTCGACAGCGGCGAGGGTCCAGCGGTCCTCTTCATCCACGGGATCCTCGGCTCCCAGGGTCAGTGGGCCCACCTGGTCGACGAGGTCGACGAGGACCACCGCGTGGTGGTGCCGGACCTCTTCGGCCACGGGGCCTCGGCGAAGCCGACCGGCGACTACTCGTTGAGCTCGCACGCCGCCACCTTGCGCGACCTGCTCGACCACCTCGGCATCGACCGTGTCACCCTCGTCGGGCACTCGCTCGGCGGCGGGATCGCGATGCAGTTCTACTACCTCTTCCCCGAGCGGGTGGACCGCATGGTGCTCGTCTCGAGCGGGGGCCTCGGGCGTGAGGTCAACCTCGTGCTGCGATCGGCCACCCTCCCCGGCGCCGAGCAGGTGCTGAGCGTGATCGCGTCGGCGCCGGTGCTCGACAAGGTGGAGGCGGTGGGCCGCGGTGCGCAGAAGGTCGGCTGGAAACCGGGCGCCGACATGGGGGCGATCTGGCGTGGCTTCACGTCCCTCGGCGACCGTCGGAGCCGCCGCGCGTTCCTGGCCACGACCCGCTCTGTCATCGATTTCGGTGGGCAGAGCATCAGCGCCCATGACCACCTCGGTGCCGTGACGGCGCCGCCGACGCTGATCGTGTGGGGCTCGAAGGACCGGATGATCCCCGCGTGGCACGCACTCAGCGCCCAGCGTGCGCTGCCGGAGTGCCGGGTCGAGCTGTTCGAGGGCGCCGGGCACTTTCCCCACCTCGACGACCCCGACCGGTTCGCGCGGGTGCTGCGGGAGTTCATGTCAGCCGACGGCTGAGGGTTCGCGCCACTCGTCCTCGAGGAGGGCGAAGACCAGCTGGGTGGCCCACGCGCCCTTGAAGTGCACGCCGTCGACGAGCCGCGCCTCCTGTCGGAACCCGAGGCGACCGAGCAGGCGGGCGGACATGTCGTTGCCGTCGATCACGACGGCGCTGACCCGGTGGAACCCCAGCCCGTCGAAGGCGAGGTCGAGGACCGCGGTCGCGGCCTCGGCGGCGTACCCCCGGCCGTGGACGTCGCGGGCGAAGGCGAAACCGAGCTCGCCCTGGCGCTCGGAGGCCCACTTGAGCAGCACCTCGCCGATCACGCGGCCGGTCTCGCGGAGCTCGACGGCGAGCACCAGCCACTGGCCGGGCTCGCGCAGCTCGGCCTGGTCGAGCTTCACCGCCAGCGTCTCCTCGGTGGCCGCGCGGTCGCGCACCGGCCACGGGATGTGGCGCACGGCCTCGGGGTCGCTGTGGAAGACGACGAGGTCGCCGAGGTCCTCCGACCGGTGCGGGCGCAGGAGCAGCCTCTCGGTCGCGATCGGCAGCGACACGGCGAGGGGACTCACAGCGCGAAGTGCCCGGGGGCCAGGCTGCGCAGCACGCAGAACTCGTTGCCCTCCGGGTCGGCCAGCACCACCCAGGTCTCCTCGCCGGTCTGCCCGACATCGACGTGCGTGGCGCCCACTGCGAGCAGGCGCTCGACCTCCTCGTCGCGCGAGCGGTCGACGGGGGAGAGGTCGAGGTGCATCCGGTTCTTGACCACCTTGTCCTCTGCGACCGCGGCGAGGAACATCGTCGGCGGCACCGGCCCGCTGCGTACGGCGTCGAGCAGGGCCTGGTCGCTCGCGCGGGCCGGACCGATCTCCACCAGCCCGGGCTCGCGGTCGAGCACCACCCAGTCGAGGGCCGCGGTCCAGAAGTCGGCGAGCCGGTCGGGGTCGTGGCAGTCGAGGGAGATCTCGGTCAGTCGGGAGGCCATGCGCCGATCCAAGCACGGCGCACACTGGTCGGGTGCCCACCCGCGAGCCTGCTGAGCGGGTCGCGCTCACCACGTCGTGTCGCGGTCCGTCTCCTTCTCCGCCTCGGCGTTGACCTCGGCGCCCACCAGGACGACCAACGCGGTGATCCAGAACCAGAGCATCAGGACGGCGACCCCGGCCAGGGAGCCGTACGTCGAGCTGTAGCGTCCGAGGTTGTCGACGTACAGCGAGAACCCGAGCGAGGCCAGCATCCACGTCGCGGTGGCGACGACGGAGCCGACGGACACCCACGCGAGCCGTGGCGCGTCGCGGTCGGGAGCCACGGTGTAGACGACTGCCGTGCCGGTGAGCACCGCCAGGACGAGTCCGACCCAGCGACCGACGTCGAGCATCGTGCGGGTCGTCCCGGGCGAGGCAAAGGTGTCCAGCAGGACCGGCGCGACCGCGATCAGTCCGATCGCGACCAGCACGAACACGATGGCGCCGAGGCTCAGCAGCAGCGCAAGGCCCTTGCGCCGGACGTAGCTCCTGGTCTCCTCCTCGTCGTAGGCGGCGTTGACGGCCGTCATCAGGTTGCTGACCGCGGCGGAGGAGGACCAGAGCGAGAGCAGGACCGAGAGCGCGAGCGACAGGCTGAGCGCGTCGCGCGACTCGGCGCTGATGGCCTCCATCTGGCTCACCACGAGCGCAGCGGCGTCCTGCGGCAGCGCGGCGGCGACGGCCTCGGCCTGGCGCGTCACGGTGGAGGCGTCGGCCAGGAGCCCGTAGACCGACACGGCCGCGACCATCGCGGGGAACAGCGAGATGAAGGCCCAGAAGGCCACTCCGGCAGCCATCAGCGGTACCTGGTCGGCGCCTGCCTCCTGCCACACGCGCCGAGCCACCTGCGTCCAGCCCTCGCGGGGGATCCCCGTGGGGTAGCGCGGTCCTGTCCGCCGCCGGTGCTCGCCACCCTTGTCGGGGCGTGTCGACTCAGGCATGCGTGCCTCCGGCGGTGCGACGGGCTGGTGGTCCACCCTTACCCGCTCAGCTGGGTGGCGACGCGGCTTGGTCGAAGTCGTCATCGAAGTGACACATCCGCCGGGGCGGCGGCACGGGCGAGGCGGGTCAGGGGCGGGCGTACGCCGTCGCGATGGCCGCGCCGAGGCGCGCGTTGTGCTCCACGAGCGCGATGTTGGCCGTCAGCGAGCCACCCTCGGTGATCTCGACGATCCGTCCGAGCAGGTAGGGCGTCGCGTCCTTGCCGCGGATGCCGAGGGCGTCCATGTCGGCGAGCGCGCGGTCGATGATCACGCCGATCTCCTCGGCCGGGATCTCCGACTCCTCCGGGATCGGGTTGGCGACGACGACGCCGCCGGCCAGCCCGAGGTCCCACTTGGCGCGCATCAGCGCAGCGACGTCGGCGGGTGAGTCGAGGCGCATGGGCGCGGCGAACCCCGACCAGCGGGAGAAGAAGGACGGGAAGTCGTCGGTGCCGTAGCCGACCACCGGCACGCCGAGGGTCTCGAGCTTCTCCAGCGTCAGGCCGATGTCGAGGATGCTCTTCACTCCGGCGCACACCACGGCCACCGACGTGGTGGACAGCTCGGTGAGGTCGGCCGAGACGTCGTACGTCGTCTCCGCGCCGCGGTGCACGCCGCCGAGCCCGCCGGTGACGAAGACGCCGATGCCGGCCAGGGCGGCCAGCCGCATCGTCGAGGCGACGGTCGTCGCGCCGTGCAGGCCCTGCGAGACGACGTAGGGCAGGTCGCGGATGGAGACCTTGATGACCGAGTCGTCGGAGGCGAGGAGCTCGAGGTCGTCGGCCGAGAGCCCGATGGTGGGCCGGCCGCGCAGGACCGCGATCGTCGCGGGAACGGCGCCGGCCTCGCGGACGATGCCCTCGACGGTGCGCGCCATCTCGACGTTCTGCGGGTAGGGCATGCCGTGGCTGATGATCGTGCTCTCCAGCGCGACGACGGGCTGCCCGGACGCGAGCGCGTCGCGGACCTCGTCGGTGACGGTCAGGTTCAACGGTGCTCCCTCGTGTGGTGGTGCATGGCTGCGGCCAGGTCCGGCCGGACGGTGTGGGGGCTCCCGATGGTGGCGGCAGCGGCCCGGTGGCCGTCGCGCGCCGACTCGACGGGGTCGTCGCCGCGCAGCCACGCCGCGACCCAGGCGGCGAGCATCGCATCACCGGCGCCGGTGACGTCGACGACCTCGGCCGGGACGGCGGCCAGGTGCACCGGTTCGGTGCCGCGGCTGCACATCCACGAGCCGTCTGCCCCGTGGCGGACCCACACGTGCTCGACGCCGCGGGAATGGAGATCGGCGACCGAGGAGTGCCAGTCGGCGGTCGGGCGCCCGGTCAGCGCCGCGAGCTCGTCGGCGTTGGGCGTGACGAGGAAGAGGTCGTGCACCAGGTCGGCCAGTCGGGCGGCCTTGGCGACCGAGACCGGCTCGAAGGCCAGCGGCACCCCTGCCCGCGCGGCGGCCGCGACCACGCGCGCGGCCTGGGCGTGCGCGAGGTTGCCGTCCAGGACGACCAGTGCCGCGTCGGTGAGGTGGACGGTCTCGAGGACCAGCTCGTCGACCACCGCCATGTCGGACACCGCGGCCACCAGCTCGCCGCGGTCGTCGAGGACCGCGGTGTAGGTGCCGGTCGCGCCCGGCACGCGGCGTACGGCGGACACGTCCGCGCCGCATGCCGCGGTGACCCGCAGCGCCTCGTCGCCGAAGGCGTCGTCGCCGACCGCCGAGACAAGCCGCACCGGCGCGCCGAGCAGACCGAGGCAGGCGGCGATGTTGCGCCCGACGCCGCCCGGCGAGATGCGCGTGCGGCCCGGGTTGCTGGTCGCGGCGACGAGCGGGGCGGACGTCCGCGCGACGACGTCCATGTTGGTGCCGCCGACGACCACCACCCACTGCTTCACGCCGCCGATCCTGACAGACGCGGCCGTGGGGCGGGCGTCAGCGTCGGGCGCGTGCACCGACACTGGCGAGGACACCCCTGGGCAGGACCAGCAGTGCGCCCAGGACGAGGGTCGCGACGACCACGAAGGCCGTCGCCGTGCCCTGCCCCGCGACCTGCCGCAGCACCATGCCGCCGACGAGCGCACCGAGCCAGACCACCACACCGGAGGTGACCGCAGCAGGTGGGCGACGGGCCGCGGCCAGGAGCGCCCGGGCGAGCAGCGCGCCCACGAGGAAGGGCCAGGCTGTCGACCACCAGCCGCCCACGGTGAGGGTGCCGTAGTGGCTGAGCCGGCCGACGACCGCGAAGACGCCGACGAGCAGGAGGTCGATCAGCAGCCACATGCGAGCCAGCCTAGGCAGGGCGCGGATAGTCTCAGCGGATGAGGTGGGGCGCATGAGGTCGGCGGTCCACTGGGGTGTGGCGCACGGCCTGCCGACGCTGCTGCTGCGCCGTGCCGCCGACCGGGGCGACCTCCAGGCGCAGCTCATCCGCGTCGGCTCGCTCGGCACTGACGACGTCTTCGGCCTCGTCGAGGCGATCCGCTCCCGCGGCCCGATCTACCGCTCGCGGATCGGCCACGTCGCCACGAGCCACGCCGCGGTGCGCCACGTGCTCACCAGCGACGACTTCCGCACCGGCCTGCCGACCTCGCAGGGGCCGATGGGGCGGATCTCGCGGTGGGCGGCGCCGACCACCCTGCACCCGGTCGAGCCACCGTCGTTGCTGGTCACCGAGCCGCCCGACCACACCCGCTACCGCAGGCTCGTGACGCGGGTCTTCACCATGCGCGCCGTCGAGCGACTGCGCGAGCGCACCGAGGAGATCGCCGCCGACCTGCTCGACGCCCTGGAGCCGCGCGCGGGCGGCGCGGTGGACCTCGTCGGGGCCTACTGCGCGCAGCTGCCGGTCACCGTCATCGCGGAGGTGCTCGGGGTGCCCGAGCGCGACCGCGCCCGCGTCCTGGACTTCGGCTCGGCCGCGGCGCCCAGCCTGGACCTGGGACTCGGACTGCGGCGCTACCGCTCGGTGTCGCGGGCGCTGGCGGAGTTCGACGCCTGGCTCGGCCACCACCTCGACCACCTGCGCCGCCACCCCGGCGACGACCTGCTCAGCCAGCTGGTCGCCGTACGCGACGACGGTGCCGGGCTGAGCGAGACCGAGCTCAAGGCCACGGCGGGCCTCGTCCTCGCCGCGGGCTTCGAGACCACGGTCAACCTGCTGGGCAACGGCATCGCGCTGCTCCACGACCACCCCGACGAGCGCGCGCGGGTGGTCGCCGACCCGCCGCTGTGGACCAACGTCGTCGAGGAGGCCCTGCGCCTGGACCCGCCGGTGCTGCTGACGGGCCGGATGGCGGTGCGCGACACCGAGGTGGCCGGGCAGCCGGTGCGTGCCGGGACGATGGTCACCGCGATCCTCGCCGGCGCCAACCGCGACCCCGACGTCTTCGAGGACCCGACCCGCTTCGACGTCGCGCGGGCCAACGCACGCGAGCACATCGCCTTCTCCGCCGGCCGCCACCACTGCCTCGGCGCGCAGCTGGCTCGCCTGGAGGGGGAGGTGGGGCTGCGGGCGATCTGGCGGCGCTTCCCCGACCTGCGCCTCGAGCCGGGGGCGCGACGCCGCGAGACCCGCATCCTGCGCGGCTTCGAGACCCTTCCTGCCACGTTGCGCCCCTGAGGGACCACCCGACGGGGTAGGTTCCCCCGGTGCCGATCCGGGGAGCAGCGCGCCTGCTCGTGCTGCTGCTGACCGCTGGTCTGCTTTCCGTCGGGCTGTTGTCCCTTCCCGGACCGGCGCTCGCCGCCGACCGCGTGCCCCGACCGGTCCTCGACCTCGACTTCCCGGACCCCGCGGTCGTGTCCGCGCCCGGCGGGCTGGTGGCGTACGCCACCGGCGATCGCGTGCCGCACGCGTGGTCGCGCAGTGCCGACGGACCGTGGCGGCGCGGCGGCAGCCTGCTGTCCCACCGTCCCTCGTGGTCGCGCGACGGCGGCATCTGGGCCGTCGACGTGGCCCGCGTGCGTGGTCGCTGGCTGCTCTACTACGCCACCCCGGTGAAGGGGATGGGCGAGCACGGGCGCTGCATCGGAGTGGCCCGCTCGCGCTCGGCCCGTGGGCCGTTCCGCCCGGTCGGCCGCGCACCGCTCGTCTGCCCGTCGTACGCCGGCACGCCGACCGCCCAGGACCCGTTGCTGCCGCGCGACCCCACGCTGCCGCGCGCGGGCGTGATCGACCCGTCCTTCTTCCGCGACGTCGACGGGACGGCGTACCTGCTCTACAAGACCGACCGGATCCCCTCCACGCTGCGGATCGTGGCGCTGACGCGCGACGGGCAGTCGGTGGGCGCCGGGGCGACGAGCGTCGAGCTGGTGCGCTCCGCCGGAGTCATCGAGAACCCGGTGCTCACGCCGCGCCCCGAGGGCTACGTGCTGCTGGCTTCGGAGGGCGACTGGACCCGGTGTGGCTACCGCACTCGCTGGCTGCGCTCGACCGCGCTGCTCGACTGGACGCTCGCGGAGAGCGGGACCCTGCTCGACACCGCGACCACGGGCCTGTGCGGCCCCGGCGGCGCAGACCTGGTCGAGACGCCCGACGGGCGCACGCTCGCCTTCCTGCACGGCTGGACCTGCCGTGGCACCACGCTTCCGTGCGCCGGCACCGGCAAGTGGGACCACAAGCCGCGCCAGCGCGGCCGCCGGTCGATGTACGCCGCCCGCCTCGACTGGGTCAGCGGGCTGCCCGTGGTCGCGGGGTGGCTCCGCGCGCGTTGAGGCTCCCTCGACCTAGGCTCGGGCCATGGCCTCCGAGTGGGACACCCACACCGCCCTGACCGCGACCGCCGACGGCACCCACGCCGTCGAGCTCGACCCCGGGTGGGTCGTCGGTGGTGGCGTCAACGGTGGCTACCTCCTCGGCGTGGTCGGCACGGCGATCGCGGAGGCGGTGCCGGCCAGACCGCACCCGCTCGCGGTGAGCGCCTACTACCTGTCTGCCGCGCGGCCGGGACCGGCGCAGGTCTCGACGGAGGTGCTGCGCGAGGGCGGCTCGGTGGCGACGGTGTCGGCCGAGCTCGCTCAGGACGGGGTCGCCCGCATCCGCGTCCTGGCGACGTACGGCGACCTGCGCGCCATGCCGGACGACGTCGCCACCACGGCCGAGCCCCCGCAGCTGCCGCCGCTCGAGGACTGCGTGGCCGGCTCGCTCGCACCGGAGGAGACACGTCGGGTGGCTCCGGTGATGGAGCGCTTCGACATGCGCTTCGACCCGGCCTGCATCGGCTGGGCCATGGGTGCCCCCAGCGGTCGCGGGCACATCCAGGCCTGGTTCCGGATGGTCGACGGCCACGACGTCGACCCGGTCGGCCTGCTCATGGTGTGCGACGCGCTGCCGCCGGTCACCTTCGACCTGGGGCGGCCGGGCTGGGCGCCGACGCTCGAGCTCACCGTCCACGTCCGTGCCGTCCCGACGCCGGGGTGGCTCCGGGTCTCGCACCGGACCCGCAACGTCGCCGGCGGCATGTTCGAGGAGGACTGCGAGGTCTGGGACTCAGCCGGTCGACTGGTCGCCCAGAGCCGCCAGCTGGCGATGCAGCCACGCGGCTGACCTGCGCACTTGCGGTTGAGTCGCCCAGAGACTCAACCCGTATCCCGGGCGTGTCGCGGTCAGGACCACGCGCCGCGGGATCCCGCGAATGGGGCTTGCCGCCATCGTGGCCGGTGGAGCACACTCGAGGTGCGGGGGCTTGTGTGGAGGGTGCGATGGACGGTGGCCCACTGGGCGAGACCGAGAGCGGCCCGGACAGCGACCGCGTGCTGCTCGACGTCCAGACGGCCGCCACCCGCGAGATCCTCGAGGCCCTCGGGCGGGCCGGCACGGACCCCAGTGGTGTCCTCGACACCATCATCGACCGGGCCGTGCACCTCTGCCGGGCCCAGGTCGCCCAGCTCTACCTCGTCGACGGCGACACCTTCCGGCTGTCCCGCATCTCCGGCGACGTGCCCGCCGACTTCATCCGCTATGTGGAGGACCACCCGGTGGGCCGCTCGCGAGAGAGCCTCCTGGGCCGGGTGGCCGAGGACCGATGCACCCAGCAGATCACTGACGTGCTGCAGGACCCCGACTACGGCCGGCACGACCTGCAGAGCCTGGCCGGGTTCCGCACACTGATGTCGGCCCCGATGCTGCTCCACGACGAGGTCATCGGCATCCTCTCGGTGTGGCGCACCGAGGCCCAGCCGTTCGACCCTGCGGAGGTCGACGTGCTGAGCGCATTCGCGGTCCAGGCCGCGATCGTGCTTCGCCAGGTCGAGCTGGTGGGCGCGCTGGAGGCGCGGAGCGGTGAGCTGGCCGCCAAGGTCACCCAGCTCGAGGTCCTCCGCGAGATCGGTGAGGCGATCAGCTCGACGCTGGACCTCGACGAGGTCCTGGGTCGCATCGTCAGCGGAGCCGTGCGCCTCTGCTGGGCGGCCGGCGGGTCGATCATGGAGTACGACGCGGCCGCCGACTGCTTCCGGGTGCGCGCCACGGCCGGGGGGAGCCTGGCGCTGACCGACCGGCTGCGGGCCCTCACCATCCGGCGGAGCACGTCGCCCGTGGGCCGGGCCGCGGTCGAGCGCTCGACGCTGGTGGTGCCCGACCTGGCCTCTGCCTCCCGCGACGAGCACCTCGACATCCTGCTGGCGGACGGCTGGCGCTCGCTCCTCGCCGTACCGCTGGTCCGGCAGGACCAGCTCGTAGGTGCGCTGGTGATCCGCCGCCGCCGTCCCGGTGACTTCGGCGCCGACACCCCCGAGCTGCTGCGGACCTTCGCCAACCAGTCCGGGCTGGCGGTCGTCAACGCGCGGCTCTTCGGGGAGCTCGACACCAAACGGGCCGAGCTCGAGGTGGCCAGCCGCCACAAGTCGGAGTTCCTCGCGAGCATGTCGCACGAGCTGCGTACGCCCCTGAACGCCGTCATCGGGTTCTCGGAGGTGCTCCTGGATCGGATGTTCGGCGACCTCAACCCTCGGCAGGAGGAGTACCTCCGCGACATATGGACCTCGGGCAGGCACCTGCTGGAGCTGCTCAACGAGATCCTCGACCTCTCGAAGGTCGAGGCCGGTCGGATGGTCCTGGAGCCCAGCCTGGTCTCGGTGCGGGCCTGTCTGGACTACGTCCTGTCCCTCGTGCGTGACCGCGCCGCGGCGCACGCCATCGACCTCGGCCTCGAGGTGGCCGACGACGTCGGGATCGTGTGGGCCGACGAGCTGCGGCTCAAGCAGGTGGTGCTCAACCTCGTGTCGAACGCGGTGAAGTTCACCCCGGACGGCGGGGCGGTACGGGTCCTCGCCACGCGTGAGGGCGAGGACGTCGTCGTCCGCGTGAGCGACACCGGGGTGGGGGTGTCCCCGGAGGACCGGGAGCGGATCTTCGAGTCGTTCCAGCAGGGGCGCCGCGGTGCGCCCACGGAGGAAGGGACCGGGCTCGGGCTGACCCTCTCGCGCCGCATCGTGACGCTCTTCGGCGGCACCCTGTGGCTCGAGCCCCAGACCGTCGGCAGCGTCTTCGCGTTCCGCCTGCCGCTGCCGCCCGTCGAGCCCGCGATCGAGGGAGACGCTGACAGCCTGAGCACGGTTCTCCTGGTCGATGACGATCGGGCCTCGCTGGACCTCATGACCGCCTATCTGGCTGCCTCGCCCGTACGGGTGCTCCATGCGCGGGACGGGCACGAGGCGCTGTCCGTCAGCCGCACGGCGGCGCCGGACGCCGTCGTGCTCGACATCCGGTTGCCACGCATGGACGGCTGGGAGGTGCTGGCCCGGATGAAGGCGGACCCCGCGACGCGGTCCATCCCGATCGTGGTCGCCTCCATCATCGACGAGCGGCAGCGAGGCCTGCAGCTCGGCGCGGCGGCGTACCTGCTCAAGCCGGTGCGCCGCGACGACCTCCTCGACGCCCTGCGGGGCCACGGGCTGGAGCTCGAGGGGTCGGAGGTGGCGTTGCCGTGAGCCCGCGCATCCTGGTGATCGAGGACAACGCCCTCAACCTCAAGCTGGTGCGCGACGTGCTCGAGCACGCCGGCTACGTCGTCGGCTCCGCAACGACCGGCGAGCTCGGCGTACGCGCCGCCGCGACCGAGCCCCCCGACCTCGTGCTCCTGGACCTGCAGCTCCCGGGCATCGACGGCCACGAGACCCTGCGATGCCTGCGCGAGGAGGTCCTGGCCGACGGGGTCCCAGTCGTCGCGGTGACCGCGTTGGCGATGGAGGAGGACCGCGAGCGGGCCCGGCGATCGGGCTTCGACGGCTACCTGGAGAAGCCCATCAGTCCGCGCGCCCTCCCGGGTCAGGTCGAGAGGTTCTTGACGCGAGGCCCTGGATGAACGTCACCGAGGAGCAGGGGCGACGCCGCCTCACGACCGTCCTGGCGGTCGACGACCAGGCGGCCAACCTGCGCCTGCTCGACGCGATCCTCTCGCCGCGCGGCTACGACGTGCTCACCGCGGCGAGTGGCCAGGAAGCCCTGGACGTCCTCCGGGACCGACCCGTCGACGTGGTCCTCCTCGACGTGCAGATGCCCGGCATGGACGGCTGCGAGGTGTGTCGCAGGATCCGGGGCGATCCCACCACCGCCTTCCTGCCGGTCGTGATGATCACCGCGGGCGGCTCTGCGCAGCGGCTCGAGGGGCTCGAGGCGGGTGCCGACGACTTCATCACCAAGCCGTTCGAGCAGGGCGAGCTCCTGGCGCGGGTGCGCTCGCTCGCCCGGATCAAGGGCTACCAGGACACGATCGGTCGGCAGGCGGCGGAGATCTCGGCCTGGAACCGGGAGCTCGAGGCGCGGGTGACCGAGCAGGTGGAGGAGCTGGAGCGGGTCGGCAGGCTGCGACGCTTCCTCTCACCGCAGCTGGCCGACCTGGTCGTCAACGACGAGGAGATGCTGGCCAGCCACCGCCGCGAGATCGTGGTCGTCTTCGCGGACTTCCGGGGCTTCACCTCGTTCGCCGAGGCGTCGGAGCCCGAGGAGGTGATGCACGTCCTCGCTGAGTACCACTGCGCCCTGGGCGCCCGCATCGACGAGCATCGAGGCACGCTCGAGCGGTTCACCGGGGACGGGGTGATGGTGTTCTTCGGCGACCCCGTCCCCGACGAAGACCCCGCCGGCTCGGCTGTCGCGATGGCGCTCGACGTGCGGGAGGACGTACGCCGCCTGGCAACCGGCTGGCACCGGCGCGGTCACGACCTCGCCCTCGGCGTCGGGGTCGCCCAGGGCTACGCGACCCTCGGGCGCATCGGCTACCCGGGTCGCTCCGACTACGCCGCCATCGGCAGCGTGACCAACCTGGCCGCACGGTTGTGCGCCGACGCGGGGCCGTGGCAGGTGCTCGTCACCGACCGCGTGCTGGCCGATGTGGAAGAGCGCGTGGCCTCAGAGCTCGTCGGCGACGTCCAGCCGCGGGGGTTCAGCCGACCGGTGAGGATCCACGACGTCACCGCCGTGGCCACGGGGCGGGACCACGAGGAGGTGAGCCGATGACCCAGCAGACCACGCTGCCCGATCTCGACGAGGACCAGCGCTACGAGGCGTACGACCGGTTGCAAGGGCGGTTGTCCGGCATCTGGCAGGCGATGCGGACCGACCACGCGGACGAGTCCGCCGTCGTCATCCCCTCGATCAGCCTCGAACGCACGACGGCCGGCAGCGGCACGCTCATGCAAGCCATGGAGGAGCGGGCCCTCTTCCTGCTCCTGCTGCTGCGCCAACCCATGCTGAGGATGGTCTACGTCACCTCTGGACCGATCGACGAGGAGATCGTCGAGTACTACCTCGGGCTGCTGCCCGGCATCATCCCCAGCCACGCCCTCCGGCGCCTGCACCTCGTCTCGGTCGGGGATGCTTCCCCGCGGCCGCTCAGCGCCAAGCTGCTCGAGCGGCCCCGGCTGCTCCGCCGGATCCGGGACCTGATCCCGGACCGTTCGGTCAGCCACCTGATCCCCTACAACACCACCGAGCTGGAGCGGGACGTTGCGCTGAGCCTCGGCATCCCGGTCTACGGCTCGGACCCGCGGCTCGCTCCCCTCGGCAGCAAGTCGGGCTGTCGCCGGCTGTTCGGCGAGGTCGGCGTACGTGCCCCCGTCGGGGCCGAGGACCTCACCACGCTCGACGACCTCGTCACAGCGGTGGCCAGGATGCGGACCCGTCGTCCCGAGCTGGCCGAGGTGATCGTCAAGATCAACGAGGGCGTGTCGGGGTCGGGCAACGCATTGGTCGAGCTGAGGGACCTGCCCACGCCGGGCTCGGACGACGAGCCTGCCGTGCTCCGGGACCGACTCGAGGGCCTCCAGCCAGAGGCTGCCGACCTCACTCCGAGCGACTTCCTGGTCGCGTTCGAGCAGCTCGGCGGCGTCGTCGAGGAGCGCATCACGGGCATGGCGCTGACCAGTCCGAGCGTGCAGATGCGGGTCCTGCCCGACGGGACCGTCGAGCTGCTGTCGACCCACGACCAGCTCCTCGGCGGTGCCAGCGGGCAGAAGTACCTGGGGTGCGTGTTCCCCGCGGACCCGGCGTACTCCCGCAAGATCACGGAGCCCGCGATGGCCATCGGGCGCCACCTCGCAGGCAAGGGCGTCCTGGGTCGCTTCGCCGTCGACTTCGTGACCGCGCAGGACGACGCGGGGGATTGGGAGGCGCACGCGATCGAGCTCAACCTGCGCAAGGGCGGCACGACCCACCCGTTCCTGACGCTCCAGTTCCTCGCCGGTGGCTGCTACGACGGCGACCTCGGCACCTACCGCACCGCGTCCGGGGCCGCGAGGTATCTCGTGGCCACCGACCACCTCGAGGACGACCGGCTCCGCGCGCTGACGACGCGCGACGTGCTCGACGTAGTCGTACGGCGCCGGTTGCATTTCGACCAGTCCCGCGAGACCGGTGTGGTCCTCCACATGATCAGCTGTGTCACCGAGTGCGGTCGGCTCGGCATGACCGCGATCGGCGACAGCCCCGAGCAGGCCTGGGCGCTCTACCAGGAAGCGTGCGCGGTCCTGCTGGAGGAGGCGGGCAGGGCCGGCGAGCCGGGGGACCTGCCGGAGTGAGCGACGACGGACTCGTCTGGTATGCCTCGTTCGGCTCCAACCTGTCGAGGGCGAGGCTCGGCTGCTACATCTCCGGCGGCACCCCGCCCGGCGCACGCCGCTCCTACGAGGGCTGCCGCGACCGGACGCCCCCGCGTGACCACCGGACCACCACCCTCCCCGGTCACCTGCGCTTTGCCGGTGAGTCGACGGTGTGGGGAGGGGGTATGGCGTTCTACTCGCGGTCGGGCGAGGGCATCGTGCACGCGCGTGCCTACCTGCTGGGCGTCGAGCAGCTCGTCGACCTGGTCGCGCAGGAGGCGCGACAGCCGGTGGGCACGGCGCTGGCACTCGCCGCCGACGGGCCCACACGGCACGGGTTGTCGGCGGTCTACGACGTGCTGATGGATCTCGGCAGGCTGGACGGTCGCCGAGTGCTCACCCTCAGCTCGTCTCGGCACCACCCGCTCAGGCCGCCGTCGCGTGCGTACCTCCGCACGATGGTCGACGGGCTCACGGACGGGTTCGGGCTCGACGAGGATGCCCTCGTCGGCTACCTCGCGTCGGCCGAGGGGATGCTGCCGACGTGGCCCGAGGAGGCGCTGCGCAAGGTGCTCACGCCCGGTCGCTAGTCGAACCAGGCCCGGTCCATCGCGACGATCCAGCGCCGTCGTGGGTGCTCGGTGAGCGACCAGATCCGGTCGGTGGACGGCCAGTAGGACAGGTCCTCCGGACCCATCGGCAGCGCCCAGCGTCGCCGCCGCATGGACCCCGGCCGACCGGCGTACACGCTTCCGGGCATCCAGGGGCCGTGGGAGACGCTGACGTGGAACCGGCCGGCCGCCATCACCGCGCCCTGCATCTGCCGCACCCCGCCGTCGTCAAGGGCCAGCGGTCGGGAGAACCCGTCGTCGCCGGTGGAGAGCTGCCACGTCATCGGGTCGAGGGGGTAGCGGGCCAGGCGAGTGGTCGCGCCGGCGCGCAGGGCGTACTCGCCCGCGACGAGCGCGGGCGGGTCCGAGTGCCGGTCGAGCGACATGAAGGAGTAGCGCAGCTTCTCGTGGCCCTCGTCGGTGAAGGCCTGGTGGGTGAAGCGCACCGGCAGGACGTAGCGGTGGCCGAAGGAGTGGACCGCGCTGCCCTCGACGCCGAGCCGGTCCGGGTGGTCGTCGTCGCCGGGGACCCGCATGATGTCGTCGACGCGCGCGGTGACGAAGCCACGGCTGGTGGCCGCGACGTGGAGGTAGGGCCCGGCCCAGACGATGCCGCCGGCGTGGATGTTCATCGGCCGCAGCACCAGCCGCCCGTCCTCGTCGAGCACCGGCGAGACCAGCAGCACGTGGCGGTAGGTGCCCGAGTCGAGGTCGACGAAGGTCACCCGCGACCCGCGCTTGGTGCCGTCCCTGCCGGTGGAGTACCACGTCGTGACCAGCACCCGGCGGCCGTCGACGTCCTCGGTGTCGGAGGCGTCGGCGCTCGTCGAGATGCCCTGGGGGTACCACTGCTCGTCCCGCTCGTCGTAGTCGTCCCACCGCCACGCCTCGCGCACCGCGCGCCCGAGGAGCCGGGGCAGCACCCGGGCGCGCCGGACGCGGTACTTCAGGTCAGCGAGCAGCCCGCCGAGGCCCGCGGGCTCGCCGAGCAGCCCGGCGAGGGCTGCGATCTCCCGCACGTTCTCGTCCGTGCGCTGCAGGTGCACGCCCTCGACGTACGGCATCTCCGACGCGGTGGACATGCGGGTGACCCTAGTCGCCGGTACGCCCGTGTCACGCGACACGACTGCCCGCCCCGTCTCAGGTGCAGGGTGTCACCGGCTCACCGTCCAGCGTGTTGCCGGACTGCACCGACGGCCGGGACGCCGCGCTCTGGGCGCTGCACAGCCCCCACCGGACGTCCCCACCGAGCCTGTTGCCGGTGAGGACCACGCCGTCGTCGCGGGCACCGCCGAGCATGATGTTGAAGGCCCCGCCCGACACCCAGTTGTCGACGACCCGCGCCGCCGAGTAGCCGCCGTTGGCGTCCTCGAGGTAGACGGCCGCGTTGTAGGTGTCCTGGAACGAGCCGAGGTCGAAGTTGTTGCACTCGACCAGGACGTCGGTTGCCCCGCGCACCTGGATGCCGTCGTAGTGGGAGTCTGCCGGCACGTCGATGTCGTGGATCCAGCTCCTCCGCAGCGTGAAGCCCTCGATGTAGCCGCCGGAGTCGCTGGTCACGTGGACGGAGTCGCCGTCCCGGGCGCCACCGACGTCCGTGCGGTCCACCAGCATCCCGGACGCGGAGGAGGCCCAGATGTGCGGGACGGTGGAGTCGAGGATGCGGGTGCCGGGGGCAGTGCTGCCGATGGGCGCGGTCGAACGCACGTTGCGGATCGTGACGTCGGCGGCCGCGACGACGAGAGGGGACGAGATCTCCACGTCCTGCACCACCGTGCCCGGGGTCGTGATGCGACCGGGTCCGTCGTAGGGCTGCAGCGTGCCGGTGTGGCCGGTGTTGCCGGCGTCGGGCTGTGCGCACGCCGACGGGCTCGTCGGGGTCTCGGTCGGGGTCTCGGTGGGGGTCTCGGTGGGGGTCTCGGTGGGGGTCTCGGTCGGGGTCTCGGTCGGGGTCTCGGTCGGCGTGGACAGCTCGGCGACCCGGGCCTCGAGGTCGGTGACGCGCTCGTCGAGGGCGTTGAACTCCTCGAGCGACGGCACACGGAGCCCCTCGCCTGGCTCGGACGCCGCGAAGGCCGCGACAGTGACGACGGAGATCGTCGCCAGCACGAGTCCGGTGGGTGCGAGACGCCTGAGCGCGGCCACCACCCGTCGGGCGGGGCGCGTTTCGTTGCGGGGGGTCGGGTCTGACATGGGGGCGTCCAATCTGGGCGAATGGGGCTTGCTCCCACTCTCCGTGGCCGCGCTGCCGATGTATACGGCCCAAATGGGGGAGGGACGTGCGGCGCTCGCGACACGTGGGAGCGAGGATGGAGTCGTGAGGGCGATCTTCTTCGACGAGGACGACGCGCAGACGGTCGTCGCGCGGCTGCGTGCGGACGGCTTCGAGGCGCGCGTGGAGCGGGAGCGGCTGGCCGGCGAGGACGACGACGAGGACCACCCGTGGGCGGTGGTGAGCGACGCACCTGCCTTCATGCTGGAGGTCCTGGTGGACACCCACGACGGCTGGCTCGACGAGGACGACGGAGGTCCCGGCACGGGTGAGGAACACGGTGACCCCCTGCCTCCGTTGCACCTCCCGACCGCGCCGAAGCGCATCAAGCGCCCCGACCTAGGCTGAGGAACATGACCGACCGCCGCATCCTGCTCGTCCACGCCCACCCCGACGACGAGTGCATCGGCACCGGAGCCACCATGGCCCGCTACGTCGACGAGGGCGTCGGCGTCACCCTGGTCACCTGCACCGCCGGTGAGATGGGGGAGGTCCTCGTGCCGGACCTGGCGCACCTGGCCTACGACGAGTCGGGCGGGCTGGGCGAGCACCGCCGCGGCGAGCTCGACGAGGCGATGAAGGTCCTCGGCGTCACCGACCACCGCTTCCTCGGCGGCTTCGGCCGCTTCCACGACTCCGGCATGGCCTGGCACGCCGACGGCCACGCGATCGCGGCCGAGAAGATCCCCGACAACGCCTTCTGGACCGCTGACCTGAACGAGGCCGCCGACGAGCTGGTGCCGGTGATCCGCGAGGTCCGGCCGCAGGTGCTGGTCACCTACGACCAGTTCGGCGGCTACGGCCACCCCGACCACATCCAGGCCCACCGCGTCGCGATGTACGCCGCCCAGCTGGCAGCCGCGCCCTCCTACAAGCGCGAGCTCGGCGAACCCCACGACATCGCGAAGATCTACTGGACGGCGATGAGCGAGTCGCGGATGCGCGCGAGCCTGCGGGCGCTGCGCGAGTCGGGCGACACCGAGACCTTCAAGGGCATGGAGCCTGACGGCAAGCTGCCGGCCTTCGTGACCCCGGACGACCTGATCAGCGCCCGCGTCGACGGCTCGAAGACCGTCCAGCGCAAGATGGACGCCCTCGCCGAGCACGACACCCAGGTGGAGACGGACGGGGGCTTCTTCTCGGGCGCCGAGAGCGGCCACGCGTGGTGGTCGGAGGAGTTCTACCGCCTGGTCAAGGGCACCCCCGGTCCGCCCGACGCCGACGGCTTCGAGGACGACCTCTTCGCAGGTCTGTGAGGACGCTGGCCGCTGTCCTGGGCGCCCTCCTCACCGGCGCCGTCTCCGGCGCCGCCGGGACGCTGCTGCACCAGAGGTGGTGGGGGCTCGCCCTCGCGCTCGTCACCGGCCTCGTCGTGCTGGCCTGGTTGCCGCCCGGCGTGGTCCGGCTGGCCTTCGCCCTGGGGTGGTGGGTCCCCGTCGCGCACGGGGCGCTGGAGCGCCCGGCGGGCGGCTTCCTGATCTCCGCCGACACCGCCGGCTCGTCCTTCCTCGCAGGCTCCGCAGTCCTGCTCCTCGCCGCCGTCGCGACGGCCGCGTCGGGCCGCCGGCGCCCCGCGGAGCGCCCCGGGGATCACGGGGTTCGGCGCACGGCGACCTAAACTCGCGGCGTGCCGAAGAACCAGTTGCGTCCCGACGGCCAGCCCCGCGACAAGGCTGGCGCCTCTGTCGTCGTGTGGCTGCTGCTCGGCCTCGTGGTCCTGTTCGGCGGGCTCTACGTCGCCGCACACTACGTCGCCGGCGACAAGGTGCCGCGCAACACCACCGTGTCCGGCGTACGCATCGGAGGGCACCCGCAGGGCGAGGCCGCGCAGCGCCTGCAGGCGGGCCTGGCCGACCGGGTCAACCGGTCGATCGCGACCACCATCGACGCTCAGCAGGTCGCCATCGACCCGGCCCGCGCGGGACTGGCAGTCGACTACGACGCCTCGGTCGCCGAGGCCGGCGGCGAGCGCAGCTGGGATCCGGTGCGCCTGTGGAACTACTTCACCGGCGGCGACGACTTCCAGGCCGAGGTCGAGGTCGACGAGACGGCGTACGCCGCCCAGCTCGCCGAGCTGGACGAGCAGCACGGCGCCGCTCCCCGCGACGGTGCCGTGGCCTTCGACGGCGCCGACATCCGCACCACGAAGGCCCGCGCCGGCAAGGCGCTCGACCCGAGCGACACCCTGGCCGCGCTCCAGGACGCCTACCTCGCGGACTCCCCGGACGTGGTCGCGCTCGAGATGTCCCGGGTGACACCTGACATCGACGCGAGCGACGTCCAGCAGGCACTCGACGGCTTCGCCTCGCCCGCGGTCGCGGCGCCGGTCACCCTCGGGTTCGAGGGCTCCGAGGTGAAGGTCTTCCCCGAGAACTACACCGCCGCGCTGAGCCTGGTGCCCACCGACGGCGAGCTCGTGCCCACCCTCGACGGAGCGGTGCTGACCGAGGTCGTCGGCTCGCGCGTCACCAGCGGCGCCCCGGTCGACGCGAGCGTCGCCCTGGTGAACGGTCGCCCGCAGGTCGTGCCGGCGAAGCCCGGCGTCACCTTCGACCCCGCCGAGCTCGAGGCAGGCTTCCTCGACGCGGTCGCCCGCCCGCAGGGCGAGCGCCGGATCGACCTCACCGCCACCGTGGCGAAGCCGGACTTCACCACCAAGGAGGCGCGGGCGCTGAAGGTCCGCGAGGAGGTCTCGTCCTTCACCACCTACTTCCCCTACGCGGAGTACCGCAACACCAACATCGGCCGCGCCGCGGAAATCGTCGACGGCACCCTGCTCGAGCCCGGCGAGACCTTCTCGATGAACGACATCGTCGGGGAGCGCACCGAGGCCAACGGCTTCACCAAGGGCTACATCATCAGCGACGGCATCCTCGTCCAGGACCTCGGCGGCGGCGTCTCCCAGATGGCGACCACGCTGTTCAACGCCATGTTCTTCGCCGGGCTCGAGGACGTCGAGCACAAGCCCCACTCGTTCTACATCGACCGCTACCCGGTCGGCCGCGAGGCCACGGTCGCGTGGGGTGCGGTCGACCTGAGGTTCAGGAACGACACCCCCTACGGCGTGCTGGTCGACACCGCCTTCACGAACTCGACCCCGTCGTCGTCGGGAGCGGTGACTGTGACGATGTACTCCACGAAGTACTGGGACGTCACGACCACCACGGGCGAGCGCCACAACATCACCAAGCCCAGGACCCGGCGCATCGACGACCTCACCTGTCACCCCAACGAGGGCTTTGGCGGCTTCGACATCGACGTCGTGCGCTACTTCACCCCGGTCAACGGCAACCCCGAGACGCGCGACGACGAGGTCTTCAGCACGACCTACACCCCGAGCGACACCGTCATCTGCACCAACCCCGACGCCGTCGACGAGTAGGCGACCGGTCTTCCTCAGCGCGCGACGAGGTAGCGGTTGGTGTGGTGGGTGGTGAAGCCGTGCCGCCCGTAGAGCGCGATCGCGCCAGCGTTGTCGGTCTCGACGTGCAGGAGCGCCGTGGTCGCGCCGAGCGAGGCACCCCAGTCGAGGACCTCTGCCAGCACGGCGGTGGCCAGGCCCCGGCGCCGACTGCCCGGGTCCACGACGAGCGACTCGACCAGCAACCAGTCCCCGGACAGCACCCCGCGGCCGGAGGCGACCCCGCCGTCGAGCGACACCACCACGGAGTCGGGCAGCTCCTCGATCTCGGCCGGCACGTCGGGGGCGGCTGATCGGACGGACCTCAGGGCGCGCGCCACGGACGCCAGCTGGGCGTGTGCGTCGCCGTCGCCCATCGGAGCGAAGCCGAGGGGTGCCAGCGTCTGCTCGACCTGCGAGCCGCGCTGCACCTGCACCGTCGGCACCTGGCCGAGGGCGTCGTAGAAGCGGCGTACGCCCCACGCCGCGTCCGCCCACCCGATGCCCGGGCCGTCCATGGCGAGCGCGGAGTTGCCGCGGCGGCGGAGCCGGCCGCCGTGCGGGGGAGACGCCCGCAGCTGCCACTGCCCCAGCGGCTGGATCGTGATGGACGACCAGAGCGCTGCGACGTGCTGCTCGACCTCCTGCGCCGGGACGCGGGCGCGCACCGACGCGCGCGGCGGCACCGGCTTGCCGGTGACCACCTCGGCCAGCGGGACCGTCACGGGACCGTGCCCTTCCCGGTCGACCGTGAGCGAGCCCGAGCCCCACTCCGTGCAGGTGCCGAGGATGTCGCTCGCGCGGCCGTCGGGGAGCAGGTGGCGCACCACGACGCGCTGCCCGACGACGTGGGGACCGAGGCCGTGGCTGCCCACGCCAGTCTCGTGTGACTGGGGTTCCGGCGCATCGGTCATGGCGAGATACTAAGGTTGCCCGCGTCCCACCCCGTGCCCCCTCAGGAGGATCCGGTGACCTACGTCATCGCCCAGCCGTGCGTCGACCTCAAGGACCGCGCGTGCGTCGACGAGTGCCCCGTCGACTGCATCTACGAGGGCAAGCGGATGCTCTACATCCACCCCGACGAGTGCGTCGACTGCGGCGCCTGCGAGCCGGTCTGCCCGGTCGAGGCGATCTTCTACGAGGACGACACCCCGGAGGAGTGGAAGGGCTACTACGACGCCAACGTCCACTTCTTCGACGACCTCGGCTCGCCCGGCGGTGCCGCCAAGATGGGCGTCATCGACAAGGACCACGAGCTCGTCGCCGCGCTGCCCCCGCAGGAGCACGACGAGTGACGGGTGGGCCGGTCTCCGGCCGCCTCCCGGACTTCCCCTGGGACAAGCTCAGCGCCCACGCGGCCACGGGCCGAACGCATCCCGACGGCGTGTGCGACCTGTCGGTGGGCACCCCGGTCGACCCGACCCCGCAGGTCGTGCAGGACGCGCTCCGGGAGGCCGCGGACTCCCCGGGCTACCCGACGACCATCGGGCTGGAGACCACCCGCCGGGCTGCGATCGACTGGCTGGCCCGCCGACACGGCGTCACCGGCCTCGGCCTCGACGGCGTGCTGCCGGTGATCGGCTCCAAGGAGCTCATCGCCTCGATGGCGGTCCACCTCGGCATCGGCGCCGGCGACCTCGTCGGCTACCCGGCGCTGGCCTACCCGACGTACGAGGTGGGCGCGGCGCTCGCGGGCGCCGACAGCCTCGCCACCGACTCGCTGACCGCGTTCGGTCCGCGCGCCCCGCGGCTGCTGTGGATCAACAGCCCGGCCAACCCCAGCGGCCGGGTGCTGCCGCTGGAGCACCTGCGCAAGGTCGTCGACTGGTGCCGCGAGCGCGGCACGCTGCTGGTCTCCGACGAGTGCTACCTCGAGTGCGCCTGGGAGGGTGACGCACCGCTGTCGGTGCTCGACCCGCAGGTCAACGGCGGCTCCCTGAGGGGCATCCTCGCCGTCCACTCGCTGTCCAAGCGGTCCAACCTCGCGGGCTACCGCTGCGCCTTCGTCGCCGGCGACCCCGCGGTGGTGGGAGAGCTGCTGGCGGTGCGCAAGAACCTCGGCCTCCAGATGCCCGCACCCCAGCAGCGCGCGATGATCGCCGCCCTCGAGGACGACGACCACGTCGCCGAGCAGCACGCCCGCTACGCCGCGCGGCGCGCGACCCTGCGGGCGGCACTGGAGTCGGCGGGTTTCCGCATCGACCACTCCGAGGCCTCGCTCTACCTCTGGGCGACCCGCGGCCAGGACTGCTGGACGACCGTCTCCGAGCTCGCCGAGCAGGGGATCCTCGTGGCTCCCGGTGAGTTCTACGGACGCGCCGGACGCGAGCACGTACGCGTCGCCTTCACCGCCACCGACGAGCGGGTCGAGGCGGCCGCCGCGCGCCTGCGCGGCTGAGGAGTCAGTCGAAGACGTCCACGTGGACGTGGTCGCGGTGCTCGAGGATCGCCCGGTCGCCCCGCGACGACGACGGCACCCGGTAGTCGCGCCAGCCCTCGCCCGCCCAGGACCCGGCCCGCCAGATCCGGTCGTCGAAGATGATGGTCCTGATGTCGAGGCGATCGGCGTTGGCGACGAGGTAGGAGGCGATCGCCCAGCCCCGCTTGGTGTTCTCGGCGTTGACCGGGCGGAAGAACACGTCGACCGCACGACCCTCGTAGTGCGCCGACCCCTCCATGTGGCCGCTCGAGACGCCGCCGGGCTCGAACCCGCCGAGCGACAGCCGGCCGAAGCGCTGCTCGAGGTCACGGCGTACGACCGCGGCGCGCGGCACCAGGCCGGTCTCGTCGAGCTCGTCGCCGGCCTCCTCGGCATCGCCCGGCACGTCGCACCAGAACGCGCCCGGCGAGTTGCCGGTCAGCGCGGAGGCGAGGGCCCGGCCGTCCTGCTCGTGGTCGGCGTAGGCGTCGGGGTAGGCCGAGCGCTGCACCTCCTGCGCGGCGACCGTGATCTCCATCGTGTCGTAGCCGTCGACCTGCGCGAGGGCGTCGTAGAAGGCGTTCGTGGCGAAGACGGGGTCCGTCAGCTGCTCGACGCTGCCCCAGCCCTGCGACGGTCGCTGCTGGAACAGCCCGACGGAGTCGCGGTCGCCGTAGTCGATGTTGTAGAGCTTCGACTCCTGGTAGGCCGTGGCCAGCGCGATGCTGGCTGCGCGCGCCGGCATGCCGCGCTCGACCGCCACGGCCGTGATGAGCGCGGCGTTCTCGGCCTGCTCCAGATCGACCTCGACGGTGTGGCCGTCGACCTCCGCGGTGCACCCGCTGGTGTCGAGGATCGACGGCACCCCGCCGCGGTCCACCACCACCAGCGCGGTGGCCACCGCGCCGGCGGCCACGAACGCGCCGATCGCGGCCTGGCGCACCGACGGCATGGCTAGTTGGCGTGCAGGGCCGCGTTGAGGGCGATCCCGTCGCCCTTCCACGGCACTGCCTCGATGGCGCCGCTGACCGAGTTGCGACGGAAGAGGATGTTGTCGACCCCCGAGAGCATGGCCGCCTTGACCACCTGCGACGTGCCGTCGACGTCGCTGACGGTGACCTTGGTGCCGGCGGTGACGTAGCAACCGGCCTCGACGACGCAGTCGTCGCCGAGGGAGATGCCGATGCCGGCGTTGGCACCGAGCAGGCAGCGCTCACCGACGGAGATGACCTCCTTGCCGCCTCCCGACAGCGTGCCCATGATCGAGGCCCCGCCGCCGACGTCCGAGCCGTCGCCGACGACCACGCCGGCGGAGATGCGACCCTCGACCATCGACGCGCCGAGGGTGCCGGCGTTGAAGTTGACGAAGCCCTCGTGCATGACGGTGGTGCCCTCGGCGAGGTGGGCGCCCAGCCGGACGCGGTCCGCGTCGGCGATGCGTACGCCGCTGGGCACGACGTAGTCGACCAGGCGTGGGAACTTGTCGACCCCGAGGACGGTGACGTGCTGGCCGGTGGCGCGGAGCCGGGCGCGGGTCGTCTCGAAGCCCTCGACCGCGCAGGGGCCGGCGGAGGTCCACACCACGTTGGTGAGCAGTCCGAAGACGCCGTCCATCGACATGCCGTGCGGCTTGACCAGCCGGGTCGAGAGCAGGTGCAGCCGCAGCCACACGTCCTCGGTCGTGGCCGGGGCGTCGTCGAGGTCGGCGATCTCGACCAGGCGCACCTCACGGCGTACTCCGCGGGCCTCGTCGTCCCCCTCGAGCGCGGCGAGCTCCGCAGGCACCGCACTCCCGGTCGCGCCGAGGACGGGGGAGGGGAACCACACGTCGAGGACGGTGTCGCCGTGCAGGGTCGCGAGGCCGTAGCCGGAAGCAGCAGTCACGCGGCAAGGGTACGGAAGCGGCCCCACCCGGCCGGGCGGAGGGCTACTGCCCGGCGCGGCCGTCGACGCACTCGCGCACGAGGTCGGCGTGCCCGCAGTGGCGGGCGTACTCCTCGATCATGTGGACCACGATGTCGCGCACCTCGACAGGATCACCGTGCACGTCGACGATCGCGTCGAGGTCGGTGCGTTCGAGGACCTCTCGGGCGTGGGCGATCTCCTCCTGCCACAGCGCGTGTGACTCGCGCACCAGCTCGTCGTCGGCCTCGGGGAAGGCGAAGCCGGCGTCCTCGGCCTCGTCCTGGAACAGTCGGGGGACGTCCATCCGGGCCTCGACCACCCGGCGGAACCAGCTGTGCTCGACCCGCGCCATGTGTCGCACCAGCCCGAGCAGCGAGATGCTCGACGGCGGCACCGCCTTCGTCGCCAGCTGCGCGGCGTCGAGGCCGTCGCACTTGAGCGCCAGCGTCTGGCGGTAGTGCTCGAGGTAGCCCACCAGGCACTCCCGCTCCCCGCGGGTGGGCCCCATCTGCATCCGGGGGTCCTGGTCGGTCGGGAGCCACATGCCGTCGTACCCGGGGTTCGCCATGGAGGTCAGCCAAGCGCACGGCTCGTGGGGTAGTCCACCGGGATCTGGCTGGTAGTCCACCGGGAAATGGTCGTCCCGGAGGCATTCCGAGGACCACATGCCGGTGGACTACCCCGACGGTCTCAGCTCGAAGAACTGCCCTGTGGATGACCTGCTGGGCGGACGCGAGGCGGGAAGGCTTCCGTCGTGTTCGTCCCGAGACCTTTTCACCGTCGACGACCCGGCCTGGTCGGTCCGGTCCGCCCGGACGCGTCGGGGAGCGAGGGCCCCACGCACGGTCAGGCTCGCGGGCCGCAATGGCGCAGGACGAGCCAGGGCTTGTACGTCCCGGCTGCGGTCGACGTCACTCCGGATCAACGAATCGTCGAGGCGGCCGCCGTCCTCCGCGCCGACGAGGCGGTGACGGGGTGGGCCGCGCTCCGCTGGCAGGGCGCGGCGTGGTTCGAGGGCACCGACGGGCAGACCGGCCGGCGTGACGTGCCACTGCTGGCACGCAGAGACCGGGCGGCGCCGACGGGAGCGATGGTCAGCCAGGAGTTCCTCCACCCGGACCAGATCACGACCGTCGACGGCGTCCCCGTCACGCTTCCCGTGCGGTCGGTGGTCCACGAGATGAGGTACGCCGACACGCTGGGTGAGGCCGTGGTCGCGCTCGACATGGCGTGCTACTCCGACCTCGTCAGCCTCGCAGAGGTGACGGCGTACGTCGCGACGCTGGGGCCGGTGACCGGGATCCAGCAGGCACGCGACGCCCTCGTCCTGGGCGAGGAGAACTCGTGGTCACCGAAGGAGACGGCGATGCGGGGTGTCTGGACGATGCGGGCCGGGCTCCTTCGCCCTCTGTGCAACGCGCCGGTCTTCACGCTCGAGGGCCGCCATGTCGGCACGCCCG
This sequence comes from Nocardioides furvisabuli, assembly GCF_021083185.1. Lineage (GTDB taxonomy): Bacteria > Actinomycetota > Actinomycetes > Propionibacteriales > Nocardioidaceae > Nocardioides > Nocardioides furvisabuli. The sequence continues at coordinate 618,168 of NZ_JAIGQB010000002.1, read as the reverse complement.
ACCTTATCGATCCCGAGCTGGGACTCGTCGCGCAGTACAACGGCTCCGACCACATCTCGCTCGCCGGGACGGCCGCCGACGTGAACAAGGACGCCTCCTACCGCGACCTCGGCCTCGAGAGGGTGACCATGCTCGTCACCGACTGGGGCGAGATCGACGACTTCACCCGCCGGCTCCTGGAAGCCGCGGGACGAGCCAGCGCCCGGACGGCCCCGCGACGGTGGCGGATCGAGCCGCCGACCTGGTGGACACCGACCCACACGGTCGAGCGCCGTCGGGCTCTGCCGGGCCTCGAGCGTGAGCGCCTGCTGGGTTACCGGCGTACGGCCTGACGGGCTCGTCGTTCGGGCAGCGACCCTCTCCGTCACGTCGGGGTAGTCCACCGGGAACTGGCTGGGTTGGGGGACCCGGAGCGACCAGATCCCGGTGGACTACCCCGACCGAGCAACCAGATCCCGGTGGACTACCACCTACCGCCGGGACCCCACCGCCCACGTTCCCGCACGCCAGCCGCAGGCGTGCGCGAGACTCGGACCATGAGGACGCGTCGACGCTGGATCCGTGTGCTGGACAGCCCGGTCCGGGTGGAGGAGTCGGTCACCTTCGAGGTGCCGCGCAGCGCGGAGGAGGTGTGGGACTTCATGTGGGACCCGCAGTCCCTCTACGTCATCGAGCCGGACGTGACCTACGCCGGCACGCTGCCCGGCACCCCCGACGGCCAGGTGGGGGAGGTCCAGGTGTCGATGCACCGCACCGGTCCTGAGCGCCAGCTGACCGCGCTCGAGGTGGTCGCCCTGGAGCCCGGGCGGATGGCGACGACCCGCACCCTGACGGCTGCGCTCCCCAGCGGCGGACGTCTCGACGTCGAGCCGACCGGCGAGCACTCCTGCCGGCTGACCCAGCGCTTCCACACCGACGTGCCCGTCGGCGTCGAGGCCGGCTACGTGGAGATTCAGCGTGCCGGCCTGCGCGAGGCGGCGCTCGAGCTGGAGGCACGGGTGCTGGGCCACTTCGGCAACTGATTCGCGCGTGCCCGAGCACACGCCGTACGATCGCCGCAGGCGTCTGAGCCGTCATCAGCGGCGAGCCTCGGGAAGAACGGGTACGGCGATCCGGCCGCCACCTCACTAGACCCCGACGGGTGCGGCCCGACACAGCCGGAACGAGCGGTCGTCTCCCCGCCGGGGAGCGGCAAGCGAGGTGGTACCGCGGTCTGCAGATCGTCCTCGTGGTGAAGACCCGAGACGTACGACGCACCGCGAGGAGCACCCCAGATGGCCTACCCCAAGGTCTCGCACACCGACGCCACGACCGTCGCGAGCAGCCCCCGCTTCCCCGAGATCGAGGAGGCCGTGCTGGCCTACTGGGAGGCCGACGACACCTTCCGCGCGAGCGTCGAGCAGCGCGAGGCCGGGGCCGACGGCGGCAACGAGTTCGTCTTCTACGACGGCCCGCCCTTCGCCAACGGCCTGCCGCATTACGGCCACTTGCTCACCGGCTACGTCAAGGACCTCGTCCCGCGCTACCAGACGATGCGCGGCAAGCGCGTCGAGCGCCGCTTCGGCTGGGACACCCACGGCCTGCCCGCCGAGCTGGAGGCGATGCGCCTCAACGGCATCAAGACCACCGACGAGATCGTCGAGCTCGGCATCGAGAAGTTCAACGAGGCGTGCCGCCAGAGCGTGCTGAAGTACACCGGCGAGTGGCGCGACTACGTCACCCGCCAGGCGCGGTGGGTCGACTTCGACAACGACTACCGCACCATGAACCCCGAGTTCATGGAGTCGGTCATCTGGGCCTTCAAGCAGCTGCACGACAAGGGGCTGGTCTACGAGGGCTTCCGCGTGCTGCCCTACTGCTGGCAGGACGAGACGCCGCTGTCCAACCACGAGCTCCGCATGGACGACGACGTCTACCAGATGCGTCAGGACCCGGCCGTCACCGTCGGCTACGACGTCACCACGGACGGCCCGTTCAGGGGCGTGAAGGTCCTCGTCTGGACGACGACGCCGTGGACGCTGCCGTCCAACCTCGCGGTCATGGTCGGCGAGGACATCGACTACGTCGTCGTCACCTCCGACGGCCCCACCGGCAGCCCCGAGCGCTACCTCGTCGCCGAGGCCCGCCTGGCGTCGTACGCCCGTGAGCTGGGGGAGTCGCCCGAGGTCAGCTGGCGCGGGACGGGCGCCGACCTCGTCGGCCTGGAGTACGCCCCCCCGTTCAGCTACTACGCCGGCCACGAGCGCGCCTTCCGCCTCGTGCCCGCCGAGTTCGTCACGACCACGGACGGCACCGGGTTGGTGCACACCGCCGGCGCCTTCGGTGAGGACGACAAGGTCGTCACCGACCGCGAGGGCATCGAGGCGGTCATGCCGGTCGGCAAGGACGGGCGGTTCACCTTCCCGGTCACCGACTACGAGGGCATGCAGGTCTTCGACGCCAACCTGCACGTGATCGACCACCTCAAGGCATCGACCAAGGGTGACGGCGAGACGGGAAGCGTCACCCCCGGCACCGTGCTCGTCCGCCGCGAGACCTACGACCACTCCTACCCGCACTGCTGGCGCTGCCGGCAGCCCCTGATCTACAAGGGCGTCTCGTCGTGGTTCGTCGAGGTGACCAAGGTCAAGGAGCGGCTCATGGCGCTCAACCAGGACATCCGCTGGGTGCCCGACCACATCAAGGACGGCCAGTTCGGCAAGTGGCTGGAGAACGCCCGCGACTGGTCGATCACCCGCAACCGGTTCTGGGGAAGCCCCGTCCCGGTGTGGAAGTCCGACGACGAGCACTACCCGCGCCTCGACGTCTACGGCTCGTTCGAGGAGATCGAGCGCGACTTCGGGACGCTGCCGCGGGACAAGGACGGCAACCCCGACCTCCACCGCCCGTTCGTCGACGAGCTGACGCGTCCCAACCCGGACGACCCGACGGGCAAGTCCACGATGCGCCGCGTCACCGACGTCCTCGACGTGTGGTTCGACTCGGGCTCCATGAGCTTCGCGCAGGTGCACTACCCGTTCGAGAACAAGGACTGGTTCGACCACCACTTCCCCGGCGACTTCATCGTCGAGTACATCGGCCAGACCCGCGGCTGGTTCTACACGATGCACGTCCTGGCCGGCGCGATCTTCGACCGACCCGCGTTCTCGACCTGCCTGAGCCACGGCATCGTCCTGGGCAACGACGGCCAGAAGATGTCGAAGTCCCTGCGCAACTACCCCGACGTCCGCGAGGTCTTCGACCGCGACGGCGCCGACGCGATGCGCTGGTTCCTCATGTCGAGCCCGATCCTGCGCGGCGGCAACCTCGTCGTCACCGAGCAGGGCATCCGCGACTCGGTGCGGCAGGTGCTGATCCCGCTGTGGAACAGCTGGTCATTCTTCACCCTGTACGCCAACGCGGCGGGTGGCGGCGCCGGTCACGAGGCGACGTGGCGCACCGACAGCGCGCACCCGATCGACCGCTACATCCTGGCCAAGCTGCGCGACTACGTCGCCGCGATGACCGACCAGCTCGACAACTACGAGGTCGCTGCTGCGTGCGACTCCACGCGCAGCTTCCTCGACGTGCTGACCAACTGGTACATCCGGCGCTCCCGTGAGCGTTTCTGGGACGAGGACGCCGACGCCTTCGACACCCTCTACACCGTGCTCGAGGTCGTCTGCCGGGTCACCGCGCCGCTGATGCCGCTGACGACCGAGGAGGTCTGGCGCGGCCTCACCGGCGAGCGCTCGGTGCACCTGGCCGACTGGCCCGCCGCTGACGACCTGCCGGCCGACGAGGCGCTGGTCGCCTCGATGGACACCGTCCGCGACGTCTGCTCGGCGGGCTCGGCGCTGCGCAAGGCCGCGAACCTCCGCAACCGCCTGCCGCTCTCGCGCCTGACGGTGGTCACCGAGGCCGACCTCACCGGCTTCGAGTCGCTGGTGGCCGACGAGCTGAACCTCAAGGGCGTCGAGCTGTTCGCGACCGACGCGCCCGAGGCGGCGGCGTACGGCGTCTCGCAGCGCCTCACCGTCAACGCCCGCGCGGCCGGCCCGCGCCTGGGCAAGGACGTCCAGCTCGCCATCAAGGGCTCGAAGTCCGGCGACTGGTCGGTGGCCGAGGACGGCACCGTCACCGCCGGCGGGCTCGCGCTCGTCGCGGGGGAGTACGCCCTGGAGACCGTCGCCGGCACCTCCGCGGACGACACCGTCATCGGCATGCTGCCGCGCGGTGGCTTCGTCGTCCTCGACACCGCGGTGACGCCGGAGCTCGAGGCCGAGGGCACCGCCCGCGACCTGGTGCGTGCGGTCCAGCAGGCCCGCAAGGACGCCGGGCTCCAGGTGAGCGACCGCATCTCGCTCACCCTCGCCGGCCCGGAGGAGACGCTCGCCGCCGCCCGGACCCACGAGGCCCTGATCGCGGAGGAGACGCTCGCCGCCAGCGTGGCGTACGCCGACGCCAGCGAGGTGTCGGTGGGGGTCACCAAGGCCTGAGCCGGCCGGACTCAGTCGAGCGGCGGCGGTGGCGGACCGAGCACCTGGATCTGGAACTGGGCGCACACCTGTGCGACCCGCTCTCCGTCGACCTCGGTCGGTTCGGGCAGCCCGGGCGCCTCCGCAGGCTCCCCGAGCGTCCGGACGAAGTCGTCGAACTGGGCCGGGGTGGTGACCTGGAAGACGCGCGCGGTCGGCGAGAGCACCTGGAACTGGTGCGGGCGCTGCTTGGGCAGGAAGACCGTCGCGCCCTCACCGACGACCGCCTCGACGTCGCCGCTGACGAAGCGCACCTCACCTGCCAGCACGCGGAACAGCTCGTCCTCCAGGTCGTGGCTGTGCAGGGGTGGTCCGAACCCGCGCCTGGCCTCGAACTCGAGCGCCGTCATCGCGCCGTCGGTGTCGTCGCCGCCGACCAGCAAGGTCTGCAGCGTGTTGAGGAAGTGCCAGTGCTCTCCCTCGCCGGGACCGAGCACCTGGGGGGTCTGCAGGGTCATGGGACTCGCCTTCCTGTCGCGGACGTCGATGCACGCCACGCTAGGAGCCGGCCCCGGCGACCGGTCTGCCATGGACGGCCCTACCCGAGATGGGGGAGGCGATCCGGTCGGCCGGGCCCACGCTGACAAGATGGGCGACATGGATATCGACCTGGGCGCCGACGTCGTCACCCTCACCCAGCAGCTCGTCGACATCTCCTCGGTGTCCCACGAGGAGCAGGAGATCGCCGACGCGGTCGAGGCCGCCCTGCGCGGGCTCCCGCACCTCGTCGTCACCCGGCGTGGCCACACGATCGTGGCGCGCACCGAGCTCGGCCGCGGCGAGCGCGTCGTGATCGCGGGTCACCTCGACACGGTGCCGCTGAACGACAACCTCCCCTCGCGCCTCGAGGGCGGCGTCCTCCACGGCCTCGGCAGCTGCGACATGAAGGGCGGCGACGCGGTGATGCTGAAGCTCGCCGCCGACGTGCCCGAGCCCAACCGCGACCTGACCTTCGTCTTCTACGAGGCCGAGGAGGTCGACTCGGTCCACAACGGGCTGCGCAAGCTCACCGAGAGCGACCCGCACCTGCTGGAGGCCGACTTCGCGATCCTCATGGAGCCCAGCAACGCCGCGGTCGAGGCCGGCTGCCAGGGCACCATGCGCGTCGACGTCCGCACCACCGGCGAGCGCTGCCACAGCGCGCGCAGCTGGAGGGGCGTCAACGCCATCCACCTCGCCGGGCCGGTGCTGGCGCGGCTCAACGACTACGTTGCGCGCGAGCCGGAGATCGACGGCCTGATCTACCACGAGGGCCTCAACGCCACCGGCATCCGCGGTGGCGTCGCCGGCAACGTGATCCCGGACGAGTGCGTGGTCGAGGTCAACTTCCGCTTCGCCCCCGACCGCAGCGAGGCCGACGCCGAGGCGTTCGTCCGCGACTTCTTCGAGGGGTACGACGTCACGGTGACCGACATCGCCGCAGGTGCGATGCCCGGCCTCGACCGCCCGGCGGCGAAGCAGTTCCTCGAGGTGGTCGGCGGGGAGGTCGCGCCGAAGTTCGGCTGGACCGACGTCGCGCAGTTCACCAAGCTCGGGATCCCGGCGGTCAACTTCGGCCCCGGCGACCCGATGTTCGCGCACAAGCAGGACGAGCACGTGCCGATCGAGCACATCGAGCGCTGCGAGCGCCTGCTCAAGGACTGGCTGGCATGACCGACCGCTCCCACGACCGGATGAAGGGTCCCGTCATGACTCGCCGCAGCCAGGTCGAGGAGGGGTCGACGACCGACCAGCGCCTGCTCGACTCGCGCGGGCCCAGCGACTGGGTCCACACCGACCCGTGGCGGGTGCTGCGCATCCAGGCCGAGTTCGTCGAGGGCTTCGGCGCGCTCGCCGAGCTCGGGCCCGCGATCGCTGTCTTCGGCTCGGCCCGCACCGCGGCCGATCACCCGTTCTACGCGATCGGTGAGGAGGCGGGTCGCAAGCTGGCCGAGGCCGGCTTCGCAGTGATCACCGGCGGTGGACCCGGCGCGATGGAGGCGGCCAACAAGGGCGCCTGCGAGGCCGGGGGAGTGAGCGTCGGCCTCGGCATCGAGCTGCCCTTCGAGTCCGGCCTCAACCAGTGGGTCGACAAGGGCATCAACTTCCGCTACTTCTTCGCCCGCAAGACGATGTTCGTCAAGTACTCCCAGGGCTTCGTGGTGCTGCCCGGCGGGCTCGGCACCTTCGACGAGCTCTTCGAGGCGCTCACGCTGGTGCAGACCCAGAAGGTCACCTCGTTCCCGATCGTGCTGATCGGCACGTCCTACTGGCAGGGCCTGCTCGACTGGCTGCAGGGCACCGTGCTCGCCGAGGGCAAGATCAACGCCGCGGACCTCGACATGCTCGTGGTGACCGACGACGTCGACGAGGCCGTGGCGCTGATGGTCGCCGCCCGCGAGGACCGCTTCCCCACGCCACCGCCGGAGCGTCCCGAATGATGTGGCTGTTCGCGGTGCTGATCGTCCTCGCCATGGCCGGCGTGGCGATGGTGGCCTCCGGCCACGGCGGCTCGATGGCGCCGGCGTACGACGACCGCCCCGACCTCGCGCTGCCCGAGGACCGCCCCCTGGAGGCGCGCGACCTGCGCCGGGTGCGGTTCCCCCTCGCGCTGCGCGGCTACCGGATGTCCGACGTCGACGCGCTGCTCGCGCGCCTGGCCACCGAGCTCGAGGACCGGCGCGAGGACGGGACCCGCGACGGACCCGACGCCGACGGCTCGTCTGGCGAGCCGCTTCGCGACTAGGGCAGACTGCACGGCCATGTCGTTCCCGATCGTCGTGTGGATCCTCACGGCCCTCGCCGCCGTGGCGATCGTGCTGACCCGCCTCCGTCTCAAGGGCGACGGCGCGGCCGGCCAGTTCGCGATCAGCAGGCGGGTTCCGCTCGCCCACTTCGTGGCAGGCGTGCTCGCGCTCGTGCTGTGGTCGGGCGTGCTGGTGGCTCCCGAGGACTCCTTCGTCGGCGGCCCGCTCATCGGCATCGTGGCGATCGCCTGCTGGTGGGTCACCGCCATCTGCGGACTGCTGATCCTGGCCCGCTGGCTGCCGTCGCGGGGACGGCACGTGCCGGCCGCGGCGGGCGACAGCTGGAGCGACGGGCCCGGCCTCTCCCTGCTGGCCCACCTCGGCATGGTGGTCGGCGTGCTGGTCTTCACCTACGCCTACCTGACCGCCGCCGTCTGATGCCACGTCGGCGGGCGACGGTCGTGGTCGGCCTCCTGCTCGCGGGCCTCGTGACGCCCTCGCCGGCAAGCGGCGTACGGGCCACGTCCGACGAGCGCCCGGCGGTGGTCGAGGCGCGCACCATCGGCCACTCCGTGGAGGGACGGCCGATCCGCGCCTGGCGCCTCGGCGAGCCGGGCAGGCGCCGGATCGTGCTCGTCTCGACGATGCACGGCGACGAGCCCCACACCCGGGCGATCCTGGAGACGCTGCGCGACGGACGCGCGATCCGGGGCGTCGACCTCTGGGTGGTCCCGACCTACAACCCCGACGGGTTGGCGCGCGGCACCCGGCGCAACGCCCGCGGCGTCGACCTCAACCGCAACTTCCCCCATCGCTGGAAGGACCTCGACGGGCGCTACGAGTCCGGCCCCGGGCCCGCCAGCGAGCCCGAGACGCGGGCGGTGATGGCGTTCCTCGAGGAGATCGACCCGGTGCGGGTGGTGAGCTTCCACCAGCCGCTCAATGGTGTCGACACCGACACCAAGGACCCGCGGTTCGCCCGTCGCCTGGCCCGCGCCCTGCGCCTGCCGCGCACCTCCCTCGACTGCGGCGGGCTCTGCCACGGCACCATGACGATGTGGTTCAACCACCGGATGCGCGGCTCGGCGCTCACGGTCGAGTACGGCGCGCGCCCCCCGCGCCACCGGATGGTCGTCCAGGCCCCGCGGCAGCTGCTCGGCGCCCTCGGCGCGCACCGCACCTCGCGCGGCTGATGCTCAGCGGCCCCGGAAGGCCGGCTTCTCCTTGGCCATGAAGGCGGTGACCGCAGCGAGATGGTCCTCGGTGCCGCCGGTGAGCGCCATCTTCTCCGCCTCGAAGTCGAGCGACTCCTCGAGCGGGTGCGAGGCGGCGTACGCCACTGCCTGCCGGATCGCGCCGAACGCGACGGTCGGCCCCGCCGCGAGTCGCGCCGCGAGCTGCCCGACGGTGGCGGCGAGCTCGGCCTCCGGCACGACCTGCGTGGCCAGGCCCAGCTCGAGCGCCTCGTCGGCCGGGACGGTGCGGGGGAAGTAGAGCAGCTCCAGCGCCTTGGCGCGGCCCACGAGGCGCGGCAGCGTCCAGCTCGACCCGGTGTCGCACGACAGTGCGACCCCGGCGAAGGAGGTGTTGTAGCCGGCCGTGTCGACCAGGATCCGGAAGTCGGCGGCGAAGGCCAGGCTCGCCCCGGCGCCGGCGGCGACGCCGTTGACCGCCGCGATCACGGGCTTCGGCATCGTGGACAGCGCGAGCATGATCGGGTTGTAGTGCTTCTCCACCGTGTCCGACAGCGGCACGTCGGCCTCGCCGGTGAGGCCCGAGAGGTGCTCCTTGAGGTCCTGGCCCACGCAGAAGGCGCGGCCGCTGCCGGTGAGCACGACGCAGCGCACGCTCGCGTCGTCGGCGACGCGTCGCACGGTCTCGAGGAGCAGGTCCTTGGTGGCGACGTCGAGGCCGTTCATCGCCTCGGGCCGGTTGAGGGTGATGGTCGCGACGGCGTCGGAGACGTCGAGGAGGACGGGAGCAGTGCTGGTCATGGGGGCAGTCTGCCCGACGCAGTTCGCCTGTCCGGGTGCCCTGTGGTGCCGATCACGCCGTCCATGGGGGATAATGGAGGAGTACGACGCCGATCGAGGTGGCCAGGCACGACTCAGCCGCCTCGATTCGCATGTGATGAGCCACCATCGCCGAACCGATGGCAGAACAGGAAGAGGTGCGCCGATGGCCGCCATGAAGCCCCGCACGGGCGACGGACCCCTCGAGGTCACCAAGGAGGGGCGCGGCATCGTCATGCGCGTCCCGCTCGAGGGCGGTGGGCGTCTGGTCGTCGAGCTGAACGCCGACGAGGCACGCGCTCTCGGCGACGCCCTCAAGGACGTCGTCGGCTGATCGTGGCCAACCCCCAGCTGCCGACGCAGGTCTCCCCGCCCGAGTTCGCCCTCAGCCCGGCGCTTCCCCACCAGATCGGTGGCGCCGAGGTCTGGGCCTTCCCGGTCCTTCCCGGCGACGACGGCCCCCTGCTCGGGCCCGGCGCCGACGAGGCCTCGGAGCTCCTCGGGACCGACCTCCTCGCCGCGCTCGAGGCCGCCCGGGCCACGGGGCGCACGGGTGAGGTCACCACGGTCCCCGTGGCTGGCCTCCCGTCGGCCGACGACGTGAGCGTCGTGCTCCTCGTCGGCGTGGGTGAGGCCTCGGTGACCGACTTCCGGCGCGCCGGTGCCGCCCTCGCGCGGGCGACCAAGGACCGCGTCAGCGTCGTCACCTCGGTGGCGGCGATCGCGCCCGAGGACGGGCTGGGTGCCTTCGTGGTCGGGGCCATGCTGGGCTCCTTCGCCTTCCACTGGCGCTCCACCGGCCCGCGGGAGCGGCCGGTCGCCCGCATCGTGCTGGCCGACGTCACCGACGACGGTGCCGACGACGAGCTCGCCCGGGCGATCGCCCTCGGTGGGGCCGGGTGGCGCTCGCGGGCGCTGGCCACGGTCCCGGCGAACCTGAAGACGCCCGCGTGGCTGGCCGAGCAGGCCGTCGAGGTCGGCGAGGCCGCAGGTCTCGAGGTGCGCGTCTGGGACACCGACCAGCTCGCCGAAGAGGGATTCGGCGGCATCCTCGCCGTCGGCGGCGCCTCGGCCCACGGGCCGCGGCTGATCCGCATGGACTACACCCCCCGCGGGGCGACGAAGAAGGTCCCCACCGTCGTCCTCGTCGGCAAGGGCATCACCTTCGACACCGGTGGTCTCGACATCAAGCCCAGCGAGGGCATGCTGACGATGAAGCGCGACATGAGCGGCGGCGGCGCGGTCATCGCCGCCATGGCCGCCCTGCGCGACGTCGACTGCCCGGTGCGCGTCATCGGGCTGGTCCCCGCGGCCGAGAACGCCGTCAGCGGCACGGCCATGCGCCCCGGTGACGTGATCACCCACTTCGGCGGACGCACCTCCGAGGTCAACAACACCGACGCCGAGGGCCGTCTCGTCCTCGCCGACGCGATGGCGTACGCCGTCTCCGAGCTCGCGCCGACCGTCCTGGTCGACGTCGCCACCCTGACCGGCGCGATGAAGGTCTCGCTAGGGCAGTGGACCGGCGGCTACTTCGCCAATCACGAGGGACTCGCCGTGCAGGTCGAGTCCGCTGCCGCCGCCTCGGGCGAGAACGTCTGGCGGATGCCGCTGGTCGAGGACTACGAGGAGCGGGTCGCGTCCAAGATCGCCGACGGCGACAACGCCGCCGGTGGCGCCGGCGCGATCACCGCGGCCCTGTTCCTCCAGCACTTCGCCGGTGACGTCCCCTGGGCGCACGTCGACTTCGCCTCCGCCGCGGAGTCCCCGGCCGACCGCCACGAGTGGACGGCCGGCCCCAGCGGCTTCGGGCCCCGCCTGCTGCTCGCCTGGCTGGGCTCCGAGGACCCCCTGGCCGGGATCGCCTGATGCAGGGCCTCGGCTGATGCTCGGCCTGACGGTCCGCTGGTCGCTGGTCGACGCTGCCGAGGGCGTGGAGGAGGAGCTCGCGACCTATGTCGCCGAGACCTCGCACGCACGCTTCACCGGCATGTCCGGACTGCGCTTCAAGACGTGGCGGTGCGTGCCGGGGGAGTGGTTCGAGGGCTGCTACGTCTTCGCCACCGACGAGGCGCGCGAGGAGTTCCAGCGCAGCTTCACCGCCGGCGCGGACGAGTCGCCGGGGTCGCGGATCATCGGCTCGTCGCCGGTCCTCATCGAGGCGTGCGACATCGTCGCGGTCGCCGAGGGCTGGGACGGCTTCGTCGCCGCACCGCGCGCCTGAGCGCCGCCCGAGGTCCCGGGTCAGGCCTCCGGCGCCCACTCCTTCTTGGCCGCCAGGAGCCCGTCGCCGACGGGCAGCAGCACCGGCACCAGCGCCTCGTGCTCGAGGATCGTGCGACCGAGCTCGCGGATGGTGACGGTCTCGTCGTCGCGCTGCGCCGGGTCCGCGACGCGGTCGTGCCACAGGGCGTTGTCGAAGGCCACGATGCCGCCGGGGCGCAGCAGGCGCAGCGCCTCCTTGAGGTAGGCGGCGTACTCACGCTTGTCGCCGTCGCAGAAGACGAGGTCGTAGTGGCCGTCGGTGAGGCGGGGGAGCACGTCGAGCCCGGCACCGGCGATGGTGCGGGCGCGGTTGCCGGGGATCCCGGCCTCGGTGAACGTCTCCTTGGCCAGGCGCTGGTGCTCGGCCTCGATGTCCACCGTCGTCAGCACGCCGTCGGCGCGCATGCCGCGCAGCAGCCAGAGCCCGGAGACGCCGGTCCCGGTGCCGATCTCCACGACGGCGCGCGCGTCGAGCACGGAGGCCAGGAAGCGCAGCGCGGCGCCCACGCCGGGGCCGACGGGCGAGACGCCCACCTCGTCGGCACGGCTGCGGGCGGCGGCCAGGATCTCGTCCTCGGCCACGAACGACTCGGCGTAGGACCAGCTCGCGGGCTTGATCGGGGTGGTGTGGTGGGGCACGGGCGGACTCTATCGCGCGCCCGACGTCGCGCGTGGCCGGGAACACATGCACCACCCCGCTCGTTGGAGGCAGTGCGCCCGCGAGACCGCGGGTGGACGGACCCCGAAGTTCTTGGGTGGCCCGCATGAGGTTCACAGGGAACTCTCAGGCGTGACGCCTAGCGTCAGGAAGGACAGCGAACCGTTGCAGCTGCGGTCGAGGAAGTCGAGCCAGGGAGCGCCCGTGGGCGAGCAGGTCGGCACCACCACGAGCCAGGTCCCGACCTGGGACGAGGTCGTCGAGGAGCACTCCGACCGCGTCTTCCGCCTGGCCTACCGCCTCACCGGCAACCGGCCCGACGCCGAGGACCTCACCCAGGAGGTGTTCGTGCGCGTCTTCCGCTCGCTCGACACCTACACCCCCGGCACGTTCGAGGGATGGCTGCACCGCATCACCACCAACCTCTTCCTCGACGGTGCGCGTCGCAAGCAGCGGATCCGCTTCGACCCGCTGTCCGACGAGCGCGCAGCCCGACTCACCAGCACGACCCCGGCCCCGGAGCTGGCCTTCGCCGACCGGACCTTCGACGACGACATCGAGACCGCGCTCGCCACGCTGCCGCCGGACTTCCGCGCCGCGGTCGTGCTGTGCGACGTGGAGGGCCTGAGCTACGAGGAGATCGCCGCGATCATGGGCGCCAAGCTCGGCACGGTCCGCTCCCGCATCCACCGCGGCCGCACCATGCTGCGCACGGCACTCGCGCACCGCGAGCCCACCGAGGGTCGTCAGCGCTACTCAGGTCCTCACCAGGCGCGTGGGACGGTGTCGGGATGAGCCACCTCGGATCGCGCGTCAGTGCCCTGCTCGACGGCCGCCTCGCGCCGGAGGAGGAGGAGCGCTGCTGGAGCCACGTCCACGGGTGCCACAGCTGCCGTGACCTCGTCGAGCAGGAGGGATGGGTCAAGACCCAGCTCGCCCAGCTCTCGATGGGCGACTCGTCGGCCTCCCACGACTTCAAGACCTCCTTGCTCGGGCGCTGCGCTGCGGCCTCCGGCTCGCCGCTCACGCCCGCCGCCTTCCCGGTCGCGGGCCACCGTCCGCGCCGCGGCCTGGTGGCCATCGGCGGCGGGGCGGCGAGCGCCTGCGTCGTCGGTGTCCTCGTGCTCGGCGCCGCCGGCGCCCCCCGCGTCGACCCGCGCCCGCCGACCACCGACCTCAGCCGCCCGACCGTGCCGGCGACCCCGGTGGTCAACGCCGACGACCGGTCCGCCCGCGGGCCCGTCCCACCCTCCCGGACGCCCCTGGCCGAGCGCCTCGTGGCCATCCGGGAGAAGATTGCCCCGTGAGCGACGAGCGCGAGCCGGACGAACAGGCGTACGACGACCCGACCCACGACGAGACGGCCCCGACGCAGCCCCTCGCGGGGTGGCGCGACCCCGCATCGCGGGTCGAGGAGCCCGAGTCGGCGGTGCAGCCCGACGGTCTTCCCTACGGCCACGACGAGGCCGTGCTCGCCGGTCCGCCCCCGTCCGCCGACGGGCCCTCCGACCGGCTCCCGACCGCGGCCCCCGGCGAGTCCGCCGAGCAACGTCCCCACGAGCCGGACACGCCGACCGTCCCGATGAGGCAGGGCCCCGGCCCGTGGTCCGGTCACGGCCAGGCCCCCTACGGCCAGGCCCCCTACGGCCAGGCCCCCTACGCCCAGGCCCCCTACGCCCAAGCCCCCTACAGCCAGGCCCCCTACGGCCAAAATCATTACGGCCAGAATCCTTACAGCCAGTCGTCCCATGCCCGGTCTCCCTACGCCCGGAATCCGTCCACCCGCCGGCTCCCGCTGTGGGTGTGGCCGGCCGTCGCGTGCCTCGCCCTCGTCGTGGGGATCCTCGGAGGCCTCGCCGGCGGCGCGCTCCAGGACGAGCTGGCCTCGCAGCGCGGCACCAACGACAACGGCCTCGGAGGGGTGCGCACGCAGGCCGCGGCGCCCCTCGAGGCCGACAATGGCTCGGTCTCGGCCGTCGCGCAGGCGCTGCTTCCGAGCACGGTGCAGATCCTTGCCGAGCTCGACGGTCGGGCCGCCGGCGCCACCGGCTCCGGGTTCGTGCTCGACCGCGACGGCCACGTGGTCACGAACAACCACGTCGTCGCGTCGGCTGCCGCGGACGACGGGTCGATCGTCGTCATCGACCAGGCGGGTGAGCGCCGCGAGGCGACCGTGCTCGGTCGCAGCGCGGTCTACGACCTCGCCGTGCTGACCGTCGAGGACGCCGGGTCGCTGGAGCCAGCCGCGCTCGGGGCGTCCCAGGCGCTGCGCGTCGGTGAGTCCGTCGTCGCCTTCGGTGCCCCGCTCGGCCTGAGCCAGACCGTCACCTCCGGCATCGTCAGCGCCCTCAACCGACCGGTCACCACGTCGGGCGAGTCCGACGACGAGTCGTCGTACATCAACGCCGTGCAGACCGACGCCGCGATCAACCCGGGCAACTCCGGCGGACCGCTGGTGAACCTCGCCGGCGAGGTGGTGGGGGTCAACTCCGCCATCGCGACCACCGGCGGTGCGTCCGGCGAGTCCGGCAACATCGGCGTGGGCTTCGCCATCCCGATCGAGCAGGTCCGCACGACGGTGGACCAGATCCTGCGCACCGGGAAGGCGGAGTACCCCGTCATCGGGGCGCAGGTCCGCACCGGCGGTGAGCCCGACGCGGAGGGCGCGACGATCACCGAGGTCATGCCCGACACCCCGGCCGAGCGCGCCGGCCTCCAGCAGGACGACGTCATCACCTCGGTCGACGACCAGCCGGTCAACGACGGCATCGCCCTCATCGTGGCGATCCGCACGCACCTGCCGGGCGAGACCGTCGAGATGTCGGTCGTGCGCGGTGGCGAGGAACGGGTCGTGCAGGTCGAGCTCGACGGCAAGGTCGGCTAGTCAGTCCTTCGCCGGGTCCGCCCCGGCGTCCGCCTCGACGAAGGGGTGCTGGTCGACGAAGGTGCGCGTCTCGGCGTACATCCGCTGGATGAAGTCCTCGAGCTGCACCCGCTCCACGCGCCACTGGCCACGCCCGCCGATCTTGATCGCCGGCAGGTCGCCGCGACGCACGAGCGCGTAGACCTGCGCGCTCGAGGTGTTGAGCACCTCGGCCACGTCGGCGAGCGTCAGGAAGCGGGGGTCGTCGGCCATGGGGTCATGGTGCCACCGAGGCGGTGGCGCCCGTGCCCGACCTCCCAGCCCCTGTGGAGAGACAGGTGTGAACTCCGCCCGGCGTGGCAATGATGACCCCGTGTCTCGGAACCTGTCTCGGAACCTGTCTCGCAACTCCTCCCGCCGTCCCGCCCGCACCTCCGGCGGCCTCGACGTGCCGCCGGCGACGCGTGCCGCTCCTCCGGGCTGGCGCGACCCGCGACTGTGGATCGGCGTCGCCCTCGTCACCGGCTCGGTCGTCGCCGGCGCCCGGATCCTCGCCGGCGCCGACGACATGACCCAGGTCTGGTCGGCCTCCACCGACCTCGTCGCCGGCCAGACGGTGGACGCCGACGACCTCGAGGCGACGCGGATCCGCTTCGGCGACGACCTCGACCGTGGGCGCTACCTCGCCGTCGACGACGAGCTACCGGCCGCCCTGACGCTGACCCGCCCGCTGGCGGCCGGCGAGCTCGTGCCGGCAGCCGCACTGGGGGAGGCCGCCGCCGAGGACGCGGTGGCGGTGTCGATCGCCGTGGCCGCCGAGCACGTGCCGCCCGACGTGGTCCGCGGCTCGCGGGTCGACGTCTGGGTGATCGGCGACCCCGCTCTCGGCGCCGGCGGAGGACGACGCGGTGCGGGCGCCGAGGCGGTGCTCGAGGACATCGTCGTGCTCGACGCACCCGTCGTCTCGGACTCCTTCGCCTCCGCGACCAGCCGGCAGCTGGTGCTGTCGGTCCCCGCAGCCGAGGACGAGTCCCTCGGCCTCGTCCTCGCGGCCAGCGGTGACGACCGCGTGCGGGTCGTCGGCCGGGGGTGAGGTCGTGATCTGCGTGCTCGTCATGGCTGCGGGCGAGGCCTGGGAGTCACCCGCCCTGGCGGACCTCGAGACCCGCCCGGGTGTCGTCGTGCTCAAGCGCTGCGTCGACGTGGACGACCTGCTCGCAGCGGTGTCCAGCGGGCAGGCCGACGTCGCGGTCGTGTCCCTCGATGCCCCCGGGCTGGACCCGGCATCGGTGTCGCACCTGCGGCGCCACGGCGTGCGCCCGGTCGCCGTGACCACGTCGGCCTCGAGCGACGTCGACGTCCGCGAACGCGCTCAGCGGTTGGGGGTGGCTGCGGTGGTGGGCTCGGGGGAGCTCTCGACGCTGCCCGACGTCGTGGTGGTCGTCGAGGACGCGGCCGACACCGGGGTGCGACCCGCCGACCCCGCACCCGACCGGCCGGGGTCCGACCTCACCCCGGCGGCGTCCGCGACGGAAGGGGGTCGGGTGGTGGCCGTCTGGGGCCCCGCCGGCGCCCCGGGGCGGACGACCGTCGCCACCCACGTCGCCTGCGAGCTCGCGGGCCGCGACACGGACGTGGTCCTGGCCGATCTCGACCCCTACGGGGGTGCGGTGGCCCAGCAGCTCGGGATCCTCGACGAGGTCTCGGGCCTGCTGTCGGCGGCGCGGCTGGCGGCAGCCGGACACCTCGGAGAGCGCTTGCCCTCGGTGTGCCGAGGAATGGGTGACCACCTCGCAGTGGTCACCGGCCTCCCGCGGGCGGACCGGTGGCGCGAGGTCCGGGCCGCGCAGGTCGAGCAGCTCCTCGAGCGCTCGCGCGACCTCGGCCACGTCGTCGTCGACACGGGCTTCTGCCTCGAGGACGACACGGCGTCCGACTTCGGTGGGCGTCCCGGCCGCAACGCCCTGACGCTGACCGCCCTCGAGCAGGCCGACGAGATCGTGGTGGTGGGCGCCGCCGACCCGGTCGGCCTGGCGCGGCTGGCCCGCGGGCTGGTGGACCTGCGCGCGCAGGCGTACGCCGCCCCGGTGCGGGTCGTCGTCAACCGGATGCGCCCCTCGATCGGGTGGTCGGAGAAGGAGATCGCCGGCATGGTCGAGGGGTTCACGCGGGCCGCGGGACTGCACTTCCTGCCCGAGGACCGACCTGGTCTGGACCGTGCCCTGGTGGCGGGGCTGCCGGTGCGGGACGTCGGGGACTCGGCGCTGGGGCAGGCCCTGGCCACGCTCACCGATGCGGTCTTTCCGGAGTCGGTCACGCCCGAGGAGCGGCGCGTCAGGAGGAGCTCTCGCGCACGCCGAAGGCCAACCCGGCGAAAATGACGCCAAACCTCAAGATTTAACTTAGATTGGGTTCTGATTCCAAGGAGAACCCACGTGATATCTACCCCTCGCGCCGGCGTCCTCGCCCTGACGGCGCTTGCCCTGACCGCCACGCCGGCCCTCGCAGCGCCCGTGGCGCGCGGCACCACGACCAACGACGTCATCCTGGGTCGGGCCAAGGCGGACCGGATCATGTCCCTCGGTGGCCGCGACCGCGTGCGCGGCTACGGTGGTGACGACACGATCTACGCCGGCAAGGGCCACGACGTCGTCTACGGCGACGGCGGGAACGACTGGATCACCCTGCAGCCCGGCGACGACTGGGCCGCGGGCGGCCTCGGTGACGACAAGATCGACGGCGGCCAGGGCGACGACGTGATGTACGGCGGCGAGGGTGACGACATCCTGGCTGCCAGCAAGGGCAACGACACCGTCTACGGCGAGGCCGGCAACGACCTCCTCGGAGGAAACGACGGCGACGACCGCCTCATCGGCGGCGAGGGCTCCGACAAGATGATCGGCGGCGCGGGCAACGACTGGATCGACGGTGGCCCGGGTGACGACGGCGCCATCCAGGGCGGCGCCGGCAACGACGTGCTCATCGACGGCGAGGGCCACGACTGGCTGATCAAGGGCGACGAGGGCGACGACGTCGTCTTCCTCGGCCCGGGCGCCGACAAGGTCTTCACCGAGCAGGGCAACGACACGATCTACGTCCTTCCCGACGGCTTCGTCGACAAGATCCGATGCGACGACGGCGGCCAGGAGCAGGGTCAGTCCGACCGGGTCGTCTTCGTCGGCTGGCGCGACCCGCTGGACATCGTGGACCCCTACGGCACCTGCGAGTTCGTCATGACCGTGACCGAGCTGCCGGCCGGCTGGCCCTACGGTCCGGTCGCCCCTCCTGCGCGTCAGGCTGCGAACAACAGGTAGAGCCCGCCCACGGTGAAGCCGACCATGGCCACGAGCAGCGGGAGCTGACCGGTCAGCTGGTGGCGCCGGGGGAGCAGCTTGATCGCGCGGTCGTGTGCTGCGACGACACCGACGACGTGCCCGAGCGCGACCGCCACGACCTTCGTCACCGCGAGGAACGTCGGGTGCATCGACAGCCAGTAGTTGATCTGCAGGTCGGCCGTGCCGAGGTAGTCGTCACCGCGGCTGAACGGGTCGCTCAGCTGGATCAGCGTCTGCTGGCCGTACTCGAAGAAGTAGGTCAGGTAGTGGGCGACGATGTAGCCCACGATGATCGGCACGACCGAGTGGGCGAAGAGGTCCGGCAGCGCCCGGCGCGGGGTCTCGCTGGTGACGCCCGTGGCCATCGTGGCCAGCGTCAGCACCAGTGCGACGCCGGCGGAGAAGCACACCAGGGCCAGGGTGTCGGGCAGCACCCGTGACGCCGACATCGACTGCACGAGCTGGAGCCACGGCGTCGACTCGCGGAAGGAGTCGAAGGCCGTGCTGCCGAGGAGGATGCCGACGACGGCGACCAGGCCCGGGCGCGCGACCAACGTGTCGAGGTTGGCGAGCGGGCTGCGGATCACGAGCACCCCGTCGCGGCGGCCCCAGACCGACAGCTTGGCGACGAGAGAGGAGTAGACCTCGAACGGGTCGGCACGGGCGAGGAACGTCGTGCCCCACACTGCGGAGCCGATCAGCATGATGCCGAGGTAGGCCGCGACCCACAGACGCACAGGGCCCAGGTCGGTGGAGCCGGGGTAGACCAGCTCGAGCCATACGAAGGCGAAGAGCCCCGCCGCCGCGGGCCAGTAGCCCAGGCGCGCGGGGTAGGCGTACAGGCCCTGTCCCCCGGGGACGCCGGAGATCCTGGCGAAGAGCATCGCGATCGTTCGGGCCGGGCTCACGGCCTTGAAGAACTCGCCGAACACCAGGGACGCGGGGACCAGCCCGACCCACAGCAGCACGTAGAAGGTGCCGAGGAAGGGATTGATGAGGCTGTCCTTGCCGAAGACGGCCGCGGCCCCGACGTAGAGGAAGAACGCCATGCCCAGCACCCGGGCGGCGACGGTCGACGCCTGCGAGGACACGAGCCGGTCGAGCCAGGCGGGTGCCGGCCTGCCGCTGGTCGCGGCGTCGTAGCGCGGCTCACGCCACGCGACCGCCAGGACGGTGAAGGAGACGACCAGCGCGGCGACCGCGCCGGCGATGGCCAGCTCGGAGGGGATCGGGAGGTCCTTGGCGCCGCCCAGCCCGTGGGCCGAGATCGCGCCGCCGGCGCCCGGGCTCAACGGACTTCGAGCTGGAGCACGATCGAGTCGGGGTCGTGGCTCTCGACCTCGACCACGCCGGGACGGTCGACGGTGATCTCGTGCTCGGAGGTACCGGCCTCGTAGACCAGGTCCTGCTCCGGGGTGCTGTGGACGTGGAGCCCGCCGGCCTCGTCGGCGGTGAGCCGCAGGACGAGCGTCTGGCCGACGGCGAGCTCGACGCGCTCACCGTTCGGCGTGAAGGTGTCACCCTCGCGGGTCACCTCGAGGGTCACGGTGTCGCCCTCGGTGTCGTCGCCGCCGGACTCGTCCTCGGGGGTCGAGGAGCTGGTCGAGGAGCTGGTCGAGGAGCTGGGAGACTCGCTCGCCGCCGGGCTGCCGGTCGAGGGATCGGCGTCCTCACCGCAGGCGCTGAGGCTCCCGGCGAGGACGAGGACGAGGGGGACGAGGCGCGCGAGACCGCGACCGGACACAGGGCTTCTCCTTCAGGCTCTTCCACGAGTGGCGGTGGCCACGGCTCACGCCGTGCCCGCGCCTCTGCCAGAATCCCATGCGGGACAAGCCAACGACGACTCGGCCTCAGGAAGGGGCGAACCCCATGAGCGAGCGCAGCGAGCACGTGCATGAGTGATCGGCTCGGGGCGCGGGACCTGGCGATCCTGGCCGCCGAGTCCCCGACGACGCCCATGCACAACGCCACGGTCGAGATCTTCGACCCGGGCGACTCCGGCTTCGACCACGACCGGCTGGTCGAGCTGATCGCCGACCGCATCGCGTTCGTGCCGCGCTACCGCCAGCGGCTGCAGGTGGTGCCGGGGCGGCTGGCCAACCCGGCCTGGGTGGACGACGAGAACTTCGACCTCGGCTACCACGTGCGCCGCTCCGCGCTGCCGCGTCCGGGCACGATGGACCAGCTCCGCGAGCTCGTCGCCCGCATCGCCTCGCGCCCGCTCGACCGCAGCCGTCCGCTGTGGGAGTGCTACTTCGTCGAGGGCCTGGCCCACGGACGGATCGCACTGCTCACCAAGAGCCACCAGATCCTCGTCGACGGTCGCGAGACCGTGGACATCGGGCAGGTGCTGCTCGACACCTCGCCCGACCGCTCGACCCTCGGGCACGACGACGACTGGCGCCCCCGGCGCACGGCCGGTCCGGTGGCGGTCGCGCTCAACGCGGTGACCGACAGCCTCGAGAGCCCCCGCACGCTGTGGTCGACGACCCGGGCCAACGCCGAGGCGGTCGGGCGGCAAGCCTCGGCCTCCGGCGCCCGCGTCGCGGAGGTCGCGAGCGCGCTCGCCGGGCGCGGCCCGGTGCACTCCACGCCGGTGCACCGCAAGCTCTCGCAGCAGCGCCGCTTCGTCGCCGTGCGCACCGAGCTGGCCGACTACCGCACGATCCGCGAGGTCCACGGCGGCACCGTCAACGACGTCATCCTCGCCACGATCGCCGGCGGTCTGCGTGGCTGGCTGATGGCACGCGCGGAGTCGATGGCAGGTCTTCGGACCATCAAGGCGATCGTGCCGATGTCGGTCATCGACGACGAGCTCGAGGCCACCTCGCTCGGCACCCAGATCACCGGCCACCTCGTCAACCTGCCGGTCAGCGAGGCGAGCCCGGTCGTGCGCCTGCACCAGGTGAGCTACGACCTCAAGGCCCACCGCGACAACGGCCGCAACGTCTCGGCGCGGAGGCTCTCCGGCATCGCAGGCTTCGCCCCGACGACCTTCCACGCCCTCGGCTCGCGACTGGCCGCCGCCGAGCTGCGCCACGGCTTCCACGTCTCGATCACCAACGTGCCGGGCCCGCAGTTCCCGCTCTACGCCGACGGTGCACGGATGCTGGAGTCCTACCCGGTCCACCCGCTCCTGCCCGACCACCCGCTGGCCATCGGTGTGACGTCCTACGACGGCGGGGTGTTCTACGGCATCACCGCGGACCGTGACGCCGTCGCCGACGCGGACACGCTCGGCCAGTGCGTGCTCGAGTCGCTGGAGGAGCTCAAGGACTCCGCCTCCGACTCGCGCCCGCGCGCACCCCGAGGACGCAAGAAGTGACCCGTCGCTACCTGCCCAGCACCCTGATGAAGCTGACAGAGGACTGGGAGCGCGAGGGCCCGTCCCTCGTCGACCCCGTCCCGGCCGAGGACGACGGCGAGGAGAGCGAGTACGCCGCCCTGATGACCGCCGCGGACGTCTCCGCGGAGCTGGTGGCGGGACTGCCCGACGGGCAGCGTCGCCGGGTGGTGGTGGTCGTGGAGACGGCCACCACCGACGCGCCCGCGACCTGGCGTGACGTGGTGGCCGTGCACGTCGACGACCGCGACGACGCGCACCCCGACGACGACCTCGCCTGGTGGGCGACGCAGGAGGTCGGCGACCTCCTCGCCGCTCGCTGACCCAGGCACTTGGAGGCGCTGCTCGGTCTCTGACACGATCAGTGCCATGGACGCGATCACCTTCCCGCCGGCTCCGACCAACGAGCCGAACCTGACCTACGCCCCCGGCAGCGCGGAGCGTGAGGCGCTCCTCACCGAGATCGCCGCGCTGGAGAAGAAGCAGCACTCCTTCCGCGCCGTGATCGGTGGGAAGCGACGCAACGGTGGGGGCGCGGAGATCAAGGTCGTGCAGCCCCACGACCACGCCCACGTCCTCGGCACCTTGAAGAACTCCACGACCAAGGACGCCGAGGCGGCGGTCAGGGCCGCGACCGACGCTGCCCCGGACTGGCGCGCGATGGGTTTCGACGAGCGCTGCGCGATCCTGCTCAAGGCCGCCGACCTGCTCGCCGGGCCGTGGCGCCAGCGCCTCAACGCCGCGACCATGCTCGGCCAGTCCAAGACGGCCTTCCAGGCCGAGATCGACGCCGCGTGCGAGCTGATCGACTTCTGGCGCTTCAACGTCCACTACGCCAAGCAGATCCTCACCGACCAGCCGATCGCCAACAGCCCCGGCATCTGGAACCGCACCGACCACCGCCCGCTCGAGGGCTTCGTCTACGCGATCACGCCGTTCAACTTCACCGCGATCGCCGGCAACCTGCCCACCGCCCCGGCGCTGATGGGCAACACGGTCCTGTGGAAGCCCTCGCCGACCCAGCAGCTGGCCGCCTCGCTGACGATGGAGCTGCTCGAGGAGGCCGGCATGCCCCCCGGCGTCATCAACATGCTCCCCGGCGACGGCCTCGACGTCTCCAAGGTCGCCCTGGCGCACCGCGACCTCGCCGGCATCCACTTCACCGGCTCCACCCCGACGTTCCAGCACCTGTGGGGCACGGTCGGCGCCAACATCTCCGGCTACCGCACCTACCCGCGCATCGTCGGCGAGACCGGCGGCAAGGACTTCATCGTCGCGCACCCCTCCGCCGACCCCGACGTGCTGCGGGTCGCGATGATCCGCGGCGCCTTCGAGTTCCAGGGCCAGAAGTGCTCGGCCGCCTCACGCGCCTACGTCCCGCGCTCGGTCTGGGTGAAGATCAAGGACCAGCTGATCGCCGACACCGAGGCGCTCGCGATGGGTGATGTCACCGACCTCACCAACTTCATGGGTGCGGTCATCGACGACCGGGCCTTCGCCAAGCACAAGGCGGCGATCGCGCGGGCGAAGCGCAACAAGCACCTCACCGTGCTGGCCGGCGGCCAGGTCGACGACTCGGTCGGCTACTTCGTGCGCCCGACGATCGTGGAGTCCACCGACCCGAGCGACCAGATGTTCTCCGAGGAGTACTTCGGCCCGATCCTCGCGGTCCACGTCTACGACGACACCTCCGGACAGGCCGGCTTCGAGAAGGTCGTGGCGCAGATGGAGTCGTTCGCGCCGTACGCCCTCACCGGGGCGATCATCGCCCAGGACCGTGCGGCCATCGCGTGGGCGCGCGAGACGCTGCGCTTCGCGGCCGGCAACTTCTACATCAACGACAAGCCGACCGGCGCGGTCGTGGGCCAGCAGCCGTTCGGCGGTGGCCGGGCATCGGGCACCAACGACAAGGCCGGCGCCGCGGTCAACCTGCTGCGCTGGACCTCGCCGCGCTCGATCAAGGAGACGTTCGTGCCGCCGAAGGAGCACCTCTACCCGCACCAGGGCTGAGGTCGCCCTCCCCGACGGGGTGGGGGAGGATGGGGGCGTGATCGACCCCGTCCTCCGCCCGCTGTGGCACATGGGCGCCCTGCATCCCTTCGAGCAGGCGCTCACGCTGCTGCTCGCCTTCGGGCCGTTCGTGGTGCTCGGGCTCGTCGTCCGGGCGCGCCGGCGCCAGGACGCAGTCGAGAAGGCGCGGGAGGCGCAGGCGGGGGACGAGGTCCGGCCGGACGTCAGCGGCTGAGCCACTCCACGCCGACCTGGTGCTCGACGTCGAGCGCGTGTCCGACCATGTCGGCGATCATCGCCTCGATCTTGCCCCCGACCAGCGGGATCCGCACGCTGACGTCGAGCTCGACCGTCTCGGTGGTCGTGCCGCCGGACTCGACGAGCACGAGCGTGCCGACCGCCTCGCCCGGCTTGCCGGGGATGGCCAGCTCCACGTCGGCGCCGTGGGCGGAGGTCCACGTCTCGGTCTGCACGATCACGATCTCGTCGCCGACGAACTTCCGTGCGAAGGACGGGATGTCGTCTCCCGAGCGCACCTGCTCGATCCGTGCCACGTCGCCGTCGATGTCGACCGAGCCGCGCTCGACGCGCTGGCGCTCGAGCACCGCCTCGCGAAACGCGGGGTCGTCGAGCATGGCGGCCACGGCGTCGGCCGAGGCGTCGTAGGTGAGCTGCTTGGAGAGCTTCTTCATGGCGCCCATCATGGCCCAGCAACAGCCTCCACCCCCCTGTTGTGAGGGTCACACGGCGGGTCCTATGGTCGGTGCGTGGCCACGCCCGAGGAGACCAAGGACCAGCAGCTGGACGCCGCGACCCGGGCTCGCCCCGCATGGGGTGACCTGCTCCGCGCCTACTACCGGCACGTCGCGCCGGAGGAGGTCGCCGAGCGCTCGCCCGAGGACCTGCTCGGCGCCGTCGCGTCGCACCACGAGCTGGCCACATCCCGGCCTCAGGGCACTGCGGCGGTCCGCGTCGTCACGCCCACCAGCGCCGACTCCGGCTGGTCGGCCTCGGGCCGTTCGGTCGTCGAGGTGGTCACCGACGACATGCCCTTCCTCGTCGACTCGGTGACCATGGAGCTCAACCGCCAGGGCCACACCGTGCACGCGGTGATCCACCCGCAGTTCACGGTCGAGCGCGACATCACCGGGGAGCTGCAGGAGGTGGCGGTCCACGCGGTCGAGCCGCGTGCCGGCACGGCCGAGTCCGGCGCCGAGTCCTGGATGCACGTCGAGATCGACCGCACCGACGACGACGAGGCGGCGGAGATCACCGAGGGCGTGCAGCGGGTGCTGCGCGACGTACGCGAGTCGGTGGAGGACTGGGCCAAGATGCACGCCCAGGTGCTCGCCGTGGTCGACCAGCTCGACCAGGACCCCCCGCCGCTCGCGGACGCCGAGCTGCGCGAGGGGCGCGACTTCCTCACCTGGCTGGCCGACGACCACTTCACCTTCCTCGGCTACCGCGAGTACCTGCTCGAGGCCGAGGAGGGCGCGCCCGACGAGTGCGGGCTGCGCGCCGTGGCCGGCTCGGGCCTGGGCATCCTGCGCAGCGACCAGGACCTGTCGAGCTCGTTCGCCAAGCTGCCGCCGCTGGCGAAGGCCAAGGCGCGCGAGAAGACGCTCCTGGTGCTGGCCAAGGCCAACTCGCGCGCGACCGTGCACCGCCCGGCGTACCTCGACTACGTCGGGGTGAAGACCTTCGACGCGGACGGCGAGGTCGTCGGTGAGCGCCGCTTCCTCGGCCTGTTCTCCAGTGCGGCCTACACCGAGTCCGTCACCCGCATCCCGGTGCTGCGCAAGAAGGTCACCGAGGTCATGCACCACGCCGGCTTCGACCCGCGCAGCCACGCCGGCAAGGCGCTGATGGACACCCTGGAGAACTACCCCCGCGACGAGCTGTTCCACACCTCGCCCGACGAGCTCGCCCCGATCGCGCAGGACGTGATGTTCGCCCGCGAGCGACGCCAGCTGCGGGCCTTCGTGCGCCGCGACACCTACGGCCGCTACGTCTCCGTCCTCGTCTACCTGCCGCGCGACCGCTACAGCACGGCCGTGCGCGAACGGTTCTCCGACATCCTGCGCGAGGACCTCGGCGGCGAGCACGTCGAGTTCACCGCCCGCGTGAACGAGTCCACCACCGCGCGCGTGCACTTCGTGGTCCACCCGCCCAAGGGCGACCACATCCCCGAGATCAACGTCGCCGACCTCGAGCGTCGCCTGACCGAGGCGTCGCGATCGTGGCGCGACGACTTCATGGCCGCCGTGGTGAGCGAGTACGGCGAGGACCGCGGGTCGCGGCTGGCCCGGACGTGGGCCGACGCGTTCCCCGAGGCGTACAAGGAGGACTACCACCCCCAGCGCGGGTCCGCCGACCTCGGCCGCATCGAGGCGATCGAGGGCCAGGTGGGCATCGACCTCGCGCTCTTCGACCAGGATCAGCAGTCCGGCCTCTACCGCCGCGGCGAGTCACGCCTCAAGGTCTTCCGCGTCGGGGAGCCGCTCTCGCTGAGCACGGTGCTCCCGATGCTCACCTCCATGGGCGTCGAGGTCGTCGACGAGCGCCCCTACGAGCTCGCGGGCCTGGGCCGGCCCACCTACATCTACGAGTTCGGGCTGCGCCACGGGCGCACGCTCCCGCCGCACGAGCGCACCCTCTTCGCCGAGGCGCTGCGGGCGGTGTGGGACGGCTACAACGAGATCGACGGCTTCAACCAGCTCGTCCTCGCCGCCGGGCTGACGTGGCGGCAGGCCACGGTGCTCCGGGCCTACGCCAAGTACGCCAAGCAGGGCAACTCGCCCTTCGCCCTCGACTACATCGAGGAGGCGCTGCGCAACAACGTCGACATCACCCGGCTGCTCGTCGAGCTGTTCGAGGCGCGCTTCGACCCCGGCCGCACCGAGGGCCGGGTCCTGGCGGCCGACGCCGAGGCCCGCACGGCCAGGGTCGAGGCGATCGAGGAACGCCTGGCCAAGGCGCTCGACGACGTGGTCAGCCTCGACCACGACCGCATCCTGCGCTCCTACCGCACGCTCGTGCGCGCCACCCTCCGCACGAACTTCTTCCAGCGCACCGCCGAGGGACAGGTGCACAACTACATCTCCTTCAAGCTCGAGCCGTCGGCGATCCCCGACCTGCCCGAGCCGCGCCCGCGCTACGAGATCTTCGTCTACAGCCCGCGCGTGGAGGGCTCGCACCTGCGCTTCGGGTCGGTCGCCCGCGGCGGCCTGCGCTGGTCGGACCGACGCGACGACTTCCGCACCGAGGTGCTCGGCCTGGTCAAGGCGCAGATGGTGAAGAACACCGTGATCGTGCCGGTCGGCGCGAAGGGCGCGTTCTTCTGCAAGCAGCTGCCCGACGCCTCCGACCGCGACGCGTGGCTGGCCGAGGGCGTGGCCTGCTACAAGACCTTCATCTCCGGCCTGCTCGACATCACCGACAACCTCGTCGACGGCGAGACGGTCCCACCGACCGGGGTCGTGCGCCACGACGGCGACGACTCCTACCTGGTGGTGGCCGCCGACAAGGGCACCGCGACCTTCTCCGACATCGCCAACGGCGTGGCCAAGGACTACGGATTCTGGCTCGGCGACGCGTTCGCGTCCGGCGGCTCCGTCGGCTACGACCACAAGGCGATGGGCATCACCGCCCGCGGCGCGTGGGTCTCGGTGCAGCGCCACTTCCGTGAGATGGGTGTCGACTGCCAGCGCGAGGACTTCACCGCGGTCGGCATCGGCGACATGTCCGGCGACGTCTTCGGCAACGGCATGCTCTGCTCGGAGCACACCCGGCTCGTCGCGGCGTTCGACCACCGCGACATCTTCATCGACCCGGCGCCCGACGCCGCGTCGTCGTACGCCGAGCGGCGCCGCCTCTTCGACCTCCCGCGCTCGAGCTGGAAGGACTACGACACCTCGCTGATCTCCGAGGGCGGCGGGGTGTGGCCGCGCTCGGCGAAGTCGATCCCGATCTCGGCGCAGGTGCGCGAGGCGCTGGGACTCGGCTCCGGTGCCACTGCGCTGACACCAGCCGAGCTGATGAGGGCGATCCTGCTGGCACCGGTCGACCTGCTGTGGAACGGCGGCATCGGCACCTACGTGAAGTCGTCGGAGGAGACCGACGCCGACGCCGGTGACAAGACCAACGACGCGATCCGGGTCAACGGCGAGGACCTGCGCGCCCGCTGCATCGGTGAGGGTGGCAACCTCGGCTTCACCCAGCTCGGTCGGGTGGAGTACGCCCGCTACGGCGCCGGTGGCCAGGGCGGTCGGATGAACACCGACTTCATCGACAACTCCGCCGGCGTGGACACCTCCGACCACGAGGTCAACATCAAGATCCTGCTCGACCGCGTGGTGCGCTCGGGCGCGATGGACGAGTCGGCGCGCAACGTGCTGCTCGCCGAGATGACCGACGAGGTCGGCTCGCTGGTGCTGCGCGACAACTACGAGCAGAACCTCGCGCTCGCCAACGCCGAGGCCCACGCGCCGTCCCTGCTGCACGTCCACGAGGACTGGATGCGTGCGCTCGAGCGGCGCGGGGTGCTCAACCGCGACCTCGAGGGCCTGCCCAGCACGCGCCAGGTCAAGCGCCGCCTCGACCGCAAGCAGGCGCTGTCGGCGCCGGAGCTCTCGGTGCTGATGGCGTGGACCAAGATCGTGCTGGCCGACGAGCTGATCGGCTCGGACCTGCCCGACGACCCCTACCTGCGCGAGGACCTGCTGGCCTACTTCCCGAAGCAGATGGTGCCCGACCTCCAGCAGGCGATCGAGGACCACCCGCTGCGCCGCGAGATCATCGTGACCCAGGTCGTCAACGACCTGGTCAACGGCGCCGGCATGACCTTCTGGCCGCGCCTGCAGGGCGAGACCGGTGCAGGCCCGGCCGAGCTGACGCGTGCCAACTTCGTCGCCCGCGAGATCTTCGGGTCGCTGCCGCTGCGCGAGGAGATCGCGGCGCTGGACAACCAGGTGCCGGCCGAGCGCCAGACCAGGATGCGGATCGAGATGCGCACCCTGGTCGAGCGCGCGTCACGCTGGCTGGTGACCAACCGGCGTCCGCCGCTGGACTCCAGCGCGACCGTGGAGTTCTTCCGCGGTCCGGTGCAGACGGTGATGGCCGAGCTGCCCGGCATCATGAGCGGCCGCGAGCTCGACGACTACCGCGCTCGCGAGAAGCGGCTCACCGACCACGGTGTCCCCGCCGACCTCGCCACGCGCGTCGCGGTGCTCGCCTCGGCGTACGCCCTGCTCGGGATCGTGGAGACCGCGGACCGGCTCGGCCTCGAACCGGCCGACGTCGCGCGGGTCCACTTCGCGCTCGGCGAGCGGCTGGGCCTGCCCGCGCTCGTCGAGCGGATCTTCGCGCTGCCGCGCGACGACCGCTGGCAGACCATGGCCCGCGCCGCGGTGCGCGACGACCTCTACGGCGTGCACCAGCAGCTCACCGCTCAGGTGCTCGAGTCGACCAGTGCCGACGACAGCGCCCCGGCGCGGGTCGCTGCGTGGGAGGACTCCGAGGAGGAGCTGGTCGCCCGTGCCAGCGCCACCCTCGACGAGATCTGCCGCGAGGAGACCGCCGAGCTGGCCCGCCTGTCCGTGGGCCTGCGGGTGGTGCGCGGCCTGCTGTCCTGAGCCACGCCCGCAAGCCGCGCCCGGACGTCATGGCGAATGGTCGTCCGGGCGACCACCGGCCATGACCTCCGGCGGTGATCAGAACAGCAGCAGGGCGGCGACGACGCCGGCAGCCACCACGGCCCAGCGGAAGACCGCGTCGGGCAGCTTGCGCCCGATGCGGGCGCCGGCGTAGCCGCCCACCAGGGAGCCTGCGGCGAGCGTCACCACGACGTCCCAGCGTGGCTCGGCCACGACGACGAAGATGAGGCCGGCGACGAGGTTGCCGACCATCAGCGACAGTGTCTTGAGGCCGTTGACGACGCGGAGCTCGAGGTCGGTGCCGAGCCCGAGTACGGCGACCATCATGACGCCGGCACCGGCGCCGAAGTAGCCGCCGTAGACGCCGGTCACCGTGGCGAACGCCGTCGTGGCGGGGGACATGTGGCGGCGCTCGGCGCGCCCCTCGCCATGGCGTGCCTCGTGCCGCTCGCGCAGCCACCGGGCGACCCGGGGTTGTACGCCGACCAGCAGGCAGGTGAAGAGGATCAGCCACGGCACGATCGCCTCGAAGACGCCGGGCGGCAGGCCGATCAGCAGCGCCGCCCCGGCGACGGCCCCGAGGGCGCAGACGAGGACGATCGCCCGGGCGATCGGACCCGCCTCGCGGACCTCGTCGCGATAGCCCAGGACGCCGCCCAGGCCGCCGGGGATCAGGCCGAGGGTGTTGGAGACGTTGGCGACGACCGGCGGCAGCCCGAGGGCGACCAGGACCGGGAAGCTGAGCAAGGAGGCGACCCCGACGGTCGAGGACAGCACGCCGGCACCGAAGCCGGTCGCGACGACCAGGATCGCTTCGAGCGGGGTCACCGCTGCTCGCGCAGGAGGGCGACGTCGCTGACCATGGCGACGTGCGCGTGCATCGCCTCGGCTGCGCGCGCGGGGTCGCCGGCGCGGATGGCCTCGGCGATGGCCCGGTGCCCGGCGAGCGAGTCCTGCGGTCGTCCGGGTTGGCCGAGGGACTCCAGGCGGGTCTCCTTGATCAGGTCGCCGATCTCGTCCATCAGCCGCGCGAGGAGGAGGGAGTGGGCAGCGGCGGTCACGGCCCCGTGGAAGCGCTCGTCGCCCTCCACGCCGCGTCCGCCGGCGTCGATGTCGGCGGCCATGAAGGCCAGGGCGTCGTCGATGCGCGAGAGGTCGTCGTCGGTGCGCCGGGCGGCGGCGAGGGAGGCGATCTTGGTCTCGAGAGCGTCGCGGGTCTCGATGATCTCCGGCAACCGGTCGGCGTGGCTGCGGATCGCCTCGACGATGCGGCTCGACGTCTGGTGGCCTGCGGTGACCACGGTGCCGTCGCCGTGGCGTACCTCCACGACCCCGACCACCTCGAGCGCCACGAGCGCCTGGCTCAACGTGGCGCGGCTGACCCCGAGGCGCTGCGCGAGCTCGCGCTCCGGCGGCAGCTTGTCGCCGTCGCCGAGGCCGTTGTCGCTGATCCACGACGAGATCTGACCGGCCACCTGCTCGTAGAGGCGGGTGCGCAGCAGCCGGGGAGGGAACGGCGACTCGGGCGCTGACATGCACTCACCCTATTGACGTTCGGCTCATTGTCCTATTGGCTAGGCCACTGAGCCAAGCGCGTGACGCGGGTCACCCCCGCGGTCCCGGGCGCGCGGGCCACCAACTCGGAAGGTTTCGCCATGGGTCCGGAATGGATTGCGATCATCGCGCTCGTCGCGCTGTTCGTCGTCGGCACGCTGCTACCGATCAACATGGGAGCGCTAGCCTACGTCGCGGCCTGGTTCGTCGGGATGTACGCCCTCGACCTCGACGAGAAGGAGATCCTGGCCGGTGTCAGCGGAGACCTGATCCTGACGTTGATCGGTGTCACCTACCTCTTCGCAATCGCGCGCAACAACGGCACGGTCGACCTCATCGTGCGCACGGCGGTCAAGGGCGTCGGCGGCCGCGTGGCCCTGATCCCGTGGGTGATGTTCGCGGTGACCGCGGTGCTGACGGGCATCGGTGCAGTCAGCCCGGCGGCCTGCGCGATCATCGGCCCGATCGCCCTCGGTTTCGCCGGCCGCTACGGCATCAGTCCGCTGATGATGGGCATGTTCGTCGTGCACGGCGCGCAGGCCGGCGGTTTCTCGCCGATCAGCATCTACGGCGTGATCACCAACTCCGTCATGGAGGACGCCGGGCTGCCGTCCAGCGAGATCACCGTCTTCCTCGCCAGCCTGGTGGTCAACACGCTCATGGCCGCGATCCTGTTCGTCGCCCTCGGCGGCCGGAAGCTGATGTCGATGCGGATCGACCCCGACGACCCCGACACCCTCGACGACGACCTGCACCGCGGCGGCGCCACGGTGCCGGCTCGCGGCTACGGCACGTCCGCGCCGACCGGCACCCTCGCCCAGGGCGTGCGCCGCGACCAGGTGCTCACCCTGCTGGCCTTCGTCGGCGTGGCGCTCGTCGCGCTGGTCTTCGACAAGAACATCGGCTTCGTCGCGATCACCGCCGCGGTCATCCTCGCGATGCTCAACGCCGACGAGCACAAGGACGCGGTCAAGCAGATCGCGTGGCCCACCGTCCTCCTCGTCGCCGGTGTCAGCACCTACGCCACCATCCTCACCACCGCGGGCTCGCCGGAGTTCGTCGGCACCTGGGCCGCCGGTCTCGGCGCTGTCGCCATCGGCGCGCTGATCCTCTGCTACGTGGGCGGCGTCGTCTCGGCGTTCGCCTCCTCGACGGCGTTGCTGCCGGTGATCATCCCGATCGCCGTGCCGCTCATCGCCGACGGCGGGATCAACGCGGCCCTCTTCGTGGCCGCCCTCGCCGTGTCCTCGACCATCGTCGACGTGAGCCCGTTCAGCACCAACGGCGCGCTGATGCTCGCCAACCGGCCCGACTCGATCAGCGAGTCGGTCTACTACAAGCAGATCCTGGGCTACGGCGTGATCGTGACCCTGGTCGGACCGCTGCTCGTGTGGGCAGCCCTCGTTCTCCCCGGATGGTGACCCCATGACCCAGCACGGCCCCCTCTCCGACCTCCTGGTCGTCGACCTCACCCGCGCCCTCGCCGGGCCCCACGCCACCCAGATGCTGGGCGACCTCGGTGCCCGCGTGATCAAGGTGGAGGCGCCCGGCAGCGGCGACGACACCCGCGGCTGGGGACCGCCGTTCGTCGGCGAGCCCGAGGCGCGCCAGTCGACCTACTTCCTGTGCACCAACCGCAACAAGGAGTCCATCGCCCTCGACCTCAAGGACGAGGCCGACAAGGACGTCCTGGTCGGGCTGGTCGAGCGCGCCGACGTGCTCGTGGAGAACTTCCGCACCGGAGTGCTCGAGCGCCTCGGCCTGGGGATCGAGGAGCTCATGCGCCGCAACCCACGCCTGGTCGTCCTCTCGATCACCGGCTTCGGCCACGACGGCCCCGAGGGCGGTCGCGCCGGCTACGACCAGATCGCGCAGGGCGAGGCCGGCCTGATGTCGCTGACCGGCTCGGGCCCCGACGACCCGCAGCGCGTCGGCGTACCGATCGCGGACCTGCTGTCGGGGATGTACGGCGCCTACGGCGTGATGGCGGCGCTGCACGAGCGCGAGCGCACCGGCAAGGGCACCGTGGTGCGCACGTCGCTGCTGGCCTCGGTCGTCGGCGTCCACGCCTTCCAGGGCACCCGCTGGACCGTGGCCGGCGAGGTCGGCCGCGCACAGGGCAACCACCACCCCTCGATCGCGCCCTACGGCCTGTTCCACTGCCGCGACGGAGCGGTGCAGATCGCGCTCGGCAGCGAGGGGCTGTGGAAGAAGTTCTGCGCCGGCTTCGGCCTCGATCCCGACGCCGAGGGCCTGGCCACCAACGGCGAGCGTGTCGCCCGCCGCGAGGACGTCATCGCCCTCGTCGAGCAGGCCTTCGCCGAGTGGGACGCCGAGCCGCTGCTGGCCCGCCTCTCCGAGATCGGCATCCCCGCAGGCAAGGTCCGCAGCCTCGACGAGGTCTACGAGTGGGACCAGGTCGCCAGCCAGGGCCTGCTCGTCGACGTCGAGCACCCCACGCTCGGCGAGATCACCCTGCCGGGCCCGCCGCTGAGGTTCTTCGACGCCGCCGGTGCCGAGGTCACCCGGCGCGACCACGTGGCCCCGCCGCTGCTCGACCAGCACGCCGATGAGATCCGCGCCTGGGTCGGCGGGGGCGGCGCGTGAAGCGCTGGACCTCGCACGAGATGCTCGACCTGGTGCTCGACGAGGGCACCTTCAGCTCCTGGGACGAGTCCATCGACCTCTCCGGGGTCGACCCGGGCTACCGCGCGGTGCTCGAGGCCGCCGCGCAGAAGGCCGGCACCGACGAGTCGGTGGTGACCGGGCGCGGTGAGGTGCGCGGGCGCCCGGTGGCCGTCGTGGTCAACGAGTTCGGCTTCCTCGCCGGCTCCATCGGCCGCGCCGCAGCGGACCGCATCACCGCAGCCGTACGCCGTGCGACGGCCGAGGGGCTGCCGCTCCTGGCCAGCACCGCGTCCGGCGGCACCCGCATGCAGGAGGGCACCCCGGCCTTCGTGCGGATGGTCGAGATCTCCCGGGCGCTGATGGACCACCGCGCTGCCGGGCTGCCCTATCTCGTGCACCTGCGCCATCCCACCACCGGTGGCGTCTACGCCTCCTGGGGCTCGCTGGGCCACGTCACCGTGGCCGAGCCGGGCGCACTCGTCGGCTTCCTCGGACCGAAGGTCTACGAGGCGCTCAACGGCCGGCCCTTCCGGCCCGGCGTCCAGGTCGCGGAGAACCTCGCCGCGGCCGGCGTCATCGACGGCGTCGTCGGTGCGGAGGACCTGCCCGCGATGGTCGACGCGGCCCTCGCCGTGCTCGTCGACGGCCCCGGCCCCGGCCGGCTCGAGCCCAGGGCGCCGCGCACGGTCGGCGAGCACGCCGCCTGGGACAGCGTCGAGCGCACCCGGCGTACGGACCGGGCGGGCGTGCGCGACCTACTCGCCCACGGCGCCACCGGCACCCTCCAGCTGCGCGGCACCGACGAGGGCGAGCGCGACTCCACCGTGCTGGTGGCCCTGACCCGCCTCGACGGCCAGCCGTGCGTGGTGATCGGGCAGGACCGCTCCCGCCAGACGCCGGGCCATGCCATGGGTCCCGGCGCGCTGCGCGAGGCCCGGCGCGGCATGCGCCTGGCCGAGGAGCTCGGGCTGCCGCTGGTCAGCGTCATCGACACCCCGGGCGCCGAGCTGTCGCCCGAGGCGGAGGAGCGCGCCATCGCCGGTGAGATCGCCCGCTGCATCGCGACCCTGACCACCATGACCGTGCCGACTGTGTCGGTGATCCTCGGCCAGGGCTGCGGGGGAGGGGCGCTGGCGTTCCTCCCGGCCCGGACAGTGGTCGCCACCGAGCACGCGTGGCTCTCGCCGCTGCCGCCCGAGGGCGCGAGCGTCATCGTCCACGGCGACGTCACCCACGCCGCCGAGATGGCCCAGCGCCAGCGGGTGCGGGCCGCGGACCTGTTCGCCGACGGCGTCGTGCACCGCGTGGTGCCCGAGGTCGACGGGGAGTCACCACGCGAGCTGGCGGTCGCCGTCGCCGCCGAGGTGTCCGCGCTGCTGCGCGAGCTCACCGGGCGTACGCCGGTCGTGCGCTCAGCCTGAGCTCCTGCCCGAGCTCCTGCCCGAGCTCCTGCCCGAGCGGTGGGTGAGGCAGCTTCTGGGCCTCGGAAAGCTGTCCCAGCCACCGCTGGCAGGTCGTCTCTCGGCGGAGCGGTGAGTGAGGCAGGTTCCGAGCGCCGAGAACATGTCTCACTCACCGCTCGAGCGGCACGACGTGCGGCTGGCGACTAGCTCGCCTTCTTCGCCTGCTTCTTCGCGGCGGTCTTCTTGGCAGGGGCCGTCTTCTTGGCAGCGGTCTTCTTGGCAGCGGTCTTCTTGGCGGGGGCCTTCTTCGCAGCCGACTTCTTCGCCGGCGCCTTCTTGGCCGGCGGCTCCTCGGCCTCCTCGCCGCGGGCGGACTTCGCTGCCGCCACCGACTTCTGGAGCGCCGCGAGCAGGTCGACGACCTCGCCGGAGGTCTTGGTGGAGGTCTCGGTGCGCTTGATCTCGCCGCCCTCGATCTTCGACTTCACCAGGGCCTCGACGGCGCCGGCGTAGTCGTCCTCGAACTCGCTGGCGTCGAAGTCGCCGGCGAGCGTCTCGACGAGCATGTGGGCCATCTTGACCTCGGAGTCCTTGACATCGCCGGCCTCGACCGAGAAGTCGGGGGTGCGGATCTCGTCGGGCCACATCATGGTCTGCAGGACGATCACGTCGTCCTTGACCCGCAGCACCGCGATGCTGGTGCGCTGGCGCAGTGCCACCGTCACGACCGCCATCCGGTCGGCGTCGAGCAGCGCCTGGCGCAGCAGGGCGTACGGCTTGGCGCCGGCGCCCTCGGGCTCGAGGTAGTAGGACTTCTCGAAGAGCAGCGGGTCGATCTGGTCGCGGGGGACGAACTTCTCCACCGCGATCTCGCGCGACGACGTCGACGGCAGCTCGGCCATGTCGTCGTCGGTGAGGATGACCATCTCGCCGTCCTCGGTCTCGTAGCCCTTGGCGATGTCGGCGTACGCCACCTCCTCGCCGTCGAGGGAGCACACGCGCTGGTACTTGATGCGACCGCCGTCCTTGGCGTGCACCTGGCGGAACGAGACGTCGTGGCTCTCCGTCGCGGCGTAGAGCTTGACCGGCACCGACACCAGGCCGAAGGAGACCGCGCCCTTCCAGATGGCTCGCATGGGGTAAGCATGTCCCATGCGCCCCATGCTCGCCACCAAGGGAGACGTCGTCCCCACGGGCGACGAGTGGACCCACGAGGTCAAGTGGGACGGCGTGCGGATGCTCGCCGACGTGCCGGCAGGGGCCGACCGGGCCCGGCTCACCACCCGCAACGGCAACGACGCCACTGTCGCGTGGCCCGACCTCAGCACCGCCCCGATGGGTGGTCGCGACCTGCTCGTCGACGGCGAGGTCATCGGCATCAACGACGCCGGGGTGCCGGACTTCGCGGTGACCCAGGAGCGGATGCACGTCCGCTCCGCGACCACCGCGGCCCGGCTCGCGAAGAGCGTGCCGGCGACCTTCATGGTCTTCGACGTGATGCGCCTCGACGGCCGCGACCTCACCGGGCTGCCCCTGTCGGAGCGCCGCGAGATCCTCGAGGGTCTCGACCTCGGCGGCTGGCAGGTGCCGCCGACGTACGACGACGGGACGATGCTGCGCGAGGCCACGCTCGCGCAGGGGCTCGAGGGGATCGTGTCCAAGCGGCTCACCTCGACCTACCAGCCCGGGGTGCGGAGCAAGGCGTGGCTGAAGTTCGCCCACCGGCACCGCTTCTCCTTCGTCGTCGGCGGCTGGCGTCCGCAGGAGGGGACGAAGGACCGCCTCGCCTCGCTGCTGGTGGGGGAGCCGAGCACGGACGGGCTGCTCTACCGCGGGCGCGTCGGCAGCGGCATCGGCGGCGCCGCGAGCCGGCTGCTCAGCGCGCAGCTCGCAGGCCGGGAGCTCGGAGCCAGCCCCTTCGCCGACGAGGTGCCGGCCGTGGACGCGCGCGGCACGCGGTGGGTGGAGCCGTTCCTCGTCGTCGACGTCGACTCGCTGAACAAGATGCCCGTCACCCGCCTGCGCCAGCCGTCGTACCGCGGCATCCGCACCGACGTCGGACCCGAGGACGTGAGCGGATGAGCGAGGTGCAGGTCGACGTCGAGGGCCGCACGCTGACGATCAGCAACCTCGACAAGGTGCTCTACCCGCGCACCGGCACGACCAAGGGCGAGGTGCTCAACTACTACGCCCAGGTCTCCCCGGTGCTCCTGCCGCACCTCAGGGACCGCGCGGTCACCCGCATCCGCTGGCCGCACGGTGTCGAGGGGTCGAGCTTCTTCGAGAAGAACGCCCCGCCCGGGACGCCGTCGTGGGTGCGCACCGTCGAGGTGCCGACCACCGGCTCGCGCTCGGGCAAGGGCGACGGCACCATCCGCTTCCCGATCTGCGACGACCTCGCGACGCTCACGTGGCTGGCCAACCTCGCCGCTCTCGAGCTGCACGTCCACCAGTGGCAGGTCGACCCCGACGGCACGCCGCGCCACCCCGACCGGCTGGTGATCGACCTCGACCCCGGTGAGCCCGCCGGCCTCCACGAGTGCGCGCAGGTGGCGCTCATGGTCCGCGAGGCGCTCGCGGAGCGCGACCTGGTCTGCACGCCGGTCACGAGCGGCAGCAAGGGCCTGCACCTCTACGCCCACCTGCCGGCCACTGGTCGGTCGAGCCTCGACAGCGACGGCACCACCGCGCTGGCCAGGGAAGTGGCCGAGGGGCTGCAGAAGGGTCACCCCGACCGGGTGACGGCGAGCATGACCAAGGCGAAGCGCCCCGGCAAGGTGTTCCTGGACTGGTCACAGAACTCCGGGTCCAAGACGACGGTCTCGCCCTACTCCCTGCGCGGGCGCGAGCGGCCCACCGTGGCGACCCCGCTGACCTGGGACGAGGTCGAGGCCGGGGCCGAGGACGAGCTCGCCCTCGAACAGCTCACGCTCGAGCAGGTGCTCGCCCGGGTGGGGGAGCTGGGCGACGTCTTCGACGCCTGATCGGAGCATCTGGTCCCTCACGCCCGGTGGCGCCCCGTTGTGCCCGTTCAGGTTTCAAGTATTCCCCTTGTGTGACCGCTCTGAGGATCCGGTGTGGATGTGCCCGCCACATGCTTTACCCATGTCCCGCATCCTCCTGGTCCCGGTCGCAGTCCTCCTGGCTGCCAGTGGCGTCGTGCTCGGCCCGGGCGAGCAGGCCCCGGCGCAGCCCGCCACCACGGTGCTCTCGTCGACGGTCGACTCAGGCGTTCAGTCCACCAACCGCTGACCCTGCCTCTATGCTCGCTTGCATGGTGCAGGACGTGTTGGTTGTTGAGGACGAGGAAGACATCGCAGTACCCCTCATGCGCACCCTCGAGCGTGAGGGCTACGAGGTCAGCCGCGCGTCAGGCGGCGCCGAGGCGGTGTCCTTCGCCGTCGACAACGACCCGGCGGTCGTGATCCTCGACCTGGGCCTTCCGGACATGGACGGCCTCGACGTGTGCCGTCAGATGCGCTCGGGCGGCTTCGAGGGCGGGATCATCATGGTCACCGCCCGTGCCGGCGAGCTCGACCGCGTGGTCGGTCTCGACGTCGGCGCCGACGACTACCTCGCCAAGCCCTTCGGCCTCGCCGAGCTCCTGGCCCGGGTGCGCGCCCTGCTGCGCCGCAGCGGTACGCCGACCGCGACCGACGACACCACCGTGACCACCTCCTCGGGGTTGCGCATCGACGCGGCCTCGCGCCGCGTCCACCTCAACGAGCGCGAGATCGCGCTGACGGCCAAGGAGTTCGACGTCCTGGCCGTGCTCGCGTCCAACCACGACAAGGTCGTCCCGCGCGAGACGCTGATGAACCAGGTGTGGGACCAGAACTGGTACGGCTCGACGAAGACGCTCGACGTCACCATCGGTCGCCTGCGCAGCAAGCTCGAGGCCGCCGACGCCGGCGAGAAGGTCGTCGCCATCCGCGGCGTCGGCTTCCGCCTCGAGACCGGCACCTGAGAGCGCATCCACCCCATGGGCGCTGAGGCCGCTCACCACGACGTCCTCGTCGTGGGAGGCGGCAACGCGGGCATCTCCCTGGCCGCGAAGCTGCTGCGCGACGGCGCACACGACGTCGCGGTGGTGGAGTCGCGGCCGGTGCACCGCTACCGCCCCCTCCTGAACTACGTCGGCGGGGGTGAGGCCACGATGAGCGACCTCCAGCGCCCTGCCGACTCCGTCGTGCCGGACGCCTGCGTCTCCATCCGCGACGAGGTCGTCGTCGTCGACCCGGACGCGATGTCGGTCCTCACCGCGTCGGGCCGGCGCATCGGCTGCTCGACGATGGTCGTGTGCCCGGGCCTCGACGAGGACTGGGCTGCGACGCCGGGACTCCGTGAGGCCTACGCGGCGCGATGGGCCGCCTCGTCCTTCGACGACGACACCGCAGCCGACGTGTGGCTGGCGCTGCGCGACCTCAGGTCGGGGAGGGTGGTCTTCACCG
Organism: Nocardioides furvisabuli; assembly: GCF_021083185.1. Lineage (GTDB taxonomy): Bacteria > Actinomycetota > Actinomycetes > Propionibacteriales > Nocardioidaceae > Nocardioides > Nocardioides furvisabuli. Next base: position 578,749 of record NZ_JAIGQB010000002.1, on the reverse strand, counting down.
TGCCGCCCGAGCCCGCCCCGTGCGGTGCGACCGCGCTCAAGCCGCTCTTCCTCGCGTGCGACCACTGGCGTCGGGCCGGGGTGCTGGGCGACCTCGACGTGCATCTCGTGCTGCCGGGCGCCTCGCCGCTCGGGCTGCGAGGCCCGGACGAGCGGCTCGAGCGGCTGCTGGCGGCGTACGGCGTCCGCGTGCACCGCAACGCCACGGTCAGGTCCTTGGGTGACCGGAGTGCCACCGTGGCCACCCCCACGGAGGACGAGGTGCTCCAGGGGCTGGCGTTCGCCCACGTCGTGCCGCACTACCGCGCGCCGCGTTGGGTCGCCGACGGTGGGCTCGCCGGGAGCCACCCCGCTGGCCTGGTCGACGTGGACCCACGCACGTTGCGCCACCGGAGGTTCGCGGACGTCTGGTCGTGCGGCGACGTCGCCGACCTGCAGACGCGGCCCTCGGGCGGCGCGCTGCGCAAGCAGGTCGCGGTCCTGGCAGCCAACCTCGTTGCGGCCCGCGACGGCACGACGATGGAGGAGTACGACGGCTACACCGTCATGCCGATCACCACGGCCCGCCGCAGGCTGATGCTCGTCGAGGTCGACCGCGACGGCCGGCCGCGACCGAGCGTCCCCTTCCCCGACCTCACCCGTCCCCGCTTCCTGACCTGGTGGGTGGACCGCTACGCGCTGCCCCAGGTCTACTGGCGGCGGATCCTCCGCGGACGGGTCTGAGAGCGAAGCAGGAGCGGCCCGAGGTTCTCCGTACCGGGCAGGCTGGCCGCGACCATGCTCGCCAGCCATCGTGGTCGTCGTGGACGCCTCGGCGGCGTATCTCCAGCGGCGGGGACTCGACAACCTCGCCGACGGGGCCGCGCTCCACGGAGTCGACCTCGGGTCGCCGGCATCTACGAGCAGGGACTCGACGGGCAGCGCCTGCTGCAGAAGGAGGCTGCAGTCGAGATGGCCGTCCGCGACTACCTCGTGCGGGCGGACGCCGCGGCGACCTACTTCCCCCATCGACGTCGCCGTCCGGGTCGACGCGGCCGGTCGCTCGGTCACGGTGCTGCTCCGCGCGCCGCTCGACCTGCCGCTGCGCGTCCCGGGGTCGCCGGCCAGCCCGAGGGTCGGGGCCAGCAGCACGGCCGCGGTGGCGGTGCGCTGACCACCGGCGGGTCACGTCGCAACTGGTCTGGACGGGTGGTGCGCCATGACCCGAACGGGCCGTTGTGGCACTAGTCACAGTCAGGCTGAGTCACTAGGTTGCGTCCACACGGGCAACACCCCGAATGCCCGGTGCTCCACAGATGAGTGACAAAGGAGTCCTCCATGGTCAGCAAGCGTTCTGGACGATCTCTAGGCGCCGCGGCAGCCGGTCTCATGGTTGCCACAGCAGGACTGGCGGTGCCGCTCGCGGCCTCGCCCTCGGTCGCGGCACCCAGCAACAAGGCGTGCGACACCCGCAACAACAACACGTACGACAAGCTGCTCGGGTGCGTCTCGGCCGAGGGGGTCACCCGGCACCTCGAGGCCTTCCAGGCCATCGCCGACGACAACGGCGGCACCCGCGCCACCGACACGCCCGGTTATCAGGCCAGCGTCGACTACGTGGTCGACGTGCTCGAGAAGTCGGGATGGTCGGCCGACGTCGTGCCCTTCACGTACAACGCCACCGACACGGTCCTGCAGCAGATCACTCCGACGCCCACGGCGCACCCCCACGCCGGCGCGACCGGCACGGGCGAGGGCGACGTGACGGCGTCCGTCGTGCCGGTCGACGTCGCCCTGACCGGCACCCGGGCCAACTCCAGCGGCTGCGAGGCCGCGGACTTCGCCGGCTTCCCGGTCGGAGCCATCGCGCTGGTGCAGCGTGGCAGCTGCGCGTTCGCCGTCAAGGCGTTGAACGCCGAGGCGGCCGGTGCCTCAGCGGTCATCATCTTCAACCAGGGCGACGCGTCCGCGGGAGACCGGTTCGGCGTCATCCGGCCGACCCTCAGCCCGACCCCGGACAACCCCACCGTCGTCGACATCCCCGTCGTCGGCACCAGCTTCGCCGCCGGTCAGTCGCTGGCCCAGACGGGCTCGACGGCACGGGTCGCCATCGACTTCCGGGAGGTGACCGACTACAACGTCATCGGCGAGCTGGCGGGCGAGGTCAGCGACAACGTCGTCATGGCCGGTGCCCACCTCGACTCGGTTCCTGCGGGCCCCGGCATCAACGACAACGGCAGCGGCTCGGCCGGGCTGCTCGACGTGGTCGAGGCGATGAGCAACAGCAAGCCCCACAACACCGTGCGCTTCGCCTGGTGGGGTGCCGAGGAGATCGGCCTGATCGGTTCGTCCGCCTGGGTCGCACAGCGCACCCAGTCCGAGAAGGACGAGATTGCGCTCTACCTCAACTTCGACATGATCGGCTCGCCCAACTACTACTTCGGTGTCTACGACGCCGACGAGTCGAGCTTCGTGGCGCCCGTGCCGGTGCCGGCGGGCTCGGAGCACATCGAGGGCACGCTGGAGTCGTTCTACACCGTGCGCAGCGAGCCCTACGACGACTCGGCGTTCAGTGGTCGCAGCGACTACCAGGCCTTCATCAACAACGGCATCCCGTCGGGCGGCCTCTTCACGGGTGCGGAGGTCGTCAAGACCCCGCAGCAGCAGGCGATCTGGGGTGGTGTCGCCGGCGAGTCCTTCGACCAGTGCTACCACCTGGCGTGCGACACGATCGCCAACGTCAACCAGAAGGCGCTCGACGTCAACTCCGACGCGGTCGCGTTCGCGGTGCTCACCTACGCCTACTCGACCGAGGGCGTCAACGGGATCAAGGGCCGCAAGGTGCCGGGCAACTTCACGGTCCCGTCCCCGGCCGGTCCTGAGCACACCTTCGCCGGGCCTCTCGGCGGCGATGACGGGCACGACCACGACCACGACCACGAGGAGGTCGCCAGCTGAGCCCCATGGGGGCGAGCTGAGACCAGCACCGAGCAGCATCGTTCGGCCGGGAAGGGCGACCACCGTCGCCCGACCCGGCCGAACGCCGTTCTCGACCTCGGCTTGCGACCCACCGGCGACCGCAGGTCGTCCACAACCTTTACCGGTGACCTGTTTTCGGCCCCGTCCTGCTGGGTAGCGTCCCCAGAGCACGATCTCGGGGAAGCAGGTAGCCATGGCAGTGGACCGTCTGGCGGTCGAGCGACCGCAGCAGGAGCGCACGCCCGTGCGCGACGACCTCGTCGAGCGCCTCGACGCGTCGGTGCGCGAACGGGTGCGGCGCGAGGGTGTCGACCCGCAGCGTGAGGCACTCGTCGTACGCCGCATCGCCGAGGACGTGGTCCGCGACCACGACCAGCTCAGCCTGACCGGCGCCGTCGCGCCGATCGCCGACGACGAGGCGATGGTGGGCGAGTTGGTCGCGCGGGTCTCCGGGTTCGGTCCGCTCCAGCCCTTCCTCGACGACCCCGAGGTGGAGGAGGTGTGGATCAACTCCCCGGAGCGGGTCTTCATCGCGCGCCGCGGTCGCCACGAGCTGACCAACCTGCGCCTCGACGCCGCCCAGGTCGGCGAGCTGGTCGAGCGGATGCTCAAGTCGAGCGGGCGCCGCCTCGACATCAGCACGCCCTTCGTGGACGCGATGCTGCCCGAGGGGCACCGTCTCCACGTGGTGCTCGAGGGGATCACGCGCGGATTCACGGCCGTCAACATCCGCAAGTTCCTCCTCCGCGCGCACCGCCTGTCCGACCTGGTGGCGCTCGGGAGCCTCACGCCGCAGGCGGCGGCGTTCCTCGAGGCCTCGGTGCGGGCGGGGATGAACATCCTCGTCGCCGGCGGCACCCAGGCCGGCAAGACCACGATGCTCAACTGCCTCGCCGCCGCCGTGCCCGGCGGCGAGCGGGTGGTCAGCGCCGAGGAGGTCTTCGAGCTATCAAACATGAGTAGAATACAGACATGCGCGCCGTCGTCTATACCCGACAAAGCTTTGATCGGACCGGAGAGGGAGCGGCTGTCGCGCGCCAGCTCGAGGACTGCCTCCGCCTCGCCGAACTCCGCGGCTGGACCATCGTGGAGCAGCACTCCGACAACGACATCTCAGCAGCGGGAAAGAAGAAGCGCCCCGGCTTCGAGGCCGTCCTGTCTGCCATCGCGGAGGACCGTGCGACCGTCGTTATCGCGTGGGCTCTCGATCGCCTGAGCCGCAACAGGGCCGATGAGCTGCGGCTCGTGGAGCTGTGCGAGCGGAAGGCCGCGACCATCGCCCTCGTGCGCGGTACCGACCTCGACATGAGCACCCCCGCGGGCATCCTGGTCGCCGACGTCATGGGTGCAACGGCTCGCCACGAGATCAAGCAGAAGTCAGACCGCCAGCGCCGAGCGCAGCAGCAGGCAGCCGAACAGGGCAAGCCAGCGGGCGGAAGGCGGGCATTTGGCTACGGCAGTGACGGTGTCACGGTCAACGAGGCAGAGGCGCGGCATGTACGCGAGGCGTTCGCCGACGTCATGCACGGCGCTTCACTTAAGGGCATCGCCCGCCGTTGGAACGACGCCCAGGCACTCACGACGGCCGGTAACCTGTGGACGCACGGCACTGTCAGGGGTGTGCTCAAGAATCCCCGCTATGCGGGCCTGCGCACCTACCGCGGTGAAGTCGTCGGCCCCGCCGTCTGGCCGGCGCTCATTGACGAGGACACCTTCGAGGCCGTGCGCGCGATCCTCTCCGTCCCCGAGCGCCGCACGACTCTCACGACCGCACGCAAGTACCTCCTACCCGGACTCGCGCTGTGCTGGAAGTGCGGAAGCGACTGCGCCACGGGACATACGCGCCACGGGAAACGGGTCTACGTCTGCCGCGCCAACAAGTGCATCAGCCGCAAGGCAGACGATGTCGACGCGCTTGTCGAAGCCGTCATCGTCGAGCGTCTGTCTCGCCCGGACGCGGGCGACCTTCTGGCGACCGACAACCGCGACGAGCTCCGCGAGCTGCAAGGCAAGGCCGCAGGCATCCGCCAGCGACTCGACGACCTAGCGACAGGACTCGAGGAAGGAGTCTTGACCCTGGCTGCCGTGCGGAAGTCCAGCGAACGGCTACGCAACGAGCTGAGGCGCGTCGAGGTGGAGATGGCGGCCACGGTCCACACGGACGCCCTCGGGCCACTGGTGGACGCTCAGGACGTTGCTGCTGCTTGGTCTGCGCTCGACGTGCAGCAACGCAGGGGAGCGGTGGACGCACTGATGAGGGTGACCCTGCTCAAGCCAGAGACTGGCCGTCGAGACTTCGATCCGGCGAGCGTTCGAATCGACTGGAGGGCACCATGAGCCGCCGCAGGAGCACCCCGCGCCACAGGCCGGACCACATCCGCTTCGACATGGAGTGCGACGGCACAGTGACGCGACCTCACACCGTGTCGCGCATCGCCAAGATCACCATCAGGGAGTGGCCGGACGCGACGAACACGGATGGCGGGGCGGTCCGCGTGGAGTATGTGCGAATCGACATGGATCCCGAGGACAACGACTACACGATGCCTCTGCGGTCTGGCGCGGGCGAGGCACACATGACGCGCCGATTCGTCTGCGCCAAGTGTCGAGCTGACAAGCCAGTGCGAGACCTCGAGATCGTCCGCTTAGGGAGACGGCTCGAAGCGCTTGGGGTGCGCCGGGTGAGGCTCCGCGAGCTCCCCTGAGCCTCTGCTATTGTTAGGTACGAATAGCGCGAGCCGGTCAGGTATGGCCGTTCACAAATCCAGTCACGAGTTCTCCGGTAGAGGGCTGAGAAATCAGCACGCCCGGAGGCATTCGTGTCTTGGACACAGACGCGATCTCGCATCGCGCACGCAAAGAAGGCTGACCCTAAGGCCGACGTCACTGATCTACGTCGCCAACTCAAGGCCGAGCGCCTTGAGGACTACATCCAGCGCACTGTCGACGCGGCTCCGCCGCTAAGCCAAGAGCAGAGGCAGAAGCTCGCAGCCCTGCTGAGCGGCGGTGGTCTGCATGGGGCTGCCTGAACATGACGGAGGGCGCCCCGCCACAGAGCGCCCTCGAAACGTCAACTCAACTGCCGCCAGTGTAGCGATCGCAAAGCCCATTCCGCGCGACACGGGCCCGTGGTGCTGCGCATCGTCGGATCTGGCCCTGTTGCGGCTGGGGTTTGGCTGCCCTGAGCACACCGTGGGGCCTCTGTGAGCGCCCGGAAGGAATGGGCGGCCCAGATGATCGCCCGCGCCCCCGGAGCGCCCTCCTATGGCTCTCCTGAGTGGTGTGCGCTGCCCGAGAGTTCGCCTGCGAAGGTCGCCGCCGTTGTCATTGCCGCTGAGTCATGGGCGCGCGACGGAGACGAGCTCGAGGAGCGTCTACGCCACGAGGTGCTTGCGCTGAGCCGTGCGAACAAGCAGGCCGAAGACGGCGAGTACGTGGCGCAGATGAACACGTCGCCCATCCGGCGCCCCGCACCCGCCGAACTTGAAGCCGAGTTCTGGGAGTGGATTCGCGGTGATGTCGCATGACGTGGCGCGTTGAGTTCGATCACGCAACGGCATTCGTGAGCGGTCCGAAGGTGGAGGCACGTCGCCGCCTGGCCGCTCTTGGCGAGCACTCTCCGATCTGGGTCAACCGCCGATCGGCATGGGCCACCTCAACCACCATCGCCAACCGCCTTCTCGACCAGATCGAGGGTCGCGCGCCCGCGGTCATAGAAGACGCTCAGCAGGCCGCGCTCGACCTCTCAGAGACCGTGCCCGCCAATCAGCCCTCCCTCGCACAGGAGGCGTTGTGGTGAGGCGCGAAGGCGAGTGGGCGCGGCACTATCAGGATTCCTGGCTCGAGCGGTCGGGAAGCCCTGCGCTGCCCCGGTGGCTCCGAGTTGTCGCGCTGGCCTACGGAAGCCACGACAACGACGGTCACGCCCGCTTCAAGCGCGGAGAGGTCGCTCTCGTCCTCGCCGGCCCCTTCCCGCGGGGAGACGTGCCCAAGCCGCTGAGTCGTCAGCGCGTCCACGAAGCCGTACGTCAGGCCGTCGAGCTCGGATTCCTCGATGAGGGCTCGATCCCGATGTGCCTCATCGTGCCCGCTCACGACGTCCGCAAGGGGTCACTGGACGGCAAGAGCAAGCCCTGCCCGGTCCACAAGAGGAGGGCGTCGTGAATCGATCACCGTCACGCTTCAACCGTGACGTTAGGTCCGAAACGTCTGTGTCAGACCGTGACGTTTCGACCAAACGTCGCACCCCAACCGTGACGTTTACGCGATGGCCCTCTCTTCTCTCTGAACACCTCAAGCCGACAGCGGATCTGCACCCCGATTCGGCCCCCACGGGTGACAACGGTGACACGGGTGACACCACGCTGGGAGTCATCTGATGAGCCGCCGTGCAGGCTCGGCCTTCGGCATCCGCCCCGAAGCCGTCAACGCCTTCCAGGCACTCGCCGACGCCCTCGACACCATGGCCGACGACGGACGACAGCCCGTGTGCAAGCAGCGCCCCGACCAGTGGAGCAGCGACGCCGACGCACCCGCACGACAGGACGCCGCCGCTGCGTGCGGCTTCTGCCCCGCACAACCCGCCTGCCTCGCCTACGCCCTCGCCCAACGCGAACCCGCAGGCGTCTGGGGCGGTCGCGACCTCACCCCGACCACCCGAAAGCGCAAGGAGAACGCCGCATGACCGCCCACCCACTCGCCTGGCTCGAGTGCCGCGCACCTGACTGCAAAGCACGAACCGCCGTCGACCCTCGACACGTCGACAACCTCACCGCCACGGGCGGCTGGCAGTGCCACGCCCACAACCACGCCGAAAGGAGTAACAGCCAGTGAGCACCGACCCGCTGACCCCGCTAACCCGAGCTCTCTTCAACCGCCCAACCCCGGACGACGAGATCGAGGCGCCGCAAGCCGTCGACGACCCCGAGCAGATCATGCGCCACTTCGTCGCCCGCCTCTTCGCCCCCGACAACGACTGACCAGGAGCCCCGCCATGACCGAAACCATCGAGCACGAGCGCACCGCCCCGAAGATCCCTGACCAGCTTTACGAAGAGGCCCGTGACCTCATCCGCGATCTCGCCTCATCGGCCGGCGATGCAGCCGCGACCTACGCGCACTTGCAGGAGTACTGCAAGCCGCAGACCAAGGACGACGCCTTCGCAGGCTTCGCCGCCGCACTGCTCGTGATGTTCACCGAGTGCATCACCAACCCAACCGACCCCGGCGAGTTCGCCGAAGTCTCCCTCCCCAGTAACTGACCAGGAGCCACCATGTCTGACCTTGCAACCCGCACCGCCCTCCCGTTCGTCGTCGCTACCACCAAGCGCCTCGGCGCCACACTGCCACCCAAGCTCGCCGAGGCACTCGAGTCCGTCGAGCGTCTCCGCACCGAACGCCGAGCATTCAAGGATGTCCCCGACATCACCGCAGCCGTCGCCGCCTCGATCCTCGCGGGAAAGGACCCGCTGGCCTCCAAGGATGTGCAGCGCGCCGCCATCGCCCAGCAGCTCATCGACCTCAACATCGAGCACCGACTCAACGAGCACGCACACCAGCGCGGCGCTAACGCTCTGCTCGAGCACGCAGACGCCGTCATCGACTCCTGGCGTCCTGCGGTCGAGAAGGCCGAAGCAGCACTCAGGCGCTTCCGTGATCTGGTCCCTGGCGTCAGCCCTCTAGACGACGGACTCCCGGTAGGTCTGCCGACCCAGGCGCTCACGCCGTGGGGTGAGGCACGGGAAGCTGCGGCCATCGTCGAAGAGGTCGGCAAGGGATGGCACGCACTTGCGAACCTCGGCGCCGCGTACGTCGGACAGCATGGGCGCCCCATCATGGTGGCGGACCTCACCTACGAGCAGGTGCAGGGCTTGGGCACAACCCCGAAGTGCATCGACGTCATCCGCCTCGACGTGCCGATCGAGCTCGCTAGCACCACCACGTACGCCGAGCGCGCCGCGAGGATCGCACAGGGCGCCCAGGACCACCAGAACTATGAGGCAGCAGCTCCCGAGCGCGCCCGCGAAGAGCGCCGCCAGCAGATGGGCGTGGTGATGATCCCGTGACGACCATGCGTGTGTGTGAGAGGCGTTCAGCCCCTGTGGATCTCGCTCTGTGTGAGTCAGTTGACCTAGTCATGCAGTGCTCTCGATCAGCGCAGTGGGGAGGGCACCCTCCCCACCCACCCGCGAAGGACTGCTGGCCTATGTCCGCATCCCTCCCTGCATGAAAACACTGGACCGGAGGTGGCCTGAGATGGCCCGTAAAGACAACGTAGGGCCCCGTAGGGACGTCAGGACCGCTGCGGCGTCGGATGATCGCAGGCAGCTTCTCGTGGCTCTGAGGGACAAGCTGTGGGCTGCGTTCAACGATGAGCGCACTCAACCGCGCGACCTGTCGCCTTTGACGCTTCGGCTCAAGGAGATTCAGGCCGAGATCGAGGCGCTCGACCTCCGTGACGAGCAGGAGGCCATGCCCGTCGAGGACGGAATCTTCGATCCGGAGTCGATCTGATGAGGGCGGCTGTGGGACAGGGCTGTCTGCTTGAGGCCGCCAAGAAGCCGTGCAACGAGTGCCCGTGGCGCCGCAACGCCGAGCCGGGGTTCCTTGGCCCGCACCCGGCCAACGAGTGGGCCGCCATGGCGCACTCTGGCGGATTAATCACGTGCCACAAGACGATCAAGGTCGACAAAGACCCCTCGCAGCCAAGCCTGCGCCAGTGTGCGGGGGCGGCGACGTTTCGGAGCAACGCAGCGATCCAAGGTCAGGGCGGCCTAGAGAATGCGATCGGACCTGACGATCCGGAGAACGTTTTACTTCCAGTCGGGAGTTCCTCCAGCACCATCAAGCGCCTCCGGAGGGCACACCTAAAGGCCGTCGAGCTCTCGCGCTGGTACTGGTCGACCACTCTCGACGATGGCCGGCAATCTGCCAGCGGTGGCGACAGAGCTCGACCGATGGACCAATGACTTTAGGTCGGCTCGGATCGGCCAGGTGACGAGCGAGGCCGCAGCGATCATGTTCGGCGAACGGCTCAGGGTCGCGCACTGATCCACAGCGGCGAGGATGTCCTGACCGGGACGTTCTCGCCGCTGTAGCGTCCCCGAGACGATCAAGGGGCAGTAGTGGACATGGACGCGTTGGGGAACCTTCTGAGCGGCTTGATCGGCGCCGTGGTCGGCGCACTCGTCGGCGCGAGGGCTGTTGGCGTTGTGGCAGCGCGGCAGATAACTGCAAACGAGGGCCTACAGCGCCGGGATGAACTCAGGGCCCTGATAGCGGACTTTTGGGGCGCCTGCGATGCGCTCTGGGTTGCCCAGCAGGATCTCGGATGGACAATTCTCGAGTTGCAGATTCACCGTGAAGCGGGCAACGGCCAAGGAAACCAGGACCAGTGGGACCGGCGTGGAGATGCTTTTAGAGACATCGCGGCCGCGCTCAAGGACTGTCGACGTTCGATGGCCCTGATCCGATTGCTTCATCCCGAACTGACGCCTTCGGCGCACGAGCTCATGGTTGCGTCCCGCGACTTTCACCCAAGGCAGAACGACCCTAACCCGGGCGCCGCGTTTGAGGACGCTCGAGCAACTGCGCTGCGGTCGTTCGAGGAAGCGGCGAAAACTCATCTCGCCTCCAAGCTTTGACCCGCGACATCGAGTCCCTGCGCGAGAACGTGCCTCGAGCCAGTGCGGGAGCGAACTGGAGTTGTGCGTGTGCGGAAGGACTTGTCGCTGACGACTGGCAAGATGTCCCTGACAAGCTGCTACGGCGGCCTAGCGCGACCCTGCGGTGTCTTGGGGGCGCCGATCGATCTATCAGGAGGGGGCAGCGTGGTGTCTGCGCGTAAGGCGCGCGCCCCCGGAGACCACCCCGAGAAAGAGGTCCGGAAGGCGCTCAAGGAGATCCTCAAACTCAAGGGCGCTGGATTCGAGTTGCTCGCGGGAGGGCACTGGGGCCTGCTCTGCTGCGCCAACGGATGCTGTCAGGTATCCGTGAGCGGTAGCCCCCGCAATCCGCAGCGACACGCACAAGACTTGCTTCGCGAGGCACGCAAGTGCCCGCGCAAGGACGGCGACATCAGGAAGCAGCAGCGCCGCTGGGGGAGCAAGCGCCGCCAGGGCGACTAGACAGTCCCGCCATGTGAGCCGATCGTCATTGCTCACTAGTAGGTATCCCTATAGTGTTGTCAAGTGACAACAGCGAGTAGGGGAGCTCACTAATGGCGGAGTACCGGGTCGGGCTCGAGGCGACCTCACATCTCTCGGTGGAGAAGCTGAGCGAGGAGTTCTACGAGCAGTTCGACGGGACGCTGGTCGAGCGTTGCGGACGGATCAGTGTGTTCGTCTACGTTGACGGCCCAACGGGACACGACGCTGCCATCGCAGTCGTTCCAAAGCTAGAGACTGTCCACCTGAGCATCGTTCGAGTGGACCACGACTTGGTGGATGGCCCGGAGATTGCCGAGCGCCTAGGCCTCACCCGCCAAGCGGTGCAGAACTGGGCCAAGGGAACGCGCGGGTCAAGCTTTCCGCGTCCGTTTGGGTTCCCGGGCGGCAAGAGGGTCTGGGCATGGAGTGAGGTCGTGGACTGGGCTCGCAGGGAACGAAAGCTCGACGAGACGAATGGTCTTAGCCTGGACTCCGCTGCGATCGTCGACGCCTGGCTGGCGCGGCGGCGCCAGAGCGTCGCCCGCTCCGGCACGGGATTGCGGGTAGGTGCGGGGTCCGTGAAGGGCCAGGCTGGCACTTCGGGGGCTGAGGACTACCTGAAGAGCAAGCTTCGGAGCCCCCTTTGAGGTCTCGCACCGTTCGGGATCTCAAGGAGACTGCGCGCGTCGTTCTGAAGCACGTGGAGCTTGCGCAGGTCTACACGGTGGGCACGCAGCTCGAGACGTTCGATAGATTTCAAGGTCCACCCTTCATCACGGATACGCAGGTCCATGTCGTCGGAGAGCGCCGGGGCGACGCTGTGGAGGTCCGCGCCCGCTACACGACTGACGCCAGCAAAGAGCGCGAAGATGACGGGGAAGGCGAACCGATCCCGCTGTGGACTATCTCGGCTGAGTGCATCGCGACTTTCCACATCACGGGAGATCCCGAGGAGGTCGAGTTCACAGACGACCAACTTGAGGGCTTCGCTCTGTTGGTAGGTGCTCCCGCTATCCACCCGTACGCTCGCGAACTGACTCAGGACTTGAGCGGTCGCACGCTCTACCCCGCGTTCACTCTGGGCCTGCTGCATTCATTCGCCGAACTCGATGACCAGACCGAGATCGAACTGTCGGATCCTCAGGGTGGCGGAGCAACGGCCAACTCGGTGAACGCTGACTAGGGTCAAACTGGCAGGACATGGAGCCCTCCGCAGGTCGGTCCTGGCCCTGCCTCGGCTTTGGGGGGGATTTTGCTGAACTCAGCCCCGCTCGTCGGCGGGTTTCACTAGCGCCGCTGACACCCACGCCTGTGTCAGGAGAGTCTCAACGCCGTGCCCCGTGGAGTACGACTCTGCGCGCACCACCCACGCCTCCCACCCGCGCCGGTCGCTGTGTCGCCAAGCCAACAGGACCCCAGGGGCAGCCCCCGCCCACTTGCCCGTGAGGTCAACCCACACGTGGAACGGGGGTGTGCGCGGCATCCCCGCAGAATAGAACACATGTTCGAGCAATCTGGTGCCGCACCCGTGATGGATTGGCCCAAATGGGGGGAGATCTTCCGAACGCCAGCGGACGTCAGGACTGGCATGACAGCGTGACGCCGTCAGCGTCACCACAACAGGGGAAACATCATGATCAAGCACATCGCCAGGGCGCTCGCCCTGCTCGTGGCCCTCGCCGGCCTCGCCACCTTCAGCCAGCCCGCTCAGGCGTTCTACGACCGCGACTGCAGCGACTTCGCCACCCAGGCCGCCGCCCAGACGTTCTTCAACAACGCCGGCCCCGGGGACCCCCACCGTCTCGACTCCGATGGCGATGGAGTCGTCTGCGAGTCCAACCCGTGCCCCTGCATCGGCCGCGGCAACCCACAGCCCGCCCCCGGCAACACCGGCGGCAACAACAACTCGAACCCCGGCCCTGCGCTCTACCGCGAGACCGGCAACGTCGTGAAGGTCATCGACGGTGACACGCTCAAGGTCCGTCTCAAGAGCGGCGCACTGGTCAGCGTCCGCATGCTCGGCATCAACACGCCCGAACGCGGCCGCTGCGGCGCAGCAGACGCCACCCGCAACCTCCGCAGGCTCGCACCCGTCCGCTCCACCGTCGACCTCGTCTCCGACCGCAGCCAGGCCGCTAAGGACCGCTACGGCCGCCTGCTCCGCTACGTGGCCAAGCGCGGCGGCTTCAAGGACCTCTCCTACCGGCAGGCCTACAACGGCTACACCAAGCGCTACGTCTTCGGCGGCAAGCCCGTCGCGCGCGACGGTCAGTACGTCCGCGCCATCAACCAGGCCCGCAACAAGAACCGCGGCCTGTGGAACTCCTGCTGGTGATCAACGGGCGCATCCACGCGGCACCCGCCGCTGCCTAGACCGAACGGCGAACCGCCCCCGGCGCTACCTTCGCCGGGGGCGGTTTCTCTTTCGTACGGAGGGAGCGTCAGCCCTTGCCCCCTGCGACGTCGGCGAGGTGCGTCAGGACGAGGGCCAGCTCTCGAGCGTCCTCGACCGTGAGTCGCAGGCGGTCGGGGTCGTAATGCATGACCGAGGAATAGAGGCCGTTGTCTCTCCGCTCGCGCTTGTAGTGCCGTAGCGCCACCTCGATCTGCGGGTCCTCGCAGCCGTCCTGCTCGATGGCGACCTCCAATGTGGCGGACCTGACGACGTCCCCCTTCTCTTGGTCCGCGCCGTACAGGCTCGCGCGCACGTCGATGGGGTCCCCGGTCGTGTGGCGAGCCACAGTGATCCGGTCGGGGTCGGTCTCGTGCGGGTACCTGTTGACGTTGTCGGTGGCGACCCAGCACCACGACGGGCAGGGCCGAGTGTCGAGGTGGTTGTCCTCGGAGAGCTCCTTGCTTCGGAGCGGGATTGCGGTGTGAATGGACGTGGTCACGGTGACTCCTAGTGGTCTGTAGTAGCCGCTTGTTTGTGCTGCGGTTCAACCACCCCGACTGGGTCGCCATGCAGACCCGCCAGGCGGGCCTCGAGCAGACGGGCGCGATCGTGCTGCGTGACCTGGTCAAGGAGGCGCTCCGGATGCGTCCGAGCCGGATCCTGGTCGGAGAGGTGCGCGCCGCGGAGTGCCTCGACCTGCTGCTGGCGCTCAACTCCGGCCTGCCGGGCATGTGCACCCTCCACGCCAACAGTGCGCGCGAGGCGCTGGTGAAGATGTGCACGCTCCCGCTGCTGGCCGGGGACAACATCTCGGCGCGCTTCGTCGTGCCGACGGTGGCGAGCTCGGTGGACCTCGTCGTCCACCTCGGCCTCGGCGCTGACGGCGTACGCCGTGTCAACGAGATCGTGGCCGTCCCGGGCCGCGTCGAGGCGGACGTGATCGAGGTGGAGCCGATCTTCGTGCGCGACGGTGCGGAGCTGCGCCGCACCGGGGGAGTGCCCGCGCGGGTCGAGCGCTACGAGCGGGTCGGCATCGACATCCACCAGGTCCTGGCAAGCACGGCCGGAGAGCTCTGATGGGTGCGCTGGTCGGCCTCGGCGTGGGCGTGGGGCTGATGCTCGTCTGGTCGGCCTTCGCGTTGCCGCGCCGGCCGCGCACCCCGACCCGCACGTCCACGGCGCTGGGGAGGCTGCTCGGCCGGGCCGGCCTGGGGGACGTCACCTCCGCGAGCGTGCTGTCGCTGTGCGCGGCCCTTTTCGTGGTCGCATTCGTGCTGGTGCAGGCCGTCTCCCGCACCGCCCCGGTGGCCTTCGTCTTCGCGGTGATGGCGGCCTACCTGCCGATCGCGGTCCTGCGCCAGCGGGCCGCGCGGCGCCTGCGCGACTTCGCCGAGGTGTGGCCCGAGGCCGTCGACAACCTCGCCAGCGCCGTGCGCGCGGGGCTGTCCCTGCCCGACGCCGTCGCCGCGCTCGGCGCCACCGGTCCCGAGGCGCTGCGCGCCGACTTCGCACGCTTCGCCCTCGACTACCAGGTCACCGGCCGCTTCGGCGAGTGCCTCGACCGGCTCAAGGACCGCCTCGCCGACCCGGTCGGGGACAGGGTGGTCGAGGGCCTGCGGCTCGCCCGCGAGGTGGGTGGCGGTGACCTCGGTCGCCTGCTGCGCAACCTCTCGGGCTTCCTGCGCGACGACGCCCGCACGCGCTCCGAGCTCGAGTCGCGCCAGGCGTGGACGGTCAACGGCGCCCGGCTCGCTGTCTCGGCACCCTGGATCGTGCTGCTGCTGATGTCGTTCCAGACCACGGCCATCCGGCACTACGCCTCGCCCGGCGGCGTGGTCGTCCTCGGGATCGGAGCAGGTGTCTGCGTGCTCGCCTACACCGCGATGATGCGCATCGGCCGGCTCCCGGTCGAGAAGCGGATCCTGTCGTGAGCGCCGCGATCTGGGGTGGAGCGCTCGGCGGCGTCGCCGCGGTCGGCCTGCTGATGGTCGTGCTCCGGGTGATGGTGCTGCGCCGTCCGCAGCTCGACGTGCGGGTCCTGCCCTACCTCCGTGACGTCCCGCTACGTGACCAGCCCCGCGCGCTCCACCCGGCGCCGAGCAGCCCGACGTCAGCCGCAGCCGGGATCTTCGGGCCTGTGCTGCGCTCGGCCGCCGACATGGTCGAGCGCGTCCTGGGCGGCGGCACGTCCGTACGCCGTCGCCTGCAGCGCGCCGGGCTCGATCGGACCGTTCAGGACTTCCGCATCGAGCAGGTGGTGTGGGGCCTGGTCGGCTTCAGTGCAGCCGCCGCGGTCGCGCTGCTCCGCGCGCTCGGCGGTGTCGGCGGCGTCGGGTCGGCGGTGGTGTTCTGCCTCCTGGGCTTCGTCTGCGGACTCTTCCTGCGCGACAACCGGCTCAGCACCCAGGTGAAGAACCGCGAGCGCCAGGTGCTCACCGAGTTCCCCACGGTCGCCGAGCTGCTCGCGCTCTCGGTCGCAGCGGGGGAGAGCCCGGTCGCCGCGCTCGACCGGGTGGTGCGCCGCAGCCACGGCGCGCTCTCGGAGGACCTGGCCACGGTGCTCGCCCGGATCCGCACCGGTGAGCCGGTCGGCCAGGCCTTCGAGTCCCTCGCCCGCTCCACCGGGCTGCCGATCGTGGCGCGCTTCGCCACGGGCATCACCGTCGCGATGGAGCGCGGCACACCCCTGGCCGATGTGCTGCACGCCCAGGCCGCCGACGTACGCGAGGCCGGACGCCGCCTGCTCATCGAGACCGCCGCGCGCAAGGAGATCGCGATGATGGCGCCCGTCGTCTTCTTCGTCCTGCCGGTGACCATCCTGTTCGCCTTCTACCCCGGCGTGCTGGGCCTGCGCCTCACCACGCCCTGACACCGCCGACTCCCCTCCGCCGACCTGTCGCACCCTGAAAGGACACGACATGCACCACTTCATCTCGGGACTCCTCCTCCAGGTCGCCCTCCCGACCGCCGACCGACCACGCGACGACCGGGGCGACGTCCCCGGCTGGGTGATGGTCACCCTGATGACCGCCATCGTGGTCGCCGCGCTGACGCCGTTCGTGAGCGACGAGCTCATGCGGCTGCTGCGCCAGGCCTTCTCGATGGTGCAGGGCTAGGCCGGACCCGTGTCGGCTCGCGCCCGGACCGGAGAGCGCGGGGCGGCGGTCGTGGACTTCGTCCTCGTCCTGCTGGTCCTGCTGCCGCTGGTCCTCGGCATCCTCCAGCTCGCGCTCGTGCTCCACGTGCGCAACACCCTCGCCTCGGCCGCGTCCGAGGGGGCGCGCCATGCAGCCGTCGCGGGATCATCGGCGCCCGCCGGTGCGGCCAAGGCGCAGGAGCTGGTCGACGGCGCGCTGTCCGAGGAGTTCTCCCGCTCGGTCAGCGTGCGACCCGCCCTCGTCGGTGGCGCACCGGGCTTCGAGACGGTCATCGAGGCGGAGGTCGCCGTCCTCGGCCTCGGCGACACGGGAATCCGCGTCCGCGTCGAGGGCCACGCCATCGCCGAGCGGGCTGCGGTGCAGCCATGAGGAGCCGCGACGACTCCGGCTCCGCGCTCGTCGAGTTCAGCTGGCTGGCGATCATCCTGATCGTCCCGCTGGTCTGGATCATCCTGTCGGTCTTCGAGGTCCAGCAGGGCGCGTTCGCCACGACGGCCGCGGCGCGCGCAGCCGGACGGGCGTACGCCCTCGCTCCCGACGACGCGACCGGCCAGGCGCGGGCCGAGGCGGTGGTGCAGCAGGTCCTCGCCGACCAGGGCGCCCCCGGACAGCGGGCCCGCGTCCAGGTCACCTGCGAGTCGCCGACCGGCAGCTGCCACGCCGGCACGGCGGTGATCACCGTACGGGTCGACTCCGGTGTGGACCTGCCGCTCTTCCCGGCGGTCCTCGACGCGGAGGGCGCACCCAGCTTCTCCCTCGACGCCACCCACACCGTGCCCATCGGCCAGTACGTCGAGAGCGCGCCGGACGACGACGAGGAGCCCGAACCGTGAGGCGGCGGGTGCGCGACGAGGCCGGCCAGGTCACGATGTTGATCCTCGGTCTCGCCGGCATCCTGGTGATGGCAATCGTGGTCGTCGTCGACGCCTCGGCGGCGTACCTCCAGCGGCAGGGGCTCGACAACCTCGCCGACGGAGCTGCCCTCCACGGCGCGGACCTCGGTTCGGCAGGGGTCTACGAGCAGGGCCTCGACGGGCAGCGGCTGCTGCAGCAGGAGGCCGCGGTCGAGGCTGCCGTGCGCGACTACCTCGGCCGTGCCGGGGCCGGCGCGAAGTACCCCGGCATCGACGTGGCCGTGCGGGTCGATGCAGCCGGTCGCTCGGTGACGGTGCTCCTGCGAGCGCCGCTCGACCTGCCGCTGCGGATCCCGGGCTCTCCCGCCAGGCCGGAGATCGGTGCGAGCAGCACGGCCGCGGTGACGGTCGTGCCTGCCGGGTGAAGCCCCGGGCAGGGGAGGGACGTCCGGAAAGGCAGCCGGAGGTCGAGGTGACGACCGCCACCGGCTCCCACCCCATGAGATGAGCCATGAGGAACTACCGGCCGGTCGCCGGTAGCGTCGTGCCATGACCGAGACCTGGCCCGGCACGGCCTACCCCCTGGGCGCCACCTTCGACGGCAGCGGCACGAACTTCGCGCTCTTCAGCGAGGTCGCCGAGCGCGTCGAGCTCTGCCTTTTCGACCCCGACCCGGACAACCCCGGCAGCTTCGTGGAGACGAAGCTCGAGGTCACCGAGGTCGACGCCTACGTCTGGCACTGCTACATCCCGACGGTGCAGCCCGGCCAGCGCTACGGCTACCGCGTCCACGGGCCGTGGGACCCGACGCAGGGGCAGCGATGCAACCCCAACAAGCTCCTCCTCGACCCGTATGCCAAGGCCACGGCCGGCGAGATCGACTGGGACCAGTCGCTGTTCGCCTACAACTTCGGCGACGAGGACAGCAGGAACGACGACGACTCCGCGGCGCACATGACGCACGGCGTGGTCATCAACCCGTTCTTCGACTGGGAGGGCGACCGCCGCCTCGGGATCCCCTACAACGAGTCCTTCATCTACGAGGCGCACGTCAAGGGCCTGACCCAGCTGCACCCCGACGTGCCCGAGGAGCAGCGCGGGACGTACGCCGGACTGGCGCACCCGGCGATCACCGGCCACCTGGCCAAGCTCGGGGTCACCGCCATCGAGCTGATGCCGGTGCACCAGTTCGTCCAGGACTCCACCCTGCTCGACCAGGGCCTGCGCAACTACTGGGGGTACAACACCCTCGGCTTCTTCGCCCCGCACGCCGACTACGCCTCGAGCAACCAGGGCCAGCAGGTCCAGGAGTTCAAGGCGATGGTCAAGGCCATGCACGCCGCCGGCATCGAGGTCATCCTCGACGTGGTCTACAACCACACCGCCGAGGGCAACCACCTCGGCCCGACGCTGAGCTTCAAGGGCATCGACAACGCGGCCTACTACCGCCTCGTCGAGGACGACCAGCGCTACTACATGGACTACACCGGCACCGGCAACACCCTCAACGTGCGCCACCCGCACTCGGTGCAGCTGATCATGGACTCCCTGCGCTACTGGGTCACCGAGATGCACGTCGACGGCTTCCGCTTCGACCTCGCCGCGACCCTGGCCCGCGAGTTCTACGACGTCGACAAGCTCTCCACCTTCTTCGAGATGGTGCAGCAGGACCCGGTCGTCAGCCAGGTCAAGCTGATCGCCGAGCCGTGGGACATCGGCCCCGGCGGCTACCAGGTCGGCGGCTTCCCGCCCCAGTGGACCGAGTGGAACGGCGACTACCGCGACACCGTCCGCGACTTCTGGCGCGGCGAGCCCTCGTTGGGCGACTTCGCCTCGCGCCTGTCCGGCTCCTCCGACCTCTACGAGCACTCCGGCCGCCGCCCGTTCGCGAGCATCAACTTCGTCACCGCCCACGACGGCTTCACGCTGCGCGACCTCGTGTCCTACAACGAGAAGCACAACGACGCCAACGGCGAGGACAACAACGACGGCGAGAGCCACAACCGCTCCTGGAACCACGGCGTCGAGGGCCCGACCGACGACCCCGAGATCCTCGGGGCGCGCGCCCGCGAGCAGCGCAACTTCATCGCCACCCTGCTGCTCAGCCAGGGCGTGCCCATGCTGCTGCACGGCGACGAGCTCAGCCGCACCCAGGACGGCAACAACAACACCTACGCCCAGGACAGCGAGATCAGCTGGGTCCACTGGGACGACGCCGACAAGCCGCTCATCGAGTTCACCGCCGCGGTCGCCAAGCTGCGCGCGGAGCACCCGACCTTCCACCGCAAGCGCTTCTTCACCGGCCACACGGTGCGCACCGGCGACGGCGAGCGCCTCAACGACATCGTGTGGCTCGACCTCGACGGCGAGCCGATGGAGGACGGCGACTGGGAGGGCGGCAAGGCGATCGGGATGTACCTCAACGGCAACGGCATCGCCGGCAAGGACGCCCGCGGCGGCACCATCACCGACGACCACTTCCTGCTCTACTTCAACGCCGACGGCGACGCGCAGGTGACGCTGCCGACGGAGGAGTACGCCGGCGCGTGGGACGTCGTCATCGACACCGGCGGTGACGCCGACGCCGAGACGGCGCTGCAGGCCGGCGGCACGTTCGCGCTCGGCACCCACAGCCTCGTCGTGCTCCGCGAGCACTCCGAGCCCGAGGGAAGCCCGGACCACTCGGTCGCCGCATCGCTGGCGGCCCGGACGGGTACGGAGACCTCGTGACCGATCCGGCCAGCGAGACGCGTACGCCCCACAGCACCTACCGGCTCCAGGTCAGCCCCGACTTCGACCTGTACGCCGCGGCGCGGGTGCTGCCCTACCTCCACGACCTCGGCGTGGACTGGGTCTACCTCTCGCCGCTGCTGGCGTCGGAGCCGGGCAGCACGCACGGCTACGACGTGGTCGCCTTCGACCACGTCGACCCCGAACGGGGCGGCGAGGAGGGGCTGGCCGCGGTCTCCGCCGAGGCGCGCCGCCTCGGCATGGGGATCCTGGTCGACATCGTGCCCAACCACGTCGGTGTGGCCACACCGAGCGAGGACCCCTGGTGGTGGGACGTGCTGCGGCTGGGTCGTGCCTCCGAGCACGCCAACGCCTTCGACGTCGACTGGGCCGCAGGCGACGGTCGCATCGTGATCCCCGTGATCGGTGACGACGACGAGGACGCGATCAAGGTCGTGGTCTCGGCCAGGGGCGGAGGCGAGGTGCGCTACCACGACCAGCGCTTCCCGCTCGCGCCCGGCACCACGACGCTGGAGGAGCAGCACTACGAGCTGGTCAACTGGCGCGCGGCCGACGAGGACCTCAACTACCGCCGTTTCTTCGCGGTCAACAGCCTCGCCGCCGTCCGTGTCGAGGACCCCGAGGTCTTCGCCGAGACCCACGTCGAGATCAAGCGCTGGTTCGACGAGGGCCTCGTCGACGGCCTCCGCGTCGACCACCCCGACGGCCTGCGCGACCCCAAGCGCTACCTCGACGACCTCGCTGCCCTCACCGGTGGCGCCTACGTCCTGGTCGAGAAGATCCTCGAGCCGGGGGAGGAGCTGCCGTCGGAGTGGGCGACCGCCGGCACCACCGGCTACGACGCGCTCGCGCTCGTCGACCGGGTGCTCACCGACCCCGCCGGCGAGGCGCCGCTGTCGGCGCTCGAGGACCGCCTCCGCGGCGCCCCCGTCGACTGGGCCCGGATGGTCCACGACAACAAGCGCGCCGTCGCCGACGGGATCCTGCACTCGGAGGTCCTGCGGATCTCCCGCGAGGTGGACACCTACCTCGAGGCCCGCGACGAGAGCGCCGACGAGGACGCCGTCGCCGACGCGATCGGGGAGCTGCTCGCCTGCTTCCCGGTCTACCGCTCCTACCTCCCCGAGGGCCGTCACCACCTCGACGAGGCCTTCGCCGCGGCGCGCGCCGAGCGGCCCGACCTCGCGGGGACCTTCGACGTCCTCGAGCCGGTCATGAATGACGAGTGGGGCCAGCCGGCCCGCCGCTTCCAGCAGACCTCCGGCATGGTGATGGCCAAGGGCGTGGAGGACTGCTCGTTCTACCGCTGGTCCCGCCTCACCTCGCTCAACGAGGTCGGCGCCGACCCGTCGGTCTTCTCCGTCGACGTCGCGACGTTCCACGACGCGATGGCCGCCCGCCAGCGCGACTGGCCGGTCTCGATGACCACCCTGTCGACCCACGACACCAAGCGCGGCGAGGACGTTCGAGCCCGCATCACGGTGCTGGCCGAGGAGCCGGGCCACTGGAAGCAGGCGCTCGAGGAGCTGCTGCGCCTCGCGCCCGTCCCCGACCCCGCCTTCGGCTCGCTGCTGTGGCAGGCCGTGCTCGGCGCGGTCTGGACCTGGGAGACCCCCGACCACCTGCCCGACCTCCCCGAGCGCCTCCACGGCTACGCCGAGAAGGCGATGCGCGAGGCCGGCGACCGCACCACGTGGACCGAGCCCGACGAGGCGTACGAGGCCGCGGTGCACGCCGCGGTCGACGCGGTCTTCGCCTCCGAGGAGGTCCGTGCGGTGCTGACCGACCTCGCGGCCCGCATCGACGCACCGGCCCAGGCCAACTCGCTCGCGGCCAAGCTGCTCGCCCTGACGATGCCGGGTGTCCCCGACGTCTACCAGGGCAGCGAGCTGTGGGAGACCTCGCTCGTCGACCCCGACAACCGCCGCCCGGTCGACTTCGGCCACCGCGCCGCGGTGCTCGCCGGCACGGCCGAGGACGACGCCGCCGCCAAGCTCCACGTCACCTGCTCGGCGCTCACCCTGCGCCGCGAGCGGCCCGAGCTGTTCACCGGCTACACCCCGGTCGCCGCGACCGGCTCCGCCGCGGGCCACGCGGTGGCGTACAACCGCGGCGGCGCGATCACGGTCGTCACCCGGCTCCCCGTCGGCCTCGCGGCCGCCGGCGGCTGGGGCGACACGACGCTCGACCTCCCGTCCGGGACGTGGCACGACGTGCTCACCGGGCTCGACACCGACGGCCGGCTGGCCGACCTGCTGGCGGTGCACCCCGTCGCCCTGCTGGTGAGGAAGGACTGATCCGCATGCGTGGTCCGTACGACGTCTGGGCCCCGCGGCCCGAGCGCGTCCGCCTGCAGGTGGCCGGCGAGGTCGTCGCGATGACCCGCGGTGACGACGACTGGTGGACCCCGACCGGCCCGGTGCCGGACGGGGCACTCGACTACGGCTACCTCCTCGACGACGAGCCCGACCCGCGGCCCGACCCGCGCTCGCGCCGCCAGCCCGACGGCGTGCACGGGCTGTCGCGGCGCGACGTGACGGCGCACGAGTGGGCCGACGGCTCCTGGACCGGCCGTCAGCTCGCCGGGTCGGTGGTCTACGAGCTGCACGTCGGCACGTTCACCCCCGGCGGCACCCTCGACTCCGCGATCGAGCGGCTCGACCACCTCGTCGACCTCGGTGTGGACCTGGTGGAGGTGATGCCGGTCAACGCCTTCAACGGCACCCACAACTGGGGCTACGACGGCGTCGCCTGGTTCGCGGTCGCCGAGCCCTACGGCGGCCCGGACGCCTACCGCCGCTTCGTCGACGCGTGCCACGCCCGCGGACTGGGCGTCGTGCAGGACGTCGTGCACAACCACCTCGGCCCCTCGGGCAACTACCTCCCGCTGTTCGGGCCCTACCTCAAGGCCGGGCGCAACACGTGGGGCGACCTGGTCAACCTCGACGGCGAGGGCTCGGCCGAGGTGCGGCGCTACATCCTCGACAACGTGCGGATGTGGTTCGAGGACTTCCACGTCGACGCGCTCCGCCTGGACGCGGTGCACGCGCTCAGCGACACCTCCGAGGTCCACCTCCTCGAGCAGATGGCGATCGAGACCGCCGCCCTGTCCGCGCACCTGCGCCGGCCCTTGACGCTCATCGCCGAGTCCGACCTCAACGACACCACCCTCGTCACCCCGCGCGAGGCCGGTGGGCGTGGCCTCGACGCGCAGTGGAGCGACGACTTCCACCACGCCGTCCACGTCGCGCTCACCGGCGAGACCACCGGCTACTACGCCGACTTCGAGCCGCTCGAGGCGCTGGCCAAGGTGTGCGAGAAGGGCTTCTTCCACGACGGGACCTTCTCCTCGTTCCGCGACCGCGACCACGGCCGGCCGGTCGACACCGCGCACATGCCGACGTGGCGCCTCGTCGTTGCCAACCAGAACCACGACCAGGTGGGCAACCGCGCCCGCGGCGACCGTCCGGCCGAGCATCTCGACGACGACCAGGTCGTCTGCGCCGCGCTGCTGACGCTGGCCGGACCGTTCACCCCGATGCTCTTCATGGGGGAGGAGTGGGCGGCGTCCTCGCCCTTCGCCTTCTTCACCTCCCACCCCGAGCCCGAGCTCGGCAGGGCGACGGCGGACGGCCGGATCGCCGAGTTCGAGCAGATGGGGTGGGACCCCGACGAGGTGCTCGACCCGCAGGACCCCGAGACCTTCCACCGCTCGCGCCTCGACTGGGACGAGCGGGCCGGCGGCCGCCACGCGGTGGTCCTCGACTGCTATCGCCGCCTCGGCCGGCTGCGGCGCGAGCTGCCCCAGCTCACCGACCCCGAGTTCGGCGCCGTGTCGTGCACCGTGGACGGGCGGCTGTTCACGATGCGGCGCGACGACGTGCTGGTCGTCGTCAACACCGGCGACTCCGCGACCGAGCTGGAGGTCGGTGACCGCGAGGTGCTCTTCGAGACGCCGGCGGGAGTCGTCGTACGCGACGGGGTGCTGTCGGTGCCCGCACACGCGGGCGCGCTGCTCGGACCGGTCGCAACTTTCCCCTGAGTCGGCGCGTCTCCCACGTGAACGGCCCGCACACAGGGCCCCACACGACGGGGAACGTCATGAACCGCATCACCGCACTCGCCGCCACCGTGGCACTCACCGCAGGATCGCTCGCCCTGACTGCTCCGGCCGCCCAGGCGGCGCCGGCGAAGTACAAGGTCACGGCCAAGGCGAACACCGAGATCGCCATCGTCAAGGAGGACACGGTCAAGGTCCGCGGCCGGGTGACCCCCAAGGCCGCCGGCCAGAAGGTCGTCCTGCAGCAGCGCGTGGGCAACAAGAAGTCGTGGAAGGTCACCGCGAGCACGAAGGTCAAGCGTAACGGCACCTACGTCCTCAAGGACAAGCCCACCACGCCCGGGTCGCGCGAGTACCGCGTGGTCAAGCCCGCCAGCAAGGGCATCAGGAAGGGCATCAGCACGTCCATGCCCGTCGAGGTCTACCGCTGGCAGACCCTGACCTCGCGCACCCCCGGCCCGATGACCAACATCGCTCCGATCGGCGTCAACATCGGGGCTGAGTTCTACGGCCAGAGCCTCGCCACCACGACCGCCGGCACGCCGTCGACGGTGGAGTACACCCTGGGTCGCAAGTGCCTCGAGATGCGCGCGTCCTACGCGCTGACCGACGAGTCCGCCTCGGGCGCGACCGGCCTGGTCGCCGTGTCTGCGGACGGGAAGGTCCTCGCCAGCCACGCGCTGGCCGTCGGCACGCTCGTCGCCGACGAGACGCTCGACCTCGACGGCGTCTTCCGCCTCAAGTTCGACGCCACCACCACCGCGGCCCCGGCGGCGACCGTCGCCGTCGCCACTCCCGAGGTTCTCTGCACCCGCTGACCGGGAGCAGCACGGTCCGCAGCGGCGGGCGCCACCGGGAATCACAGGCCCGATGGCGTCCGCCGTTGCCTGAGGCCGTCCCGCCCGCCGACGCCGGACCGCCGATCAGCAGCGTGCGTGGGTTTGCCCGTAGGCTTGGCTCTTGTGGCAGGCATCGACTACGAAGCAGAGATCAAGCAGCTCCAGGCGACGATGAAGACCATCGGCTCGGTGCTGAACATCGACCGGATGCGCGGCGAGATCGCCGACCTCAGCGAGCAGGTCGCCGCGCCCGACCTCTGGGACGACGTCGAGAGCGCGACCCGCATCACCGGCCGCCTGTCCGCGCTCCAGGGCGAGCTCGACCGCTTCACCGGCCTGGAGTCCCGCATCGAGGACCTCAGCCTGATGGTCGAGATGGCCCAGGACGAGGGCGACGCCGACTCGCTCGCCGACTCCGAGGCCGAGCTCGCCCGGATCAAGAAGTCCGTGGAGTCGCTCGAGATCCGCACCCTGCTGTCGGGGGAGTACGACGAGCGTGAGGCGATCGTGACGATCCGTTCGGGCGCCGGTGGCGTCGACGCCGCCGACTTCGCCGAGATGCTGATGCGGATGTACACCCGCTGGGCCGACCAGCACAAGTACGGCGTCGAGGTCTACGAGGTGTCCTACGCCGAGGAGGCGGGGATCAAGTCCGCCGAGTTCGCCATCCACGCGCCCTACGCCTACGGCACGCTCTCGGTGGAGGCCGGCACCCACCGCCTGGTGCGGATCAGCCCCTTCGACAACCAGGGCCGCCGCCAGACCTCCTTCGCCGCGGTCGAGGTGGTGCCCATGCTCGAGCAGACCGACGAGATCGAGGTCGACGAGAACGAGATCCGCACCGACGTCTTCCGCTCCGGCGGTCCCGGCGGCCAGTCGGTCAACACCACCGACTCCGCGGTGCGCCTGACCCACATCCCGACCGGCATCGTCGTGTCCTGCCAGAACGAGAAGTCGCAGCTGCAGAACAAGGCCTCGGCGATGGTCGTGCTCAAGGCCAAGCTCCTCGCCCGCAAGAAGGCCGAGGAGGCCGCGCTCAAGAAGGACCTCAAGGGTGACGTGCAGGCCAGCTGGGGCGACCAGATGCGCAACTACGTCCTCAACCCCTACCAGGTCGTCAAGGACCTCCGGACCGGCCACGAGTCGGGCAACCCCAGCGCCGTCTTCGACGGCGACCTCGACGACTTCATGGAGGCCGGCATCCGCTGGCGGCGCGGGGCGGACAAAGTCGATGCCTGAGTCCGGCAGCGCCTCGGGCGCGTTTCGGGTCTGCGTCCACCGCTGACGTAGCCTCGACGCCGTGATTCGCTTCGAGAAGGTCACCAAGGCCTACCCCGGCCACCCGCACCCCGCGCTCGACAACATCTCGGTCGACGTGGAGAAGGGGGAGTTCGTCTTCCTCGTCGGGTCGTCGGGCTCCGGCAAGTCGACCTTCCTGCGGCTGGTGCTCCGCGAGTACCGCCCCACCTCGGGCCGGGTCTACGTCGCGGGCAAGGAGATCAACCGGCTCGCGAGCTGGAAGGTCCCGCGGCTGCGCCGCGACATCGGCACCGTCTTCCAGGACTTCCGGCTGCTGCCCAACAAGACCGTGACCGAGAACGTCGCTTTCGCGCTCCAGGTGATCGGCAAGTCGCGCAAGGAGATCAAGGACCTGGTGCCCGAGACGCTCGAGATGGTCGGGCTCAGCGGCAAGGGCGACCGGATGCCCGACGAGCTCTCGGGCGGCGAGCAGCAGCGCGTGGCCGTGGCCCGCGCCTTCGTGAACCGGCCGATGATCCTCATCGCCGACGAGCCGACCGGGAACCTGGACCCGACCACGTCGGTCGGGATCATGAAGCTCCTCGACCGGATCAACCGCACCGGCACCACCGTGGTCATGGCGACCCACGACTCCGGGATCGTCGACCAGATGCGCAAGCGCGTCATCGAGCTCGAGCACGGCCACGTCGTGCGCGACCAGGCGCAGGGCGTCTACGGCCACCAGACCTGACGCGCGCGCGTGCGCTGACAACACCCAGATCTTCGACGCAACAGATCGAGAGCCTCCCCTCCATGCAGCTTCGCTACGTCTCCTCCGAGCTCGGTCAGGGCCTGCGGCGCAACGTGTCCATGCACCTCGCCGTGGTGCTGACCCTGTTCGTCTCGCTCACGCTCGTCGGCGTCGGCGTCCTGTTCAACCAGCAGGCGTCGAAGGCGGCCGACCACTGGGGCAACCAGCTCCAGATCACGGTCTACCTGTGCCGGGTCAACGACAGCAGCGCGGTGTGCCCCAACGCGGTCACCGACGCGCAGAAGACCGAGATCGCCGCCGTCGTCGAGGACAACCCGGAGGTGGCGGACTACCACTTCGAGTCCAGCGAGCAGGCGCTCTCCAAGGCCCGCGAGCTCTACGGTGACGAGCTCTTCACCGGTGAGAACCCCGCGATCACCGCTGCGGACATGCCGCAGACGTTGTGGATCACGCTGCAGGACCCCGACGAGTACGAAGGCATCACCAGCGCCGTGCAGGGCCTCGACGGTGTCTCCAAGGTCCGCGACATGCGCGAGCAGGTGGCCCCGATCCTGGAGTCGATCAACATGCTCCAGTGGGTCGCGCTCGGCACCGCCGCCTTCCTGGTGTTCGCCGCCCTGCTCCTGGTGGCCAACACGATCAGGCTCGCGGCCTTCGCGAGGCGCAAGGAGATCGGCATCATGCGGCTGGTGGGCGCCTCGACGCTCTACATCGCGCTGCCCTTCCTCCTCGAGGCGTTGGTGACCGCCCTGATCGGCGTCGTGCTGGCCGGCGGTGCGCTCTGGGGCTTCATGTACTTCGGCATCGACGACCTCTCCGCGAACCGGCTGAAGTTCGTCCCGTGGATCGGCTGGGACGAGTTCTGGCTGGCCGCCGGGGCGGTCGCGATCCTCGGTCCGCTGCTCACGCTGCTCCCGACACTCGTGCTGACGCGCAAATACCTCAAAGTGTGAGCCGCGGGGGTTAGCGTCTGGGTGTTCCCTTCCCCGAACACAAAGGCTTCCCCGGTGCGTTCCTTCCCCCGTACCGCTCACCGCCGCACGGCCGCCGCACTTGTCGCCGTCATGGCCCTGGGCGTCTCCGCCGCGCACGCGGACGACCTCAAGGACAAGCAGGACAAGGTCGAGAGGCAGCTCGAGAGCGCCCAGGACGACCTCGGCGAGTCGAGCTCGCAGCTGCGCCGTGCCAGTGCGCGCCTCGCAGCCGCCCAGGCCCAGCTCGCCGACGCCAAGACCCAGCTGGCGACGGCGCGCGGCAAGGTCGAGGTCGCCCGGGAGCGCGACGCCCGGATGCAGGCCGAGCTCGCCGCCGCCGAGGCCGAGCTCGCCTCGGCCGAGGAGGCGCTGGGGCAGGGCCAGGTCGACCGTGAGCAGCAGCGCGAGCGCGTCGCGGCCACGATCGCCGACATGTACTCCGAGGGCGACCCCGAGCTGATCGCCTTCTCCTCGCTCATCGACGCCGAGACGACCGAGGAGCTCACCCGCCGCGACGGCGTACGCGACGTCATCGTCGGGCAGGAGGCACGGGCGTACGACGAGCTCACGGCCGCCGAGGTGCTCCTCGAGGTCCGCGAGCAGCAGGTCACCGAGGCCCGTGACGACGTGGCCGCCAAGCGCGAGGCCGCCGCCGAGCACCTCCTGCTCATGCAGCAGCTCGAGGCCGAGGAGCAGTCGGCCAAGGACTCCGTCGTCTCGATGGTCGTCGAGCGTCGCGACGCCCGGGTCGGCGCCCGCGAGGCCCGTGCGGCCGACGTGGCCAAGCTCCGCAAGCTCCAGCGCGAGCAGCAGCGGATCGAGGAGATGCTGCGCAAGCGGGCCCTCGCGGCCCTGCGCCGCCAGCGGGCGCTGGCGCGCTCGCAGGCGGCCGCCCCGAGCCCGGGGCTGCTCGCCTACCCGGTCGACGGCTACGTCACCTCGCCCTTCGGCTACCGCACGCACCCGATCTACCGCTACTGGGGCCTCCACGACGGCGTCGACTTCGGCGGGGGCTGCGGCACGCCGCTGCGCGCGGCCGCTCCCGGGCGGGTGGTGTCGTCCTACTTCAGCGGTGTCTACGGCAACCGGCTGATCATCGACCACGGCGTCCTCGGCGGTCGTGGGGTCGCCACGATCTACAACCACGCCAGCGGCTACAACGTCGGCGTGGGCGATCGCGTCGTCGAGGGACAGGTCGTCGGCTTCGAGGGCAGCACCGGCTGGTCCACCGGCTGCCACCTGCACTTCACCGTGATGGCCAACGGTCGGGCCGTCGACCCGATGAACTGGCTGTAAGGCGCTGGACACCGCCTGAGAGAATGGCTCCATGGCGAAGGAGCAGGGCCAGAAGATGGTCGCGCAGAACAAGAAGGCCCGCCACGACTACCACATCGAGGACACCTGGGAGGCCGGGCTGGTCCTCATGGGCACCGAGGTGAAGTCGTTGCGCCAGGGCCGCGCGTCCCTCGTCGACGGCTTCGCCGAGATCGACAACGGCGAGGCGTGGCTGCTCGGCGTCCACATCCCTGAGTACAGCCAGGGCACCTGGACCAACCACGCCGCGCGCCGCCGCCGCAAGCTGCTGCTCAACCGCTCCGAGATCGACAAGATCGAGCGCAAGATCACCGACAAGGGCTACACGATCGTCCCCCTCGCCCTCTACTTCAAGGACGGCCGCGCGAAGGTCGAGATCGCGCTCGCCAAGGGCAAGAAGTCCTACGACAAGCGCCACACCCTCGCCGAGCGCACGGCCAACCGCGAGAAGGTGGAGGCGGTGCAGCGTCGCCTCAAGGGCCACCGGGACTGACCGGGTGAGGGACCCCGTCGCGTTCGCCGAGTCGCTCGGCCTCCCGGGCCTGCTCGACCTGCACACCCACTTCCTCCCGCCGCGGGTGATGGCCAAGGTGCGCGCGCAGTTCGACGCCGCCGGGCCGCTGATCGGGCGTCCGTGGCCGCTGCACTACCGCG
The DNA here is from genome assembly GCF_021083185.1 of Nocardioides furvisabuli. Lineage (GTDB taxonomy): Bacteria > Actinomycetota > Actinomycetes > Propionibacteriales > Nocardioidaceae > Nocardioides > Nocardioides furvisabuli. Next base: position 548,636 of record NZ_JAIGQB010000002.1, on the reverse strand, counting down.
ACGCCGACGACGCGCTGGTCGAGACCCTGCGCTCCTTCGGCGTACGCCGCTTCACCGCACTGCCCTACGCCCACCGGCCCGACATGGCCGAGTTCCTCAACGACTGGGCCGCCGGCTTCGCGGACCGGGTGCCCGAGGCCCTCGTGTGCGGGACCTTCTTCCCCGAGCCGGGCGTGGCGGCGTACGTCGCCTCCCGCTCCGCCCCCTCGCCGCACCGGGTCCAGGTCTGGAAGGTCCACGTGCAGGTCGGCGCCTTCGACGTCACCGACCCGCTGCTCGACCAGGCGTGGGGGATCGTCGCCGACACCGGCACCCCGGTCGTGCTCCACGCCGGGAGCGGGCCCGTCGCCACCGAGCACACCGGACCCGCGCCGGTCGCCGCGCTGTTGGCGCGTCACCCGCGGCTGCGGCTGGTGATCGCGCACGCCGGCGCGCCGGAGTACGCCGAGTTCCTCGCGCTCGCCGAGGCCCACGAGCGGGTCGCGCTCGACACCACGATGGCGTTCACGTCGTTCTTCGAGGAGATGGGCGGCGCCTACCCGCCCACGCTGCTGTCGCGGCTGCGTGACCTCGGGCTGGCCGGCAAGGTGCACCTCGGGAGCGACTTCCCCAACATCCCCTATCCCTACGCCACCCAGCTCGACGCGCTCGAGCGGCTCGACCTGGGCGAGGAGTGGCTGCGCGCGGTGTGCTGGACCAACACCGAGGCCCTGCTCGGATAAGAGCCCTCTCAGGATCCGCCGATAGGTTCTCCCTGTGGAACCTGGCACCTGGATCGACGTCCTGCTCGTCCTCGCGTTCATCCTCGTGGGCGGTGTGTTCGCCGCGACCGAGATCGCGCTGGTCTCGCTGCGTTCGGGACAGGTGGACCGGCTGGAGACCGAGGGCGGGCGTGGTCACTCCGTGGCCTCGCTGGCGCGCGACCCCAACCGGTTCCTCTCGGCCGTGCAGATCGGCGTCACGGTGGCGGGCTTCTTCTCGGCCGCCTTCGGGGCCTCGACGCTCGCACCGTCCTTCACCCCGGTCTTCGAGGGGCTCGGCCTCCCGGGCCCGGAGACGGTGTCGCTCGTCGTGACGACCCTGGTGGTGTCCTACCTCTCGCTCGTGCTCGGTGAGCTCGTGCCCAAGCGCCTCGCGCTCCAGCGCTCGGTCGGCGTGGCCAAGCTCTTCGCCCCGCCGCTGGGTCGCTTCGCCACCGTCATGACGCCCGTCATCTGGCTGCTCTCGCTCTCGACCAACCTCCTCGTCCGGCTGCTGGGCGGCAACCCCGACGCCACCAACGACGACGTGGACGAGGAGGAGCTGCGGATGATGATCTCGGGGCACGAGGACATCCCCGAGGGCGAGCGCCGACTCGTCGACGACGTCTTCGAGGCCGGCGACCGCTCGCTGAGCGAGGTGATGAAGCCGCGCGGCGACGTGGTCTTCCTCGCCGGTGACCTCACCCTGGCCGAGGCGGTCGCGGTGATCGTCGCCGAGCCCTACACCCGCTACCCGGTCACGGGGGAGTCGTTCGACGAGATCCTGGGCTACCTCCACCTGCGCGACGTCCTCGGCCACGCCGACGACCACTCCCGCACGGTGGGCGACATCGTCCGCGACCTGCCGGTCCTGCCGCGCACCAACCGCGTGCTGCCCTCGATCGACCAGCTGCGCGGCCAGGGGGCCCACATCGCGCTGGTCGTCGACGAGTACGGCGGCACCGACGGCATCGTGACCCTCGAGGACCTGATGGAGGAGCTCGTCGGTGAGATCCACGACGAGTACGACCGCGACGCCGAGATCGCCGCGTCCGCCGATCCCGAGACGGTCGACGCAGGCCTGACGATCGAGGAGTTCGGCGAGCGCACCGGCGTCGAGCTCGTGGACGGGCCCTACGAGACGGTAGCCGGCTTCCTGCTCCACCGCCTGGCCCGGATGGCCGACACCGGCGACAAGGTCCCCGTCGGCGACCACACCCTCGAGGTGGCCGAGGTCGACGGACACCGCATCACGCGCGTACGCGTCCACGAGCCGATCCTCCCCACCGAGCCGGGCGAGGACGAGGTGACGGAGGGCACCGCGCAGCAGGCCGCCTTCGCGCGCTACTTCGGCGCCTGGGGCCTCTTCCTCCCCGACCTCGCCGTCACGGAGAAGCGCGACGGCCACGTCCGCGGCGACGGGTGGTCCGTACGCTTCCGCTGGCGCGAGGACGGCTCCCTGCTGGTCCGCGCGGGCCACCGGATGACCAACGAGCGCGTCTTCGCCCTCACGCCCGACGGCGAGGTGGAGCCGGCCGAGCCGACCGCGCCGCTCGAGGCCGTGGTGACGCCTCCGGGTGCGAGCGACGAGGACAGGACCCGTGCCGAGCAGGAGCACCGCGCAGCCTGGACCCGGCACTCCCGGGCCGTCACCGCGGCCGGGCTGGACCACGACACGTCCGCGCCTCCCGCCGCTCTCGAGACGGGCCCGGACGCCCAGCTGTGGCGTCTCGACGACGGCGAGTGGCACAGCGACCCACTGCTCGCGACGGAATAGCGTTCGCCGAGTGTCGGTTGTGGCACGTAGACTGTGGGTGCAGGCCAGCACCACCGGTCTGCTTGACAACACAAGAGGGGCTGATCGGTTTCGACTTGGGACGTTAGTTCCAGGAGAAGCGGGTCGAGAAGCCAGCGTCATCTCGTAAACGACCGCTGGAAACCACAGTTGCCAACACCAATCGCAACGACTTCGCTCTCGCTGCCTGAGCAGTGATCGAAGGGTCTGACCGGGCACCCGTCTCCGTCCCGGACCCAGGCCTCATCTAGGAGACTTGCTGGTCGCTCTCTGTCAGGAGGGGCGGCCGGGACTCAATCCTGACTGAGCTTGTCGGTGACCTGTCCGTGGGAGCACCGAGGCCGAGAAAAGCGACAGCACGGACTGCACCCGGAGAAGACCTGGATCGACGCTCGAGGACCGGGGTTCGATTCCCCGCAGCTCCACGCGCAGCCCTCTTGACGAGAGCCGTCCCGACACCCGTCGGGGCGGCTCTCGTGCTGTCCGGGGACCGTCGACGTCGCCGGTCCGGCGGTGGTCTGAACCGCCGACCATCCGGTGGGTAGCGTCGGATCAGACGCTGCGCGGCGTCCAGACCCCTACCAGAGGAGCTCCACCGTGCCGAAGATCCTGATCGTCCTCACCGGTTCCGACCACTGGACCCTCAACGACGGCAGCAAGCACCCGACGGGCTTCTGGGCCGAGGAGCTGCTGGCGCCCCTGCAGGTGTTCGCCGACGCCGGGATCGACACCGACCTCGCCAGCCCCGGAGGCACGACGCCCGTCGTGGACGAGGGCAGCCTGGACCCGGACGCCATCGGTGAGGAGGAGTCGGCGGAGCAGCGCAAGGCCCTCGACGCCCTCGCCGACCGGCTCGGCTCGACGCTGGTCCTGGCCGACGTGGACCCCGGCTCCTACGACGCCGTCTTCGTGCCCGGTGGCCACGGACCGATGGAGGACCTCGCCGTGAGCGAGGACCTCGGGCGCGTCCTCGTGACGATGCTCGATGGCGGCAAGGTCGTCTCCTCGGTCTGCCACGGCCCCGCTGGCCTCCTGCCGGCCCGGCGCGACGACGGCTCCTGGCTGTTCGCCGGTCGCAACCTGACCGCCTTCACCGACGCGGAGGAGGAGCAGGCCGGACTCGCCGACAAGGCACCCTGGCTGCTGGAGTCGCGTCTGCGCGAAGCCGGTGCGACCTTCTCCTCGGGGGAGTCGTGGGCACCGTTCGTGGTCGTCGACGACAAGCTGGTGACGGGCCAGAACCCCGCGTCGAGCACGGAGGCCGCGCAGGAGGTCGTCAAGCTGCTCACGGCCTGACAGCACCCCCGCTCAGCCGAGCATGGCTGAGCGGGCCACGTCGCGGCCGGGCTCGTGGCGCAGCTCCTCGCCGACCCCACGGGCACGGCCCGGTGCGGGTCCGTCGAGGACGGCGCGCACGGCAGCACGCAGGTCGGACGAGGTGGCGGCGTTCGGATCGAGTGCGACCCCCAGCCCGGCGGCCTCGATCGCCGCCGCTCCCGCGAACTGGTCGGTGGAGAAAGGCAGGACCACCATCGGCACCCCGGCGGTGAGCGCCTCCGTCACGCTGTTGTTGCCGCCGTGCGTGACCGCCACCGCCGCGCGGTCGAGCAGGGCGACCTGCGGGAGGTAGGGACGCACCAGCCAGTCCTCCGGGACGTCCGGCAGCCCGGAGGCGGAACCGGTCGCCACCGCGACCCTGAGGTCCAGCGGACGCAGCGCCTCCAGCACCGTCGCCAGCACGTCGCCGCGTGCCGAGAGGAAGCTGCCGAAGCTCACGTAGACCACCGGCCGGTCGTCGGCCGCGAGCCAGTTCCGGACGTCGTCGTCCGCCGGGTCGGCCCGCACGGCGGACCCGAGGAACGCGTGCGGGGGCAGCAGCGTCGTACGCGCCGGGTCGTGGAGGGCCGCGGGGTAGTTCAGCAGCAGCAGCTCGCCGTGCTCGGCGAAGGCGTCCGTCGACGGCGCGGACCCGGGCTCGAGCACGTCCAGGGCGGCGTTCCACTCCTCGGTGAAGGCGTCACGGACCTCGCAGCACAGCCGGCGCAGCGCGTCGAGCTCGGACTCCGGCGCGTCGAGGGCGGCCGGCCAGGCAGTCGGGTAGCCGTACACCTCGTCGCCGACCGGGAGCGCTGACGGGTGGCCGAGGACGACGTCGGCGTGCGGGACGCCCGCCGCGACCAGCGCGAGGCGGGCGCTGAACGCGAGGTGGTCGACGACGACCTGGTCGGGCCTGACCCGGTCGACGACGTCGAGGACGGCCCGGGCCCGGCCGACCGGGTCCCACAGCAGGTCGTTGCGCCGGGCCTCGGCCTGGTAGCGCAGCGTGGCCACCATGCCGCGCCGGGTGGCGTCGAAGAAGCCACGCAGTGCGTCGTCCTCCCCGGGTGGTTGCTGCTCGGCCCGGATGACACCGGGGTTGGAGCCGCGGCCCAGGACCAGGTCCGCGCGGTCGAAGCCGAAGTCGGCGACGATGCCGGCGGTCGCCGGGCCGGTCGCCACCACCACCGACTCGCCGGCGTCGCGCCAGGCCGTCGCGAGGGTCGCCAGCGGCAACAGGTGCGAGGCGTAGTCCGGGCTGATCACCAACAGGGTCATGGGTGCAACGCTGTCACGAGCGGGCGGCGGTCCGGACAGCGCCGGCGTAGATGGTGCTCAGACGCTTGGACATCGCCTGGACGGTGAAGTCGGCGTCGATCCGCTCCCGGGCCCGGCGCACCCGCTCGGCCTGCCCGGGTGCGGTGGCGAGGTCGAACGCTGCCCGGATGGCGCGAGCCACCTCGTCGGGCCGGCGCGTGTCGACCAGCACCCCGGTCACCCCGTCGTCGATGTAGGTGGCCGGACCACCGGCTGCCGGGCCCACCACGACGAGGCCGGAGGCCAGCGCCTCCAGCAGGGCGAGGCCGAACTCCTCCTTGAGGCTGCTGCACACGTAGACCCCGGCGGGGCCGATGCCGTCCGCCCGGCCCTCGCAGGCGGCCGCGAGCCACACCGCGACGACGTCGTTGGGGCGGTGGCCGGGCATCAGCAGGCCGTCGGCCGCCCCGGGGAACCGCGCGAGCACCTCCGCGATCCGGCTCAGCTGCTCGCGCTCGTCCTGGGACGGGTCGGCGAGGTCCCCGCCGACGACGAGCAGGTTGCACCGCTCGGCCAGCTCCGGGTCACCGGCCCAGGCCTCGACCAGGGTCGCCATCCCCTTGACCCGGTGGAGGCGCCCCACGCTGACCACCAGCGGCAGTCGGCGCCGGTGCTCGGGGAGTGCGGCGACGAGCGCGTCGAGCTCGGCCAGTGCCGGTCCGGGCGACCCGGGGCGCTCCAGCTCGGCGGCGGCCGCGGCGCTGACGCCCAGGTCGATGCCCTCCGGCACCACGGTGAACCTGCCGGGCTGCCCGGCCACGTCCAGGCCGAGGAGCTCGCGCATGTCGTGCTGGAGCTCGGGCCGGGGGAAGAGGACGATGTGGGCGGACTCCTCGGCCAGTCGCTGCACGAGCCGCGCCCGGAACCAGTAGTGCTCCCGGGCGTCCTCCGTGCCGAAGTTGCCCCGGTGCAGACCGCCCGTCATGTCGAGCGCGTGGATCACGGCGTGGGGGTCGGGCGCGAGGGTGAAGACCACCGGGATGCCCAGCTCGCGGGCCACCTCGGCGGCGGCCAGGCTGCCCACCTCGGCCATCCGCAGGTGCAGGACGTCGGCGCGGTGCGTGCGCAGCACGCGACGGATCCCGCGCTCCGCCGCGATCCGCGAGGGCCAGGCCTGCGGGGCGGAGGTGGCCTCGGCAAGGAGGGGCACCGGGGTCAGCAGGTGCCCGTCCGCCGGCGCCAGGGCGTCCCGGGCGTCGCGCGCGGTGCCCCGGGACAGGGTCAGCACCCGGCCGACGCCCGGCCCCGTCGCCAGCGCGTCGCCCAGCCGGACCAGCAGGGTGGCGACACCGCCGTTGTCCCCGGCGCCCGCCCGGCTGATGTCGCGGTCGATGTCGGCGTGCAGGAAGAGCTGGGCGACGGTCAGGCCGGTCCCGGACCCGCCGTGCTCGACGACGTCGAGGCCGAGGTCGATCGCGGCGAGCCGGGCCACGTCGCCCAGGTCGCCCTCGGTGGTGCTGAGGCCGCGGACGACTGCCACTGCAGCGCCGTCGGCCGGGCGGTCGCCGAGCGCGGCGACGGCGGACGCCCGTGCCGCCGGGTGCTCGTGGGCGTCGGTCGCGTGCGCGAGCAACGCGCGGCCGGCGAGCGGGCCGGGCACCAGGCCGAGGGTCTCGACCAGCCTGCTGCGGATCGACGGACCGGACGCACCGGCGAGCGCACCCTCGACGGCGAGCGCGACCTGCTCGGGCGCACAGTCACCCCACTGGCCGAGCGTGCGCTGCGCGAGGACGCCGGGGAACCCCCCGGTGACGACGACCCCGACCAGCCGGCCGATCGCGTCGATGCGGGGGAGCCGGCGCTGGAGGGCCCAGCTCGCGTGCTCGCGCAGGAAGGGCCGGGGGTGCGAGAGCAGCTCCGTGAGCACCGCGTCCGCGCCGTCGTCGAACACCCGGGCGAGGGCGTGCACGGCCGCGACAGCGGTCAGCTCGTCGGGCTCCTGGACCACCCCGGCGAGCAGTCGGACCGCTGCCGGTCCGTCCTCGCCGCCGGCGGCAGCTGCCAGGCGGTCCCCGCTGCGCAGCACGTCCACGACGAACGGTGCCTGCTGGACCTCGTCGAGGGCGCGCTGGAGAGACTGAGCCATGCACGGGGTTCGACGCAGCGGCCACATCGGATGGCCGCGATCGACCGGTCTGGACCACCCCGTGGGTGGCCTGGTGGGAACATGCGCGCGTGCATCCTGCTGTCGATCCCGCGTCCATCCGCATCGCGCCGCTGACCCGCGCGCACGCCGAGGACATCGCGACGTGGCGCTACGCCCCGCCGTACGACGTCTACGACATGACGGACGCCGCGCCGGACGATCTGCTCGCCCCGCAGTCCGGCTTCCACGCCGTCGTGACGGGCGATGAGCTGATCGGTTTCCGGTCCTTCGGTCCGGACGGCCGGGTGCCCGGCTGGGACTACGACGACTCGGCCCTCGACACCGGGGGAGGACTGCGACCGTCGTTGACCGGACAGGGCCTGGGCCGGTCGGCGATCGCCGCCGGGCTCGACTTCGGACGAGAGCGGCTCGTGCCCGCCGCCTTCCGGGTCACGGTCGCGTCGTTCAACGTCCGCGCGCGGCGTACGGTCGAGTCGCTCGGTTTCGAGGTGGTCGGGTCGTTCGCCGCCCGTCGCGACGGACGGCCGTTCGACGTGCTGGTCCGCGACGAGAGGACCTGACGAGTCGTCAGCGGGGGCCGGTCGCCGTCCAGGGCGTCGTCCGGACCATGTCGAGCGCGCGACGGGCCACGAACGGGTCGGCCTGGTTGTACAGCCAGGGGCGGCCGAACCAGACGAAGCCGTCGACGGACCTCGCGGCCACCGCGCGCTGCTCGGGGGGCAACCCCCACTGCGGGTCGGCCGGGCGCGGCGTCGGCGGGATCCCGAGGGTGACGCAGCGCTTCATCGCCCTGATCCTGCACGTGCGCGCGTTGTCCTTCAGGTCCCTCTTCGTCGCCGGGACCATGTCGCGCCACAGGGTGGGTCGGCCGGACTTCGCGGTGTCGACGATGAAGTGCTTCTCGCCGTAGCCGTCGGCCTCCAGCAGCGCCAGGATCTCGCTGCCGCGGTCGATGTTCTCGACCGGACCGGCGTAGTGGGTGGAGTCGAGCGCGAAGCCGCGGGCGTACTGGATGCCGGAGAGCTTCAGGATCTCGGCGCAGCGGAACGACTCCTGAGCAGTGCCGTTCTCGCACCAGTCGGCCGCGCCCGCGTCGATGTAGACGCTGGTGTTCGGCAAGGCGCTCAGCGTCTGGGTGGCCCAGGTGAGCAGCTCGGACTTCGCCGCACGGTCCGGCGCGCAGAGCAGGAACGGTCCGTCGGGCTGCATCACCACGAGAGTGTGCGCGCTGCCGATGCCGGCGGCGAGCTCGGTGATCCAGGCGCGATAGCTGGCCGCTTCGGCGGGTGTCGTCGGGCGCCTGCAGGCCTCGCCCTCCCACGGCTTCATCCTGAAGACGGCCATCTGGGCCAGGGTCTCGGGGTTGCCGTCCTGCGCGGACGCGACGTAGTCGGTCACCGTCGTGCGGATGCGGTGGTCGGGCACGAACGCGCCGTACCACTTGGTGCGGGGCCGCTCGGCGATGACGGCGAGCGCCTCCCGCTTGCGTCCGGTCGCCGTGGTGAAGGGTCGCCACACCTGGTCCTGCGGTCCTTCGTAGACGCCCCACCGACGTCCCGCCAGCGGGTTGGTCGGGTTCTCGACGTGGGCGCCGACAGGCGCGAGCCAGACCGGCAACGACGTACGGGTGGACGCCTGCGCAGCGGCGGACACCGTCGCGGCCGGCGCCGCGGGGCTTGCGCCGGGCACGGCCAGGGGCACCGCCACCAGGACGGCGGAGGCGAGGACACGGACGACCCGGGTGAGGAGCATGGTGCGCCCATCGTGCGCGAGCGCGTCGACGACCGTCGGCGTTTTCGCGATTTCCGACGGGGCGTCAGACCTGACGGGCGTGGGGCGAGGGCTCATCGACCTCCGGGTGCAGGATGCTGGCCAGCACCTCGACCCCGTCGACGAGCCGCGGGCCCGGCCGGGCGAACTGGCCGTCGGCGTCCACCGCCCACACCGGCACGCCGGGGAAGCGGTGGCGTACGTCCTGGGCGAGCGCCGCGCTGCCCGCGAGGTCGAACCCGCAGGGCGCGCAGACCACCACGTCCGGTCGGGAGCCGGTGGCCTCGTCCCAGGTGATCCGGGTCGACCTCGCGCCGGCCGTGCCGAGGGTGGGATCGCCGCCGGCGCGCTCGACCATCTCGGGGATCCAGTGCCCCGGCGCGAAGGGCGGGTCGGTCCACTCGAGCACCAGCACCCGGGGTCGAGGTCGACCGGCGACCCGCTCGGCCACCGCGGACAGGCGCTGCTCGAGGGACCGCACCAGCTCCGCGGCCCCGGACTCGCGGCCGGTCAGCCGGCCGACCTCGGTGATCGAGGCCAGCACGTCGTCGAGGACGTGCGGGTCGATCGTCGCCACCTCCGCCCGGCAGCCGAGGTGGGAGAGGGCGTCGTCGACGGTGGACACGTCCACGGCACACACCGCGCACAGGTCCTGGGTGACCACGAGGTCGGCGTCGATCTCGGCGAGCGCGCCGGCGTCGAGGCGGTAGAGGTCCTCGCCCGCCGCCGTCGCGGCCCCGACGAAGTCGTCGATCTCCTTCGGCGTCAGCCCCTCGGGCATGGCCGACGTCGACACCACGCGGCGCTCGCGCGCGGCAGGCGGGTGGTCGCACTCGAAGGTCACCCCGACCACGTCGTCACCGGCTCCGACCGCGAAGAGGATCTCCGTCGCGGACGGGATGAGGGACACGATGCGCATCGCGCGAGCCTAGGGGCTGGGGGTCACCAGCCGCAGGCTCACCGTGCCGGTGGCGCCGGGTGCGGGCAGTGCGACCGCGACCGGCTCGCGCAGGAAGAAGTACGACGTCGCGACGGGCACGGTGGCTGAGACCCGGGCGAAGCCGTTGTCGCCGCACCCCAGCGGCCCGCCGGGCTCCTGGCCGCAGGTCCAGGGGGAGCGAGGACCCAGCTCCACCGACCACCCCTCGTCGGCACCCAGGTCCTGCGAGGTGCTCTCCAGCCGGCGCCCGGTGCCGGTCGCGAAGGCGTAGAGGCGCGTCCCCGAGCCGTCGAGGGAGATGTCGAGCGTCGGGCCGTCGGTGACGAGGTCCGCCACCCGGACGCCCTTGCGCAGGCGGACGGTGGCGGTGCGCGCGCCGCCCACCGCGTCGGTCATGGTCGAGATCTCGGTCGCGCCGGAGGTGCGCAGGACGAAGCTCTCGGACACGCTGTCGGTGTGGCTGAGCAGCCCGGGGTTCGTGGCGCCCCACCGGTCGAGCGCGCTGTTGCTGTCGCTGAGTCGAGCACCCGCGACGTCCTCGGTGTAGACCAGGTCGTCGGCCGTCCCGTCGAAGGTGAGCACGACCTCGCGCAGCGCGCGGCGCTCGGCCGAGATGGTGACGGGTGCGCCGTCGGGTTGTGCGGCCACCTCGACGGCGCGGGCGGCGGTGACACGACGGCCGGTGCGCACCCGCACCAGCGTCCGGCCGGGCAGGGCCTCGTCGCAGACGGCCGAGACGTCGTTGGCCACCCGGATGTCGTGTCCGGGGCGCAGCAGCAGGGGCTCGCCGTAACCGACGCAGGAGGTCCCGTCCGGCAGGTAGACCCGCTGCTCGTAGCGGCCGCTGTCCACGGTCACGCGGTCGCCGCGACGGAGGCGGATCGCCGCGAGGTCGATGTGGCCGCGGCGGTTCGAGGTGCGGAGCGCGCGGCCGTCGACGGCCAGGCGGTGGACGCGGGCCTTGACCAGGCCCACGCGCTGCCTGCCGAACCGGTTGGCGGGCACCCGGAAGGTGAAGCGCCCGTCGCGCGGCAGCCGGAAGAGGTCGCTGTCCTCCCAGGCCGGACGCACCGCACGCCCACGGGAGAACAGCCGCGCGAAGCGGCCGGTCGTGACGAGGTCGCCACGACGACCCTCGAAGCTCAGGAAGAGCCGGCTGCCCTTCGGGGTCCACACGGCCTTGTCGCCGTAGGCCACGAACTTCCGCAGGACCGGGGCGGCAGCAGCGGCTGGCGCGACCGTGGTCTGCGCGGCGCTGGGGGCCGCGGCGGCGGATGGTGCGATGGCTGTCTGCGGCGTCGTCAGCGCTGCCAGCAGGACCGATGCGACGAGCGCCCGTGCACGGATCATGGAAGTTCCCCCCGGAAGTGACGTGATGTGGTGTCGGTCTATCAGACGCACCGTAGTGGCTGGAAGTTGCCCTGCGAGCGCATCAGCTCCCCGAGGGGGTAGGAATGTCGGGTGACCCATGACCCGACGGACCACTTCGTCCGCGTCCGCAGGGCGAGCGAGAACAACCTGCGCGACGTCGACCTCGACCTCCCACGCGACGCGATGGTGGCCTTCACCGGCGTCTCGGGGTCCGGCAAGTCGTCCCTCGCCTTCGGCACCCTCTACGCCGAGGCGCAGCGGCGCTACTTCGAGTCCGTGGCGCCGTACGCCCGTCGCCTGTTGCAGCAGGTCGGCGCTCCGCACGTGCAGGAGATCACCGGGCTGCCGCCCGCCGTGGCGCTCCAGCAGCGGCGCGGCGCGCCCAGCTCGCGCTCGAGCGTCGGGACTCTGACGACGTTGTCCAACCTGGTCCGGATCCTCTACTCGCGGGCCGGCACCTACCCGGAGGGAGCCGAGAGGCTGGCGGCCGAGGCGTTCTCGCCGAACACCGCCGCGGGCGCGTGCCCCACCTGTCACGGGCTGGGGCAGGCGCACGACGTGGCCGAGGACCTGCTCGTGCCCGACGAGTCGCTGAGCATCCGCGAGGGCGCGATCGCGGCCTGGCCCGGCGCCTGGCAGGGCAAGAACCTGCTGCGGGTGACCAACGCGGTCGGCATCGACGTCGACGTGCCGTGGCGCGAGCTGTCCCGCAAGGACCGCGACTGGCTGCTCTACACCGACGAGCAGCCGCGCGTCCTCATCGACCGGCGCGGCGAGGCCGACGACACGACCGGGCGCGACTACCACGGCACCTTCTGGAGCGCGCGCAAGCACGTGCGCCACACGCTGGCCGACACCAAGAGCCAGATGATGCGCGACAAGGCGATGCGCTTCGTCCGCAGCACCGTCTGCCCGGTCTGCCACGGCTCCGGGCTGCGGCCCGAGTCCCTCGCGGTGACCTTCCGGGGACTGAGCATCGCCGAGACCAACGCGCTGTCGTTCGTCGAGCTCGCGGCCCTGCTGCGCCCGGTGGACGGCGAGACGGAGGTCGCGGTGCGCCTCTGCGCGGACGTCGTGGAACGCGTGGAGGTCCTCCTCGACCTGGGGCTCGGCTACCTCGCGCTGGGCCGCAGCTCCACCACGCTCTCGCCCGGGGAGGCCCAGCGGCTCCGCATCGCGACCCAGCTCCGTTCGGGCCTCTTCGGCGTCGTCTATGTGCTCGACGAGCCGTCGGCCGGGCTGCACCCCGCCGACGCCGAGCCGCTGCTCGACGTGCTCGACCGCCTGAAGCGCTCGGGCAACTCGCTGTTCGTGGTCGAGCACGACCTCGACGTCGTACGCCGTGCCGACTGGATCGTCGACATCGGCCCGGGTGCCGGCGAGGCCGGGGGACAGGTGCTCTACTCGGGGCCGGTCGAGGGGCTCGAGCAGGTCGCGGAGTCGGTGACGGGTGCGCACCTGTTCGGCCGGGTGGCCCCGCTCGAGCGCCACGGTCGCACCCCGCACGGCTGGCTCCACCTGCGCGGCATCAGCAGGCACAACCTGACCGACCTCTCGGTCGACCTCCCGCTGTGCGTCCTCACCGCGGTCACCGGCGTCTCCGGGTCGGGCAAGTCCACGCTGGTCACCCAGGTGCTCGCCGAGCTCGTGCGGCGACACCTCGGCCAGGCCCCGGACGACGCCGAGGAGAGCGAGCTCGAGATCGACGTGGACGAGGCAACCGGAATCGAGGCCTTCGACCGTCTCGTGCGGGTCGACCAGCGTCCGATCGGTCGCACGCCCCGGTCCAACCTCGCGACCTACACCGGTCTCTTCGACGCCGTCCGCAAGGTGTTCGCCGCCACGCCCGAGGCGAGGTCCCGCGGCTACGGCGTCGGCCGGTTCTCCTTCAACGTCGCCGAGGGCCGCTGCGAGACCTGCCAGGGCGAGGGATCGGTCTCGGTCGAGCTGCTCTTCCTCCCCGGGACCTACGCGCCGTGCCCGACGTGCCACGGCGCGCGCTACGACGCCGAGACCCTCGAGGTCACCTGGCACGGCCTCACCGTCGCCGACGTGCTTGCTCTCACCGTCGACCAGGCGGCCGACGTCCTGGTCGACGTGCCGGTCGCCGTCCGCAGCCTCCGGACCCTGCAGGAGGTGGGCCTCGGCTACCTCCGGCTGGGTCAGCCGGCCACGGAGCTCAGTGGCGGCGAGGCGCAGCGGATCAAGCTCGCGACCGAGCTGCAGCGGGCCCGACGCGGACACGCGCTCTACCTGCTGGACGAGCCCACCGCCGGCCTGCACCCCGCCGACACCGCGCTGCTGCTGCGCCAGCTGCACAGGCTGGTGGACGCCGGCAACACCGTGGTGCTCGTCGAGCACGACCTCGACACCATCGCCACCGCCGACTGGGTCATCGACCTCGGCCCCGGCGGCGGCGACCGGGGTGGCCAGGTGGTGGCCACCGGGACGCCGGACGACATCGCCGCAGCGCCCGGCAGCGCCACCGGTCCCTACCTGGCCCGGCACCTGGCCCGGCACCTGGACTGACGGGCACACTGGCGCCATGGCCGACTGCGTCTTCTGCCGGATCGTGTCCGGGGACCTGCCCGGCCACCTCGTCCTCGAGACCGACGACCTCGTCGCCTTCCTCGACACGCGGCCGGTCTTCAAGGGCCACGTCCTGCTCGTCCCGCGCGAGCACGTCGAGACCCTGCCGGACCTGCCGGCCGGGCTGCGCGACGGCTTCCTCGCCGCCGCGCAGCGGATCGCGACGGCGGTCAAGGACGGCCTCGGCGCGCAGGGCTCCTTCGTCGCGATCAACAACACGGTCAGCCAGTCGGTGCCGCACCTGCACCTCCACGTCGTCCCGCGCACCAAGGGCGACGGGCTGCGCGGCTTCTTCTGGCCCCGCACGAAGTACGCCGACGGCGAGGGGGCGACGTACGCCGAGCGCCTCCGCGACGCACTCGCGCAGTCCTAGCCTGCGCGGCTCACCTCGTCTGCTGGCTCGGGCCGCAGGGTCCACGCCTCCTCACGCCGCCGCAGCGGGTTGCCCGTGGCGTGCGCGGCGAGTGCCACCGACGCGCACCCGACGGCGATCCCGCCGAGGACGTCGACGACGAAGTGCCAGCCGAGGTAGACCGTCGCCACGATGGTCAGGACGAGGAACGTCCAGCTCGCGACCCGCACCACCAGCGGAAGCCTCATCAGCTCGGTGAACAGGCAGATCGTCACCATCACCGCGACGTGCAGCGAGGCGAAGGCGGCGATCGTCTGCACGGCGGTGGTGTCCCACGGCCCGGCGAGCACCTCGACGCGGTCCGACAGCAGCGTGTCGCGCACCGACGTGTTCGGAGTGTGCGGCAGGTCCGCGAACCACCCGGGAGAGGAGTACGTCGGCCCCAGCGACGGCACGGCGTAGTAGAGCAGCACGCCGAGGCACCAGTTCAGGGACGTGGCCGTGACGTACCACGCGCCCGCCGTCGAGCGGCGCGTCCACACCAGCGCGATGGCCAGGGTGGCCGGCACCAGACCGATCCACACCAGGTAGACCGCGGCCATCACCCAGTTGGCCCACCCGGTGCCCAAGGTGTCGTGCAGGACGAGCGCCGGGTCGTTGCCGAGCCACATGAAGCGGTCCAGCCGGGCCAGGTCCTCGTCGTGGAGGCGGTCGGTGACGAAGGGGACGTAGCCCTTGAGGTTGCGGAACGCGACGTAGGCGACGTACCAGGTGAGCAGCCCGCTGGCGGTGAACCGGACCTGGTCACGATTCCACCGCTCGCGCACCACCTCGCGCAGCGTCGCTCGGGCCGCCATGCCCCGGCGGCGGACCAGCAGCGCCCACCGCGCGAGCACGTCGAGCGCGACGGCGGACGCGACGATGACCGGCAGCCGGAACCACGTGGGGAGGTTCGCGCCGTCGGGGTCGCGCAGCGGGAGGTGGTGGGTCCAGGCGACGAGCGCGGCCGCGAGCGCCATCACGGCAGCGACGACCGCAGCGGCGCGGAACTCCCCCCGACCCATCTGCCCACCGTAGCGACTAGCCTCGGCCTCGATCTGTCTCCCGACCTCCCACATACCCCAAGGAGTTCCCCATGGGCCGGTTCGACCGCCGCGTCGCCGTCATCACCGGAGCAGCCCGAGGCATCGGCTTCGGCATCGCCCAGCGCCTCGCCAGCGAGGGCGCGTCCGTCGCGATCCTCGACCTCGACGAGGCCGCGGCCACCGAGGCCGCGGGCCGCCTCGACCTCGCCGAGGGTGCTCGCGCGGTCGGGATCGGGTGCGACGTCGTCGACTCCGCCGCCGCGGAGGCCGCGGTGCAGCGCGTGGTCGACGAGCTCGGCGGGATCCACGTCCTGGTCAACAACGCCGGCGTCACCCGCGACAACCTGCTCTTCAAGATGACCGAGGAGGACTGGGACCTCGTCATGAACGTCCACCTCAAGGGCGTCTTCAACATGACCAAGGCTGCGCAGTCGCGGTTCGTGGAGCAGAAGTACGGCAAGATCCTCAACCTCTCCAGCGTCTCCGCGCTGGGCAACCGCGGCCAGGCGAACTACTCCGCCGCCAAGATGGGCATCCAGGGCCTCACCCGCACCCTCGGCATCGAGCTCGGCCCGTTCGGCATCACCGCCAACGCCATCGCGCCCGGTTTCATCGTCACCGAGATGACCGACGCCACCGCGCGCCGGCTCAAGATGGAGCCCGAGGAGCTGCAGCGGCTCAACGCCGAGGCCACCCCCGTGCGCCGGGTCGGGCAGCCCGAGGACATCGCCGCGGCCGCTGCCTTCCTGTGCAGCGACGAGGCCTCCTTCATCACCGGCCAGACGCTGTACGTCGACGGCGGGCGCAAGCTCGGCTGAGCGTGATCCTGGCCACGGCCCACGCGGGTCGGGTCGTGGCCGGGTTTGCGCGACCTGCGGGCCTCTGTCACGTTGTGGGAGGAGTCGAGAGACCCACGGGACGGCTCGGGTCGTCCTGCTGGCGTCGGTCTCCGTCACACGATCGTGTCTGACGACACCCGCCCCGGGCGACGCCGAGTCCTGCCCCGCCGGAGCGGCCCCCCGAGAACATCGAGGGCAGGAGTGGGGGACCCACAGGTTCCACTGCCGGTGCGTGCAGCAGCACGCCACGGCTCGGGGTGAAGCCACCCCCTCCTCCGGGAGGGCGGCGGCGGGACACCTTCCGGTCCCAACCCGACAGCTCACCTCACAGGCGTGGGAAAGGACCCACCTCATGCCTGCGACCCCTCGCACGCTGCGCACCTGCGCGCTCGCCCTCGCCGGGCTCGGGCTCTCCGCCTCGACGCTCACGGCCCTGCCCGCCGCCGCGGCCGACGGCGACTCCGCCTCGGTCACCACGACGGCCACGAAGACGACCGCGAAGCGCACCGCCGCGCGCCGCGTGTCCGCCCGCGTGCTCAACGCCCGCGACATCGCCATGCGCCAGCGCGGCGACGCCTACGCCTACGGTGCCGCCGGCCCGAACCGCTTCGACTGCTCCGGACTGATCCGCTACAGCTACTCCCGCGCGGGCTTCGACGTGCCGCGCACGTCCCGGGCCCAGGCCGGTCACACCCGACGCGTGGCGAAGAAGGACATGCGTGCCGGTGACCTGATGTTCTTCCACGGGAGCGGCGGCGTCTACCACGCCGCGATCTTCCTGCGCTGGTCGAAGGGCCACGCGGTGATGCTGCACTCGCCCGGCTCGGGCCAGCGCGTCCGCGTCGCTGTCCCGTGGACCTCGCAGTGGTTCGGTGGGACCCTGCGCCGCCGCTGATCTACCCTGTGGCGCGCCTTCCCCGAACGGGGAGGGCGCGCCTCCACACTTCCAAGGCAGAGTCCCCCGCTCGATCGGAGTTCCCCCGTGCGTCACCGCCTCCACACCTCGGTCGCCGCGCTCGTCGCGGCCTCGCTCCTCCTGGCCGGCTGCGGCGGCAGGGACGGGCAGGAGGCGCCGGCGGACGCCGCTCCGTCCTCGGAGCCGACGGCCTCGGCGTCCAGCGAGCCGCCGGAGCCGTCGTACTGGCCCCTCACCGGGCTCGAGCGCACCGGCAAGCCCCCGAAGCACCCGGTGATCGTGACCAAGGTCGACAACACCTCCTCGAGCGCTCCGCAGGTCGGCCTGGGCGCGGCCGACCTCGTCGTCGAGGAGCTCGTCGAGGGCGGCTACACCCGCCTGGCGGCGTTCTACTACTCGAAGGTGCCTGCCAGCATCGGCCCGGTCCGCTCGATGCGCGCCAGCGACATCGGCATCGTGCCCGAGGGCGCCACGGTCGTGACCAGCGGCGCCGCGCCGATCACCATCAAGCGGGTCAACGGTGCCGGCATCCCGTGGATCACCGAGGGCGCCGCCGGCGTCTACCGCGAGACCACCCGCTCGGCGCCCTACAACCTCTTCGCCAGGCTGGGGGAGATCTCCCGACGGCTGGAGGCCGAGGAGGAGCCGCCCGCCTACCTGCCGTGGGGCACGCCGGCCGACCTCCCGAAGGGCGCGAAGGCTCGGACCCTGACCGCCGACTTCGGCGCCCACTCCACCAGCTGGCAGTTCCAGGGTGGCGGCTACGTCAACACCGACTCCTACGCCGCCGAGGGCGACGAGTTCCCCGCCGACTCCGTGCTCGTCCTGCGGGTGCAGGTCGGCGACGCCGGCTACCGCGACCCGGCGGGCTATCCCGTCCCGGAGACGAAGTTCGAGGGCAAGGGCGCCGCGCTGCTCTTCCACGGCGGTCGCGTCATCCGCGGCACCTGGTCCAAGGACGGCCTCACCGGCGCCATCGAGCTCGCCACGAAGCGCGGCGAGCTCACCGTGCCGGCCGGCAAGGTCTGGGTCGAGCTGGTGCCGGCGGTCAACGGCGACGTCACCTTCGCGAAGTAGCGCCACCGTCCAGGAGCTGGCGGAGCCCGGCCACGATGACGCCGGCCGCCTGACATAGTGGACGGCATGCAGCTGGCATCGGGGATGCTGCTGGTGGCGACACCGGCCCTGCAGGACCCCAACTTCGTCGACACGGTGGTGCTGCTGCTCGACGTCACCGACGACGGCGCCCTCGGCGTCGTGCTCAACCGCCCCTCGCAGGTGCTGGTCGCCGACGTGCTCGAGCCGTGGAGCGACGTCGTGGCCGCCCCCGAGGTCCTGTTCCGCGGCGGACCCGTCGGCACCGACGGTGCGCTCGCCGTGGCCCGGCTGTGCGACCCGGACGACCCACCCGTGGGCTGGCGCCCGGTCGCGGGACTGCTCGGCATGGTCGACCTCGACACCCCCGCCGAGCTCGTCGACGGCTCCCTCGCCGCGATGCGCGTCTTCGCGGGCTACGCCGGGTGGGGCGTGGGCCAGCTGGCCGGGGAGATCGAGGAGGGCAGCTGGTACGTCGTCACCGGTGAGGCCGGCGATGCCTTCCGCGGTGAGACGGACGGGCTGCGCCGCGACGTCATGCGACGCCAGCCCGGGATGCTCGCCTGGCACGTGAACCGGCCCGTCGATCCGGACATGAACTGAGCTCCGCGTTAGGCTTGCCCATCATGAGCACCATCGGATTCTCCCCGGGCAGCCAGACGATCGAAGAGCGTCAGACCGTCCCGACGGACGAGGGTGACCACGAGCGGTTCTCCCACTACGTCCCCAAGGACAAGCTCACCGAGGCGATGGTCATGGGCACCCCCGTGATCGCGCTGTGCGGCAAGGTGTGGGTGCCGTCGCGGGCGCCGGAGAAGTTCCCGGTGTGCCCGGAGTGCAAGGAAGTCTGGGAGTCGATGAAGTCCGGGGACGGCTCGGGTTCGGACGGCTCGGGTCCCGAGGCGTGACGGGGCGCCCCGACGCGCCGCTGCCTCCCGCGTGGCCCGACCGGGCTGCCTGGGGCACCGCGCCCTCGCTGCGTGCCTGGCAGCAGGCGGCGATGGACCTCTACTCCTCGCGCCAGCCGCGCGACTTCCTCGCGGTCGCGACCCCCGGTGCCGGCAAGACGACCTTCGCGCTGACCGTCGCCGCCGACCTCCTCGGGCGTCGTGTCGTCGACCGCATCATCGTGGTCGCTCCGACCGAGCACCTGAAGACCCAGTGGGCCGAGGCCGCCGCACGTGCGGGCATCCCGATCGACCCCGCCTACTCCGCGGGCAAGGGCCGCACCTCCGACGACTACGTCGGGATCGCGGTCACCTACGCCGGGGTCGCGGTGAATCCGCTCGCGATGCGGATCCGCACCGAGCGCTCGAAGACCCTCGTCATCCTCGACGAGATCCACCACGCCGGCGACGCGCTGTCGTGGGGCGAGGGCGTGCGCGAGGCGTTCGACCCCGCGACCCGCCGGCTCTCGCTGACCGGGACCCCGTTCCGATCCGACATCAACCCGATCCCGTTCGTCACCTACGCCCCGGGCGACGACGGCATCCCCACCTCGGTCGCCGACTACACCTACGGCTACGCGCACGCGCTGTCGGACCACGTCGTGCGCCCGGTGCTGTTCATGGCCTACTCGGGCGAGATGCAGTGGCGCACCCGCGCCGGTGACGAGATCACCGCCCGCCTCGGCGAGCCGCTCACCAAGGACATGCACGCCCACGCGCTGCGTACGGCGCTGGACTCGAAGGGGTCGTGGATGCCCGCGGTGCTGCAGGCGGCCGACCGGCGCCTGTCGGAGGTACGCCGTCACGTCCCCGACGCCGGCGGCATGGTCATCGCCAGCGACCAGGAGACCGCGCGCGCCTACGCCGGGCTGCTGAAGAAGATCTCCGGCGAGTCGCCCACGGTGGTGCTCTCGGACGAGAAGGGCGCGTCGAAGAAGATCGCGACCTTCACCGACTCCGACAAGCGCTGGCTGGTGGCCGTGCGCATGGTCTCCGAGGGCGTCGACGTGCCGCGTCTCGCCGTCGGGGTGTGGGCGACCACCACCTCGACGCCGCTGTTCTTCGCCCAGGCCGTGGGCCGCTTCGTGCGCGCCCGCTCCCGCGGCGAGACCGCGTCGGTCTTCCTGCCGTCGGTGCCGCACCTGCTGGAGTTCGCCTCCGACATGGAGGCGCAGCGCGACCACGTGCTGGGGCGTCGGGTCACCGACGAGGGCGACATCTTCGCCGCCGAGGACGACCTGCTCGCCCAGGCCAACGCCGAGGAGGGGACGTCGGAGGAGCTGGAGATGTCGTGGGAGGCGCTCGGGTCCACCGCGTCCTTCGACCACGTCCTCTACGAGGGCGCCCAGTTCGGCCACTCGGGCGAGGTGCACGCCGGCTCGGAGGAGGAGATGGACTTCCTCGGCATCCCCGGCCTGCTCGAGCCCGACCAGGTGCGCGAGCTCCTGCACTCGCGCCAGAGCGAACGGGCGCGCAAGCAGCGCGCCGACGGCGGGGGAGACCGCGTGGTGGAGTCGGTGGCGCAGATGAGCACCCACCAGCAGCTCGGCGTGCTGCGCCGCGAGCTCAACGGGCTCGTCGCCGCGTGGCACCACCGCACGGGCCAGGCCCACGGAATCACCCACTCGGCGTTGCGCAAGGAGTGCGGAGGCCCGCCCGCCGCGGTCGCCAACGCCGAGCAGCTGCACGAGCGGATCAACCGGATCCGCGAGTGGGCGATGCGCCAGACCTCCTGACGCGGCTCCTGCTGCCATGCTGTCCCCATGGCCTCGGAGACCTCGCAGACGCTCGACCGCGGGCTGAGGGTGCTGCGGGTCCTCTCCGAGAGCCCCGGCGGGCTGACCGTCACCGAGCTGTCGGGGCGGCTCGAGGTCAACCGCACGGTCGTCTACCGCCTCGTCAGCACCCTCGAGCAGCACGGGCTCGTGCGCCGCGACGCCCGCTCGCGGCTCTTCGTCGGGCTCGGTGTGCTGCACCTGGCCAGCGGGGTCCAGCCGCTGCTGCGTGACCTCGCGATGCCGGTGCTGCGCCGCCTCGCCGAGTCGGTCGGCTCCACCGCGCACCTCACCGTCGCCGACGGTGACGAGGCGCTCGCCCTCGCGGTCGTCGAGCCCACGTGGACCGACTTCCACGTGTCCTACCGCGTCGGCGCCCGCCACCCGCTCTCGCAGGGTGCGGCCGGGAAGGCGATCTCGCTCACCGACCCGGCCGGGTCGGCGTACGCCGTCACGAGCGGCGAGCTGCAGTCGGGTGCGCGCGGTCTGGCCGCCCCGGTGCTCGGTGTCGAGGGCCTGCACGCCAGCGTGGGCGTGGTGACGCTGGACGGCGCGATCGACGAGGACGTCGTGGCGCCGCAGGTGCTGGCCGCAGCCCACGAGGTGGCCGAGCGGCTGAGGTGACGGCCAGGCTCAGCCGTCGCGCGGCCCGATCATGCCGGTGGGGGGCTGACCGCCGACCGAGCCAGCGGCAGCACCCGGTGCGGGATCTGGGTGGCCAGGGCGATCACGGTCGTCGACCGGTCGATCGCGGGCTCGGTCAGCACCAGGTCGATCACGCGCTGGAGGTCGGCGTTGGACCGTGCGACCACCCGCGCCCACATGTCGCCCGCGCCGGTGATCGTGTAGGCCTCGAGCACCTCGGGGATCTGCGCGAGGTGGGCCGCGACCGCGTCGTGGCCGCCCGCGCTGCCCGAGCCCTGGCGGATCTCCAGGGTCAGGAAGGCCATCACCGGGTAGCCGAGCGCCTCGGGGGAGAGGTCGGGGCCCCAGCCGGTGATGACGCCTGCAGCGGCGAGCTTGTCGAGCCGGGCCTGCACGGTGCCGCGCGCGATGCCGAGGCGGCGGCTCGCCTCCAGGACGCCGAGCCGAGGCTCGCTGGCGAACAGATCGATCACCTTGCCGTCGATCTCGTCCAACTTCTGCTCCCTGACTGTGCAACCTGTCCAACGTTTCGGCGTACTCTTGCACACCTTGCCTGTCGTTGGCAGGGTTCGACCCATGACGACTGACATCGCCTCGACCGGTGGCGCCCTGACCGTGGACGAGATGAAGGCCGACCTCTCGCTGGAGCAGCTGCGCCAGCTCGTCGGCCTCGTGGAGTACGACGCCGATGCCGACCCCTTCCCGGTGACCGGGTGGGACGCGATCTGCTTCGTGGTCGGCAACGCGACGCAGGCCGCGCACTACTACGCCTCCGCGTGGGGCATGGAGCTCGTCGCCTACTCGGGCCCCGAGAACGGCAACCGCGACCACAAGTCCTTCGTGCTGAAGTCCGGGTCCATCAGGTTCGTGCTCAGCGGCGCGGTCTCGCCCGACAGCGACCTCGTGCGGCACCACGCACGCCACGGCGACGGCGTCGTCGACATCGCGCTCGAGGTGCCCGACGTCGACCAGTGCATCGCGCAGGCGCGCGCCGCCGGCGCGACGGTGCTGCAGGAGCCGACGACCGTCACCGACGAGCACGGCTCGGTGCGCATCGCCGCGATCGCGACCTACGGCGAGACCCGTCACACCCTCGTGCAGCGCACCGTGGACGGCCAGGCGTACGCCGGTCCCTACCTCCCCGGCTATGTCGCGCTCGCGCCGCGCTGGGAGAAGAAGGACGACCAGCCCAAGCGCCTGTTCCAGGCGCTCGACCACATCGTCGGCAACGTCGAGCTCGGCAAGATGGACGAGTGGGTCACCTTCTACAACAAGGTGATGGGCTTCGTGAACATGGCCGAGTTCATCGGTGACGACATCGCCACCGACTACTCCGCGCTGATGTCGAAGGTCGTCGCCAACGGCAACCACCGCGTGAAGTTCCCCCTCAACGAGCCCGCGGTCGCGAAGAAGAAGTCGCAGATCGACGAGTACCTCGAGTTCTACGACGGCCCCGGTGCCCAGCACCTCGCGCTCGCGACCGGCGACATCCTCGCCACGGTCGACGCCCTGCGTGCCAACGGCGTGGAGTTCCTCAACACCCCGGACTCCTACTACGAGGACCCCGAGCTGCGCGCGCGCATCGGTGAGGTCCGCGTGCCGATCGAGGAGCTGAAGAAGCGCGGCATCCTCGTCGACCGCGACGAGGACGGCTACCTCCTCCAGATCTTCACCAAGCCGCTCGGCGACCGGCCGACGGTCTTCTTCGAGCTCATCGAGCGCCACGGCTCCCTCGGCTTCGGCAAGGGGAACTTCAAGGCGCTCTTCGAGGCCATCGAGCGCGAGCAGGACGCCCGCGGGAACCTCTGACGAGCGTTGCTTCGCCTGAGCGGTGAGTGGGACAGGTTCCCTGAGTCGGAAACCTGTCTCACTCACCGCTCGGCCCATTCCTGGTGGACCAGCGGTGCGTGGAGCATCTTCCGCCGCTGCAGAACGTGCCTCACTCACCGCTCCCGGATGCCGCGTACGCCGACCCGTGGACGTATCGAAGAACGATGCCCTATCGTTTGTCGACACCATCGACATTCGACATGCGGGGGATCCATGGACAGCACGCGCGGCAACGACCCGTTGAGGACCCTCGAGCTCCTGGTCGGGATGATCGTCTCCGTGATGGCCCTGCTCGCCGGCCTCGTGCTGGTGGGCACCGTCGTCGGCACCGGGGCCATCCCGGGGGTGAACGCCGAGGTGTGCGCCTCCACGGCGGGGGACGCACCTGCCTTCCGCAGGACCGAGGGTGACTCGACCGGTCCGGTGGGCCTGGGCGAGGGGATCACGTGGCGCGCCGACGAGGTGCAGATCTGCGACCCCGACCCGGACGGCGCCACGCGGGCGCTCGCGGTGCTCGGCCTGGTGGTGTGGGCCGGGGCGCCCCTGCTCTTCTTCTCGCTGCTCTGGCGCCTGCTGCGCCGCGCGCGTCGGGAGGGAGTCTTCGCCGACCGGGTGCCGGGCGAGCTCCGCACCCTCGGACGGATCCTGATCGCGTGGGCAGCGCTCGACTTCTTCGTGTCCGGGTTGGTCGACGCCGCACTGCTCACCCGGATGACCGACAGCACCGTGATCCTGTCCGGTGACGTCCCCTGGCTGCCGGTGCTCGTGGGTGTCACCCTGCTCGCACTCGCACGCGTCATCGCGCAGGCGGTCGACCTGCGGCGCGATGCCGAGGCCACGATCTGATGGCGCGACGAGCTGCGGGCCGCTCAGCGTCCGAGCCGGAGCCCGACGAGTCGCACGGTGTGAGCGTGCACCTCGACGAGGTGCTGGCGGCGCGGGGCATGACGCTCACCGAGCTGGCCGACCGGGTCGGCGTCACCGTGGTCAACCTCAGCGTGCTGAAGAACGGGCGGGCCAAGGCGGTGCGGTTCAGCACCTTGACCGGGATCTGTCGGGCCCTGGACTGCCAGCCGGGAGACATCCTGCGGGTCGACTGAGAAACTGCCGCCATGATGATCCGCCCGGCCGAGCTGGCCGCCATCAAGGCCGGCACGGTCGACCTCGCGTTCCGTCGCTGGGCGAGGCCGCGGGTCGTGGTCGGCACCAGGATGCGTACGGCGGTCGGGCTGATCGAGGTCACCTCGGTCGAGCAGGTCGGCGTCGCGAGCCTGCGCGCCGAGGACGCCCGCCGCGCCGGCGCACCGTCGCTGGCCGCGCTCAGGGCGGCGCTCGCCGCCCGACCGGACGACCCCGCCTGGCGGATCGGGCTGGCCTACGCCGGTCCCGACCCGCGTGAGCTGCTGCGCGAGAGCATCCCGGACGCCGACGAGATCGCCGCGATCCACGCGCGGCTCGACCGCCTCGACGGCGCCTCGGCCCACGGGGCGTGGACGCGCGAGACCCTCGACCTGATCGACCTCCACGCAGGTGTGCGCGCGCCCGACCTCGCCGCCCGGTTGGGGCGTGAGACACCGGACTTCAAGAAGGACGTGCGCAAGCTCAAGGAGCTCGGGCTCACGGAGTCCCTGGCCATCGGCTACCTGCTGTCGCCGCGCGGCCAGGCCGTCGTCGACGCCGGCCTGCCCGAACCGCGCGTACGCCGACCGCGCGAGGAGGGCACCCCGCTGCCGCGCGCCATCGGCGCACCGGCCACCCGCGCGCTGCGCGCGGCCGGGCTGACCACGCTCGAGCAGGTGGCCACCCGCTCTGCCGAGGAGCTGGCCGCCATGCACGGGGTCGGGCCGATCGCGATCGCCAGGCTGCGCGAGGCGCTCGCCGAGCAGGGCGCGGAGCTGGCGGAGGAGTAGCCCTCCGGGCGATCAGTGGGCGAGCAGTCCCACGCCGAGCACGCCCATGAACACGGCGATGCCGGAGTCCAGCACCCGCCACGCGCTCGGTCGGGAGAACACGCCACGCAGCAGGCGTGCGCCGAAGCCGAGGCCGAAGAACCACAGCACGCTGGCCACGAGGGTCCCGGAGACGAACCACCACCGGTCGTCGCCGAAGCTGTTGGCGACGGTGCCGAGCATGAGGACGGCGTCGAGGTAGAAGTGCGGGTTGAGCCAGGTCAGCGCGAGCGTGAGGAGGACGGCCCGACCGGGGGTGAGGGTGGTGCCCTCCCCGGTGTCGAGCGCGGTCGGGCGCCACGCGCGCATGGCGGCGTGCAGGCCGAAGGCGATCAGGTAGAGCCCGCCGAGGACCTGGGCGACCGGCAGCACCGAGGGCCAGCGCTCGAGCACGACGCCGAGGCCGGCGACACCTGCGGTGATGGCGACGACGTCGGAGACCAGGCAGGTCAGCACGATGGGCAGGACCTGCTCGCCGCGGATCCCCTGGCGGAGCAGGAAGGCGTTCTGTGCGCCGACGGCGATGATGAGGGCGAGCCCGGTGAGCAGACCGGTGAGAGCAACCTGGAACATGTGATCAACGCTAGGTGCTGGAGGTGCTTCAATCCAGCGAACTATTTTCACTAATCATTAGGATGTCTAAGTATGAAAGACATCACCCAGCTCGACCCCGTCGCGCTGCGCACACTGGCCGTCGCGGTGCGGCTCGGCACGTTCGAGGCGGCCGCGCGCGAGCTGCACGTCACCCCCTCCGCGGTGAGCCAGCGGATCAAGGCCCTCGAGACGCGGATCGGCCGGGTGCTGCTGCACCGGGTGAAGCCGTTGGAGCCCACGGAGGCGGGACTGGTCCTGGTCCGGCTGGCGACCCAGACAGAGCTGCTGGAGCGCGAGGCCGTCGCCGAGCTGGTCGAGGAGGACGACGGTGACGGGACGTCGTACGCCTCGCTGCCGATCGCGGTCAACGCCGACGCGCTCTACGGCTGGTTCGTCGATGCCCTGGCCGAGGTGCAGGGCCGGCACCGGGTCGTCTTCGAGGTGGTGCGCGAGGACCACACCCGCACCGCCGAGCGGCTGCGCCGCGGCGAGGTGATGGCGGCGATCACCGGGGAGCCGAAGCCGGTCCCGGGGTGCCGGGTCGTGCGGCTGGGACGCCTGCGCTACGCCGCGGTCGGGACCCGCGACTTCCACGCGGCCCACTTCGGCGACGGCGTCGGGTCCGCCTCGCTCGCCGAGGCGCCGATCGTGGCCTTCGACCGCAGCGACTCCCTGCAGCACGACTTCATCCGGCGGGTGACCCGCCGCCACCTCGCGCCACCGGTGACCTACCTGCCGTCGGTGCGCGAGTTCGACCGTGCCATCCGGGTGGGCATGGGGTGGGGGCTGCTGCCGGAGTCCGACGTCGCGGGGCAGCTGGCGAGCGGGGACCTGGTCGAGCTGGTCCCGGGGCGCCGTCCGGAGGTGGCGCTGTTCTGGCAGCACTGGCGCCTGGGCTCCGCGCTGGTGGACGACCTGACCGAGGCCGTGGTCGGCGCGGCGCGCGGCTGGATGGCGAGCTGATCGTGGTCTTGACGAGATCTTCGGTTCGCCTGACAGGTTCTCCCGTGCGGTCCTAGGCTCCGGGGCGGGATCCAGCTCGGAGCTCATCCACGGACCGGAACGGGGGAACCCTGTGACACGTCGCAGCAGCGCAGCCTGGGCCGGAGCCCTCGGGGCCGGTCTCCTCATCGCCCTGACCGGGTGCGGCGGGTCCGGCGAGGCCGCGGCCAGCAAGGGCGGCGAGGTCGTCCTGGAGGGCGAGCAGCTCGAGGGCCTGGTCTCGCAGGTGAACAAGATGGGCATCGTGGAGTGGCACGGCCAGCTGCTCACCAAGAACCCCGACAACGGCGGCAAGCGCATCTTCGACCTCGACGGACGCTTCAGCCCCTCGACCGGCTACAGCGAGCTCTCGATGGACTCGGTGATCGACGGCAACGCCCAGCAGGTCGACTACCTCGTCGTCGCCGGGCGCACCTACTTCAACAGCGAGTCGTGGGGCCCGAACGCAGCCACCTGCTACGTCGACATCACCGACGACGCCGACCGCAGCTGGGCGCTCCCGACCGACCTCGACCCGACCTGGCCGGTCACCGCGGCGCGGGCGATCCGCCTGGCCGGCGACGGCGTGAGCGTCGGCGTACCCGCCCAGGACGTGATCACCGGCATGCCCCGCGGGCTCTTCCCCGCCGTGCCCGCGGCGCTCGACGGCGTCGAGGCGAAGGCGGTCATCACCCCGCACGGCCACCTGATCGAGGTCGGCGTCGACGTCGTCAACATGTGGGGCGAGGTGCCCCCCGCGGAGCTCAAGAAGATCGACACGCGCAAGGCCGGCTGGTGGGCGATGACGATGAAGGAGTCGCAGAACGGCGCCAACATCGTGCCCCCGCAGCACGTCTTCGACCCCGCCG
The DNA here is from genome assembly GCF_021083185.1 of Nocardioides furvisabuli. GTDB lineage: Bacteria > Actinomycetota > Actinomycetes > Propionibacteriales > Nocardioidaceae > Nocardioides > Nocardioides furvisabuli. The sequence continues at coordinate 520,813 of NZ_JAIGQB010000002.1, read as the reverse complement.
TCACTCCGCCCAGCCAGTGCAAGCGGGCCTGAGGCTCCTCGTCAGAGCACCTTCGAGAGGAACGACTGGGTCCTCTCGTGCTGGGGATCGGCCAGCACCGCGGAGGGCTCGCCCTCCTCGACGATGACGCCACCGTCCATGAAGACGAGCTTGTCGCCGACCTCCCGGGCGAAACCCATCTCGTGGGTCACGACCATCATCGTCATGCCCTCCGCGGCGAGGTCCTTCATCACGGCGAGCACGTCGCCGACGAGCTCGGGGTCGAGGGCCGAGGTGGGCTCGTCGAACAACATCATGTCGGGCTCCATCGACAGCGCCCGGGCGATCGCGATGCGCTGCTGCTGGCCGCCGGAGAGGTGGGCGGGGTACGCCGACTCGCGGTCCGCGAGGCCGACCTTCTCCAGGTTGCGACGGGCGATCTCGATCGCCTCGTCCTTCTTGCGTCCCGCGACCTTCTCCTGGGCGATGGTGAGGTTGCGCAGCGCGGTCATGTGGGGGAAGAGGTTGAACTGCTGGAAGACCATGCCGATCCGGGAGCGCAGCTTGTCGACGTCGGCGTCGGGGTCGGTGATCTCCTGGCCCTCGACGAAGATCTTGCCCTTGGTGGGGACCTCGAGCAGGTTGACGCAGCGCAGCAGGGTGGACTTGCCGGAGCCCGACGGGCCGATGACGCACACCACCTCCCCGTTGTCGACGTGGAAGTCGATCCCGGTGAGCACCTCGTTGTCGCCGAAGTACTTGTGGAGGTCGACGACGTCGATGGCGGCGGGCGTCCCTTCGGTGCGGGTGTCGCGGGAGGTGTCGGACATCAGCGGGCCCTCTCGGCTCGAGCTTCCATCCGGCGCACGATGATCGAGAGCGGGACGGTGATCAGGAGGTAGCACATCGCCGCGAGGAAGAGCGGCGTCAGGTTGACGTACTCGGACAGGCTCTGGCGACCGAAGGAGGTGAGCTCCTGGTCGGCGAGGCCGAGGCCGAGGATGTAGACCAGCGAGGAGTCCTTGGTCAGCAGGATCAGCTCGTTGGTCAGCGGCGGGAGGATGATGCGGAAGGCCTGTGGCAGGACGACCGAGATCATCGCCCGGGTCTGGCTCATGCCGAGCGACCGAGCCGCCTCGAGCTGCCCCTTCGGTACCGCCTGGATGCCGGCGCGGATGGTCTCGGCCATGTAGGCCGCCCCCACGAGGCCCAGGGCCACCGTCACCGTGCCGAACGTGCCACCGGGGATCACGTAGCCCGGGAACGCGATCGGGATGCCGTACTGGAACGCGACGAAGACGATCAGGGCCGGGACCCCCCGGAAGAACTCGATGAACACGGTCGCGATCCACCGGTAGGGCGCGACCGGGGAGAGGCGCATCAGCGCCAGCACCAGGCCGAGCAGCAGCCCGAAGACGAACGCTCCGGCGGTGTAGATGATCGTGTTCTTCAGTGCGACGGTGATGATGCGCGGGAACAGCTCGGGGACGATCTCGCTGTTGACGAACTGGTCGCGCAGCTGCGCCCAGTCGGCGAGGATCGCCACCGCCACTGCGGCGAGCACCAGGACGGCGTACTGGATGCCGCGGCTGATCCGCGCGCGCTTCCGGGGGGTCAAGGCCATGGCTCAGGCTCCTGTCGGAGTGGAGGGTGTCACTCGGACGCGGGAGCCTGGCCGAACCACTTCTCGTAGAGCTCGTCGTAGGAGCCGTCCTCCCGTGACTCCGAGATCACGGTGTTGATCGAGTCGAGGAGCTCGTCGTTGCCGTCCTTCTTCACCGCGAAGCCGTACTCCTCACCGGTGTCGAACTCGGCGGTGACGAAGACGTCGGGGTTGTCCTTGGCGAAGTCGAGCAGCGGGCCGTTGTCCTGCACGGCCGCATCGATCTGCCCGCTCTTGACCGCGGTGCTCTGGAGGCCGAGGTCCTCGAAGACCCGGACCTCGACGCCGTCGGGGGCGTTCTCGTCGACGTAGATCTCACCCGTGGTGCCGGTCATCACGCCGAGTGACTTGCCGTCGAGGTCCTCGAGGGAGGTGATGCTCTCGTCGTTGGTGAGCAACGCCTGAGTGGCCTCGAAGTAGCCGTCGGAGAAGTCGATGACCTCTGCCCGCTCGTCGGTGATGGTCATGCCGGCCGCAGCCATGTCGCACTGGTTGGTGTTCAGGGCCTGTCCGGACTGGATGCCCTCGAAGCCGGTGATCACGAGCTCGAGCTCGAGGTCGTTGGCCTGGGCGATCCGGTCGGCCATGTCGATGTCGAAGCCGACGACCTCGCCGCCCTGGCGGAACTCGAAGGGCTTGAAGGGCAGGGAGGTGCAGACGGTGAGCGTGCCCTCGGTGATGACGTTGGCGCCCGACTCGGTGGTGGTGGCCTCCTCGACGGCGCAGCCGGCGGCGCCCAGGCTCAGGAGTGCGGCAGCGACGCCGACGGTCAGGTTTCGGGTAGTCATGCCCAGCACGCTAACCATCACGGAGCGCCCGAAATCATGCTCTGGCGGGGCCCACGCGAAGGCGCCGCTCGATCGTCGCAGGACTGACACGAGGACGTCATGAGACTGGTGTCGGACCGATGCGGAGTCTTGTCACAATCGTGACCATGCCGACCTATGTGGCCTTCCTGCGCGCGATCAACCTCGGTGCGCGGCGCACGTTCCCCAAGGACGCGGTCAAGGCCGCCACCGAGGCCGCCGGCGGCACCGGGGTCGAGACCTACGCCAACACCGGCAACGTCCGGCTGACGCACCCGGCGCGGTCGGCGGCGAAGGTGCGCGCGGCCCTCGAGGACGCGTACGCCGCCGAGGCCGGCTTCGAGGTGCCGACGGTCGTCTTCACGACCGCCGAGCTCGCGGCGCTCACCGCACGGGCCGAGGAGCTGCACGTCGAGCACGAGCCAGGGGGCCAGCACTACGTCACCCTTTTCTCCGTCGCCCCCGACGCCGCCGCGGTGGAGGCGGCGCACGCCCTCGAGCTCGAGGGGGAGACCATCGTCGTCGACGACCGAGCCGCCTACGTGCTGCTCGACGGTGACATCCACACCTCCAGGGTGCTGTCCAGCAAGCAGTTCGACGCGCTCGGCCAGGGCACCGCGCGCACGGTGAAGGTGCTGCGGACCGTCACCGACAGGTGGTGCTGAGGCTCACGCGATCTCGACCCCGGCCTCGCTCATCTCGGTGATCGCGGCCGCCGTGGAGTCCTCGGCCACCCCGGCGCACAGCGGGAGCAGCACGCGAGTCGCGAACCCCGCTCCCGCGCTGTCCAGCGCCGTGGCCCGCACGCAGTGGTCGGTGGCGATGCCGCACACGTCGACCTCCTCGACCTGCCGGGCGCGCAACCAGTCCGTGAGGGCCTGGCCCGACGACGTACGCCCCTCGAAGCCGCTGTAGGCGGCCTCGTGCTCGCCCTTGTAGAACACCTCGTCGAAGGGTTGCGGGTCGAGGTTGGGGTGGAAGCCCGCGCCCTCGGTGCCGACCTTGCAGTGCACCGGCCACGACTCGGCGAAGTCGGGCTTGAGCGACCAGTGGGCGCCGGGGTCGACGTGGTGGTCCTTGGTGGCGACCACGACGTCGTACGCCGGCGCGTCGACCGCCTTCGAGTGCCAGCGGTGCAGCAGCGCACCGATGTCGGCGGCGACGCGTGCGCCTCCCGCCACGGCGAGGGACCCGCCCTCGCAGAAGTCGTTCTGGACGTCGACCACGATCAGCGCTCGGCTCATCTGCTGAGGCTACTGCTCGAACACCGTCGGGATCACCGGCTCTCCGGCCGACATCATCGTCACCGCGCGCGGCAGCTCGGCGACCGACGCGCGGTGGCGCGCCCGGGCCTCGTCGAGGCTCGCCCGCCCGACGACCTCGCCGGCCGCGACCAGCGGCACGAGCAGCGACCTGTCGTCGCCATCGTCCTCGGGCCGCTCCCCGATGCCGACCACCTCGGCCTGGGCCGTCCCGGCGGGGGAGCGGCGGCGCAGCGCGTACTTCCGCCCGCCGACCGACGCCTTGTCGGTCGAGCGCTTGGCGACCGACACCAGCTCGCCGTCCGCACCCTCGCGCGCGACGAGCTTGTAGACGAACCCGCACGTCGGGTGGCCCGAGCCGGTGACGAGCTGGGTGCCGACGCCGTACGCGTCCACCGGCGCGGCGGCCAGGGCGGCGATGGCGTGCTCGTCCAGGTCGCTGGTCACCACGATCCGGGTGGACGTGGCGCCGAGGGAGTCGAGCTGGGCCCGCACGTCGCGGGCCACCAGGCCGAGGTCCCCGGAGTCGAGCCGCACGGCGCCGAGGTCCGTCCCGGCCACCTCGACGGCGAGGCGCACCGCCTCGGTCACGTCGTAGGTGTCCACCAGGAGCGTGGTGCCGACGCCGAGGGTCTGCACCTGCGCCCGGAAGGCGTCGACCTCGGTGTCGTGGAGCAGGGTGAAGGAGTGCGCGGCGGTGCCGGCCGACGGGACGCCGTACGCCGCCCGCGCGGCCAGGTTGCTCGTCGAGTCGAAACCGGCGACGTACGCCGCCCGCGCCGCCGCGACGGCCGCCTGCTCGTGGGTGCGCCGCGAGCCCATCTCGATGCAGGGTCGACCGCCCGCGGCCAGCGTCATCCGCGACGCGGCCGAGGCGATGGCGGAGTCGTGGTTGTAGACGGACAGCAGCACCGTCTCCAGGAGCACCGCCTCGGCGAAGGTGCCCTCGACGACCAGCAGCGGCGAGTGGGGGAAGTAGGCCTCGCCCTCGGCGTAGCCCCACACGTCGCCGGAGAAGCGGTAGGAGGCCAGCCACTCGAGCATGTCGGCGTCGACGACGCCCTCCAGGGCGGCGAGCGCGGCACCGTCGAAGCGGAAGGCCTCGATCGCGTCGAGCGCCCGACCGACGCCCGCCACCACGCCGTACCTCCGCCCCGCGGGCAGCCGGCGCGGGAACAGCTCGAAGACCGAGCGCCGGCCGGCGGTGCCCGCCTGCCGGGCGGCCTGCACCATGGTGAGCTCGTAGTGGTCGGTCAGCAGCGCCGCAGACACCGGGGGAGGGCTCGTCACGACCGACACTGTGCCACGATGGCTTCGTGTCAGCCGCCAGTCCCGTAGAGGTCGAGCCGACCCTGACCCCCGACGAGATCACCTTCCTGGCCAAGCCGTGGGTGACGCTGGTGTGGGACGACCCGGTGAACCTCATGTCCTACGTGTCCTACGTGTTCCAGAAGTACTTCGGGTACGACAAGTCGAAGGCCGAGAAGCTGATGCTCGAGGTGCACACCGAGGGCCGCTCGGTCGTCTCGACCGGCACCCGCGAGGAGATGGAGCGCGACGTCCAGGCGATGCACGAGTACGGCCTGTGGGCGACGATGGAGAAGGCGTCCTGAGGTGAGCGGTTTCGAGCGTCACCGGCGGTCCGCGCGCGTCATCGCCACCTTCACCGGCTTCGAGGCCGACCTGCTGCGCTCGCTCGCCTCGCAGATGGTGGAGCTGCTGCGCAACGAGCGTGCCGAGCCGGCGGCCCCCTCCGCCGATGCCTTCGAGGCGCTGATGGCGGAGTTCTCCGGTGCCACGACCGTCCCCGAGGACCCCGTGCTGGCGCGGTTGTTCCCGACGGCCTACCCCGACGACGAGGAGGCGGCGGCGGACTTCCGCCGCTTCACCGAGGGCGGCCTGCGCGACGGCAAGGCCGGCGCGGCGGCGCTGATCATCGACACCCTCGAGGATGCGGGCCTGCCCGAGGAGCTGCGCGAGGACGGGCTGGTGATCGACGTCGAGCTGACGCCCGAGGACGCCGAGACGTGGATGCGTGCCTTCACCGACATCCGGCTCGCGCTCGCCACCCGCCTCGGCGTCGAGGCCGGTGACGAGGACTACTGGCACTCCCTGCCCGAGGACGACCCGCGGGCCCAGGCGCACGACATCTACGAGTGGGTCGGCTACCTCCAGGAGACGGTCGTCGAGGCGCTGATGTCGTGAGCCCGGTCCCCGACTTCGTCGTCGCGATCCGCGAGAAGATCGGCCACGACCCGCTGTGGCTGCCCGGCGTCACCGCCGTCGTGCGCCGCGGCGACGAGGTGCTGCTCGTCAAGCGTGCCGACAACGGGCACTGGACGCCCGTCACGGGGATCCCGGACCCCGGCGAGGAGCCCGCGGTCGCCGCGGCCCGCGAGGCGCTGGAGGAGACCGGCACGCGGATCCGGGTCGACCGGCTCGCCTCGACCGCCGTCCACGGCGAGGTCGTGCACGTCAACGGCGACCGCGCGACCTACCTCGACCTCACCTTCGCGTGCACCTGGCTCGAGGGGGAGGCCCACGTCGCCGACGACGAGTCGAGCGACGTGCGGTGGTGGCCGACGGCGGCGCTGCCGGACATGTCGGACGTGATGCTCGAGCGCATCGCGGCGGCACTCAGCGACGAGGGTGCGGCGCGCTTCGTGGTGCCACCGGACCAGCCTCCACCCGTCGAGGTGCTGACCCCGGACGTGCCGGTCCTCGGGGTGGACGCGTGCCCCGGCGGTTGGGTCGGCGTGCTCATCGACACCGGTGGCCGGGCCTCGGTCTTCGTCGACGCGACCATCGACGGGCTGGTCGCGCTGGTGCGCGAGACGACCCACGTCGCCGTCGTCGCGATCGACATCCCCATCGGCCTGCCCGACGCCTCGGGTCGGCTCGCGGACGCCGAGGCCCGCCGTCAGCTCTCCGGCAGGTCCTCCTCGGTCTTCTCCACCCCGACCCGGGCGGCCCTCGAGGCCGAGTCGTACGCCGCCGCCCGCGCGGCCAACCTCGCCGCCACGGGCGGACGTACGAGCGTCAGCGCGCAGGCCTACGCGCTGCGGGAGAAGGTGCTGCAGGTCGACGCGTGGGTGCGCTCGCGCCCCGGCGCCACGGTCATCGAGGTGCACCCCGAGGTGAGCTTCGCGCGGATGGCCGGCTCCCCGGTGCTCGCCCGCAAGAAGGACACCGACGGAGTGGCCGCGCGTCGGGAGGCGCTGGCCGCGCACGGGATCGTCGCGCCGCCGTGGTTCCGCGGCGCCGGCTTCGGCGAGGACGACCTGCTCGACGCCTGCGCGGCCGCGTGGTCCGCCGTACGCCACTCCCTCGGGGTCTCGGAGTCCTTCCCCTCCACGCCCGAGGTGTTCTCCGACGGGATCCCGGCTGCGATCAGGGTCTGACGCGCCACTGTCAGCCGGCGCCCGCGAGACCGGCCAGGACGCTGCCGGCGCGCACCGTCGTCGTACCGCTGCGCAACGGGGCGTAGCTGGCACGGAGACCACGCACCGCGGCGAGGACCAGGTCCACCTCCCGCTCGAGGCGCTCGACCTCGTCTGGCCATGACGGCTCGAGCAGCCTCCGGACCAGGTCTCTCTCGCGGTCCTGCACGGTGGCTACGGCAGCACCGACGGTCTCGTCCCAGCGGCCTGCCTCGACGATGGTGAGCCAGATGCCGTCGTACACGTCCTCGTTCCAGGACTGCGGAAGGAGGGCCTCTGCGACGTCGGACGAGGTGCGCACCCTGTCCCGGGAGAACGTCCGCGTCCGTGCGAGGTTGTCTCGCTCGCGGATCCACCGGTCACCATAGACCGCCGCGACGGCCGCACGCATCGCCGCCACCGAGGGGAACCACGCGGCGATGGCCTGCGGCGTGACGTTCGCGGCAGCCGCCACGTTGCGCAGCGTGAGCGCCGGCCAACCGCCGTCGGCCAGGATCGGGATGGCGAGGTCGGTGGCCATCTGGGCCTTCGCCGGGCTGCTGCGGGAGAACATCGGGCCCGAGCGGGGGATGAAGCGGTTGTCAGCGTCCATGGAAGGAGCACAGCAGACCGATCGGTGCTCGCGGGACTCTCATCCACAGGCACCCAACAGCGACTGTCAACGAGTTGAATTGAAGTCAATTCAACTCGCGACCGACCGGTTGGCGCGGGCGGGTAGGTAGGTCGTTCAGTGCTATCCCGAGTGGCTCAGCACGCCGTAGCGCTCGCGCGAGGCCAGCGCCCAGCGCGAGACCGGCACCGAGACCAGCGCGATGGCCATCATCATCCCGGCGAGGACGAGCCAGCCCGTCTCACCCATCTCGACGCACAGCAGGGTCACGACCGGCGGCCCGATGACCGCGACCACGCTGAAGCCGAGCCCGGCGAAGCCCTGGTACTGGCCCTGCCGCTCGTGGGGTGCGAGCCCCATCTGGAGGCCCCACTGGCCACCGGAGCCGATCATCTCGCCGACCACGTGCACCAGCGATCCGACGACCAGGACGACGATCGCGAAGGTCGCGTCGCCTCGGTCGGCCAGCGCCACGATCGCGAAGCCGGCCGCGATCCACACCGCACCGCGCACGAGGGCACGGGCTCCGGCCTCGACCGAGTCGGCCCGTCGGGACAGGCGGACCTGGAAGAGCGCGACGGCCGCCGTGTTCACGACGAGCAGGATCGCCACCATCACCGGCGGGGCCGACGTGCGCTCCGAGATGTAGAGCGCCAGGCCGAGCTCCATGACGAAGAAGTGCATCGAGAACAGGCCGGTGATCGCCACCACGACGACGTAGGGCCAGTCGCGCAGCACCGCGAGCCGCGGCTCGCCCTCGACCCGCACGTAGGGCGGCAGCTCGGGCAGGCGCGTGCTGTTCCACGCGGCGAAGCCGGTGAAGACGGCGTTGAGGACGAAGACCGCGACGTAGGCCCAGGTCTCGTCGATCACCAGCGCGGCGCCGCCGAAGACCGAGCCGAGGCCGATGGCGGTGTTGGTCACCGCACGCAGGTAGGCCTTGAAGAGCACGCCCCGCCCGCCCGTCGCGAGCTGGGCGATGACGCCCTGCTGCACGGAGCCGGCGGACCGCTCGAAGAGCGCCAGCAGGCCGAGGAGCAGCGCGAGCTGCCACGGCGTACGCGCCAGGACCGGCAGCGCGCTCGTGAGCGCGGCGCCGACCATGCACCAGGTGAGCACCCGGCGGGGGCCACGGGTGTCGCCGAGCTGGCCTGCCGGGACCTGGACGACGATCCCGACGATCGCGGCGACCGACAGCGCGAGCGCCACCTCGGCGGCGGAGAAGCCGACCTGACGGGTGAAGTAGAGCGCGCTCGTCGTCATGACCGCGCCGGCGCCGAACCGGTTGGCGAAGGAGCCGATCGCCAGCACCCGCAGGTCGCGCTCGAGCGGGACGCCCCGTCGGGTCAGTGGCGGAACATCGTGCAGCGTCATGCGGTCCTTCCCCCAGGTCTCTCGACGTCAAGACTAAGCGGTGAGACGTGTGCGGGCCGCTTCGGTCGGCTGCCTAGGGTGGAGCCGTGCTGACCATCGCCCAGGAGACGTACGACGCCATCGTGGCGCACGCCAAGCGCGACCACCCCGACGAGGCGTGCGGGGTCGTCGCCGGCCCCGAGGGCAGCGACCGACCCGAGCGCTTCGTCCCGATGGTCAACGCCGCGGGCAGCCCGACCTTCTACGAGTTCGACTCCACCGAGCTGCTCGCGCTCTACAAGGACATGGACGCCCGCGACGAGGAGCCGGTGGTCGTCTACCACTCCCACACCGCCACCGAAGCCTACCCGAGCCGGACCGACATCGGCCTGGCCAGCGAGCCGAACGCGCACTACGTGCTCGTCAGCACACGCGAGCACGGGAATAGTGAGGGCCCGGTGGAGTTCAGGTCCTACAGAATCACCGACGGAGTCGTGACCGAGGAAGAGGTCACGATCACGCCCACCGGCACCGCAGACCAGAGAGAGAGCACCCCCTGATGGCCATCGAGGTCCGGATCCCCACCATCCTGCGCACCTACACCGACGGCGCCAAGGCCGTCGAGGGCTCGGGCGGCACCCTGTCCGCGCTCATCGACGACCTCGAGGGCAACCACCCCGGCATCAAGGAGCGCCTCGTCGAGGACAAGTCCGGCTCGGTGGACCTGCGCCGCTTCGTCAACGTCTACATCAACGACGAGGACGTCCGCTTCATCGGCGGGCTCGACGCCGAGCTCTCCGACGGCGACCAGGTCGTCGTCCTGCCCGCCGTCGCCGGCGGGGCCCTGCCCGCCTGATGACCCGCTACGACGACCTGCTCGCCTCCGTCGGCAGCACGCCGCTGGTGGGCCTGCCGCGGTTGTCGCCCGGCCGCCAGCCCGACGGCACCGAGGTGCGCCTCTGGGCCAAACTGGAGGACCGCAACCCGACCGGCTCGATCAAGGACCGCCCGGCCCTGAAGATGATCGAGCAGGCCGAGGCCGACGGCACGCTGCGACCGGGCTGCACGATCCTCGAGCCCACCAGCGGCAACACCGGCATCTCGCTGGCGATGGCCGCGAAGCTCAAGGGCTACCGCATCGTCTGCGTGATGCCCGAGAACACCTCCGAGGAGCGGCGCCAGCTGCTGCGGATGTGGGGCGCCGAGATCGTGTCCTCGCCCGCGGCGGGCGGCTCGAACGAGGCCGTGCGCGTGGCGAAGAAGATCGCAGGGGAGCACCCCGACTGGGTCATGCTCTACCAGTACGGCAACGAGGCCAACGCGCTCTCGCACGAGGAGGCGACCGGCCCCGAGCTGCTCGCGGACCTGCCGTCGATCACCCACTTCGTCGCCGGCCTCGGCACCACCGGCACGCTCATGGGCGTCTCGCGGTTCTTCCGCCGGGCCAAGGCCGAGGTGACGATCGTGGCCGCCGAGCCGCGCTACGGCGAGCTCGTCTACGGCCTGCGCAACCTCGACGAGGGCTTCGTGCCCGAGCTCTACGACGCCTCGCTGATCGACTCGCGCTTCAGCGTCGGCCCGCGCGACGCCGTACGCCGGGTGCGTGAGCTGCTCGAGCTCGAGGGGATCTTCGCCGGCATCTCGACCGGCGCCATCCTCCACGCAGCCCTCGGTCAGGCCGCCAGGGCGGTCAAGGCGGGCGAGTCGGCCGACATCGCCTTCATCGTGTGCGACGGCGGCTGGAAGTACCTCTCGACCGGTGCCTACGAGGGCACGGTCGACGACGCGGAGGACGCCCTGGACGGGCAGCTCTGGGCCTGAGGGCTCAACGCTCCCAGGGCAGCGGCCAGGGGTTGAACGTGCACGCGCCCGTGCCCTTGGACTGCTGCATCATCACCGGGGCCGGTCCCGATCCGGGGCAACCCACGTGTCCTCGGCCGAGCCAGTGGCCCGTCTCGTGGTTGACCACCAGGTGCCGGTAGTCGCGCAGGCTGCGTCCGGCGCGGTTCCAGGCCGGCGAGGCGTGCTTCCAGCGGTCCTGGTTGATGACGACGTGACGTCCGACGCGGCACGACCACATGGCCGAGCACGAGGGGGAGAACGACGGCACCATCCGCGCCTCGGACAGCACCAGCGTGAAGTCGCCCCCGCGTCGGACCCGGCGGAACTGGACGCCGCCGGCGCGCCAGCCGCGCGCGTCGTCGTACGTCTCCTGCGCCAGGCGGGCGAAGTCCCGCACGCTGGTGCTGATCCGACCCCGTGTCGCGACCGAGAAGGTCACCCGGCGCCGCACCGGGGTGGCATGGTCGACCCGTGCCGTCGCAGCGGACACCGCGGGGGTCCACGCGTGCCCAGGGGCCCGCACCCGCACCTCGACGCTCATGCGCGCGCCGACGTCGAGCGCCGTCAGGCGGTAGCGCCGCTCCCGAGCGCCGCGCACGCGCTCCCCGTCGCGCAGCCAGCGGTAGCGGGTCTCCTGGCGACGGGGTTGCCACCGGCCCGGGAAGGCCCGCAGCACCTGACCCGCACGCGGCGTGCCGTTCGCCTCGGGTGCCTCCACCGCGACGAGCGCAGGCAGCGGGGCGTCCGCGACGGCCGCATCCGCGGGGCCGGTGCCCGTCAGCAGGAGCGCGAGAACGGCGGCCAGTCCGGCCGCGGGGCGGATCATGGGCCGAGCCCAGGTCACCCGGCCGGGGTGACGTCGAGGTCGAGCGTCGCGTTGTGCTCGCTGCCGGGCACCGCGTCCAGGTCGAGCAGGTCGAGCGCGAGGTTGGCGAGGTCGCCGTTGCGGACGGGCTGGAGCGCGTCGTCGTACGTCGTGCGGCGCGCGCCCGGGTCCTGCAGGTCGTCGGGGTTGAGCGCGTAGAGGTCGGTGCCGGGCATCACGCCGGGGCCGGAGACCATGAAGGCGATGCGGTAGTTGGGCAGGCGCCGGGCGTCGGAGTGGCCGGTGCCGAGACCGCCGTGGTCGCTGGTGAGGATGATCGCCGTGCTGCCGTCGAGCTCGGCGTCGGAGTGCACGGTGTCGGCGAGGATGCCGACGAGCGCGTCGACCTTCTTGACCGCGCGCAGGTAGGGCTTGGACATGAAACCGCGCGCGTGGCCGACCTGGTCGGGCAGCGAGAAGTGGACGAAGCGGAAGGCGCGGTCGCGGCGCCGCAGGTCACGCCGTACGGAGCGGGTCAACGTGGTGTTGTCGAGCCGGATCCGGGTGGTGTCGATGCTCAGCGGCCAGCTGCGCTTCCACAGGGAGAACTTGGTCTTGCTGGCGAACAGCGCGGTCGACCCGCCGGCCTCGTGGATCGAGGTGAAGACCGACTCCACGCGCTCGCCGGCCGCGGCCTGGACGGTCGCGGGGCGGCGCCGGTCGTCGTTCCACGTCACGCCGTGACCGCCGCTCGAGGCCTCGACCCGGCGGCCGGTGACCATCCCGGTGTGGTTGGGCAGCGTGATGGTGAGCTCGTGCTCGGTGCGGGCGTTGAGCGTGGAGGCGCCGGAGTCCATCAGGGCGTGCAGGTGCGGGGTGCCCTTGCGCCCGAGGATGCGCAGCGCCTCGGGGTTGAGGCCGTCGAGGGAGATCGCGAGCACGGACTCCACCGCGTCGTCGGCGGAGACGCGCGCGGTGCTGGCGCTCGGGCTGCCGTCAGGCACCTGGGCCGGTGCTGCGGTCAGGCAGAAGCCGACCGCGGAGCAGGCGAGGACGGAGGCGAGCACGGAGCGCAGGGTCACGCGCCGACCCTAACCCGGCGAGGGCGGTGTGACGGGTCCGACGCCCGCAACGGCGTGACCGGCGACGGGGCGAGCGCCTAGCCTGCTGCCTGTGCCGACTCCCATGCCGCGGTTGACCGCCGACGCCCCGATCGGCATCTTCGACTCCGGCTTCGGCGGTCTGACGGTCGCGCGCTCGGTGATCGACCAGCTCCCGCACGAGTCGGTGGTCTACCTCGGCGACACCGCCCGCCAGCCCTACGGCCAGAAGCCGATCGGCGAGGTCCGCGAGTACGCCCTCGAGTGCCTCGACCATCTCTACGCCGAGGGCGTCAAGGCGCTGGTCATCGCGTGCAACTCCGCGAGCGCCGCCATGCTCCGCGACGCACGTGAGCGCTACGACGTGCCGGTCGTCGAGGTGATCCTGCCCGCCGCACGCCGGGCCGCGGCCGCCACGCGCAACGACCGCGTCGGCGTCATCTGCACACGTGCGACCGCGAGCTCGATGGCGTACGACGACGCGTTCGCCGCCGCGCCGCACCTCGACCTGCACATCCAGGCCTGCCCGAGCTTCGTCGACTTCGTCGAGCAGGGAGTCACCGGCGGCGAGGAGCTGCTCGCCGCCGCCCACGACTACCTCGACCCGCTCGCGGCTGCGGGCGTCGACACCCTCATCCTCGGCTGCACCCACTACCCCCTCCTCACGGGCGTCATCTCCTACGTGATGGGCGACGGGGTGACCCTGGTGAGCTCGGCTGAGGAGTGCGCGAAGGACGTCTACAAGATGCTCGCGCGCACCGGGCTGATGCGCGAGGCAGGAGAGCCGGCCTACACCTTCTCGACCACCGGCAGCCCCGAGGACTTCGCCACCATCGGCCGACGCTTCCTCGGCTCGGAGCTGCTCAGCGCCACCCAGTTCGCCGGAGGAGTGCGATGAGACTCACCGTCGTCGGCTGCTCCGGTTCCTACCCCGGACCCGAGTCGCCCGCCAGCTGCTACCTCGTCGAGGCCGAGCACACGGACGCGTCGGGGGAGACCCGCACGTGGCGGATCCTGCTCGACCTCGGCAACGGCGCGCTGGGCCAGCTGCACCGCTACGCCGACCCGCTCGGCATCGACGCGGTCTTCCTCAGCCACCTGCACGCCGACCACTGCCTGGACCTCTGCGGCTACTACGTGATGCGCAAGTACCACCCCACCGGGCCGCAGCCGCGGATCCCGGTCTGGGGCCCGGCCGGCACGGCGGAGCGGATGGCACGCGCCTACGACCTGCCGCTGGAGCCCGGAATGACCGAGGAGTTCGCCTTCACCGAGCACGACGGGCCGGTCGACCTCGGTCCCTTCCGCGTCGAGGCGCGCGAGGTGGTCCACCCCGTCGCCGCCTTCGCGCTCACCGTCAGCGCCGGTGGCCGCACCCTCGTCTACTCCGGCGACACCGGCCCGTGCGCGGCGCTCGACGAGGCGGCGGCAGGGGCGCACCTGCTGCTGGCCGAGGCCTCCTTCCGCAGTGTGGACGACAACCCGCCCGACCTGCACATGACCGGCGCCGACTGCGGACGTACGGCCGCGCGCGCGGGCGTGGAGCGCCTCGTGCTGACCCACGTCCCGCCGTGGCACGACCCGGCCGACGCGGAGGCCGAGGCCCGGTCCGAGTGGTCGGGTCCGGTCGAGCTCGCACGCGCCGGCGCGACGTACGAGGTCTGAGTCAGACCAGTCCCGCGTCGTGCACCACCATGGCCACCTGGACCCGGTTCGTGCTGCCGAGCTTGGTCAGCAGTCGCGACACGTGCGACTTGACCGTCGGGATCGAGAGGTAGAGCTCCGAGGCGATCTCGGAGTTGCTGAGCCCGCGGCCCACGCAGACCGCGACCTCGAGCTCGCGCTCGGTGAGCACGGTCAGCCGGTCGGCGGCCTGGGTGACGCGGTGGTTGGCGGTCATGCCCCGCAGCCGTGAGACGAGGCTGCGCGTGGCCGAGGGGGAGAGCATCGCGTCGCCGGCGGCGACGGTGCGGATGGCGCTGACGATGTCGCCGGGCGGGGTGTCCTTCAGCAGGAAGCCGTCGGCGCCGGCAGCGATCGCGCGGACGACGTGGTCGTCGGCGTCGAAGGTGGTCAGCACCACCACGGACGGTGGGGAGGGCCGCTCGTGGAGCGCCTTCGTCGCCTCGAGGCCGTCCATGACCGGCATCCTGATGTCCATCAGGACCACGTCGGGCTCGAGCTCGCCCACGAGCACGAGGCCCGCCTCCCCGTGCGGGGCCTCGCCCACCACCTCGATGTCGGACTGGCCGCCGAGCATCAGCGACAGCGCGGAACGCACGAGCGGGTCGTCGTCGACGAGCAGGACGCGGATCACGCCGACCACGGTAGCCATGCCTCCAGCACGAAGGCGGACTCCTCGGCGCGCTGGTCCAACCGTCCGCCGCGCAGCTCGGTGCGCTCGCGCAGCCCGACGAGCCCCAGTCCGGCCCCCGGGGCGCCGGTGGGGCGGTGCCGCTCGGCGAGCGGGTTGGCCAACGTCACCGTGATGCCCGACCGCGGGTCGCCCGACGAGCGGATCGCGACCGCGGATCCGGGCGCGTGCTTGCGGACGTTGGTGAGGCCCTCCTGCACGATGCGGTAGACCGTGCGGCCGGTCGCGGCGGGCACCGGCGTCGTGGGGTCCAGGTCGTCGGCGAAGTCGACGTCGAGGCCGAGCGACCGCGCCTCGTCGACGAGCGCGGCGATGTCGGCGTACGTCGGCTGCGGGCGGGCGGTGGGAGTCCCGGGGTCGTCCTCGCGCAGCACCCCGAGGACGTCACGCAGCTCGTGGAGGGCGTCGTTGGCCTGGTCCTGGATCTGGGCGAGCCCGTCGCGCAGCCGGTCGCCGTCGAGGTCGTCGCGGAAGGCCAGTGCGCCGGCCTGCATCGAGACCAGGGTGATGCGGTGGGCCAGCACGTCGTGCATCTCGCGGGCGATGCGCGTCCGCTCGGTGGTGCGCGCCTGCGACACCCGCAGCTCCTGCTCGCGCTCGGCCCGCTCGGCGCGGGTGCGCAGGTTCCAGATGATCTCGCGGCGCGAGCCGATGTAGAGGCCCCAGCCCATCATCCCGGCGTTGACCGCGATGTTGACCAGCGTGGTGATCACCGGGTCGTTGTCGTCGAAGGGGGCGACGGACGTGTAGGTCTGCGCGGCCGCCAGGTTCGCGGCGCCGACGACGATGACCTGGCGGGGGTCGCGGCGGGTGGCGACCGAGACCGCCGCCAGCGTCGCCGGACCTGCGGCCACGCCGGAGAGCGCGCTCATCGCCGCGATCGCCAGCGCGATCGGGACGGGGGCCCGACGGCGGAAGTGGACCAGGACGTAGGCACACGCACCCAGCACGAGCTCGGCGGCGAACAGCATCCGCTGCTCGCGCCACTCGATCGCCGCGACCGACTGCCACACCGCGACCGAGATCGCCACGCACAGCGCGTAGCGCCACGCGTGCCCGGCCCGCGTGAGCTCGGGCTGCGTCTCGGCGAGGCTGGGACGGGGCTCCACGGCGCACAGCGTAGTCACCGCGACTCCTCCTTTGGTCGGGGTCGTGAGGGGCCTCAGGGTCGATGCGCCGGGGCGCCGACGCGCCGCACGCTTGGGACACCACCGCGCGGGGGAGCCGCGCGGCGCGGGACCGCGCACCGTGGGCGGGACCGCAGGGGAGGGACGTCGAGCCGGGTCCGGTGGCACACGGGGGTGACCGGACCCGGCTCCGTCAGCCCTCTACCCTCGTGCCATGACTTCTGCTGCGAGCCCCGCGCCCCGCGCCGACGGCCGGTCCGACGACGAGCTCCGCCCGATCACCATCACCCGCCACTGGCTCGACCACGCCGCCGGCTCGGTCCTGGTCGAGTTCGGCGGCACGAAGGTGCTGTGCGCGGCGTCGGCGTCCGAGGGCGTGCCGCGCTGGCGCAAGGGCTCGGGCCTGGGCTGGGTCACCGCGGAGTACGCGATGCTCCCCGCCGCCACCAACACCCGCTCCGACCGCGAGTCGGTCAAGGGCCGCATCGGCGGACGCACCCACGAGATCTCGCGCCTGATCGGGCGCTCGCTGCGCGCGGTCATCGACTACGAGGCGCTCGGGGAGAACACGATCGTCCTCGACTGCGACGTCCTCCAGGCCGACGGCGGCACCCGCACCGCCGCCATCACCGGGGCGTACGTCGCCCTGGCGGATGCGGTCGCGCACCTGCGGGACAACGGCGCGCTGACCGGCGAGCCGCTCACGGGCTCGGTCGCCGCGGTCAGCGTCGGGATCATCGACGGCGTGCCGCGCCTCGACCTCCCCTACGTCGAGGACGTGCGCGCCGAGACCGACATGAACGTCGTGATGACCGGCGAGGGGAAGTTCGTCGAGGTGCAGGGCACCGCCGAGGGCGCCGCCTTCGACCGCGCCGAGCTCGACGCCCTGCTCGCGCTGGCCGAGAAGGGCTGCGCCGACCTCACCCGCATGCAGCAGGAGGCTCTCGCCCGATGAAGGTCTTCCTGGCCTCGGCCAATGCGAAGAAGATCCTCGAGATGCAGCGCATCCTGGCCGAGCACGTCCCCGACATCGAGGTGCTCGGCATCGGCGACGTCGACGGCTACGTCGAGCCGGTCGAGGACGAGCCGACCTTCGAGGGCAACGCGCTGCTCAAGGCCCGCGCCGGCGTCGCCGCGACCGGGCTGCCCTCGATCGCCGACGACAGCGGCCTGTGCGTCGACGCCCTCAACGGGATGCCCGGCGTGCTGTCGGCGCGGTGGTCGGGGCCCCCGAAGAGCGACGAGCGGAACAACGAGCTCCTGCTCGCCCAGCTCCACGACGTACCTGACGAGCGCCGCGGCGCCCACTTCGCCTGTGCGGTCGCGTGGGTGCTGCCCGACGGGCGCGAGCGCGTGGTCGAGGGCCGCATGGACGGCCACATCATCCGCGAGGTGCGGGGGAGCGGCGGCTTCGGCTACGACGTCGTCTTCGTCGCCGTCGAGCACGCCGCCGAGGGGCTGACCTCGGCCGAGCTCGAGCCCGGCGAGAAGGACCTCATCTCCCACCGCGGGCGGGCGTTGCGCGAGCTCGCCCCGCAGGTCGCCGCGGACCTCACCTCAGGCTGACGCGGTCTCCCGCTCGGACACCTGCCGCGAGACCCACATGCCCCACAGCGCCGCGAAGAGGAACATCACGAGCGAGTAGACCGCGGCCGGCACCGAGATCTCGACCTCGTCGAGCACCTCGACCGCCACGAAGATCGCGAGGGTGGCGTTGTGGACGCCCACCTCCATCGACGAGGCGACGGCCTGCGGGCCGGTGACGCCGAACGCCTTGGGCACGTAGAAACCCACCACGAGGCTGATGGCGCAGAAGAGCGCTGCGATCAGGCCGACGTCGGCGAGGTAGTCGCCGACGTTCTCGCGCTGGTCGAGCAGGATGCCGAGCACCAGGACGGCCAGGATCACCGCCGAGCCGATCCGCACCGGCTTGTCCATGCGGCGCGCGAAGTCGGGCGCCCGGTTGTTGACCACCATCCCGATGCCGACGGGCAGCAGGATGAGGGCGAAGACCTTCACGATCTCGACCAGCGGCATCGTCACGTCGTCCTGGCGGTCGTAGAACGCGATGGCCAGGCCGGTGATCAGCGGCAGGGTGACGACCGCGATCACCGTGTTGATCGCGGTCAGGGTGATGTTGAGCGCCACGTCGCCGCGGAAGAGGTGGCTGAAGAGGTTGGCGGTCGTGCCGCCCGGCGACGCCGCGAGGAGCAGCATGCCGATCCCCAGCAGGGCGGGCAGGTCGAAGAGCAGCACCAGGCCGAAGCAGATCACCGGCAGGAGCACGACCTGGCACGCCAGCGCGACGGCCACGGCCTTCGGCGCGCGCCCGACCCGCCTGAAGTCGGCGACCGTCAGGTCGAGGCCGAGGCCGAACATGATGATCGCCAGCGCCAGGGGCAGCCCGACGGTGGTCAGTGCGGAGTCCATGCGCGGACCCTAGTGGTGACGGGGGTCACACGGGAGGGACTTGCGATGGAACAGTGGTGCGCTCGGAGAGATTCGAACTCTCACTGGCCACGACCTAAACGTGGTGCCTCTGCCGTTGGGCTACGAGCGCCGGCTGGTGATCAGTCCAACCCTAGGTCCCGGCGCAGCTTGGCGACGTGCCCGGTCGCCTTGACGTTGTACTGCGCGAGCTCGACCGTGCCGTCCTCGTCGATCACGAAGGTCGAGCGGATCACCCCCTCGACCTCCTTGCCGTAGAGCTTCTTGGTGCCGAAGGCGCAGTACGAGCGGTGCACGTCGAGGTCCTCGTCGGACAGCAGCGTGAGGGAGAGGGCGTCGCGCTCGCGGAACTTCGCGAGCTTGGCCGGCTTGTCCTTCGAGACGCCGAGCACCTCGTAGCCGGCGCCGCGCAGCGAGTCGAGGGACTCGGAGAAGTCGCAGGCCTGCTTGGTGCAGCCCGGGGTCATCGCAGCGGGGTAGAAGTAGAGGATCACCTTCTTGCCGCGCAGGGCCGAGAGGCTCACCTCCTCCTCGGTGTCGCTGGTCAGGGTGAAGTCGGGGGCGGCGTCGCCGGGGGCGAGGCGGTCGGTCATCGCGTTCCTTCTCTCGTGCCGGTGGCGGGTGCGGGAAAGTCGCACCAATCCGATCCGTTGGCTGTTGCGAACTGCTTGCAATAAGGTGGTGGAGGCGGTCGGCACCGGGGGGAGCCGGCCGCCACCATCCAAGCACCAGGCCGATGCGGCCAGGACGGACGAAGCCGATGCACGTACCCGACGGATTCCTCGACGCACCGACGTCGCTGGCCACTGGCGTGGTCGCCGCGGCCGCGGTCGCGGTGTCGCTGCGCGCCGCGCGACGCGAGCTCGACGACCGTACGGCGCCCATGGCGGGCCTGGTCGCGACCTTCGTCTTCGCCGCGCAGATGATCAACTTCCCCGTCGGTGCCGGAACGAGCGGGCACCTGATGGGCGGAGCGCTCGCGGCGGTGCTGGTCGGGCCCTGGACGGCGGTGCTGTGCCTGTCGGTCGTGCTCGTCGTGCAGGCGCTGCTCATGGCCGACGGCGGCATCACCGCCATCGGCACCAACATCTCGCTCATCGGCATCGTCACCGTCGCGGTCGGCTGGGGCGTGTTCGTCCTGCTGCGCAAGGTGCTCCCCGCGCGTCTCTCGATCGTGGCCCCCGCGGCCGCGGCGGGTGCGCTGCTGAGCGTTCCGGTGGCCGCCCTGGTCTTCACCGGGCTCTTCGCGATCGGCGGCAACGCACCGGTCGACCTCACGGCGCTCACTGCGACGATGCTGGGCTGGCACACCGTGATCGGCATCGGGGAGGCCGCGGTGACGGGGCTCGTCGTCGCCAGCGTGGTCGCGGCCCGACCCGACCTCGTCCACGGCGCCCGCCCGCTCCTGGCCGAGCGCGTCCTCGAGACCCGCGCGGCGGTGGCGTCGTGAGCCGCCGCCGCTTCTTCGTCGTCGCGCTCCTGGTGAGCCTGCTCGTCGCCGGCGTCGCGAGCTACTACGCCAGCTCGCACCCCGACGGCCTCGAGTACGTCGCCGAGCAGACCGGCTTCATCGACTCTGCCGAGGACTCCGCCACCAGCGACAGCCCGCTCGCGGACTACCAGACCACCGGCATCGACGACGCCCGGCTCAGCGGCGGGGTCGCCGGCGTGGTCGGCGTCCTGGTGATGCTGCTGCTGAGCACAGGGCTCTTCTGGCTGATCCGGCGCCGCGACAGCGGCGACGTGACGCACGAGGCCACCCACGACTCGAGGGCCTGATGGGCGCCGGGCACGGGCACCGTCTCCACTTCCACGGCCACAGTCCCGTCCATCGCGCCCCCGCGCACCTGAAGGTGCTGGCCCTCCTGGGCTTCATGCTCATCGTGGTCGCGACCCCGCGCGAGGCGTACGCCGTCTTCGCGCTGTGGGCGGTCGTGCTGCTCGGGGTGATCGCCCTGTCGCGGGTGCCGCTGACCTACCTGCTGCCGCGGATGGTCGTCGAGGTGCCCTTCGCGATCTTCGCGGTGCTGATGCCCTTCATCTCCCACGGCCCGCGCACCGAGGTCCTCGGCGTCAGCGTCTCCGAGCCCGGCCTGGTCGCCGGTATCGCGCTGCTCGTCAAGGGCAGCATCGGCGTGCTGGCCTCCCTCACCCTCGCCGCCACCACGGAGCCCCAGGACCTGCTGCGCGGCCTCCAGCGGCTGCGGATGCCCGACCTCGTCGTGCAGATCATGGGCTTCATGATCCGCTACCTCGACGTGGTCACCGCCGAGCTCGGCCGGATGATGACCGCACTGCGCTCGCGCGGGTGCGACCCGCGCTCGCCGCGGCACTGGCCCGTGCTGGCCCGATCGTTGGGGGCGCTGTTCATCCGCTCCTACGAGCGCGGTGAGCGGGTGCACCTCGCGATGCTCTCGCGGGGGTACGACGGCTCCCTCCCGCAGGCGGGAAAGGCGCGATGAGCGTCCCCGTGCTCGAGGTCCAGGACCTCGCCTTCGCCTACCCCGACGGCCACCAGGCCCTCTTCGGCGTCGACCTCCACGTCCACCGCGGCGAGCGGGTGGCCCTGCTCGGGCCCAACGGCGCCGGCAAGACCACCCTGGTCCTGCACCTCAACGGGATCCTCACCGCCGGTCGCGGCACGGTCGCGGTCAGTGGTCTGCCGGTCGCGAAGGAGCACCTGAAGGAGATCCGGCGCCGGGTCGGCATCGTCTTCCAGGACCCCGACGACCAGCTGTTCCTCGGCACCGTCCGCCAGGACGTCGCCTTCGGGCCGGCCAACCTCGGCCTCAAGGGCGCGGCGCTCGAGCGCCGGGTGATGGAGGCGCTGGACCGGGTCGGCATGGCCGACTTCGTCGACCGCCCGCCCCACCACCTGTCCTACGGCCAGCGTCGCCGGGTCGCGGTCGCCACCGTGCTCGCGATGGAGCCCGAGATCCTCGTGCTCGACGAGCCGTCGTCCAACCTCGACCCCGCCTCGCGGCGGGAGCTCGCCGACATCCTGCGCAGCCTCGACGTGACGGTGCTGATGGTCACCCACGACCTCCCCTACGCCCTCGAGCTGTGCCCGCGCAGCGTGGTGTTGAGCCGGGGAGTGGTGGTGGCGGACCGCCCCACGCTCGAGGTGCTGACCGACGACGAGCTGATGGGCGCGCACCGGCTCGAGCTGCCGTGGGGCTTCGACCCGCGCCGCATTGATAGCCTGCCCGCGTGACCCAGGACATGCGCGCGCTCGAGCGCGAGATCGAGGAGACGCGCCAGCGCCTCGCCTCGACCATCGACCAGCTCGCCCACCGCGCCCACCCCAAGACGATCGTCGGACGCCAGGTGACCACGGTGAAGTCGCACTTCGTCGAGCTCGACTCCGGCGCCCCGCGCACCGACAACATCCTCAAGGTCGCCGGTGCCGTCGTCGGCGTCGTCGTCCTGCTCGCCGTCGTCCGCAAGGTCGCCCGCTGAGCACCGCCCCGATCAAGATGCTGCACGACCGCCTGCTGGTCGAGGTCGACCAGGAGGCGGGCGAGCGGCGCTCGTCCGGCGGCATCGTCATCCCCGCGACCGCGGCGATGGGTGCGCGGCGGCTGGCCTGGTCGCGGGTGATCGCGGTCGGACCGCACGCCCGTGCCGTCGAGGTTGGCGACCGGGTGCTCTTCGACCCCGAGGACAAGGCCGAGGTCGAGGTGCAGGGCGAGGTCTACGTCGTCATGCGCGAGCGCGACGTCCACGCGGTCGCCGCCGAGCGCCTCGAGGCCGGCTCGACCGGGCTCTACCTCTGACGGCTCCGTCGATCGTCACCCAGGAGGGTTGATGGGATACCTCGTCAAGCAGTCGCACCGGGCTCCGGCCAACGGTCCCGTGCCGGCCGACGAGTCGCTGCCCCGCGCCTGCGTCATCGGGGCCGGCTCCTCGGGGATCGCGGCCGCCAAGCACCTGCACCAGGCCGGCGTACCCTTCGACTGCTTCGAGATGGGCAGTGACATCGGCGGCACGTGGGTGCTCGACAACTCCAACGGCCAGTCGGCCTGCTACGACACCCTCGAGATCAACACCTCGTGCGCGCGGATGGCCTACTCCGACTTCCCGATGCCAGCCGACTACCCGGCCTACGCGCGCCACGACCAGGTGCGCGCCTACTTCGAGCAGTACGTCGACCACTTCGGCTTCCGCCACACGATCACCTTCGACACGACCGTCGAGGACGTCTCACGGACCCCGGACGGACGCTGGGACGTACGCACCAGCGGGCCGGAGGGCACCGCGACCCGCACCTACGACGCCGTGCTGGTCGCCAACGGCCACCACTGGGACGCGCGGTGGCCCGAGCCCGCCTATCCGGGCACCTTCGACGGCGAGCAGATCCACGCCCACGACTACCGCTCCGGTGACCAGCTCGACGGCCGCGACGTCGTCGTGGTCGGGGCCGGCAACTCCGCGATGGACATCGCCGTCGAGGCGTCCTTCCGCGCGCGTACGACGACGTGGTCGGTGCGGCGTACGGAATGGGTGCTGGGCAAGTGGTTCCTCGGCAAGCCCAGCGACCAGGGCCTGCTGCCGCCCGGCTGGGTGCCGTGGTGGGTGACCGCGCTGCGGCTGCGCATCGGTGCGACCGTGGCCGGCGGCAGCATGGAGGAGTACGGCCTGCCGCGGCCGCAGCACACGCCCGGCCAGTCCCACCCGGTGCAGTCGGAGCGGATCCGCGAGCGCCTCGCCGCGGGCGCGGTGACCGCACGCCCGGCGATCGAGCGCCTCGACAATGACCGGGTCGTCTTCGTCGACCAGACGAGCGCGCCGGCGGACCTCGTCGTGTGGGCCACCGGCTACCGCGTCACCTTCCCGTTCCTCGACCCGGCGCTGGTCTCGGCGCAGGACAACGACCTGCCGCTGTGGAAACGCACCGTGCACCCGGACCTGCCGGGCCTCTACTTCCTCGGCCTGCTCCAGCCGCTCGGTGCGGTGATGCCCCTGGCCGATGCCCAGGCAGCGTGGATCGCCGAGACGCTGCGCGGCGACTACGTGCCGCCGTCCGCCGGCGCCGTACGCCGCCAGATGGCGGCCGAGCACCGGCGCGACACCCGCCAGTTCTACGACTCCCCGCGCCACACGATGGAAGTCGACTTCGACCACTACCTGTGGGACCTCGCGCGCGAGCGCAAGAAAGGACGTGCCCGTGCTTCGTCGTAGGATCGCCGGCCTCGCGCTGCGCGCCGTGCGCTGGGAGGCCGTCGGCGACGTGCCCCAGCGCGGCGTGCTGGTGGGCGCACCGCACACCTCCAACTGGGACTGGGTCCTGACGATGCTCCTGGCCTGGCGCTACGGCATCACGATCCGGCTGCTGGTCAAGAAGGAGCTCTTCGTCGGCCCCCTGGGCTGGCTGCTGCGCCGCACCGGTGCCGTCGAGCTGGACCGCAAGAACCCGGCCGCCACGATCAAGGACCTGCTGGCCGAGTCCGAGGGCGACGACCCGTGGCTGATCGGCATCGCCGCCGAGGGCACCCGCTCGCGCGGCACGCACTGGAAGTCCGGCTTCTACCGGATCGCCCAGCAGACCGGGCTGCCGATCACGCTGGCCTTCATCGACACGCCCTCGCGCACCGTCGGCTGGGGTCCCACCTTCCACCCCACGGGCGACGTCGCCGCCGACATGGACCTCGTCCGCGACTTCTACGCCGACAAGACCGGCTTCCGGCCG
The DNA here is from genome assembly GCF_021083185.1 of Nocardioides furvisabuli. GTDB lineage: Bacteria > Actinomycetota > Actinomycetes > Propionibacteriales > Nocardioidaceae > Nocardioides > Nocardioides furvisabuli. The sequence continues at coordinate 496,315 of NZ_JAIGQB010000002.1, read as the reverse complement.
GAGAACTTCACCCCGCCGTTGCTGCGTGAGGAGGGCTGAGGCCGCCGGGTCACGCTCGCCTCGCAGGTGTGTCCGCTATCCGAAAGGGTGTGGGTGGCTTTCGGCGAGAGCCGGAGATGGCTAGGTTGAAAGTCCCAAACGAAGGGAGCATGACATGGCTTTGCTGCTGTGGATCCTCGCCGTCATCCTCGTGGTGTCCGGCATCGTCTCGCTCATCCGGGGTCAGATGCTGTGGGGAATCGTCCTCATCATCGTCGGCCTGCTGGTCGGCCCCGGTGGGGTCAGCATCTTCACGTAGGCCCCCGTCCGGGAATCAACGCAGGGAGTCGGTCCGTCACGGGCCGGCTCCCTTCGTGCGTCCGGAGCCCTCACGCGGGCGCCTCGTCCCCCCGCTTCCTCCGTCGGAGGAGGCGGGGCGTCACCGGGACCACACCCGTACCCAGTCCACCTTCGCGGTCTGGCGCATCGTGCGTCGGGTCAGCTTCTCCAGCTCGTAGTCCGAAGTCAGCATCGACAGCAGCAGGTACTCCGGCGCCCGGGACACGACGTCGGTCTCGCGGTAGTACTCCCGGCCGTCGACCCGGAAGACGATGGCGTCAGCGGACCACTCGACGCTGAACACGTGATAGGCCTCGGACCACGTCCGCGCGCGCTCGCGGAGGGTGTTGGCGTAGGGGAACTTGCCGCCCTTCTTGCGGTGCACGTTGTCGCCGTCGTACCAGTGGAGGAACGAGGCGATGGTGGAGTCCCGCTTGGTGCGTCCGAAGAACTCCACGACATCGATCTCGGTGCCCTTGGCGGGCTGGCCGGGCGTGTACCAGTTCGCGGGCTGCATCCAGAACGAGGCGTGCATGCCCTTGTCGAGGTGCATCTTCATCCGGGCGGCGGCGTAGCCGTAGGTGAAGTCGAACTTCCCGCCCGTGTAGAGCTGGGTGTTGAGCATGTAGGGGGCCGAGCCCGACTGGCCGTTGAGCTTCCAGCGGCACGTGCGCCCGGCGCGGGCGGCGTCGCGCGCCACGCCCATCCGCAGCACGCCGCCACCGACCGTCCTGGCCCGCGGCGACAGGCGCGAGCACATGCGCATGTAGGCCGGTGCCAGTGTCTTCTGGTCCGACCAGCGGGAGAAGTCGACCTTGTTGCCGGAGAACTCGTCGCGGAAGATCGTCGTGAAGGCGCGTGCCCGCACCGAGTCGGTGACGGCGGCGGCCGCGCCCGAACCGGTCAGGGCAACGGCGCGGTACACGCTCGTGGTGTCGGGGAGGGTGAAGATCGTCGAGCCGCTCGGGTGCTGGCGCCCGCGCGAGACGGTCTCCCACGCGGTGCCGGTGTCACGCTGCAGCACGACGACCTGCCCGGTGCTCGTGCCCGAGAACGTCGCCAGCGCCTGGGTGCTGCTGCGCGACGTCGTCGGCCGCGTCCCGGGCTGCGCGATGGTGGGCCGAAGGTCGAGCGCACCGGATCCCACCCGTGCGGCGGGCGCCGCAGCAGGAGTCTCGGCAGCGGGAGCGGCCGAGGCGGCGAGCGGCGTGGCGGGTGCGAGCATCGCCGCAGTGCAGGCGAGTGCGGCCAGGAGGGGGGCCAGCGGGAACGCCACGGGGGTACCTCTTCTCGAGACGGGGGGGCGGTCCCGCGAGGGTAGACCGGCGAGCAGGCGCGGCGCCGGGGAACGGTGCGGGAAAGCAGAACGGCCAGCCCGGAGGCTGGCCGTTCGTCGTACGCCATCAGGGACTCGAACCCCGAACCCGCTGATTAAGAGTCAGCTGCTCTGCCAATTGAGCTAATGGCGCGTGCGGTGAAGCAGGAGAAACACTATCAGCGCGCACCGTGGAGCGAAAATCGGCGGAGCGTCAGCCGGGTGGCGACGCCCACGACCTGCCGACACGGCCGATCGTGGGCGCCGCCGCCCGGTCGGGTTCAGCCGACCTTGCCGTCGACCCGGTCGCGGCCGCGACCGCCCTTGACGTTGTTCTTGCCGGGACCACCGGTGAGCACGTCGTCACCGCGGTTGCCCCGGATGCGGTCGTTGCCCGCTCCGCCGCGAGCGGTGTCGTCACCAGCACCCCCGACGATGCGGTCGTCGCCACCGCCGCCCTTGATGGTGTCATCGCCGGTGCGGCCCTTGATGACGTCGTCGCCAGCGCCGCCCTTGACGGTGTCATCGCCGGAGCGTCCCAGGACGGTGTCGTCGCCCCGACCGCCGACGACCTTGTCGGCGCCGGCGCCGGCGAGGATCCTGTCGTCGCCCGCGCCACCCTTGATCACGTCGTCGCCGCCGAGGCCGCAGACGAGGTCGTCCCCGCCGAGGGACCTGATGGTGTCGGCACCGGTGGTCCCGAGGATCACGTCCCTGCCCTCGGTGCCGGTGGTGGGAAAACCGGGCTTCGCCACGATGGTGACGGCCTCACCGTCGCACGACCCGCTCGGTGCGAGGGGCGTCACGGTCACGTCGAACGTGCCGGTGCTGGTGCGTCCCTGCGCGTCGGTCGCGGTGCAGGTGACGGTCGTGGTGCCGACCTTGAACACCGTGCCGGAGGCAGGGGTGCACGTCGGCGTGAGCGGCTGGTTGTTGCCGTCCTTCGCCGATGCGGAGTAGGTCACGGTGGCACCGTCGGGCCCGGTCGCCTGCCGGGTGAGCGCCGCCGGCAGCACCAGGGTCGGCTTGGTGCCGAGACCCTTGAAGTTGGAGACCGCGTTGGCCTCGTCCTGGCTCATGCAGGCCTGGGGGGCGTTCGCGGCGATGGCCGAGGCGGCGGCTGCGGCCGCCGCCTGGGTGGGCCGGAGCACCGTGTAGTTGAGGATCGACCGCGTCTGTCCCGGCGCGAGCTCGACCTGGTAGGTCCAGAACGGGTTGTCGTCGCCGTCGGTGAAGCTCGACTCGAGGAGGGTGGGGGCTGCGCCGTCGCCCTGCAGCACGTGGCCGATGCGGGGGTCGCCCGAGGTGGTGCCGGACCAGTTCTGGAACGTGCCGACCCAGCTGTCGGAGGTGTCGACGGCGGTGTCCCCGCCCGAGCTGTCGAAGATGCGGGTGTTGCTGTCGGAGCCGAGGTTGTTGTCGACGTAGAGCGTGGCCGTGGTGGCCGTGTCGGAGGTGTTGGTCACCGTGTTGGTCCAGCGGGCGTAGCCGGCGTCCGAGGGCACGAAGACCTTGCGGGAGACCGTGAGTGCACCGTTGGCCTGGTCGGGGTAGACCAGTGCACGCCCGTCGCAGCTCGTCGTCGGCTCGGCCCCGAGCTGGTTGTAGCGCAGCGCTTCGGCGGGCGCCTGCGCCGAGGACGTCCGGACGGTCTCGGGCGACGGGGGCAGCGTGCCGACGAAGGTCGACAGCGCGTTGTAGCCGTCGAACGCGTCGCTGAGGGTCGTGCTCGTCGTGCCGCCGCTCGCCGTCGAGGCGACGACCGGGTCCGTGAAGGTGGCATCGGACGCGGCACCGCTGGCACTGCTGGTCGTGCTGAAGGTGATGTTGGTGTTGATGAACCACGTGGCCCCGACGCCGTCGGTGAGGGCCACGTCGCCCGAGCCCTGGGCGACGCGGCCGTCGCCCGCGACCGACTCGGGAGAGACCTGCTTGCCGCCTGCGAACTTGTCCTCCTCGGCTGCGGAGGGTGACGCCGCGACGATCGCGGCAGTGGGGAGGGAGAGGGCGCAGATGGTCGCGATGCTGAGGAGCGTCGAGCGACGACGGCGCTCCAGGATCGAGCGACGGGGCATGGTGAGACCTTTCGGTGGCAGAGGTGGGAGGTCCGAGAGGCCGGGCCGCGACGCGGTCGGCGAACGGAGTCTGGCACCGCTGACGTCAGCCGGTGGTCGTTTCGAGCACAAACCACCCCTCGGCGTCGATGTGCTGCCAGCGGATCCCCACCAGTTGTGCCTGCTCGACGACCGCGACGGCGTGCACCTCGCCCGAGCCGCCGGTGATCGTCAGCGTGTGCTCGACCCGTCCCGCGTCGACGTCCACGACGGCGATCCCGTGCCGCGGCTCCGCGGGGCGCTCGAGCGAGACGGGGAGCGCCGCGTAGGGCCCCTCGTCCGGCGGAACGGAGCACCCGACCACGGCTCGGTCGGCGATGAACGCGAGTCCACGCGCGATCCCCGGCAGCGTGACCACCGACGAGGCGGCACCGGTCCCGCGGTCCACGTGCAGCAGCTCGCCGGTGCCTCCGTCGGTCACGTAGAGCCGGTCGCCGTGCACCCGCGGTGAGCACGGCAGCGACAATCCGCGCGTCAGCACCTTGTCGGCGCGTACGTCGACCACGACCCCGCCATCCGCAACCATGCCCAGCCAGCCTCCGGCCTCGTCGGTCTCTGCCGCGGCCGTGAGGTAGGCGAGCTCACCGTCGTCGAGCCCCAGTCCGAGGGCGTGGCAGCGCTCCTCCACGACGGCCTCGGACACGAAGGGCGGTCGAGCCACGAGGTCGAGGTCGCCGCGGTCGGTGAGCGTGGCAACGCCGTTGCACAACGCGGTGGTGAAGAGCACGCGTCCGGTGCGGTCGACGGCGACGTCGCGGATTCCCACGAAGCCCGTCGTGTGCGAGACCTGGTTGAAGAGCATGCGGTCCTCACCGCCCGGGCCCCGGGAGCCGGCCAGCGCGTCGTGCAGCTCGTGGAGCTGCCAGCGACTGGCGGCGAGCAGGGAGCCGTCCGGGGAGACGGCCAGGCCCATCACGACGTCGAAGCGCAGCTCGCTCACGGCGATCTGGTCGTCGCGCACGCCGATGGTCAGCAGCTTGTCACCGGTGCTCACCACCAGGCTGGCTCCGGCGGCACGCAGCCAGGCGACGAAGCCGGCCGACGGCGTGGCGTTGAGCGAGGCCACGGCGACGAGGCCGGGGCCGACGGTCACCGGGGCCACCGGCTGGGTCCACTGCGCGTCGCTCATGCCGGCGCTCCGGCGAGGCGGACGTGCGTGGTGATCTCGTCCGAGGTGAGCCCGAGGGCTGCGGGACGACGCACCCCGGGAAGCGCGATCACCTCGAAGATCTCGCGAGCCGCGCCGTCGACCTGCAGCCACTCCACGACCTCGCCGGACCGGAGGTCGACCACGAACACGCCCAGGCGTGGCGGCCACCCCTTCGCCGAGAGCCGGTCGTCGAGCGCGAGCCCGGAGTAGATGTCGCCGTGGCGCGGCTTGGACGTGCCGACGACGGCGTGGTCGCCGACGAAGCACAGGCCCCGGGCGAAGCCGGGGAGGGCGGCCACGGGCTCGAAGCGTCCGCGCTCAGTGTCGACTCGTCCGAGCTCACCCGTGCCTGCGTTGGCCACCCACAGGTCGTCGCCGTGCCACCGTGGGGAATGAGGCATCGACAGCCCATGACAGATGACCTCGCCCGAGGCGACGTCGATGATCGCGCCCCCGTCACGCCTGTGGGCGCGCCACCCGTCGACCTCCGTCGACGTCGAGACCGTGGTGACGGCGTCCGGCACGCCGTGACGCATCGCCAGGCCGTTGAGGTGGCAGCGGTCGTTCGGCGCGGGGCCCGGCAGGAACGGGGGCCACCAGACCGGCTTGAACGAGTGCGTCCGGCTCATCTCGGCCAGGCACCCGAACCGGGTGTTGACCATCACCACCCGGCCGTCGTCCTGGACGCCGAGGTCGTGGATGTTGACGTAGCCGGTGCTCGAGCGCCGCATCGGGACGTAGAGGCGGTCATGCCCTCCCGGGGTCTGCTCACCCGGCGCCAAGGCGTTCTGGAGCCGCCAGATCTCCCGGCGGGTCCCGACGTAGATCGCGTCGCGCTCGGCGTCGTGGGCGATGCCCATCGCCTTGTCGAAGGTGCGCTCGAAGACGGCGATGCCGCCGCCGTCGTCGAGTCCGACGAACACCAGCTTCGCCGGTGGGAGGGCGAAGACCAGCGAGGCGTCCGCCGCGGCGAGCCACGCCTCGAACCCCTCGGACATCCGTAGGGGCAGCTCCTCGGTGGAGACCTGGCCTTCGCTCATGGCCGCAACCCTGCCACAGCAGGAGGGCCGGGCGGTGCCACTCGGTCGGACCAGCGCCGCGCTGCTGGGGGGTGGCTCCGGCGCACGATGCGGAGGACGAAGGTGCGCTCGGCGCGTGCACCGACGGCGTCCCTGGCGACGAGTCGCACTGCGTACCTGCCCGCCGCGGTCGGGCGCCCGGACAGGAGGACGGTCCCCGAGGCGCGTCGTACCAGCCGCACGCCGCGGGGCAGCGCGCCGGAACGGCGCCACGTCACCGCTCCCTCGGCGCCGACGGTGGTGATCCGTGTGCGGTAGCGGCGGTGCACGAACCCGGCGCGCAGCCGGCGCGCTGTGAGGAAGCCGAGCACCGCGTCGTCCTCGGGGTCCGTGGCAGCGTCGGGGGACGGGACCGTCGTCGCCGTGGGGGGTTCCAGCGCCCCGGGGGAGGTGGGCACGCCTGGGGCAGCGGCGGGCGCGACCACCAGCGCCAGGCTTGCGGTGTCGGAGGCCCCGGTGGTGTCGGTGGCTGTGAGCGTGACGGAGAAGGATCCCGGATCCGCGGGGACGCCTGACACGGCCGCGGTGGAAGGGTCCATCGCCAGGCCCGCGGGAAGGCCGGCGGCCGACCAGCGATACGGTGCCGCGCCACCCGCTGCGACGCCGAGGGTGGCTGAGTACTCGACACCCACGGTGCCCGCGGGTGGCGTCGTCGGCGTGATCGTGAGCGGGTCCGCGCGGGTGCCGGTGCGGAGCGCGATGCGGTAGTGCCCGACCGAGGCGTAGTCGCTGTAGTTCCCGGCCGTTGCGGGGTCCCCGCTGCCGACCCCATCGACCAGAGCGGTGTAGGAGCTCGTCCCCTCGGGCAGCGTGGCGGTCCAGGTGGCGTCCAGGCCGGTCGCCAGTGAGGGACTGACACGTGCCACGGGCGGGTCGAGCGCGGCGACGACCGTGCCTGCCGAGTCCAGGATCCGAAGGCGCAGGTCGAGGTCGGGATGTCCCGGGCCGGGAGTCGCGGTGACCGAGGTCTCCCCACTGGCCGTGAAGGCGAAGGCGTCGGTGTCCGTGCGGGTCGTGATGACGCCCGCGACGGGAGTGCTGCCCAGTGCGGTCGCCCCGTCGGCGGTGTCCGCGTGGTCGTCGTCGCGGATGCCGAGCCGGGCCGAGATGACGGCGAGGTCGTCCTCGGTGTTGGTTGCTCCGGGGTACTCGCCGGCTGACCACTGGGTCACCGGCTGGTTGTAGGACGTGCCCATGATCGGGGCCCAGGGCGCCGCCCCCGGGTAGTAGGCGGAGGACCCGGCCCCGTCGTGGCCCAGACCGAGCGTGTGGCCGGCCTCGTGTGAAGCGGCCTCACCGAGCCTGCGCCCGGACGTGGAGGTGCCCTGCGTGAAGACCCACGCCGGCTGGTGACGCTCGTGGTCCGCGGTGAGGTCGAAGACGTCGAGGTACGCCACCCCGCCGCACCGGCAGGAGTCGTAGATCGTGCCGCCGGCAGTGACGAGGACGCGCGTCCCGTAGACCGTGTCCGTGGGGCCGGTGCGTTCGATCGCCCCCGGAGCGGGCGTCCTGGTCGTGACGTTGACGTCGAACGGCGCGTAGTCCTCGGCCACGACCTGCCACGCCTTCTGGATCTCCGTGAGCTCCGCCGAGCTGAACGCCGTGTCGACGGGCGCAGTGATGGAGTAGGGGGCGACGTCCATGGTGGGTGCGGCGTAGGTGTCGTTCCAGGCAGTGCCGGACACGCTGCCGCCGGTGAAGTCGAGGTGGATCGTGAGGGCGGCGCCGGGGCGCGACTCGAGGTCCAGCGCCGACGAGAGCGGACCGGGGTCGGTGGTCGACGCGGGGAGGTCCGGACGCTCGCGGGGCCCTGGGAGCACGGGATCGGCGCGTTCGACGTGGAAGGCGCGACCGCAGACGTCGAGCCACAGCGTGCGGTCCGCTGACACCCGCTCCGCCAGGTCGCGCGCATCGACGCCGTTCACCCGAGCCGCCGCTGCCAGGGCACCGGGGGACGAGGCGCGCACGTCCGATCCTCTGGTCGCCCGGTCCAGCAGGGGGCTGGCGCAGGCACCTGCGGACGCAGGGATCCCGGCCGGGGCGGGAGCCGGGACGAGTGCGGTCAGCACGGTCGCCCAGATCGCCAGGGACCGGATGAGGTGGCGCGGAGCAGTGGGCACGGAGAAGTCCCTGTCGGTGGAGAGCACCGCGATCGTAGGCGTACCCGACTCCGTCGGCAGGCGTTCGCCCGAACTCGCTCAGAGCTCGGCGAGCACGGCCTGCGCGGCGTTGTGGCCGCCGAGCCCGGAGACCGCGCCGCCGCGTCGCGCGCCCGACCCGCAGAGCAGCACCGAGTCGTGCCCGGTCTGCACGCCCCACTGCTGCGCGGGCGTGTCGAGCCGCGAGCGGTTGGGCGCCCACGGCCACTCGAGGTCGCCGTGGAAGATGTGCCCGCCGGGCATCGCGAGGTCCTTCTCGACGTCCTGCGGGACCTTGGCCTCGAGGCAGGGGTTGCCGTCGGCGTCGCGGGCCAGGCAGCCCTCGATCGGCTCGGCCAGCACCGCGTCCAGCGAGGCGAGTGCCCGCTGCACAGCCACGTCGCGCGCGGCAGGGTCGGAGTCGAAGAGGGCGGCGGGGGTGTGCAGGCCGAAGTAGGTCAGCGTGTGTGCCGAGCCGGCCCGATCGCCAAGGATCGAGGGGTCGCTGAGGCTGTGGCAGTAGACCTCGCCCGGCAGCGGGTCCGGCACCGAGCCGCCGGCCGCGGCCGCGTACGCCTGCTCGAGGCGGCTGTAGTCCTCGTCGAGGTGCAGCGTGCCGGCGAACGCGACGGCCGGGTCGGCGCCGGAGCGCAGCCGGGGGAGCCGGTCGAGCAGGAAGTTGATCTTGAGCTGCGAGCCGGCCGGCTTGCTCGCCGCGTCCTCGCCCTCGCCGAGCAGGATCCGCAGCACCCACGGCGCGACGCCCGACAGGACCCGGCGTCCGGTGACGGACCGGTCTCGTGCGCCGTCGTGGAAGGTGACCTCGGCGCCGTCGGCGCCGGGCGTGATCGCGCTGACGCCGGCATCGGTGATGATCTCCGCGCCGGCCTCGACCGCGGCCCGGGCGAGCGCGTCGGTGACCGCGCCCATGCCACCGACCGGCACGCGCCATTCTCCGGTGCCGTTGCCGACCAGGTGGTAGAGGAAGCAGCGGTTCTGGATGAGCGAGGGGTCGTCCATCGAGGCGAAGGTGCCGATGAGCGCGTCGGTCGCCACGATCCCGCGCACGGTGTCGTCGGCGAAGCGCGAGGTGATCGCCCGTCCCAGCGGGTCGGTGACGACGTCGGCCCAGATCTGCTCGTCGACGAGGGCGCGGACGTCCCGCTCGAGCGGCAGCGGCTGCATCAGGGTCGGCGCGACCACCTCGGCGAGCTGGCCGACCTCGGCGTAGAACGCCTGCCAGGCGGCGTACTCCTCGTCGCTGCCGGTGAGGTCGCGGAACGACGCGCGCGTCGCCTCGCCCTCGGGTCGCTCGACCAGCAGTCCGCCGGAGCGCCCGTCGCGCGTCCAGGGCGTGTACGACGCGGTGGTGCGCGAGGTCAGGCGCACGTCCAGCGCCAGGTCGGCCATCAGCTGCTCGGGCATCAGGCTGACGAGGTAGGAGTAGCGCGAGAGCCGGGCCGGCTGGCCGGCGAAGGGCTCGATGGAGACGGCGGCGCCGCCGGTGTGGCCGAGGCGCTCGAGCACGACGACCGAGAGGCCGGCGCGCGCGAGGTAGGCGGCGCTGACCAGGGCGTTGTGGCCGCCGCCGACCACGACGACGTCATAGGTGCTGTGGGTGCCGGAAGTCACCGACCCAACGTAGACCCTGACGCCGCCGCGGACCGACGACGGCACGCCTCGCTCAGCGCGTGAACGTGTCGTTCGGCACGATGACGGCCCGCCCGGTCACGCGACCGTGGGCCAGGTCGTCGTACGCCGCCACGGCGTCCTCGAGCGGGTAGATTGTCGTGGCGGCGTGCAGCAGGCCGCGCGCGGCGAGGTCGAGCACCTCGACCAGCTCGCTGCGGTTGCCCCAGTAGGTCGTCTGGACGCTGGCCTCGTAGGGGAGGCCGAAGAACGACACGGGCAGGGTGCCGCCGGCGATCCCGACGATCGTGAGGTCGCCGAGCTGGCGCATCGCGGCCGCGGCAGTGGCCAGGGTCTCGTCGGAGCCGACGAAGTCGAGCACGACGTCCGCGCCCCGCCCGCCGGTCGCCTCGCGGATGCGCTCGGCGGTGCCCGGACCCGGCTCGAGCACCAGGTCTGCGCCGAGGGCGGCGGCATGGGCGCGGGCGCTCTCGCGAGCATCGACGGCGATGACGCGCGTCGCGGTGACCGCCTTGAGCACCTGTACGCCGAGGTGACCGAGCCCGCCCACGCCGATCGCGACCGCCGTGGTGCCGGGGCCGAGCTTGCCCAGCGAGCGGCGTACGGCGTGGTAGGGCGTCAGCGCGGCGTCGGTCAGCGGTGCGGCGTCGACGACCTCGAGGCCGTCGGGAAGCGGGACGAGGTGGCGCGCGGCGGGGACGAGCAGGTGGTCGGCCATCCCGCCGTCCATGCCGAGCCCGCCACCGCCGCCGGCCACCGGCGCCAGGTCGGGGCGCTCGCAATAGGTCTCGAGGCCCGCCAGGCAGTGCGCGCAGGTGCCGCAACCCCAGGCGCCGACGACCGCGACGGCCTGCCCGACCTCGAGGCCGCTCACGCCCTCGCCGAGGGTGTGCACCCAGCCGGCGTTCTCGTGCCCGAGCGTGAAGGGCGGGTTCCACGGGAGGGTCCCCGGCTCGAACTCGTGCATCAGGTGCAGGTCGGAGTGGCACGCGCCCGCGGCCCCCACCTGCACCAGCACCTCGCCGGGTCCGGGCACCGGCACCGGCACCTCCGTGAGCACCGGCTCGCTCTTCCACTCCTGCAGCTGCAACGCGCGCATGTCGACCTCCTCGAGTTCACTCCCAGCATCGCGGGAACGGCCCGCGGACAGCAGGGCCCTTTGCCGCAGGCCCCCGCGCCCAACGGCCCTTCGAGGTCGGCTCCCGGCGGCGAAGAGTGGAGGTGCGGCCCACCGCGCCGCGCCACCCAGGAGGACGCCATGACCGAGCAGAGCACAGCCACCACCCCCGTCATCGTGGTCGGGGTCGGCCCCGAGGAGGTCGACTCGGCGCTCGCGTTCGCCGCCGAGGAGGCGATCCGCGCGCGGTGCGGCCTGCACCTGGTGCACGCCGTGCACGTCTCGCCCCCGGGACCCGAGAACCCCCTGCTGACCGCCGTCGACGTCGAGAAGTGGGGCCGCGAGGTCCTCGGCCTCGCCGTCAAGCGAGCCGAGGACATGGTCGACGGCGCGGTGCCGGTGACTCACGAGCTGCACCGTGGGGCACCCGTCCACGTGCTGGTCGAGGCGGGCCGCGCCGCGCGGATGGTCGTGCTCGAGCACCGGCACCTCTCGCGGCTCTCGCGCATCGTGAACCGCACCGTCGCCGGAGGTGTCGCCGCCCGGCTCGCGGTGCCGGTGGTCGCCGTGCCGAGCGGCTGGACGCCGACGGACGGCCCGAAGGTCGTCGTCGCCGGCGTCGACGTGCCCGAGCGCTCCGACGAGGTGCTGCGCACCGCCGTCGCCGAGGCGCACGCCCGCGGGGCGTCGCTGAAGGTCGTGCACGCCTGGTCGTGGCCGGCGTACGACGCCGAGGCGACGTCGTACGGCGACGAGCGCCGGCGCTGGTCGGAACGCTCGCGCGCCGAGGTGCGCGCCGCGCTCGACCGGCTGGGCGATGAGTCGGTGGCGATGGAGGCCGACGTGGAGGTGCACCCCGGGCGCGTCATCGAGGCGATCCTGGGTGCCGCGGAGGGCGCCGACCTGCTGGTCATCGGGCGCCACGACCCGCTCGTGCCCGTCGGCTCGCACATCGGACCGGTCGCCCGGGCCGTGCTGCGCGAGGCCGCGTGCCCCGTGCTGCTCGCGAATCCGCGACCGCACCGGGCGGTCTACCACCCCTGAGCGCTTCGGGCTCGCCCCTCGGGGATCCCCCCGCGGGATCCCCGGTCGGCCGGGGATCCCTCAGGTTGTCAGGCTCTGCACGGCCTGACAACGTAGGGAAGAGCCGGTCAGCCGGGGATCCCGAAGCAGCGGCGGCGAACTCAGCCCCTGCCGAAGAGCCGCGACAGGAAGCCGCCGCCGGATCCGACGGCCTGCTTCTCCGCAGCGGTGTGCTGGCCGTTGCACCAGTCCTTGGCAGGGACGCCGGCCCTGACCTGACCGACGTGCTGGCCGCAACCGGCCCAGGTGGTCTTGCCGCAGGTCTTGCAACGCACTGCTCGACACATGTGGAGCTCCTTCTGTGTGGGCTTGCTGGGATGTGGGTCGGCCGGGATCAGCCGTGGGAGAACGTGATGGTGGGCAGCACGCGGGTCAGCCAGCGCGGGCTCCACCACGCCGCGCGGCCGGTGAGCCGGAGCATGACCGGCAGCAGGACCAACCGCACGAGGAAGGCGTCGAGCAGGACGGCGACGCCCAGCACGATGCCCATCTCCTTGGGCGGCAGCGGCCCGGACAGCGCGAAGGTGAAGAACACCGCGACCATGACCGCGCCCGCGGCGAAGATCACGCGCCCGGAGTGGGCCAGGGAGCCGACCATCGCCTCGTGCGGGTCGCCCGAGCGCTCGTAGTGCTCCTTGGCCGAGGCGAGGAGGAAGACGGTGTAGTCCATGGCGATCGCGAAGATCATCGCGAAGAAGAACACCGGGGCCCACGCGTCGAGGAAGCCCTGCGACTCGAAGCCGAGCAGGTCGGCCCCGATCCCGTCCTGGAAGACCAGGCGGGCCACGCCGAACGCGGCGGCGGTCGAGAGCAGGCTCGCGAGCGTGCCGAGCAGCGAGATCAGCGGCGCCTGGAGCGCTACGAGCAGCAGCAGGAAGCCCAGCGCCAGCACCACGCCGATGACCAGCGGGGTCGACTCGTCGAGCTGGGCCTTGAGGTCGAGGTTCTCCACTGCGGCGCCCCCGACGAGCGCACTTGCGGGGAGCTCCGCGCGCAGGCGGTCGACGGTCTCGCCGAGCGCGGGGTCGGACGGGTCCACCGTCGGAACTGCCTGGAACAGCACGGTCCCGCTGTCGTCGGTCGCGGGCTGGGCGGGCATGGCACCGGCGATGCCGGCGTCGGCCACCAGGGCGTCGTACGTCGTCTCGGCGTCGGCCTCGTCGGCGACGACCTGCAGCGTGCCCGGGGCACCTTCGCCGAAGGCCTCCTGGACGCGGTCGTAGCCGACGCGGGCGCTGGCCTCCTCGGGCAGGACCTGGATCGACGGCATCGCCGTGCGCAGGCCCATGACGGGCGCTGCGAGGGCCAGGAGCACGACGAGGGAAGCCAGGCCGAAGGCGACCGGCCGCTTCCACAGTCGCTCACCCCAGGCGGCGAACTTCGGCGAGCGGTGCTCGCCGGTGTGGACCCACTTCAGGGCCAGCTTGTTGATGCGGTGGTCAAGCGAGAAGAGGACGAGTGGCAGCAGCGTGAGCGTCGCCGCGAGCACGAACGTCACAGCGAGCATGATGCCGCCGGCCATCGAGCGGAACGACGGTGAGGGCACGAGCATCACGGCCGAGAGCGAGACGAGCACGGTGATGCCGGAGAGCAGGACCGCCTTGCCGGCGGTGTCCATGGTCTCGGCGATCGCCTGGCGGGCGGTCTCGTGGTGGCCCATGCGGGCAGCGCGGAAGCGGACCACCAGGAAGAGGGCGTAGTCGATGCCGAGCGCGAGCGCGAACATCATCGCGAAGTTCATCGCCCAGATGGAGACGGGGACGAGCTCGTTGATGAGCACGAGCGAGCCGGCCGAGGCCACGAGGCCGGCGAGGGTGAGGATCAGCGGGAGGCCGGCGGCGACGAGCGCGCCGAAGGCCAGGACGAGGATGGCCAGGGTCACCGGCCACGAGAGCATCTCCGACTTCAGCATCGCCTCGAGGTTGGCCTCGTTGAAGTCCGACCACAGCAGGGAGGCGCCGGTCGGGTTGACCTCCACGCCGTCGCCGGACAGGGCCTCGAGCTCGCCCTTGATGTCGTCGGCGACCCGCACCATCTCGTTGGGGTCGGCTCCGGCGCCGGCGAGGACGACGGCGGTGCTGCCGTCCTGGCTGAGCGACGCACCCGGCTGGGGGGCGATCACCTCGGCGATACGGGGCTCGGACTCGAGGAGCGCGGTGACCTCGTCGAGGACGTCGCCCCCGCGACCCTCGGTGACGGGACCGTCGGTGCTGTGCACGACGACCTGGATCGCCGAGCTGGCGTTGCCGCCGAAGCTCTCGGTGGCCAGCTCGCGCACCGCGACCGACTCCGAGCCGTCGGCCTGCCAGCCTGCGCCGGAGAGGTTGGCCTCCACCTTGGGGGCGAAGACGCCGAGGCCGACGACGAGGAGCACCCAGATCGCCGCGGTGAGGCGGCGGTGGTGGGTGACCCAGAGACCGAGGCGGCCGAGGGGGCCGGGCCGGTAGCCGAGGTCGTCCGGGTCGGGGACCCGGTCGGGGGAGCGGTGGGCAGCGTGGCGGCGGGTGGCCGTCGACGTCATCGAAGGAGGTCCTGTTCGTGTGGGGGTGGGGGATCGGGTCAGACGAGCGCGGGGAGCGCGGTGGCCGCGGTCCAGGCGGCGACGACCAGCACGAGGGCGGTGAAGGCAGCCGAGAGCCGGCGCGTGTCGATGCGGGCCGCGAGGCGCGCGCCGGCGACGGCGGCCAGGGCAGCCGCGACGGTGAGGGCTGCCACGAGGGTCCAGTCGGGGGTGGCGCCGGCTCCGGCACGCGCGGCGAGGGCGACGGCGCTGGTGATCGTGATGACCACCAACGAGGTGCCGGCGGCGAAGTCGATGGGCAGGCTGAGGGCCACGAGGAGGGCGGGCACGACCAGGAAGCCGCCCCCGACCCCGAGGAACCCGGTGAGCAGGCCGACGGCGGTCGCGGTCACCAGCACCTTGAGGGCGCGCGGGCACTGGCAGGCGAAGGTCGGGCTGAAGGTGATGATCGGGTCGTCGAAGCCGCTCGGACGCTCCGAGTGGCCGTCGGTGACCCGCCGACCACGCCACTGGCGTACGGCCAGGAGCGCGCCGACGCCCAGCATCAGCACGGCGAACGCGCCGAGCAGCACGGGCTCGGCGACCAGCGTCGATGCGCGCGCCCCGGCGACCGCGCCACCGGTCGCGACCAGACCGAAGGCCAGGCCGCGCCCCAGCAGCACGTTGCCGGAGCGGTACGCCGTCAGCGCGCCGGCCAGCGACGTCACCCCCACCACCACCAGGGACCCGGTGGTCGCCTGCGAGGGTCCCTGGCCCAGGGCGACGAGCACGGGGACGGCGAGGATGGAGCCGCCACCGCCGAGCGCGCCCAGGCTGAGCCCGATGAGCGCGCCGGCGGCGACGGCGAGGGCGAGGCTCACGCCTCGGGCCCCACCAGGTGGAGGCCGACCTTCTCGGCGTTGTCGAACGAGTCGTCGATCGCGACGAGGCTGCGACCGGCCGCATCGAGCATCGACGCGGCCACCGAGGCGCGGTAGCCGCCGGCGCAGTGCACCCAGACCTCGCCCGAGGGCACCTCGTCGAGGCGGTCCATGAGCTCGTGGAGCGGGACGTTGACGGCTCCGGCGATCCGGGCCGCGTCGTGCTCGTCGGCACGGCGCACGTCGAGGACGACGACCTCACGGTGGTGGCGCACCTGGGCCAGCTCGGCGAAGGTCGCGGTGGCGAAGGAGCTCAGCGGCCGGTCGCTCCAGCCCTCGGGGCCGCCCGTGGCGTGCGCAGCGGGACGGTCGATGCCGATCCGCACCAGCTCGCGCTGGGCCTCGGCCACGTCGTCAGCGCTCTCGCCGAGCAGCGTGAGCGGAGTGCCCCACGAGATCAGCCAGCCGAGGTAGGTGGCGAAGCCGCCGTCCAGGCCGAAGTTGAGCGTGCCGGGGGCGTGCCCGGCCGCGAAGGCGGTGCGGTTGCGCAGGTCGACGACCCACTCGCCGGCCTCGATGCGACGACGCAGCTCGGCGGCGTCGGCGAGCCCGGGCGGGCTGAGGTCCGGCTCGGACGGTCCGTCAGCGTTCGCCGGCGCCATGTGGGCGTAGTAGGCCGGCCACGGACCGAGCCCGGCCAGGAGCTCGTCGACGTAGGTCTGCTCGTCCTGCGTCAGGACCGGGTTGGCGCGCTTCTCCTGGCCGATGGTCGAGGAGGTCGCGTCGGACTGGCTCGCGGAGCAGAACGAGCCGAAACCGTGGGTCGGGTAGACCTCGGCCTCGTCCGGGAGCAGGTCGGCGAGCCGGTGCGCGGAGGCGTGCTGGTGGTGCACCAGGTCGTGCGTGTGCTCCGGGCCGAGCAGGTCGGGGCGACCCGTCGCGCCGAAGAGGAGCGAGCCTCCGGAGAAGACGCCGACGGCCCGGTCGAGGCCGTCCTCGTCGCGGCTGCCGGCGTCGGTCAAGGCATAGGAGAGGTGGGTGAACGTGTGGCCGGGGGTTGCCAGCGCTGTGATGCGCATACGTCCACCCACCTCGACGACCTGTCCGTCCGCCACGGGGGTGCGGGTGAAGGACACGTCGTCCTCGCCGTTGACGAGGTACTGGGCGCCGGTGCGCTGCGCGAGCGCGAGGCCACCGGTGACGTAGTCGTTGTGGATGTGGGTCTCGAAGACGTGGGTGAGGCGTACGCCGTGCTCGTCGAGCAGGCCCAGCACCCGGTCGATGTCGCGCTGCGGGTCGACCACCAGCGCCACCTCGCCGTCGTGCACCAGGTAGCTGCGGTCACCCAGGGTCGGGGTCTCGATCGCGATGACGGTGAGGTCGGACATCACAGACCCACCCCCACGGCGCGACCGGAGGCGATCCAGGCCTGCGTGCCGCCGACCACCGACACCGCGTCGAAGCCCTGGGCCACGAGCAGGTCGGTCATCGCCTTCGAGCGGTTGCCGGAGGCGCAGATGACGTGCACGCGGGACGAGCGGTCGATCTCACCGAGGCGCGAGGCGAGCTGGCCCATCGGCACGAGGACGGCGCCGGGCACGTGGGCCTGGGCGTACTCCGCGCGCTCGCGGACGTCGACGGTGGTGCCGCGGTCGCGCTCGGCGGCGTAGTCCTCGATCGAGATCTCAGGCGTCTGCTGTGACATGCGATTCCTCTCCTGGGAGTGGGTCCGTGCTGTTGAGAAATACCCTAGGGGGTATGTACGATGAATGCAAAACACCCCAGGGGGTATTCCCCGACCAGCACGCACAGGAGGACCAACCATGAGTACCCAGGATCTGGGAGCCGACACCTTCGAGTCCACGGTCAACGAGCACGAGATCGTGCTCGTCGACTTCTGGGCGGCCTGGTGCGGCCCGTGCCGCCAGTTCGCCCCCGTCTACGAGCGCGTCAGCGAGGCGCACCCCGACATCGTGTTCGGCAAGGTCGACACGGAGGCGGAGCAGTCGCTGTCGGCGGCGGCCGGGATCACCTCGATCCCCACGCTGATGGCCTTCAAGAAGGGCGTGCTGGTCTTCTCGCAGCCCGGCGCCCTCCCGGCGCCTAGTCTGGAGCAGCTGGTCACCGCCGTCCGTGAGCTCGACGTGGACGCGGCACCCGCCGCCGCACCGAGCACCACCGAGGAGAGGAGTGCCTGATGGGCACCTACACGCTGTCCGCCACGATCGCCCGCCCGTACGCCGAGGTGGTGGAAGCCACCCGTGACGCCCTCGCCGAGCAGGGCTTCGGCATCCTCACCGAGATCGACCTCGCCGCCACGATGAAGGCCAAGCTCGACGTCGACCTGCCGCCCCAGGTGATCCTGGGCGCCTGCCGGCCGCCGCTGGCCTACGAGGCGATCCAGGTCGACCCCTCGATCGCGGCCGTGCTGCCGTGCAACGTGGTGGTCCGCGCCGTGGACGACGCCACCACCCTGGTCGAGGCCTTCGACCCGGACGCGATGATGGGGCTGTCCGACAGTGGTGCCCTCGACTCCGTGGCCGCCGACGCCAAGCAACGACTCACCGCGGCCCTCGCCGCACTGTGCGCCCCGCCCGAGGAGAACTGATGGAGCTCGACGCGACCCAGATGACGCCGGTGATCAACCGCATCAAGCGTGCCCAGGGGCAGCTCGCGGGCGTGCTGCGCCTGCTCGAGGAGGGGCGCGACTGCGAGGACGTCGTCACCCAGCTCGCCGCGGTGTCCAAGGCGCTCGACCGCGCCGGCTTCGCGATCGTGGCCAGCGGGCTCCAGCAGTGCCTGGCCGAGGGCGACGGCGTCGACAGCGTGGACGTGAAGAAGATGGAGAAGCTCTTCCTCTCGCTCGCCTGATCGTGGCCTCGCCCCGCCGTCACCCGTAGTGTCGTGCGGCGGGAGAGGGAGGCACGACCTGATGGGACGACTGAGGGAACGCATCGACGACCGGCTGGGTGACCCGATCTGGTGGAACGACGTCCTCCACCTGGCGAAGACGGTGCTGGCTGCGGTCACGGCCTGGGTGATCGCGGCGAGCGTGCTCGACCTGCCCCAGCCGTTCCTGGCGCCGTGGGCGGCGCTGCTGGTGGTGCACGCCACGGTCTACCGCACGTTCTCCAAGGGCTTCCAGCAGGTCGCCGCGACGGTCGTCGCGGTGCTGCTGGCCACGGCGGTCGGGGAGACCCTGGGACTCTCGACCGCGGCCGTCGCGCTGCTCCTCGTGCTCGCCCTGCTGGTGGGCGCCGTCCCGTGGCTGGGCGCCGAGGCCACGACGATCGCCACGACCGGGCTCGTGGTCCTCACCACCGGCTTCGAGAGCGACGTGCTGCTCATCTCGCGGCTGCTCGACACGGCCATCGGTGTGGCGGTCGGCCTGCTCGTCAACGTGGTCGTGTGGCCGCCACTGGGCCGGCGTACGGCGGCCGAGGCGATGGACCGCATCGACGACGAGATCGGCGAGCTGCTGGTCGACATCGCCGGAGGTCTCGGCGACGGATGCCAGGAGGAGGACGTCACGGGGTGGATCGACCGCACCCGTGACCTCGACGGCGACCTCGAGCACGCATGGGCCCTCGTGCGACAGGCGCAGGAGAGCGCCCGGATGAACCCGCGTCGCCCGGCGCGCGAGATGAAGAATCCCGAGCAGTGGCACGAGCTGCTGCGCCGGATGGAGCAGGCGGTCGCCGAGACGCGCAGCCTGGCGCGCACCCTCGGCGGCCAGCAGGCCCACCGCGAGACCTGGGGGGAGGCCTTCGCCGACCCGTGGATCTCGATGCTCGGCGACGCCGGCCGAGCCGCGGGCGGCGCGGACCCGGCGGCCCTGACGGAGGTACGCCACCGGCTCGAGGCCTTCACCGAGGAGCTGCGGGCCACCGAGCGCTCTGCGGAGTGGCCGATCTACGGCGCTCTGATCATCAACCTGCGCAACATCGTCGACGCGATGGGCAAGGTGGCGGAGGCGCACCCGATCCGCGGCAACCGGCTGCCCCTGCAGGTCCCACAGATCCGGGGGGACGCGCCCGCGGGGTGAGCCGAAGACGGATCGAGCCCCCGACCGGTGCGGTCGGGGGCTCGATCTGACTGGGGTGAGTAACGGGACTTGAACCCGCGACATCCGCCACCACAAGGCGGCGCTCTACCAGCTGAGCTATACCCACCATGCCTGCTCGCCCGAGAGGCGAGGACGACGAGAAGTGTAGGGCAATCAGGCCTCGGAGCCGGAATCGGCCCCCGTGTCGGAACCGAGGCCGGTCAGCTGGCCACCGTGGCGGGCCGCGATCTCCCTGGCCTGCGCGCTGTCCGGGCCGGGCTGCGGCACGAACACGGCCTCGCGGTAGTAGCGCAGCTCCTCGATGCTCTCCCGGATGTCGGCGAGCGCTCGGTGGTTGCCGCGCTTGGTCGGCGCGGAGAAGTAGGCGCGGGGGTACCACCGACGCGAGAGCTCCTTGATCGAGGAGACGTCGACGATCCGGTAGTGCAGGAACGACTCCAGCCCGGGCATGTCGCGGGCCAGGAACGCGCGGTCGGTGGCGACCGTGTTGCCCGCGAGCGGCGGACGGCTGCCGTCAGGGCAGTGCTCCTTGATGTAGGCCAGCACCTGCTCCTCGGCGTCGGCCAGCGTCGTACCGCGGGCGAGCTCCTCGAGCAGGCCGGACTTCTCGTGCATGCTCTGCACGAACTCGACCATCTGGTCCAGCGACTCCTGCGAGGGCTTGATGATCACGTCCACGCCCTCGCCGAGCACGTTGAGCTCGAAGTCGGTGACCAGGGCCGCGACCTCGATCAGCGCGTCGGCGCCCAGGTCGAGGCCGGTCATCTCGCAGTCGATCCACACCAGTCTGTCGTTCACGAGCCGCACCCTACCCACCGGTGTCCGTGCGGCCCTCTCAGCCTTGATTCAGGCTGACCTCCTAACCTCAGGGGTGTGAAGGACTGGTTCGGGCTCGTCGCGCGCCTGGTGACGGGCGGGGTGTGGATCGTGGCAGGGGCGCTGAAGCTGCCCCACCCCGACGAGAGCGTGCGCGCGGTGCGCGCCTACGACCTCCTGCCGGAGGCGATCGTCCCGGCGGTCGGGCACCTGCTCCCTGTCCTCGAGGTGGTCATCGGCCTGTGCCTGGTGCTCGGGGTGGTGGTGCGGGGGACCTCCGTGGTCTCGGCGCTGCTCTTCGTGGCCTTCATCATCGGCATCGCCAGCGCGTGGGCGCGGGGGATGTCGATCGACTGCGGCTGCTTCGGCGGCGGCGGTGAGATCCCCGACGCGGCCGCGAAGTACCCGGGCGAGATCGCCCGCGACGTCGGGCTCCTGGCCCTGAGCCTCTGGCTCGTGGTGCGACCCGCCTCCCGCCTGGCGCTGGAGAACGTGCTGTTCCCCTCGTCGAGCACCGACCACAGCGACGACGACACCGACGACGACATCCCCGACGACGAACCCGACGACGAAGGAAGCCTCCATGGCGCAGAAGAAGACCTCGCACAGGACCGCTGAGGAGAAGGCGGCCACCCAGGCCAAGCGGGAGGCGCGCCGCGCGCGCACCGAGCGGGCCCGCGCCGAGGCCGAGGAGCGCCGCAAGGCCGCCAAGCGCAAGGAGCAGCTCACCCGGGGTGGCCTGATCGCCGGCGTGCTGGTGCTGGTCGTCGGCGGCTTCTTCCTCGTCACCAACCTGGGCTCGGACAAGCCCGACACCCCGCCGGCGGGCGCGAGCGGCTCCTACGGCCTGCGCATCGGTGAGGCCGACGCCCCCAAGGAGATCGTGGTCTACGAGGACTTCCTCTGCCCCTTCTGCGGCCAGCTCGAGCTGACCGTGCGCGATCAGCTCGACGCCGCCGTCGAGGCCGGCGAGGTGAGCGTGGAGTACCGCCCCCTCGGGTTCCTCGAGCGGATCGACGACTACTCGCCCGCGTCGGCCAACGCGTTCGCGGTGGTCCTCGACGAGTCCGGTCCTGAGGTCGCGAAGGCCTTCCACGACCTGCTCTTCGACAACCAGCCGTCGGAGTCGGGACCGTTCCCCGACGACGACCAGCTCGTCGAGTGGGCCGTCGAGGCGGGTGCGGAGGAGGACGCCGTACGTCCCGGCATCGAGGACATGGCCTTCGAGGGCTGGGTCGACGCTGCCAACGACGCCGCCTCGCGCGAGGGCGTGAACTCCACCCCGACGGTGCTCGTCGACGGTGAGGTCGTCGAGGGCGAGACGCTGCAGGAGATCGCCGCCCAGATGGTCGGCTGAGGTCTCTGCGACACTGCGGGGCGTGAGTCTCGCACCTTTCATCGCCGGCCTGCCCAAGGCCGAGCTCCACGTCCACCACGTCGGGTCGGCGTCGCCGCGGATCGTCTCCGAGCTCGCGGCGCGCCACCCCGACGCCGGGGTGCCCTCGGACCTCGAGAGGCTCCGGGAGTTCTTCACCTTCCGCGACTTCGCCCACTTCATCGAGGTCTACCTCGCGGTCGTCGACCTCGTCCGCACGCCCGAGGACGTCCGCCTGCTGACCTACGAGGTCGCGCGCGAGATGGCGCAGGGCCAGAACCTGAGGTACGCCGAGCTCACCTGCACGCCGTACACGTCCGTGGTTCGCGGGATCGCCATCGAGGCCTACACCGAGGCCATCGAGGACGCGCGCGTCGCGGCTGAGCGCGACTTCGGCATCGTGCTCCAGTGGATCTACGACATCCCCGGCGAGTCAGGCATCCCTGCTGCCGACGCGACCCTGGCGTACGCCCTCGAGCACCGCACCGACGCGCTCGTCGGCTTCGGCCTGGGTGGGCCGGAGATCGGAGTTCCGCGGGCGCAGTTCGAGCCGCACTTCAGCACCGCCCGGGCCTCGGGCCTGCGCTCGGTGCCGCACGCGGGGGAGACCACCGGACCGGAGACCATCTGGGAGTCCGTGCGGCTGCTGGGCGCCGAGCGCATCGGCCACGGCTGCTCCGCCGCGCAGGACCCCGAGCTGCTCGCCCACCTCGCGGAGGCGGGCGTCGTGCTCGAGGTGTGCCCGACGTCCAACGTCGCCACCCGCGCGGTCGACAGGATCGAGGACCACCCGCTGCGCACGTTCGTCGAGGCGGGGGTCACGGTGACGATCAACTCCGACGACCCGCCGATGTTCGCCACGACCCTGAACAACGACTACGATGTCGCAGCCAGCCTCCTCGACCTCGACGAGCGCGGGGTCGCCGACCTGGCGCGTGCGGCCGTCGACGCATCGTTCGCTCCTGCCGAGGTGAAGGCGCGCATCAGCGCCGAGATCGAGGCGTACGCCGCCGACGCGGGGCGTGCGCACGGTCGCCCGACGCCCTGATCCGGCGTGTCGCGCCCGACACGCCGCGCGCTGCGGGAAAGCCTGGCGAAAGGGACGTTCGGCCCCTTGTGCGGCAGGTGCCACAGGCGTAGAACTGAGGTGTTGGAAGGACTCCGGTCCGGAAGACACCGAAGCCCCACCAACTCATACTTGGTGGGGCTTCACCTATTTCTCGCCCGGCAGGTTCTTTCGCGGCACGTTCGTCGGGTCCAGCGCGGTCAGCAGGACCAACAGGGCGGCGAGACCGGCCAGGACGCCGATCACCGTCAACAGTCCCGTCCCCAGTTCGTTCGTCATCGTGGTGCTCCATCTCGCGGGTGCAGGAGACGCGGACGTACCCGATGCGTCGAGATCCATGAGCGGGCTACACCCCTGGGAGGCAAGCGGAGCGGTCGTGGCGGGAAATGTGTGCGGCCCCGCTACCTCATACGTGGCGGGGCCTGGACACATCCTGCGGTGGCGGCGAGCCGCTGCGCCGGAGGCTCGCCGCGGTGTCGCGGATGTCCTGCGACATCACATGGCGCCCCCGGCAGGATTCGAACCTGCAACCAGCGGAGTAGAAATCCGGTGCGCTATCCGTTGCGCCACGGGGGCCGTGGCCCCAGTATCCCAAGCCCGGCCCCCTTGGGTGCGGAGGGCCGGGCGGGACGGTTCAGGCCGCGGTGGTGGCCGTGACCGGACGCGCCTCGAGGTCGGTGTCCTCGCGCCACGCCGTGCGCCCGCGCGGCGCGTCGTACGCCTCCTGGTCGATGATGCCCTCCCGCTTGGCCACGAGCGTCGGCACGAGGGCCTGGCCGGTGACGTTGACCGCGGTGCGACCCATGTCGAGGATCGGGTCGATGGCGAGCAGCAGGCCGACACCTTCGAGCGGCAGGCCCAGGGTCGAGAGCGTCAGGGTCAGCATCACGGTCGCGCCGGTGACGCCGGCGGTGGCCGCGGAGCCGATGACCGAGACGAAGGCGATCAGGACGTAGTCGGTGAGCGAGAGGTCGATCCCGAAGAACTGCGCCACGAAGATCGCCGAGATCGCGGGGTAGATCGAGGCGCAGCCGTCCATCTTGGTGGTGGCGCCGAGCGGCACGGCGAAGGAGGCGTACGCGCGCGGGACGCCCAGGTTGCGCTCGGTCACGCTCTGGGTGAGGGGCATCGTGCCCACCGAGGAGCGCGACACGAAGGCCAGGGTCATCGCGGGCCACGCGCCGGTGAAGAACTGCTTGACCGAGAGGCCGTTGAGCAGCAGCAGGGAGGGGTAGACGCCGAGCAGGACGATCAGCAGGCCGGCGTAGATCGCGAGGGTGAACGTCCCGAGCGAGCCCAGGGCGTCCCAGCCATAGCTGGCGACCGCATTGCCGAGCAGGCCGACCGTCGCGACCGGGGCGAGCAGGATGATCCACCACAGCACCTTCTGCACGACCGCGAGCGCCGAGCGGACGAAGGTGAGGAACGCGTCTGCAGCCTCGCCGACCTTGAGGGTCGCGATGCCGATGGCGATGGCGACGACGAGGATCTGCAGCACGTTGAACGACATCGACACGCTGCCGTCGTCACCGGCGGAACCCGCGAGGCCCAGCACGTTGGCCGGGACGAGGCCGGAGAGGAAGTCGAGCCACGAGCCGGTCGACGACGGGACGGACGCGGCGTCGGAGGCCACGCTGGTGTGGTCGCCGGGCCGGACGACCAGGCCGAGGGCGATGCCGATGCCGACGGCGATCAGCGCGGTGATCGCGAACCAGGCCAGCGTCTTCCACGCCAGGCGTGCGGCGCCGGTGACGTCACGCAGGTTCGCGATCGAGGCGACGATCGCCAGGAACACCAGTGGCGGGACGACCGCGCGCAGCAGCGTGACGAACGTGCCGCCGATGGTGCTGAGGGTCTCGGTGAGCCAGTTGGGGTCGACCTCGCCGGTCGTGGCGTCGACGCCGTCGGCGCCCATGTTTCGGGCCACCAGGCCCAGGACGACGCCCAGCACGAGTCCGACCAGGACCTGCGTGCCGAACGACGGGAGCCGGAAGCGGGTGGGCTTCTCGGTCTCGCTGACAGAAGTGCTCATGGTGAGGGGACAGCCTTTCGAGGACGGCGCGCGGGGACCGCGGCGCCGGGAAGCGCAGTGCGCTGGTCAGTCGGCGGCGAGCGGGAGGCGACAGAGCGCGCTCTCCGTCCGCGCGAGGTCCACGGCGCGACGCTGCGTCAGCAGGTCGCCGACGGTCGCGGGAACCGTCGGCGAGGGGGTGGAAGGCGCGCTCACGTCCGGTCCAACCGATACTTTCGGCTACCTGTTCCGTGGTCCGCCTCACACCCGGCACACCAGTCCCTAGGATCCCGCCCATGTCCCCCCGTCTCGGCGCGCGCCTTGCTGCCCTCCTCGTCCCCGCCACCCTCCTGCTGCCCGTGGCGGCCCACGCCGAGAAGGTGGTCAGCGAGGACAGCGTCGGTGACGTCGTCACCCTCGCCGACGGGTCGACCGATCTCCAGGACGCCGTCCCCGCCCCGGGCTACGGCGGGGTCGACGTGGTCCGGACCTCGGTCGCGCACGGTGCCACACGACTGCGGCTGACCGTCAGCTTCCGGGCGCTTGAGCGCGACCCCCTCCAGTTCACGGTCTTCCGCATCAGCACGCCGAGGGGCACGTTCGACGTCCTCGTCGAGCGCCTGGGCGGGAAGCCGATCTCCAGCATGGACCGGCGCGGGAAGACGGTCGAGTGCGGCGGCCTGAGGTCCAAGGTGGACCGGGGTGCCGACACGCTGACGACCTCGCTGCCCACGTCCTGCCTGGACGCGCCCCGCTGGGTCCGGGTCGGCGTGGGCGCCGTCGGCGTCGCCGCCCAGGCGGAGTCGCCTGACCTCGCGGCCGTCTACGCCGACGACGCACACCGCGACGGGACCGTCCGCGACGCCCTCGCCAAGAGCCCCAAGGTGCGTCGCGGCTGACTCACCGCGCGAGCAGCACCAGCACCTCGTAGTGGGAGGTGTGCGGGAACATGTCGAGCACCCGCGCCTCCACCGGGCGCAGTGACGGCGTGAGCGCGAGGTCGCGCGCCAGGGACTCGGCGTTGCACGAGGAGTAGACGACGTGGCCCACGCCTGACGCCTCGAGCCAGCCCGCCAGGTCGGCGCCGATCCCTCGCCGGGGCGGGTTCACCACGACCAGGTCGGGCACGGCGCTCGAGCCCAGGGCGTACGACGTCGCGTCGGCGGCCACGAACCCGGCCTCCACCCCCAGCTCGGCCGCCGTGGCCCCCGCGGCGGCGATCGCGTCGGCCGAGACCTCGACCCCGAGCACCTCGCGGTCGGCGCGTGCGAGGTGCAGCGCGAAGCCGCCGACCCCGCAGTAGAGGTCCCACACGCTGCGAACGTCCGCCAGGGCGTCCACCCACGCCCGCGCCTGGTCGTAGAGCGCCTCCGCGACGGCGGTGTTGGTCTGGAAGAACGACTTCGGTCCGAGCCGCAGCGTGACCCCGGTGGCGAGGCGCATCGGCAGGCTGGCGTGCTCGGTGAGCACGATCTCGCGCTCGCCCTCGAGCACGGCCTTGTGCTCGGGCTGCACGTTGATCGTGACCACCCGCAGGCCCGGCACGGCCTCGAGCAGGCCGGGCAGCCGGGAGCGGACGCGCGCCTCGAGTGCCGTCGAGCGCATCACCAGGCGGAGCATCAGCTCCGCGTCGGGCGACTCGGTGAGCAGGACGTGCTTGAGCTCGCCGCCGCGCGTCGCGACGTCGTACGGCGTCAGACCGGCGTCGCTGATCCACTCGGCGATCCGGCCGAGTGCCGTCGTCAGGCCGGGGGAGTGCAGGCCGCAGTCGCGCAGGTCCACCCCGGCGAGGTCACGGTCGAGGATGCCGAGGGTCGGGGCGTCGACGGTGCCCCCGACGGCCATCTTGGCCTTGTTGCGAAAGCCCGCCTCCGCGCCTGCGACCGTCGGCAGCCACACGGGCGCGTCGACCCGCGAGCGGGCGTGCTCCTCCTTGTCGATGAGCTGTCGCGCGCGAGGCACCTCCAGCAGCGTGCAGGAGCGGCAGCGGAAGGCGTCGTAGTGGTGGCAGTCCACCTCAGCGCAGCCGGCCCATCCACTCCTCGACGTCCGCCGACGAGCGGGGCAGCGAGGCCGAGAGGTTGGTGTGGCCGTCGGCGGTGACGAGGATGTCGTCCTCGATCCGGATGCCGATGCCGCGCAGCTCCGACGGCACGAGCAGGTCGTCCTCCTGGAAGTAGAGGCCCGGCTCGACGGTGAGCACCATGCCCTCGGCGAGGTCGCCCTTGGGGTAGATGTCGGCCGAGGCGCGGCCGCAGTCGTGGACGTCCATGCCGAGCATGTGGGAGGTGCCGTGCAGCGTCCAGCGCGCGTAGACCTTCGACTCCGGGTCGAGCGCTTCCTGGGCCGAGACCGGCAGGAGGCCGAGGTCCTCGAGCCCGTGCGCCAGCACCTCCATCGCCGCCTGGTGAGCGGCCAGGAACGGGACGCCGGGGCGTACGGCCTCGATGCCCTTCTGCTGGGCGGTGAACACCAGGTCGTAGAGGTCGCGCTGCAGCGGCGTGAAGGTGCCGTCGACGGGGAGGGTGCGCGTCACGTCGGCGGTGTAGAGGTTGATGCCCTCCACGCCCATGTCGAGCAGCACGAGCTTGCCGGGCTCGATGGAGCCGGTGTTGTCGATCCAGTGCAGCGTCGTGGCGTGCGAGCCGCCGGCGCAGATCGAGTCGTAGCCGATGTCGTTGCCCATCGCACGGGCGCGGCGGAAGAACGTGCCCTCGATCCAGCGCTCGCCGAACTCCCGCACCCGGTCCCACTCGCGCACCGAGTCCTCGAACCCGAGCGTGGTGATGTCGCAGGCCTCCTGGAGCTCGCCGATCTCCCACTCGTCCTTGACCAGCCGCAGCTCGTCGGCCACGCGGGCGAGGTCCTCGTCGGTGGTGACGTCGCGGGTCTTGCGGTCGTCGTCGAAGGACGGCAGGTCCTTCACGTGGCGCACCTCGATGCCGAGCGAGTCGGAGATCTCCTGCGCCGAGGGACGGCGACCGGCCCACAGCTCGCCGTACTGCCGGTCGCGGAAGAACTCGTCGGTGTCGCGCTCGGAGCGCGGGCGGGCGTAGAGCACCGACTCGCCGTCCTCGATCACCAGCACGGCGTCGGAGGTCTGGTTGCCGGTGAAGTAGGTGTGCGCGGTGTCCGGACGGAACCGGTAGTCGGTGTCGTTGGCGCGGACCTTGTAGGTGCCGGCGGGAAGCACGAGCCGGTCGTCGGGGAAGGCCTGCGCCAAGGCGGCACGACGGGTCGCGGCGTGGTCGGCAACGGGGTGGCGCGGCATGTCCAGCGCCCGGTCGCCCCAGCCCTTGCGCATGAAGGCGGCGTAGGCGGCCGGCACCGCCGGGTCGTGCGACTCGGTCCGCGGCTCGTCGGCGGGGTTCTCGACAGGGTTCTCTGCGGTGGGCTCGCTCACGCCGTCACTGTACGACGCGAGGGCGTCGGCCCACGAGGGCGTCGGCGCACGCCCCTTGGGGTGCGCCGACCACGGTCGAAGTGCCTTGCTCGGTTAGGCTCCGACCATGCATCGACGCCGCCGGGACAGCGTTGCCTTCACGGTCGTGGTGGCAGTCCTGGTGCTCGTCGGCGCCGCAGCGATGGCCCTCGTCGTCGCCCTCTCCGGGGCTCCCGGGACCCTCGCGCTGGCCGCTCTCCTCGCGGCCCTCCCGGTCGGCCCGCTCGTCGGGTGCTTCATGTGGCTCGACCGCTACGAGCCCGAGCCGCGAGCGCTGCTCGCCGCGGGGCTGCTGTGGGGGGCGTTCGTCGCCACGGCCGCGGCGCTGGTGCTGCAGGTCCTCGGCATGGCCGGCGGCGCGAGCGAGTCCGACTCGCTCTCCGTGGTCGCGCCGGTCACCGAGGAGGTCACCAAGGGCGCCTTCCTGGTGCTGCTGCTGTGGTGGCGGCGCCACGAGCTCGACGGCGTGCTCGACGGCATCGTCTACGCCGGGATGGTCGGCATCGGCTTCGCCTTCACCGAGAACATCCTCTATCTCGCCAGCGCCTACAGCGGGACCGACGGCCTCGAGGGTGGCTCGGCGGCGCTCACGGTGACGTTCATCTTCCGGTGCCTGCTCAGCCCCTTCGCGCACCCGCTCTTCACGGCGTTCACCGGCATCGGTGTGGGGCTCGCGATCTCCAGCTCCCGCCCGCTCGTGCGCCGCCTCGCCCCCGTCGTGGGCCTCGCGCTCGCCGCGCTGCTGCACGGGTTGTGGAACTACTCCACGATCCAGGGCACGTTCCTCGTCGTCTACGCCACGCTGATGCTGCCGGCCTTCCTCGGCGTGGTGGCGTTCGCGGTCTACCGCCGGCGCTCCGAGCGCCCGCTCCTGGTCGAGGCGCTCCAGGACGCCGCCGACCGCGGACTGCTGCCCGCCACCGACATCCCGTGGCTGGTGGACCTGCGCGCCCGCCGGCACGCACGTCGCTGGGCGCTGCACCACGGAGGCAAGCAGGCCGAGCGCGGCATGCGCGAGTACCAGGCGGCGGCCATCGAGCTGGGCTACCTCCACCACCGCTACCTCCGCGGCACCGCTCCGGACGACTTCGCGGTCCGCGGGCAGGAGCACGTCGAGGAGCTGCGGCTCATCCGCCCCTACATCTCCTTCCCCGGACAGGTGGTACCCACCCGATGAGCGAGCCCGAGGCGGACCAGACGCTGCCCCCCGGCCGTCGTACGCCCGACACCACGACCGCGATGGTGACCGCACTCGTGCGGCTGCGCGGTGCGCTCCAGGAGGCCCGGCTGCCGCTGGAGCTGCCCGGTGCCGAGGAGCAGCGGGCCGCGCGTGCCGAGATGGTCGACCAGCTCGAGGACTACGTCATCCCGCGCCTGATGACCCTCGACGCACCGCTGCTGGCGGTCGTCGGCGGGTCCACCGGCGCCGGCAAGTCGACGTTGGTGAACTCGCTCGTCGGGACCCGCGTCACCGCGCCCGGGGTGCTGCGGCCCACCACCCGCTCGCCGGTGCTGGTGCACCACCCCGACGACGCGAAGTGGTTCGGCCAGGACCGGCTGCTGCCCGAGCTCGAGCGCGTCACCCGGCAGACCAACGACCCCGAGGCCCTCCAGCTGGTCGCCTCGTCCGCGATGTCGCCGGGCCTGGCGATCCTCGACGCCCCCGACATCGACTCGGTCGAGGAGCGCAACCGCGTGCTCGCGGCCCAGCTGCTCGCCGCCGCCGACCTGTGGCTCTTCGTCACCTCGGCCGCGAGGTACGCCGACCAGGTGCCGTGGGACTTCCTGCGCAAGGCCGCCGAGCGCTCGGCCGCCGTGGCGATCGTGCTCGACCGCACGCCCCCCGACGCCGTCGACACCATCGCCACCCACCTCGCGCGGATGCTCGCCAGCCGCGGCCTGAAGGACTCCCCGCTCTTCACCGTCGAGGAGGGCGAGGTCTCCGAGACGGGACTGCTGGCCTCGGACTCGGTCATCGACATCCGCCGCTGGCTGCAGGCCCTGGCCGACGACCAGGACGCCCGCGCCGCGGTCGTCCAGCAGACCCTCGACGGCGCGATCCGCACGCTCGGTCGGCGTACGCACGTCGTCGCCGACGCCGCGACCGAGCAGACCGACGCCGTACGCCGCCTGCGCGAGGACGCCAACGAGGCCTACGACCGGGCCGTGAAGGCGGTCGGAGAGGCTTCGGCCGACGGCTCGCTGCTGCGCGGCGAGGTGCTCGCCCGCTGGCAGGAGTTCGTCGGCACCGGCGAGCTGCTCAAGACGCTCGAGACGCGCGTCGGCTGGATCCGCGACCGGGTCGTCAACGCCGTCAAGGGCAAGCCGCAGCAGGCAGAGCGCGTCACCGTCGCCGTCGAGTCCGGGCTCGAGACCCTCATCCTCGAGCACGCCGAGGCCGCAGCCGAGCGTGCCGAGGCGTCCTGGCGCGGCACCGCCGCGGGCCAGGTCCTGCTCCGCGATGCGGGTGAGGACCTCGGTCGCGCGTCGCGCGACTTCCGCCGCCGCGCCGAGCGCGCCGTGCGCGACTGGCAGGACGACGTGCTGGAGATGGTGCGCAGCGAGGGCGCCGACAAGCGCTCCACCGCGCGCTTCCTGGCCTTCGGCGTCAACGGCCTCGCGGTCGCGCTGATGATCGTCGTCTTCGCCCACACCGGGGGCCTCCTGGTCGGCGCCGAGGCGGGCATCGCCGGCGGCTCGGCCGTCCTGGGACAGAAGCTGCTCGAGGCCGTCTTCGGTGACCAGGCGGTGCGCAGCCTCGCCGAGCGCGCCCGCCAGCGGCTCGAGACCTCGATGAGCGACCTGCTCGACGCGGAGCGTCGCCGCTACACCGACCTCCTCGACAGCCTCGAGATCTCGCCCGAAGCACCCGAGCGGATGCGCTCCGCGGCCCGCAAGGTCGACGACCTGCGCTACGCCGCGACGCAGCAGCCCCAGGGTTCGGGCTCTGCCGGGAGCGCCCCCTAGGGTTGAGTCCCCGAGAACCGCACCACCCAACCGTGAGGGAGTCATGACGTCGTTGCTCGAAGGGGCCAAGAAGCTGGTCACCAGGAGCTCTGACATCGGCGCCCGCGTCGACGGGCTCGAGCGCGCCGCCACGGCTGCCCGCGGACGCGTCGACGACTCCGTCGTGGACGACGCGGAGAAGGTCGCCGCCCGCGCGGCCGGCCGGCTGAAGCTGTCTGCCGACCACACCGTCGTCGCCCTCGCCGGCGCCACCGGCTCGGGCAAGTCCTCCACCTTCAACGCGCTGAGCGGGCTCGAGCTCGCCGCGGTCGGCGTACGCCGTCCCACCACGTCGTGGGCCACCGCCTGCGTGTGGGGCAAGGAGGGGGCCGAGGAGCTGCTCGAGTGGCTCGGCATCCCCGCGCGCCACCAGGTCACCCGCGACTCGATGCTGTCGGCGGCCGACGAGGACGTCGAGCTGCGCGGCGTCGTGCTCCTCGACCTGCCCGACCACGACTCCACCGAGGTCTCCCACCACCTCGAGGTCGAGCGCCTGGTGCAGCTCGCCGACATGCTGGTGTGGGTGCTCGACCCGCAGAAGTACGCCGACGCCGCCATCCACGACCGCTTCCTCAAGCCGCTGTCGGGGCACCGCGATGTGATGCTCGTCGTGCTCAACCACATCGACACCGTGCCGGAGGACCGGCGCGCCTCGATGCTCGACGACGTACGCCGCCTGCTCGAGGCCGACGGCCTGTCCGGCGTCCCGGTGCTCGGCGTGAGCGCGCGCCACGGCTGGGGGGTCGATGAGCTGCGCGGCATGATCGCCGAGCGCGTCGCGGCCAAGAAGGTCACCCGTTCCCGGCTCGAGGCCGACGTGAAGAGCGCCGCGCAGCGTCTCCAGGAGGCCACCGGCACCGCCAAGGCGCCGTCCCTGTCGAAGGAGCGGGTCGCCGCCCTCGACGACGCCTTCGCCGAGGCGGCAGGGGTGCCGACCGTGGTGAAGGCCGTCGCAGACTCCACCCGCCTGCGGGCCAACCGGGCGACCGGGTGGCCGGTGACGGCCTGGTTCTCCCGGCTCAAGCCCGACCCGCTCAAGCGGCTCCACCTCGACCTCGGCGCGTCCGGCAAGGCTCTCACCGGCGCTGCCCGCACGTCGGTGCCGAAAGCCACCGGCGTCGAGCGCGCCCGGGTCGACACCGAGGTCCGGGCCCTGGCCGACCACGTCGGCGAGGGCATGGCGCCCGCGTGGGCATCGGCCGTCCGTGCGGCCTCGGTCTCGCGCCTGCCGGACCTGGGTGACCGGCTCGACCGGGCGGTCGCCTCGACCGACCTCGGCGCGGCGAGGATCCCGGTGTGGGCCGGTCTGGTGCGTGTCCTGCAGTACGTCCTGATCGTCTCCGCCGTCCTCGGCGCCGGGTGGCTGGCCCTGCTCGCCTTCGGCTCCTACGCCCGGCTGCCCGAGCCCCCGACCCCTGAGGTCGGCGCCTTCCCGCTGCCCACGCTGATGCTGCTGGGCGGGGTGGGGCTGGGCATCCTCCTGGCGCTGGTGTGCCGCTGGCTTGTGTCGCTCACCGCGAGATCGCGGGCGCGATCGGCCGACAAGCGCCTGCGCGAGGCGATCTCGGAGGTGTCCGCGGAGGTCGTGGTTGCCCCGATCCTGGCCGAGATCGCGTCCTACGCCGAGGTGCGCGACGGCCTCACCACCGCCCTGCGCTGAGGATCGCGGGCCACGAGTCGTCCACAGGGACGTGTCGGGTCGTCTCGTCCACAGCTGGTCGTGGCCTCGGGTCGTGGTTGTCGGCCCCGGTGCACAGTCTTGGGGGACCGCGGCGGAGCCACCGCCGCCGAGTCCAGGAGACACCTCGATGTACGACACCCAGATCACCCTGACCGGTTGGATCGGCGGCGACGTCACGCTGCGCGAGCTCGCCGAGGGCCGACAGGTCGCCTCGTTCCGCGTGGCCTGCACCCCGAGCCGCTACCGCGACGGCGAGTGGGTCCGCGGCACCACCTCGTGGCACACCGTGAAGGCGTGGAACCGGCTGGCCCGCCACGTGGCCGACTCGCTGAGCAGCGGCGATCCCGTGGTCGTGCACGGCCGGCTCGTCGCCGACGTGTGGGAGCGCGAGGGCAAGCCGCAGACCTCCTTCGAGGTCGTGGCGACCTCGGTCGGCCACGACCTGAGCCACGGCACGACCCGGTTCGCGAAGGCGGTGGCGCCCGAGGTCGCCGAGGTGCAGCCGGTGGCGAGCGAGGCGGCGCCGCAGGCGGCCTGAGGAGGGCGGGCCGGCGGCCTCCGGGGCCCGGTCGGTCGACAGCCGCTCCGGGGGAGGCGCGATTGTCGGGCGGGGTCCGGTTCCCCGTAGGCTCGCCCGCATGGCTGAGTACGTCTTCACACTGCGCAACGTGCGCAAGGCCCATGGTGACAAGGTCGTCCTCGACAACGTCACCCTCTCGTTCCTCCACGGTGCCAAGATCGGCGTCGTCGGACCCAACGGCACGGGCAAGTCCTCGCTGCTCAAGATCATGGCGCAGCTCGACCACGCCAACAACGGCGACGCGATCCTCGACCCCGAGGCGAGCGTCGGCATGCTCCAGCAGGAGCCCCCGCTGAGCGAGGGCAAGACCGTCCTGGAGAACGTCGAGGAGGCCGTCGGCGAGCTCAAGGCCAAGATGAAGCGTCTCGAGGACGCCTACATGGAGATGGGCGAGCCCGACGCCGACCAGGACGCGCTCATGGAGGAGACCGGCAACCTCCAGACCGAGCTCGACAACGCCAACGCGTGGGACCTCGACAGCCGCCTCGACCAGGCCATGGACGCACTGCGGTGCCCGCCGCCGGACGTCCTGGTGGACAATCTTTCCGGTGGTGAGCGCCGCCGCGTCGCGCTGTGCAAGCTGCTGCTCCAGCAGCCCGACCTGCTGCTCCTCGACGAGCCCACCAACCACCTCGACGCCGAGTCGGTGCAGTGGCTCGAGGGGCACCTCGCCTCCTACCCCGGCGCCGTCCTGGCCGTGACCCACGACCGTTACTTCCTCGACAACGTCGCGCAGTGGATCCTCGAGCTCGACCGCGGCAAGGCGCACCCCTACGAGGGCAACTACACGACCTACCTCGAGACCAAGAAGGACCGCCTCAAGATCGAGGGCCAGAAGGACGCCAAGCGCGCCAAGGTCCTCGAGCGTGAGCTCGAGTGGGTCCGCTCCAACGCCAAGGCCCGCCAGACGAAGAGCAAGTCGCGTCTCGCGCGCTACGAGGAGATGGCGGCGGAGGCCGACCGGATGCGCAAGATCGACACCTCCGAGATCAACATCCCGGCCGGGCCGCGCCTCGGCGACATCGTGCTGGAGGCCGACGACCTCGCGAAGGGCTTCGAGGGTCGCACCCTCATGCACGACCTCTCGTTCAAGCTCCCGCGCGCCGGCATCGTCGGCGTCATCGGCCCCAACGGCGTCGGCAAGACCACGCTGTTCCGGATGATCACCGGCCAGGAGGAGCCTGACGCGGGTGAGCTCAAGGTCGGCCAGACCGTGAAGATCTCCTACGTCGACCAGAGCCGTGGTGGCATCGACCCCAACAAGAACGTCTGGGAGGTCGTCTCCGACGGCCTGGACTTCATCAAGGTCGCCAACTTCGAGATGAACAGCCGCGCCTACGTCGCGTCGTTCGGCTTCAAGGGCCCGGACCAGCAGAAGAAGGCCGGCGTGCTCTCCGGTGGTGAGCGCAACCGCCTCAACCTCGCGCTGACGCTCAAGATGGGCGGCAACATGCTGCTCCTCGACGAGCCCACCAACGACCTCGACGTCGAGACCCTGTCCTCGCTCGAGGACGCGCTGCTCGACTTCCCCGGCTGCGCCGTGGTCACCTCCCACGACCGGTGGTTCCTCGACCGCGTCGCCACCCACATCCTGGCGTGGGAGGGCGACGAGGAGGACCCGGCCAGGTGGTTCTGGTTCGAGGGCAACTTCGCCGCCTACGAGGAGAACAAGATCGAGCGTCTCGGCATCGAGGCGGCGCGGCCGCACCGCGTCACGCACCGTCGCCTGACCCGGGACTGACCCGGCCCGACACGAAGAGCCGCCCGCGAGAAAGCTTGCGGGCGGCTCTTGTGCTTGAGGCCCGGCTACTGCGTACGGATCTCCGACTCCGGGTGCCGCGTCACCAGGTGGTCGGCCACCTGGTCGAAGACCCGCCCGACCGCGGCGAAGTCGTCCTCGGCGACGAGGTCGACGATGTTGCGGCGCACGCTCTCCACGTGGCACGGCGCGGCCCGCTCGAGCAGCTCGTAGCCCTGGTCGGTCATCGTCGCGACGACGCCGCGACCGTCCTCGGGCGTCGTGCCGCGGGTGACGTAGCCGACGGCCTCCATCCGGGCGACGGTGTGGGTCACCCGGCTGCGCGAGTGCGCCATCGCGTCGGCCAGGTGCGCCATCCGCATCGCCCGGCCCGGACGCTCGGAGAGCCGCACCAGCACCTCGTACTCGGTCAGCGACATCCCGAACTCGCGGCGCAGGTCGTCGTCGAGACGTTCCAGCAGCAGCGTCATGCCCATCATCAGGGCACGCCACGAGTGCTGCTGCGTGTCGTCGAGCCAGCGCGGTTCCCCCGTGGTGGTCATGGCGCCAGCCTAGTGCCGTGCAGTGCCGGGACCCGTCAGCCGACGCGCTCGAGGATCATCGCCATGCCCTGGCCGCCGCCGACGCACATGGTGATGAGGCCGGTGGACTTGTCGTGCCAGTCCAGGCTGTTGAGCATCGTGTTCTGCAGGCGCGCGCCCGTCATGCCGAAGGGGTGGCCGACCGCGATGGCGCCGCCGTTGACGTTGAGGCGGTCCAGGTCGATGCCGAGGTCCTGGTAGGACGGCACGACCTGCGCGGCGAACGCCTCGTTGATCTCGACGAGGTCGATGTCGCCGATGCTCATGCCGGCGTGCTCGAGGGCGCTCTTCGTGGCCTCGACGGGACCGAGGCCCATGATCTCGGGGGAGAGCCCGGAGACACCGGTGGACACGATCCGTGCGAGCGGGGTCAGGCCGAGCTCGGCGGCCTTGGTGTCGGACATGACGACCACGGCGGCGGCGCCGTCGTTGAGCGCGCAGCAGTTGCCGGCGGTGACCACGCCGTCGGGGCGGAAGACCGGGTCGAGGCCGGCGATGGCGTCGTACGTCACTCCGGCGCGCGGGCCGTCGTCCTTCGTCACGACCGTGCCGTCGGGCGTCGTGACCGCGGTGATCTCGCGCTCCCAGAAGCCGTCGGCGATCGCCTTCTCGGCGAGGTTCTGGGAGCGGACGGCGAACTCGTCGAGCTCCTTGCGGTCCAGGCCGCGCATCCGTGCGACGTTCTCGGCCGTCTGGCCCATCGCGATGTAGATGTCGGGCAGCTGGCCGTCCTCGCGCGGGTCGTGCCAGTCCCGGCCGCCCTTGGCGTACTCGTCGGTGCGCGCGCCGGCGTCCTCGAAGAGCGGGTTGCGGGTGCCGGGGATGTGGTCGGAGGTGCCCTTGGCGAAGCGCGAGACGGTCTCGACCCCGGCGGAGACGAAGATGTCGCCCTCGCCGGCCTTGATCGCGTGGAAGGCCATGCGGGTCGTCTGCACCGACGACGAGCAGTAGCGGGTGACCGTGGCGCCGGGGACCTCGAGGCCGAGGAGCGTGGTCACGACGCGGGCCATGTTGTTGCCCGACTCGCCACCGGGGAGGCCGCAGCCGAGCAGCAGGTCCTCGATGGTGGTCGGGTCGAGACCGGGGATCTTGTCGAGCGCGGCCTGCACGGCGAGCGCGGTGAGGTCGTCGGGGCGGAAGTCCTTCAGCGAGCCCTTGTTGGCCCGGCCGATGGGGGTACGCGCTGCGGAAACGATCACTGCCTCGGGCATGGGAACTCCGGGTTGCTCGTGGGTTGGCAAAGTCTCCCGGCACCCTAGTCCGCCGTCCTCCGCAGCGGCACCGGCCCCGGTGTGGCCTACGTCATGGCGACCGGGCCCGGCGGACGGCGTACGCCCCCGCGCTCCGGTTCTGCGACGATCGGTGCGTGCGCCATCTCTACCGCTGCCCGCTCAGGTGGGCCGACCTCGACCTGCTGGGCCACGTCAACAACGTCACCTATGTCGACTACATGCAGGAGGCGCGGGTGGACATGTTCCGCACCCACGCCCCCGACAGCCGGGCCGACGACCTGGCCGAGGGCGTGGTCGTGGTGCGTCACGAGGTCACCTACGTCTCCTCGCTGACCTTCTCCTTCGAGCCGGTCGCCGTCGAGTGCTGGGTCACCGAGATCCGCGCCGCGAGCTTCACCATGGGCTACGAGGTCTTCGCCGAGGACGAGGCGGGGGAGCGCACCGTCTTCCTGCGCGCCCGCACCGTGCTGACGCCCTACGTCTTCGCGACCGAGCGACCGCGGCGCCTGCACGCGGGGGAGAAGGAGTCACTGACCCGCCTCCTCGAGCCGGACGAGCCCGTACGCCCACCGGCGGCGGTCGGGGTCGTGGAAGTCCCCGGCGGCGCCTATCCGGTGCACGTGCGCTTCAGCGACGTGGACATCTACGGCCACGTCAACAACGTGAAGTACTTCGAGTACTTCCAGGAGGCCCGCATCCAGCTGCTGGTCTCGCAGGCCGGCGAGCTGGGCGAGGGCTACCACCTCGTCGTCGCGCAGACCGACGTCGACTACGTGCGCCCGATCCTGTTCCGGCCCGAGCCCTACGACTGCCGCACGTGGGTCTCGCGGACCGGCCGGACCTCGGTGGTCTTCGAGTCCGTCGTGCGCGACGGCGACGAGGTGCTGGCCCGTGCCCGCGTCGTGGGGGTGTGCATCGACAGCGCCACGGGCCGACCGGCTCCCGTCCCGGACGCCTACCGGGAGCTCACTCCAAGGTGTTGACCATGAACTGCGCGGCGTGCGTGACGTAGTCCCAGAACCGCTCGTCCTGCTCCGGTGTCAGGTCCGCGGCGTCGAGGCCGGCCCGGAAGTGGACCAGCCAGCGCTGCGCGGCCGCCGGGGTGACCTGGAAGGGCGCGTGCCGCATCCGCAGGCGCGGGTGCCCACGGGTCTCGGAGTACGTCGACGGCCCGCCCCAGTACTGCACGAGGAACAGCGCGAAGCGCTCCTCGGCCGGGCCCAGGTCGGCCTCGGGGTACATCGGGCGCAGCAGCTCGTCGTCGGCCACACCCTCGTAGAAGCGGTGGACGATCGTGCGGATCGTCTGCTCGCCGCCGATCTCGTCGTAGAAGGTGGTGGTCACCCGACCATTGTGTCGGGTGCACCGGAACGCACCGGAGGCGCCCTCAGGCGGGTCCCTCCGCGCGCGCGGGTCCGTCGGCGGGCGGCGCACCGGGCGGGGGCTCGGCAGGGGAGTCCGCTGCGTCGCCGGCAGCTCGGGGGTCTCCGTCGCGCATCCACAGCACCCGCTGGGCGAAGGGGATCTCGATGCCCTCGTGGTCGAAGCGGTACTTGATCCGCTGGCGCATCTCGCGGGCGACGGCCCACTGCTCGAGCGGCGCGGTCTTGAGGGCGACGCGGACCAGGACGGCGTCCGGGCCGAGGTCCTGCACGCCCCAGACCGACGGCTCCTCGATGATCCGGCCCTTGAAGTCCTCGTCCTCCCACAGGTCGTGCGCCACGTCGGCCAGCACGCTCCGCACGCGCGCGAGGTCCTCGCCGTAGCCGACGCCCACGTCGAGCACCGTGCGGGCCCAGTTCTGGCTCATGTTGCCCACCCGCAGGATCTCGCCGTTGCGGACGTACCAGACCGTGCCGTTGACGTCGCGCAGGCGCGTGACGCGCAGGCTCACGGCCTCGACGGTGCCGACGGCCTCGCCGAGGTCGACCTCGTCACCCACGCCGTACTGGTCCTCGAAGATCATGAAAATGCCCGACAGGAAGTCCTTGACCAGTGCCTGCGAGCCGAAGCCGATCGCGACGCCGATGATGCCGGCGCTGGCGATCAGCGGGGCGATGTCGTAGCCGAGCTCGGAGATGAACATCAGGGCGACCACGGTGAAGATGACGCCGGTGACGATGCTCTTGAGCAGGGAGCCCATGGTCGCCGCGCGCTGCACGCGCCGGGTGTGGCCGGGGTCCTCGGTCAGGTTGAGCGCGGCACCCATCCGGCCACCAGTCACTGCACGGCTGACGCGGCTGGGCAGCATGCCCACCTCGGCGCGCTTCACGACGCGGTCGATGAGGCGGTGGAGCACCCATCGGACCAGGAGTCCGATGAAGATCAGTCCCAGGAGGGCGCTCGGCTTCCCGACGATCCAGTCCGCCGCGTTGGCGAGATCCTGGTTGCCGGTCCACTCGAGCACCCGGGTGCAGAGGTACTCGTCGGTGGAGCATGCGGTGAGGGCGTCGGTCTCGCTCCCGGAGACCCTGGTCACGTCGATGATCGGGGTGGTGAGGGGGTGAGGCATGCCCGCCAGTATGGGCGATACCCTTGTGCCCGTGACCACGCCCGTCAGCCTCGCCACCCGCACCCGGCGCTCCCGTCCCCGGCGGACCGGCCGCGTCGCCGCCGTCTCCAGCGTCCTCCTCAGCGCTGCTGTGCTGGCCGCGCCGGCCCATGCCGACGTGCCGGAGGGCTGGGCAGGTCAGGACGAGGTCAACAACCTCGACTTCCTCGGTGCGCTCGCGCTCTACGCCGGCGCGCCGCTGCTGCTGTTCGTGCTCATCGGGCTCGCGGTCTACCTGCCTGCGATGGTCCGCGGCGAGAAGCTGCTGCCCGACCACTCCGGTGGCGAGGCCCAGTGGATCGGCGGACCCCGTCAGGGCGTCGCCGAGCTCCCCGCCCCCGACGGCGACGGCTCCCGAGCGGGTGGCGCCAGTGGCAGCTGGTGAGCTGCTGAGCGAGAGCGACCGTCTCGCCCTCGACAGGGCGATCCGCGTCGCCGAGCAGTCCTGCCGCTTCGAGTTCTCCGTCTACGCCGGTCCGGCCGAGGGAGATGACACGCGTGCCTGGGCGACCCGGCTGCACAACCGGCTCGTCGCGCCCGCGCGCAGCGTGCTGATCCTGGTCGACCCCGCCAGACGGGTCACCGAGGTGGTCACCGGCGGCGACGTACGCCGGCACCTCACCGACGCCGAGGTCGAGCTGGCCGTGCTGGCGATGACGTCGGAGTTCGCCTCCGGCAAGCTGCTGGGCGGGCTCCAGCGGGGCATCGCGATGCTCGCCGAGCACGCCCGCCCGCAGAACACCCTCCACGCCTGAGCGGGCAGTTCCTCGCGCTGAAATGCGCTGACCGGGCACTTCCTCGCGCTGAAATGCGCTGACCGGGCAGTTCCTCGCGATGCATCGCGAGGAACTGCCCGGTCGACGTGGTCTACCGCGAGGAAGCGCCCGCTCAGCGGGCGTCGCAGGCCTGGGCGGCGAGCGCCCGGGCGATCTCGGAGCGCGCCTCGCCGACGTAGCGCTGCGCACCCTTCGGGGCGCTGTTGTCGGCGAGCCACGCGTCGAGGCGCTCCAGCGTCGCCTGCGACCCGAGCGGCTTGGGGAAGCCGTACTCGAGCACGGTCGAGGCCTTGTGGAAGCCGAGGGTGTCGATGACCGTGTCGGCCGCGCTGAGGAACTTCTCGAGGTAGGGCTCGAGCACGTCCTCCTGGCCGAAGCGGAAGATCGAGAAGACCATCTCGCGCGACGTCTCGTTGGGCGTCGCCGGGTCGAGGATGGCGTTCCAGCCGGCCTCCTTGGCCTCCGCGGTGGGCTGCGAGACCCGAGCAGCGGCGGCCTGCTCCTTGCCGGAGATCGTCTTGTCGACCTCGAGCTCGGCGTCGATCTCGGCGTCGCCGAAGCGGCCGGACTTCGCCAGCGCGGTGATGAGCACCCAGCGCATGTCCTGGTCGACGGCGAGGCCCTCGACCGTGAAGGAGCCGTCCAGCAGGCCGATGAGGTCGTCGAGCGCGGCGTCGCTGTGCGCGGCGGCGGCGTACGACCGGGCGAAGGTCAGCTGGTGGTCGCTGCCGGCCTCGGCGGCGAGCAGCAGCTCGCGCAGCCCGCGCTCCCACGTCGTGCGCAGCTCGGCGCGGTGCGCGGGGTCGGAGTAGGAGTGGACCGCGAGCGCGGTGGACGACGGGATCCGGGTGACGGCCCAGGCGTCGCTCTCCTCGCCGATGTTGGCGAGAACCAGGTCGACCCAGTCGCGCGCCCGCATCTCGCCGTCGCGGGTCATGTCCCACGTCGCACCCCACACGAGCGCGCGGGGGAGCGAGTCGTCGAAGGTCGACAGGGCGGAGATCGCGGTGGCCAGGGAGCGCTCGTCGAGGCGGATCTTGGCGTAGGCGTGGTCCTCGTCGTTGAGCAGCAGCAGCGCGGGCTGCTGGACGCCGACGAGCTCGGGGACGTCGGTGCTGGCGCCCTCGACGTCGACCTCGAGGTAGTCGCGTCGGACCAGGCGGCCCGCGGCGTCGACGTCGTACAGGCCGATGCCGAGGCGGTGGCGGCGCAGCGTCGGCCACTCCTCCGACGCGGTCTGCGCGACCGCGAAGGAGGAGTAGGTGCCGTCCTCGCCGAGCTCGAACGACGGGGAGAGGGTGTTCACGCCAGCGGTCTGCAGCCACTCCTGGGCCCACCCCTGGAGCTCGCGACCGGAGGACTTCTCGAGGGTGGCGAGCAGGTCCTTGAACTCCGGGTTGCCGTACTCCCACTCCTTGAAGTAGGCGCGCAGGCCCTTCAGGAAGGGCTCCAGGCCCACCCACGCGACGAGCTGCTTGAGCACCGACGCGCCCTTGGCGTAGGTGATCATGTCGAAGTTGACCTCGACGGCGTGCAGGTCGACGTTGTCGGCTGCGATCGGGTGCGTCGAGGGCAGCTGGTCGGCGCGGTAGCCGGTCTGCTTGCGGGCGTTGGCGAAGCCGGTCCAGGCGTCGGTGAAGTCGGTCGCGTTGGCCTCGCACCAGTAGCAGGCCCACTCGGCGAACGACTCGTTGAGCCAGAGGTCGTCCCACCACTTCATGGTCACGAGGTCGCCGAACCACATGTGCGCCATCTCGTGGGTGATCACCGACGTGCGGAACTCGAAGAACGAGCGCGGCTGGCGGCTGCGCGGGAGGTACTCGTCGCGCAGGGTCACGCAGCCGGCGTTCTCCATCGCGCCGGCGTTGTACTCCGGGACGTAGAGCTGGTCGTACTTGCCGAAGGGGTAGGGGTAGTCGAACTGCTCCTCGAACCACGCGAAGCTCTGCTTGGTCAGCGCGACCAGCTCGGCGGTGTCCATGTGCTCCTTGAGCGACTGGCGGCAGTAGTGGCCGAGCGGGATCGTGCCGAACTTGCCCTCGTAGGTGTCGAACTCGCCGTGGTACTCGCCGGCCACGACGGCGGTGATGTAGGTCGACATCTTCTTGGTGGTGGGGAAGTTCCACACCGACGCTCCGTCGCCCAGCTCACGGGGCTCGGGGGTCTCGGCGTTGGAGACCACGACCCAGTGCGAGGGCGCGGTGACGTTGAAGGTGAAGACCGACTTGAGGTCGGGCTGCTCGAAGGTGGTGAAGACGCGGCGGGCGTCGGGCACCTCGAACTGGCTGTAGAGGTAGACCTTGTCGTCGGCCGGGTCGACGAAGCGGTGCAGGCCCTCGCCGGTGTTGGAGTAGGCGCAGTCGGCGGTCACGACGAGCGTGTTGGTCGCCTCGAGGTCGTCCAGCGCGATGCGGCTGTCGACGTACGCCGTCGTGGGGTCGAGGCTGCGGCCGTTGAGCGTGATCTCGCGGACCGTGGGCGCGACCAGGTCGGCGAAGGTGCTCGAGCCGGGCTCGCGGCAGGTGAACTCCAGCGTGGTCGTGGAGGAGAAGGTGCCCTGGTCGGGCCGGGTGGCGCTCGTGAGGTCCAGGTCGATGGTGTACGACGTGACGTCCAGGAGGGCGGCGCGGGTGGCGGCCTCGTCCCGGGTGAGGTTGGTTCCAGGCATGCGGGCATCCTGCCACCGGGAGGAGGCCGGACCCACACCGGTGGGGAATAGGTGGCCGGGGCGAGGGATTGATGTGGACATGGCCACCGCTGACCTCTGGTTCGACCCGCTCTGCCCGTTCGCCTGGATCACCTCGCGCTGGATCCGCGAGGTCGAGCAGGTCCGTGACGTCGACGTGCAGTGGCACGTGATGTCGCTGGCC
The DNA here is from genome assembly GCF_021083185.1 of Nocardioides furvisabuli. Lineage (GTDB taxonomy): Bacteria > Actinomycetota > Actinomycetes > Propionibacteriales > Nocardioidaceae > Nocardioides > Nocardioides furvisabuli. The sequence goes on along the minus strand of NZ_JAIGQB010000002.1, from coordinate 453,158 downwards.
TACCTCAACAAGGACAAGGACATCCCTGCGGAGTACCGCGAGATGCTCCAGGGCACCGAGAAGCCCGTGCGCGTCGCGATCAGGATCGCTCAGGAGCACGACAACGCGACCCTCGGCGAGTGGTACACCGCCGTCGGCACCCGTCACCACAACAACGGCGAGGAGCTCACTCGCGAGACGGTCGCCGCCTCCCTGGCCGAGGTGGGCCTGCCCGCCGAGCTGATCGAGGCCTGGGACGACGCGTCCCTCGACGAGGCCGTGGCGAAGAGCCACCACGAGGGCATGGACCCCGTCGGCGACGATGTCGGCACCCCGACGATCCACATCGACGGCTCGGCCTTCTTCGGTCCGGTGCTGTCGAAGATCCCGCGCGGCGAGGAGGCCGGCGAGCTGTGGGACGGCGCCGTCGCCGTCGCGAAGTTCCCCTACTTCTACGAGCTCAAGCGCTCGCGGACCGGCGACCTCGACTTCAGCTGAGGTCGGGGCCGGCCGTGCGCACCGCGCGGTCGGCCAGCTCCGCGCCTGCCGCGTCGTAGAGCCCGACGACGGCCGCGCGCTCCGCGAGCTGTGCGACCTCCTCGTCATATCGCGTGACCGCGGTGACGGAGCCACCGAAGCCGCTGCGCCGCAGCTGGTCGAGCGCAGCGAGGTTGCTGCCGTGGAAGGGCATCGCCAGCAGGACCAGCCGCACGGTGCCCTCGTCGGTGACCCGCTCCCAGAACAGCGGGTCGGTCGCGTCGCCCTCGACGACGTGCAGACCGTAGGCCGACAGATCCCCGGCGCGCGCAGGGTCGGAGTCGACGCCGACCACGCGCAAGCCGTAGCCCTCGACGAGTCGACTGCTGGCTGCCCGGCCCAACCGCCCCATCCCGAGCACCAGGGCGTCGGCGCGCTGCAGGTCGACGGGGCGCTCCTCGGGGTGCAGGCGCACCGGGTCCGGCAGCCGGTGCGAGGCTGCCGACGACAGGCGGTCGACGACGGCACTCGTCACCGACGCGACCACGAAGCTCAGCGCGACCGCCGTCGACACCACGACCAGCCACTCCGGCCCCAGCGCGCCGGCGGACGCCGCCGCCACGACGACGATGAGGGCGAACTCCGAGTAGCTCGCGAGTGAGGCCGCCGCGCGGGTCGCGGTGCGCACCCGGAACCCGGATGCGCGCAGCAGCAGTGCGAAGAGGACGGCCTTCACCGGCACCAGCGCCACGAGGGCCACGGCCAGCGCGATGCCGGACGCGTCGGGGGCGCCGTGCAGGCCGACCGACAGGAAGAAGGCGACGAGCAGCAGCTCCTTGACGGAGAAGACGGACTTGGCCACCTCCTCGGCACGCGCCGACGGTGCCAGCAGGACCCCGACCACGAGGGCCCCGAGGTCCCCCTTCAGCCCGGCGGCGTCGAACAGGGCGTAGCCGGGGACCAGCGCGAGGGTGACCCCGACGAGGGTGAGCAGCTCGCCGTGGTCGATCCGGTCGAGCACGCGGCGCGCCGGCCACGAGACGGGCACGAGGAACAGGAGCAGCGGTGCCCACCAGCGGGGGGACTCGCCCCCGACGACGACCAGGGCGGCCACCGCGACCAGGTCCTGCACGACCAGGATCCCGATGGTGGTGCGCCCGTGCAGCGATCGCGTGGCGTTCTGCTCCTCGAGGACCTTGACTGCGACCACCGTGCTGGAGAAGGACAGGGCGAGCGCGACCAGCACCAGGTCGGTGCCCTCGACGTCGGCGAGCAGCCCCGCCCCGGCTGCCCCGGCGGCCGCCAGCAGGCCCAGCACCAGCCCGATGCTCAGGACGGCGTGCAGCACGCTCACGCCGAGGACCTCGCGACGCCCGAGCACGCGGACGTCGAACTTCAGCCCGATCGCGAACAGCAGCAGCACCACGCCGAGGTCGGCCAGCGTGTCGAGCGCGGGCGTGCCGGTCACGCCGAGACCGGCCAGGACGAACCCTGCGACGAGGAAGCCGACCAGCGGCGGGAGGCGCAGCAGGTGGGCGAGCAGGCCGCCGGTCACGGCCACCGACAGCATGAGCACCAGGTCGAGCGACATGTCACCTCCCACCGGGCTGTGAGCGTCACCCTAGGCGCTGCGCGGAGCCGTTGTCGTACCGCCGCGGAACCGGCTCGCGTGCCTCACTAGGCTGGCGCCCATGACTCGTGTCCTGTCCGCCGTCGCCTGGCCGTACGCCAACGGCCCGCGCCACATCGGCCACGTGGCCGGTTTCGGCGTGCCCTCCGACGTGTTCAGTCGCTACATGCGGATGGCGGGTCACGACGTGCTGATGGTCTCCGGCACCGACGAGCACGGCACTCCGATCCTCGTCACCGCCGACCAGCAGGGCGTGAGCGCGAAGGACCTCGCCGACAAGAACAACGCGGTGATCGTCGACGACCTCGCCGATCTCGGCCTGTCCTACGACCTCTTCACCCGCACCACGACCGGCAACCACTACGGCGTGGTGCAGGAGATGTTCCGCACCGTGCTGGCCAACGGATACATGGTCGAGCAGACCACGCAGGCGGCGATCAGCCCGTCGACGGGACGCACGCTGCCCGACCGCTACATCGAGGGCACGTGCCCGATCTGCGGCTTCAAGGACGCCCGTGGCGACCAGTGCGACAACTGCGGCAACCAGCTCGACGCCACCGACCTGATCGACCCGCGGTCGAAGATCAACGGCGAGACGCCGCAGTTCGTCGACACCCAGCACTTCCTGCTCGACCTGCCCGCTCTCGCCGACGCGCTGGGGGAGTGGCTCGACGAGCGGGAGTCGAGCGGCACGTGGCGACCGAACGTCATCAAGTTCAGCCAGAACATCCTCAAGGAGATCCGGCCGCGCGCGATGACGCGCGACATCGACTGGGGCATCCCGGTGCCGGGGTGGGAGGACCAGCCGACCAAGCGGCTCTACGTCTGGTTCGACGCGGTCATCGGCTACCTGTCCGCGTCGATCGAGTGGGCCCGCCGCTCCGGCGACGCGGATGCGTGGCGCGCCTGGTGGAACGACCCCGACGCCCTGTCCTTCTACTTCATGGGCAAGGACAACATCGTCTTCCACTCCCAGATCTGGCCGGCCGAGCTGCTGGCCTACAACGGCCACGGCTCGCGCGGCGGCGCGCCGGGGTCCTACGGGCAGCTCAACCTTCCCACCGAGGTGGTCTCGTCGGAGTACCTCACGATGGGCGACCAGCAGTTCTCCACCTCGCGCGGCCACGTGCTCTACGTCGGCGACTTCCTCGCCCGCTACGGCCCCGACGCGCTGCGCTACTTCATCTGCGCCGCCGGTCCGGAGACCTCCGACGCCGCCTTCACGTGGGCCGACTTCGTGACCCGCAACAACTCCGAGCTCGTCGCCGGGTGGGGAAACCTGGTCAACCGGACGGCCACGATGGTCGCCAAGAGCTTCGGCGAGATCCCGCCTCGCGGTGAGCTCGAGCCGGTCGACGAGGCGGTGCTCGCAGCCGTGGGGAGCGGGTTCGAGAGCGTCGGCAGCCTCCTCGGCCACCACCGGCTGCGGGCCGCGACCGCCGAGGCGATGCGCATCGTCGGCGAGGTGAACAAGTACCTCACCGTCACCGAGCCCTACAAGATGAAGGACGAGTCCCAGCGCGACCGCCTCGCGACCGTGCTCCACGTCGCGGTCCAGTGCGTGAGCGACTGCAACACCCTGCTCGCGCCCTTCCTGCCCCACGCCGCCAACAAGGTGCACCGGGTGCTCGGCGGCGAGGGCGACTTCGTGCCGATGCCGCGCATCGAGCAGGTCGACGAGCTCGACCCCGACAACGGCGCCGGGCTGACGTCGTACCCCGTCATCACCGGCGACTACTCCAGCACCCCGCGCTGGGAGTCGCACCCGGTCGTGGTGGGCGCGAAGGTGGACAAGCCGACCCCGGTCTTCACCAAGCTCGACCCGTCGGTGGTCGACGAGGAGCTGGCCCGGGTCGCCGCTGGCTAGGCTGGCGCCCATGCCAGCCGAGATGTACCTCCCGCACTTCGTGGTCAAGCAGAAGCTGACCGTGATGATCAACCGCTACGAGGTCTCCGAGTCCGACGAGGCCGGCAACCCCACGCGCCTGATGGCGCTGGCGGAGCAGAAGCGGATGGCCTTCAAGGAGCAGGTGACCTTCTTCGCCGACGCCGGCAAGTCCCGGGCGGTGTTCGGCTTCAAGGCACGCAAGAAGCTCGACCTCAACGCCGGCTACGACATCACCGACGAGTCCGGCGCGCAGATCGGCTTCTTCAAGAAGGACTTCGGCGCCTCGCTGCTGCGCTCGACCTTCCACATCGAGGGGCCGGGCTACAGCGGCACCGGTCGGGAGCGCAACCAGGTGGCCGGGCTGCTGCGCCGGTTCACCGAGCTCGACTTCATCCCGATCCACTTCGACTTCGTCGACGCCCAGGGCGCCCCGCTCTTCTCGGTCGAGCGCACGATGTCGATCGGCGACCGCTACCGCGTCACCGTCCCGGACCTGCGCGTCGACTTCCGGGTCGCCGCCGCGGTCGCGGTGGCGCTCGACGCGCTCATGTCGCGCTGATGTACCCCGAGGTGCGGGCCGCGGTGGAGGCCGACGCCGGCCCCGTGCTCGGTGCGCCCGGCTTCGACCTCATCGCGCACCGCGAGGAGGCCCGGCAGGCCGACCTCCGCCTGCCGCGGGAGGACGTCGCCGCGGTCGAGGACCTCGACGCGGACGGCGTACGCTGCCGTTTGTTCACGCCGGCCGACGCCCTCCCGGGCCTCGTGGTGCACGCCCACGGTGGTGGCTTCGTGCTCAACGACATCGACGTCCACGACGGGATCTGCCGGCGCTTCGCCAACCGGCTGCGCCGTCCGGTGCTGAGCGTGGACTACCGCCGCCCGCCCGAGGACCCGTTCCCCGCCGCGCCCGACGACCTCGACACCGTGATCGGCTGGCTGCGCCGCGAGGGGACCGACCCCGACCTGGCCGGGCCGTACGCCGTCCACGGCGACTCCGCCGGCGCCAACCTCGCGCTGGTCGCGGCCCTGCGCAACCCGGGCTTCTTCCGTGCCGTGGCGCTCGTCTACCCCTTCCTCGACCCGCACGACAGCTTCCCGTCGTGGAGCGAGGGACCGGGGTCGGGCTTCGACCCCTCCGAGGCGCGCTGGTACTGGGAGCAGTACGCCCGCACCGAGGCCGACTACGACGACCCGGACCTGGCCCCGCTGCTCTCCGACCGCCTCCACACGCTGCCGCCGACCTTCGTCGCGACCGCCGAGCACGACCCGCTGCGCGACGAGGGCGAGGAGCTGGCGCGGCGCTGCGCCGAGGCGGGGGTGGAGACCGTCGGCATCCGCTGCCTGGGCCAGACCCACGGCTTCTGGCGGCACGCGCACTTCACCGCCTCCGAGCCGCTGGTGCGGCAGGTCGCGGGCTGGCTCGACCAGCACCTCGAGCGCGTCGGGTCCGGGGGGCCTTGAGATGATGTCGCCCATGCGCGTTCACCTGGGCTCCGACCATGCCGGCCTCGAGCTGAAGGACCACCTCACCGCGTGGTTGCTCGACCACGACCACGAGGTCGTCGACCACGGACCGTTCGTCTACGACGCCCTCGACGACTACCCCGTCTTCTGCCTGCGCGCGGGCGAGGGCGTGGTCGCCGACCGGGCCGAGGGAAGGATGAGCCTCGGCGTGGTCATCGGCGGCTCCGGCAACGGCGAGCAGATCGCCGCCAACAAGGTGACCGGCGTGCGCTGCGCCCTCGTGTGGTCGGAGGAGACGGCCGTCCTCGCCCGTGAGCACAACGACGCCAACGTCGTCTCGGTGGGCGGCCGGATGCACTCGCTGGAGGACATGACCCGCTTCGTGGAGGTCTTCCTCGCGACCCCGTTCCCCGGCGACGAGCGCCACGTGCGCCGCATCGGCCAGCTGTCGGTCTACGACGAGACCCGCGAGCTGCCGCCGCTGCCCGCGTCGGCGCTGCGCGGCCCGGATGGGACGGATTCCCCGTCCGAGTCCGCGGATGCCTGAGGGGCACACCCTCCGCAAGCTGGCAGACGACCTCGCCGCAGCCTTCGCCGGGCGTACGGTCCGCGTGAGCTCGCCGCAGGGCCGCTTCACCGCGGACGCCGAGCAGCTCGACGGCGCCCGCCTGCTGGGCGCCGACTCGGCCGGCAAGCACCTCTTCGTCGAGCTCGAGGGCGAGCGCTTCGTCCACGTCCACCTCGGCCTCATCGGCACCTTCGCGGTGCACACGGGGGTCGAGGAGGTGCCGGACCCGGTCGGGCAGGTGCGGCTGCGCCTCGTGGCAGGGGAGCCCGGGGCGCTGTCGTACGCCGACCTCCGCGGCGCGATCGTGTGCGACCTGATCGGCCCGGAGCGGCGCGCGGAGGTCCTCGGTCGTCTCGGCCCCGACCCCCTGCGACCCGACGCCGACCCCGACCTGGCCTGGCGCCGGATCTCGCGCAGCCCGCGCGCGATCGGCGACCTGCTGATGGACCAGAAGGTCCTCGCCGGCGTGGGCAACGTCTACCGCGCCGAGGTGCTCTTCCGCCACCGCATCCACCCCCTGCGTCCTGGCAGCACGCTGCGGGTCGGGCAGTGGCGCGCCATGTGGGCGGACCTGGTGGAGCTGATGGCCGAGGGAGTCCGCACCGGCCGCATCGACACGGTCCGCCCCGAGCACACCCCCGAGGCGATGGGCCGCGCTCCCCGACGCGACGACCATGGTGGGGAGGTCTACGTCTACCGCCGCGCCTCGATGCCGTGCCTGGTCTGCGGGTCGGCCGTCCGCACGGCCGAGCTCGCCGGACGCAACTCGTTCTGGTGTCCTCGATGTCAGCCCACCTTCCGCTCGCGAGCCGTACAGTCTGCGATCAAGGACACCACCACGTCGCAAGGAGCTCGACCGTGAGTTCTGCGCGCGAGCACCTCCCCGGGCCGGACCTGCGGCAGCGGACCGAGGGACTGGTCAACCGGCTGGTGCCGCGCGGGTCGCGCATCCTCGTGGTGCTGGTCGTCGCAGCGGCGGCGCTCGGCCTCGCGATCGGGCTCTTCCCCGACTACGTCCCGCTGGTCAGCCTGCTGGTCCCGCTCGTGCTGTCCAGCCTGGTGCTCGGCCCGCGCCAGCTGCCGTGGTTCGTCGTGTTCGTCCTCTTCGTGCTCGCCCTGACGGTGCTGCGGCAGCCCCCGCCCACCCCCCGGATCGTCACCACCGTGGTCATCATCTTCTTCCTCGGGCTCGTGGTCATGATGTCCTCCTTCCGCCGTTCGCGGCTCGGGGTGGCCGGCCTCCAGGGTGAGCAGATGTTCGTCGACCTGCGTGACCGCATCCTGCGCCAGGGCGGAATCCCCGACCTCCCGACCGGGTGGTACGCCGCTGCCGAGCTGCGCTCCGCCGGCGGCACCCCCTTCGCGGGGGACTTCGTCGTCGCCTCGCGGGTCGGCGAGCGCCTCGAGGTGGCCGTCGTCGACGTCTCCGGCAAGGGCCAGGGCGCCGGCACCCGCGCGCTGCTCCTGTCGGGAGCCATCGGCGGGCTCCTGAGCGCGCTGCCGCCGAGCGAGTTCCTCCCGGCCGCCAACACCTTCCTGCTGGGCCAGGACTGGGACGAGGGCTTCGCGACCGCGATCCACCTCTCGCTGGACCTCACGACCGGCCGCTACGACATCCGCAGCGCCGGGCACCCGCCCGCCGCCGTACGCCACGCCGGCTCGGGTCGCTGGGAGGTCATCGAGTCCGAGGGACCCGTCCTCGGCCTGATCGACGGCGCGGACTTCGCAGCGGTGTCGGGCCAGATGCGCCACGGCGACGCGCTCCTGCTCTACACCGACGGCATGGTCGAGACCCGCAACCGCGACATCGCGCTCGGCATCGACCGGATGCTCGGACAGGCCGAGCGGCTGCTGCGCGGCGAGTTCGAGGGGGGCGCGAAGCGCCTCGTGGAGTCCCTCGGCTCACGCAACGACGACCGCGCGCTGCTGCTCGTGCACCGCCGCTGACGACGCATCCGCGCCGCAGCGGCACTGGCTGGGAGAGCGGGCCGGGGGTGTGGCACCATGACTCCCGCACCGGCGTCCACGACGCCGTGGCGACGCGCGGATGTAGCTCAATGGTAGAGCCCCAGTCTTCCAAACTGGCTACGCGGGTTCGATTCCCGTCATCCGCTCCAAGCAGGCTCCCGGAGCCGCCCACCAGGCGGCCCGGGGTCGGTTTGGCGGGGCGTAGCGTAGTGGCTAGCGCGCCTGCTTTGGGAGCAGGAGACCGCAGGTTCGAGTCCTGTCGCCCCGACCCTCCACCACCGCAGCGCACGGCGTGATTCGGCCTGCGCCGACGCCCTCGGTAGACTCGCATGGTTTGCGGTCGCCGGGTGTCAGCCCAGGCGCTGCCGCACGCCCCCCTCAGCCGATCAGCATCAGGAGACATTTGTGAAGAGCGCCGTCGAGAACTTGAGCCCGACCCGGGCCAAGCTGACCGTCGAGGTGCCCTTCGAGGAGCTCAAGCCGAGCCTCGACGCGGCGTACCAGAAGATCGCGAAGCAGATCAACGTCCCGGGCTTCCGCCGGGGCAAGGTGCCGCCGGCGGTCATCGACCGCCAGATCGGCCGCGGCCCGGTCCTCGACGAGGCGATCAACGCCGTCGTCCCCCAGCAGTACATGGCCGCGCTCCAGGAGCACGACCTCGAGCCGCTGGCGCAGCCCGAGATCGAGGTGACGAAGTTCGAGGACAACGAGTCCCTCGAGTTCACCGCCGAGGTCGACGTGAAGCCCGACTTCGAGCTGCCCTCCTACGAGGGCCTCGAGGCCAGCGTCGAGGACGTCGAGATCAGCGACGCCGACGTCGACGAGCAGGTCGAGGCGCTGCGTGAGCGCTTCGGCACCCTCGTCCCGGTCGAGCGTGCCGCCGTCGACGGCGACTTCGTCACCATCGACCTGGTCGCGGCCAAGGACGGCGAGTCCGTCGAGGGCGGCGAGGTCACCGGCATGTCCTACAAGGTCGGCCGCGGCGGCATGATCGACGGCCTCGACGAGGCCCTGGTCGGCCTCAGCGCGGGCGAGGAGGCCACCTTCGACTCCGAGCTCGTCGGCGGCGACCTGGTCGGCGAGCCCGTGCAGGTGACCGTCAAGGTCTCTGCCGTGCAGGAGCAGCAGCTCCCCGAGTACGACGACGAGTTCGCCCAGCTCGCCTCCGAGTTCGACACCGCCGAGGAGCTGACCGTCGACGTGCGTGAGCGCCTCGGCCGCGGCAAGCGCCTCGAGCAGGCAGCCGCCGCCCGTGACGCGGTCCTCGAGGCCCTGCTGGAGAAGGTCGAGGTCCCGCTGCCCGAGGTCATGGTCACCGACGAGCTCAACGCCCGTCGCGCCAACGTCGAGCAGCAGCTCGCCATGGCCGGCATCACCATGGAGAAGTACCTTGAGGACGAGGGCCAGACCGCCGAGGAGTTCGAGGCCGACCTCGAGCGCCGGGTGCGTGACGCCGTCGCCGCGCAGTTCATCCTCGACAAGATCGCCAAGAAGGAGGAGTTCGGCATCGACCAGGCCGAGCTCTCCGAGCACCTCGTGCGTCGCGCCCAGCAGTCCGGGCAGGACCCGCAGGAGTTCGCCAACCACATGTTCGAGCACAACCACATCCCCGAGCTCGTGCAGGAGATCCTGCGTGGCAAGGCCCTCGCCACGATCGTCGAGGCCGCGACCGTCAAGGACGCCTCGGGCAACGTGGTCGAGCTGAAGAACCTCCGCCCCGACGGCACCATCGGTGAGCCCGTCGCCGAGGAGGCCGCCGAGGAGGCTGCGGACGAGTCCGCCGCGGAGACCACCGAGGAGAGCGCCGACGAGGCGGCCCCCGAGGACGACCAGGCCTGATCCGGCCCCGTACCGCCGCACGAACGGCGCCCACCCTCGGGTGGGCGCCGTTCGTCGTTCCTGCTCAGGGCGCCGGATCGGTCCGGGCCAGCACGTCGAGGGCGTAGCGGGCGATGCCGGCGCGCTGGCGGGCCCGGTGGTCGAGCCGGGCCCGGAAGTCGTCGTCGACCCCGCCCTGTCCGGCAAGGTCCGCCTCCTCCTGCAGCATCTCCAGCGGGAGGCTCGGCAGCCCGTTGAAGAGCATCAGGCTCACCGCGTGGCCGCGCCGCACCTCCTCGAGCGGGACCACGAGCCCCTCGTCGGCGAGCCCGGCGGCGTACGCCTCGACGCAGGCGGCCGCGCGCTCGGGCAGGTCGTCGGCGTCCTGGCGCCCCACCTGGATGTCGCCGACCAGGAGCTGGGAGAGGTCGAAGCCGACCGGCTGGGGTCGCCAGAACCCGAAGTCGATGAGGGTGAAGCCCTGGTCGCCCTCGCGGCGCAGGAGGTTGTTCGGACAGGCGTCTCCGTGCGCGGTGAGGTGACGGGCCGCGGCGAACTCGTCCGCCAGCCGGTCGAGGTCGGCCACGACTGCCTCGAGGTCGAGGCGCAGGTCGCCGAAGTGCTCCCGCACGGCGGGGTGACGCCAGGTCGCCTCGTCCGCGAGCCCTGGCAGGACCGTGTGGGCAAGCCGTCCCGCGACAAAGCCCCGGACGTGCCACGGCTGGGGGTCGATGGCGGCGAGCGGAGCCACGCGCGCGCTGGCCGCGAGGCGACCCAGCAACCGGGCGGCGCGGGCGCTGTCCGCCGCGCTCCACTCCACGGGATCGGCCGCCACGGCCTCGAGCCACAGCACGGCCGTCTGGTCGTCGCGCTCCTCGACCCGGAGCGCCCGCGGCATCGACAGGCCGACAGGGAGGCGATCCGCGAGGTCGGAGGTGTAGACCAGTGGCTCGGCACGCCACGGCACCGACGCTGCCGCCCACTCGGCGATCTCGGGGGGCACGGAGGCGAAGGCGGGGGAGTGCCGCCAGTGGTGAACGCGCTTGACGAAGAACGTGAACTCCCGCGGGCCGTCGCCCGCGTCGGCGCGACCGCGCACCCAGGACCGGGCCCCGGTGAGGATGGAGGGCACGTCGTACGCCACCGGCTCGGCGCCCGACTCCACGAGGTGGACCCCGTCGGTCCCCCACAGGTCCGCGACCATCGCCGCCAGCTCGGCATCGCCCACGTCATCGACCCCCAGCGCTACGCGCCGCCCTTCGCCGGGGACGGGTGCGAAAGTGGCTTTCATGACATTGAAAGGTAAGTTGCTTTCATGTCTGAGGTCAAGAGGCTCCCCGCCGCGGAGCCGCACCTGCCGATGATGATGGGGATGGTCTTCGCCCGGGTTCGCGAGCGGCTCGCCGCGGAGGCGCCGGAGCTGCGGCCCTCCCAGCTGCGGGTCCTGGAGTGGCTGCCCCCCGAAGGTCTCACCATCACCGAGCTCGCCGAGTGCGCGGAGATGTCCACGCAGGGGTGCGGGCAGTTCGTGCGCCAGCTCGACGCGCTCGGCATGGTGGAGGTGGCGGTCGCCGCCCACGACGCACGCGCCAGACGCGTACGCATCACTGACCGTGGCCGAGCGGCGCTCGCGCGCTCGGCCGAGGTCCTGCGCGCGTGCGACGAGGCGTGGGCCGACCAGGTGGGCCCGGAGCGCTACCGCGTCTTCCGCGAGGTCCTCGCCGAGGTCGCGCTCGGCGGGGCGGGAGAATCCGCTGTGGGCGAACAGAGCGGGTCAGCGCGTGGAAGTGTCCGACCTTCCGGCTAATGTCGCCAGCGTGAACCAGAACTCCAGCCCAGCCCTCTCGCCCGAGATGAACGGCGCCGGTGGGATGTATGGCCTCGACGACCACATCTACCAGCGCCTCCTCCGTGAGCGCATCGTCTTCCTCGGCTCGGAGGTGCGCGACCAGAACGCCAACGCGATCTGCGCGCAGCTCCTGCTGCTCTCCGCCGAGGACCCGGAGGCCGACATCTTCCTCCACATCAACAGCCCCGGCGGCTCCGTCGACGCCGGCATGGCGATCTACGACACGATGAACTACATCCCCAACGACGTGGCGACCGTCGGCATGGGCCTGGCGGCCTCGATGGGCCAGTTCCTGCTCTGCGCCGGCACCAAGGGCAAGCGCTACGCCCTGCCCCACGCGCGCATCATGATGCATCAGCCCTCCTCGGGCATGGGTGGCTCCGCCTCGGACATCAAGATCCAGGCGCAGCAGTCCCTGCACATCAAGAAGGTGCTGCTCGACCTCATCGCCGACCACACCGGCCAGAGCGTCGAGCAGGTCGTCGCCGACGCCGACCGCGACCGCTGGTTCACCGCCGAGCAGGCCGTCGAGTACGGCCTGGTCGACAAGGTGGTCACCAATGCCCGCGAAGCCGCAGACGAGGGCCGCCCGGCCAGGACGAAGGACTGACATGAACTACTACATCCCGCAGTGGGAAGAGCGGACGTCCTACGGCTTCCGTCGCATCGACCCCTACGCCAAGCTCTTCGAAGAGCGCATCATCTACCTCGGCACGCCGATCAGCGACGACGTGGCCAACGCGGTCATCGCCCAGCTCATGTGCCTGGAGACGATGAACCCCGACACCGACATCAGCATCTACATCAACAGCCCCGGTGGCTCGTTCACCGCGCTGACCGCGATCTACGACACGATGCGCTTCATCAAGCCCGACGTGCAGACCGTGTGCCTGGGGCAGGCGGCCTCGGCGGCCGCGATCCTCCTCGGTGCCGGGGCGAAGGGCAAGCGGATGGCCCTGCCCAACAGCCGCATCCTGATCCACCAGCCCTACACCGAGGGCACGTTCGGCCAGACCTCGGACATCGAGATCCAGGCCAACGAGATCCTCCGCATGCGCGAGCTGCTCGAGCAGATGATCGCCGACTCCAGCGGCAAGAGCATCGAGCAGGTCAGCTCCGACATCGAGCGCGACAAGATCCTCACGGCTGCGCAGGCCGTCGAGTACGGCCTCATCGACGCCGTCATCGAGTCCCGCAAGGGTGCTCCCGCCCTCACCTGAGGTGCACAAAGAGGCTCGCCGACATCCCGTGTCCGGCCCCCGCCGGGGGCCGGCTCGGGGTACCGTCGTGGGGCTTGCGACAAGGCAGCAGTGCAAGGCGTTGAACGCCGGGAACCCCCACCCGGCGAGACTGGAGGACACGACTCGTGGCACGTATCGGTGACGGCGGCGACCTGCTGAAGTGCAACTTCTGTGGCAAGAGCCAGAAGCAGGTCAAGAAGCTCATCGCTGGACCCAACGTCTACATCTGCGACGAGTGCATCGAGCTCTGCAACGAGATCATCGAGGAGGAGCTCGCCGAGGGTTCGGAGGTCAGCCTCGAGGAGCTGCCCAAGCCCAAGGAGATCTTCGAGTTCCTCAACTCCTACGTCATCGGCCAGGAGCACGCCAAGAAGTCGCTCGCCGTCGCGGTCTACAACCACTACAAGCGCGTCCAGGCCGGCATCCAGCCGGTGACGGGCAAGGCGCGTGAGGACGTCGTCGAGGTGGCGAAGTCCAACATCCTCGTCATCGGCCCCACGGGCTGCGGCAAGACCTACCTCGCCCAGACCCTCGCCCGGATGCTCAACGTCCCCTTCGCGATCGCCGACGCCACGGCGCTGACCGAGGCCGGCTACGTGGGCGAGGACGTGGAGAACATCCTCCTCAAGCTCATCCAGGCTGCCGACTACGACGTCAAGAAGGCCGAGACCGGCATCATCTACATCGACGAGATCGACAAGGTGGCCCGCAAGGCGGAGAATCCCTCGATCACGCGCGACGTCTCCGGAGAGGGCGTCCAGCAGGCGCTGCTCAAGATGCTGGAGGGCACGACCGCGTCGGTGCCCCCGCAGGGCGGCCGCAAGCACCCGCACCAGGAGTTCATCCAGATCGACACCACCAACATCCTCTTCATCGTGGGTGGCGCCTTCGCCGGGCTCGAGCAGATCATCGAGCAGCGCGTGGGCAAGAAGTCGCTCGGCTTCACCGCCGAGGTGCGCGGAGCGGCCGAGCGTGAAGGTGACGACCTGCTCGCCCAGGTCCGTCCCGAGGACCTCACGAAGTTCGGCCTGATCCCCGAGTTCATCGGTCGCCTGCCGCTCATCGCGAGCGTGAGCAAGCTCGACCGCGAGGCGCTCGTGCAGATCCTCACGGAGCCGCGCAACGCCCTGGTCAAGCAGTACCAGAAGCTCTTCGACCTCGACGGCGTCGAGCTCGAGTTCACCGACGAGGCGATCGACTCGATCGCCGATGCCGCCCTCGAGCGCGGCACCGGTGCCCGCGGCTTGCGCGCGATCATCGAGGAGGTCCTCCTCTACGTGATGTACGACGTGCCGTCGCGCGGTGACGTCGCCAAGGTCATCGTCACCCGCGAGACCGTCGAGGACGACGTGGCCCCGACGCTGGTGCTCCGCGAGGCCGAGGGCCGCAAGAAGAAGTCGGCCTGACCTCGTCCCCGTAGTCCGCGATGACTGGTCTGATCTGGTCATTTCGGACTATTCAGGGTTATCGGCTGTGATCACGCGTCATGATCCGACCACACTGACGTCTCGTCAGCATGTGGGAAGGGGACCCGGTGGGGGTTGACCAGAAGCGGCCGCTCGTGGGGTTCGCTCTCGTGGCGGTGCTCTGCGCCGTCCTGATGACCCTGTCCATCGGTCGGGGTTGGGCGCTCGAGGACCTGTTCCAGCCCGCCAGGCCCATCGCCGCTGCGGTTGCCGAGCCGCCGGTCGAGTCCTCGCCAGCGACGGCGGAGCCCGCTCCGGTGAGCCTGCCGGCCGAGCTGAGCGCCCAGCCGGTCGGTGCGCCGGTGCCGGCTTCCGCGCCCGCTCCTGCGCCGGCTCCCGCGTCCGCCGCCCTGAAGGCGCCGGAGGCTGTTCCTGCCGCGGTCTCCGTGCTCGCCAGCCGGTCGTCGACGACCGCGCCGGACAAGGCGCAGCGCACGGCTGGGGGTGACGCGGCGAAGGCGGAGCGCAAGGCTCAGCGTGACGCGGCGAAGGCGGAGCGCAAGGCTGAGCGTGAGGCCGCGAAGGCGGAGCGCAAGGCTGAGCGTGAGGCCGCGAAGGCGGAGCGCAAGGCTGAGCGTGAGGCCGCGAAGGCGGAGCGCAAGGCTGAGCGTGAGGCCGCGAAGGCGGAGCGCAAGGCCGAGCGTGAGGCCGCGAAGGCGGACCGCAAGGCCGAGCGTGAGGCCGCGAAGGCGGACCGCAAGGCACAGCGTGAGACCGCGAAGGCGGACCGCAAGGATCAGCGCGACGCAGCCAAGGGTGCTCGCTCGCGCCGCTGAGCGGCGCCTGGTCCTCGACACGTCCACCAGCGGTGCTCCAGCCCCGTCCCGAGGGCTGGGGAGGTGGCTCAGGCACCGCTCGTGAGGGTCAGGCCGCGGTCACTCCTCCGTAGGGGCGAGCTCGGCGGTGACCCTGAGCTCGGTGGCGGAGTCGTCGGTGACGAAGACGAGCTCGCCGACGATGGTGCCGACGGCACGCAGGTCGTCCTGCGCCTCCTGGGCCGCCTCGACCAGCGACGCCGGGCCGGTGATCTCGACCCGCGACAGCGGAGCACGCATCTTGGCCTTGGCCTGCGACTTCGCGCCACGGATGCCGGTCAGCGCGCTGGCCACGGCGTCGAGCACCAGAGGCTGCGCCGCGGCTGCCGAGCCGAGGTCGGCCGCGGTGGGCCAGGCGGCGTGGTGGATGGACCCGTCCTGCCACCACGACCAGACCTCCTCGGTGGCGTACGGCAGGAAGGGCGCCAGCAGTCGCAGCTGGGTGTGCAGGGCGATGGCGAGCGTGGCCCTGGCCGACTCGGTCGCAACCCCGCCGTCGGTGTCGTAGGCGCGCTCCTTGACCAGCTCGAGGTAGTCGTCACAGAACTCCCAGAAGAACTTCTCGGTGACCTCGAGCGCGGTGGTGTAGTCGTAGGCGTCGAAGGCCTCGGTGGCGCGGCGCACGACGACCTCGAGGCCCCCGAGCAGCGCACAGTCGACGGGCGCGCTGACGGCGCTCGGGACGATCCCGGTGGCGCCGACGTTGCCCAGGACGAACTTGGAGGCGTTGAGCACCTTCATCGCCAGGCGGCGCCCGATCTTCATCTGCGACTCGTCGAACGGCGAGTCCATGCCGGGGCGACCGATCGCCGCACGCCAGCGCACCGCGTCGGCGCCGTACTTGTCGAGGATGTCGGTCGGGACCACGACGTTGCCCTTCGACTTCGACATCTTCTTGCGGTCGGGGTCGACGATGAAGCCGGAGATCATCGCGTGCGACCACGGCACCACCTGGTGCTCGAAGTCGGAGCGGACGACCCGGGAGAACAGCCAGGTGCGGATGATGTCGTGGGCCTGGGTGGCCAGGTCGTAGGGGAAGACGCGCGAGAACAGGTCGTCGTCGACGCCCCACATGCCCGCGATCTGGGGGGTGAGGGACGAGGTCGCCCACGTGTCCATCACGTCGGGGTCGCCGACGAAGCCGCCGGGCTTGCCGCGCTGGTCCTCGGTGTAGCCCTCGGGCGCCTGCGTGGACGGGTCGACCGGGAGCTGGTCCTCCGAGGGCATCAGCGGGTGGTCGTGGTCGGGCTCGCCGTCGGCGTCGAGGGGGTACCAGACCGGGAAGGGGATGCCGAAGAAGCGCTGGCGCGAGACCAGCCAGTCGCCGTTGAGGCCGCCGACCCAGTTGTCGTAGCGGTGCTTCATGTGCGTGGGGATCCAGGTGATCTCCTCCCCGCGCACCAGCATCTCCTTGCGCAGCGCCGCGTCCCGTCCGCCGTTCTTGATGTACCACTGGCGGGTGGCGACGATCTCGAGCGGCTTGTCGCCCTTCTCGTAGAAGTTCGCCATGCGCTGGGTCGCCTTGGGCTCGCCGTCGAGGTCGCCGGACCCGCGGAGCAGGCCGACCATCGCCTCGCGGGCGCTGAACGTCGTCTTGCCCGCCATCTCGGCGTACGCCGTCGAGGCCGCGGTGGAGGCCAGCCACTCGGGGGTCTCGCGCAGCAGCCGCCCGTCGCGCCCGACCACGGTGCGGACCGGGAGGCTCAGCTCGCGCCACCACATGACGTCGGTGAGGTCACCGAAGGTGCAGCACATCGCGATGCCGGCGCCCTTGTCGGGCTCGGCAGCGTGGTGGGCCAGCACCGGGATCTCGACGCCGAAGACGGGCGAGGTGACCGTGGTGCCGAAGACGTCCTGGTAGCGCTCGTCGTCGGGGTGCGCGATCAGCGCCACGACGCTCGGGATCAGCTCGGGGCGGGTGGTCTCGATGTGGATCGGGCTGCCGTCCGGCTTGTGGAACGCCACGCGGTGGTAGGCGCCCGGGTAGTCACGCGCCTCGAGCTCGGCCTGGGCCACCGCGGTCTGGAAGGTGACGTCCCACAGGGTCGGCGCCTCGGAGAGGTAGGCCTCGCCGCGCGCGTAGTTGCGCAGGAAGGCGCGCTGGCTGACCGTGCGCGAGTGGTCGCCGATCGTCGTGTAGGTCGGGTTCCACTGGACCGAGAGGCCGAGCTGGCGCCACAGCGCCTCGAAGGCCTTCTCGTCCTCGACGACGAGCTGCTCGCACAGCTCGATGAAGTTGGGCCGGCTGATCGGCACCTGCTTCTTCGCGTCCGGCTTCTCCGGCGGGGTGAAGTCGGCGTCGTAGGGCAGGGCGGGGTCGCAGCGCACGCCGAAGTAGTTCTGCACGCGGCGCTCGGTCGGCAGGCCGTTGTCGTCCCAGCCGATCGGGTAGAAGACGGCCTTGCCCTGCATGCGCTGGTAGCGCGCGATGAGGTCGGTGTGGCTGTAGGAGTAGACGTGGCCCACGTGCAGCGAGCCGCTGACGGTCGGGGGCGGGGTGTCGATCGAGTAGACGTTCTCCCGCGGCTGGGTGCGGTCGAAGGCGTAGGTGTCGTTGTCGGCCCACGCCCGGGACCACTTGTCCTCCAGGCCCTCCAGCGCCGGACGCTCGGGTACGACGACGGCACGCTGGTCGGTGCTCGTGGTCGCGTCCGGGGTCTGGGTGGGGTTCTCAGTCATGCCGGAAGTCTATTGACGGGCCTCCGGCCTGCGAAAACGACCACTCCGGAATGGGTTGGCACCCCGACCGGTCCGGTCGCTAGCGTCGCCGCCATGGAGCTGGAGTTCTTCGACGACCCCCGACCCTTCCTCGACGCGGCCGGCGGGCTGCTCGCCCAGGACCCGGTGCTCGGCAGCGTGATCGCCAGCGTGAGCGAGCGGACGGCCCGCGAGCTGGCCGAGGGACACGACTCCTGGGCCGGGGTGGACGCCCCCTTCGCCCGCTGGTGGCTCGTCGTGCGCGACGACGCAGGGACGGTGGTCTCCGCCGCCATGCGGACCGCGCCCTTCCGTCCCCACCCGACCTTCGCGATGCCGATGCACGAGGAGGCCGCCCGTGCGCTGGCCGCGGCGCTGCACGAGCGCGGGGAGCTCCTCGGCGGGGCCAACGGCGCCCTGCCCGGTGCCGCGACGCTGGCGCGGGAGACGGCCCGGCTGACCGGGGGAGAGCTGGTCACCGACAAGGCGATGCGGCTGTGGGAGGCCACCTCGGTCGAGGTGCCGGCCGCGCCGGCAGGCCGGCTGCGGCGGGCCACCGAGGACGACGCGGAGCTGGTGCTGTCGTGGTTCGAGGCGTTCCACGCCGAGGCCGACGAGCAGGCTGGTCGCGAGCCCGACCCCGACTCGGGGGAGCACAACACGCTCGACAGCGTCCTGGTCCGGATCCGCGAGGGCATCGAGTGGCTGTGGGAGCTCCCGGACGGGACGCTCGCCCACCTCAGCGGCGCGGGGCTGCCGGCGTACGGCGTCTCGCGGATCGGCCCGGTCTTCACGCCCAGCGAGCACCGAGGGCACGGCATCGCGTCGTACGTCGTCGGCGAGCTCACCCGGCGGGGCCTCGAGGCCGGGCACCGGATGTGCCTGTTCACCGACCTGGCCAACCCGACGTCCAACAAGATCTACAGCAACCTCGGCTACGCCCCGGTGGTCGACATGGCCGAGCACGTCGTGCGGATCTGAGCCCTCGGGCGCGCGGCCCTAGACTCGGGGCGAGATGACTGACCCCCACGCCCCGCCCCACGCAGCCCCCGACGACGCCCCGCGCCTCGCCCAGACCTTCGACGAGGTCGAGGACGCCCTGCTGTCGCGCTGGCCCGAGACCCGCCTCGAGCCCAGCCTGGACCGCATCCAGGCCTTCACCGAGCTCCTCGGCGAGCCGCAGCGGTCCTTCCGGGCGGTGCACCTCACCGGCACCAATGGCAAGACCAGCACCAGCCGGATGATCGAGACACTCCTGCGGGCCCTCGACCTGCGCACCGGACGGTTCACCTCTCCGCACCTGGAGCGGATGAGCGAGCGGATCAGCATCGACGGCGAACCCCTCGACGACGAGGCGTTCGTGCGGGCCTTCAACGAGGTCGCCCCCTACACCCACCTCGTCGACGCCGACCAGGACCACCCGCTCAGCTTCTTCGAGACCATCGTGGCGATGGCCTTCGCCGCCTTCGCCGACGCGCCCGTCGACGTCGCCGTGGTCGAGGTCGGGATGGGCGGCAGCTGGGACGCGACCAACGTCGTCGATGCCGACGTGGCCGTCGTGCTCCCGGTCGCGGTCGACCACGCCAAGTACCTCGGCGACGAGCCCGTCGCCATCGCGCGCGAGAAGGCCGGCATCATCAAGCCCGGGTCGGTCGCCGTGCTCGCCGAGCAGACCCCTGAGGTCGCAGCCGTCCTCCTCGAGCGCGCGGCCGAGGTCGGCGCGACCGTGGCCCGCGAGGGCGTCGAGTTCGGCGTCCTGTCCCGCACTCCCGCCGTCGGCGGCCAGATGGTGTCGCTGCAAGGGCTGAGGGGAGCGTACGACGACGTGTTCCTGCCGCTCTACGGCGCCCACCAGGCGCAGAACGCCGCCGTGGCCCTGGCCGCGGTCGAGGCCTTCGCCGGCACCGGCGAGCTCGACGAGGACCTGGTCCGCGCCGCGTTCGCCGAGGTGACCTCCCCGGGCCGCCTCGAGATCATCCGGCGCAGCCCCACCGTCGTCCTCGACGCCGCCCACAACCCGCACGGCGCCGAGGCCCTCGCCGCTGCCCTGGAGGACTCGTTCGCCTTCAGCCCGCTGGTCGGCGTGATGGGCGTGATGGAGGACAAGGACCACGAGGGCCTGCTCAACGTGCTGGAGCCCCACCTCGCCTACCTGGTCTGCACGCAGAACTCGACGCCGCGCTCGATGTCGGCCGCCGCGCTGGGCCGCGCCGCGGTCGAGGTCTTCGGCGAGGACCGGGTCAGCGTCGTTCCCGACCTGTCCGACGCCATCGAGCGCGGCGCCACCCTCGCGGAGGCGGGGGAGGCGATCGACGTCTCGATCGGCTCGGGCGCCGTTCTCGTCACCGGGTCGGTGGTCACGGTCGGGGAGGCGCGCAGCCTGCTGAAGGGACGACGATGAGCGACACCGCACCCGGCACCGCACCGGACCCGGCCAACACGCAGCGCTCGCCGCGGCGCGGCATGTGCGCGGCCGTCCTCAGCCTCGAGGCGATCACCCTCGGGCTGACCACGCCCGTGATGATCACCATCGCCGGCGTCGCCGCCGGCACCGCGATCACCATCGGCCTCGGTCTCGCCGTCGTGTGCCTGCTGCTGGCCGGCATGCTGCGCGCCGAGTGGGCCTACCTCGTCGGCTACGCCGTCCAGGTCGGCGCGATCGCGCTGGGCTTCGTGGTGCCGGTGATGTTCGGCCTCGGCCTCGTCTTCGCCGTGCTCTGGGCCACCGCCGACGGCCTGGGCCGCAAGATCGAGCGTGAGCGCGCCGCGGCGTGGGCGGCGTACCGCGCCGAGCAGGGCTAGCCCCCACCCGCCGGCGGGGCCTCGCTAGGCTGCGGCCCATGACCGACGTCCAGCGCTCCCTCGTCCTCGTCAAGCCCGACGGCGTACGCCGCGGCCTCTCGGGCGAGGTCCTCCGCCGGATCGAGGCCAAGGGCTACACGCTCGCGGCCGTCGAGCTCCGCACCGCGACCCCCGAGATCCTCGCCGAGCACTACGCCGAGCACGAGGGCAAGCCGTTCTACGCCCCGCTGGTGGAGTTCATGCTCTCCGGCCCGGTCCTCGCCGTCGTCATCGAGGGTGAGCGCTGCGTCGAGGGCTTCCGCTCCCTCGCAGGCGCCACCGACCCGACCGTGGCCGCCCCCGGCACCATCCGCGGCGACCTCGGCCGCGACTGGGGCGCGGCGGTCCAGCAGAACCTCGTGCACGGCTCGGACTCCCCGGAGTCGGCGGCGCGCGAGATCGGGATCTGGTTCTCCGACCTGACCTGAGTCTGATGGGACTCGTGTGACGCGCGTGTCCTACCGGATTGCCGCCTGCCTGCTCCTTAACCTGAGTCAGGGTCGGCGGGAGGGCTGCTGACCCCTCTTCCCGGCACGACCGACCCGAGGGCACAGCGGCATGGCACTGAACAGCAGGACCGGCGGCCTCATCGGCCGCGACATGGCCGTCGACCTCGGCACGGCCAACACGCTGGTCTACGTCCGGGGCAAGGGCATCGTGCTCGACGAGCCCTCGGTGGTCGCGATGAACACCACCACCGGCGAGGTCCTCGCCGTCGGCCACGAGGCCAAGCGGATGATCGGGCGCACCCCCGACAACATCGCCGCCATCCGCCCCCTCAAGGACGGCGTCATCGCCGACTTCGAGGCGACCGAGCAGATGCTGCGCTACTTCATCCACCAGGTGCACCGTCGCCGCTACTTCGCCAAGCCCCGCATGGTCATCTGCGTGCCCAGCGGCATCACCGCCGTCGAGCAGCGCGCGGTCAAGGAGGCCGGCTACCAGGCCGGCGCCCGCAAGGTCTACATCGTCGAGGAGCCGATGGCCGCCGCGATCGGCGCCGGCCTGCCCGTCCACGAGGCGACCGGCAACATGGTCGTCGACGTCGGCGGCGGCACCACCGAGGTGGCCGTGATCAGCCTCGGCGGCATCGTCACCAGCCTGTCGGTGCGCACCGCCGGCGACGACCTCGACCAGGCGATCATCGCGTGGATGAAGAAGGAGTACTCCCTGATGCTCGGGGAGCGCACCGCCGAGGAGATGAAGATGACCCTCGGATCGGCCTTCCCGCTCCCCACCGAGCCGGACGCCGAGATCCGTGGCCGCGACATGGTCTCCGGCCTGCCGCGCACCGTGGTCGTCTCCAGCTCCGAGCTGCGACAGGCGCTCGAGGAGCCCCTGCACAACATCATCGACGCCGTCCGCGCCACCCTCGACCAGACGCCGCCCGAGCTGGCCGGCGACATCATGGACCGCGGGATCGTGCTCACCGGCGGTGGTGCGATGCTCCGCGGCCTCGACGAGCGGCTGCGCCACGAGACCGGCATGCCCGTCCACGTCGCCGAGGACCCGCTCTCCTCGGTCGCCTACGGCGCCGGCAAGTGCGTCGAGGAGTTCGAGGCGCTCCAGCAGGTGCTCGTGTCGGACCCGAGGCGCTTCTGATGGGTGCCTGGGGGGGACACGAGGGCCGGGAGCGTCGCTGGAAGGGCCTCGACCGGCTCGAGTCGCGCAACCGCGCGCCGCGCTCACTGCTGGTGGCCCTCG
This sequence comes from Nocardioides furvisabuli, assembly GCF_021083185.1. Taxonomy (GTDB): domain Bacteria; phylum Actinomycetota; class Actinomycetes; order Propionibacteriales; family Nocardioidaceae; genus Nocardioides; species Nocardioides furvisabuli. The sequence goes on along the minus strand of NZ_JAIGQB010000002.1, from coordinate 430,753 downwards.
TGCTGGCCAGCGTCACGCTCATCACGCTCGACGTCTCGGGTGGTGGCGACTCGCCGCTGGAGCCGGCTCGCCGCGTGGTCGGGGAGGCACTCGGCCCCGCCGAGTCCGCCGCGGCCACGGCCGTACGCCCCTTCACCGCGGTGCCGGACTGGTTCCGCAGCAAGGGCGACCTCGCCGAGGAGGTGCGCGAGCTGGAGGCCAGCAACGCCGAGCTGCGCGGCCGGGTCGAGCTGGCCGGCTTCGACCGCAACCGCCTCGAGCAGTACGACGGCCTCACCGCCGCCGCCGCCGACCTGGGCTCGGCCCTCGTCCCGGCGCGCGTGGTGGCGATGGGTCCGCGCCAGTCGCAGAGCCTCACCGTCACCATCGACGCCGGCTCGGCCGCCGGGCTCGGCCCGGACATGACGGTCGTCAACGACGACGGCCTCGTCGGTCGCGTGCTCCGGGTGACCCGCAGCACCGCGACCGTGCTCCTGGTCATCGACCCCGACTCCACGGTCGGCGGCCGCGTCGGCTCGAGCATGGAGATCGGCTTCGTCACCGGCAGCGGCTCGCTCGACCAGGAGACCGGGCTCGACCTGCGCCTGGTCGACGACGCCTCCGTCCCGGCCCGCGGCGACACGGTCGTGACGTGGGGGAGCGCCACCGGCCCCTACGCGCCCGGCGTCCCGATCGGCACGATCACCGACGTCTACAGCTCGCTGCGCGAGGCCTCCCAGCGCGCGGTCGTCGAGCCGTTCGTCGACTTCTCCGCCCTCGACGTGGTGGGCGTGATGGTGCCCAGCGGCTCCGGGAGCGACCGCGCCGTCATCGAGGCCGACGGGAGCCTGCGATGACTCAGCTCCGTTGGCTCGCCGCGCTCGGCGCGGTGCTCCTCGCCCTCGTCGTGCAGGTCTCCCTCTTCCCGCACCTGGCGTGGCACGGGATCGTGCCCAACCTCTGCCTGCTGGTCGTCGTCGCGGCGGCGCTGACCGTCGAGGCGCCGTTCGCGCTGGTCCTCGGCTTCACCGCCGGCCTCGTGCTCGACCTCGCCCCGCCGGCCGACCACGTGGCCGGGCGGTGGGCGCTGGCCCTGACGATCGCGGCCTTCCTCGCCGCGCGGGTGCGCCAGGACGTACGCCCCAACGCGCTCGCCGTGGTGGGCACCGTCGCCGCCGCGTCCTTCGCGGCCACCTCGATCTTCGCCCTGTCCGGGATCCTGCTCGACGACCCGGCGATGTCGGTCGCGGGCCTGCTCGAGGTCGTGCTGGTCGCCCTCGTGTGGGACGTGCTGCTCACGCCCTTCGTGCTGCCGCCGCTGATGAGGCTCTTCGCCCGCCTCGGTCCGCAGTGGGCGACCGCGTGAGCCCGTCCAGCCAGCGCAGCCGGCTGCGCCTGGTCGTGGTGCAGGTGCTGGCCTTCTCGCTGTTCGCCACGCTCTTCGTCCGGCTCTACTACCTCCAGGTCATCGGCGGCGAGTCCTACCAGGCCCAGGCGGCCGACCAGTCCGTGCGCGACATCGTCGTCCAGCCGCAGCGCGGGCTCATCGTCGACAGCCAGGGCCGCCCGCTCGTGGCCAACCGGACCTCGTGGGTGATCTCGGTCGACCGGACCCTGCTCGGCAAGCTCGAGGAGCGCCAGCGCACCGAGCTGGTGCGCCGCGTGGCCGTCGCCGTGGAGACCGACCCCGCCGACGTGGAGGCGAGCCTGGTCACGTGCGGCGACCCCGGCAGCGTCCCCGAGGTGTGCTGGAACGGCTCGCCCTACCAACCGGTCCCCGTCGCCACCGACGTCTCCAAGGACGTGGCGCTGCGGGTGCTCGAGCAGCCCGAGGACTACCCCGGCGTCCTGGCCGAGCAGCAGAGCGTGCGGTCCTACCCGCGCCCCTTCGGCATCAACCTCGCCCACGTCCTGGGCTACCTCAGCCCCGTCACCGAGGACGAGTACGACCTCGCCGCCGAGCGTGACGACCGCTCGCTCAACGGCGCCTCCGTCGTCGGCCGGGCGGGTGTCGAGAAGCAGTACGACGAGTGGTTGCGCGGGCTGCCGGGCTACCGCCGCGTCGCCGTCGACTCGATGGGCCGGGTGCTGGGCGACGACTCGCTCATCGAGAGCACCCCCGGCGACACCCTCGTCACCTCGATCGACGCCAAGGTGCAGTCGGTCGTGGAGCGTCAGCTCGCGGCGCGGATCGCCTTCCAGCGCACCCAGCTCGACTCCGTGACCGGGCGCAAGTTCGCCGCGGACTCCGGCGCCGCGGTGGTCCTCGACGCGAAGACCGGCCGGGTCATCGCCATGGCCAGCCAGCCGACGTACGACCCCGACGTGTGGACCGGCGGCATCAGCGAGTCCGAGCTCGCCCGCCTCTACTCCGAGGACGCCGGCACCCCGCTGCTCTCGCGCGTCACGCAGGGCCAGTTCGCCCCCGGCTCGACCTGGAAGCCGTTCATGACCGCCGGCGCGCTGACCAACGGCTACGCGATGGACACCACACTTCCGTGCTCCTCGGGCTTCCAGGTCGGCAACCGGGTCTTCAAGAACTACGAGTCCGGCGCCTACGGCAACATCGGCTTCGCCAAGGCGCTCGAGGTCTCCTGCAACACGTTCTTCTACCGCATCGGCTACGACTTCTGGCAGCGCTACGGCAGCGACCCCGCCGACATCGGCGCGCGCGACCCGCTCGTGGAGGAGGCCCAGGAGTTCGGGTTCGGCGCCCGCACCGGGATCGACCTGCCCGGAGAGGCGCCCGGTCGCATCGCGGACCGCCGCTGGAAGCAGGACTACTACGAGTCCCAGAAGGACTACTACTGCGAGCTGAGCGAGAAGCCGCAGACCGACGACACCAGCGACTTCGTCTACAGGTTCGCCCGGGAGTTCTGCCTCGAGGGCAACCTCTACCGCGCCGGCGACGCGGTCAACTTCTCCATCGGCCAGGGCGACACGATCGTCACCCCGCTCCAGCTCGCCCGCGCCTACGGCGCACTCAGCAACGGCGGCGTCCTCTGGGAACCGACCGTCGCCAAGGCGATCGTCAGCCCCGAGGGCGAGGTGCTGCGCCGCATCGCGCCGCGCAGGTCCGGCCGCGTGGACGTCCCGAAGAAGTACCTCGACTACATCGACAGCGCGCTCGAGAACGTCTCGCGGGTCGGCACGATGGCGTGGAAGCTGGGCGGCTTCCCCATTGACGAGGTCACCATCCGCGCCAAGACCGGCTCCGCGGAGGTCTACGGCAAGCAGTCGACCGGCTGGGTGGCGTCCTACTCCGAGGACTACGTCGTGGTGATGATGATCAGCCAGGGCGGCACCGGGTCGGGCTCCACCGGCGAGGGGATCCGGGCGATCTGGGAGGCGCTCTACGGCATCGAGGGCGAGACCGTGCGGCCCGCCCGCGCCGCCACCCCCGGAACCGTTCCGCCCGCCCGGCTGCCGCAGTTCCTCGAGGACGGCTCGATCATGCCGCCGGCCGTGAAGCCGTGAGAGGGGAGTGACACCGTGACCGTCCTCAGCAACCGTCCCGCCGCGCGTCCTGCGCGCCCGGGCCCGTCCGCGGGCACACGGGCTCCCGGCCTCGACTGGCTGTTGCTGGGTGCCGCGCTGGCACTGGTCACCGTCGGCACGCTGCTCGTCTGGTCGGCGACCACCACGCGCGCTGACCTCACCGGGGGCGACCCCGACGCCTACCTGCGCAAGCAGCTGGTCAATGTCGCGATCGGGCTGGTGCTGATGGTGGCCGTCGTGGCCACCGACCACCGCTGGGTGCGCATCCTCGCGCCCCTGGCGTACGTCGCCAGCGTGGCCGGCCTCGTGATGGTGCTGGTCGCCGGGTCGACCATCAACGGCTCGCGCTCGTGGCTCCAGGTCGGCGGCATGTCGATCCAGCCCTCGGAGTTCGCCAAGCTCGCCGTGGTCATCGGCATGGCGCTCGTCGTCGCCGAGCGCACCGAGCGTCGCTGGGGTCGCGGGGTGGGCAGCCTCGAGGTGGTGGCGATGCTCGCCATCGCCGGCATCCCGGCCGTCCTCATCCTGCTCCAGCCCGACCTCGGCACCATGCTCGTGCTCACCGCGACCGTCTTCGGGGTCCTCGCGGTCGCCGGTGCCTCACGGCGCTGGCTGGTCGGGCTCACCCTGGCCGGGGCAGCAGGAGCGGTCGCCGCGGTCTCGATGGGGGTGCTCAAGCCCTACCAGGTCGACCGCTTCCTGGCCTTCACCGACCCGACGCTCGACCCGCGGGGCGCCGGCTACAACACCGAGCAGGCCCGCATCGCCGTGGGCAACGGTGGCCTGTTCGGACAGGGGCTCTTCGACGGATCGCAGACCCGGTCGGGCTTCGTGCCCGAGCAGCACACCGACTTCATCTTCACCGTGGCCGGCGAGGAGCTGGGCCTCGTCGGTGCGGGCATCCTGATCCTGCTGCTGGCCGTCGTCATCTGGCGCGCGCTCGCGATCTCCGCCCAGGCCGGTGACCTCTTCGGCCGGGTGGCCGCAGCCGGCATCGCCTGCTGGTGGGGCTTCCAGGGCTTCCAGAACATCGGCATGTGCCTGGGCATCATGCCGGTCACGGGCGTGCCGCTTCCGTTCGTGTCCTACGGCGGCAGCTCGCTCTTCGCCGGCATGCTCGCCCTCGGGCTGCTGCAGAACATCCACCTGCGCTCGTCCGGCGCGGTGCCCACCCGCCTGCTCCCCGCACCCCGCTGAGTAGGCCGCGCCGGGCGCGGCGACGTACCCTTGACGACTGAGGCGTCGCGCCGTCCGGCCGCGGCGCCCGCGCCCTGCTTCCCCTGTTCCCCATCCCCGATCGAGGTGTTCCCGAGCATGTCAGTCGCGTCGGTCTTCCCGCGCCTGGAGGGCAAGCTGCCGTCGGTGCAGAAGCCCATCCAGTACGTCGGCGGCGAGCTCAACTCCGTCGTCAAGGACTGGGACTGCGCCGCCAGCTCCGAGACGGGCGGCCCCACCGTGCGGTGGGCGCTGATGTACCCCGACGCCTACGAGGTCGGTCTGCCGAACCAGGGCGTGCAGATCCTCTACGAGGTGCTCAACGAGCGCGACTGGATCCTCGCCGAGCGCACCTACTCGGTGTGGCCCGACATGGAGCAGGTGATGCGCACCGGCGACGAGCAGGGCCCGATCCCGCAGTTCACCGTGGACGGCCACCGCCCCGTCGGTGCCTTCGACCTCTTCGGCCTGAGCTTCTCCACCGAGCTCGGCTACACCAACATGCTCAACGCCCTCGACCTCGCCGGCATCCCGCTGCACGCCGCCGACCGGACCGAGGACCACCCCGTCGTCATCGCCGGCGGCCACGCCGCCTTCAACCCCGAGCCGATCGCCGACTTCGTCGACGCCGCGGTGCTCGGTGACGGCGAGGAGGTCGTGCTCGCCATCTCCGACGTGGTGCGCGAGTGGAAGGCCGAGGACCGTCCCGGCGGACGCGAGGAGCTTCTGCGCCGCCTCGCTGTCACCGGCAACATCTACGTCCCGCGCTTCTACGACGTCGCCTACGCCGCCGACGGCTCGATCGAGGCCGTCGTGCCCAACCGCCCGGGCATCCCGTTCCGGGTGCGCAAGCACACCCTGATGGACCTCGACCAGTGGCCCTACCCGGCCAACCCGCTCGTGCCGCTCGCCGAGACGGTGCACGAGCGCTTCTCGGTGGAGATCTTCCGCGGCTGCACCCGCGGCTGCCGCTTCTGCCAGGCCGGCATGATCACCCGCCCGGTGCGCGAGCGCTCCATCGAGACCATCGGCGCGATGGTCGAGAACGGCATCCGCAAGTCCGGCTTCGAGGAGGTCGGCCTGCTGTCGCTGTCCAGCGCCGACCACACCGAGATCGGGGAGGTCGCCAAGGGCCTCGCCGACCGCTACGAGGGCACCAACGTCTCCCTCTCGCTGCCCAGCACGCGCGTCGACGCCTTCAACATCACCCTCGCCAACGAGTTCTCCCGCAACGGTCGTCGCTCGGGCCTGACGTTCGCGCCCGAGGGCGGCTCGGAGCGGATGCGCAAGGTCATCAACAAGATGGTCAGCGAGGAGGACCTGATCCGCACGGTCGCGGCGGCGTACTCCCACGGCTGGCGCCAGGTGAAGCTCTACTTCATGGTGGGACTGCCCACCGAGACCGACGAGGACGTGCTGCAGGTCGCCGAGCTCGCCAAGCGGGTGATCGCCACCGGCCGCGAGGTCTCGGGCCGCAACGACATCCGCTGCACCGTCTCGATCGGCGGCTTCGTTCCCAAGCCCCACACGCCGTTCCAGTGGGCGGCCCAGCTCGACCACGAGGCGACCGACGCGCGGCTGAAGAAGCTGCGCGACACCGTGCGGGACGACAAGTTGTTCGCCCGCGCGATCGGCTTCCGCTACCACGACGGCAAGCCCGGCATCGTCGAGGGGCTGCTCTCGCGCGGCGACCGCCGCGTCGGGCGGGTCATCGAGGAGGTCTGGCGCGACGGCGGACGCTTCGACGGCTGGAGCGAGCACTTCTCCTACGACCGCTGGATGGAGGCCGCCGGACGCGGTCTCGCCGGCACGGGCGTCGACGTCGACTGGTACACCACCCGTGAGCGCGACTACGACGAGGTGCTGCCCTGGGAGCACCTCGACTCGGGCCTCGACAAGGACTGGCTGTGGGGTGACTGGGAGGACGCCCTCGCGGCCGCCGACGGCGCCGACATCGAGATCGAGGACTGCCGCTGGACCCCGTGCTACGACTGCGGGGTCTGCCCGGAGATGGGCACGGAGATCCAGGTCGGCCCCACGGGCCAGACGCTGCTGCCGCTCTCGGTCGTCTGAGGCTGCGGTTGGTCGGTCGTCCGCTGACATCGAGGAGGGGCAGTGCTCCCGCAGTACACCGAACCAGCCCATGTCGTGTCCGCGACGGGACACCGGATCTACGTCGACCCGTCCGACGGGCGTGGCGCAGAGCTCGTGCGCTCCGCCGGCGCCTTCAACCGGGGGACGCTCGCGATCTGGGACCGGACCCTCGAGCTCGACGACTGGGACGTCGTGGTGGACGTGGGGGTGAACTACGGGGAGATGCTCCTCGGGGCGCAGCTGCCTCCCGGCGCCCGACTGATCGGTTTCGAGCCCAACCCGCGGGTGCTGCCCCACCTGCGGCGCTCGCTCGACGAGTCGGGGCTCGCGGTGGACCTCCACGAGGCGGCGCTCGGGGCGGCGGAGTCGGAGGCCACCTTCGCGGTCGACACCGAGTGGTCGGGCCGGTCAGGGATCGCCGCGTCCCACCGCACCGATGCCGCACACGATATCGAGACGTTCGACGTCCCCGTCCGCACGCTGGACTCCGAGCTGTCGGTGGGTGAGTCCGAGAAGGTGTGCGTCAAGGTGGACGTCGAGGGGGCTGAGTTCGACGTGCTTGCCGGCGCGCAGTCGCTCCGGCAGCGTGCGGCCCCGTGGGCGATACTGGTGGAGGTGCTGCACATGGACGGCTTCGAGAAGGCCTACCTGGCCGAGGAGTACACGATGCGTGCGCTCGACCACAGAGTCGGGGAGCTGGTGACCATCCCGCCCGTCAGTGCGCGACGTGTCGATGAGCTGCTCAGCGGCGGTTGGCTGCACGGCCAGGACGTCGTGCTGACGAAGCGGCACGCGCCGTGAGCGGCCCCAGGCGCGCTGTCTACCGGGCGCTCGTCGGCGGCTACGAGCAGCTGCGCGAGGAGGAGGTCGCCCGCGACTCGGACCTGCCGTTCATCTGCTTCACCGACGACCCCCACCTGACCAGCGACACCTGGGAGGTCGTCCTCGTGGAACGGCGGCTCCCGCGGGACGCCACCCGCAGCGCCCGGGCGCTGAAGATCGTCGGACATCCGGTCCTCGACGACTACGACGAGACGCTGTGGGTCGACAACACCGTCGCCCTCGGCAAGGCTCCCGACGACCTGTTCGACGACTGGTTGTCGGACGCCGACGTCGCTGCCCCGCTCCACTCCTACCGCACCTCCGTGCTCGCCGAGGCCGAGGCTGTCATCGACGGCGGGCTGGACGACTTCGCACGGGTCTACGAGCAGGTGGCGCACCTCCTCATGGACGGCAGCGGCGTCCTCGAGGAGAACCCGCACTGGACCGGCATGCTCGCTCGCCGGCGTACGCCCGTCACCGAAGCCGCGATGCAGACGTGGTGGGAGCAGGTGCTGCGCCACTCGCGGCGTGACCAGCTCTCGTTCGTGCCGGCCATGAGGGCCCATGACGTACGCCTGCGCTCGCTGCCGGTCGACTCGCACGAGTCGCCGTGGCACGAGTGGCCCCGAGCGACCGGGCGGGACGAGCAGCGGCAGGGCACCGGACTGCGCGACCTGCTGCGCCCGCCCGCAGGCAGGATCGGTGCGCTCGAGGAGCAGCTCGGCCAGACCACGCACGCCATGCAGGTTGCCGTTGCCCACCGCGAGGAGGTGATCGTCTCGCTCACCGCCGAGCTGGATGCGGCGCGCGCCCACGCCGCAGCCTCCCGGGAGGAGCTGGACCGTGTCCGCCACGAGCGCAACCTCGCGCACAGTGACCTTGCCGCAGCGGAGGCACGGGTCTCGAGGCTCAAGCGCCGGGTACGCCGGTCCAAGCGCCGGTCGCGCCGTCTCACGGAGATGCTCGAGCGCGAGCGCCGCTCGAGCCTGGACAAGGTGGTCGCCCGGGTGAGGGGCGGCGGCCGCGGCTGAGGTCCCAGCGCGACGTCGTGGAGGTCTCCGGAGAAACCTGCGGTAGCCTCCTTCGCCGAACCGATCGCGTGTCCGGCCCGGGGGCCAGGCGGCAGGAACAGGAATCTCATGGGTGACGATCAGCAGGGCTCCGGCGGCGGGACTGTGGCCTCCGACTACGGCAGCTGCTACTACAACGACGCCCACCTGGGTGGCTACGACAACTACACCTGGGACAACGAGCAGTGGCGTGGGTTCTTCCAGCTCATCGCCGATCGCATCGTCGCCGTCGCGGGACAGGGGCGGGTTCTCGACGTCGGGTGCGCCAAGGGGCTGCTGGTCCAGGCGCTGCGCGAGAAGGGGGTCGACGCGCGCGGCTTCGACATCTCCCAGCACGCGGTCGAGGCAGCGCACGAGGACGTCCGCGAGCACCTGTGGGTGGCCTCGGCCACCGAGCCGATCGAGGGCCACTACGACCTCGTCAGCATGATCGAGATGATCGAGCACATGGGGCCGCAGGACGCCCAGGCGGCGATCGACCGGGTGGCCGCGGTGACCGACCGCGTGCTCTTCTCCTCCAGTCCTGCGGACCATGACGAGCCCACGCACGTCAACACCAAGCCGACCGCTGTATGGGCCGCCTGGTTCGCCGAGCGCGGCTTCCACCGCCGCACCGACGTCGACCTGAGCTTCCTGTCGCCGTGGGCGGTGCTCTTCGAGCGCGCCGACCGGTCCGTGCGCGACGTGGTGCAGGCCTACGAGACGCACCTGGCGTCGCTGAACGCCGAGGTGCTCGAGAAGAGGTCCGCCCTGCTGGCCGCGCACCGCAACATCTCCGAGCTGCGCGAGGGCACGGACGCGCAGACCGTGATGGCCGAGCAGGTCAAGGAGTTCGAGCGTGAGGTGCTCGAGGCGCGCCAGGCCCAGCTGGTCCAGCGCGACCACGTGGTGGGGATCGAGGCGGAGATCGGGCGCCAGAACGACCAGATCCTCCAGCTCAACGGCATGCTGCGCCGCCTCAGTGGTCGGGAGAAGAGGCTGACCGCGCGCAAGACGGCCCAGGCCAGGCGCATCACGGGCCTTCGGGCCAAGCTCGAGACCGCGCAGGCGCGCAACGCCGCGCTGGCCCGCCGCGTACGCGAGCTCGAGGCCAGCGCTGCGCCGCCCTCGCTCACCCGCCGTGTGGTCCGCCGGCTGCGGGCGTCCGGCCGATGAGCGCACCACTCTTCTCGATCGTCACGCCCGTCTACGAGCCTCCGCTGGCGGTGTTCGAGGAGACCTTCGCCTCGGTCCTGGCGCAGGAGCACACCGACTGGGAGTGGATCCTGGTCGACGACGCGTCCCCGTCGCCGCAGGTGCGCGACTTCATCCGGGAGCAGGCTGCGACGGACCCTCGGGTGCGTCTGGTCGAGCGCTCGGAGAACGGGCACATCGTCAAGGCGTCCAACGACGGCGTGGAGGCGGCCCGGGGCGAGTTCCTCGCGTTCGTGGACCACGACGACCTGTTGGCCGTCAACGCCCTGAAGGCGATGGCGCGCCACATCGGGTTCTACGACGACGTCGACTACCTCTACTCCGACGAGGACAAGGCTGACGAGGACGGCAGCCTGCACTCGGAGTTCCGCAAGCCGCGCTGGTCGCCGGAGCGCCTGCGGGGCCAGATGTACACCTCCCACCTGTCGGTGATGCGCACGTCGCTGGTGCGCGAGGTGGGTGCCTTCCGCGAGGGCTACGACGGCTCCCAGGACCACGACCTCGCCCTGCGCGTGAGCGAGCGGGCACGCCGCGTGGTCCACGTGCCGCAGGTGCTCTACCACTGGCGCGCCATCGCCGGCTCGGCCGCCGCCGACATCGATGCGAAGCCCTACGCCACGATCGCCGGGCAGCGGGCTGTGCAGGACCAGCTCGACCGGCTCGGCATCCGGGGCCGCGTCGAGCAGGGCCGCGAGGCCGGTCGCTACGTCATCGAGCGCGAGCTCGACCCCGAGGTCAAGGTCTCGATCATCATCCCGACGCTCGGTGGCTCGGCGCTGGTCTTCGGCGAGCGTCGGGTCCTCGTCGAGGAGACGGTGCGGACCGCGCTGGCGAAGACCGACCACGACAACGTCGAGATCGTCGTCGTCCACGACACGCCCACGCCCCCGGAGGTGCTCGAGCGCCTGCGCGAGACCGCCGGCGACAAGCTCGTGCTCGAGGAGTTCACCAGGCCCTTCAACTTCTCCGAGAAGTGCAACGTCGGTGCCCTGAGGGCGACCGGCGAGCGGCTGGTGTTCCTCAACGACGACGTCGAGGTGATCAGCGAGCGCTGGCTGGAGAACCTCGTCGGTCCGCTCGACGAGCCCGACGTCGGCCTGACGGGAGCGAAGCTCTACTTCAGCGACAGCTCGATCCAGCACGCCGGCCACGGCTACTGGGGCAAGCACTACCACCACCCGTTCCGCTTCCGCACCCGCGAGGACTCCGGCCCGTTCGGCGAGCTGATCGTCAACCGCGAGGTCAGCGGCGTCACGGCGGCGTGCGCGGCGATCCGCCGCGAGGTCTTCCTGGGCATCGGCGGGTTCACCGAGGCGCTGCCGTCCAACTTCAACGACGTCGACTTCTGCTACAAGGTCGCCCACCAGGGCTACCGCACCGTGTGGGTGGCCAACTGCGAGCTGTTCCACTTCGAGTCGCAGACGCGTGACGGCACCGTCCAGTCGTGGGAGCGGCACTTCGTCGTACGCCGGTGGGGGATCCCCGACAAGGACCCTTACACGCCGGCCGAGGTCGCCGCCCCGATGCTCGACCCGCACCGCCTGCTCGAGATGCAGCTCGCGGACGCCGGCCCCGCGAAGCGTGGCGCCAGACGCGGCAAGGCCGGCAAGGCATCCTGAGAGGCCGGCGGCCACCCACTATGGTCGTGACATGCAGGATCGACCGGGGGACCCCGACCCGACCAGGGGTGTGACCGAAGCATTCGTGGGCACGGACTCGCCCTACTGGTCCGAGGCGCGCAGCCACGTCGCCGACCTCGTGCCGGCCACTGCGCAGCGGGTGCTCGACGTGGGGTGCAACGACGGCACGTTCGGCGCCGGGGTCCTGGCCAGGCGGCCGGGTCGTGAGGTCTGGGGCATCGAGCCACACGACCTCGACGCCCAGGCTGCGGCCCAGCGGCTGACCGGCGTCGCGAACGGGTTCTACCCCGACGTGCTCGACCAGGTGCCCGGCACGTTCGACTGCGTCAGCTTCAACCACGTCCTCGAGCACATGGTCGACCCGTGGGCTGCCCTGCGAGCGACCCGGGACCGCCTCTCGCCGGACGGCTGCATCGTGGGCGAGCTGCCCAACGTGCGCCACCTCCCGTTCCTGGTGGACCTCACCTTCCGGGGCCGCTTCGACTACGTCGACGCCGGCCTGCTCGACCGCACGCACCTGCGCTTCTTCACCCGGTCCAGCGCGCACGACCTGTTCACCTCGTCCGGCTTCCAGGTCGACACGTTCTTCCCGGTGGTCGCGATGGGAAACGCGCGGTTCCCCCGTACCTCCAAGATGGTCGCGAAGGTCATCGGCGACCTGTCCTACATGGCGTTCGCGTTCCGGGCGCGCCCAGTCGACTAGGTAGCCCCGGCCTCTCGGGTCAGGTTGCCGGTACGGGTCTCGGTCGCGGCTTCCTGGCGAGCGCCCGTCGCTCGACCAGGCGCCACGAGGCGATGGCGAGCAGCCACACGATCGGCGTGGCCACCACCACGAGGAGCCACGGGTGGATGTCGCCGCCCAGCACCTGCACGATCGTCTGCTGAACCGGGAACGCCCAGATGTAGAGGCCGTACGAGGCGTCACCGAAGCGAGTGAGCCCGCGACCGACCGGCGGCAGGGCGTAGGCGAACCAGAACGACAGGTAGACGGCGCCCACGGTCCAGACGACCACCGACAGCCACTCGGGGCCGAACCCGGCCAGCACGCACGCCGCGAAGGCTGCCGCGGCGACCGGGTGTGAGAGGACGAGCCGGTCGCGCCAGTCGTACGTCGCAGCGGCGAGCGCGAAGGCGGCCAGCACGGACACCGCGCCCAGGGCGGGCGACGTGACGGTGACCCACACAGCCGCCCAGGCGAGGCCGGCGACGGCCAGCGCGGTGACCGCGGCGCGGCTCCTGAGCAGGCCGACCACGCCCATCAGGAAGAGCAGCAGGTAGGCGAACACCTCGACCGGGAGGCTCCACAGCGGGCCGTTGACCGAGTCGCCGTAGATCGACTCGTCGAACACGCCCGGAAGGTCGGCGCCGAAGGGGAGGAGGACCACGATCCGCAGGGGGTAGATCCATGTCTCGCCAGCGGAGAAGTAGGTGACCAGCGACACGCGGGTGACGAGGGGACCGAGCACGAACGCCGTCACGAGTGCGACGACGGCCAGGCCCGGGAGGAGGCGCAAGCCGCGCTTGATCCAGAAGTCCCGTGGTGAGGGGTCGAGCTCCCAGCTGCGCCGGATCAGCAGACCGCTCACTGCGAAGAAGATCAGCACTCCGACGTGGCCCAGGCTCGTGTCGAGCTGGTGGAGCGGCTCCCGCAGGCCGACCAGGGCGTAGGAGTGCGAGACCAGCACCGCCCACGCAGCGAGGAGTCGGAGCACGTCGAAGTTGTTGTCACGGTCGCCGAGCCGATCGCCGAGGACCACCCCCGACGAGTGAAACCTGTCAGAGACCCCCGGCATGCGCAGGAGGGTAGCAACCGGGCGGACCTCAGCCGCGAGGGCCACCGGTCTCGCCGCGGATGCCCGCGCGCAGGCCGGCAAAGGCCTCCCGGAGGCGCCCCCTGCGGCCCGGTGCCACCGCCGTCACGATCGCGAGGTGGCGCGCGGCACGGACCACGGCTCCCGCCGCCCACCTGGGATGACGCCGGCCGTGGCGCCGCACCAGCAGGACCAGGTTGCGCCACTGGTAGTGGTAGCGGAACTGGCTCGCGACCACGAAGGGGAGCTGGCGACCGTTGGCCAGCACGACCGGCTGGCCGAGCCGGTGGTCCAGTGAGGCGCCGGGCGCCACGACCGCCTCGAAGCCGGCGTCGATCGCCCGTAGCCAGTAGTCGGTGTCCACGCCGTCGATGACGAGGGACTCGTCGAAGGCGCCGACCGCGTCGAGGGTCGCCACCGGCAGCAGGAGTCCTGACTGGATGGGCTCGCCGCCGGCCGCGAAGTCCGCGTGCCCGTGTGTTCGGCCACGTCGTACCGTGGCGATGTCGCCCGGCGACGTCATGCCCACGCGGATGCCCGCCCGCGAGGCGGCGCGCTCGGCGCGCGCGAGCGCCTGCACGTAGCCGTCCGGGAGCGCGGAGTCCTGGTCCATGGTCAACACGTGGGTCAGGGTGCGGTCGCCGCTCCTGGCGGCCCCGATCCCCGTGTTGAGCGCCGCGCCGATCCCGCGGTTGACCCCGTGACGCACGACGGCGGCGCCGAGTGCCTCGCACTCGTCGACCAGCTCGCTCCCGGACGGGGACCCGTCGTCGACGACGACGACGTGGTGCACCTGGTCGAGGACCGACCGCACGGCTTCCGGGAGCGAGGGACCAGGCCGGTAGGCGGTGATCACAGCAGCCGCGCGGAAGGAGGAGGTCATGTCCCGACTAGACTAGGCGGCGATGGAACACGAGGACGTGGGGGCTGCCCAGGAACGAGGGCGAGCAGCCCTCCTCGTGGGCGTTGCCGCCGGTGGCTCGGCCGCAGTCAGCTACGCCGTCATGGCGGTGGTGGCCCGCACGCTCAGCACCGCGGACGCCACCGTCTTCCTCACGGTGCTCTCCGTCCTGTTCTTCGCCTACGGCCTGCTCTCGGGCCTCGCCACCGAGGTCACACGCACCTCGGCTGCGGCCCTGCGTGACCGGCGTGCGGTCGGCCCGAGCCTGTGGCGGGTGGCCGTCATCGCGTCCCTCGCCTGCTCGGTGGCCGTGGTCGTGTTCTTCCTGGCCGGGCACCGCCGCCTGCTGGGGCCGGGAGCGACCCTCGACGACGCCTGGCCCCTGGCGCTGCTGCTGGGGGTGGGGGTCCTGGGCTACACGTTCCACTCCACGGCCGTCGGCGCTCTCTCCGGACGCCGCCAGTGGTCGGGCTGCGCGACCGTGATCGGCGCCGAGGCGTCCATGCGGCTCGCGCTGACAGGGGTCGCCGCCGTCGCCGGGGCCGGGCTGCTCGGCATCCTGGTCGGGTCGACGGCATCGGCCCTCGCGGTGGTGCTGGTCCTGGCCGTGGCTCCGACCGTACGTCGGGCGATGAGCACGCCGACCGACTGCTCGGGTCGTCAGCTGTCCTGGCGCATCGCCCAGTCGATGCTCGCGCAGGCCTCGGCGGCAGCCGTGGTCGTGGGCTTCCCCGTCATGCTCGCGTCGACGACCGCGCCCGCCGACTACCGGGGCGCGGCGCCGTTGATCCTCGCGATATCGCTGACCCGCGCCCCGCTCCTGATTCCCCTCAACGCAGCCCAGGGCGTCGCTGTCTCCTACCTCGTGCACGCTGGTCGGCGCTTCGGCCGCGCGCTGCTCGTGGTGGCGACGGCGATCACGGCGGTCGGCGTCGCCGGGAGCCTGCTGGCGTGGGCCATCGGTCCGTGGCTGATGGCGACGATCTTCGGCGCCGACTACCGCGTCGACGGCTGGGTGCTCGCACTGCTCACGCTGTCGGCGACGCTGCTGGCTCTCCTGACGGTCACCGGTGCCACGTGCCAGGCCACGAACCAGCACGCGATGTTCGTCGGAGGCTGGCTGACGGGCACCCTCACCACGCTGGCCCTGCTGCTGCTCCCCGGCTCGCTCGAGGAGCGCAGCGTCCTGGCGCTGCTGGTGGGCCCGAGCGCCGGTCTCGCCCTCCACGTCGTCTCCCTCGCCCGGGGCATCGCCGCCCGTCGGGCCCCTGAGGAGGGACGCGTGCATGCCGACGCCTGATCCGCGCCCGGCTGTCTCGGTGGCGATGGCCACCTTCAACGGCTCGGCGTGGGTCGCCGAGCAGCTGGACAGCATCCTCGCCCAGCTCCGCACCGACGACGAGCTCGTCATCATCGACGACGCGTCCACCGACGACACCGTCAGCGTCGTCCGCTCGGTCGCCGACGACCGTTTGCGCCTGCTCGAGTCGCCGGTCAACCGGGGCTACGTCGCGACGTTCGAGGCTGCGCTCCTGGCCTGTCGTCACGACCTGTTGCTGCTCGCCGACCAGGACGATGTGTGGCCCCCGGGCCGGGTGGACGCCTTGGTGGCGGCGCTGGCACGAACCGACGTGGTGGCGGGCAACCTCGCCCTGCTTGGCACGGGGGAGTCCCTGCACTCGCCGTTCGGCGCGCAGGGCTGGGAGTTGCGCTCGGACGACTCCTCCAGGCGCGTGCGCAACGTCGCGGGAGTGATGGCCGGGATGCGGCCCTACTTCGGCTGCGCGATGGGCATCCGCCGAGCAGCGCTCGACACGGCCGTGCCGTTCCCGCCGTTCCTGCACGAGTCGCACGACCTCTGGCTGGCACTGGTCGGCAACGTGCGGGGCAGCATGACCCACGTGGAGGACGTGGTGGTCTGGCGGCGCCTCCACGAGACCAACACCTCGCCGAGCAGGCCGCGAGGAGTCCTGCCCGCACTCCGGTCGCGATGGATGTTGGTGCGCTGCCTCGTGGAGATCTCCGCGCGCGTGCGCCGCAGGGGCGTACGACTCAGCGGGTGAGGTGCGTCCACAACAGGCGCATCGACCGTGAACGTCCGGAGCTGCGCAGTGCGTCCGGGACGAGGGCCAGACCGTGCAGTCGCGAGACCCATCGGCGTCGGGCCGCGCGTGCCGCCCGCGTCCAGCCGTCGGTGGCGAGCTGCTCACTGATCTCGCGGAAGTAGCGCCGGTCGTCGGCGAAGCGGGTGCCGTCGAGGGCGCTGGAGGACGACAGGCTCGCGGTGTGCCGCCGGTAGGAGAAGGCCTCGTGCGAGTCCACGACCAGCGAGCCGCCCGCTCGCACGACGTCCATGACGAGCGCCAGGTCGAGGATGATCGGGAGGTCCTGGCGGAAACCGCTCTCAGGCAGGCGGGACCGCCGGAAGACGAGGGAGGGCCAGTAGAGCCAGTTCCCGCGGAGCAGGCTCACGGCGAGATCCTCGCCGCTCATCACCCGGGTCGGTCCGGGACGCGGTCGGAGCACGCGCTTGATGCGATCGCCCAGGGGCAGCACGTCCTCACCGGACTCGTCGATCACCCGGACCCCCATCTGCAGGAACGCCGCGTCGGGGTGCTCGGCCATCAGCGCGCGGGCGCGAGCGACGAACGACGTGTGCAGGAGGTCGTCGCAGCCCAGGAAGACGACCAGGTCGCCCGTCGCCAGCTGCCGGCACCGCTCGAAGTTGCCGGCGATGCCGAGGTTGGTGTCGTTGCGGACGTAGGTGATCCGGTCGTCGTCCTCCCGGGCGAAGTGGCGGGCCGCCGAGGCGTCGGGATAGCAGTCGTCGACGATGGTCATCGTCCACCGGGGGTCCGTCTGGGCCTTGACGCTCTCGACGGTGGCGTACAGCAGCTCCGGGTCACCCCAGAACGGGACGAGCACCTCGAGGGTGTCCGTCACGCTGCGTCTCCGCCCTGGTCCTTCTCGACCGACGAACGGCGCTCGAGCTCGACCTGCAGCAGGGCGACGTCCTCGGCGAGCGTACGGGTGCGCTCCTCCAGCCGGCCCAGCTCCGAGCTGTGCTGGAGCGTGAGCATCATGATCACCAGCGAGGCCACGAAGAACAGCAGGTTGGCCGGCACCTGGAGGCCGAGCACGGTCGTCGCCCAGGACAGCAGCCCGGGGAATGCTGCGACGGTGAGGGCGCCGAGCGCGACGATCCCCCAGATCAGTGCGTACTTCTCCCGCAAGCGGTGCCGCCGCAGCATCTCGAAGAGCGACAGCAGGATGACGACGGACCCGACGACTCCCAGGATGCTGACGCCGCTCATCGCTCCACCTCCTCGGTGTGGGTCTGGGGCTCGGTGCGTGGCTCGGTGCGGATCAGCTTGGCCGGCGGGGCGCCGGCGTCGTCGAGCTGGGCCGGCCAGTCGCGGACCAGCGCGAGGCCGAGCGCGAACACGGCGCGCAGCAGGTAGATCGCGGCCTTGACAGGGGAGTGGGACGCACGTCCGGCCATCCGCGGGCGCATCACCACTGCTTCCTGGGTGATCACGCAGCCGGCCCGGGCGCCGATCACCAGGGACTCGACGGTGTCGCCGAGGTACTCGGCCGGATAGTGCCGGGCGAAGAGCGTGATCGCGCGACGGTTGCTGACGCGGAAGCCGGACGTCACGTCCGTGAGGCGGGTCCGGGCCAGCCGGGAGAGCACGCGGGCGAGCAGGATCATCGCCCATCGCCGCGGGCCACGGACCTTGTAGGGATCGTCGTGGGTGGCGAACCGGGCGCCGATGACGATGTCGGCGCCGTCGAGCCGCTCGATCAGGGTGCGGAGGTAGCGGGGGTCGTGCTGGCCGTCGGCGTCGATCTGCACGGCCACGTCGTAGCCGTTGCGCAGCGCGAACCGGTAGCCGGCGCGCATCGCGCCGCCCACGCCCAGGTTGAACGGCAGCCGGGCCACCAGCGCGCCGGCCTCCTCGGCGACGGCGGCGGTGCGGTCGCCGGAGCCGTCGTCGATCACGAGGATGTCCGCGTCGGGGTTGGACCCGGCGATCTCGCGGACCGTCCCCCCGACCGATGCCTCCTCGTTCCACGCCGGCACGATGACCAGGACCCTGAGTCCTGACCGCGGGTGGTCGGGCATGGCAGGCATGCTAGCTCCCGTCCTTGATGTCGTAGACGATGCGCGAGGCTCCGCCCCAGTCGAAGCGGCGGACCTCCTCGAGGCACTGCATGTCGAGGTCGCGCGCGGAGACGATGGTCCGGAGCGCCGGGACGCGCTCGGCGAGCGTGCACGGTGACGCGCGCACCAGGATCACGTCCGGGCCCGGGTTCTCCATCGCGATCCCGGGCTTGTCCTGCCACTGGAACCACACGAACGCGCCGCCGCGGTTCCAGATCGACTCGTCGGCGTCCGGGGCGAGCTCGGTCCAGGCGTCGCGCTCCGGCCCCGCCAGCTGGCGACCCGAGAGGCTCGGGACGCCGGACGAGGCGAGCAGGCTGTCCACCGCGTAGGCGTCGCTGGCCCACAGCCCACCGTCGTCCCTGATGGTCGGGGCGTCCTCGAGGAGCTGGTCGGCTGCCGCGCTCCCGCGCAGGTCGGCCAGGCCGAACAGGATCGGGTTCACGTTCCACACCAGGAGCGCTGCGCCGGCGACCGCGACGACGTAGCCGTAGGGCCTGCGCGGACGCAGGGTGATCGCGAGGACCGCAAGGGCCACGACAGTCGACGACACGTAGATCTCGGTGAGCGTGAGCGTCGGGATGCTGGCGAGGCGCAGGAGGGAGCCGGCGTACGCCGTCGTCGCGCCGGTCGCCAGGGCCGACGCCACCGCGGCCCGACGGGCTCCGAGGTCCGGCAGCAGGGGCAGCACCAAGCAGAGCAGGAGCACGCCGAGCATGCCCACGACGTCCGCGGCACGAGCCTGCGGGACCTGGTTGAGCAGCGGGATCGAGGACGCCAACGACCCGAGGGCGAGGGTGGACCAGGCGAACCACACCGCCGTCATCGCGCCGAGCACGAAGATCGCCACTCGGTGCTCTCGCGGGGCCGGTCGCCACGCGGCCGCGGCGAGGATGGCCACCCAGACGAGGGTGACGCCGAAGGACGCGGAGGTCTCGCTGGCGTTGGAGGCGGCGATCACCGGGTGGTCGCTCAGCACACCGAGCACGGGCGCGGCGAAGATCTCCGGGAGCGCACTGGGGGTGCCGTCGGAGCGCCGCAGGCCGGGGTAGACGGTCTCGGCCAGGACGGTCAGGGTGGCGCGGTTCTCCAGCACGACCGCTCCGATGGCCGCCACCGTCGCGACTCCGGTGGCGCCCACGACGGCGATGGTCCGTCCGCGTCCGACCCGCGGGACGAGAAGGAAGGCGACCGTCGTGGCGAGCACGGCCGTGTCGAGCACCACGCTCCACGGCGGGTAGGCGTACAGCGTGCGGGCCAGGAAGAGGGTCGACAGCGCCCCCCAGACGATCGCGGGCACCGTACGCCGGTCGACGGCGGCCGCCTGCGCTTTCATCAGCGCCGTGCAACCGACGAAGAGCGGACCGAGAGTCGCGATCGGGCCGAAGGACCACCATGCCGCGAGGGGGGAGAGGACCAGCAGGGCGACCGCGAACCAGCCCACGCGCGAGCTCGCGGTGATCCGGCGGAACCAGGCAGGCACGCTCAGCGTGAGGAGCAACATCGGCAGCCACAGCGTGGCGGAGTAGAGGACATGGTCGGGCAGCCACGGGCCGAGCTGCAGGGCCCAGCGGTCGAGGAGGACGACTGTGCTGACCGGCCCGCTGGGCAGCTGGTTGAGGAACTGCTCGTCGGCCGTGAGCGGATTCAGGTCGTCGGTCGAACCGGTCGTCATGACGCGCAGCAGGCCGGGCGTCGATGTCGCCCACTCGTCGGACCGCTCGCTGAGGGGCGTGCCCAGCATCACCCCGGAGGGCTCGCCAGGCTTCTCCCTCAGCTGGTCGATCCCGATGCTGGAGTAGCTCGCCCCCGTCAGCGCCAGGGCGAGGTAGACCAGGACGGGGACGATGACGGACCAGCGCGCCTCGCGCAATCTGTCGCGCACAGGACGCAAGTCGAAGGCCTTCCAGCTCCGGTGGTGGGACCGACCGCACTATACGGTCAACTACCGTTGCACCGTGCCCCAGCAGCAGCCCGAGCAGCAAGCCCCGCCCGTACAGCGCCTCCGGGTGCGCTACGCCAAGCGCGGCCGGCTCCGCTTCACCAGCCACCGTGACTTCAGCCGCGCCTTCGAGCGCGCGGTCTTCCGCGCGCGGATCCCGATGGCGTACTCCTCGGGCTTCAACCCCCACCCGCGCATCTCCTACGCCGGCGCCGCCCCCACCGGCTCGGCCAGCGAGGCGGAGTACCTCGAGCTCGCGCTCGCCCAGGTCGTGGTGCCGCGCGACGTCCACGCGATGCTCGACGAGGCGCTGCCGGCCGGCCTCGACGTCCTCGAGGTGGTGGAGTCGGCCGGCGGGTCGCTGTCGGACCTGCTCGAGGGCAGCCGCTGGCGCATCGCGGTGGACGCTGACCCGGCCACCGCCACCGAGGCCGTCAGCCGCTTCCTCGCGGCCGACGAGGCGCTCGTGGAGCGGATGACCAAGAAGGGCATGCGCGAGTTCGACGCCCGCAGCGCCGTGGTGTCCCTCGTCGTGCTCGAGGGCGACGAAGGCGACGCAGGGCGTACGACGCTCGACGTGGTGCTGCGCCACGCGACCCCGGCCGTACGCCCCGACGACGTCCTGCGCGGGCTCGGGAACGTCGCCGGGCTGGCGGCGGGGGAGGCCCCGCTGATGACCCGGCTCGCCCAGGGGCCGCTGCTGGACTCCGGTGAGGTCGGCGACCCGCTGGCGCCTCGGGCATAGCGCCGCGCCGGGGTCGGTGTGCGATACTCGCCACGTTCGACGCCCTGGCAACCGTCAGGATCCGTCGAGCCGACGACGTTCTCGCCGGTCACTCCGATGTGGTCGGCACCCCGGGTGGGTGGACGTCACCGGACCGCGACGCGGCCACTGAGTCGGTGACAGCGACTCGTCAGTGGCCCGGCGACCGCGGCAGGTGGCGGAACAGCCTCTCGGAGACGCACACGCGGAGGGTGTCGCCGCCACAGAAGCTTTGCGTCTCCCGTGATCGCCGATCGAGAGCGGTGGACGCCGTATCGGCACCACCTCGGTGCCCGAGGAGCACCACATGCTCGATGACGACCAGCCCGACCGCACCACCGACACCGGCGCCGACACCGACCCGGGCACCCCGGAGGCGCCGCCCGCGCCCGTGGTGACGAGGCGTACACGCAAGGCGCCCGCCAAGAAGGCTGCTGCCGCGCCTGCGGCCGCTGCCCCTGCCGAGGCCGAGGCGCAGCCCGGTGCCGAGCCTGCCGCGGAGTCGGCCGGGGCCTCCACCGAGGCCCCGGTGGTGAAGAAGACCGCACGCCGGGCGCCGGCGAAGAAGGCCGCACCCCGCAAGACGGCCGCGAAGAAGGCCGCCGCACCCGACGAGGCGCCGACGCCCGCCCCCGAGGCCGCTGCCTCCGAGGCCGCTGCTGGCGACGACGTCGCTCCCGCGGCCGCTCCCGCCAAGCGCGCCCCGCGCAAGCGGGCCGCCAAGAAGGCCACCGCCCCTGTTGCGGAGTCCGCCGCCCCCGCCGACGCGCCTGCCGACGCCGCGCCCGGTGCCGCTGCTGAAGAGTCCGCCGACGACGCGGCCCCCGCTGTGCTGTTCCAGGCGCCGGTGGTCACGACCACCACGCGACGCACGCGCAAGAAGCCCGCGCCGGCCCCCGTCGAGACGGTCGAGGGGGACGAGCCCGTCGCCGCCGAGACCGCCGCCGAGGAGCCTGGTGTCGAGCGGCCCGCCAAGAAGGCGGCGGCCAAGAAGTCCACGAGCAAGGCCGCCGGCAAGAAGGCGCCCGGATCCGGCAAGGGCAAGGGCAAGGCCGCGGAGCCGGTCGCCGAGGCCACCGCGGTCGAGTCGTCCGAGGACGAAGAGGTGATTGAGGAGGCCGCGGCTGCCGACGGCGTGACCACGGAGACCCCCGAGGTCGCCGCCGACGCCGACGAGTCCGCCCCGACCGACGAGGCTGAGGGTGAGGACGGCGAGGGTGGTTCCGCCCGTCGTCGTCGCCGTCGCGGTGGCCGTCGCCGGCGCAAGTCGTCCGACTCCGCCGGCGACACCGGCGACACCGGCGACCAGGACTCCTCCGACTCCTCCGACGACGCAGCGGACGCCACCGCGTCCGGCGACGGGGACTCGGGCCCCGACTCCGGTGACGGCAACGGCGAGGGTTCCTCGCGTCGCCGTCGTCGTCGCCGCCGCTCGAGCGACGACGCCGAGTCGTCGGACGACGACCCCAACACCGTCACCCGCGTACGCCGCACGCGCTCCGCCGAGGACCAGATCACCTCGGTCGCCGGCTCCACGCGCCTCGAGGCGAAGAAGCAGCGCCGCCGCGAGGGCCGCGAGGCCGGTCGCCGTCGTGCGCCCATCGTGAGCGAGGCCGAGTTCCTGGCCCGCCGCGAGTCCGTGGAGCGCGTCATGGTGATCCGCCAGCGCGAGGACCTCACCCAGATCGGCGTGCTCGAGGACAAGGTGCTCGTGGAGCACTACGTCGCCCGCGAGTCGCAGACCTCGATCATCGGCAACGTCTACCTCGGTCGCGTGCAGAACGTGCTGCCGTCGATGGAGGCCGCCTTCATCGACATCGGCAAGGGCCGCAACGCCGTCCTCTACGCCGGCGAGGTGAACTGGTCCGCGCTCGGCCACAAGGAGGGCGCGCCCCGCAAGATCGAGTCCGTGCTGTCCAGCGGCCAGATGATCCTGGTGCAGGTCACCAAGGACCCGATCGGCCACAAGGGCGCCCGCCTCACCAGCCAGGTCAGCCTGGCCGGCCGATTCCTCGTCTACGTCCCCGACGGCACCACCTCCGGCATCTCGCGCAAGCTGCCCGACACCGAGCGCAACCGCCTCAAGAACCTCCTCAAGGAGATCGTCCCCGACACCGCGGGCGTGATCGTGCGCACCGCGGCCGAGGGCGCCAGCGAGGAGGAGCTGACCCGCGACGTGGAGCGGCTCAAGGCGCGCTGGGAGGACATCGAGAAGAAGTCCTCCAACCGCGGCTCCGGCCCGCAGCTGCTCTACGGAGAGCCCGACCTGACGCTCAAGGTGGTCCGCGACCTCTTCACCGAGGACTTCTCCAAGCTCGTCATCGAGGGCGAGGCCGCGTGGGAGACCGTGTCGGCGTACGTCGAGTCGGTGGCCCCGGACCTCGCCGAGCGCGTGCAGCGCTTCGAGCGCGGCAGCACCGGTGGCGACATCTTCGCGACCTACCGCGTCAACGAGCAGATCCAGAAGGGCCTGGACCGCAAGGTCTGGCTGCCCTCGGGCGGCTCACTGGTCATCGACCGCACCGAGGCCATGACGGTGGTCGACGTCAACACCGGCAAGTTCACCGGCTCCGGTGGCAACCTGGAGGAGACGGTCACCAAGAACAACCTCGAGGCAGCCGAGGAGATCGTGCGCCAGCTCCGGCTGCGCGACATCGGCGGCATCATCGTGGTCGACTTCATCGACATGGTCCTGGAGTCCAACCGCGACCTCGTCGTGCGCCGCCTGGTCGAGTGCCTGGGCCGTGACCGCACCCGCCACCAGGTCGCCGAGGTCACCTCGCTCGGCCTGGTCCAGATGACGCGCAAGCGCATCGGCACCGGCCTGCTCGAGTCGTTCAGCGAGAACTGCGAGCACTGCCACGGTCGCGGCGTCGTCATCAAGGACCAGCCGGTCGACCCCGAGGCGAAGTCCGACGACGGCGAGGGCCGTCGCAGCGGTCGCCGTCGCGGTCGCCGCGGCGCCAACGGCGAGAACGACAACGGCAGCGGCAACGGGGGCGGCAACGACTCGTCCTCCGACCACCACAGCCACGCCCCGTCGCCCAAGGACGTGGCCGCCATGGCCCGCCACGAGAAGCCGACCGACGAGGCTGCTCCCAGCGTGGAGGAGCAGGCCGACGAGCCTTCCGCCTCCGCGCAGGAGCCGACCGTGGAGCCCGCGGCCGAGGTCCCGGCCGAGGCCGCCCCGGAGGTTGCTGCCGAGCCCGCTGCCGCGGACGTTGGCGAGCCCGCTGCCGAGACCCCGGTCGAGGCGCCTGCCAAAGGGGCTGCTGAGGAGCCTGCTGCGCCGGCTCCCGTCGAGGACGAGAAGCCGCGCGTCGTCACCCGCACCCGACGCCGCTCCGCGAGCCGTCCTGCCGGTCCGCCGGCCCCCGTCGCCGTGACCGACCCGGCCGCGGGCGACAGCTCGGGCCAGGTGCCGGGCGTGCTGTCCGGCGCTGCCGGCACCGTTCCGGACACGGGCGTCGTCGAGCCCGGCACCGCCGACTCCGAGCCGGTGGACGCACCCGTGGTGGAGCACGTACCGGTCAAGAAGAAGGGCTCGCGCAAGCGCTGAGCACCCTGGGACGGGGGCGGCCGGACGTCGTTTTGCCGGTCGTCACCCGATCCCGTAGTCTTGACCCTCGGTGTTCGACACACCATCCCTGCGCGCCCGCCACGCGGCGTACTCGCCCTTCCAGGCGGTGTCGTGCGCAGGTAGAAGTTCCCCCAGTTTTCCGCAGTCTGATGAGGAGAGTGGCCGTGTACGCGATCGTGCGCGCTGGCAGCAAGCAGCAGAAGGTTGCCGTGGGCGACGTCATCGAGATCGACAAGACCGACGTGGCCCAGGGTGACTCCATCACCCTCCCCGTCGTGATGGTCGTCGACGGCGAGAAGGTCACCGCGACCGGCCTGGACAAGGCGAGCGTGACCGTCGAGGTCACCGGCGCCACCAAGGGCCCCAAGATCATCATCCAGAAGTACAAGAACAAGACCGGCTACAAGAAGCGCCAGGGTCACCGCCAGAAGTACACCCAGGTCAAGGTCACCGACATCTCCCTCTGAGCGTTCGCTCGAGGTCGACACGTCTCCCCAGCTCAATTCGTCAAAGGACTGAACAATGGCTCACAAGAAGGGTGCCGCAAGCACCAAGAACGGTCGTGACTCGAACTCGCAGCGCCTCGGCGTGAAGCGTTTCGGCGGCCAGGTCGTCGGCGCCGGCGAGATCATCGTCCGCCAGCGGGGCACCCACTTCCACCCGGGCACCGGTGTGGGCCGTGGCGGCGACGACACCCTGTTCGCCCTGCAGGCCGGCGCCGTCGAGTTCGGCACCCGCCGCGGTCGCAAGGTCGTCAACATCGTCCCCGGCGAGTGACCTCCCCGCGACACTGAGCACTTCTGCGAAGGGCGTCCCGATTCCGGGGCGCCCTTCGTGCTTTCACCCACCGATGCAAGGAATCTGATGGCCATCCCCACGTTCGTCGACCAGGTCACGCTGCACCTCGCGGCCGGACGGGGTGGCAACGGCGTGGCCTCCGTCAAGCGCGAGAAGTTCAAGCCGCTCGGCGGCCCCGACGGCGGCAACGGCGGCCAGGGCGGATCTATCATCCTGCAGGTCGACACGAGTGTCACCACCCTCGTCGACTACCACCACAGCCCCAAGCGCCGCGCCGACAACGGCGGCCAGGGCGCCGGCGACCACAAGAACGGCGGCAACGGCAAGGACCTCGTCCTGGCCGTCCCGGACGGCACGCTGGTCAAGGACGCCGACGGCAACGAGCTCGCCGACCTCGTCGGCCACGGCACGACGATGGTCATCGCCCAGGGCGGCCGCGGCGGCCTCGGCAACGCAGCGCTGGCGTCCTCCAAGCGCAAGGCCCCCGGTTTCGCGCTGCTGGGCGAGCCCGGCGACGAGCTCGTCGTACGCCTCGAGCTGAAGGTCGTCGCCGACATCGGTCTCGTCGGGTTCCCGAGCGCCGGCAAGTCCTCGCTCATCGCCGCGATCTCGCGAGCCCGGCCCAAGATCGCCGACTACCCCTTCACCACGCTGATCCCCAACCTCGGCGTGGTCACCGCGGGCGAGACGACCTTCGTGGTCGCCGACGTCCCCGGCCTGATCGAGGGTGCTGCGGAGGGCCGTGGCCTGGGCCATGACTTCCTTCGCCACATCGAGCGCTGCGCGGCGCTGGTCCACGTCATCGACACGGCGTCCATCGAGCCGGGTCGCAACCCGCTCGACGACCTGGAGGTCATCGAGGGCGAGCTGGCCCGCTACGGCGGCCTCGAGGACCGGCCGCGGCTGGTCGCGCTCAACAAGGTCGACGTGCCGGACGGCCAGGACATCGCCGACATGGTGGTCGAGGAGCTGCGCGGTCGCGGGCTGCGGGTCTTCGAGGTCAGCGCCGCGTCCGGTGCCGGTCTGCGCGAGCTGACGTTCGCCATGGCCGAGATCGTGGTCGCGTCGCGGGAGGTCGCCCCCGACGCCGAGCCCGAGCGGATCGTGCTGCGACCCAAGGCCGTCGACGCCAGCGACGACTTCGAGGTCGTCGGGACCGACGACGGGTGGCGCGTGCGCGGCACCAAGCCCGAGCGCTGGGTGCGACAGACCGACTTCAGCAACGAGGAGGCAGTGGGCTTCCTCGCCGACCGGCTCAGCCGGCTCGGCGTGGAGATCAAGCTCGCGCGGATGGGCGCCCAGGAGGGCGACGCCGTCATCATCGGCCCGGAGAACAACTCCGTGGTCTTCGACTTCAAGCCCAGCATCGAGGCGGGCGCCGAGATGCTCGGTCGCCGCGGTGAGGACGAGCGGCTCCGCGAGAACCGCCCGGCCCGCGAACGCCGCCGCGACATCGCCGAGGCGATGGAGACCAAGAGCGAGGAGGAGGCGCGCGCCGACGTCGCCCGCCGCCTCGACGAGGAGCGGAAGAAGAAGGGCCCGAACCGCAGCAGCGGCAGCTCGGGTGTCGGCCCCATGTCCTACGAGATCGGCACCAAGGACGACCCCGACTGGGACGGCAGTGACGACTGACCGCTCGACCCTGGTCCGCGCCGCCCGGCGCATCGTGGTCAAGGTCGGGTCGTCGTCGCTGACCACGGCCTCGGGCGGGATCGACCCCGCTCGCGTACGCCGCCTCGTCGAGGTCCTCGCGGCCGCACGAGGCACCGGCGCCGAGGTGGTCCTGGTGTCCTCGGGCGCGATCGCGGCAGGCCTGGCGCCGCTCGGCTTCAGCACCCGCCCGCGCGCGCTGGCGGCCCAGCAGGCAGCGGCGTCCGTGGGGCAGGGGCTGCTGGCCCACCGCTACCAGGAGGAGTTCGCCCGGCACGGCATCGTGACCGGCCAGGTGCTGCTCACCCTCGACGACGTGGTGCGCCGCGCGCACTACCGCAACGCGCACCAGACCCTCGCCAAGCTGCTCGAGCTGGGGGTGGTGCCGATCGTCAACGAGAACGACACCGTCGCCACCTCCGAGATCCGCTTCGGCGACAACGACCGGCTCGCGGCGCTGGTGGCGCACCTGGTGCACGCCGACCTGCTCGTGCTGCTCTCCGACGTCGACGGCCTCTACGACGGCCCGCCCAGCCGGCCGGGCTCGACGCTGCTGCCGGTGGTGCGCTCCGAGGACGACCTCGCGTCGGTGACCATGGGCGCCGCCGGCTCGTCCGGGATCGGCACCGGGGGCATGACCACCAAGGTCGACGCAGCTCGCATCGCGACCGGCGCCGGCATCCCGGTGGTGCTCACCTCCGCCGAGCAGGGTGCTGCAGCACTCGCGGGCGCCGAGGTCGGCACCCTCTTCGAGGCCACCGGCAAGCGTCGCCCGACCCGGCAGCTCTGGCTGGCGCACGCGACCTCGGGGCTCGGCTCGCTCACGCTCGACGCCGGAGCCGTACGCGCCGTGGTGTCCCGCGGCGCCTCGCTGCTCCCCGCCGGCATCACCTCGGTGACCGGGAGCTTCGTGGCGGGCGACCCCGTCGACCTGCTCGACCCGGACGGCGGAGTGGTGGCCCGCGGACTGGTGAGCTTCGACGCGGACGAGCTGCCCGCGTTGCTGGGGCGTTCGACCGGGGACCTGAAGGAGTCGCTCGGTGCGGCGTACGAGCGCGAGGTCGTGCACCGCGACGACCTGGTGCTGCTGCGCTAGCCGACTGCCGTCCTCAAGACGCAGGTCCGTGCCCTCAGGTGCGGTGGCCGTCCTGCCGGTGGACGGGCACCCACACGCCGCTCCCGGG
The DNA here is from genome assembly GCF_021083185.1 of Nocardioides furvisabuli. Lineage (GTDB taxonomy): Bacteria > Actinomycetota > Actinomycetes > Propionibacteriales > Nocardioidaceae > Nocardioides > Nocardioides furvisabuli. Next base: position 402,447 of record NZ_JAIGQB010000002.1, on the reverse strand, counting down.
TTCGGGCAGGTCGAGGTTGTCGGGCAGGCTGTCCGTGGTGGACGGGTCGAGGCAGTAGTCGGTGTATACGGCGAAGCCCTCGTGCGGGCGGAGCGCGAGCAGCGTCTGCTTGACCCGGTCGAGCGCCGATTCGAAGCTGCCGTGGGCGACGCCGATCATGTCGCCCCAATGCTCCGGCGTCATCACGATGACCACCGGTCGCTGACCGCCACCCTCCTTCGTGACCAGCACCCGGATGCGGTCCGGAGCCACCGCGGACGCCGAGGACCACCTGTCCAGGTCCCGGACGAGACGTCGCCAGTGCTTCGCGTGGTCCACACAGCAAGCATGACCGATACAGCGCGGCTGCCGGCGCATCTTGATGGATTCTACATCGAACATGTGTTCTATATCGGTGCATTCCGTAGTAGAGTCGTGCTCACGTTCCACAGTCACCGGGTAGTCGTGATGCCGAGCTGGTGGGGCGAGTTGCGAGGGTGAGTAATAGTCCGGGTGTCCGGGCCTCCAGGAGCGACGACCGTAGAGCCACACGCAGGTGCGTGGGGTACGCCGTCGTCGGAAAGGAGGCAGTCCGTGAACCACCCGATCCTCGCTGCTGCCTCCGACATCCGCGCGGTGTTGAAGGGCGTCGCGGGTGCGAACCCGACGTTCATGACTGTCGATGACAAGGCGGCCGCTCTGCGTGAGCTGGTCGCAGCCGAGGCGCAGCTGGTCGAGCTGAAGTTGCGGGTCCTGGCCGACGCCGGTGACCTCGCGGACGCGACGGGTGCGAGGGACGCGGCGGGGTGGCTGGCGCACCAGACGCGTACGCGGTTCGCCGACGCGCGCGCCGACCTGAGCCTCGCCGGGATCCTGGACCGGGAGCGGCCGGTGCTCGCGGCGGGGATGCGCGAGGGCGCGGTGACGCTGGCGCAGGCGCACGTGATCCGCCGGGCACTCGACGCCCTCCCCGCAGCGGTGGACGCCGACACGGTCGACCGTGCCGAAGCGCACCTGGTGGGGTGTGCGGGTGAGTTCGGGCCCAAGGAGCTGGGGCGGATCGGGCGCCGGGTCCTCGACGTGATCGCCCCCGAGATAGCCGACGCCGCTGAAGCCACCCGACTGGCCGACCTCGAAACAGCCGCCGAAGACAAGACTCGGATGACGATGCGCCGCCAAGGCGATGGCACCACCCGCATCAGCGCGCTCGTGCCGGACGCGGTCGCGACCCGGCTTGCGACGTACCTCGAAGCGTTCGCCAACCCCCGCGCGCAGCGCGGCGAGAATGCGCAGACGTCCGATCCGTTCACCCGGCTGCCGTACCCGCGGCGCATGGGCGAGGCGTTCTCCCGGTTCCTCGAAGCCCTCGACCCGTCCCGGCTCCCGGTCCACGGCGGCGATGCCACCACGGTCGTCGTCACCATCCCCCTCGACTCCCTGCGCGCCGAGCTCGCGACCGCCGACCTCACCGGCGCCGGCCTCGTCCCGGGTGACGACCTCACCGGCGACCGCATCACCGCCAGCCAGGCACGCCGGCTCGCCTGCACCGCTAAGATCCTGCCCGCGGTCCTCGACGGCACCAGCCTGCCGGTCGACCTGGGACGTGCGAAGCGGCTGTTCTCACCGGGCCAGCGCAGGGCGATGCTGATCCGCGACCGCGCCTGTCGTGCCGAGGGCTGCGACACCCCGGGCACGTGGTGCGACGCCCACCACCTCGACCCCTGGCACACCGGCGGACCCACCGACCTGGCCAACGCGATCCTGCTGTGCCCGCACCACCACCACCGCGTCCACGACACCGGCTACCGCACCGACCGCCTGCCCAACGGCGACCTCAGGTTCCACCGACGGACGTAGGAACTCGCCTCGCTGAGGGTGTCCGACGTCTTGGGTATTCGAGGGCTCGGAGAGGAACGCACGCTCATGCCGATGAGCCGTGGTCGTCTCGCTCAGTTGGCACGGGCAGGAGATGTGTCTACCGACAGCCGGTTTCATCGTCGGGACGAAGCCTGTGCTCGATCTCGTAGGCCCACTCGCCGCATACGCCGTCCGGGTCGTGGTCGAAGCCATGCTCTCCCCAGCTGTGACCACACGAGGGGCAGTTGTTCGCGCGCGTCGACGGAGGGGCATCTGAACGCCGCAGCCATCGCAGGATCGAGCCGATCACGGCTCTGATCATGCACGAGAAACGTCCGCTCGCCGCCGCGATGAGTGCGGTGGCTGCGGTGCACCTGATGAACCACAGCCACCGCACAGCTCCACCAGGCCAGCGTCCGGACATGCCGCGCTGAGGGCGGCTACGCTCGCCAGGATCCGCCGCTGCTCCTGGGCGGATCTACCGAGCCGTGGATGCGGGGCCAGAGCGTGTCGTCCTCGAACCCGATCCACGCGACGGAGTCAGGCGACGCTCGCCGAACCGGCTTTTTTCACGGCACGCCGCCAAGCGGCCGGTCCGTCCGTCCCGCCCCTCACGGCATCGAGAGCGACTCCTGCAGCTCGTCCATCGTGCTGGCGAAGGCGCCGGCCAGGTCGACGTCGTACGCGTCGGCGAGCGTCAGCACGCTCCACAGGCAGTCGGCGAGCTCGTGGGCGAGAGCGCCGTCGAGGTCCTCGCGCGGGCGCACGCCGGCCTTGCCCTGCACGAGCTTCGCAAGGTCGCCGACGTCGCCGAGGAAGCCGAGCATGATCTCCTCGGTGGTCCACGAGCGGCCGTAGGTGGCGGCCTCGACCTCGGCGTAGCGTGCGCGGACGGTGCGGGCGCGGTCCTGCATGTGCTGGAAGTCCATGGCGCGATCCTGCCTCAGCCGAAGGTGCGGGGCAGGCCGAGCGCTCCGGCGAGCCGGTCGGCGTACGGCTCTCGCTCCTGCGGTGTCACCCACCGCGTCGAGCGGTGCTGCTCGTAGAGGCGGTCGTCGTCGTGACGCGGGAAGACGTGGACGTGCAGGTGCCACACGTCCTGGTTGCCGGCAGGCTCGTTGTGCTGGCGCGTCGAGCTTCCCTCGCAGTCGTACGCCGACCGCATGGCGACCGCGACCCGCTGGGTCAGGTCCCAGACGGCGTGGCCGACGTCCGTGGGGATGGAGTAGAGGTTCTCGTGGTGGCCGCGGGGGATGACCAGTGCCGCGCCGGGGTTGCCCGGCCACCACTTCGGCGAGATGCGCGCAAAGGCGAGGTCGGTGACGGGCGTCGTAGCCGACGGGCTCGTGGGTGCGCACGCGGCAACCCTGCCACGGCGCCGACCGCTAGCGTCGGTGCGTGGACGACGCGCGGGAGCCCCTGCACCGGACGGCGGAGGAGGTCGCGGAGGACGAGGAGTTCTTCCGCTGGTACGGCCCGTGGGCGCCGCTCGACCCCGACGGGGTGGTGGACTTCATGGCCGGCTTCGACCGTCCGTGGTGGATCGTCGGCGGCTGGGCGATCGAGGCCTTCACCGGTGCCCGGCGCGAGCACGAGGACGTCGACCTGTCCCTGCTGGCCTGCGACATGGCGGCCTTCCGTGAGCACGTCGGCGACCGCTGGCACCTCTGGAGCAACCACGGCGGCACGCTGCGGCCCTTCAACGACCGCCACCCCGAGGTCCTCGACGTACGCAGCCAGGTCTGGGTGTGGACCAGCAAGCGGGACCCCGACCACGTCGCACCCCTCGACGACGTGACCTGGGTGGACGAGGGGGGAGTGCGCTGGCTGAGGCCGGAGGTCACGCTCCTCTACAAGGCCGCGCTGCACCGCCCCAAGGACGACCGCGACCTCGCGGTCGCCTGGCCGCTGCTGGGTTCCGCAGCACAGGGGTGGCTCCGGGACTCGATCCAGCGCCTCTACCCCCAGCACCGGTGGCTGCACCAGATGGCCTGATTCAGGCGGACCGGGCCCAGGCCAGCGCCTGAGTGCTGAGCTGGTCGGTGGACAGGCCGAGCTCGCGCTGCACGACGTCCTCCGACTCCGCCCACGTGGACAACTGCTCAGTCTGGAACGTGCGGACCAGGTCCCACAGCACGCCCTCGCCGCGGGTGCTGGCGAGGTAGTCGCACACGAGGGAGGACAGCGCGTAGCTCACGAGCGGGTCGCGGGTGTAGAAGCGGCGGCTGGGCTCGAGCGCCCGGCCGGAGATGCCGAACAGCTCCTGGGCGGCGATGCGGCGACGGTCGTCGACCGGGAGGACGGAGCGGGCGACGTACTCGGCCGTCCCCTCCACCAGCCACTGGGGCGAACGGTCGTCGGTGGTGCCGAGTGCCACGTGGACCAGCTCGTGGCGGAAGACCCGGCCACGCGCGAGCACGTCGCCGACCACGGTGGGGTTCACCGCGAAGCGGTAGGCCGCGGCCGGACCGCCCGGGCGGGACAGGACCGGGAACGCCACAGCGGCGGTGTCCTCGACCGTCATCGCGCTCATCGCATCGATCGCGGTCACGTCGGAGATGCCGTAGGCCACGAACTTCCCCGACCACTGCGGCAGGTGGCGGCGCACGACGCGGGTCGCCTCGGCGAGGTCGCTCATGACGTAGGAGCCGTGCTCGGCGGTGTCCTCGTCGAAGACCGCGAGGATCCCGCCGGAGCGGCGTACGTCGATGTGGGCGAGGTCCCACGGCGCCGGGGTCCAGCCGGTCTGGGCGTCGATCTGGGAGTTGCGGTCCTCGACGAGGAGCGCGCCGTCGCCGTTGCGCACGAAGGTCCACACCATGCGCTGGGTCACCGGTCGTCGGTCGAAGCCGCGCAACCGCATGGTGAAGTCGACCGGGAGCTGGAGGTCGCCGTCGCCGGCGACCCGCGTCATCACGTCCTCGTCGCCGAGCTCGTAGGACACGTCGGTCACCGGCAGCTGCGCCAGGTTGTCGAACCAGCGCGCCTGCGTCGCGGAGAAGCCGAGCTCGTCGGGGTCGACGGTCGCCAGGAACGCCTCCCGGTCACCGTCGACGAGCGCCCGCTCGCGGGCCTCGACCACGTCGAGCGCGGCGTCGCGCAGCGACTCGTCCATCCCGGCCGGTGCCCCGCTGCTGTCGGGCAGGTCGCGGGGCGAGGGGCCGTCGTCGGCGGGCGGCTGCGCCTGGCAGGCCAGCAGCGGCACGAGCAGCAGGCTGCTCAGCCAGGCCCGGGACATGCGCACCTCGCGAGCCTAGGTGCAGGCGGGGACATCCGAGGCGGGTTCGCGCACGGAGGCCCCGTACGCTTGGCAGGTCATGACCCAGCCGCTCGTCTACCTCGACCACGCCGCGACCACGCCCATGCTGCCGGCCGCGATCGAGGCCGTGACCCGGCACCTGACCGGCGTCGGCAACGCGAGCTCGCTGCACGCCTCGGGGCGCGGGGCGCGACGCATCGTGGAGGAGTCCCGCGAGACGATCGCGGGCGCCATCGGCGCCCGCCCCGGCGACGTCGTCTTCACCTCCGGCGGCACCGAGTCCGACAACCTCGCGCTGAAGGGCATCTTCTGGGCGCGGCGCGAGCAGGACCCGCGCCGCACCCGCATCCTGTCCACGGCGATCGAGCACCACGCCGTCCTCGACCCGCTCGACTGGCTCGCGACCTACGACGATGCCGACGTCGAGCTGCTGCCCGTCACGTCCGAGGGGATCCTCGACGTCGAGGCGTTCCGCGCCTCCATCGCGCGCGACCCGGCGTCCGTGTCGCTCGTGTCGGTGATGTGGGCCAACAACGAGGTCGGCTCGCTCCAGCCGATCGACGAGGTGGTCGCGATCGCGACCGAGCACCAGGTCCCCGTGCACACCGACGCCGTGCAGGCGCTCGGGCAGGTGCCGGTCGACTTCGCGACCTCCGGCGTCGACGCGCTGACCTTCACCGGCCACAAGGTCGGTGGCCCCTACGGCGTGGGCGCGCTCGTCGTACGCCGCGACCTGGCCGTCAGCGCCCTCGTGCACGGCGGCGGGCAGGAGCGCGACATCCGCAGCGGCACCCTCGACGTCCCTGCGATCGCGGGGCTCGCAGCCGCGGTGGAGGAGTCGGTGAAGCACCAGCACGACCACGCCGCCCGCGTCTCCGCACTGCGCGACGACCTGCTGCGCCGGGTGGTGGAGGTCGTCCCCGACGCTCACCTGCACGGCGCGCCGCCCGGCCCGCTCCGGCTGCCGGGCAATGCCCACATCGGCTTCCCGGGCTGCGAGGGCGACTCGCTGCTGATGCTCCTCGACGCGCGCGGCATCGAGTGCTCCACGGGGTCGGCCTGCTCCGCCGGCGTCCCGCAGCCCTCCCACGTGCTGCTCGCGATGGGCTGCGACGACGACCAGGCGCGCCACTCGCTGCGCTTCTCCCTCGGCCACAGCACCACCCCCGCCGACATCGACCGCCTCGTGGAGGCGATCGGCCCCGTCGTGGAGCGCGCGCGGGCCGCCCGGGCCCGATGAGGAGGAACCGATGAGGGTCGTCGCCGCCATGTCCGGCGGGGTGGACTCCGCTGTCGCCGCGGCGCGTGCCGTCGAGGCCGGCCACGACGTCACCGGTGTGCACCTGGCGCTGAGCCGCAACCCCGCGTCGTACCGTTCCGGGGCCCGTGGCTGCTGCACCATCGAGGACAGCAACGACGCGCGCCGCGCAGCCGACGTCATCGGCATCCCGTTCTACGTCTGGGACCTGTCGGAGCGATTCCACGAGGACGTCGTGGAGGACTTCATGGACGAGTACGCCGCCGGGCGCACGCCCAACCCGTGCCTGCGGTGCAACGAGAAGATCAAGTTCGCCGCGGTGCTCGACCGGGCCCTGGCCCTGGGCTTCGACGCGGTGGCGACGGGCCACTACGCCCAGCTGCGCACCGGCGCCGACGGCCTCGTCGAGATGCACCGGGCGACCGACCACGGCAAGGACCAGTCCTACGTCCTCGGCGTGCTCGACCAGCAGCAGCTGCGGCACTCGCTGTTCCCGCTGGGCGACACTGCCAAGCCCCTCGTGCGCGAGGAGGCCGCGCGCCGGGGCCTGCTCGTGGCCGACAAGCCCGACTCCCACGACATCTGCTTCGTCGCCGACGGGGACAACGCCGGCTGGCTGCGCGAGAAGCTCGGTGACCGCGCACCCAACCACGGCGGCGACATCGTCGACGCCACCACCGGCGAGGCCGTCGGCACGCACACCGGCACCTACGGCTTCACCATCGGGCAGCGCCGCGGGCTCCGCCTGGGCACCCCGGCGCCCGACGGCAGGCCCCGCTTCGTGCTCGACATCGAGCCGGTCAGCGGCACCGTGACCGTCGGTCCCCGCGACCGCCTCGCGGTCGACCGCGTCGAGGGCATCCGGCCGCGGTGGTGCGGGACGGTGCCCGAGCGTGTCGAGGGCACCGTGCAGCTGCGCGCCCACGGTGCGGAGCACCGTGCGGTGGTCGTCGTCGAGGGCGACCGCGTCGTCGTCGACCTGATCGACCCCGCCGAGGGCATCGCCCCGGGACAGGCCGTGGTCATCTACGACGGGACCCGGGTCGTCGGCTCGGCCACCATCGCTGCGACCCGCCCCGTCGGGGCCCACGCGTGAGCGCGCTGGGAGAAGAGGCCGGCGAGCTGCTCGGGCCGAAGCACACGACGTACGTCGTCGCGCGGGTCGCTCCCGGCGACACCGAGGTCGACGCGGTCGGTGCGGGCGTCCACGACGACGTCGAGCTCGGATCCGTCTCCAAGGGCGTCACCGGGTTCCTGTGGCGCGACGCCGTCGCCCGCGGCACGCTCGCCGAGGACGCACGACTGGGCGAGCACCTCGCCGTGCCGCAGGCACTGGCGGACATCCGCCTGTCCGCGCTCGCCACCCACACCTCCGGGCTGCCCCGGCTCGCCGGCGGCGACGTGCTACGCCGCACGTGGGCGCTCTGGCGCGCCGGCCGCAACCCCTACCGTGAGGACCTCGCCGGCCTGCTGGCGCAGCTCGACGGAGTGGAGCTCGGCAAGCCCCGGCCGGCCTACTCCAACCTCGGGTTCCAGCTGCTCGGGCACGCGGTCTCCTCCGCCGCCGCGACGCCCTACCCCGACCTCGTCGCCCAGCGGATCGCCGAGCCGCTCGGCCTGGTCGACACCTACGTCCCCCTCGCGCCCGCCCAGCTGCGACCGGGTGCGGTGGCGCCGCGCAACCGCGCAGGTCGCGTGGTCGAGCCGTGGGCCAACGAAGCGATCGCCCCGGCCGGCGGCGTCCGTGCGTCGGCCGCGGACCTGGCGGTGCTGCTGCGCGCGATGCTCGACCGGACGGTCGCAGGTGCCGACGCCCTCGAGCCCAGCACCCCGTTCGGGCGCTCGATGCGGATCGGTGCGGGATGGCTCACCGGACCGATGCTGCGCCGCACCGTCACCTGGCACAACGGCGGGACGGGCGGCTTCCGGTCCTTCGTCGGGATCGACCGCGACCACGGCGTCGGCGTCGCGTTGGTCAGCGCCTCGACCCGCTCCGTCGACGGCGCGGGGGCCCGGCTGCTCGCCGAGGCGGGTGACGCATGAGCACCGCCACCGGCATCGGGTCCATGCCCGGCACGACCAGCGCCGACTTCGCGGAGGCGACGCGGCTCGTGCTCGGCGAGCTGCCCGACCTCCCGCACGTGCCGGAGCTGCCGGGCCGTGGGGTGGGCGCCCAGATGACCGGTCGCGGCCTCGCCGTGGTCGCGGGCCTGGCTGCCGACCTCCAGCCCGCCGGCTGGCGGCTGACCGACGCCAGCGGCGCGGACCACCGACGCGCTCGCTCCCTGCTCGCCCAGGACCTCGACACCGTCGAGGAGCTCGCGCAGGACCACGTCGGCGCCTTCAAGACGCAGGTGGCCGGGCCGTGGACGCTCGCGGCCACCGTCGAGAAGCCGCGTGGCGACAAGGTGCTGAGCGACCACGGCGCCCGCCGCGAGCTCGCCCAGGCGCTGGCCGAGGGGATCGGCGAGCACCTCGCCGACCTGCGTCGGCGCCTGCGCGGTGTCGAGCGCTGGGTCGTGCAGGTCGACGAGCCCGCCCTCGCCGCGGTCGTCCATGCCCAGGTCCCCACCGCCAGCGGCTTCGGGCGTCACCGCAAGGTCGACCTGCCCGAGGCGTCGGCGCACCTCGAGTGGGTCGTCTCCGCGATCACGGCTGCCGGCGCCGAGGCCTGGGTGCACTCCTGCGCGCCGCAGGTGCCGTGGTCGCTGGTCGCCGACACCGGGGTGAGGGGACTGTCGGCCGACCTCGACATGCTCGGTGCGGGCGACCTCGACACCTTCGCGGAGGTCCTCGAGTCGGGGCGTACGGCGGTGCTGGGCGTGGTGCCCTCGACCGAGCGGCCCGCCGACCCGTCGGACGCCCGGGTCACCGAGCGGGTCCAGCGCTGGCTCGACATGCTCGGCCTCGACCCGGAGGTGGTGCGGGAGCGGCTCGTGGTCAGCCCGACCTGCGGGCTCGCGGGCGCGACGCCCGACTGGGCCGCGCGTGCCGTACGCCTCTCGGCGACGGTCGCCCGCAACCTCTGATCAGTCGAACGGCGTGACGGCGACCCGCGCGGGCACCCGGGCAGGCAGGTCGTGCGCGCGAGCTGCCTGGCGGATCGCGGTGCCGGTGACCAGCGCGGTGCTCGGGGCCTGCGCGAAGTTGTAGCCCCGGTCGAACTGCCACACCGACAGGCAGACCGGCCCTGCCGGCAGCAGCTGGAGGGCCTCGGTGGCTGTTCCCCCGACCGGGACGTCGCCCCAGAGGCCCACCCCGACCAGGGTGCTGTCGTCGCCCGGCACCGCGGTGCAGGCGTTCGGCGTGGCGTGGACCTCGAAGCCGGGCTCGCCGTAGGCCCAGGTGCCCAGCCAGTCGGGCACGGCCGGCTCCGGGGCGCGGGTCACCGTCGCGGTGGTCCAGCCGCCGGGCTCGGCGACGGCTGCCACCGCCCCGGTCGCCGGGATCCGCGCGACCGCGTCGCACCAGGCGGGGTCGCGGACCTCAGGCCTGCCGCCGTAGATCCGCTTCGCCCTCCTGAGGTCGACCTTCTCCAGCAGCCGGCACCGCCAGCGTCCGGGCTTGGCCTCGTCGACGCTGTTGCCCAGGCACAGGGTCGGCGCGACGCCGTTGGTGTGCGAGGTGTTCATCAGCGAGCAGCCGGACATGATGTGGTCGAGGCCGAGCACGTGCCCGAGCTCGTGGGCCATGACGATCGTCTGGCCCGGCCACGCGCAGCTCTGACCGTCCGCGGCGGTGCCGTGGAGGATGCCGATCTCGGCCCTGCGACCGGGACCGGGGTAGCCGAGGGTGCCGTAGCCGGTGCCGCAGCCGCCGAGGACCCGCCTGGTGTTGCGGATGACGAGGCGGGCCTTGCGGACGCTCCCCACCTTCACGAAGCGCACGTTGATCCCGCTGGTGTTCCACGCCCGTACGGCCGCCTTCACCGCGTCGGGGTCCAGGGTCCGGTCGACGTAGGTGATGCGTCCCTTCGGCCACTTGCGAGGCGCCGCGTCGGCGCTGGCTGCCAGCCCGACCGTCAGCGCGAGCGCGGCCAGCAGCGCGATGAGGACTCGACCTGCTCGTGTCATGGCGACCCCCGGGTCTGGGCGGCTGGTGCCGCTGTTCGGCAGCCTAGGCCTGTCTCAGCGCTCCGGGGAAGGGAGCTCGGGGGAAGGGACGTGACTGCTGAGCACCTCGAGCGAGGCCCCGACCGCCCAGTCGTGCCAGCGGCGCGAGCCGGTGAGCATGTAGTGGCCCAGGGCACCCATGTCGTGGAGGTTGGCCGTGTCGGCGACGGAACGCGCCCGCTCGACGTAGCGGGCGGTCTCCCGGAAGGACGTGATGCGGTCGCGGCGGCCGTGAGCGGCCCTGAGCGTGCGCCCCGCGAGCGCGTCGACCGGGTCCTCCGCCGACCACCACGGTGCCAGGCCCACGACGCCCACCACGGACGGGTCGTCGGCGACGTGCACGGCGACCCGTGCGCCCATCGAGTGACCCAGCAGCACGACCGGGACCTCGCCGTGCGCGTCGCGCACCGCGTCGAGCGCCCATCGGGCGTCGGCCGCCCGGTCGACGCCGCCGTTCCACCCCCGCTGGCGGTAGCGCACCAGCCACACGCCCGTGCCCGCCTCGTGCGCCCGGTCGGCGATCTCACGCTGCAGCCACAGCGCCCGGCGCCACGACGCGCTGCGCCTGTCGATCGTCTGCGCCGAGCGCGGCTTCCCGCCGTGGAGCACCAGGATCATCGCGCGGGCGCGTCCGTGGGCGTCGTACGTCGTCAGGTGCGGGTCGGTCACGACTCTCCTTCGGTGCGGTGGCGGGTTCGGATGGGCGGGCCGGGCACGGCTCAGTGGACGCCGACGCCGTCCGGGGCAGCCTCCGTGGCGAGCTCCTCGTGCTTGACGTCGAGGAACAGCCACACGATCGCCGAGGCGGCGAGCATCATCAGGGCGCCGACGAAGAAGGCCATCGTCGCGCCCTCGGTGAACGCGCCCAGCGAGGCCAGCTGGCCGAGCGCGGCGGGGTCGAGGTCCGGCGCGGCCGCAGCGATCGACGGTGCGATGTCGTCGGCGCGGGTCTGGGCGAAGTGCAGTGACACCGTGCTCAGGGTCGCCAGGCCTAGCGCGCCGCCGACCTGCTGCATCGTGTTCAGCACGCCGGAGCCGATCCCGGTGTCCTGGGCGCGGAGGTGGTGCACCGCGACCAGGGTCAGCGGCACGAAGTTGAGCCCCATGCCGAGGGCCATCAGCACGATGAACGGCAGGATCTGGGTCCAGTAGCTGACGCCGTCGCCCAGGGCCACGCCCTGGCCGCCGAGGGCGGTCGGCATCGACGCGAGGATCGACGACGGGTCCTCGGGGACGGTGATCCGGCTGAAGCCGTAGAGGGCCGCACCCGAGAGCAGGGTGCCGACGCCGGAGAGGTAGCGCGGGTCGACGAAGCCGATCAGCTTGGAGGCGGCGGTGGCCGAGATGATCATCGCGATCGAGAAGGGCAGGAACGCCACGCCCGTCTGGAGCGGGGTGTAGCCCACGACGAGTTGGATGAAGAGGGAGAGGAAGAAGAACATCGCGAACATCGCGGCCGGGACGATCATCATCACGGCGAACGCGGCGGCGCGGTTCTTGCTCCTGAAGATCCGGAACGGCATGAGTGGGTGCTCGGCCCGCGACTCGACCAGCAGGAACAGCCCGAGCAGCGCGACGCCCACGACGAGGCTGGCGACGGTGGTGGTGTCGTCCCAGCCGTAGCGCTCGTCGCCGGCCCGCGACAGGCCGTAGACGATGGCGAGCAGGCCGCCGGTGCCGGTGATGGCGCCGGGGACGTCCAGCCACCCGGTGTGCCGCTCTGACTCGTCGAAGAAGCGCGGCGCGAAGAACGCGGCGGCCAGGCCGATCGGCACGACGATGAGGAAGGTGTAACGCCAGCCCTCGAGGCCGAGGATCGGCTGGAGACCGGTCAGCCAGCCACCGAGGATCAGGCCGACGGCGGCACCGACGCCCGCCATGGCGGCGTACACGGCGAAGGCGCGGTTGCGCTCGCGGCCTGCGGGGAACGTCGTGGTGATCAGGGCGAGCGCGGCGGGGGAGGCCATCGCGGCGCCGAGGCCCTGGAGGGCTCGCGCCGACAGCAGCATGACCTCGTTGTAGGCGAAGCCGCCGACCAGCGAGGCGACCGCGAAGACCAGGACACCGACGATGAAGATGCGACGGCGGCCGTAGAGGTCGGCCAGGCGCCCGCCGAGCAGCAGGAAGCCGCCGAAGGTGAGGGCGTAGCCGGTGACGATCCACGACAGGTTGGCCTGGTCGATGTCGAGGTCGGCGCCGATGAAGGGGAGCGCGATGTTGGCGATGGTGGAGTCGAGCACCACCATCAGCTGGGCGAGCGAGATGAGCACGAGCGCCCAGCGCAGGCGCTTGTGCTGCTCGGGAGTCACCTCGTCGGCAACAGGAGCGAGGTCGGTCATGGGGAGTCCTTCGGGGCAGGTCGGGTACGAGTGCAGCAGCGAGGTCAGGCAGTGGGGCGCGGCGCGTGCGCCGGGCCGTGGAGCGCGGCAGGGAGGATGACCTCGTCGAGCACGCGGCCCACCAGGTCGGGGGTCACCGCCTCGCCGAGGAGGAACGCGCGGTGCAGCACGATGCCCGCCAAGGAGGGGGCGAGGACGTCGAGGTCGACGTCCGGGTGGACCTCACCACGAACGCGGGCGCGGTCGTAGATCGCGCGGGAGACCGCGATCTTGGGGCCGATGAAGTCGCGCCGGTAGACCTCGGCGAACTCGGGGTCGCGGCCCATCGCGACCACGACCGCGGACAGCACGGACTTCGCGAGCGGGTCGTTGAGGCCCCCGCTGCCGCAGTAGGCGGCGAGCAGGTCGCCACGGAGGCTCCCGGTGTCCGGCACGACGGTCTCGCCCTTGTGGGCCATGATCGCCGCCACGACGAGCTCGGGCTTGCCCTTCCACCGGCGGTAGAGCGTGGCCTTCGACGCCTTCGCGCGGGCGGCGACCGCGTCCATGGTGAGCAGGTCGTAGCCGACCTCGTCGAGGACCGCGAGGGTCGCCTCGAAGATCTCCAGCGCGCGCTCGCCCTCGACCCGGGGTCGGGTGCCGGTCTCGGCTGGGGTCACGCGGTCCTCCGTGGAGGTGATGGATGAAACGGAACGGTTCCGTTTCGCTCCAACTGCGCCGTCGACCGGTCCATTCCCGATGGAACACCTCAGCTACATCCGGTCCAGACCACGGTCCAGTCCACGGTCCGGACCCCATGCGGTCCGAGCCGCGGCGGGGGTGTCGGAAGGGACCGGCAGACTGTGCCCATGAGCACGTCCGACGCAGCCGACCGCGACGCCGGTGTCGCCTCCGCTCCTCCCGAGGCGCGCGAGCGCCACCGCGAGCTCAGCGAGCAGGTCGACGACGCCCGCTGGCGCTACTACGTCCTCGACGACCCGACGCTGTCCGACGCCGACTTCGACGCCCGCCTGCGTGGGCTCGAGGCGCTCGAGGACGACTACCCCGAGCTGCGCACCCCCGACTCGCCCACCCAGAAGGTCGGGGGAGCGGTCTCGACGGAGTTCACCGCGGTCGACCACCTCCAGCGCATGGAGTCCCTCGACAACGCCTTCTCCTTCGACGAGCTGGCCGCCTGGCACGCCCGCATCCTGCGCGAGGGCATCGACGCCCCGGCGCTGCTGTGCGAGCTCAAGGTCGATGGCCTCGCGATCAACCTCCTCTACGAGCAGGGTCGCCTCGTGCGTGCGCTGACCCGCGGCGACGGACGTACGGGCGAGGACGTGACGCCCAACGTCAAGACGATCGCGTCGGTGCCGCACCGCCTCACCGGCACCGACGAGCACCCCGTGCCGGCGCTCGTCGAGGTCAGGGGAGAGGTCTTCCTGCCCACCGCCGCCTTCGAGCGGCTCAACGCCTCCATGGTCGAGGCGGGCAAGCCGATGTTCGCCAACCCCCGCAACGCCGCTGCAGGTTCGCTGCGCCAGAAGGACCCGCGCGTCACCGCGACGCGCGACCTCGGCATGGTCTGCCACGGGATCGGTGCGCGCGAGGGCTTCGAGCCGACGTCGCAGAGCACGGCGTACGACGCCCTCGAGGCCTGGGGCCTGCCGACCTCCGACCAGGTCAGGGTGGTCGCCTCGCTGGCGGAGGTGGAGGAGTTCATCACCCACGTCGGCGAGCACCGCCACACCATCGTCGGCCACGAGATCGACGGGCTCGTGGTGAAGGTCGACGACATGTCGCTGCAGCGTCGGCTCGGGTCCACGAGCCGGGCGCCGCGGTGGGCGATCGCCTTCAAGTACCCGCCCGAGGAGGTCAACACGCTCCTTCGCTCGATCGAGGTCAACGTCGGCCGCACCGGGCGTGTCACCCCCTACGGCGTCATGGAGCCCACCAAGGTCGCGGGCTCCACGGTCGAGAACGCGACCCTCCACAACGCCCACGAGGTCAAGCGCAAGGACGTGCGTCCCGGCGACACCGTCATCCTGCGCAAGGCGGGTGACGTGATCCCCGAGATCCTCGGACCGGTGCTGGCGCTGCGCCCCCAGGGCCTGAAGCCCTGGCGGATGCCGACGAGATGCCCCGCCTGCCGCACGCCGCTGGCCCAGCAGAAGGAGGGCGACAAGGACCTGCGCTGCGCCAACCACGAGAAGTGCCCGGCCCAGGTGCGCGAGCGGGTCTTCCACGTCGCGGGCCGGGGTGCCTTCGACATCGAGGGCCTCGGCTACGAGGCAGCGGTCGCGCTGCTCGACGCCGGCGTGATCACCAACGAGGGCGACCTGTTCGACCTCGACGAGGCAGCCCTGCTGCGGGCGCCGCTGTTCACCCGGGCGCCGAAGAAGGGCGAGGAGGGACCGCAGCTCTCGGCCAACGGCGTGCGCCTGCTGGCCAACCTCCGCGACCGCAGGGCCGCCGTGCCGCTGTGGCGCGTGCTGGTGGCGCTCTCGATCCGCCACGTCGGACCGACCGCAGCGCGGGCGCTGGCCACCGAGTTCGGGTCGATGACCGCGATCCGAGAGGCCTCGGAGGAGGCGCTGGCGGCGACCGACGGGGTCGGACCGACCATCGCCGCCTCGGTGCGGGAGTGGTTCCACGGCACGAGCCTCGGCGACGCCGAGTCCGAGGAGGTGGGCGACAACGCCGACTGGCACAACGCGATCGTCGACGCCTGGGCCGCCGCGGGCGTCTCGATGGCCGACGAGCGCGACGAGTCCGTGCCCCGCACGCTCGAGGGCCTGACCGTCGTCGCCACCGGCTCGCTCCAGCACTACACGCGCGACTCGGTCAAGGAGGCGATCATCAGCCGCGGCGGCAAGGCAGCCGGATCGGTGTCGAAGAAGACCGACTACGTCGTGGTCGGTGAGAACGCCGGGTCCAAGGCCGACAAGGCCGAACAGCTCGGGATCCCGGTGCTCGACGAGGACCAGTTCACCGTGCTGCTGGAGAAGGGACCCGCGGGCCTGGAGTGACCCCGGGCCCGGATCCGGGGGTCGGGCGAGGTTTGGGATGCACCGTTCGTGGTCAGGAGACCCTGAAAGGATCCAAGCCCTGGGAGTCAGCATGCGCATCGTCCGATCACTCGTCCCGGCCCTCGTCGCCACGGCCGGCCTCGCCGCACCGCTCGCCGTCGTGCCGACCGCGCAGGCGGCGGCCCCCACCTGCGCCGGGCTGAGGGCGACCATCGTGGGCAACGACAAGGCCAACGTCATCACCGGCACGGCGCGCCGCGACGTGATCGTCGCCCGCGGCGGCAACGACACCATCCGCGGGCTCGGGGGCAACGACGTGATCTGCGCCGGTGAGGGCGCGGACACCGTCAACGGGGGCGACGGCGACGACCGTCTCTTCGGTGAGACCGACTCCCTGCGCATCGACCGGTTCGGTCGGGTGCTGAAGAAGGGCGACACGATCATCGGCGGCGCCGGCGACGACACCATCGACCTCGGCCACGACCCGCGTGCCGCCTCCGAGGGCACCCGAGTGGTCCTCGACGGAGTCTCGTACGCCGACGCTCCCGCGCCGGTGGTGGTCGACTTCCGCGCCG
Source organism: Nocardioides furvisabuli (assembly GCF_021083185.1). GTDB lineage: Bacteria > Actinomycetota > Actinomycetes > Propionibacteriales > Nocardioidaceae > Nocardioides > Nocardioides furvisabuli. Next base: position 386,057 of record NZ_JAIGQB010000002.1, on the reverse strand, counting down.
CCGCCACCGTCCCGGTCGCGGCCGACGGCAACGACACCGTCACCGGCTTCAGCGGCGGCGTGCGTGTCATCGGGACTGCGCTCGGTGACACGATCAAGGGCACCAACTCCGCCGACGCGATCTTCGTCCGCGGCGGCGACGACACCGTCTTCGGCCGTGGCGGCGACGACACGATCGTGGCCGACGCCTCCGGGGCCGCCGGCAACGACCGCCTCTACGGCGACGCCGGCGACGACGACCTCAGCGGCACGCTCGGCAACGACCAGCTCGTCGGCGGCAGCGGGAACGACACGCTCACCTCGGCGTCCGAGCTGCACCAGGTGATGCGGGGCGGGAGCGGCCTCGACACGATCACCTTCCCGATCCCGGCGGAGTCCGGCTTCATCGCCAAGGGCTACGGCGGCCAGGACAAGCTGCGCCTGCTGCCCAGCTCGAACCTCGCGATCAAGCCCACGGTGCGCATCGACCAGATGAGGAAGACCACCATCCGCGACCTGCCCTCCACGATCGAGGGAGTCATCAACGGCTTCAGCGACGTGGTCCTGCCGGCGCGGGCGCTGTCGATCTTCAAGGGCAGCAACGAGTCCGAGGTCGTCACCGCGCACCCCGACTACCGCGCGATGATCTACGGCCGCGGCGGAGCCGACGTGCTCACCGGTTCCGACGAGCCGGACCGTCTCGAGGGCGGCAGAGGCTTCGACATCGTCCGTGGCCGGGGCGGCAACGACACCTGCAGGTCCGCCGAGAAGCGCTCCAGCTGCTGATCGGCGCCGGTTCGCCCGGGTCCCCACGGGAGACCCGGGCGGAGCCGCGCCGCGAACCTCCCTAGGATTGGCCCCATGCCCGAGATCACTCGCGAGGAGGTGGCCCACCTGGCCACCCTCGCCCGCATCGACCTCTCCGACGCCGAGCTCGACCACCTGGCGCCCCAGCTGAGCGTCATCCTCGAGTCCGTCGCCTCCATCAACGGGGTCGCCGGGGACGACGTGCCGCCCACCTCGCACGCGATCCCGCTGACCAACGTCTTCCGCGAGGACGTCGTCGTGCCCGGCCTCAGCGCCGAGGAAGCGCTCTCCGGCGCACCGGCCGTGGAGGAGCAGCGCTTCTCGGTCCCGCGGATCCTGGGCGAGGAGGCCTGATGAGCACCCACGACAGGACCCGGTCGACGGCCGCCGAGCTGGTCGAGGAGCTGGCCGCCGGAACCGTGACCTCGGTCGAGCTGACCGAGGCGCACCTCGACCGCATCGACGCCGTGGACGGCGCGGTGCACGCCTTCCTCCACGTCGACCGCGACGGCGCGCTGCTCCAGGCCGCTGCCTCCGACGAGCGTCGTGAGCGCGACGAGGCCCGCGGTCCGCTCGACGGCGTACCGATCGCCGTCAAGGACGTGCTGACCACCCGTGGCCTGCCGACCACCTGCGGCTCGAAGATCCTCGAGGGCTGGATCCCGCCCTACGACGCCACCGTCGTAGAGCGCCTGCGCGCGGCGGGCCTGCCGATCCTCGGCAAGACCAACATGGACGAGTTCGCCATGGGCTCCTCCACCGAGCACTCCGCCTACGGCCCTACCCGCAACCCGTGGGACCTCGACCGCATCCCGGGTGGGTCCGGCGGCGGTTCCGCGGCTGCCGTGGCTGCCTTCGAGGCGCCGCTGGCCGTCGGCACCGACACCGGCGGCTCCATCCGCCAGCCGGGTGCCGTCACCGGCACCGTCGGCGTGAAGCCGACCTACGGCGGTGTGTCGCGCTACGGCCTCGTCGCGCTGGCCAACAGCCTCGACCAGGCGGGCCCGGTCACCCGGACCGTCCTCGACGCCGCGATGCTGCACGACGTCATCGGCGGGCACGACCTGCGCGACTCCACCTCGATCAAGACCGAGTGGCCCTCCTTCACCGAGGCCGCGCGCCACGGTGCCACCGGCGACATGACCGGGGTCAAGGTCGGGGTCATCACCGAGCTGGCCGGCGACGGCTGGCAGGCCGGGGTGATGAACCGCTTCAACGAGTCGGTCGAGCTCCTCGTGCAGGCCGGAGCCGAGGTGGTCGAGGTCTCGTGCCCGTCCTTCGTGCACGCCCTCGCCGCCTACTACCTCATCCTCCCGGCCGAGGCGTCGAGCAACCTCGCGAAGTTCGACGCGATGCGCTTCGGCCTGCGGGTCACGCCCGAGGGCAACCCCAGCGCCGAGGAGGTCATGCGCGCCACCCGCGACGCCGGCTTCGGCGACGAGGTCAAGCGACGCATCATCCTCGGCACCTACGCGCTGTCCAGCGGCTACTACGACGCCTACTACGGCCAGGCGCAGAAGATCCGCACGCTGATCAGCCGCGACTTCGACGCCGCCTTCGCGCAGGTCGACGTCCTGGTCTCACCGACCGCACCCACCGCGGCCTTCCGGATCGGCGAGAAGCTCGACGACCCGATGGCGATGTACCTCAACGACCTCGCCACCATCCCCGCCAACCTCGCCGGCGTGCCGGGCATCTCGGTGCCCAGCGGGCTCGTCGACGAGGAGCCGCTCCCGGCCGGCTTCCAGGTGCTCGCGCCCGCGCTCGCCGACGACCGCGTCTACCGCGTCGGTGCTGCGCTGGAGAAGCTGCTGACCGACAAGTGGGGCGGACCGCTGCTCGACCGGGCGCCCGCCCTCGACACGTTGCCCGAGACGAAGGAGGTCGTGCGATGACCGAGAACCTGATGTCCTTCGAGGACGTGCTGGCGGCGTACGACCCGGCGCTGGGCCTGGAGGTCCACGTCGAGCTCAACACCGCCTCGAAGATGTTCTGCGGCTGCCCGGCGACGTTCGGCGGCGAGCCCAACGCGGGCGTGTGCCCGACCTGCCTGGGCCTGCCGGGAGCGATGCCGGTGGTGAATGCGAAGGCCGTCGAGTCGGCGATCCGGATCGGCCTCGCGCTGCACTGCGACATCGCCGAGTGGTGCCGCTTCGCGCGGAAGAACTACTTCTACCCGGACATGCCGAAGAACTTCCAGACCTCGCAGTACGACGAGCCGATCTGCTTCGACGGCTGGATGGACGTCGACCTGTCGACCGACGACGGCGGGACCGAGACGTTCCGCGTCGAGATCGAGCGCGCCCACATGGAGGAGGACACCGGCAAGTCGCTGCACGTGGGCGGGTCCACCGGTCGCATCCACGGCGCCGACTACTCCCTCGTCGACTACAACCGCGCCGGCATCCCGCTCATCGAGATCGTCACCCGCCCGATCACGGGTGCGGGCGAGCGCGCACCCGAGGTCGCCAAGGCGTACGTCGCCCAGCTGCGCGAGCTCATCGTGGCGCTCGGTGTCTCCGAGGCCCGGATGGACCAGGGCAACCTGCGAGCCGACGTGAACCTGTCGCTGGCCCCCAAGGGCAGCGGCACCCTCGGCACGCGCACCGAGACCAAGAACGTCAACTCGTTCCGGTCCGTGGAGCGCGCCGTGCGCTACGAGATGCAGCGCCACGGCGCGATCCTCAGCGGCGGCGGCACGATCCTGCAGGAGACCCGTCACTGGCACGAGGACACCGGCATCACCACGAGCGGGCGCGAGAAGTCCGACGCGGAGGACTACCGCTACTTCCCCGAGCCCGACCTCGTGCCGGTCGCCCCGAGCCGCGAGTGGGTCGAGGAGCTGCGCGGCACGCTGCCGGAGAACCCGACGACCCGCCGGGCCCGGCTGCAGGCCGAGTGGGGCTTCAGCGACATGGAGATGCGCGACACCGTCGGCGCCGGTGCGCTCGGGCTGGTCGAGCAGACCATCGCCGAGGGCGCGGCCCCGCAGGCCGCACGCAAGTGGTGGCTCGGCGAGCTGGCCCGCCGCAGCAACGAGGACGGCGTCGACATCGTCGACCTCCCCATCACCCCCGCCCAGGTCGCCCGCATCCAGGCGCTGGTCGACGAGAAGGTCGTCAACGACAAGCTCGCCCGCCAGGTCTTCGAGGGCGTGCTGGCCGGTGAGGGCACTCCCGACGAGGTCGTCGAGAAGCGCGGCCTCGCCGTGGTCTCCGACGACGGCGCCCTGGGAGCAGCGGTCGACGACGCGATCGCGGCCAACCCCGACGTCGCCGACAAGATCCGCGACGGCAAGCACGCGGCCGCCGGTGCGCTCATCGGTGCGGTGATGAAGCAGATGCGCGGGCAGGCCGACGCGGGCCGGGTGCGTGAGCTGATCCTGGAGAAGCTGGGCTGAGCCGACCCCCCGGGGAACCTCCCGATCTGTCTAGACAACTTGTTAGGGTCGGCGCGAGTCACATTGGTCACAACACCAACCAACGCTCGCAACACCCGGGGGACGGCGGCGTCGTCAGACGTCGACGTGCGCCTTTCCCTCGCGAGCGGGAAGGACGTCATGCACCATCGCATTCGACCCATCCGATCAGCCGCGGTCGCGCTGTCGACCGTCGCCCTGGGAGCCGGCCTGCTGGCCGCCCCGCCGGCCTCCGCGGAGCCCTCGCCGGCCCTGCGTGCCGCCAAGGCTGCGGCCTCCACCGACAGCACTCCCTCCACGATCGCCGCCGAGTGGCTCGCCGACGAGCTCACCAACGGCCTCATCGTCGGCGAGAACGGCCCTGACTTCGGTCTCACCATCGACACCGGCATGGCCCTGTCGACGGTCGTCGACCAGGGCGCCGTCAACGCGGCGATCACCAAGGCCCTCGAGGCCCGCATCGGCGAGTACGTCGGCGACGGCACCAAGGAGTCCTACGCCGGACCGCTGGCCAAGGCCGCCGTCTATGCGAAGGTGGCGAAGCAGAACCCGACCAGCTACGGCGGGGTCAACCTCATCGCCCGCCTGGAGGAGCGCACCGCCAACGTGCCCGCAGACCCGGCGGCAGAGCCGCAGGCCGCGGCGATCGCCGGGCGGATCTTCGACAAGTCGGAGTTCGGCAACTACGCCAACGTCGTGGGCCAGTCCTACGCCGTACGGGCCCTGACGCAGTCCCGGTCCACCGAGGCGGCCGCGGCGCGCGACTTCCTGCTCAAGCAGCAGTGCGCCTCGGGCTACTTCCGCACGAGCTTCGCGAAGGCCGACGTGCCCAACCAGGCGTGCACCGAGGGCGCTCCGGGCAGCGAGGCCGACCCGGACGCCACCGCGCTGGCGGTGATCAACCTGGTCGAGTCCGACGACAAGACCCCGGCCGTCAAGGCGGCGCTCGACAAGGCCGGCGCCTGGCTCCTCGACCGTCAGCGGGGGAGCGGGGCGTTCCGCGCGGCCGCGCCGATCAGCAAGATCAACACCAACTCGACGGCCATCGGCGGCTTCGCCCTCGGCCTGCTGAAGGAGCGCGACGCAGCCCTGAAGGCGGCGCTGTGGGTGCGCAAGAACCAGCCGGTCGACAAGTACAAGTGCCGCACGGCGCTGACCAAGGACACCGGCGCCGTGGCCTACCGCAAGGACCGGGTGAAGGCCTCCTCGACGACCGGGATCCCGGCCGAGGCGCGTGACGAGTGGCGCCGCGCCACCGCCCAGGCGGTGCTGGGCCTGCAGTTCGCGCCGGCCAGCAAGGACGACCTCAAGATCGTCTCGGTGCGCAGGAGCGCCCGTGCCGGTGAGCGCGTCCAGTTCCGCGTCTTCGGTCTGGCTCCGAGCGAGAGCGCCTGCGTGCAGGTCAAGGGCGACTTCCGCCGCGTGAAGGGCAAGAAGTCCGGCGACAAGATCGTGCGCAAGCTGCAGCTGCCCGCGGGCAACCAGCGTCGCGTCGGCCTGGTGAAGACCTCGGACGACCAGGCGCGTACGTCCCTCCGGGTCCGCAACTGACCCACCCGCTCCACCTGTCACACCACCCCGGCCCGGCGCCCACCGGTTTCATCTCCGTGGCGCCGGGCCGAGGTGCGCCCGGGGCGGGAGGGGGGTTACGCTGCGACCGCCGCACCTGTCCGGGTCGGCACCACACACGCCCGAGGTGGGGAAAGCCGGTCCGAATCCGGCGCTGACCCGCAACCGTAGGCACGGGAGAGATCCCGTGCGAGCCGGAACACCCGCCCCGTCGCGTCATGACCACCATCGCTGTCGAGGAATGCAGCGGGGCAGAGCGGCGCACGCCGTCCTCCCTCGCTGTCGCAGCGAGGAAGGAACCATGAAGCTCACCTCGTCGTCCGTGCTCCGTCGAGCCGGCGCACTCGTGGTCGCCACCGCGATCACCTCCACCGCCCTGCTCGCCGGCACCGCCCCGGCGCAGGCACACCCCGCGGGTACGCGCGCCCTGGACGCCGGCGGGGCGTGGCTCGCGGCCCAGCTCGAGGAGGGCCTGCTCATCGGGGAGTACGGCCCGGAGTACGGCCCCTCGATCGACGCCGGCCTGGCGCTCTCCGAGGCCGGCAACGCGACGGGCCTCTCCGCCGTGGACACGGCCCTGCGCGGCGCCATCACCAGCTACATCACCGGCGAGGCCTACGGCGACGTCGGCAGCACCTACGCCGGCGCGACCGCCAAGGCCGCGACGTTCGCGACGGTCGCGGGTAGCGACCCGGAGTCGTACGGCGGCGTGGACCTGGTCTCCCGTCTCGAGGATGTCGTCAGCACGACGGCACCGACCACGGGTCGCATCGAGGACGTGTCGGACTACGGCGACTACGCCAACGTGATCAGCCAGTCCTTTGCCGCCCGCGCCCTGACGACGGTCGGCTCGGACCTCGCCGACGAGGCGACCGCCTTCCTGCTCGACCAGCAGTGTGGCGCCGGGTACTTCCGCTTCGGCCTGACCACGAACAAGACCAGCCCGCAGCAGGGCTGCGTCGCGGGCGCCGCCGGCAGCGCCGCCGACCTCGACGCCACGTCGATCACCGTCATCAACCTGCTGTCGACGCCCGGGGCCTCCCCGGACGCGATCGCGGCCGCCCGCTCCGGCGCAGCCTGGCTCGAGACCCAGCAGGCGGCCGACGGCTCGTTCGGTGCGGGCTCCGACGACGGCGTCAACGCGAACACGACCGGCCTGGCCGGCTGGGCGATGGGCGAGGCCGGCAAGGCCTCCGCCGCGACGGCTGCGGCCGGGTGGCTGCGGGGCGTCCAGGTCGCGGACCTCGCGCCGTGCGCCACGACCCTGGCGGCTGACAACGGCGCCATCGCGCCGAGCCCCACCGATCTGGCCGCGATCCGGACCGCCGGTGGCATCCCCGTCGAGAAGCGCTTCACCTACGCCTTCGCGACCGCGCAGGCACTGCCCGCCCTGGGCAACGTGCCCACCGGTGCGGCCGTCACCCTGTCCGCCCCGGCCACCGCGGTCGAGAAGAGCACCGTCACTGTGACCGTCACCGGCCTCGGTGCAGGCGAACCCGGCTGCGTCACCTTCGGCTCGGAGGCGATGAAGGTCACCGGCACGGGCTCGCCCGTCCCGGTCACGTTCGCACTGCCGGCAGGTGCCGCCACGCACACGTTCCGCGTCGCCACGCTGACCGGTTCCACCACCGCCACCACGGTCGCGACCCCCACCCCGGTGACGCCGCCGGCACCGGTGGAGCCCACGGTCGGTGACCTCGCCGTCGCGAAGGTGGTCAAGGTCGGCAGGAAGAACACGCTCAAGCTCGCGATCGACTGCGACTCGACCGTGGACTGCGTCGGCAAGGTCAAGGTCCGCACAGTCGGCAAGATCGTGCGGCCCCATGGCAGGAAGAAGGTGCTGCTCGTCGCGAAGTCGGCGTACAGCGTCGACGCCGGTGACACCGCGAAGCTGACCCTGACGCTGACCAAGCCGGCGCGCCGCGTGGTCGGCGCCAAGCGGATCCGCGTGGTGGCCGTCCAGAGCGCCGATGACGCCGACCCTGCTCGCACGAAGTTCTGGCTGCGTCGGAAGTGACGTCGGTGGGAGCCCTCGCGCGGCAGGTCGCCGCCACCTGCGCCGTCCTGGCCGCGAGCCTGGTTGGCTGCGGCGTGGTGCTCGGACTCGGGCCGGCGGCCGTCCTGCCCGCGGCCGGAGCGGCCACCTGCACCTCCGGCGGAGGCGTCAGCGTCGTCGTCGACCACCGCGAGCTCGGCGGGGGAGTGACGACGGCCTGCGCGGCGGACGGCGGCGGCAAGAGCGCCACGGCGATCGTCGGGTCCGTCGGCGTGAGTCTCACCTACGCCCAGCGTCAGCCCGGGTTCGTCTGTCGCGTCAACGGCGTCCCGACCAGCGACCCCTGCGTCAACACCTCCCCGGCCGACGCGTACTGGGGGCTGTGGTGGTCCGACGGGAAGACGGGCTCGTGGGCCTACTCGTCCTACAGCTCGGGCTCGCTGACCGTCCCGGCCGGCGGCTCGGTCGGCTGGGCGTGGAAGCAGGGCAGTGGCAGCGCCGCGCCGCCGGCCGTCGCCCCGCCGGTGTTCGCGGTCTCTCCGTCGCCGACACCGTCGCCGTCCTCCGCGCCGACCAGCTCATCGTCCTCCTCCCCGTCCTCCACGCCGACGTCCACGCCGACGTCCTCGCCGTCGTCCTCGTCGTCGAGCCCGTCGGGCAGCGGCGGCTCGAACAGCGGATCGGGGAGCGGGTCGCAGTCCAGCAGTCCCTCGCCGAGCGCACCGACCTCGTCGCCCGCGGCGACGTCGGCGGAGTCCGCAGCATCCGACCCGTCCGAGTCGCTCCTCGCCCCTGAGTCTCCCAGCGACTCACGCACTGAGAAGAGCTCCGGGGACCCGTCGGAGAAGTCCGAGCGCGAGGGTGGTGCGAGCGCGGGCGCCGACCCCGAGGACCCCGCACTCGACGCTGAGTCTCCTGGAGACTCGACCCCGAGCGAGCCCGCCGACGCGGGCCCGCCGGCCGCCGCCCAGCCGGCCCGCGTGCCGGCGGTCGTCACGTGGGGAGTCGTCGCCCTGATCGCTGGCGCGATCGCGGTCAGTGGCGTCGTGGCGCGTCGCAGACGGGGGGTCTGACGCCTCGTGACCGGATCGGCTGCGCCGTCGTCGGGGCTGCCGCGTGACCTGCACCCGATCGCCTGGTGGACGTGGGCGATCGGGCTGGCCACCGCAGCATCGCTGACGACCAACCCGCTGTTGCTGCTTTTCGTCATGGGGTCGGCGACGGTCGTGGTGATGGCGCGCCGGTCCGGTCATCCGTTCGGCCGTTCGTTCCGCCTCTACGTCTGGCTCGCGGTGCTGACCGTCGTGCTCCGGGTGGTCTTCCGCATCGTCTTCGGCGGCCAGGAGGTCGGCCACGTCCTGCTCGACCTGCCGGAGGTCCCGCTGCCGGACTGGGCAGCAGGCGTCCGCCTCCTCGGGCCGGTGACGAGCGAGGCACTGCTCGCGGGGCTCTACGACGGGCTCCGGCTCGCCGCGATCATCCTGTGCGTCGGGGCCGCCAACTCGCTTGCCAACCCCAAGCGCCTGCTGGCCTCGGTGCCGCCAGCGCTCTACGAGATCGGCACCGCCCTCGTGGTCGCCGTCACGATCTTCCCCCAGCTGGCCGACAGCGCCCGACGCGTCCGGGCGGCCCAGGCGCTGCGCGGCGGTGCGACGTCCGGTGTCGGGCGGCTGCGTCGCTTCCTCGTCCCGGTGCTCGAGGACGCGCTGGAGCGGTCCTTGTCGCTGGCCGCGGGCATGGACACCCGCGGCTACGGCCGCTCCGGCGGGGCGACCCGGCGGGAGCGCCGGATGACCGGCTCGTTGCTCCTTTTGGCGCTCATCGGCATCTGTGTGGGGACGTACGCCTGGCTCGACCCGACCGCGCCGCAGGTGCTGGCGCTGCCGATGCTGGGCGCCGGGGTCGTCGTCGCGGCCCTCGGCCTGGTCAGCGCCGGCCGTCGCGTGCACCGCACCCGCTACCGCCCCGACCCCTGGCGTACGCCCGAGCTCCTCACCGTGGGCACCGGTCTCGCGGTCGCCGTCCTCGGCTGGTGGGTCGCGCACACCCAGGTGGTCGTGGCCTACCCGGGCGTGGACGTCGCGCCGTACCTGTCGCCGGCCGCGCTGCTCGTCGGCGTCCTCGGCATGGTGCCGGCCGTCGCGACCCCGGTCCCGGCCAGCTCCCCGATCCGCCGGGAGGTGCTCGCATGATCGAGCTGCGCGGCATCGGCTTCCGCTACGAGGAGCACGAGGTGCTCCGGAGCGTGGACCTCACCCTCGACGAGGGCGAGCTCGTCCTCGTGTCGGGCCGCACCGGTGTCGGCAAGTCGACGCTCCTCGGCGTCGTGACCGGACTCGTGCCGCGCTTCACCGGCGGGGTGCTCACCGGCGACGTGCTCCTCGACGGCACCAGCATCGTCGAGCAGCCGCCGCGCGAGCGCGCGCACCTCGTGGGCTACGTCGGGCAGGACCCGCTCGCCGGGTTCGTGGCGGACACCGTCGAGGAGGAGCTCGCCTACGGGATGGAGCAGCTCGCGATCGCGCCGGAGACGATGCGCCGCCGCGTCGAGGAGACGCTCGACCTGCTCGGCATCGCCGACCTGCGCTCGCGCGACCTCCGCACGCTGTCGGGTGGGCAGCAGCAGCGGGTCGCGATCGGGTCGGTGCTGACCACCCACCCGCGGGTCCTGGTGCTCGACGAGCCGACCTCGGCCCTCGACCCCACTGCGGCCGAGGACGTGCTCGCCACGATCACCCGTCTCGTCCACGACCTCGGCCTGACGGTCCTGCTGGCCGAGCACCGCCTCGAGCGGGTCGTGCCGTTCGCCGACCGGATCGCCCTGGTCGCCGGTGACGGGAGCATCCGCGTCGGGCCGCCCGGGCAGGTGCTCGCCGACTCGCCGGTGGTGCCACCGCTCGTCGAGCTCGGCCGGCTCGCCGGGTGGGAGCCGCTCCCGCTCACCGTGCGCGACGCCCGGCGGCGCGCACGGGAGCTCCCGCCGCTGGTCGCTCCCGCACCCGTCGCCGTCCGCGAGTCCGTGCCGCGGCTGGCCGCGCGCGGCGTCACCGTCGTCCACGGCAGCCACGTCGCGGTCCGCGAGATCGACCTGACGCTGTCGGTCGGGCAGGTCACCGTGCTGATGGGCCGCAACGGCTCGGGCAAGTCCAGCCTCATCTGGGCGCTGCAGGGGACCGGCCGGCGCGCATCGGGCACCGTCGACGTCGACGGTGAGGACCCAGCCGCGCTGGCGCCCGCGCAGCGGCGTACGCACGTCGGGCTGGTCCCGCAGACCGCCGCCGACCTGCTCTACCTCGAGACCGTGGCCGACGAGTGCGCCGCCGCCGACACCGGCGCCGGATCCGAGCCCGGCACCTGCCGCGGGCTCCTCGACCGCCTCGCGCCCGGGATCGACGACGCGATCCACCCGCGTGACCTCTCCGAGGGCCAGCGCCTGGCGCTCGCGCTGTCGATCGTGCTCACCGCGCGCCCCCCGGTCGTGCTGCTCGACGAGCCCACCCGCGGGCTCGACTACGCCGGCAAGGCCGAGCTGGCGCGGATCGTGGCCGACCTCGCCACCCACGGCCGCGCGGTACTGCTCGCCACCCACGACGTCGAGTTCGCCGCCCACGTCGCTGACGAGGTGGTGGTCCTGGCCGACGGCGAGATCGTCTCCAGCGGACCGCCGCGCCGGGTGCTCGCCGAGTCGCCGTCGTTCGCCCCCCAGGTCACCAAGGTGCTCGGTGCTCCGTGGCTGGTCGTCGAGCAAGTGGCCGCCGCCCTCGCAGGAGGTGCCCGATGAGCGCGCTCCAGGACCGGCCTCGGACCCTCACCGAGGTCGCCATGCCGATCGGACCGCGCACGGCGGGCGTGCTCGTCCTCGCCTCGCTCGCCGGACTGATGATGCTCTGCTGGCCGCTGCTGCTCGTCGCGCAACCGGGCGAGCGGGTCGAGCCGCCGTTCCTCTTCCTGGTCCTGCTCCCGCTGGTCGTCGTGGTGGTCCTCGCGGAGATGGGCGAGGGCGGCATGGACTCCCGGGTCCTGGCGGTCCTGGGCGTGCTGTCGGCGATCAACGCGGTGATGCGCGGCTTGGGTGCGGGGACGGCCGGCATCGAGCTGGTCTTCTTCCTGCTGGTGCTCGGCGGACGGGTCTTCGGGGCCGGCTTCGGCTTCGTGCTCGGGTGCACGTCGCTGTTCGCGTCGGCACTGCTGACCGCCGGGGTGGGCCCGTGGCTGCCGTTCCAGATGATCTGCGCCGCGTGGGTCGGGATGGGCGCGGGACTGCTGCCGCGGCGCGTCGGCGGACGTGCGGAGATCGCCGTGCTGGTGGCCTACGCGGTCGTGGCCTCCTACGTGTACGGCCTGCTGATGAACCTCAGCTCCTGGCCGTTCACGCTGGGCATCGTGGTGCCCGGCCACGAGGGCTCGCTGGCCTACGTCGCGGGCGCACCGGTGCTCGAGAACACCCACCGGTTCCTCGTCTACACGCTGCTGACCTCGACCGGCGGCTGGGACACCGGCCGCGCGATCACGACCGGGATCGCGATCGTCGTGCTCGGACCGGCGATCCTGACCACCCTGCGCCGCGCGGCTCGACGCGCGGTCGTACGCCCCGGCTGAGCGCGGCCTCCGCTCAGGGGCGGACGACGATGATCCGGTCGTCCGCGGGCGTGGGCTCGCCGCGCCCGTCCCGGTTGGAGGTGGTGACCCACAGCAGGCCGTCGGGTGCGGTGACGACGGTGCGCAGGCGACCGTAGTCCTCGGTGAAGAAGGCGGTCGGGTCCGACGCCCGGCCACGGGGCGAGACGGCGATGCGCCACAGCCGCTGCCCACGGAGCCCGGCCATCCACAGGTGCCCGTCGGCGTACGCCAACCCGCTGGGGGAGGCGTCCTCGACGGGCCAGACGACCTGCGGGTCGACGAAGCGGTCGTCGTCGCCCTTGCCCTCGACCTCGGGCCAGCCGTAGTTGCCGCCCTTCTCGACGAGGTTGAGCTCGTCCCAGGTCGAGTCGCCGAACTCCGAGGCCCACAGCCGCCCCTCGTCGTCCCACGCCAGACCCTGCACGTTGCGGTGGCCGAGGGAGTAGACGGGGGAGTCGGGGTCGGGGTTGCCCGGAGCGGGCTCGCCGTCGGGGGTGATGCGGAGGATCTTGCCGGCCAGGCTGTCGGGCTCCTGGGCCAGCGCGGGGTCGCCCGTCTCGCCCGTGGTGACGTAGAGGTGGCCGTCGGGGCCGAAGGCGATGCGGCCGCCGTCGTGGATGAAGCCGGCCGGGATGCCGTCGAGGACGACCGTCGGCGTGCCGAGCGACGACCCGTCGAGCTCGGCGCGCACGACCCGGTTGTCGGTGCCGGTCGTGAGGTAGAAGAAGAGCGAGCGGTCCTGCTCGAAGTCCGGGGAGACCGCGACGCCGAGCAGCCCGGCCTCGCCCTGCGGGACGATGGCACCGATCGCGCCCAGACGGCCCAGGCCGCCGTCGGCGGTGACGCGCAGGACCCGACCGGTCATCCTCTCGGTCACGACCGCCGCTCCGTCGGGCAGGAAGTCGACTCCCCACGGCACCTCGAGCAGGTCCACGAGCGTGCCCTCGGCACGCGGCGGGCCGTTGCGTCCACCGCCATCGCCCTCGGGCTGCTCGGTCGGGGTTGGCTGGCTGGGCAGGTCCGCGGGCTGGGTGACTCGCGGGATCGGCTCCTGCGTGGTGCCGGAGCAGCCGGTCGCGGCGACGGCGGCCAGCGTCAGCGAGCACAGGGCCAGTCGCGATCTCATGTGGCGATTGTGCCGTGCGCCGCCGAACGGTCCTCGTCCGTCGCCCCCGGCGGCTCGCCCGGCGAGGCTCCCGAACGGGTCGCCCCGATGGACGCGGCCACCACGCAGGCGATGGCGAGCCACTGGACCGGGGTGAGGTGTTCCTCCAGCACGACGATCGCTGCCAGCGCCGCCGCAGCCGGCTCCAGGCTCATCAGGATCCCGAACACGGCCGGCCGCAGGCTGCGCAGCGCGACGAGCTCGCAGCTGTAGGGGATCACCGAGCTCAGCAGGCCCACGACGGCGCCGATCAGCAGGACGCGGGCGTCCCAGAGGCCGGCGCCCGCGCTGAGCAGCGCCGGTACCGTCATCGCGGTCGCTGCGACGATGCTCGCGACCGCCAGGCCGTCGAACCCGGCCCACCGCCGGCCGGTGCTGGCGCTGAGCAGGATGTAGGCCGCCCACGCGACGCCGGCGAGAAGGGCGTACGCCACCCCGACCAGGTCCAGGTCGGTGCGCTGGAAGCCGAGCAGGGCGACGCCCAGACCGGCGAGGACCACCCAGGCGACGTCCCGGGCCCGTCGCGAGAAGAGGACGGCCAGCGTCAGGGGGCCGATGAACTCGATCGTGACGGCGATGCCGAGCGGGATCCGCGCGAAGGACTGGTAGATCGCCCAGTTCATCGTCGCCAGGCTGGCGCCGAAGCCGAGCACCACGACCCAGTCCTGCCGGGTCCGACCCGACAGCCGCGGCCGGGCGACGGCGGCGAGGACAAGGGCGCTGGTGACCAGGCGCAGCCACACCATCGCGGTCGGGGAGATCTCTCCGAACAGGCCCTTGGCGATGGCGGCACCGAGCTGGACCGAGAGGATGCCGACCAGCACCAGCCCCACCGGGCCGAGCAGGGCGGAGCTCGGTCGGGTCGTCACCCCGCCAGCCTAGGCAGTCGCCTCGGTGTCCCCGGCGCCGGTCTCGTCGAGGCTCGCCAGGGCGCGGTGGGTGTGCCGGCGTTCGGCGTCGAAGTAGTCCAGTCCCCACTCGGCGACCAGTGACGGGAACCTGAAGGGCTGGCCCGGCTCGTCTGCCCCGCGCAGGCTCTCACGCACCTGCGCGAGGTCCACGAGCGCCCGGTCCAGCTCGGCGACGTACTCGTGCAGCATCTGTCGGGTCCGCTCGGGCTCGGTCACGTGGCCGACGAGCAGGCGGAGCAGCACTGGGTGCTTGAGCACGGGGAAGCCGGCCGGGGTGGTGTCCATCCACTCGCGCAGCGCGGCCTGGCCCGCACCGGTGATCGCGTACGTCGTCACCTCCCGCCCGCCGTCGGTGCGTACGTCGGCCGTGACGAGGCCGTGGTCGCTGAGCCGTCGGAGCTCGGTGTAGATCTGGCTCATCGCGGGGGAGACCCAGTAGAAGCGGAGCGTGACATCGGCGCGCTGCTTGATCTCGTACCCCGTCAGCTCGTCGCCGAAGGTGAGGAGGCCGAGGATCGCGTATCCGGTGACCGGGATGTCTTGACTCATCGTCGGTCAAGAGTAGTGTTCCTAATCGGAATAGTCACTCATGGAGGTCGGGGATGTCGCGCACGTTGCTCATGGTCGGGACCCGCAAGGGCATGTGGCTCGGCACCTCAGACGAGGCGCGCACGTCGTGGGAGTGGAGCGGTCCGCACTTCCCGATGGAGGAGGTCTACTCCGTCATGGTCGACACACGCGGCGCGACGCCACGACTGCTGGCTGGGGCGTCGTCGAGCTGGCTCGGCCCGCAGGTGTGGCGCTCGGACGACCTCGGTGCTTCCTGGGACGAGACCCCGAACGGTGCGGTTCGCTTTCCCGAGGACACCGGCGCGACCCTCGCGCGGGTCTGGCAGCTCCAGCCCGGCTTGTCCACGGACGGCGGCGACCAGGTGGTGTGGGCCGGAACCGAGCCCGGAGCGGTCTTCCGGTCCGAGGACCGTGGGGAGACCTTCTCCCTCGTGCGCGGCCTGTGGGACCACCCGCACCGCGAGGAGTGGAACGAAGGCTTCGGCGGCCAGGCCTTCCACACGATCCTGCCCCACCCGAAGGATCCCGACCGGGTGCTGGCCGCTCTGTCCACGGGCGGGGTCTACGCCACCTCCGACGGGGGTGCGACGTGGTTCGCGTCCAACGCCGGCGTGAAGGCGGAGTTCTTTCCCGGCGAGCGCAACTACCCGGAGTTCGGTCAGTGCGTCCACAAGGTCGCCCGCGACGCCGTCGACCCCGAGCGGCTCTACCTGCAGAACCACGGCGGCGTCTACCGCTCCGACGACGGTGGTGCCTCCTGGCAGGACATCGCCCCCGGACTGCCCACCGAGTTCGGCTTCGCGATCGTGGCGCATCCCCACCGCGCCGACACGGCGTACAACTTCCCGATCACCGGCGCCGAGGCACGCTGGCCGGTGGACGGCAGGGCGCGCGTCTACCGGACCACGGACGCGGGTGCCTCTTGGGCGCCGCTGGGTGAGGGGGTCCTCCCGGACGGCTACTACGCCGCCGTCATGCGCGACGCGATGTGCACCGACGACCACGAGCAGGCCGGGCTCTACTTCGGCGGACGCAACGGTGGCGTGTGGGCGTCGCCGGACGAGGGCGCCACGTGGCGCGAGATCCACAAGGACCTGCCGGACGTCATGGTGGTCCGCGCCGCCCGGATCGTGTGAGGACCGACATGTCCGACTTCTCCCTCTCCCGCAGCACTCGCGTCCACGCCGCCCCGGCGACGGTCCACGCCCTGATCGATGACTTCCGCGAGTGGACGAAGTGGTCGCCGTGGGAGAACGTCGACCCCGACCTGCTGCGCCACTACACCGGCCCCGCGAGCGGAGTTGGATCGACGTACCGGTGGTCGGGCAATCGCAAGGCGGGCGAGGGCGAGATGCGCATCACCGGCTCGACCCCCACCTCCGTCGTGGTCGACCTCGAGTTCCTCAAGCCCTTCAAGGCCACGAACGTCACCACGTTCCGCCTGGAGCCGGCCGGCGAGGCCACCGACGTGACGTGGACGATGACCGGCACCCGCAACCCCGTCATGGGCCTGATGGGCAGGCTCTTCTTCGACAAGGCCATCGGCCGGGACTTCGAACGGGGCCTGGCCTCCCTGAAGGCCGAAGCCGAGCGAGCCTGATCCACCCCCGCTGCCTCCGGGCCGGACCGGCCCCCGTCGGACCACCCACCCGGACACTCCGGGTTGAGTCGCCCAGAGACTCAACCGGCAGTGCGCGGCGCTGTGCCGCTCGGGCGCCCAGCCGGTAGCCGGGAATCGTCCACAGCGCGACCCTGCCACGCGCGGGTGGGGCAGTCTGTGGATGACGGGTGCGCCGTTGTCGCCACACCTCGCTGGGATGGAGGGAACGACACATCCGACCAATCAGGGGCAGCCATGGAAATGACGGGGACCGTCACGCAGTTCGCGACGAAGGAAGAGCTCGAGTGGCTCGAGATGGGGCCGTTCGACGGGGGCATCCCCGGTCTCGTACGCCGGATCAGGCGGATCCTGGACGTGTCGCAGCGGGGGCTGGCGGCGCGGATCGACGTGTCCCAGTCGGTCGTGGCGCGGTGGGAGACCGGGCGCACCAGCCCGAGGGCGAGTGTGTTGCACGCGCTGCTG
Organism: Nocardioides furvisabuli; assembly: GCF_021083185.1. Classification (GTDB taxonomy): domain Bacteria; phylum Actinomycetota; class Actinomycetes; order Propionibacteriales; family Nocardioidaceae; genus Nocardioides; species Nocardioides furvisabuli. The sequence goes on along the minus strand of NZ_JAIGQB010000002.1, from coordinate 368,940 downwards.
AGGCTGGCCGGTCTGGTGCCGAGGGTCCAGAGTGCCGAGACCGGCGAGGAGGTCGGGCCGATGCGCGACGACGGCGCCCGACAGCACGGCGGCAACCGGTTTCCCGCTCACACCGACCTGCGGGTGACCGGCTGGTGGGTGCCGTCCGGGGTGCCGTCGACCTCGAGCAGCCACTACGACTGGATCGACCGGTCGCGGACGGCGAAGGACCCGATGGTCAGGTTCCGCACCTGCGCCCACGACCGTCGGCTCGAGCGCATGGTCCGGGGCACGCCTGTCGATCACCCGTCGCTGCGACAGCTGGCGGCCGAGGCCGAGCACCTCGACGAGCAGCGAGAGGCCAGGCGAGTGGTCTGGGGTCGCAGGGCGTCGGCGGCATGAGCACACGTTGAGACGCTGCTCCACTCGCGGGGAGGGGCGCACTAGCCTGACGGCATGACCCATGCCGCCGACGGACCCGACATCAAGCCCCGCAGCCGCGCCGTGACGGACGGTCTCGAGGCGACCGCGGCACGAGGCATGCTCCGCGCCGTGGGCATGGGTGACGACGACTGGGAGAAGCCGCAGATCGGTGTCGCGTCGAGCTGGAACGAGATCACGCCCTGCAACCTGTCGCTCGACCGGTTGGCCAAGGCGGTGAAGAACGGCGTGCACGCGGCCGGCGGCTACCCGTTGGAGTTCGGCACCATCTCGGTCTCCGACGGCATCTCCATGGGCCACGAGGGCATGCACTTCTCCCTGGTGAGCCGCGAGGTGATCGCGGACTCGGTGGAGACGGTGATGATGGCCGAGCGGCTCGACGGGTCGGTCCTGCTCGCCGGGTGCGACAAGTCGCTGCCCGGCATGCTGATGGCGGCTGCCCGTCTCGACCTGGCCAGCGTCTTCCTCTACGCCGGCACGATCATGCCGGGGCAGGTCGACGGCAAGGACGTCACGATCATCGACGCCTTCGAGGCGGTGGGCGCCTGCCTGGCCGGCAAGATCACCCGCGAGAAGGTCGACGAGATCGAGCGCGCGATCTGCCCCGGCGAGGGCGCCTGCGGTGGTGCCTACACGGCCAACACGATGGCCAGCGTCGCCGAGGCGCTCGGGATGAGCCTCCCCGGCAGCTCCTCGCCGCCGGCGGTGGACCGCCGCCGCGACGGGTTCGCGCACAAGTCCGGCGAGGCCGTCGTGGAGATGTTGCGCCAGGGCATCACCGCGCGCCAGATCATGACCAAGCCAGCCTTCGAGAACGCGATCGCGATGGCGATGGCGCTCGGCGGCTCCACCAACGCCGTCCTCCACCTGCTGGCGATCGCCCGCGAGGCCGAGGTGGACCTGACGCTCGACGACTTCACCCGCATCGGCAAGAACGTCCCGCACCTGGCCGACATGAAGCCGTTCGGTCGCTTCGTGTGGACCGACTTCGACCGCGTCGGCGGCATCCCGGTGCTGCTGCGCGCCCTGCTCGATGCCGGCCACCTGCACGGCGACGTGCTCACCTGCACCGGCAAGACGATGGCGGAGAACCTCGCCGACCTCGACCCGAAGCCCCTCGACGGCGAGATCCTGCGCCAGCTCGAGCGCCCGATCCACGCGACCGGCGGCCTGACCATCCTCAAGGGCTCGCTCGCTCCCGACGGCGCGGTGGTCAAGAGCGCCGGCTTCGACGACTCGACCTTCACCGGCACCGCGCGTGTCTTCGACGGCGAGCGCAAGGCCCTCGACGCCCTCACCGAGGGCCAGATCGAGGCCGGCGACGTCGTGGTCATCCGCTACGAGGGCCCCAAGGGCGGCCCGGGCATGCGCGAGATGCTCGCCATCACCGGCGCGATCAAGGGCGCCGGCCTCGGCAAGGACGTCCTGCTGATCACCGACGGGCGCTTCTCCGGAGGCACGACCGGACTCTGCGTGGGGCACATCGCCCCCGAGGCGAGCGACGGCGGGCCGATCGCGTTCCTCGTCGACGGCGACCAGATCACGCTCGACGTGGCCAACATGTCCCTCGACGTCCACGTCGACGAGGCCGAGCTGGCCCGTCGCGCCGAGGGCTGGGAGCCGCTGCCGCCGAAGTACACCCGCGGCGTGCTCGGCAAGTACCGCAAGGTCGTGCAGTCCGCGGCCCACGGCGCGGTCTGCTACTGACGCGGGCTGGACGTCGGGGACGGACGTCGCCGCGACGACGGATAGGTTGCGGAGCGTGAGCACCGCAACCGACCTCGACGCCGCCGACCCGCTGGCACACTTCCGCGAGCGCTTCGTCGGCGCAGCCTCCGACCTCGTCTACTTCGACGGCAACTCGCTCGGACGGCCCGTCGCGGCGACGGCCGGGCGACTCGGCACGTTCGTCGAGCAGGAGTGGGGCGGGCGCCTCATCCGTGGCTGGGACGAGCGCTGGATGGACCTCCCGACGACCCTCGGGGACGACCTGGCCCGCATCTGCCTGGGCGCTGCCGCTGGCCAGACGGCGGCCGGCGACTCGACCACCGTCTGGCTCTACAAGCTGATGCGGGCCGCGGTCGACCACGTCGCCCGCACCGACCCGGACCGCACCGAGATCGTCATCGACACCGACAACTTCCCGACCGACCGCTACGTCGCCGAGGGGATCGCCGCCGAGCGCGGGCTGTCCCTGCGCTGGATCGAGGTCGACACCTCCGCCGGTGTGACGCCCGAGCAGCTGCGCGAGGTCGTGGGGGAGCGCACGGCACTCGTCGTGCTCAACCACGTGGCCTACCGGTCGGCGTGGCTGGCCGACGCGCCCGAGCTGACCCGGATCGCCCACGACGCGGGCGCGCTGGTGCTCTGGGACCTGTGCCACTCGGCCGGCGCCGTCGAGGTCGAGCTCGACGCCTGGGACGTCGACCTCGCGGTCGGCTGCAGCTACAAGTACCTCAACGGTGGTCCCGGGTCGCCCGCCTTCGGCTACGTCGCCGAGCGGCTCCAGGACGAGCTCACGCAGCCGATCCAGGGCTGGATGGGCCACGCCGACCCGTTCCTGATGGGTCCGGGCTACACACCGGCCGCCGGCATCCGGCGGTTCATCTCCGGCACGCCCCCGATCCTCGGCATGGTCGCGATGCAGGCGATGCTCGAGCTCGTCGAGCAGGCCGGGATCGAGGCGATCCGTGCCAAGTCCGTCGCGCTGACGTCGTACGCCGTCGAGCTCGCCGACGCGGCGCTGCCCGAGGTCACCCTCGCATCGCCGCGCGACCCCGCCCGGCGCGGCGGGCACGTCACGCTCCACCACGACCGGATGCGCGAGGTCACCGCACGCCTGTGGCAGCGCGACGTGATCCCCGACTACCGGGATCCCGGCGGCCTGCGGATCGGGCTGTCCCCGCTGTCCACGTCGTTCGACGAGGTCGAGCGCGGCATCGCCGCTGTTGCGGAGGCCATGCGATGAGCCAGCCCGTAGGAGTGCGGCTCTCCGCGACCCGGACCCGGAACACCAACGACCACGGCCAGCGCATCGGCCGTCCTGTCGACTGGACCCCGGCGAGGGTCCCCGCAAGGGACGCGGTCCTCGAGGGCGGGGGCGTACGCCTCGAGCCGGTCGGCCCGCAGCACGTCGACGACCTGTTCGCGGCCCTGTGCCGCTCCGACGACGACCCCATCTGGACGTACCTGTTCTGGGAGCGCCCCCGCGACCGCGACGAGCTGGCGCGGCTGCTCGACGCCACCCGTGAGGCTGGCCAGGTCACCTTCGCCATCGTGGCCGCCGAGACCGACCGTGCCGTGGGGTTCTGCTCGCTCATGCGCATCGAACCCGCGATGGGCTCGATCGAGGTGGGCGGCATCGCCTTCGGTCGCCAGCTCCAGCGCAGCCGCGCGGCCACGGAGGTGATGGCACTGCTGATGCGCCACGCCTTCGACGACCTCGGCTACCGGCGCTACGAGTGGAAGTGCGACAGCCTCAACGGGCCGTCGCGTCGCGCTGCGATCCGGCTCGGCTTCATCTGGGAGGGTCGCTTCCGCAACGCCGTGGTCTACAAGGGCCGCAACCGCGACACCGACTGGTTCTCGATCACCGACCTCGAGTGGCCGCGGGTCAGCAAGGCCCTCGACGCCTGGCTCGACGACAGCAACTTCGACGACGCGGGACGCCAGCGCACACGCCTGGCCGCACGCCCGCCCGAGAAGACGGAGGACTGACATGGACCAGCGCGTCAGCTTCATCACCCTCGCGGTGTCCGACCTCGGCGCCTCGCGCCGCTTCTACGTCGACGGCCTCGGGTGGGAGCCCGAGCTCGACGAGCCGGACGAGGTCCTCATGTTCCGGGTCGCGGACAAGGTCGTGCTGAGCCTGTGGGACGAGCGCGGCTTCACCGCCGAGATCGGGCACCCGCCCGCGCGCGGCGGCGTACCCCCGATCACGCTCGCCCACAACCTCGCGACCGCCCGCGGCGTCGACACGGTGCTCGAGCAGGCGCGGGTCGCCGGCGCGAGCGAGGTGGGCGAGGCCGCGGAGCGCGAGTGGGGCGGCTACACCGGCTACTTCGCCGACCCGGACGGCTTCCGCTGGGAAGTCGCCTACAACCCCGGCGAGATCGGGCAGTCTGTCCTCCCGTGAGTCAGCCCCCCGCGGTCCCCGGCTGGGACGACTACTTCCTCGGCATCGCCTCGGCCGTCTCGGCGCGCGCGAAGTGCACGCGCCGCCGCGTCGGCGCGGTGCTGACGATCGAGCACCGCATCATCGCGACCGGCTACAACGGCGCAGCGCCCGGCGAGGACGACTGCCTGGCGGGCGCCTGCCCGCGCGGACGCCTGGGGTACGCCGACGTGCCCGGCCTCGGTGACTACGACCGGCCCGGAACGCCCGGCTTCTGCATCGCCATCCACGCCGAGGTCAACGCACTGCTGTTCGCCACGCGCGACACCAAGGGCGCCACCGCCTACATCACCGACCCGCCGTGCCCCGGCTGCCGCAAGGCGCTCGCAGCGGCGGGCGTGGTGCGCGCGGTGTGGCCCGACGGCGAGCACGACCGCGAGGGCCTCACGTCCTGGTGACTACCGCACCCAGACCAGCTCGTCGGCCTCCCACTTCGCCAGCGCCACCGGCACCAGGCTCGCCATCGCCTCGCCGGGGGTGAGTGGCCGTAGGTCCGCGGCGTGCTCGGCGCCGTAGGCCTGGCCCACCTCGTTGTTGTGCACGTCGACGCGCGAGTCCCTGCGGTTCGACGTGCCCGCCTCCTGCGCGGCCGCGATCGCGCGGGCCGCGTCGAGGCCGAAGCGCGCCGTCAGGACGGCCTGCCACATGAAGTGCCGCATCGCGTTGGCGCGCCCGGGCACGCCCCGCCCGTGCTGGGCGGCGCTGGTCATCGCGTCACGGGAGATGCGGAGCGCCTCGAACGTGTCCGAGGTCCCCAGGCCGGCCTTCCTCGCAGCGACGTAGAGGCGCGGCACAGCGCTCGAGGAGTGGATGGCCTGGCCCACGACGTCACCGAAACCCATGGACACAGGGTGTCAGACTCGAGGAATGGACCGTCCGCTCCGCTTCCCGCGCCCGCTACGACCCGGTGACCGCATCGGGGTGACGTCGCCGTCTGCCGGCGTCGAGGGGGCGGGTGCGGCCCGCATCGACTTCTGCGTCGACTGGCTGCGCGGGCGCGGCTACGACGTGGAGGTGGGGGAGTGCATGGACGGCTCCGCCATCACCTCCGCCCCCGCCGCGCAGCGCGCCGCCGAGCTCACCCGGATGCTTGCCGACCCCGACATCGCGTGCGTCGTCCCGCCGTGGGGCGGCGAGACCGCGATCGACCTGGTCGACCTTCTCGACTGGGACGCCCTCGCGGTGGCAGAGCCGACCTGGTTGGTCGGCTACTCGGACATGTCGACGCTGCTCTTGCCGGTCACGACGCGGCTCGGGTGGGCCACGCTGCACGGCGACAACCTCGCGGACACGCCGGTGGAGGTACCCGCCGGCCTGATGCACTGGCTCGACCTCGCCGGCGGCGAGGGCCCGTTCACCCAGAGCGGGTCCGGCCTGGTCGCGACCTGGGTGCGCTTCGAGGAGGACGTCCGGGCCACGCAGTGGCGTCCCGTGTCGAGCGGGGCGTGGCAGGTCGAGGGCGACGGCAGCCTCGACGTGTCGGGGAGGCTCATCGGTGGCTGCATCGAGACGATCGGCCACCTCGCCGGAACGCCGTACGGCGACGTGAGGGGCTGGGCGGAGGCGTTGGACGAGCCGACGATCGTCTACGTCGAGGCCTGCGAGAGCGACGCCGTCGACATCTGCCGCCACCTGCACGGCATGCGGCTGGCCGGCTGGTTCGACCGGGCGGCGGCCGTCCTCGTCGGGCGCACGAACGCCCCCGACCACCGCGAGCTGACGCAGCGCGAGGCGGTGCTGGACGCGCTCGGCCGCCTCGACCTGCCGATCGTCTGGGACCTCGAGATCGGACACGTGCCGCCGCACCTGCCGCTGGTCAACGGGGCCCTGGCGCGCGTCGTGGTCGACGGTGACCGCCAGGAGATCAGCCAGACCCTGGCCTGATCCCGGCAGGGGGTGGCCGCTGTCGGTGGCCCGTGGCAGGGTCGGCCCCATGAGCGACCCGACCGCTGACCCGAAGGCACGGCTGACCCACGACGACGTCCTCGCAGCCGGCCTCGACGACTGGCGCACGGTGCTCAACGGGCTCCGGGCGCGCTTCCGCACCGGCGACTTCGCCACCGGCGTGGCCCTGGTCGACCGGATCGGCGTGGCCGCCGACGAGGCCGACCACCACCCCGACGTCTCGTTGACCTATCCCGAGGTCATCGTCACCCTGTCCAGCCACGACGTCGGCGGCATCACCAGCCGCGACGTCGACCTCGCCCGGCGGATCAGCGGCTTCGCCGCCGAGCTGGGCGCCACGGCGGACGTCTCCGGGCTGACCCAGGTCGAGCCCGGCCTCGACACCGCGGACGGCGCGCGGCTCGCGCCCTTCTACGCCGCGCTCATCGGCGGGGAGGTCCGCGACGGCGAGCCCGTCGACCCCAGCGGCCAGGTGTCGACGCTGTGGTTCCAGGAGCCCGCCACGAGCAAGGACGAGACCGGGCCAGAGCTGCCCGCCCAGGACCACGACCAGCGCTGGCACCTCGACGTGTGGGTGCCGCACGACGAGGCGGAGCGGCGGCTGCAGGCCGTGCTCGACGCCGGCGGGCGGCTGGTCAGCGACGCTGCGGCCCCGTCGTTCTGGGTGGTCGAGGACGCCGACGGCAACCGGTCGTGCATCTGCACCCCGCTGGACCGCTGACGGACACCGACTGGCCACATCGTGGGACTCATGTTCCACATGTTGGGACGACTGTCACACTTGCTTGACGCCGGAGGCCCCCGGCGACGACGGTTGTCGCATGCGCACCGAGATTCTTGTACGCACGCGACGCGTGAGCTGAGGCCCCAGGCCGCAGGCACACGCGTCACCCCTCGTCGCCCACCGGGCCGAGGGGTTTTTTGTTGGGCCGGGCACGGCGGGACACGACGGAACCACGACGGAAGAAGAACCATGACGGAGCAGGGCGGACAGGTCAGCGGATCGGTCACGGGAGCGCAGAGCCTCGTGACGTCCCTGGAGGCGGCCGGTGTGACCGACATCTTCGGCATCCCCGGCGGCGCGATCCTCCCGGCGTACGACCCCCTGATGGACTCCACGCGGATCCGGCACATCCTGGTCCGCCACGAGCAGGGTGCCGGGCACGCCGCGCAGGGGTACGCCTCGGCGACCGGGCGCGTCGGCGTCTGCATGGCCACCTCGGGACCGGGCGCGACGAACCTGGTGACGCCGCTGGCGGACGCGCACATGGACTCGGTGCCGATGGTGGCCGTCACCGGGCAGGTCGGCGCCGCGATGATCGGCACGGACGCCTTCCAGGAGGCTGACATCCGTGGCATCACGATGCCGATCACCAAGCACAACTTCCTGGTCACCGACCCCGCCGACATCCCGCGCACGATCGCCGAGGCCTTCCACATCGCCTCGACCGGTCGCCCCGGCCCGGTGCTGGTCGACGTCGCGAAGTCGGCGCTGCAGGCGCAGACGACGTTCGCCTGGCCGACCGAGCTGCAGCTGCCGGGCTACCGGCCCGTCACCACGCCCCACGCCAAGCAGATCAAGGAGGCCGTGCGCCTGATCCGCGAGGCGCGCCGTCCGGTGCTCTACGTCGGCGGCGGCGTGATCCGCGCCCGCGCGTCGCGCGAGCTGGCCCAGCTGGCGGCGCTCACCGGCATCCCGGTCGTCACCACGTTGATGGCGCGCGGTGCCTTCCCCGACAGCAACCCCCAGCACCTCGGCATGCCCGGCATGCACGGCACGGTGGCCGCCGTCGCGGGCCTGCAGAAGAGCGACCTCATCATCAGCCTCGGAGCGCGGTTCGACGACCGGGTGACGGGCAACCTCGACTCCTTCGCCCCGAACGCTCTGGTCATCCACGCCGACATCGACCCGGCCGAGATCGGCAAGAACCGTCACGCCGACGTGCCGATCGTCGGTGACTGCCGCGAGGTGATCGCCCAGCTGGTCGCCCTGCTCCAGGCCGAGGGCGCCGACGGTGACTACGAGTCGTGGATCGCGTTCCTCGCCGGGCTGAAGAAGAGCTACCCGCTCGGCTACGACGCCCCCGCCGACGGCTCGTTGTCCCCGCAGTACGTCATCGAGCGACTCGGCGCGATCGCCGGTCCCGAGACGATCTTCACCTCGGGGGTCGGCCAGCACCAGATGTGGGCGGCCCACTTCATCGACTACGAGCGGCCCAACACGTGGCTCAATTCCGGTGGCCTCGGCACGATGGGCTTCTCGGTGCCGGCAGCGATGGGCGCCAAGGTCGGCATGCCCGACTCGACGGTGTGGGCGATCGACGGTGACGGCTGCTTCCAGATGACCAACCAGGAGCTCGCCACCTGCGCGATCAACGACATCCCCATCAAGGTCGCGATCATCAACAACGAGTCGCTCGGCATGGTGCGCCAGTGGCAGACGCTGTTCTACAACGAGCGCTACTCCAACACCGACCTGCACTCCAAGCGGATCCCCGACTTCGTCAAGCTCGCCGACGCCTACGGCTGCGTGGGCCTCGCGTGCGAGTCGCCCGAGGAGGTCGACGCCACCATCGAGAAGGCGATGGCGATCGACGACCAGCCGGTCGTGGTCGACTTCCGTGTCCACCGTGACGCGATGGTCTGGCCGATGGTCGCCGCCGGCAGCAGCAACGACGAGATCCAGTACGCGCGCGACCTCGCGCCCCAGTTCGACGAGGATGACCTGTGATGAGCAGCAAGCACACCCTGTCCGTCCTGGTCGAGAACAAGCCCGGCGTCCTGGCCCGCATCGCCGGGCTGTTCTCGCGCCGCGGCTTCAACATCGACAGCCTCGCCGTCGGCCCGACCGAGCATCCGGAGATCTCGCGGATGACCATCGTGGTCAACGTCGAGGAGTCGCCGCTCGAGCAGGTCACCAAGCAGCTCAACAAGCTCGTCGAGGTCATCAAGATCGTCGAGCTCGACGGCTCCGCCTCGGTCAACCGCGAGCTCCTGCTCGTCAAGGTCCGCGCCGACGCCACCACGCGCGGTGCGGTCCTCGACGCCGTCCAGCTGTTCCGCGCCAAGGTGGTCGACGTCGCGCCGGACGCCGTGACCGTGCAGGCCGTCGGCAACGCCGACAAGCTGGCCGACCTGCTGCGCGTGCTGGAGCCCTTCGGCATCCGCGAGCTCGTCCAGTCCGGCATGGTGGCGATCGGTCGCGGCTCGCGCTCGATCAGCGAGCGCCCGCAGCGCACCGTCACCGTCCCCGCCCCGGTTTCCGCGATCACGATCGCCCACTGACCCGATCTCGACCCGCCGCCCCTCGCGGCTGCTCGATCACCGAGTTCCACCCCAACCCATGAAGGAGAGCCCCCAGTGGCTGAGATGTTCTACGACGACGACGCCGACCTGAGCCTGATCCAGGGCAAGAACGTCGCGGTGATCGGCTACGGCAGCCAGGGCCACGCCCACGCGCTGTCCCTGCGCGACTCCGGCGTCGACGTCCGGATCGGCCTGCAGCCCGGGTCGAGGAGCCGGGACAAGGCCGAGGCCGAGGGCCTGCGCGTCCTCACACCCCGCGAGGCAGCGGAGGAGGCCGACCTCATCGTCATCCTCGCGCCCGACCAGCACCAGCGCAAGCTCTACGCCGAGGAGATCGAGCCCGCCCTCACCCCCGGCGACACCCTCGTCTTCGGCCACGGCTTCAACATCCGCTTCGGCTACATCACCCCGCCCGCCGGCGTCGACGTCTTCATGGTCGCGCCGAAGGGCCCCGGTCACCTCGTGCGTCGCGAGTACGTCGACGGGCGCGGCGTGCCGGTCCTCGTCGCGGTGGAGAAGGACGAGTCCGGCAAGGCCTGGGACCTCGCGCTGTCCTACGCCAAGGCGATCGGCGGCCTGCGCGCCGGCGGCATCAGGACCACCTTCACCGAGGAGACCGAGACCGACCTGTTCGGTGAGCAGGCCGTGCTCTGCGGCGGCGCCTCGCAGCTCGTGCAGTACGGCTTCGAGGTGCTCACCGAGGCCGGCTACCAGCCCGAGGTGGCCTACTTCGAGTGCCTCCACGAGCTCAAGCTCATCGTCGACCTGATGTACGAGGGCGGCATCGCCAAGCAGCGCTGGTCGGTCTCCGACACCGCCGAGTTCGGTGACTACGTCTCCGGTCCGCGCGTGATCACCCCGGACGTGAAGAAGAACATGGAGGACGTGCTCGCCGACATCAAGAACGGCGCGTTCGCCGAGCGCTTCATCACCGACATGGACAACGGGTCGCCGGAGTTCACCGAGTTCCGCAAGAAGGGGGAGTCCCACCCCATCGAGCAGACCGGCCGCGAGCTGCGCAAGCTCATGGCCTGGGTGAAGTCCCACGACACCGACTACGTCGAGGGCACCGCCGCGCGCTGACGCGACACCCGCGCACACCTCGTACGGCGCGCCGGGCAGGACCGACCTCCTGCGCGGCGCGCCGTCGCCGTTCCGGGCCTACCCTTCACCCATGAGCGACACAGCGACCACCGGCTCGGGGCTGGAGCAGACGCGCCGTCTCGGCGTGGAGAGCACCGGGATCGAGATCATCGAGGAGTCGGCGCGGACCGCTCGGCCCCGCGACCTGTTCTGGCCGTGGTTCGCCGCCAACGTGTCGGTCTTCGGCCTGAGCTACGCCTCGTTCGTCCTCTACTTCGGGATCTCGTTCTGGCAGGGCGTGCTGGTGTCGGTCGTCGGGATCGTCGTGTCCTTCGCCCTGTGCGGCGTCATCGCGATCGCCGGCAAGCGCGGCTCGGCACCCACGATGATCCTCAGCCGCGCGGCGTTCGGCGTGCAGGGCCAGAAGGTGCCCGGCGTGATCTCGTGGCTGGTCTCGATCGGTTGGGAGACCTTCCTCGCCATCCTCGCGGTCCTGGCGACGTCGACGATCTTCACGCGTCTCGGGTGGGGCGGCGGCACCGGGACCAAGATCGTGGCGGCAGTGGTGGTCGCCGCGCTCATCGTCGCCGCGAGCGTCGCGGGCTACCACGTCATCATGCGGATGCAGTCGGTGCTGACGTGGATCACCGGGGCGGTGACCGTGCTCTACATGGCGCTCACCCTCGACGACATCGACTGGTCGGCCGTGCAGGCCGTTCCGGCCGGTTCCACCCAGGCGGTGATCGGCGCGCTCGTGATGGTGATGACCGGCTTCGGCCTCGGTTGGATCAACATCGCGGCCGACTGGTCGCGCTACCAGAAGCGCACCGCCTCCGGTCCGTCGATCGTCGCCTGGAACACGTTCGGCGGCGCGCTCGCCCCGGTGGTGCTGGTCCTCTTCGGGCTTGCCCTGGCGGGTTCCTCGGCCGAGATCCTTGACGGCGTGGCGGACGACCCGATCGGCACCCTGGCCACCCTGCTCCCGACCTGGTTCCTCGTCCCGTTCCTGCTCGCCGCAGTCCTCTCGCTGGTCAGCGGTGCCGTGCTCGGCATCTACTCCTCGGGCCTCACGCTGCTCTCGCTCGGAGTGAGGCTCACGCGCCCGCAGGCCGCGGCCGTCGACGGCCTGCTGCTGACGCTCGGCACGTTCTACGTCGTGTTCATCGCCGAGGACTTCGCCGGACCCTTCCAGAGCTTCCTGATCACCCTCGGCGTCCCGCTCGCGGCGTGGGCCGGGATCATGATCGCCGACCTCGCCCTGCGCCGTCGCGACTACGACGACGAGGCGCTCTTCGACGCCTCCGGCCGCTACGGCGCCTTCGACTGGACCTCGATCGCCACGATGGCGTTCGCCTCGCTCGTCGGTTGGGGCCTGGTCATCAACTCGTTCAGCGACGCCGCCTCGTGGAACAACTGGCAGGGCTACCTCCTCGGCCCGCTGGGCCTCGGCGGACGCGACGGCGCGTGGGCGTTCGCCAACCTCGGCGTCCTGTTCTCCCTGGTCATCGGCCTGGCCGGCGGCTACCTCCTGCGGCGGCACGCGGTCGCGCGCCAGGAGTCCTGACCTCCGCTGCCCGGGCGCGACACGCCCGGGATACGGGTTGAGTCTCCCAGCGACTCGACCCCGAGCACGCGCGGGAACAGCTCGTCCGATGCCGGTGTTGAGGCACACGTGTTGATCGAGATCTGGTCCGACGTCGTCTGCCCGTGGTGCTACATCGGCAAGCGCCGCATCGAGAACGCGCTGGCCGCGTTCGACCACGCCGACGAGGTGGAGGTGCACTGGCGCTCCTACCAGCTCGACCCCGGCGCACCCACCGAGCCGACCGAGCGCGCGGTGACGATGATCGCCCGCAAGTACGGTCAGTCGGCCGCCGGTGCGCAGCAGATGCAGGACCGCGTGGAGGCAGTCGCGGCCGAGGAGCGGTTGGTCTACCGGCTCTCGCAGACCCTCCACCTCAACACCGTCGACGCGCACCGCCTGATCCACCTCGGTCACGCCGCAGGTGGCAACGAGCTGCAGGGCCGGGTCAAGGAGGCGCTGCTCGCGGCGTACTTCACCGAGGCACGCAACGTCGCCGATCACGCGGTGCTGCGCGAGGTCGCGGTCGGCGCGGGACTCGACGCCGCGCGCGTCGACGAGGTGCTGGCCTCCCGTGAGTTCGAGGCCGACGTGCACGCCGACATCGAGCAGGCGCAGGCCTACGGCGCCGGCGGGGTGCCGTTCTTCGTCGTCGACCAGAAGTACGGCGTCTCCGGGGCGCAGCCGACGGAGACGTTCACCCAGGTGCTCGAGCGGGCGTGGTCGGAGTCGCACCCCCGGATCGAGGTGCTCGCCACCGGCGGCGAAGGCGCCGAGGAGTGTGGCCCCGACGGCTGCCCCGTCTGAGGCACGGCCGGGTCCTAGGGGCGGGACTTCTCCCCACGGGCCGCCTTCTCGGCCGTGGCGGCCACGCGCGCTGCGCGGGTCTCGGGCCGCCTGGCCAGCACGATCCACGTCAGGATCATCTTCTGCGCGGACGCCGACCACGAGTCCCAGTGCTCGCGCGAACCCGGGTGTCGCTCGAAGGCCGCAGCCAAGTCGTCCGGCACCACGCAGTCCTCGACGGCGTCCATCAGCGTCCACATGCCTGACTCCTTGGCGGCCGCGATCGCGGCAGCACCGGCCGGCTCCATCAGACCGGCCTCCTCCAGGCGCGCGACCCGGCCCTTGTTGATCCGGGTCCACATGCTGCCGGGGCGGCGCGGGGCGAACCACTGCATCGAGCGGCGTTCGTCGACGGGTCGCACGGTCGAGTCGACCCAGCCGAAGCGAAGGGCCTCGACGACGGCCGCCTCGTAGGAGAAGGGTCGGTCGCCGGCCCGGCGAGGGCTCACGAGCCACACGCCGGACGGCTGCGCATGGTGCTCGCGCAGCCAGGCGCTCCACTGCTCGACCGCGGTCGGCTCGAGCCGCTCGGCGTCGTCCATCGCACCCATCCGGCCATCGTAGGAGCGCCCCCCGACAGCGCGATGGGACCGACGTGTCAGGGGCGGCGACCTGAGGAGTGGGACGGGTTCGGCCATCATCGGACTCGCGGGTAGTGTGGGCCCGGCACAGCGTCGTGCAGTCCCGGATCTTCCACGATCGTCCGTGATCTTCCACTGAGGAACCCGCTGTGAACGCACCCGCCAAGCCCGTCGTACTCATCGCCGAAGAGCTGAGCCCCGCCACCATCGAGGCGCTCGGTCCCGACTTCGAGATCCGCCACTGCAACGGCGCCGACCGCTCCGAGCTGATCCCCGCGATCGCGGACGTGGACGCGATCCTGGTCCGCTCCGCGACCAAGGTCGACGCCGAGGCGCTCGCTGCGGCGACGAAGCTCAAGGTCGTCGCCCGCGCGGGCGTGGGCCTCGACAACGTCGACGTCAAGGCCTCCACGCAGGCGGGCGTGATGGTGGTCAACGCGCCGACCTCCAACATCGTCAGCGCCGCCGAGCTCGCCGTCGCGCTGATGCTCGCCGCGGCCCGCCACGTCAGCCCCGCGCACGCGGCGCTGAAGAACGGCGAGTGGAAGCGCTCGAAGTACACCGGCATCGAGCTCTACGAGAAGACCGTCGGCATCGTCGGCCTCGGCCGGATCGGCGTCCTGGTCGCCCAGCGCCTCAGCGCGTTCGGCATGAAGGTCATCGCCTACGACCCCTACGTCCAGGCTGGTCGCGCCGCGCAGATGGGCGTACGCCTCGTCGACCTCGACACGCTGCTCACGGAGTCGGACTTCATGAGCGTGCACCTGCCGAAGACGCCCGAGACGGTCGGTCTCATCGGGGCCGAGCAGCTCGCGGCCGCCAAGCAGAGCCTCGTCCTGGTCAACGCCGCCCGCGGCGGCATCGTCGACGAGGCCGCCCTCTACGACGCACTCAAGACCGGACAGATCGCCGCCGCCGGCCTCGACGTCTTCGCCAGCGAGCCGTGCACCGACAGCCCGCTCTTCGAGCTGGAGAACGTCGTCGCGACGCCCCACCTCGGTGCGTCCACCGACGAGGCGCAGGAGAAGGCCGGCATCGCCGTGGCTCGCTCGGTGCGCCTCGCGCTCAGCGGCGAGCTCGTGCCCGACGCGGTGAACGTCCAGGGGGGCGTCATCGCCGAGGACGTACGACCCGGCATCCCGCTGACCGAGAAGCTCGGCCGCGTCTTCACCGCGCTGGCCGGCGAGGTCGCGAGTGCGCTCGACGTGGAGGTGCGCGGCGAGATCACCGAGTACGACGTCAAGGTGCTCGAGCTGGCCGCCCTCAAGGGCGTCTTCGCCGACATCGTCGAGGAGCAGGTCTCCTACGTCAACGCGCCGCTCCTCGCCGCCGAGCGCGGCACCGAGGTGCGCCTGGTGACGGAGTCGGAGAGCCCCGACCACCGCAACCTGATCACGCTGCGCGGCACGCTCGCCGACGGCACCCAGGTCTCCGTGAGCGGCACCCTCGTGGGTCTCGCGCAGAAGGAGCGCCTGGTCGAGGTCAACGGCTTCGACGTCGACATCGAGCCCACCACCCACCTGGCCTTCCTCACCTACGAGGACCGTCCGGGCATGGTCGGCACCGTCGGCGGGATCCTGGGCGCAGCCGCGGTCAACATCGCCGGCATGCAGGTCTCGCGCCAGGACAAGGGCGGCGCCGCCCTCGTCGCCCTCAGCGTCGACTCGGCCATCCCGGCCGAGACGCTCGCCGAGATCGAGACGGCCATGCAGGCCGCCTCGGTGCGCGCGGTCGACCTGACCTGAGCCTGACCTACGCGACCATCACTCGGCCGGCACCTGCCCGGCGCGACCGGCTCGACGCCGGCCGGGTGGTGGTCGACACGTGCTCCCACGCGGCGGCGAGTCGGCGTACGGCCTCGGTGAGCGTCTCCGGCGTTGCGGTCCACGGGATCCGGACGTAGCGGTCGAGGCCGCCCTCGACGGCGAAGACCGGCCCGGGGGCGACCACCACGCCGCGCCGCTCGGCCTCGGCCGAGGTGGCGCTGCCGAGCGCCTCGGGCAGCTCGCACCACAGCGCCAGCCCCCCGTCCGGGACCCGGAAGCGCCACTCCGGCAGGTGCTCGCGCACGGCCGCCACCAGCGCGTCGCGCCCGGCCACCAGGCGCTCGCGGTGCCGGGGGAGCACCTCGTCGGCGTGGTCCATCAGGTCTGCCAGCACGAGCTGCTCGAAGACCGGGGCTCCGAGGTCGAGGCCGATGCGCGCGTGGATGAGGCGGTCCATGTCCGCGAGCGGCGCGCGCACCCAGCCCAACCGCAGCCCGCCCCAGAAGGACTTGCTCGCGCTGCCGATGGTGATCGCGTCGTCGGCGTACGCCGCCAGCGGCCGCGGCATCGCTGCCGCGAGCCCGGGCGTGAGCGCCAGGGCCTGGTGGGCCTCGTCGGCGACGACCACGGTGCGGGTGCGGGCCAGCGCGGTGGCGAGCTCCTCGCGCTGCGCCTCCGACATCAGGTGCCCGGTGGGGTTCTGGAAGTCGGGGATCAGGTAGGCCAGGCGCGGTGACGACTGCCGCAGCGTCGCCGCGAGCGCGTCGAGGTCCCAGCCGTCGGGGTCGACCGCCGCGGGGACCAGCCGGGCGCCCGCGTGGCGCACGGCCTGGGTCGCGTTGGGGTAGGTCGGCGACTCCACCACGACCCGGTCGCCGGGGGAGGTGCTGGCCTGCGCGACGATCGACGCGGCGGCGAGCGCGCCGGCGGTGACCATGACCTGCTCCGGCACCGTGGGCAGCCCGCGGGCGTCGTACGCCGCCGCGATCCGCGCCTGCAGCGCCGGGACCCCGAGCGGGAAGTAGCCCGGGCCGCTGAGGTAGGCCGGCAGCTCCTCGGTCGCGCGCTGGTAGGCCTCGACCAGGCCCGGCGGCGCCGAGTGCGCGGCACAGTTCAGGTCGATGACGTCCTCGCCCCCGGTCCCGGGCAGGAGCGAGCGGTCGTGGGCGCGGCGGTGCCCGCCCGGCACGGTGGTGAAGGTCCCCGATCCACGCCGCGCCTCGGCGTACCCCGCCTCGCGCAGCACCTCGTAGGCCCGCGTGACCGTGGTGCGGGAGACGTCGAGCACGCCGGTGAGCTCGCGCTCGCTCGGCAGGCGTACGCCGATCCCGATCCGTCCGTCGCCGATGAGCACGCGAAGGCTCTCCGCGAGCCCGAGGTAGGCGGGTGAGCGAGGGAAGTCGCCGGTCAGAGTGGCTACGCGCTGGGCACTGATCACCGGGCTCATGCAGGCCACTGTTCCATGATTGGCTATGTCGGACAAGGCCAATCGCGACCATCATGGATGCATGAGCACCACGCCCTGCGACGTCCCCACCGGCACTGCGATCGCCCCTCGCGGCGGGCTGGTCGACCTCGGCCCGCTCGCGCAGCTGCGCGCCGGACGCCTGGCGCGACGCCTGCCCCAGCTCTACGTCGGGCTGTTCCTCTACGGCGTCTCCCTCGCGATGATGGTGCGCGGTGCGCTCGGGCTCGCGCCGTGGGACGTGCTGCACTCCGGCTTCGTGCGCCACGTGCCGATGTCGCTGGGCACGGCCGTCGTGCTCTTCAGCTTCGTGGTGCTGGTGCTCTGGATCCCGCTGCGCGAGGTGCCCGGACTGGGCACCATCAGCAACGCGTTCGTCGTCGGCCTCTCCGCCGACGCGACGCTCGCGGTGCTGGTCCAGCCCGACGCGATGACGGCGCGCCTCGCGCTCATGGTCGGCGGTGTGGTGCTGTGCGGCCTGGCGAGCGCCCTCTACATCGGCGCCCAGCTGGGTCGCGGGCCCCGTGACGGCCTGATGACCGGACTCGCCCGCCGCACCGGGCTGTCGCTCCGGCTGGTCCGCACCGGGCTGGAGGTCACCGTCGTGGTGATCGGCCTGCTCCTCGGCGGCGTGCTGGGGATCGGCACCGTCGCCTACGCCCTCGCGATCGGCCCGCTCACGCAGCTGATGCTGCCGTGGTTCACCGTCGACCTGGACTGAGGCCTAGCGTGCCGCCCAGTGCGCCGCGACCCTCGAGGCGGAGAGCGTGGAGTGGTAGATCGCGACGTTGTCGAGGTCGCCTGTGAACGACGCGGTGAAGCCGTTCTGGTTGCCCGTGCTGCCCTGCCCCACCCGCCAGTACCCCGGGTAGGTGTCGACGTAGGAGCTCGTCCCGCTGACGACGCGCACCCCGTCGACGTAGACCGTCGAGAAGCGCGACGAGGTGCTCGTGACGACCAGGTGGTGCCACGCGCCGTCGTTGTAGGACGCGGCAGTGGTGAGGGGAAGGCCCCCGTTCTTCCAGGCGCCGAAGGTGATGTGCCCGGACGGCGTCATGGTCACGATCCGGTCCGCGGTCGCGCCACGCCAGTTGTCGTCCCGGTCGTCCTCGAAGCCGGCGAGGTGGCTCGACGAGGTGGAGGTCGTGCGGAACCACAGCTCGATCGAGTACGCCGACGGCGCGACGACGGGCTGCGTGCCGAGGACCACGCGGCCGCCGGCGTTGGACACCGCGGTGCCGGGGTTGCGCGGCAGCGCCCCGGGCGTGCCGAGGGCGAGGTGGCCGTAGTACTGCCCGGTGCGGTCGTTGCCCGACCGGTCCGAGGCGTACTGGCCGCTGGTCTCGTCGAGCAGCCAGAGGCCGAACGGCTGGTCGTTCAGGACCTCGGTGACGTAGGGCTGGGTCCAGAAGCCGGCCGTCCACGCCGACCCGCTGTTCCTGGTGTGCCCGGTGAAGCCGGCGCCGGCGGTCGAGGCGAGGGTGCCGACCACGACCAGCGAGGCCACGGCCAGCAGCGGGGTGCGCGAGCGACGTACGCCGTTTCTGGGCGGTGGCCCGGTCGCGGTCCCGCCCGGTCCGGACGGCCCGCCACGAGGCGGCCGCGGGGAGAACCGGTCGCGGACGAGCCGGAGCAGCCGCCACCGCGGCGGCTCGCCCTCGAGCCTCCGGGTGGCGAGCGCGAACGCTGCCGCCGTCAGGAGCAGCCACGCAGCGAGCCGGAGCCACTGGCCGGTCTGGAACCACGTGACCGGCAGGCCGACGTGGGGGACCAGGAGCACGGCGGTCGCGCGGATGTCCCTGCTCGGGAGCGGGGCGACGTCGGTGAGCTCGTTGGCGTCGCCCGCGGTGGTGTAGTCGCCGTCGTCGCGGAGCTCGACGATGCGGTGGACCATCAGGTGCGGGCTGGTCGCGGCCGGGGCGTCGTAGACGAAGACCCGCCCGACCCGGACGCGCTGGTCCTCGGTCCAGGGCTTGGCGACGACGACGTCGCCGACCGCGATGGAGGGCTCCATCGACCCGGAGCGCACGACGTAGGACCCCCACCCGAATGCGACAGGAGCGGTCGCGACGACCACCAGCCCGAGGACGAAGGTCCGGTAGATGCGGGCCAGCAGCACCGCCGCGAGACGGGTCCAGTCGCGGACCTCCGACGTGTGCCCGGGCGTGGAGGCGGGACGGCGGAGGTCCGCGTCGAGGACGGAGGTGGCGGTCATGGAGACGTCATCGGAACGGGTGCAGTGCCTGTCAGTTGCTCTGCATCTCCCACTGCATGTCGATGCCGGTCTTGGCCCCCTGCATGGCGTCGATCTGGGCCTGGCTCATGCCGGTGGTGTCGAACTTCCAGGTCATCCGGTAGGTCTTGGACGAGACGCCGGTGGGCACCGCCCAGCCGCCGAACCCGGTCTCGAAGGTGTTGACCTGCGCGATGCTCGACAGGGGGGCGTCGCTGACGTGGGGCGCACCCACGGCGGTGAAGCCCGTGCAGTCGGCGAACGAGCCTCCGTTGCCGGACTCGATGGTGACCTTCACGCGGTCCTCGAGCTTCGCGGTGGACGTGACGGGGTTGATGGCGTAGCCCTTGACGGTGCTCGGGACCGAGGCGTCCGCGGTGACGGTGATGCACCTGGTCTGGGTGTCGCCCGGCAGCATGTTGGCGACGCGGAAGCGAGCGGCGCCGTTGTCGTCGTCGGTGAGCTTCACCGAGCCGGTGGCCCACTCGTTGCCCGAGTTGCGGGTCTGGCCGGTGAAGGCGGCGTACGACGCCTGGTAGACGGACGCGCCGAGCGCGACGAGGGCGAGGGGGGTGGCGACGACGGCGAGGGCCTGGGTCGTCTTCTGGCCGGGGGACTTCATGGCGAGGGATTCCTTCGTGACGCGGGAGCAGGCAGCCGGTGCTGCCCGCCGGGGCAGCCACACCCTAGGAACGGGACGTCCAAGAAATCTGCCGAACGAGTAACAAACATCACACGGATGGTGGCGTCGAGCTGCCGGCCGCTCGACTCGGAGACGGTGGGTGCCAGGAGCTGATGAGCCGGGACACGCCGTCGCGCCGCGGGTCCGCGACCGCCTCGAGGTGCCCGTCGGCGCCGGTGAGCGCCGCTCCCACCCCGCCGTAGTACATCGACGGCTCGTGCTCGACGCGCACCTCCTCGTCGGGCAGGCCGGCCCGGTGGACGTGCACGCGCGGGTGCGCGACGGCGGCCGCGAGGTCGAGGTCTCCGTTGACGAAGCCCGCCAGGGCCGACACCACGGCCGTCGTGATGCGGTCCGCGCCCGGCGAGCCGATGGCCAGGGTGGCGCCGTCGTCGTGCCGACCGACGGTGGGCGCCATGTTCGACAGCAGCCGCGCCCCGGGCGCCACCGTGCGACCGGGCGGGTTGAGCTCCTGCTCACCGAGGCAGTTGTTGAGCCAGATGCCGGTGCCGGCGGCGATCATCCCGGCGCCGTAGCCCGACGACACGGTGATCGAGCAGGCGGCACCCTCGGCGTCGGTGACCGACACGTGCGCGGTCGACCCCGACTCCAGCACCGCGCGGTGGTCGGCGTCGACTCGGTCCAGCCACGCCCGCGACGCCGCGTCCAGGCCGGACGCCGTCTCGAGCACCTCGCGCCGGTGGCCCAGCACCGCGCGCTGCACCCGCACGAGGTGCGCCACGTCGGCGTCGTCCCACCCGGCGAGCGGGTGTCCGTCGAGGAGCCGCAGCATCGAGGCGACCACGACTCCGCCCACCGACGGGGGAGGGGTGGTGGCGAGGCGCCAGCCTCCGACGCGGGTCGTCAGTGGCGCGCGCACGACCGGGGCGTACGCCGCCAGGTCGGCCGCGCCGAGCAGCCCGCCGCGCGCCTGCAGGTCCGCGGCCAGGAGCGCAGCCAGGTCCCCCTCGTGCAGGGCGCGGGGCCCGGCGTCGGAAACGTGCTCGAGGGTGCCGGCGAGGTCCGCGACCACCACCCGGTCCGCGGTCACCCGGCCGTCCTCGTCGTGCAGCGCCTCGTGGCTGGCGCGGTCCCAGCCGAAGACGGTCTCGTGGACGTGGTCGAGGTAGTAGCGCGACGCCGCACCTAGCCGGAAGCCGCCGCGCGCCACGTCGAGCGCCGGTGCCACGAGCTCACGCCACGGCAGCCGTCCGTCGCGGGCGTGCGCCTCGCCGAAGGCCGCCAGCGAGCCGTGCGTGGCGACCGAGCCCGGTCCGATGGTGATCGTCACCCCGCCGCCGTAGGCCGTCGTCACGTCCCAGGTGCGTGACGGCTCCGCGTCGGGCGCGCGTCCGATCCCGGGACGGTCGACCCACCCGTCCACGGTGTACGCCGCTCCTGCCGCCGGCTGCACGGCCACGAACCCGCCCGAGCTGAGGGAGACGAGGCCGACCTCGTTGACCATGGCGACCAGTGCGGCGGCGATCGCGGCGTCCACGGCGGAGCCCCCGGCCCGGGCGACCTGCTCGGCGGCGTCGGCCGCGGCGGGGTTGGGAGCGGCGACGGCCAGTCCGGTCACGGGGCGGTCATCGTGCGGTCATCGACGGGTCAGCGACGCGTCGCGATCACGGCCGAGGCGTCGGCGGCCACCATCACCTCGACCGCGGTGAAGCGGTCGTCGGTGAGCCACTGCTCGCGCAGCGTGTCGACGCGGCCGTAGGTGATCGGCGGCCACGACTCGCACGGAGCGAAGTCGTCGAGCACGACGATGCCGCCGGGCTCGACGAGGTCGATCACCGACTCCACACCCACCTCCGACGGGGAGCCGGAGTCGAGGAAGAGCAGCGAGAAGGGCCCGCGGTCGCGCAGCACGTTCCAGTTGGCCGCGAGCACCTCGACGCATCCGTCGTCGTCGAAGATCTTCGCCGCCGCGCCGGCCAACGACTCGTCGAGCTCGGCGGTCAGGATCCGCGCCCCGTTGCGTACGCCGCTGCGCAGCCATGCGGTGCCGACGCCGCAGCCGGTGCCGAACTCGGCCATCGTGCCGCCGCGCGTCGCGGCGAGCGTGGCCAGCAGCCGGCCGGTCTCGTTGCGGCAGAAGGCGACGTAGCCGGCCTGGCGGCACACGTCGAAGGCGCGCTGGACGACGTCGGGGAGATCAGGGGGAGCAGACATGAGGTCGCCGAGTCTGTCACCGATCGCCGGGTGTCTCGGTGACCGGTCCGGAGTCTCACGATCTGACACGTTCCCGGAAAGCGGATGCGCGCGTCCGCTGGGCGGTCGTACAGTCGTCCCATCATGCGGAGCGTCTTCGTACTTATCGTTCGCCGCGGCGGGGCCTGACAGAAGGCCACCTCGTCGCGGTGTTCGGCGTTGACGAGGTTCCGCCGCCCGGCCTTCTTCGACTCAGTCGAGCTCGAAGCCGCCGCCTCTGCGGCGGGTCCGCCAGTCACGCGTGATCCGCCCTCCTGCCGGCCGGCAGCCGGATGTCCGGGCGATCCCCGCGGCACCCCCGCTCCCTCACCCGCCGCGGTGTCGGTGGCTTCGGGCTCACGACACTCAGGAGTGAGACCCATGTACGACCTGTATCCCGACGCCTGGGGCCCGGCGGCCCACGACCCCGAGAACCCCCGCAGCCTCGAGAACACCGCGGCCGCCGTGCAGACCGCGCTTGACCTGCGAGACAACGGCGGCATGCGCCCGGACGACAACTAACGTTCGCGGCATGCCAGACGCCCCGCAGACCGTGTCCGACACCGAGAGCTCCCGGAGCCAGACCCTCGCCGTCATCCCCGGCGACGGGATCGGCCCCGAGGTGACCGCCGAGGCCCTCAAGGTCCTCGAGGCGGCCTCCCCGGTGACGTTCGGGTCCACGCGCTACGACCTCGGCGCGGAGCGCTACCTCGCCACCGGCGAGGTGCTGCCCGACTCGGTGCTCGCGGAGATCCGCGGGCACGACGCGATCCTGCTGGGAGCCGTGGGCGGCAAGCCCAACGACCCGAACCTGCCGCCCGGCATCCTCGAGCGCGGGCTGCTGCTCAAGCTGCGCTTCGAGCTCGACCACTACGTCAACCTCCGTCCGTCACGGCTCTTCCCGGGCTCGGCCTCACCCCTGGCCGACTCGGTCCTCGGGCGTGGCGAGATCGACTTCGTCGTCGTGCGCGAGGGCACCGAGGGCCCCTACACGGGCAACGGCGGTGCCCTGCGCGTCGGCACCCCGGCCGAGATCGCCACCGAGGTCTCGGTCAACACCGCGTACGGCGTCGAGCGGGTGGTCCGAGACGCGTTCGCCCGCGCCGAGAAGCGACCGCGCAAGAAGGTGACCCTGGTCCACAAGACCAACGTGCTGACCAACGCCGGCTCGCTGTGGTGGCGCCTCTTCCAGTCGGTCGCCGCGGAGCACCCCGGCGTGGAGACCGACTACATCCACATCGACGCGGCGATGATCTTCATGGTCACCGACCCCGCCCGCTTCGACGTGATCGTCACCGACAACCTCTTCGGCGACATCGTCACCGACCTCGCCGCCGCCATCACCGGTGGCATCGGCCTGGCTGCCTCAGGCAACGTCAACCCGGACCGGACCGCCCCGTCGATGTTCGAGCCTGTCCACGGCTCGGCCCCCGACATCGCCGGGCAGCAGAAGGCCGACCCGACCGCCGCCATCCTCTCCGGCGCGCTGCTGCTCGACCACCTCGGCCACCCCGAGGCCGCGGCGCGGATCGAGTCCGCCGTCCTGGCCGACCTCTCCAAACGCGCGCCCGGCACCACCCGGCGTACGAGCGAGGTCGGGGACGCCATCACCGCCCGACTCTGAGTAGGTTTGCCCCCATGCAGATCAGCACCACCGCGACCACCACGCCCGTCGACGAGGCCCGCCTGGCCGAGATCCTCGCCAACCCGGGCTTCGGCCAGCACTTCACCGACCACATGCTCACGCGTGTGTGGACGCCGGAGCAGGGCTGGCACGACGCGCGCATCACGCCCTACGGCCCCCTGACGCTGGACCCCGCGACCGCGGTGCTGCACTACGCCCAGGAGACCTTCGAGGGCATGAAGGCCTACCGCCACGACGACGGATCGATCTGGACCTTCCGTCCCGAGCAGAACGCCGCGCGGATGGTGCGCTCCTCCCAGCGCCTGGCCTTCCCCGAGCTGCCCGTCGACGACTTCGTGGAGTGCGTCGACGCGCTCGTGGCGGCCGACCAGCGATGGGTGCCCGACAGCGAGGGCGAGAAGTCGCTCTACCTGCGGCCCTTCATGTTCGCCTCCGAGACCTTCCTCGGGGTGCGCCCCGCGCAGCACGTGACCTTCATGGTCATCGCCTCGCCCGCCGGCGCCTACTTCAAGGGCGGCATCAAGCCGGTCAACCTCTGGCTCTCGGAGACCTACACCCGCGCGGGTCGCGGCGGCATGGGCGCGGCCAAGACCGGTGGCAACTACGCCGCGTCGCTGGCAGCGCAGCGCGAGGCCATCGAGCAGGGCTGCGACCAGGTGGTGTTCCTCGACGACCAGGAGTTCCGCTACATCGAGGAGCTCGGCGGGATGAACCTCTTCTTCGTCCACGCCGACGGCCACGTCGTCACCCCCGAGACCGGCACGATCCTCGAGGGCATCACCCGCGCCTCGATCATCGAGCTCGCAGGCAAGCTGGGCCACGCCGTGGAGGAGCGGAAGTTCTCCCTCGACGAGTGGCGTGACGGGGTCGCCTCGGGCGAGATCACCGAGGTCTTCGCCTGCGGCACCGCGGCTGTCGTCACCCCCGTCGGTGAGCTCCGCTCGCCGCAGGGCGTGACTCCCGCACCGGCGAGCACCGAGCTGACGATGCGGATCCGCGAGGCGCTGGTGGGCATGCAGTTCGGCCGCACCGAGGACACGTTCGGCTGGATGCACCGGGTGGTCTGACCGACGCCACCCGGCCGATCGGCCGATCCACCTCCGGCCTGGTGTCGCGACGTGCGCACCCATCAGCGCTGGATGGCCCGGGCGTACGCCGTCGCGCTGGGGGCCGGGGGCCGGGTCAGGCGTCCTCGGTCAGGGTCGTGGCCGGCAACCAGTCGGCACCGAGGAGCTGGGCGACGTCGGCGAGGCCGGTCGTGTCGCCGCCCACGGTGTCGGAGGCCGCGGCGATCCGCTCCACCATCACCTTGCCGACCTGCTCCTCGACGGTGCCCTCGGCATAGGCGATGTGCCACGGCGAGACCTGGTGGTCGCGGTGGGTGCGGCCGGTCACCTGCCGGCCGGCGATGCCGGAGAAGCGGGCCTGGTGGAAGACGCCGACCCGCGGCTCCGTGCTCGCCCGGCGTCCGTCGTCGAGGGTCTCGCCGGCGTGCAGGCTCATGGAGGCGACCGCTGTGAAGACGCAGACCTTCGCCTCGCCGGTCTGGAAGCGGAGCCGTTCGGCCTCCGGGTCGAAGCGGTCGCGGCCGTAGATCGTGGCGACCTCGATGCCGGAGTCGCGCAGCCGGTCGGCGATCGGGTCGGCGGCGGTCCCCACGAACTCGACCGAGCACGCCACCTGGCGCTCCGCCTCGACCTGCTGGGCGATCCAGGCGACCGTCGAGTCGACCCGCAACAGCCCGGCCTTCTGCCGGAACCGCAGCAGCGCGGCCCGTCCCCCGGCGACGTTGCGGCCACGTCGGGCGATGTCCATCTCGCGGCAGAACTCGCCCCACTCCGCCTCGTACGCCGTGCGCTCGGACGGCGTGAGCGTCACCGGCATCCCGGAGATCGGCACCGGTCCCCACGGTGCCGCGCGGTGCAGCATCGCCGGGGGTCGCTCCTCGGCGAGCCACCCGCGCACGAGCGTGAGGTCTGCGGCGCGGCGCTCGGGGTCAGTGGTCCACGTGGCGCCGTAGCGCCCGCGCTCCACCCCGATGCCGTGGCGTTCGAGCGCGGAGGCGAACGCCTCGCCCGGCCGGGTGGCGGAGGTCCACTCCTTCACCGGCTCGCCCAGCACCTGGGCGTACGCCGGGGCGAGGTAGGGCAGCTCGAGCGGCGTGTGACCGGGTGTCGCGGTGGTGGCGATGACGAACGGCGCCCGGTCGTGCGGTGTCCCGTGCCCGGAGATCCGGGACCAGAGCTTCCACCGCTTCGTCGTCGTACGCCGCAGGGCGTGGGCCTCGTCCGCGATGATCACGTCCCAGATGTGGTCCACGACCTTGTCCAGCCGGTCCCACGTGGTCACCACCCACTCCAGCCCGCCGCTGCCCAGCGCGGTGATCGTGCGGCACCAGTGGCCGATCGTGATCGCCGCAGGCCGGTCGGCCACGACGAGCACCCGCCGCGCCCCGCGGAGGTCGCCCACCGCGGTCGCCCCCAGGACCGCGGAGATCGTCTTGCCCACGCCCGGCTCGTCGGCGAGCAGGAAGCCCCGCCCGCCCGCGGCGGCGCGCTCGGCGATCGCGTCGGCCGCCTCGAACTGGATCCTGCGGGGCTCGAGCGCGTCGCTCGGCTCGGGTTCGGGCACCGGACGGTCGGGGTTCAGGGCGTTCTCGACGAAGCGGCCGAGCGTCCACGGCCCCGGGGCGTAGGGCTCGAGGTGCGCGGGCAGGGCGCGCCCGACGTAGAGGTGGGTCCGGACGGCCGGGTGCCAGGTGGCGCCGTCGACCTGGGTCCCGTAGGGGACGTCGAGCACCCACAGCCGCTCGCCCGGCCCGGCGTCCGGCAGCGGCCGCTCCTGCCGTCGGGTGCCACCGCGCCGCGCACCGGATCGGCGGGCGCTGGACCGCCTGGAGCGGGACTGCCGGGAGCTGGGCACCAGCGGACGCTACCGGGCCGACCTGCCGGGTGCGGGGCGGCTCACCCGGCCGCCGCGCACCGGATGCAGAGCCGCGCGGCCGGGAGCGCCTCGAGCCGGGGCGCGCCGATCGGCACGCCGCAGCGCTCGCACCCGCCGTAGGTCCCCGCGTCGACCCGCGCGAGCGCGGCGTCGACCTCGGTGAGGTGGCGGCGCACCTGTCGGACGAGGGATCCGATCTGCGAACGCTCGAAGGCGATGGTGGCGCCCTCGGGGTCGTGCTCGTCGTCGGCATTGGTGTCCAGCGACGCCGCGACCACGGCGTCGTGGTCGGCGGTCAGGCTCGCCAGCCGCGCGAGGGTCGTGCTGCGCTCCTCGCCCAGGCGTCGTCGTACGTCGTCCACCACCCCATCCTCGCGCGCACCTCCGACAGCGGTCCCGACAGTGGTCGGCCCAGCGGCGTGCCGGATGGGGGGCATCGGGGTCCTCCGGCCGTATCCTCGTGTGCGTGACGACGTCCCCGAAGGCGCCGCCGCCGGGTCTGACCGTGGGCGGCTACGCGCTGCGTGCCCGCCTCGGCGAGGGCGGCATGGGCGTGGTGCACCTCGGGCAGAAGCCGGGGGAGCGCCCGGTCGCGATCAAGGTGCTGCGCCCGCACGTCGTCGGTGACGACGAGGCCCGCCGGCGGCTGGCCCGCGAGGTCAGCTCGCTGACCCGGGTCCGCAGCCGCCGCATCGCCGAGATCGTCGACGCCGACCCGTGGGGCGAGATCCCCTACGTCGCCACCCGCTACGTTCCCGGCCTCTCCCTGCACGACCACGTCCAGGACGAGGGCGCGCTCTCCGGCGACGACCTCCTGTGGTTCGCCGACTGCTTGGCCGAGGCGGTCGAGGCGGTCCACGCCGTCGGCGTCCTGCACCGCGACATCAAGCCGTCCAACGTGATCATGGAGGGGCGCACCCCGATCCTCATCGACTTCGGGCTGGCCCGCGTCGCCGAGGACTCCCGCATCACCATGAACGGCTGGCTGCTCGGCACGCCGGGCTACCTCGCTCCGGAGATCCTCTACGGCGACGACGCCTCTGCCGCCTCCGACGTGCACGCCTGGGCCGCAACGGTGGCCTACGCCGGCACCGGCCGCGCGCCGTTCGGCCGCGGGCCGTCGGTGGCGATCATGGACCGCGTGCGCCGCGGCGAGCACGACCTGTCCGGCCTCGACCCGCAGGTGCTGCCGCTGGTCGAGGAGGCGCTGGCCCCGGTCGCGCGGGACCGCCCGTCGCTGGAGGAGGTCCGCGACTGGCTCGAGGACCTGGCCGACCCCGAGGCCCTCGGCGAGGACGACCGGCCACGCGAGCGCCTCGCCGCCAGCCCCGTCACGCTGCCCTACGCCGTGCTGGCCCACGAGGACGCCGCCGCCCCGACCCTCGTCGGCACGGGCGTCGCGTCCCGACAGCCAGAGGCACCCGCGTCCGAGCCGGTGCACTGGTCGGAGGAGTGGGACGAGCAGGACGACGACACCCACCACGACCTTCCGGCCCACGGCTGGGGTGACGACGGGACGGTCCCGCACCGCCAGACGCGCGTGCTGCCCGACGGCACCACCGAGTACGTCACCGACTACGGCCCGCCGGTGCGCGAGCGCGCGCCGGCCGGCGAGCGGCTGCGCCGCTCCGGCACCCTGCTGGCCCTCGGCGGGGTCGTCGCCGGCGGCATCACCGTCGCCCCCTACCTCGCGCTCGCCGTCCTCTTCGCCGGCGTCTGGCTGCTGCGCAGCGGCTCGATGGCGGCCAGCTCGGTCGGCCACCGTCGCAGCCGCCGCGGGATCAAGTGGTACGACGGGATCCAGCTGCTGCTCGCCGCGCCGTGGCACGTGGTGGCCGGCGTCGGCGGCACCCTCCTGCTCTTCCTGTGGAGCCTGGGCATCGCGGCCGCGATCGCCCTGCTCTGCTTCGCCGCGTCCCTCTCGATGCTGACCTCGCTGGGCACCATCGGCGTCTTCTTCGCCGTCGGCCTGTGGTGGGGTCCGGGCTCGGAGCGGCTGCGCTCACCCGTCCACCGGGTCGTCGACCCGCTCGCCCGCCGGGGCGTCCCGTGGCTGCTGGTCACCCTCCTCGTCGCCGCCGGCGCCTCCGGCCTCGGTGCCGCTGCCTCGGCGCAGGGGACGTCGTGGGCGCCGGACGACGCGGCCCCGCTCAGCGACGTACGCCTCCCCGGCTGGCTCTGAGCCGGTGGCGGCGCGCAACAGCCGGCAGGTGCGATCGGCCCGGCGTCGCAAGCGGCGCATGGACAGGGTGGTCCACGACCTGGGCGCCGAGCAGTGGGAGGCGCTCCAGGAGGCGTGGGGCGGCTGCGCCTACTGCGGCAGCGCCGACGGGCCGCTCCAGCGCGACTGCGTGCTCCCGATCTCGCGCGGTGGGCGCTACACGCTCACCAACGTCGTGCCGGCGTGTCGGTCCTGCAACGCCAGCAAGTGCAACGACGAGGTCACCGGCTGGCTGCGCCGCAAGAAGCTCGACGAGCGGGCCTTCCTGGTGCGGCACGCCGAGGTCCAGGCGGCCCTGCGCACCGCTGTGCCCGACCCGGGTCCCGCAGCCTGACCGGAGGTCTCCCGCAGGGTCTTCTGCCGGACCCCGTCGCGGGGTTAGGTTCCCCCCTACTGCCTTGGAAGGGGTCCCGATGTTCCGCAGCACCACCCTCCACGCCCGTCGTCTCGGCGTGACGATCACCGCACTGACCGTGGGCGTCGCACTCGCGACCCCCGTGGCGGCGGCGCCCGCGAAGGACAAGGGCACCGACTGCATCGACTACGCAGGACTCGCCGCGGCCCCGGCCGGGGCCATCCCGCGCGACGACCTGCACACGGTCCGCAAGGACCCGCTCGCCAAGGCGTCGAGGGCGGCGAGCGCGTCCGCCGACGCCGGCGGCGATCCCGCTGCGGCAGCGGCGGACTTCGAGACGGTCACGGTCCCGGTCCGCTTCCACGTCATCGCCAAGGACCGCGGGCAGCAGGGCGGCAACCTGTCGGCGGCCCGCATCGCCGAGCAGATCCGTGTTCTCGACGAGGCGTACACACCCCACGGGTTCGACTTCGAGCTGGAGCGGATCACGCGGACCTTCGAGCCGCAGTGGTTCAACCTGATCTCGTCCAACGGTGCGGAGCCGCGCTACTTCCGCGGCGGTGGCAAGGAGGTGGCGATGAAGAAGGCGCTCTACGGCGACAGCACGTCGGAGACGCTCAACATCTACTCCGCCTCTCTCGGCCAGTCGCTCCTGGGCTGGGCCTACTTCCCGTCCGACTTCGACGCCGAGCACACCGGGGGCAACCCGCTGCCGCGGTACCGCGACGGTGTCGTGGTCGACTTCCGCAGCCTGCCGACCGTGCCCGGCGACACGGGCGACAGCTCGGCCTACACCATCTACGGCGAGGGCGACACCGCCACGCACGAGGTCGGCCACTGGCTCGAGCTGTTCCACACGTTCCAGGGTGGGTGCGAGGGCGACGGTGACTTCGTCGACGACACCGCACCGGAGGCGTCCCCGGCGTTCGGGTGCCCGGAGGGCCGCGACACCTGCGAGGGCGGCGGGCCCGACCCGATCACCAACTTCATGGACTACACCCAGGACTCCTGCATGACCGAGTTCACCCCCGGCCAGGCGGCGCGCATGCAGATGGCCTGGACAGAGTTCCGCGCCCTCGGCTGAGATCTCCGCGGTGCGGTCCCGGCCCAGCCGTCGGGACCGCATCGCGAGACGCGCGTCTCATCAGGGGCGCCCGGGTGGCACGATTCCCTGGTGAGCACCAGCACGACCATCATTCCCTAGCGCGACGGCACACCCCGTCGCGCCGACCTCCTGCACCCCAGGAGGTCTTTTTGTTTCCCGAGCACGCAACAGCCCGACCGAGAGAAGACCGATGGACCTCCACGGCGCGTTCCACGTCTACGACACCACCCTGCGCGACGGCGCCCAGCAGGAGGGCCTCAACCTCTCGGTCGCCGACAAGCTGGGCATCGCTCGCCAGCTCGACGACCTCGGCGTGGGCTACATCGAGGGCGGCTGGCCGGGCGCCAACCCCAAGGACACCGAGTTCTTCCGCCGCGCTGCTGCCGAGCTGGACCTGCGCCACGCGCGGCTCGCCGCCTTCGGCGCGACCCGCCGTGCCGGCGTACGCGCTGCCGACGACCCGCTGGTCGCGGCCCTCCGCGACAGCGGCGCGGGCGTCGTCACCCTGGTCGCCAAGTCGCACGACCGCCACGTCGAGCTCGCGCTGCGCACCACGCTCGAGGAGAACCTCGCGATGGTGCGCGACACCGTGACCCACCTGCGCGAGGAGGGGCAGACGGTCTTCCTCGACGCCGAGCACTTCTTCGACGGCTACCGCGGCAACCGGGCGTACGCCCTCGAGGTGCTGCGCACCGCCGCCGAGGCCGGCGCCGAGGTGGTCGCGCTCTGCGACACCAACGGCGGGATGCTGCCCGACTGGGTCTCCGACGTGGTGCTCGACGTCATCGAGTCGACCGGTGCGCGGGTGGGCATCCACGCCCACAACGACAGCGGGTGCGCGGTCGCCAACTCGCTGGCCGCGGTCGCGGCCGGTGCCACGCACGTGCAGGGCTGCATCAACGGCTACGGCGAGCGCACCGGCAACGCCGACCTCGTCACCGTCGTGGCCAACCTCGAGCTCAAGCTGGACCGCAGCGTCCTGCCCCCCGGGCTGCTGCGCGAGGCGACCCGCATCGCCCACGCCGTCGCCGAGGTCACCAACGTCCCGCCCGCCTCGCGCCAGCCGTACGTCGGCACGTCGGCCTTCGCGCACAAGGCGGGGCTGCACGCCAGCGCGATCAAGGTCGACCCGAACCTCTACCAGCACATGGACCCCGTCGGCGTCGGCAACGACATGCGCCTGCTCGTCTCCGACATGGCCGGTCGCGCATCGATCGAGCTGAAGGGCCGCGAGCTCGGCTACGACCTCTCCGACGACCGCGAGCTCGTCACCCGCGTCACCGCACGCGTCAAGGAGATGGAGCAGCACGGCCACACCTTCGAGGCCGCCGACGCGTCCTTCGAGCTGCTGCTCGCCGAGGAGGTCGAGGGGACGCGTCCGTCGTACTTCGACGTCGAGTCGTGGCGCGTGATCACCGAGACCCGCACCGACGGCGAGGCCATCTCCGAGGCAACGGTGAAGCTGCGCGCCGAGGGCGTGAGGTTCGTCGTCACGGGGGAGGGCAACGGCCCGGTCAACGCGCTCGACGCCGCCCTGCGCGAGGCCATCGGGCAGGCCTTCCCCGAGGTCGCCAAGTTCGAGCTGATCGACTACAAGGTGCGCATCCTCGACCAGGGCCACGGCACGGACGCGATCACGCGGGTGCTCATCGAGACCACCGACGGCGAGTCGTCGTGGGTGACCGTCGGCGTCGGCGCCAACGTCATCGAGGCGTCGTGGGGCGCGCTCGTCGACGGGCTGACGTTCGGGCTGAGGCGCCACCACCGCTGAGCCCGGAGCGGCCGTCCCCGGGCAGGAGCGGCGCCACCGTGGGGAGTGGCGCCGCTCCTCGTCAGGGGCCGGTCAGAGGCTGGCGCGCAGTGCGACCAGCGCCTCGCGCAGCTCGCCCTGGTCACCCGAGGTGCCGAGCACCCTGATCGCGTTGGCCAGCTGGTCCTTCGCCGACGCCTTCTCGCCCTTGTCGGCCAGCGTCTCGGCCTTGTCGAGGTGCTTGCTCACCTTGGCGAGCGTCGCGCCGGCGAGCTCGCCCGAGCGGACCGCCTGGTCGTAGTAGGAGCCGGCCACGTTGAAGCTGGGCGCCCATGTGAGCGGCGTCTGGTGCTGGGCGTTGAACTCCGCGACCCGCACCTCGCTGGCGGCGGCGATCTCGTTCTCCGACATCACATCGCTCGGCAGCAGGCCGAAGGAGTCGAAGCCGCGGGCGATCTCGCTGCCGAAGACGTTGCCGTTGTACCAGTAGGTCGACCAGTAGCCAGCGAGGTTCACACCGGTCGCGCTCGGGGTGTTGACCGGACCACGGTCGTAGGACGCGATCTCGACCGGGTTGGCGGAGTCGGAGAAGTCGATCATCGACAGTCCGCCCTGGTACCACGCCTGGACGAGGATGTCGCGACCCGGCACCGGCACGAGCGAGGCGTTGTGGGCCACGCAGTTCTCCTGCACGGTCTGCGGCACCGGCAGCTTGTAGTAGCTGCGGAACTCCATCTTGCCGTCCACGACGTCGAAGATCGCGTCCGCGCCCCACTCGGGCCGGTCGGTCTCGCGGCAGCGCGCGCTGGTCCCGCCGCCCCACTCGTCGGTGAAGATCACCTTGGTGCCGTCGTTGTTGAGCGTGGCGGAGTGCCAGTAGGAGAAGTTGGGGTCGGCCACCGCGTCGAGACGGACCGGGTTCACCGGGTCGGAGATGTCGAGCAGGATGCCGTTGCCCTGGCACGCACCGGCCGCGAGCCCAAGCGCGGGATAGGCGGTGATGTCATGGCAGGTGTTGGTGTTCGGCAGCGGCGAGTAGTTGCTGCCCGAGGGGTGGCGGGTGCCGGGCAGCGTGTTCAGGAGGCCGTTGTAGGCGCCGGTCACCGGGTCGGTGAAGATCCGGGGCTGGCTCACGATCGCGGCGTCCTGCGGCGAGGCGAGCGGGACCTTGATGACGTCGATGCGCCAAGGGGTCGGGTTGCCGGTGGTCACCGGGGCGGTGGTGTTGGTGTTGGCCGACTCGCAGCCGGCCAGCTCGGCGGCCGGGCGCACGCCCGCGGTGCCGGAGTTGTAGACGTAGAGGTTGGCGTCGTCGTCAGGGTCGCTCACCAGCGTGTGGGTGTGCGAGCCGCGGCAGGTCTGGACCGCGGCGACCTGCACCGGGGCGGTGATGTCGGAGATGTCGAAGATGCGCACGCCGCGGAAGCGCTCTGGGTTGACGCTGCCGGGGGCGCCCTGGGTGCCGCAGTCGATGCGGCCCCTGGTCTCCTCGACCGAGAAGAAGAGCAGGTCGCCGTAGACCGACACGTCACCCTGCCCGCCGGGGCACACGTAGGACCCGCTCAGCGTCGGGTCGGACGGGTCGGAGACGTCGTAGACCTGGAAGCCGTTGAAGCTGCCCATGATCGCGTGGTCGCCGGTGAAGGCGAGGTCGGAGTTCACGAAGCCGAAGTTGCCCGGGGCGCCGTCGAAGGGCGCGACGCGCGGGGTGTTGTCGAGCAGC
Source organism: Nocardioides furvisabuli (assembly GCF_021083185.1). GTDB lineage: Bacteria > Actinomycetota > Actinomycetes > Propionibacteriales > Nocardioidaceae > Nocardioides > Nocardioides furvisabuli. The sequence goes on along the minus strand of NZ_JAIGQB010000002.1, from coordinate 334,962 downwards.
TCGATGTTGCTGCTCGCCTCGGACCACGGGAAGTAGCCCGGAGCGAGGCCGATGCGCGGGTCGTCGTCGGCGGCGTACGCCGCCGCGGGCACGAGGGCCGCGGCGAGGACCGCCGCTCCCATCACTCGCCATGGACTCCGGATGCGACGGGGGTGGGACATGGAGCGCGACCTTTCGCCGGGCGGTCGCGCCGGTGGTGCTCGGGTCGGGTTGTCCCGCTCGCCGGTCGACCTACTATGTGGGTCAACCTAGCCAGACACCCGCGCCGACCACCAGAAACTTTAGGCGCATCCAGCGACGGAGCGGAGCCCACGCATGACCTTCCTGGTGCGCCTCGGTGCCGTCACCGTCCTCGTCCTCGGCGCGGCCGCGTGCTCCGCCGACGAGCCGGCCGCGGAGCCCGACGGGGCGCCGCCCGTCGTGCAGCTCGGCGCACCGGGGGAGGCCGGCACGACGCTCGCGCCGGACGAGGTCGAGGGCCTCGAGGACCCGATCCACACGGCGGCCGACGTGACGTTCGTGCAGCAGATGATCCCGCACCACGAGCAGGCGCTCGCCATGACCGCGCTCGTCGCAGGTCGGGCCAGCAGCGACGACCTGGCCACCATCGCCGAGCGCATCGAGGCCTCCCAGGGCCAGGAGATCGACCAGATGGAGGACTGGCTCACCACCCGCGGGGAGGGCGTCGCCGGGATGCACGGAGACCACTCGGGCGACCACTCGGGCATGCCCGGGATGCTCTCGCCCCGCCAGCTCGACCGGCTCGAGGCCGCCAGCGGCAAGCGCTTCGACCGGCTCTTCCTCCAGGCGATGATCCGCCACCACGAGGGTGCCGTGGTGATGGTGGAGTCGCTGCTCGCCGGCGGCGAGGGCGGCCAGGAGTCCGAGGTCTTCCAGCTCGCCAGCCACATCGCCACCGACCAGGCGGTCGAGATCGCGGCGATGAAGCGCGAGCTGCGCCAGGCCGGCCGCGAGTAGGTTCGTGGAGTGCCCCTCCACGACCTGACCGCGCTCGAGCTGGGCGACGCCGTGCGGGGCGGTGACGTGTCGCCGCTGGAGCTGGTGGAGCACTACGCCGGCCGTGCCGACCACGTTGGTGCGTTCACCACGACCACCCACGACCGGGCGCGCGACCACGCGCGCCGACTGATGACGGCAGGACGCCCCGGGGACGCAGGTCCGCTCTGGGGCGTCCCGACCGGCATCAAGGACCTGCACCCCACCGCGGGCGTGCGCACCACCTTCGGCTCGGCGGCGTACGACGACTTCGTGCCCGAGGCGTCCGACGACCTGGTGCTCACGGTCGAGGCCGCCGGGCTGCCGAGCCTGGGCAAGACCAGCACGCCGGAGTTCGGGTCGCCCTGCTACACCGAGCCCGACGTGGCGCCGGCGTCGGTCACGCCGTGGGACACCACGCGCACCGCCGGCGGCTCGTCGGGCGGGGCCGCCGCCGCGGTCGCCGCCGGCCTGCTGCCGGTCGCTCCCGGCTCCGACGGCGGCGGGTCGATCCGGATCCCGGCCTCGTGCTGCGGACTGGTCGGCCTCAAGCCGTCGCGCGGACGGGTCAGCGGCGCGCCGCGCTACGGCGACCCGGTCGGGCTCGCCACGCCGGGCACGCTCGCCCGCACCGTCCGCGACGCCGCCGCGCTGCTCGACGTGCTGTCCGGACGGCGGGTCGGTGACCCCTTCTGGGCGCCACCGCCGAGCGGCACGTTCCTCGAGGCCTGCGACCGGGAGCCGGGCCGCCTGCGGGTCGCCCGCTTCGTGGCTCCCGTCATCGCGGACGTCGAGCTGCACCCCGCGTCCGTGGCCGCGTGGGAGGACGCCTCCCGCCTGCTCGAGCGCCTCGGCCACGACGTCGAGGACGTCCCCGCGCCGATCCCGCACGACGCGGTCGCCGACTTCGAGACCTGCTGGGCGGTGCTGACCGCCCTGTCCGCCGCACCGCCCGGACGGGAGGACCGGCTGCGTCCGCTGACCCGCTGGCTCTCCGCGCGCGGTCACGCCGTCAGCGGCCCGGAGTTCGGGCTGGCCATCGGCCGGCTGCGCCAGCACGCCGCCGGGGCGCTCGCCGCGCTGGCGGCGTACGACGTCGTCCTCACGCCGACCCTCGCGAGCCCGCCCGTGCCGGTGGGGTCGCTGCGCGACGACGCCGATCCCGAGCGTGACTTCGAGGCGCAGAAGGCCTTCACGCCGTGGACCAGTGCGTGGAACGTCACCGGCATGCCGGCGGTCTCACTGCCGCTGCACTGGACCGACGACGGCCTCCCGGTCGGGGTCATGCTGGCGGCCCGTCCAGCCGAGGAGGAGCTGCTGGTCTCGGTCTCCGCGCAGGTCGAGGCCGCGGCGCCGTGGGCGCACAGGCGCCCGCCGGGATGGTGAGCCTCAGTCGTCGCCGATGGACTTCCGCGCGTACGAGTGGAACTTCCGGCCGGGATCCCGGCGTCCGCGCTCGACCCCGGATGAAGATCCACTCCTGCGAGTGAAAATCCATCCGGACCTGCGCGGACAGGAGCCTCAGTCGTCGCCGATGCCGCGCGCGTGCAGCGCGTCGCCCGACTCGTGGGCGCGGGCGACGACCCGGATGACGAAGGGGGAGAGGTACGCCCGGGGGTTGCGGTCGAGGCCGCGGGCCCGCGCGGCGTCACGGGTCTCCCGCGCGATCGCGATCGTGCCCGGCAGCGCCCCGATCGTCAGCGCGACGGTCAGTCCCACGCGGTCGGGGTCGATCCCGAGCACCCTCAGCGGTCGCGCCCACCGGGCGAGGGCGTCGACCATCTGGTTGACCTCGGTGGTGGCGGTCAGCGCCAGCGCGGCCAGGCCCAGGCTGAGCAGGTCGAGGAAGGTCTCTGCCGCCTTCGCGCCGCCGTACCACCACCACTGCAGGAGGCTGGCGACCACTGCGATCAGCAGCACGCCGCGCGCCGCGCGCCACACCGACCGCGCCGGCACCCGGGCGAGCGCCGCGAGCAGGAGCGTGACGGCCAGGAAGGCCGGGGCGGCGCGGACGTCGCGCACCAGGACGATGGCCAGGCTCAGGCCCGCGAGGCCCAGGACCTTGGCGCCCACGGGGAGGCGGTGCAGGACGGTGTCGCCCGGCTGGTGCAGCCCGGCCATCAGGTCGGTCACGAGGCGCTCATCGGTCGACCAGGCCGGTGTAGTGCGCGATCGAGTCGGACGGCGAGCCGTCGGCGACCACTCGCGCCGCGTCGACCACCAGCACCCGGTCGCACCGCGCCGCGAGGTCCAGGTCGTGGGTGACGAGCACGAGCTGCTGGTCCAGGCCGAAGAGCGTGTCGCCGACCCGTCGGGTGTTGGCACGGTCGAGCAGCGTCGTCGGCTCGTCGGCGACGACGACGGTGGGGTCGAGCGCGAGCACGCCGGCCAGGGCGAGCAGCTGGCGCTGGCCGCCCGAGAGCGAGTGCACCGAGTCGTGCGCGTGGTCGGCCAGGCCGTTGGCGGCGAGGACCTCCATCGCCCGCGCGCGCCGCGTCGTCCCGTCGGCGACGCGACGGCGCAGCGAGAGCTCGATGTCCTCCACGCACGTCGGCATGACCAGCTGGGCAGCCGGGTCGGTGAAGCAGAAGCCCACCAGGCGTCGCACGGCCGCGCCCTCGCGCACCACGTCACGGCCCTCGACGCTCACTCGGCCCGACGTGGGGCGGACCAGGCCGTTGAGCAGGCGCGCGAGCGTCGACTTGCCCGAGCCGTTGGCGCCGATCACCCCGATCCGACGCTCGGTGAGCGTCAGCGTCGTGGGCGCGAGCACCTCGCGCTCGCCGCGACCCGGCAGGGGGACCCGGACGCTGGCCTCGTCGAGCTCGATCGTGGGCAAGGACGATCAGCCGCGCTGCAGCAGCTGCGGGAAGGCGCGGTGCACCTCGGCGGCGATCATCGCCACGAGCGACGTCTTCACCACGTCACCGAGCCAGAACGGCATGTCCCACGCGGCAGCCTCGAGGAACGAGACGTCGAAGTGCAGCATCATCCCCAGGATGCCGAGCGGGTGGATGACCAGGATGCTCGCGGCGATGGAGCACGCGAAGACGACCAGTGCGCGCACGCGCCGCTCACGGGCGACGTACGCCACCAGGAACCCGCCCAGCGCCGCGGCGATCGGGAACGACAGCAGGTATCCGCCGCTCGGACCGGTGAAGACGCCGATGCCCGAGGAGTGCTCGGCGAAGACCGGCAGGCCGACCGCGCCGAGCGCGAGGTAGAGGGTGACGGCGGAGAAGCCGCGGACCGGGCCCAGGACGCAGCCGGCCAGCATCACCGTCAGGGTCTGCAGGGTGATCGGCACGCCGGCGCTGCCGACCGGGATCGCTCCGACGTAGGCGCTGGCGCTGATGAGCGCGGCGAACGCGGCGACCAGGGCGATGTCGCGCGTCGGCGACGAGGACCCGCCGGTGGTGTCGGAGGTGGTCTCGGGCTGGGTGGTGGCAGTCATCGGGGTCCTTGCTGAGCGCTGCGGGCAACCTGAACGGTGTTCAGGTTAGAGTGGTCGCGAAGCCAGCGTCAACGTCGTCCGAGGACCGGGAGGGTGCGTGGCCCACCACCGCAGCGACGTGCTCGCCCACGCCGTCACCCTGCTCGACACCCACGGCCTCTCGGCGCTGACGATGCGCCGACTCGGCGCCGAGCTCGGCGTGCAGCCGAGCGCGATCTACCACCACTTCGCCAGCAAGCAGGCCCTGCTCGCCGCGGTCGCCGACGAGATCCTTGCTCGCGGGGCCCGACCGCGGCAGGCGGCGGCGTGGCCCGAGCGGCTGCGCGAGGTGTGCGCCGAGCTGCGCCACGCGATGCTCGCCGTGACCGACGGCGCCGACGTCGTGGCGACCGTCTGGGCCTTCGGGCTCGGCGCCACCGCCCCGGTCGCGGAGATGGAGGAGGTCCTCGCCGACGCCGAGGTTCCCGACGAGCTCGTGGCCGTCGCGTCGCGGACGCTCGTCCACTACGTCTTCGGCCACGCCTTCGAGGAGCAGACCGCGCGGCAGGCGGTGCGCCTCGGCGCGGTCGAGCGCTCGCTGGAGTCGCTGCCCGACTTCGACCTCGGGCTCGACCTGGTCGTCGACGGCCTGCGGGCGCGCCTCGCCTGAACCGGTCAGGCGGAGGTGTCCACGTCCGCGCCGTGGAGCTCGGCCAGCAGCACCGCGCCCGCGAGGTCGAGGTGGGCCCGTTTCAGCACCGCGGACGCGAGGTCCACGCCGTCGAGGCTCGCGCCCCGCAGGTCGGTGCGGTCCAGCACGGACTGCCGCAGCAGCGCGCGGTCCAGCCGCGCCCGCGCCAGCGAGGTGAGGGTGAGGTCCGACATCGAGAGGTCGGCCTCGCGCAGGTCGACCCCGCCGAGGTCCAGCCGGGAGAGGTTGGTGCCGCGGATCGTCACCCCGAGCCACGAGCCGCCGACGACGGTGAGCGGTCGCAGCGTGCACTCGGAGAAGGTGCTGCCGACCAGTTTGCAGCCGTCGAGCGTGGCGTCGAAGAACGACGTACGCCGGAAGTCGCAGCCCACGAACGCGGTGGCGGTGTGGGTGGAGGCGTTGAAGCGCCCGCCGTGGAAGGTGCACCGCTCGAAGACCGCCCCGGAGGTGGAGGCCTCCGACAGGTCGACGTCGGTGAAGGTGCACTCGACGAACCTGGCGGCCCCGAGGTCGTCACCCCACCAGTCCTCGCCACGGAAGTGGGTGCCTGTTGCTGTCTGGGCGTCGGTCACGGCAGCCACCGTATCCGCGGTCGGACGGATAGGGTTCTGCCCGTGATCGCGTCCCACCAGCACCGCTTCATCTTCCTCAAGACCCGCAAGACCGCGGGCACGAGCGTGGAGATCGCGTTGTCGAAGGTGTGCGGGCCCGACGACATCATCACCGAGATCAGCCCCGAGGACGAGGCCCTGCGCGCCGCAGCCGGGGGCCGCGCGCCGCAGAACTTCGAGTCGCCGCCGCTGCCGCGCAAGGCGTACAACCACATGGGCGCCAAGGCCACCCGCGACCTCGTCGGGGCGCAGGCCTTCGACGACTACTACACCTTCGCGATCGAGCGGAACCCGTGGGACGCGGTGGTCTCGCTCTACTTCTGGAAGTACAAGGACCGCCCCGAGCTGCCGGACTTCGAGAGCTACGTCCAGGAGATCTGGATCGAGCAGCTCGCCAACAACCGTCGCCTCTACCGCATCCGCGGCCAGATGGTGCTCGACCGGGTCCTGCGCTATGAGAACCTCGACGCCGAGCTCGGTGAGGTCTGGGGCCGTCTCGGCCTGCCGGGGGAGCCTGACCTGCCGCGCGCGAAGGGCAACGCCCGCCCCGCCGGGCACTACCGCGAGCTCTACTCCGACGCCTCCCGGCAGCGGGTCGCCGACGTGTTCGCCGACACGATCGAGGCCTTCGGCTACGAGTTCTGAGCCAGGAGCAGCCGCTCGCACTCCTCGAGCAGCCGCGCCCGCAGCGGCGCCCCGCGCTCGGCGAACCCGCGCTGCGCCTCGACGTACGCCGCCTTGCCCTCGGCCGTCTCGATCCGCACCGGCTCGAGACCGAGATCGGCGAGGTCGTACGGCGCCGCGCGCATGTCGAGCACCCGGATGTCGCGGGCCAGCTCGAAGCAGTCGGCCACCAGGTCGCTGCTGATCATCGGAGAGAGCCGGAAGGCGTGCTTGTAGAGGTCCATCCCGGCGTGGAGGCAGCCCGGCTGCTCGAAGGCCGGCCGGTCGTCGCGGCCGGGCTGGAGGGTGTTGAGCCCGCGCGCCGAGGGGGTGAAGAAGCGGAAGGCGTCGAAGTGCGAGCACCCGATGCGGTGCGACTCCACGACGGCGTCGGTGCCCTCCGGGCCGAGCCGCAGCGGCCAGTCGTGGCGGGTGCCGTACTCCGCTGCGCGGTGCACCATCGCCCACTCGTGCAGGCCGAAGCAGCCGAACTGCGGGGCCCGCCCGGCGGTCGCCGACAGGAGGGTGTGCAGCTGGGTGAGCAGCGGGCGCTGCGCGAGGACGTACGCATCGGTCACCGTGACCGGATCGGCTCCGTAGCCCTTGAGCCCGGCGTGGTCCGGGGCGTCCTCGAGTGCGACACCGAAGCCCGGGTGCCAGCGGCGCAGCTGGGCCGGGCGCTGGGAGTAGTAGGTGAAGAGGAAGTCGTGGACCGGGTGCGTGACCTGCTCCGAGCGCCGCGCGAGGTGCGGCTCGACGAACGCGTCGACGCGCGCGGCGTGGGCGTCGGCCAGGGGACGCCACTCGGCCGCGGGGAGCACCTTCACCAGTCCGAGGCTAGTGCGTGAGGGCGCTCGGGCGGACACTGACGAGATGGACAACGACCGCGGTGCCGGCCTCGACCGCGCCCACGCCCTCGCCGTGCAGTGGCTCGACTCGCTGGCCGCACGCCCCGTGCCGCCGCGGCTCACGTCCGAGGAGATGGCCGGGCGGCTCGAGCGGGTGCTTCCCGCCGGCCCGACGAACATCGCCGCGGTCGTCGACGAGCTCGCGGCGGCCTGCGACCCGGGGCTGACCGCCATGCCCGGCGGCCGGTTCTTCGGCTTCGTCATCGGCGGCACGCACCCCGCAGCCCTCGCGGTCGACTGGCTGGTGAGCGCCTGGGACCAGAACACCGGACTGCGAGTCCTCACCCCGGCGCACTCGGCCGTCGAGGATCTCACCGAGGCGTGGCTGCTCGACCTGCTCGGGCTCCCGCCGGGCGGCGCCGTCGGCTTCGTCACCGGCGGGACGATGGCCAACTTCACCTGCCTGGCCGCTGCCCGTGACGAGGTGCTGCGTCGGCACGGCTGGGACGTGGCGACGCAGGGACTGGCCGACTCCCCGGGCGTACGCGTCCTGGTGGGCGCGGAGCGGCACGACACCATCGACCTGGCGCTGCGCTACCTCGGGCTCGGCAGCCCGGAGGCGGTCGCCGCCGACGACCAGGGTCGGATCGAGCCGGCGGCCCTCGCCGCGGCGCTCGAGGCCGGGGACGGCCGTCCGACCACCGTCTGCCTCCAGGCCGGCAACGTGCACTCCGGCGCCTTCGACCCGTTCGCACCCTGCATCGCCGCCGCCCACGACGCGGGGGCCTGGGTGCACGTCGACGGCGCCTTCGGGCTCTTCGCCGCCGCGTCGCCCGCCCGCCGCCACCTCGTCGCCGGCTTCGAGGACGCCGACTCGTGGGCCACCGACGCCCACAAGACCCTCAACGTCCCCTACGACTGCGGCCTCGCGATCGTCCGCGACCGTGCTGCGCTGCGGGCGGCGATGGGCATGCACGGCGACTACCTCATCCACGACGTCGCCGGCGAGCCGCTCGACAAGGTCCCCGAGATCAGTCGCCGCGGCCGTGCCTTCCCCGTCTGGGCGGTGCTGCGGGCGCTGGGGCGCAATGGCGTCGCCGACCTCGTCGACGGCTTCTGCGCCCACGCGCGGGCCTTCGCCGACGGGATCGCCGCCATCGACGGCGCCGAGGTGCTCAACGACGTCGACTTCACCCAGGTGTGCGCGAGCTTCGGAGGCGACGACCACACGCGCGGGGTCGTCGAGGCGATGCTCGCTGACGGGACGGCATGGACGACGGGTTCGCGGTGGCGCGGCCGGGCGGTGCTCCGGGTCAGCGTCAGCAACTGGTCGACGACGGACGAGGACGTCGCCGTCAGTCTCGATGCGCTGCGGCGAGCGGCCGCTCGATAGGCTCGGTGCATGCGCATCTGTCGATTCAGCACGGGCGAGGAGCCGCGGTTCGGCGTCGTGACGGGAGAGGTTGACGAGCTCGGCCAGCCTGCCGAGGACTCCGTCGTCGTCGCCCTCGCCGGCGACCCCCTCTACGTCGGGATCAAGGTGCTCGAGGAGCAGTACGCGCTCAGCGACGTACGCCTCCTCGCGCCGATCATCCCGCGCAGCAAGGTGGTCGGGATCGGCAGGAACTACGCCGCCCATGCCGCGGAGATGGGCGGGGAGGTGCCGGCCGAGCCGCTGATGTTCCTCAAGCCCAACACCACCGTCGTCGGGCCCGGCGACCCGATCCAGTACCCGCCCCAGACCAGCGACCTCCACTACGAGGGAGAGCTGGCCGTCGTCATCGGGCGCATCTGCCGCGACGTCCCGGTCGAGCAGGCCACCGACGTGATCTTCGGCTACACGATCGCCAACGACGTGACCGCACGCGACCTGCAGAAGTCGGACGGGCAGTTCACCCGCGCCAAGGGCTTCGACTCCTTCTGCCCGCTGGGGCCCTGGATCGAGACCGACCTCGACCCGCAGGACTTCGTCGACGGCCGTGCGGTGCAGACCTTCCTCAACGGCGACGTGGTCCAGGACGGCACGACCGCCGACATGATCTTCGACGTCCCCGCGCTGGTCGCGCACGTCTCGTCGGTGATGACGCTGCTGCCCGGAGACGTCATCCTCACCGGCACCCCCGAGGGTGTCGGCCCCATGCAGGTCGGTGACGAGGTCGAGATCTCGATCGCCGGCATCGGCGCCCTGACCAACACCGTCTCCAAGAGGAACTGACACCCCATGACGAGCCCCGTCCGCGTCCGCTTCTGTCCCTCGCCCACCGGGTCGCCGCACGTCGGCCTGGTGCGCACCGCCCTGTTCAACTGGGCCTTCGCGCGCCACCACGGCGGGTCGATCGTCTTCCGGATGGAGGACACCGACAAGGAGCGCAGCACCCAGGAGTCGTACGACGCCATCGTCGAGCTGTGGCGCTGGCTCGGGCTCGACTGGGACGAGGGCATCGAGGTCGGCGGGCCGCACGGCCCCTACAGGCAGAGCGAGCGCGGCGACATCTACCGCGACGTGCTGGCGCAGCTGCGCGACTCGTCCTACTCCTACGACTGCTTCTGCACCAATGACGAGGTCACCGCCCGCCGGCAGGCGTCGGGCTCGAAGATGCAGGGCTACGACGGCTTCTGCCGCGAGCTCTCGCCCGAGCAGCGGGCCGCCTTCGAGGTGGAGGGTCGTGCGCCGATCGTGCGGTTCCGGATGCCCGACGGCTCCATCACCTGGACCGACGCGGTCCGCGGCGACATCACCTTCGAGACCGAGAACGTCCCCGACTTCGCGCTCTCGCGCGCCAACGGCGACCCGCTCTACACCCTGGTCAACCCGGTCGACGACGCGCTGATGGAGATCACCCACGTCCTGCGCGGCGAGGACCTGCTCTCCAGCACCCCGCGCCAGCTGGCGCTCTTCGAGGCGCTGGTCGCCCTCGGCGTCGCCGGGTCCGTGCCCGTCTACGGCCACCTGCCCTACGTCATGGGCCAGGGCAACAAGAAGCTCTCCAAGCGCGACCCCGAGGCGCACGCGCTGGCCTACCGCGAGCAGGGCTTCCTGCCCGAGGGCCTGCTCAACTACCTCGCGCTGCTCGGCTGGGCGATCTCGGGTGACCGCGACGTGTTCTCCATGGCGGAGATGGTCGAGGCGTTCGACATCAACGACGTCAACCCCAACCCCGCGCGCTTCGACCTCAAGAAGGCCGAGGCCATCAACACCGCCCAGATGCGGCTCCTGCCGCTCGACGACATCACCCACCGGGTGCTGCCGTTCCTCAAGGAGGCAGGTGTCGTCGGTGACCCGGTCAACGACGCCGACGCGCAGATGCTGGAGCTGGCGATGCCGCTCGTGGGCGAGCGCATCAACAAGCTCACCGAGGCCGCCCCCATGCTGGGTTTCCTCTTCGTCGACGAGGCCGACTTCGAGCGCGACCCCGACGACGTCGCCAAGCTGCTCGACGAGACCGGCCGCGGCGTCGTCCAGGCGGCGTACGACGCCCTCTCGGGCCTGCACGAGTGGTCGACCGCCGCCATCGAGGAGTCGCTCCGGGTGGCGCTGATCGAGGGCATGGAGCTCAAGCCCCGGGTGGCTTTCGGGCCGGTGCGAGTGGCGGTGTCCGGCAAGCGCATCAGCCCGCCACTGTTCGAGTCGATGGAGCTGCTCGGCCGCGAGCGCAGCCTGTCGCGGCTGACGTCCGCGCTGGCATGACGACGCCATGACCACTGAGCTCGCGCCCGACTTCCGGCCGCGCTACCACGAGCTCCACCGGGTCGGCCGCCGCGGCTGGTGGCGCTCCCTGGTGGGGTCTGCGGTGCTCCTGGTGATGGTCTTCGGGATCGTGCCGGCCGTGCTCGGCCTGGTCGCGCTGGTGGCCCTGGTCGCGGGCGGCACCAGCGTGGAGGACGCCGGGTCCCTGCTCGACGTCACCCAGGGCGTCACGCCGATGGGCCTTGCGGTGCTCAACGTCCTACTCGGCTCGGCCATAGCGTCCAGCTGGCTCGTGCTGTGGCTCTTCCACCGGCTCAAGCCGCGCTGGCTCTCGTCGGTGGCGCCGCGGCTGCGCTGGCGCTTCCTGCTGGCCTGCCTGCCGCTCTCGGTGTTCGCCCTGGTGGCCAGCCTGGGCGTGGCGCTGTTCCTGCCGGTGGCGGACGGCGCCGAACCCGTGGGTGCGCTCAACGACTTCACCAGCACCACCCGCGACTTCCTGCTGGTGATCGCCCTGCTGACGCCGCTGCAGGCGGCGGGGGAGGAGTACGTCTTCCGCGGCTACCTCACCCAGGCGTTCGGCTCGCTGCTGCGGTGGCGGCGGGTGTCGCTCGTGCTGGCGGTGGTCGTCCCGTCGCTGCTCTTCGCACTCGCGCACGGCGTCGGGCAGAGCGCCCCGGTCTTCTTCGACCGGTTCGCCTTCGGCGTGGTGGCGGGCATCCTCGTGATCCGCACCGGTGGCCTGGAGGCGGCCATCGCGATGCACGTGCTCAACAACTTCTTGGCCTACGGCATGGCGCTGGCGTTCGGCGACATGACCGAGGCGCTCAACGCGACCGGTCCGGCGAGCCCGTGGATGATCGTGTCCACGCTGGTCCAGTCCCTGGTCTACCTCGGGCTCGCGTCGTGGGTCGCGAAAGCGATGGGCCTGGTCGACGTCGGGCCGCCGGTCGGGGGAGCGCCCGCCCGTGTCGAGGACCCCGTTTTGGAAGGCTCGCCCCCGCGCGTGTAACGTTCGGGATCGGTTCCGCAAGGAACTGCGTGGTGGTCGGGACGATCGCAAGCGATCGGATCGATACCCCCATGGGGTATGGTGTAATTGGCAACACGGCTGGTTCTGGTCCAGTTGTTCTAGGTTCGAGTCCTAGTACCCCAGCGAATCCGGACCGCAAGGCCCCGGATTTGGAGCAGGACATCATCTTCGATAATGTTCTCTCCGCCGCTCACTGAGCGGCATCTGCAAGCCCCCGTCGTCTAGCGGCCTAGGACGTCGCCCTCTCACGGCGGTAACGCCGGTTCAAATCCGGTCGGGGGTACCAACGCAGGACGAAGGGCCCGGTCATCAGACCGGGCCCTTCGGTGTTGATCGGCCTCCTCCGGCGCGGGCACCAGGAGCGCCGTTCCCCCCGTGTCCGTTTTCCGCTGGTGTGTCATGCCCCGAGTCGTCAGACTCGGGGCATGACGCCGTCCGGACACCTCGACACCGACGCGTGCTACCGCGCCGTGCAGAGCCGGGACCGGCGCTTCGACGGTGTCTTCTACACAGCGGTGCGCACCACGGGGATCTACTGCCGGCCCTCCTGCCCGGCGCGCACCCCGGCGCCCGCCAACGTCACCTTCCACGCCACGGCCGCGAGCGCCCACGCCGCGGGCTACCGGGCCTGCAAGCGCTGCCTGCCCGACGCCACGCCCGGCAGCCCCGAGTGGGACGTCGCCGCCGACGTCGCGGGCCGCGCCATGCGGTTGATCGCCGACGGGCTCGTCGACCGCGAGGGGGTGGACGGCCTGGCCCGTCGCGTCGGCTACACCCCGCGGCACCTCGGTCGGCTGCTCACCCAGGAGCTGGGCGCCACGCCGCTCGCCCTGGCCCGCGCCCGTCGCGCGCAGACCGCGCGGATCCTGCTGGAGACCACCGACCTCGCCGTCACCGACGTGGCCTTCGCCGCCGGCTTCGCCAGCGTCCGTCAGTTCAACGAGACCGTGCGCGAGGTCTACGACGCTTCGCCGAGCCTGTTGCGGGGGAGGCGACGCTCGCCCCGTGACGGCCGGCCGTCGGGCTCGCTGGCCATGCGGCTGGCCGTGCGCACGCCCTTCGCGGGCGGACGGCTCCTCGACTTCCTCGCCTACCACCTCGTCCCGGGCGTCGAGGTGGCCGCGCCCGCCTGCTACGCCCGCACCCTCGACCTCCCGCACGGCCCCGGCACGGTCCGGCTGCGTCTGGAGGACCTGCCGCCCGCCGCGGGCACCGGCTTCGTGGAGGCCGAGTTCTGGCTCGCCGACCTGCGCGACACCGCCGCCGCCAGCGAGCGCGTACGCCGCCTGCTCGACGCCGACTGCGACCCCGGGGCCGTCGACGCGCACCTCGGCGCCGACCCCGTCCTCGGCGAGCTGGTGCGCGCCACGCCGGGACTGCGGGTCCCGGGCCAGGTCGACGGCGACGAGACCGCCGTGCGCACCGTCATCGGTCAGCAGGTCAGCGTCACCGGCGCACGCACCGTGGCCGGCCGCATCGTGGCCGCGCACGGCCATCCGGTCGACTCACCCGTCCCCGGCCTCACCCACCTGTTCCCGGACGCCGCCACGCTGGCCGGCGTCGATCCCGAGACCCTGCCGATGCCACGGGCCCGCGGTCGCGCGCTCGTCGGGCTGGCGAGCGCCCTGGCGCGCGGCGAGGTCGTGCTGGACCGCGGCCCCGACCGTGACGACGTACGCCGCGCGCTGCTCGCCCTGCCCGGCATCGGGCCGTGGACCGCTGACTACGTCGCCATGCGGGCGCTCGGGCACCCCGACGTCTTCCTGCCCACCGACCTCGCCGTGCGCCGGGTGCTCTCGGGCCTGGCTGCCGGCGGCTCCGAGCCAGACCCGCACTCCTGGCGGCCGTGGCGCTCCTACGCCCTGATGCACCTGTGGAACCCGCTCATGCCACCCACCCCGACCCCTGACAACCACCCGGCCGCGGCGCCCCGCCCGGCGAAGGAGACCTGACATGTGGACCGTGCTGCCCTCGCCCATCGGCGACCTGCGCATCGTCGAGCGCGACGGCTCGATCGTGGCGATTGAGTTCTCGCCGTTCCGCCCACCCGCCGACGGGCGCCCCCTCGGGGCCCGCTCCGACCGCGAGCCCGTGCTGGTCGAGGCAAGGCGCCAGCTGGCGGCGTACTTCGACCGCCGGCTCACCGACTTCGACCTGCCGCTCGCGCCGATCGGCACCGGCTTCCAGCAGCGGGTGTGGGAGCAGCTGGGTCGCATCGCGTACGGCGAGACGGCGTCCTACGGCGAGATCGCCGGCCGCCTCGGGATGACCAACGCCGCCTCGCGCGCCGTCGGCCTGGCCAACGGCCGCAACCCGATCCCGATCGTCGTCCCGTGCCACCGGGTCATCGGCGCCAACGGCACGTTGACCGGGTACGCCGGCGGGCTCGAGCGCAAGCAGCTGCTGCTCGAGCTGGAGCAGCAGGCCTTGTTCTAGGTCTAGGTCGAGCGGGCACTTCCTCGCGGTGGATTCGGGTCACCGGGCACTTCCTGGCGCTGAGGGCGACACCGAGCGCGAGGAAGTGCCCGGTCAGCGTCCCTCAGCGCGAGGAAGTGCCCGGTCGTCACTCGGCGGCGGCGCGGCGGAGGGACTCCGAGAGGCGGTCGGCGGCGGCGAGCACCGCGGGTGCGTGCATGCGGCCGGGCTGGCGCGAGAGGCGCTCGAGCGGACCGGAGACCGAGACCGCGGCGATGACCTTGCCGCCGGGGGAGCGGACCGGGGCGGAGACCGACGCGACGCCCTGCTCACGCTCGCCGACCGACTGCGACCAGCCGCGGCGGCGGATGCCGGAGAGCGCGGTGGCGGAGAAGGCGGCGTTCTGGAGGCCGCGGTGCATGCGCTCCGGGTCCTCCCAGGCCAGCAGTATCTGAGCGGCCGAGCCGGCGTTCATCGTCAGCTGCGAGCCGACCGGGATGGTGTCGCGCAGGCCGGAGGGGCGCTCGGCGGCGGCGACGCAGACGCGGTGCTCGCCCTGGCGGCGCCAGAGCTGGGCGGACTCGCCGGTGATGTCGCGCAGTCGCGCCAGGACCGGGCCGGCGGCGGCCAGCAGGCGGTCCTCGCCGGCGGCCGCGGAGAGCTCGGAGAGGCGGGGGCCGAGCACGAAGCGGCCCTGCATGTCGCGGGCGACGAGGCGGTGGTGCTCGAGCGCGACCGCGAGGCGGTGGGCGGTCGGGCGGGCCAGCCCGGTGCCGGCGACGAGCCCGGCCAGGGTGGCCGGTCCGGCCTCGAGGGCCGCGAGCACGAGGGCGGCCTTGTCCAGCACGCCGACACCAGATCCGTTGTCCATATGCCGATATTCTCATCTCAGAGAGTGGGATGCAAGATGTAGCGTCGTCCTACCGCAATGGAGCAGAAGGAGTTTGTGTCATGGGCAAGACCCTGTCCGAGAAGGTCTGGGACGAGCACGTCGTCCGGAGCGCCCCGGGAGAGCCCGACCTGCTCTACATCGACCTCCACCTCCTCCACGAGGTGACTTCGCCGCAGGCCTTCGACGGCCTGCGCCTCGCCAGTCGCACGGTGCGCCGCCCCGACCTGACGCTGGCCACCGAGGACCACAACGTCCCCACGGTCGACTGGGACAAGCCGATCGCCGACCCCGTGAGCCGCACGCAGGTCGAGACGCTGCGCAAGAACTGTGCCGACTTCGGCGTCCGCCTCCACCCGCTCGGCGACGTCGAGCAGGGCATCGTGCACGTCGTCGGTCCGCAGCTCGGCCTGACGCAGCCCGGGATGACCATCGTGTGCGGTGACTCGCACACCTCCACGCACGGCGCCTTCGGTGCGATCGCCTTCGGCATCGGCACCTCCGAGGTCGAGCACGTGCTCGCCACCCAGACGCTGACCCAGGCCCGCCCGAAGACGATGGCCGTCACGATCAACGGCAGCCTGCCCGAGGGCGTCACCGCCAAGGACATGGTGCTCACCCTCATCACCCACACCGGCACCGGTGGGGGCCAGGGCTACATCGTGGAGTACCGCGGCCAGGCCATCGAGGAGCTCTCGATGGAGGGCCGGATGACCGTGTGCAACATGTCGATCGAGTGGGGCGCGAAGGCCGGTCTGATCGCTCCCGACCAGACGACCTTCGACTACATCGAGGGCAAGCCCGAGGCGCCGAAGGGTGCCGACTGGGACGCTGCCGTCGCGCACTGGAAGACCCTGCGCACCGACGACGACGCCGTGTTCGATCGTGAGATCGAGCTCGACGCGTCCACGATGACGCCGTTCGTCACCTGGGGCACCAACCCCGGTCAGGGTGCGCCGCTGGGCGCCACCATCCCGAGCCCCGACGACTTCGGCGAGCCCAACGACAAGGTCGCGACCGAGAAGGCCCTGCACTACATGGGCCTGGAGGCCGGCACGCCGCTGCGCGAGGTCAAGGTCGACACCGTCTTCGTCGGCTCCTGCACCAACGGACGCATCGAGGACCTGCGCCTGGCGGCGTCGATCCTCGAGGGTCGCCACGTCGCCGACGACACGCGCCTCCTCGTGGTGCCGGGCTCGGTGCGCGTCCGCCTTCAGGCCGAGGCCGAGGGACTCGACAAGGTCTTCCTCGCCGCGGGTGCGGAGTGGCGCGGGGCAGGCTGCTCGATGTGCCTGGGCATGAACCCCGACCAGCTCGCCCCGGGCGAGCGGAGCGCGTCGACGTCGAACCGCAACTTCGAGGGGCGGCAGGGCAAGGGCGGTCGTACGCACCTGGTGTCCGTGCCCGTCGCCGCCGCCACCGCCGTGCGCGGCACCCTCTCGTCGCCCGCCGATCTCCAGGAGGTCTGACCCATGGACAAGTTCACCACCCACACCGGCGTCGGCGTCCCGCTGAAGCGCAGCAACGTCGACACCGACCAGATCATCCCCGCGGTCTACCTCAAGCGCGTGACCCGCACCGGGTTCGAGGACGGGCTGTTCGCCGCGTGGCGGGGAGATCCCGACTTCGTGCTCAACGACCCCGCCTACGCCAGCGGGTCGGTGCTGGTCGCGGGTCCGGACTTCGGCACCGGCAGCTCGCGCGAGCATGCCGTGTGGGCCTTGCAGAACTACGGCTTCCGGGCCGTCATCTCCTCGCGCTTCGCCGACATCTTCCGCGGCAACTCCGGCAAGGCCGGGCTGGTCGCCGCGCAGGTCGACGAGAAGGTCGTGCAGCGCCTGTGGGACTGGCTCGAGGACAACCCGGGCGGCGAGGTCACCGTCGACCTGGAGAGCCGTACGGTCCGGGCCGGCGCCGGTGAGGACGCCGTCGAGGACTCCTTCGACATCGACGACTACACCCGCTGGCGCCTGCTGGAGGGACTCGACGACATCGGCATCACCCTCGGGCACGACACCGACATCGCCGACTTCGAGGCGTCCCGGCCGAGCTGGAAGCCCGTCACGGCCTGAAAAAGCCCCACAAACAAGGGCGATGGTGATTGTCCTCACCCTCCCATGTGCCTAGCGTGCCTTGCAGAGGGTCGAGCACGAGCTCGGCTTCGCAGGTTCATTGGGAAGGGAAGCTAGTGAACAAGTCAGAGCTCATCGACGCGCTCGCCGCGCGTTACGAGGGGAACCGCAAGCAGGCGGCCCACGCACTGGAGTCGGTGCTCGACACCATCACCCGTGAGGTGGCCAAGGGCGAGAAGGTCGCCATCACCGGCTTCGGCTCGTTCGAGAAGGCCGTGCGCAACGCGCGCTGGGTCCGCAACCCGCAGACGGGCGAGCGGATGAAGTCGAAGAAGAAGGCCGTGCCGAAGTTCTCCGCGGGCAAGGAGCTCAAGGACGTCGTCGCGGGCGCGAAGAAGCTGCCGAAGCTGACGGCCGCGACGATGCCCAAGCCCCCGGCCAGCGTGCGTGCGGCGGCTGCCGCCGTCACCGGTGCCGCGACCAGGAAGTCGACGCCGGCGAAGAAGGCCGCCCCGGCCACGAAGACGTCCGCGAAGAAGGCGCCCGCCAAGACGACGTCCGCGAAGAAGGCGACCCCCGCCAAGAAGACCGCTGCGAAGAAGGCCCCGGCCACCAAGGCGTCCGCGTCCAAGGCCACCACGGCGAAGAAGACGACCCCGGCGAAGAAGACGACGACGGCCTCGACGTCCGCGGCGAAGAAGGCCACGCCGGCGAAGAAGGCGGCCGCCACGTCGACGGCCACGAAGGCCCCCGCCAAGAAGGCGACCCCGGCCAAGAAGGCCGCGGCCAAGAAGACCGCCAAGAAGTCCTGAGGCTCCAGCACTCCCGGACCGCGACGAGGCGGGTCACCCCAGTGGGGTGGCCCGCCTTCCGCATGCCCGGGCGGTGTGCGGTCCCACGCCACCGACGAGGACGGCACCCAGGTCGAGGAGGTCGTCGACGTCCGCCCGCAGGCTGCGCGCGGAGGCTCCGACCTCGACCGCACCCGACGCCGCGTGGCGCGCCGCCGACTCCATGCCGAACTGCGGCGCGAACTGTGCGGCAGGAGCGGCGTACGTCGTGGTGCCCGTGCCGGTCCGGTCCCGGACGAAGGCGGCGTGACCGGCATCGACCTGCGTCACCACGTCCTCCAGCGCCGCGGCGAGCTCGGCGGAACGCAGACCCGGCAGGTCGGCGCACAGCGCGACCGGCACCGCGCCCGGCCAGCGGCGTACGACCTCCGCGACGGCCTGCACGAGGGTCTCGTTGAGGTCCTCGCTGGCCCCGTCGGGCATCACCTCGGCGCCGAGGGCCCGCATGGGCGCGGCCAGGCGGAAGTCATCGGTGACCACGAGCACCCGCGCGACGCCGGGCGTCGCGACGGCCGCCTGCACGGTGTCGAGCGCGAATGCCTCGGCGAGCTGCCGGCGTCGCTCGTCGTCGAGACCCACGAGACGGGACTTGCCGTGCGCCGGCGGCTTGACGGGTACGACGACCACGCAGCGCGGCGTGTCGGCATCGGTCGGCGGGGGGCTGGTCATCACCGCGAATCCTGCCACCCGGGACCAGCGTGCCGCTGGGGTCCCGCAGGGCGGGTGACCGAGTAGCCTGCTGGCGACGCAGGGAGCGTCCGGGCGAGGCCCGTGGGAGCGGGAGGTGTCGGTGCGCGTCAGGAAGCTGGAGCGCCCACGCGGCTGGGCGATCACCGTCGCGGCCTCGATCCTCAAGCCGACCCTGCTCACCGCCACGTCGCGCACCTGGATCGACGGCGAGAAGATCCCCGCCACCGGCGGGTGCATCATCGCCCTCAACCACATCTCCCACGTCGACCCGCTGCTGTCCGCGCACTTCGTCTACGACCACGGACGGGTGCCGCGTTACCTCGCCAAGTCGGGTCTGTTCCAGAACAGGTACCTCGGTGGCCTGCTCTCCGCGGCCGGGCAGATCCCCGTCGAGCGACTGACCCGCAACGCGGTCGGTGCCTACGACGCCGCGGTGCGTGCGATAGGCGAGGGCGAGTGCATCGTCATCTACCCCGAGGGGACACTGACCCGCGACCCACACCTGTGGCCGATGAAGGGCAAGACCGGCGCCGCACGCATCGCGCTGGCGACGGGCTGTCCCGTGATCCCCGTCGGCCAGTGGGGCGCGCACGAGGTCCTGCCTCCCTACACCAAGCGCCCGCACCTCGTGCCGCGCAAGAACATCGTGATGAAGGCCGGCGACCCCGTGCCGCTCGACGACCTGGTCGCCGCGCCGCACACGCCGGAGACCACGGCGCAGGCCACCGAACGGATCATGACGGCGATCACCGCCGTCGTGGCCGACCTCCGCGGCGAGACGCCCCCGACCGACCGGTTCGACCCGCGCCGCAGCGGCGTACGCGAGACCGGCAACCCGTACGACCCCCACCGGACGAAGAGGAAGCGCACCCGATGACGAAGATCGCAGTGTTCAGTGCCGGATCGTGGGGCACCGCCTTCTCGCTGGTCCTCGCCGACGCCGGCAACGACGTGTCCCTGTGGGCGCGCCGCGACGAGGTGGTCGAGGCGGTCAACGAGCGCCGCGAGAACACCGACTACCTGCCCGGCATCGAGCTGCCGCCCTCGATCCGCGCATCGACCGACCCCGAGGAGGTCGCGGCAGACGCCGACGTCGTGGTGCTGACCGTCCCGTCGCAGTCACTGCGGGAGAACCTGACCGCGTGGGCGCCGATCCTGCCCGAGAAGGCGACGCTGGTGTCCTTGATGAAGGGGGTCGAGCTCGGGACCCTGATGCGGATGAGCGAGGTGATCCAGGAGGTCACCGACGCGTCCGCCAACCGGATCGCGGTGATCAGCGGACCCAACCTTGCCCGCGAGATCGCGCGCCGTGAGCCGGCCGCGTCGGTCGTCGCCTGCGTCGACGAGGAGCGCGCCAAGCACCTGCAGGCGATCACGCACGGCCCGTCGTGGCGGCCCTACACCTCCGTCGACGTGCTCGGGTGCGAGATCGGCGGTGCCTACAAGAACGTCGTCGGCCTCGCGGTCGGCATGGCCGTCGGTCTCGGCTTCGGCGACAACACCACGGCCTCTGTCATCACGCGCGGGCTCGCCGAGACCGCCCGCCTCGCCACCGCGCAGGGCGCCAACCCGCTCACCCTGATGGGCCTCGCGGGCCTCGGCGACCTCGTCGCCACCTGCTCCTCGCCGCTCTCGCGCAACCGCACCTTCGGCGAGCGCCTCGGCCAGGGGATGACGACCGAGGAGATCTACGCCTCCACGCGACAGGTCGCCGAGGGCGCCAAGTCCTGCAAGTCGCTGCTCGCGCTGGCCGACAGCGTCGGCGTCGACGCCCCGATCGCGCAGGCCGTCGACGCGGTCGTCGACGGCCGGATGACCGCGCTCGACATGATGAACTCCTTCATCGCGCGCGACACCAAGCCCGAGCTGCACTGAGCCACGACGGAGCTCCACCGAGACCTCCTACGGGACCTTGTCGCGCAACGTCATGGGAAGTGGCGGTTCGAACCGCCGACTTCCATGACGTCAGGCGGTCGGCCTCAGCCGACGCACCCGTCGAGCGCGTCGCGCAGGTCGTCCCAGAGGTCCTCGACGTCCTCGACGCCGACCGACAGGCGCACCAGCCCCTCGGGGATGGTCGCGGCCTCGGCCTTCCAGCGCCGGCGGCGCTCGAGCGTCGACTCGACCCCTCCGAGCGAGGTCGCGTGCACCCAGAGGCGGGTCTTGCGGCAGAGCAGGTCGGCCGCCATCTCGCCCTGCGCGAGCACGATGCTGACGATGCCGCTGAAGCCCGGGTAGCGGACCTCCGACAGCGCGGGGTGCTCGCCGAGCCGGCGTACGAGCTCCTCGGCGTTGGACTGGGCGCGCTCGACGCGCAGGTGCAGGGTGCGCAGGCCGCGCAGCGTCAGCCACGCCTCGAACGGACCCGGGATCGCGCCGACGAGGTCGCGGCGACCCTTGAGCACCGTCCAGAGGTCGTCGTCTCCGGTGACGATCGCGCCCATCTGCACGTCGGAGTGGCCGGCGAGGTACTTGGTCGCGGAGTGCACGACGAGGTCGACGCCGTGCTCGAGCGGGCGCTGGAGCAGGGGAGTGGCGAAGGTGTTGTCCACCACGACGTAGGCGCCGGCCTCGTGGGCGGCGGCCGTGATCGTCGCGATGTCCGCGACCTCGAGCGCCGGGTTGGTGGGCGACTCCAGCCACACGAGTGCGGCGTCTGCGCAGGCAGCGACCACGGCCTCGGTGTCGGTGATGTCGACGAGCTCGGCGTGAAGCCGCCCGCGCGACTCCAGGTCGCCGAGCTGCATGATCGTTCCGGTGTAGGCGTGCCGCGGCACCACGACCTTGCCGTCCGCGCCGACGAGGTCCAGCACCGTCGCCACGGCCGCGAGGCCGGAGGCGAAGGTCAGGCAGCGCCCACCCTCGAGCGCGCCGAGCGCGTCCTCGAGGGCGGTCCAGGTCGGGTTGCCGTAGCGGCCGTACTCCACCTCGCCGCCCGCGACGTAGGTCGCGGCCATGGTGATCGGGGTGTTGAGCGGGGCGTCCGGCGCCTTCTCGGGGCGCCCGGCCGTGACGGCGATGGTGCCGGGCCTGTGCTGCGGGTCGTGAGCCATGGCGGCAAGCCTAGGTGGATAGGGTCGGGTCGATGAACGACACCTCCTCGCACACGACCGGTCGCAAGCCCCGGGTCGCCGTCGTCTTCGGCGGCCGCTCCTCCGAGCACGGCATCTCGTGCGTCACCGCGGGGAGCGTGCTGGCAGCGATCGACCGCGAGGCGTACGACGTGGTCCCGGTCGGCATCGCCGCCGACGGGAGGTGGGTGCTCGAGGTCGACGAGCCGGGCCGGCTCGCGATCCGCGGCAGCGACCTGCCCGCCGTCGACGGCGCGCGCTCGCCCGTCGCGCTGATGGGTGCCGCCACCGGCACCGACCTCGTGGTCACGGAGCCGGCCAGCGTGCCGTTGGTCATCGGTGAGGTCGATGTCGTCTTCCCGCTGCTGCACGGTCCCTGGGGCGAGGACGGCACCCTGCAGGGAATGCTCGAGATGGCGGGCGTGCGCTACGTCGGCTCGGGTGTGCTGGCCTCGGCGGTCGGCATGGACAAGGCCTTCATGAAGGTCGTGCTCCAGTCCGCCGGCCTCCCGGTGACGCCCGGCATCGTCGTGACCCGCTCGGAGTGGGAGCAGGACCCCGTCGGCTGCCGCTCGCGGATCGAGGACCTCGGATTCCCTTCCTTCGCCAAGCCCGCGCGCGCCGGTTCGAGCATGGGCATCAGCAAGCTCCACGACGCCGGCGAGGTCGAGGCGGCGTTTGACGAGGCCTTCCGCCACGACCCGAAGGTCCTCGTCGAGCAGTCGATGGAGGGCGGTCGCGAGGTGGAGTGCGGCGTGCTCGGCACGTTCGAGGGTCCGCCGGAGACGTCGCGGCCCGGCGAGGTCCGCACGGGCGGCGACCACGAGTTCTACGACTTCGAGGCCAAGTACCTCGCCGACCAGCACACCGAGATCGTCATCCCCGCGGTGCTCCCCGCCGAGACCGAGCAGGAGCTGCGGGCGATGGCCGTGCGCGCCTTCGAGGCGCTGTCGTGCGAGGGCCTTGCCCGCGTGGACTTCTTCGTGATGCCCGACGGCTCGCTGGTGATCAACGAGCTCAACACGATGCCCGGCTTCACGCCGACGTCGATGTACCCCCAGCTGTGGGCGTCGACGGGGATGTCCTACCCCGAGCTCGTCGACCGGCTCGTCCAGCTCGCGCTGCGCCGCGACACCGGCCTGCGCTGACGGGCGGCCGTCCCTAGAGGCAGGGCACGCCCTCGTCCAGGTGCTCCTGCAGGAGCGGCGCCAGCTCGGCGAGGGCGCGGTCGATGCCTTCGGTGCGGTAGTCGGCAGGCACCCGCACCTCGACGTAGGGCGTACGGGTCAGCGCGATCGGGGTCGCGTCCTCGGACAGGTCGGTGAGCTGGTCTTCGGTGACGTACCACCCCACGCCCGCGATGACGCTGCACTCGGCGGTCGGCTCGTAGTCGTCGGGCTCCGGGACACCGCACGTGAGGACGTACGCCGGATCGCCCCAGGCCGCGCCCGGCCCGCCGTCGGGTGCGACCTCGGTCCGCGTCTCGCCGGCCAGGGTGTCGGGCAGGTCTGCGACGAGGGCCTCGCACGCGGCCCGGTCGGCCTCGGAGAGGTCGTGCTCCTCGATGCTGACCGTCCCGGGGCTGCAGGCGACCAGGGCGAGGCAGACGGCTGCGGACGCGACGACGCCCCGGCCCGTGGAAGGGCCGAGGCGTCGGCGGGAGTGCACGTGGTTCGTGGTGAGAGGGATCAGATGTGGACGACCGGGCAGGTCAGGGTGCGGGTGATGCCGTCGAGGTTCTGCACCTTCGACACCACCAGCCTGCCCAGCTCGTCGACGTTCTTCGCCTCGGCGCGGACGATCACGTCGTAGGGACCGGTGACGTCCTCAGCAAGCGTGACGCCGCTGACCTGCGCGATGGCCTTGGCCACCTCGGCGGCCTTGCCGACGTCGGTCTGGATCAGGATGTAGGCCTGGACGACCATCGTGGACTCCTCGGTCTCGTTCAGCGGGTGTGTCGTGGTCAACCTACCGCGCGGCGCGGGCGGGCCGACAGGGGATGGGTGACTGTGATCACCGTGCTGTCTGGTGGGATGGAGACATGGCCCTCACTCCGGACGCGACCCTCGGCGAGGCAGGTGAGTTCGGCCTGATCTCCGAGCTCGTGAAGATCTTCGAGGGCGACGAGCACGTGCTCGTCGGACCCGGCGACGACGCCGCCGTCCTGCGCATCAAGCACGGCCACGTTGTGGTGTCGACGGACATGGTCGTCGAGGGCCGGCACTTCCGCCGTGACTGGGCCAGCGCCTCCGACGTCGGCCACCGCGCCGCGGCGCAGAACCTCTCCGACATCAACGCCATGGGCGGCACCGCGCGTCACCTCACGATCGGCCTCGCCGCCCCGGCGGACCTGCCCGTGGCGTGGGCCCTCGACTTCGCCCGGGGCTTCGCCGAGGAGTGCGCGAGCGTCGGCGCCACCGTCGTCGGCGGCGACCTCACCCGCGCCGACCAAGTGGTGATCGCGGTGACCGTGCTGGGACAGTGCACCCAGGCGCCCGTGCTGCGCTCCGGTGCGCAGCCGGGCGACGTCCTCGCGCTCGTCGGTCGCCAGGGTTGGGCCGCGGGCGGCCTGGCCGTCCTCGGGCGAGGGTTCCGGTCGCCGCGGGTGCTCGTCGAGGCCTACCGCCGCCCAGAGACGCCGTACGCCGCGGGCAAGCAGGCCGCCGAGGCCGGCGCGACCTCCCTCATCGACATCTCCGACGGACTCGTCGCCGAGGCCGGGCACCTCGCCGAGGCGAGCGGCGTGGCGATCGACGTACGCACCGACGCCTTCGTGATCCCCGAGCCCCTCCAGGCGGTCGGCGCTGCGCTGGGCGCGGACCCGATGCAGTTCATCCTCGGCGGGGGAGACGACCACGCGCTCCTCGCGACCTTCCCCGACGCGGCGGTGGTGCCCGGCGGCTGGCAGGTCGTAGGGGACGTGCGTGAGGGCGAGGGCGTGACGGTCGACGGAGCGGCGTACGACGGCCCCCCCGGCTGGACCCACTTCTGAGCTCGTCGAGGGATCCCCGGCTGGCCGGGGATCCCCCATGTTGTCGGCCCGTGCAAGGCCTGACAACCTCAGGAAGAGCCGGTCAGCCGGGGATCCCTCAAGGGGGGGACGCCCCCCGCACGCACAAGACCCCCGCCGCAGAGCGACGGGGGTCTTGCAGAAGTCTGGTCAGGTCAGCGGGAGACCTTGCCGGCCTTGAGGCAGCCGGTGCAGACGTTGAGGCGCTTGGGCGTGCCGTTCACGGTCGCCCGGACGCGCTGGATGTTGGGGTTGAAGCGACGCTTCGTGATCTTGCGCGACCAGGGACGGTTGTTTCCGAAGCCCGGCTTCTTGGCGCAGATGTCGCAGACGGCAGCCACCGTGCACTCCGATCCGTTCGAGGTTGATAGAGAGATCCACAGCCTGCACACCGCCAGGTGGCAGCAACAGGCAACCGCAGAAGAGTAGCCGAGGACCGTCCGGGGGAGGAAATCGCAGGCACCGTCGGACCGGGGCACTACCCTGTGGCGCGCGACACGTGGTCGCACCAGCCAGGCTCAGCACACCAGACACGACCGACCCGCACGGCGGCCGGAGCACACCCGGGAGCACACCGACTCGATGGAGCCAGTCACCCACGGCATCACCCTCGACGCGGTCGCCCGGTTCGTCGACATCGCCACCGACGCGCTGTCCTCGGCGCGCGAGGAGATCGACGCGCTCAACGTCTACCCAGTGCCTGACGGCGACACCGGCACCAACATGTTCCTCACCGTCTCCGCGGCCCGCGACGAGCTGCGCGCCGCCCGCGCCGCCGACCCCGGGCTGGCCCTCGAGACGGGCATGGCGCTCCTGGCGCGCGCCGCGCTGATGGGGGCGCGGGGCAACTCCGGCGTGATCCTCAGCCAGATGCTCCGCGGCTACGTCACCCACCTCGCCGCCGCGGGGGTCGAGGACCGTCGCGCCCGCACGATCGCCGCGGCGATGGCCGCGGCCACCGACGCCAGCTACGCCGCGGTCGGCGTCCCGGTCGAGGGCACCATCCTCACCGTCGCGCGTGCCGCGTCCGACGCCGCGCTGGCCGTCGCCGAGCTTCCGGGCGCCCGCGCCCGCGACGTCTTCACCGCGGCTGCGGCAGCGGCCCGCACCGCCCTCGCCCGTACGCCGGAGCAGCTGCCCGTGCTGGCCCAGGCGGGCGTCGTCGACGCGGGCGGTCGCGGCCTCACCGTCGTGCTCGACGCGGTCGAGACCACCGCCACCGGTCGCCGGCCGATGCCGTGGACCACCCCCATCGGCACCCACCTCATCCCCGTCGCAGCCCCTGCCGTGCCCGGCGACGACCTCACCGAGGACGGACCGGGCTACGAGGTGATGTACCTCCTCGACGTCGGCGCCGAGGTCGAGGACGAGCGCATCGGCGAGCTGCGCCGCACGCTGGCCGGCCTGGGCGACAGCCTCGTGGTCGTCGGCGGTGACGGGTTGTGGAACGTCCACGTGCACGTCGACGACGTCGGTTCCGCCATCGAGGCGGGGATCACGGCCGGCCGCCCGCACCGGATCCGCGTCACCCACTTCGCCGAGCAGGTGGCCGCCGCACGCCAACGCACCTCGGACCGCACCGGGCGCAGGGTCGTCGCGGTGGCGGCCGGCCCCGGCCTGGCCGAGCTCTTCGAGTCCGCGGGCGCCGTCGTCGTCGAGGGCGGGCCGGGGCAGCGTCCCTCGACCGGCCAGCTGCTCGAGGCCATCACCGGGTGCGGTGCCGCGGAGGTCGTCGTGCTGCCCAACGACAGCGACACCGTCCGTGCCGCGGAGATCGCCGCCCGGACCGCCGAGGCCGAGCACGACATCTCCGTCGAGGTGATCTCCACCCAGGCGCAGGTGCAGGGTCTGGCCGCGATCTCGGTGCACGAGCCCGGCCGCGCCTTCGACGCCGACGTCCGGGAGATGACCGCCACGGCCCGCCACGCCCGTCACGGCGCGGTCACCGTCGCAGCCCGCCGGGCCATCACGATGGCCGGCCCGTGCGAGCCCGGTGACGCGCTCGGCGTGGTCGCCGGTGACTTCGCCGTCGTCGGCACCGACCTCGAGGTGGTGGCCGACGAGGTCCTCGAGCGGCTGCTCGCCGGTGGCGGCGAGCTGGTCACGATCGTCTCCGGCGAGGGTGGGGTCGAGCTCGCTGCGGCCGTCGCTGCCCACGTCGAGGAGCGCCACCCCCACGTCGATGTCGCCGTCCACGACGGAGGCCAGCCCCGCTACCCGCTGCTAGTCAGCGTCGAGTGAGCGCCGTCCATGGTCGCCATCACGCCGGACAGCCCGATCGGGGCGGTCTTCGGCAGCTCGCACAAGAAGCGCAAGCTCGCCGAGGAGGGCCTCGGCCTGCGCACCGTCGGTGACCTGCTGCGCCACTTCCCGCGCCGCTACGTCGCGGCCACCGAGCTCTCCGAGGTCGCCACCCCGGTCGTCGGCGAGCAGCTCACCATCGTGGGGGAGGTGCGCTCGTGCTCCAGCGCCCCGTTCAGTGCCGGCAACCGTCGCCAGTGGCGTACGACGATCCGCCTGCGCACCGACGGCCCCGACTTCTCCGTGACGCTGTTCAGCCCCTACAAGAACCTCGCGGACCGGCACGAGGCCGAGTTCGGGTGGGGGAGCCGGGCGCTGTTCACCGGCAAGGCCAAGCAGTTCCGCGGGAGCTGGCAGCTCGAGCAGGCCCACGGCTTCGCCCTCGACGGTGACGAGGGGGCGATGCTCAGCAAGCTGATCCCGGTCTACCCGCTCACCGCGAAGCTCTACACGTGGGACCTGCAGAAGGTCATCACAGCCACCCTCGACCTCGTCACCGGAGTGCCCGACGTCTTCACCCCCGAGCTCCGCGAGCGCTTCGAGCTGCTCACGGTGATGCAGGCGCTCCGGTGGATCCACGGTCCCGACGACTGGAGCCAGCTCGGTGCGGCGCAGAAGCGCTTCCGCTTCGAGGAGGCGCTGGTGCTCCAGCTCGTGCTCGCGCGGCGCCGCGCCACGCACCGTGAGCAGGGCGCGCGTTCGCGTCCCGGTCGCCCCGATGGGCTGCTGGCGGCCTTCGACGCCCGGCTGCCGTTCGAGCTCACCGGGGGGCAGCGCGAGATCGGCGAGGTGGTCGCCGGCGAGCTGGCCCGCGACCACCCGATGAACCGGCTCCTCCAGGGCGAGGTCGGCTCCGGCAAGACGCTGGTCGCGCTGCGCGCGATGCTCCAGGTCGTCGACTCCGGCGGGCAGGCGGCGCTGCTCGCGCCGACCGAGGTCCTGGCCCAGCAGCACCACCGCTCCATCTCCGCGATGCTCGGCGACCTCGCGCAGGGCGGGATGCTCGGCGGGGCCGCCGAGGCGACCTCCGTCGTGCTGCTCACCGGCTCGATGGGCCGCACGGCGCGCCAGGAGGCGATGCTGCGGATCATGACCGGCGAGGCCGGGATCGTCATCGGCACCCACGCGCTGCTGCAGGACACCGTCGAGTTCGCCGACCTCGGCCTGGTCGTGGTCGACGAGCAGCACCGCTTCGGCGTGGAGCAGCGGGCCGCCCTGACCGACAAGGCCGGCACCCCGCCGCACGTGCTGGTCATGACGGCGACGCCGATCCCGCGCACGGTCGCGATGACCGTCTTCGGCGACCTCGAGACCTCGGTGCTGGCCGAGCTGCCCGCGGGACGCGCCCCGATCCAGACCAACGTCGTCCCGCTCGCCGACCAGCCCACCTGGATCGAGCGGGTGTGGCAGCGGGTGCGCGAGGAGGTCGAGAAGGGCCACCAGGTCTACGTCGTGTGCCCGCGCATCTCCGGCGACGCGGGCGAGGAGGGCGAGCGCGACCAGCTCGACCTCGACGAGGACGGCTCCGAGGTCGCGCCTAAGCGCGCGCTCGCCGCGGTCGAGGATGTGCACGCGGAGCTCTCCGGAGGCCCGCTCGCGGGCCTGCGGACAGCGGTGCTCCACGGCCGCCTCGCCCCCGACGAGAAGGACCGCACGATGCGCGCCTTCGCCGCGGGCGAGGTCGACGTGCTCGTCTCCACGACCGTCATCGAGGTCGGCGTCGACGTGCACAACGCCACCACGATGGTGCTCCTCGATGCCGACCGCTTCGGCGTCTCCCAGCTGCACCAGCTGCGTGGTCGGGTCGGCCGCGGGGGCCTGCCGGGGTTGTGCCTGCTGGTCTCCCACGCCGAGCTCGGCTCGCCCGCGCGCGACCGGCTCGACGCCGTCGCGTCCACCACCGACGGCTTCGAGCTGAGCCGGGTCGACCTCGAGCAGCGGCGCGAGGGCGACGTGCTCGGCGCCAGCCAGTCCGGCTTCCGCTCGGGGCTCGTCTCCTTGCGCGTGCTGCGCGACGAGAAGACGATCGTGCGTGCCCGCGAGGCCGCGGAGGCGCTACTCTCCGAAGATCCTGCGCTGGCGCAGGCGCCCGACCTCGCCGACGCTGTCGCCGAGGTCGAGCGCTCGGCGGCGTCGGAGTTCATGGAGAAGGGCTGAGCACGGGCAGATGACTCGCATCATCGGGGGAACGGCCGGGGGTAGGCGTCTGGAGACGCCCCGCGGCCAGACGACGCGACCCACGAGCGACCGGGTGCGCGAGGCGCTCTTCTCCGCCGTCGAGTCGCGCACCGGATCCCTCGACGGGCTGCGGTTCCTCGACCTCTACGCCGGCTCCGGGGCCGTCGGACTCGAGGCGTGGTCGCGCGGTGCGGGGGTGGTGACGATGGTCGAGCAGGACCGGCGCACGGCCGCCCTCATCACCCGCAACGCCGCCACGCTCGGCTTCTCCCGGGCACGGGTGATCGCCGGCACGGTCGCCACGGTGCTCGCCTCGCCGCCGGCCGCCCCCTACGACGTGGTCTTCTCCGACCCGCCCTACCCGATGCCCGACGCTGACGTGACCGCCGACCTCACGGCGCTCGTCGCGCACGGCTGGCTCGTCCCCGGCGCCCTGGTGATCGTCGAGCGGGCCGCCAAGCGCAGCCAGGTCTCGTGGCCGGACGGGATCGAGGAGGACCGTACGAAGCGCTACGGCGAGACTGCGCTTTGGTACGGTCACGCCACCCCGGCGCCCTGACCGGGACCGCTCCACGACGGGAAGGACGCCTGTGCGTCGCGCTGTCTGCCCCGGGTCGTTCGACCCGGTGACCAACGGCCACCTCGACATCATCGGGCGAGCCGCCCGGCTCTTCGACGAGGTCGTGGTCGCGGTCGGCGTCAACATGAGCAAGAACCGTCTCTTCACCCCCGACGAGCGCATCGCGATGCTCGAGGAGGCCACCTCCGCGATCACCAACGTCCGGGTCGCCGGCTTCGACGGCCTGATCGTCGACTTCTGCCGCGAGAGCGATGCCGTCGCGATCGTCAAGGGCCTGCGTGGTGCCGGCGACTACGAGTACGAGCTCCCGATGGCCCAGATGAACTCCCACCTCACCGACGTGGAGACCGTCTTCCTCCCCGGTGCGGTCGGCAACGCGTTCGTGTCCTCCAGCCTGATCAAGGAGGTCGCGGCGCTGGGCGGTGACGTACGCGGCCTGGTGCCCGAGCCGGTCCGTGAGCAGCTGGTGCGCCGGCTGGCCGAGCGCCGGGGATGAGCGGCTCGTCCCCCACCCGTTTTGCCCCGCCACACCGTGACGGATACGATTCTCCGGTTGTGTCTGTGTCCAGTAGTGGGAGTTCGTCTTGACCAGCCTGGACCCGAGGGCGCCGCTCGTGCTTGACACCCGCGAGCTCGGCCGCCGCCCGGGGTCCCAGCGTGAAGTCGAGCTGACAGTGCCGGCGCCGACAGAACTTGGCATCGAAGTCCTCTCTGTCCCCGAAGGATCGCCGGTCGACCTCGACCTGCGCCTGGAGGCGGTCATGGAGGGCGTGCTGCTCACGGGCACGGCCACGGCCACGCTCGCGGGGGAGTGCGTACGGTGCCTGGAGCCGATCGAGGACGAGATCCACGCGCGGTTGCAGGAGCTCTACGTCTATCCCGACCAGCACGACAAGGCCACGGAGCACGACGACCGTGACCTCGACGACGAGACCAGCCGGCTCGAGGACGACCTGGTCGACCTCGAGCCCCTGCTGCGGGACGCGGTGGTGCTCGCACTGCCGTTCCAGCCGCTGTGCTCCGAGGACTGCCCCGGACTGTGCACCGAATGTGGTGCGCGGCTCGCGGACGACCCGCAGCACGCGCACGACGCACCGATCGACCCGCGCTGGGCGGGACTGCAGGACCTCCAGCAGGACACCCAGCACGACCAGGACTGACTCCACCGGGAATCCCCGGACGGAGACGCAAGGCCAAGCAAGCCGACGTAAGTAGGAGACACACCATGGCTGTTCCGAAGCGGAAGATGTCGCGCAGCAACACGCGTCACCGCCGTTCGCAGTGGAAGGCCGTCGCGCCTGCCCTCGCGACCTGCGCCAACCCCGCCTGCGGTGCCAAGCACCTCCCGCACCGTGCGTGCGGCCAGTGCGGCCAGTACGGCGCCAAGGCCGACCGTCGCCAGGTCCTCTGACCACCGACGAGCTCCGCGCAGCGCTCGGTGATCCGGTCCTGGATCCCGAGCTGCTGCAGCGTGCCCTGACGCACCGCTCGTTCGCCTACGAGAACGGGCAGATCCCGACCAACGAGCGCCTGGAGTTCCTCGGGGACTCCGTGCTCGGGATCGTGGTCACCGAGACGCTCTACCGCGCCCACCCGGACTTCTCCGAGGGTCGGCTGGCCAAGCTGCGGGCCGCGGTCGTCAACGCCCGCGCCCTGGCCGACGTCGCCCGGGAGATCGGCCTGGGCCAGCACATCATGCTGGGCCGCGGCGAGGAGACCACCGGTGGCCGCGACAAGGCCTCGATCCTGTCCGACACCGTCGAGGCGGTCATCGGCGCGATCCACCTCAGTGGTGGCATCGACGAGGCCGCCAAGGTCGTCCACCGGCTCTTCGACCCGGTGATGGAGGCTGCCGCGTCCATGGGCGCCGGCCTCGACTGGAAGACCTCCCTGCAGGAGCTGTCGGCCGACCTGGGCCTCGGCGTCCCCGAATACCTCATCGAGGACGACGGCCCCGACCACATGAAGACCTTCGTCGCGCGCGTCCGCGTCGGCGAGCAGGTCCTCGGCAACGGCACCGGCCGCTCCAAGAAGGAGGCCGAGCAGGGCGCCGCCGAGACGGCCTACCGCGAGATCGAGGCCGCCCGCCCGGTCGCGGGGGTCGACACGACGGTGGACGTCGCCACCGCTGACGCCTGAGACGTGCCCGAGCTCCCCGAGGTCGAGGTCGTCCGCGCCGGTCTCGAGCGCCACGTCGTCGACTCGACGATCAGGGCTGTCGAGGTGCTGCACCCGCGGCCCGTCCGCCGAGACCACCGCGGCTCCACCGGCTTCGTCGCCGCCCTCGTGGGACGTCGCATCGAGGCTGTCCGGCGCCGCGGCAAGTACTTCTGGATCGCGCTGGACAACGGCGACGCGCTCCTGGGCCACCTCGGCATGAGCGGTCAGATGCTGCTCCACGAGCCCGGCGCCCCCGACGAGCGGCACCTGCGGGTGCGCTTCACGCTCGCGACCCCCGAGGCGCGACCGCTGGAGATGCGCTTCGTCGACCAGCGCATGTTCGGCGGCCTCGCCGTCTCCGCCGGCGGCGCCGAGCTCCCGACCGAGATCGTGCACATCGCCCGCGACCCCATCGACCCGGACTTCGACGACGCCGAGTTCGTGCGCCGCGCGCGACGGCGTACGTCCGCGATCAAGCGGCTGCTCCTCGACCAGGGGCTGATCTCCGGCGTCGGCAACATCTATGCCGACGAGGCGCTGTGGCGCGCGCGGCTGCACGGCGAGCGGCCGGGCGACCGGCTCACGGGGCAGGTGCTGCGCGGACTGCTCGGCCACGTCCGCGACGTGATGGGCGAGGCGCTCGCGCAGGGCGGCACGTCCTTCGACGCGCTCTACGTCAACGTCAACGGCGAGTCGGGCTACTTCGACCGCTCGCTCGACGCCTACGGCCAGGAGGGCGAGCCGTGTCGGCGCTGCGGGACGCCGATCCGCCGGGTGGCGTTCATGAACCGCTCGTCGTACTTCTGCCCCCGCTGCCAGCGACCCCCACGCCGTCGCTGACGGGCTGCCTGCGTCGGCGTTGACCCACCGCGGCAGTGGTGGGACTCTGGTAGACGGCCGGATGTCGCGGCCGTCGAACCCAGTCGTGGAAAGGCTCCCCATGGCGAAGGCGCTGTTGGGCCATGTGAACAGTGATGCGCGGACCACCTCGGTCCTCGCGGTGGAGAACCGGCGCCTGCGCCGGCGCGTCGAGGACCTCGAGTCCTTGGTGCTGCGCCTCCAGGCCGACAACGACCGCCTCGCTGCGGCCGTGCGTGACGACCGCCTCGCGGCCGAGGGCCTGCAGCCGGTCTGAGAAACCCGCGTGCGTGCAGCCCCTGCGGCGCCGTAGGCTCTCGCGCTTGTGAGCAGGCTCGGCGAGACGATCATCCCGGCCCGTCTCGGACCCCGTTTCCGCTGGCTGCTGGTGTCGTCGTGGACGACCAACATCGGCGACGGCATCGCCATGGCGGCGGGCCCGCTGCTGGTGGCATCGCAGACCGACGACGCGCGACTCGTGGCCCTGGCGGGCCTCCTGCGCGGCCTGCCGTGGCTGCTCGTCGGGCTGTACGCCGGAGCGCTGGCCGACCGGCTCGACCGGCGTACGGTCGTCGTGGTGGCCAACGCGGTCCGCAGCGTCGTGCTGGCCCTGCTGTGCGGCTCGATCGCCACCGGGCACGTGTCGATCGGTGTGGTGCTGGTCGCCGTCTTCGCCCTGGGCATGGCCGAGGTGTTCGCGGACTCGACCTCCAGCACCCTCACCCCGATGTTCGTCGACAAGCCCGACCTCGGCATCGCCAACTCGCGCATGCAGGCCGGCTTCCTCACCGCCAACCAGCTGGTGGGCCCGCCCGTCGGGGCCTTCCTCTTCGCCGCCGGGATGGCGTGGCCGTTCGTCACCCAGCTGGTGTGCGTCGTGCTGGGCGTGGTGCTGGTGGCGCGCATCGGTTCCACCCGCGAGCAGGTGCCGGCGTCGGTGGACACCCACGTGCGGCAGGACATCGTCGAGGGCATCCGCTGGCTCTGGGCCCACGCGGCCATCCGGACCCTGGCGATCGTGATCCTGACCTTCAACATCACCTGGGGCGCGGCCTGGTCGATCCTCGTGCTCTGGTCGCTCGACCGGGTCGGGATGGGCGAGGTGGGGTTCGGGCTGCTGACCACCGCGTCCGCGCTCGGCGGGATCGTGGGCACGGCCTGCTACGGCTGGCTCGAGCGTCGCTTCGACCTCGCGGTGCTGATGAAGACCTGCCTGCTCCTCGAGGTGATGATGCACCTCGCGCTCGCCCTGACCACGGTGCCGTGGCTGGCGCTGCTCATCATGTTCGGCTTCGGCGCCTACGCCTTCGTGTGGCTCAACGTCTCCCAGGTCGTACGCCAGCGCGCGGTGCCCACGGAGTTCCAGGGCCGCGTGGGTTCGGTCTACCTCATCTTCGTCTTCGGCGGGATGGTCATCGGGCAGGGGATCGGTGGCCTGATCGCGGAGCAGTGGGGCCTGGCCGCGCCCTTCTGGTTCGCCTTCGTCGGCTCGGGGATCACCCTCGCGCTGGTCTGGTCGCGGCTGTCGAGCATCGCGCACGCCGACGAGCCGGCGAGCGCCTCGGCCTGATCGGGGCTACGGCGTCGGCCGAGGTCGGCGACCCAGCCCGCGCGTGACCCGCCGTCGCAGCCGCGCCGCGGCTCCGGCGGCCCGGGCCGTGGCAACCTCGGCACGCGCCCGGTCGCGCTGGCGTCGTGCCCGGTCGCGGGCAGCGCGCACCCGGGTGAGCCGCTCGCGCGTCTCGGCCAGCTGCCGTTCGAGGTCGGCGACGAGGTGGCCCGGCACGAGCTCTCCGTCGCCGCTCCGGGCCGGCGGCGACTCGTCGGGGAGGTCGGACCGCAGCTGGGCCAGCGCGACGCGCGCATCGTCGATCGCCACCGATGGCTCGCGGCTGCGGTCGAGACGCCGCAGGGTCGCGTAGAACTCCTGCTCGCCCACCCGTGTCGCGGTGAGCCGCTCGACGGCGAAGTCCACCTCGCCGAGGGCGAGGAGGTCGTCCATGAGGTCGGCGAAGCCGCGTGGCGTCAGCGGCCAGACGTGGCAGTCGACGTAGTCGCCGGCCTGCTGTCGTGCGAGGTGGCGACGGACGTCGTCGATCGGGTGCGAGCCCTGCGTGGGGGGCTGCTCGCCGGCCCACGCCTGCTCGGCCGAGTAGTCGACGGCGCTCATGAAGTGGTCGAGAACCGCTCGCACCGACGGCGTCCGGTCGCCGTCGAGGTGCGCCTGGAGCACCTGACCCACCGTCGCGGGGGTGCGGTGCACGTCGAAGCAGAAGCGACGGTCGGGGACGGCCAGCACCAACGCGCCGTCCCACGTGAGCACCTGAGCGACGTCGCGCAGCCAGCCGACCATGTCGGGCACGTGCTCGATGACGTGGCTGGCCACGACGTGCTGGTAGGGCGCGTCGGCCGCGACCGCCTCGGCGAGCGTCGACACGGTGCCGTCGGGTCGGGTCAGCCAGAAGTGCTGCTCGGGGATCGCGTCAGGATCGACCGCCGGGTTGCCCTCGTAGTGGGCGAGGAGTCCCGCCCGGTCGACGACGTCGACGTACCGGACGTCGGCGACGTCCGGGTCGACGACAGGGTTGGCCAGTGGGCCGATCTCGAGGCAGCGGCCGCGGCGGAGGTCGGTGTCCCCCACGATGCGGGCTCGGCGGGCGGCTCTCATGTGTCACGACCCTAGGCCGTCACACCGCCCGGCCTCCGTCCGCCGTGCCACGATGGGCCGGTGGATGTCGTCGCCGAGCTCGTGGAGTCCCTGCCCGCTGGAGTCGTCGCGACCGACCCGGCCACCGTGGCGAACTACCGGTTCGACTGGTCGAAGGACGAGGGCGCCGGGACACCCGTGGCCGTGGTGCGGGCGGAGGACGCCGAGCAGGTGCAGGTCGCGGTGCGGTGGGCGGCCAGGCACGGTGTGGCTGTCGTGCCGCGTGGTGCCGGGTCCGGCCTCTCCGGAGGCGCCAGCGCGGTGGACGGCGGCATCGTGCTCAGCCTCGAGCGGATGCGCGGCATCGAGATCGACAGCGACTGCCAGGTCGCCGTCGTCGAGCCGGGTGCCTTCAACGCGGAGGTGAAGGCCACCGCGCGGGAGCACGGACTCTGGTACCCGCCGGACCCGTCGTCGTACGAGATCTGCTCGATCGGCGGCAACATCGCCACCAACGCCGGTGGGCTGTGCTGCGTGAAGTACGGCGTCACCACCGACTACGTCCTGGGCCTCGACGTCGTCCTCGCCGACGGCACGCTCATCACGCTCGGTGGCAAGCGGATCAAGGACGTCGCCGGCCTCTCGCTGCTCAAGCTGTTCGTGGGGTCGGAGGGCACGCTCGGCATCGTCACGCGCGCGATCCTGCGCCTGGTGCCGCTGCCGCTGCCACCCGCGACGCTGGTCGCGTCCTTCGCGTCCGTGGTGGCGGCGGCCGAGGCGGTGGTCGCCGTACGCCGCACGCTCCGACCATCGATGATGGAGCTGATGGACAGGGCCACCATCAACGCGGTCGAGGACTTCTCCCCGCGCGGCCTC
The DNA here is from genome assembly GCF_021083185.1 of Nocardioides furvisabuli. Classification (GTDB taxonomy): domain Bacteria; phylum Actinomycetota; class Actinomycetes; order Propionibacteriales; family Nocardioidaceae; genus Nocardioides; species Nocardioides furvisabuli. Next base: position 298,383 of record NZ_JAIGQB010000002.1, on the reverse strand, counting down.
GACAGGACCGCGGGGGCGCTCCTGGTCGTGCAGTCCGATGCGCCGGGCGACGCGCGGGTCGCCGAGATCGCGGCCGTGGAGGCGGCCTGCGTCGCCGCCGGTGCGACGGAGGTCGTGGTCACCGACGACCCGGACGAGGGGGAGATGTTCGTCGAGGCGCGGCGCATGGCCTTCCCGGCCGTCGAGGCACGCGGCAGCCTCCTGCTCGAGGACGTGGGGGCAGCGGTGCCGCTGCTCCCCGAGCTGCTCGCCGCGGTCACGGCGATCGCGGCGAGCCACGACCTCGAGATCCCCACCGTCGCCCACGCCGGCGACGGCAACACCCACCCCATCATCGTCTACGACGCCACCGACCCCGACTCCGCGCGGCGGGCCCGCGCCGCCTTCGACGACATCCTCCGGGCCGCCATCCGGCTCGGCGGCACCATCACCGGCGAGCACGGGGTGGGGCGCACGAAGAAGGCCGCCCTGCCCGACCAGCTCGGCGAGGACGTGATGGCCCTCTCGCGCCGGATCAAGGACGCCCTCGACCCGGCCGGCATCCTCAACCCCGGGGCGGTGCTGTGACGCCCGCCGGTTGGTTACGGTCGACCCATGATCCGCGAGCGCCACCTCCTCGGTCCCGGTCCGTCCAACCCCTACCCCGAGGCGACGCGCGCCCTGGCCGAACCGCTGCTCGGCCACCTCGACCCCGAGTTCCTGCGCATCATGGACGAGACCTGCGACATGCTGCGCGAGGCGTGGGGCACCTCCAACGCGCGCACCCTCCCGCTGAGCGCGACCGGTTCGGCCGGCATGGAGGCGGCCTTCGTCAACACCGTCCACCCGGGCGACGTGGTGGTCGTCGCGGTCAACGGCCTCTTCGGGCAGCGGATGACCGACGTCGCGGCGCGCTGCGGTGCCGAGGTCGTCGCCGTGGATCACGACTGGGGCCAGCCGGTCGACGTGGACCGGGTGCTGTCCGCGCACCCGTCGCCGGCGATCATCGCCGCCGTGCACGCCGAGACCTCGACAGGGGTGCGCTCCGACATCGCCGCGCTCGGCGCCGGCAAGGGCGACGCCCTGCTGCTCACCGACGCGGTCACCTCCATCGGCGGCATCGAGCTGCGCGCCGACGACTGGGGCGTCGACATCGGCTACGCCGGCACGCAGAAGTGCCTCGGCGTGGCCCCGGGCCTGGCGCCCTTCACCATCAACGACCGCGCCTTCGACCGCCGGGTCGAGACGCCGCGGTCGTGGTACCTCGACCTCGGCATGCTCGGCGGCTACGTCGGTGAGGCCGGCGGCCGGGCGCAGCGGACCTACCACCACACCGCGCCCACCGCGATGGTCGCCAGCCTCCACGCCGGTCTCACCCGCATCCTCGACGAGGGGCTCGAGGCCGTCTGGGCGCGGCACCAGGCCGTGGGCGACTCGCTCCAGGCCGGCCTGGAGGAGATGGGGCTCGAGCTGTTCGCCGCTGAGGGCCACCGCTTGCCAGACCTGACGACCGTCCGGGTCCCCGAAGGCGTCGACTCCGCCGCGGTGCGCCGCGAGCTGCTCGAGCGCCACGGCATCGAGATCGGCGCCGGCGCCGGGGCGTACGCCACCAGCGTGTGGCGCATCGGGCTGATGGGCCACAACGCCCGACCGGACGCGGCGCTCCTCGTGCTCGCCGCGCTGGAGGACGTGCTCGGCCGGTCGTGAGCGGGCTCAGCGCAGCCGGTCGGCCGCCCGCTCACCCAGGGCGACGACGCCGGCCCTCGGCGGCCGGGAGCCGGTGAAGCCGACGTCGAGCACCGACACCGTCCGCCCGACGCGCACGGCCAGCACCCGACGCCAGTCGACGCCGCCGCGGGAGAACCAGCCGATGAGCATCCCGGCCGACTGGTCGCCGACGCGCGGCGGGGACCACGCGCGGTTCTTAAGCAGGACCGTGCCGCCCTCGCCGTCGTCGGTGCGTACGTCGCCCACGCACTCCTTGCTGAAGAGCCGGTAGCGGCGCACCAGCGCGCGCGCCTCGCGGCGGGACTCCAGGCGCACCAGGTTCTGGTCGATCAGCGAGACCGACGACCGCCGTCCCACCGGCGAGACGCTGCCCTGGATCCGGCCGGTGCCGCGGACCAGGAGCGCTCGGTCGTCGCACCCGCGCGGCGCGAAGAGCGGCGAGCGCAGCACCGAGCGGGAGCGGTCGCGCAGGTCGGGGTAGACGCTCGCGTGGTCCTCGCCGGTGAGCAGGTGCGTCCGGGTGAGCGGGTCGTCGGCCGTGGCACCGGCAACGGCACCGGCAGCGGCGACGGGGGAGGGCGCGACGAGGGCACCCAGGCAGACCAGGACGACGAGCGTGCGGCGCATCTGCCCAGCATGGGGCGTGGCACGCCTCGCGCGCAACGGCGGCGGCGCCGGGTGTCGTAGGGTGATCCGCGCTGATCTTCCCCAGTATTCAGTGGCCCGTGGCGAGGGCCTGGCCATGACCCGGTGAGGAGCACGCGTGTGTACCTGAAGAGCCTGACCCTCAAGGGGTTCAAGTCCTTCGCCTCCTCGACGACGATGCAGCTCGAGCCCGGCATCACGTGCATCGTCGGCCCCAACGGCTCGGGCAAGTCCAACGTCGTCGACGCCCTCGCCTGGGTGATGGGCGAGCAGGGCGCCAAGAGCCTGCGCGGCGGCAAGATGGAGGACGTCATCTTCGCCGGCACGTCCGGCCGCCCGCCGCTCGGCCGGGCCGAGGTGCAGCTGACCATCGACAACTCCGACGGCGCCCTGCCGATCGACTACGCCGAGGTCACCATCAGCCGCACGATGTTCCGCAACGGCGGCTCGGAGTACGCCATCAACTCCCAGGGCTGCCGGCTGCTCGACGTCCAGGAGCTGCTCAGCGACTCCGGCATCGGCCGCGAGATGCACGTGATCGTCGGGCAGGGACAGCTCGACTCGATCCTGCACGCCACCCCCGAGGACCGTCGTGGCTTCATCGAGGAGGCCGCCGGCGTCCTCAAGCACCGCAAGCGCAAGGAGAAGGCGCTCCGCAAGCTCGACGCCACCGACGGCAACCTGACCCGCCTGGCCGACCTGCTGTCGGAGATTCGCCGCCAGCTCAAGCCGCTGGGGCGCCAGGCCGAGGTCGCGCGCCAGGCGCAGACCGTGCAGGCCGACGTCCGCGACGCCCGCGCGCGCCTGCTCGCCGACGACCTGGTCACCGCACGCACCGCGCTGGAGACCGAGCTGGCCGACGAGTCGGTGCTCCTGGAGCGGCGCGAGGAGGTCGAGACCGCGATCGCCGAGGGCCGCGACCGCGAGTCGGCGCTCGAGGCGACGCTGCGCGACGACCTGCCGCGGCTGGCTGCGGCGCAGGAGACCTGGTTCGCCCTCTCGGGCCTCAAGGAGCGCCTGCGCGGCACCGCGTCGCTGGCCGACGAGCGGATCCGCAACGCCGCCGGTGCCGCCGAGGGCGACACCGTCGACTCCGGTCGCGACCCCGACGACCTCGAGGCGCAGGCCGAGCGCGTGCGGCGCCAGGAGGCGGAGATCGCCGAGCAGGTCGCGCAGCACCGCGCTGCCCTCGAGTCCGCGGTCGTGGCCAGGCGCGCCGCCGAGGAGGCCGCCGCCGAGGAGGACAAGCGCATCTCCGGGCTGCTGCGCGCCGCGGCCGACCGCCGCGAGGGCCTGGCCCGGCTCGCCGGCCAGGTCAACGCCCTCACCTCGCGCGCGGAGGCAGCCGACGCGGAGATCCAGCGCCTGACCGAGGCCCGCGAGGAGGCTGCCGCCCGCGCCGAGCGCGCCCAGCGCGACTTCACCGCCCTCGAGACCCGCGTCGCCGGCCTCGACGCCGGCGAGGAGGGTCTCGACTCCGAGCACGAGGACGCCGTCGCCGTGCTCGACGAGGTCGACGACCAGCTGGCCCGCGCGCGCGAGGACGCCCAGCAGGCCGACCGCGAGCGCGCCGGTCTCACCGCCCGCCGCGACGCTCTCGAGATCGGGCTGAACCGCAAGGACGGCGCAGGGGCACTGCTCGCGGCCACCGAGTCCGTCGCCGGGTTGCTCGGATCCGTGGCCGCGCTGCTCGACGTCGAGCACGGCTACGAGACGGCCGTCGCGGCCGCCCTCGGCAGTGCCGCCGACGCCGTGGTCGTCACCGGCTCGCAGGCCGCGGTCGACGCGATCACCCACCTCAAGCACGACGACCTCGGCCGCGCCGGGCTCATCCTCGGCGGGGCGCCTGCCGCCGACCGCGACTGGGCCGCGCTGCCGGACGGAGCGGCGTACGCCGTCGACGTGGTCTCCGCGCCCGCCGACGTCCGCCCTGCGCTGGCGCGCCTGCTGGAGCGCGTCGCCGTCGTCGACGACCTCGCGGCAGCACGCCGCCTGGTCGCCGACCTCCCCGAGGTCGTCGCGGTGACCCGCGACGGCGACCTGCTCGGCACACACTTCGCCGCAGGGGGCTCCTCCAGCCAGCCCAGCCTCATCGAGGTCCAGGCCGCAGTCGACGAGGCCACCGAGCTCCTGGCCGCCGCGACCGCGACCACCGAGCGGCTCGGCTTCGAGATCTCCCGCCTCGAGGCCGCACGCCACGACGCCCTCAAGCGCGTCGACGTCGCGCTGGCCCGCCTCCACGAGTCCGACGCGACGCTGGCGGCCGTGGCCGAGGAGCTCGGCCAGCACGGCTCCCAGGCGCGCGCGGCCAAGGGCGAGGCCGACCGGCTCGAGCGGGCCATCGTCACCGCCCGTGAGGCCCGTGAGGCCGACCTCGCCGGGCTCGCGGACCTCCAGGCCCGCCTCGCCGCGGCCGAGCACGTCACCGACGAGGAACCCGACACCTCCGAGCGCGAGCGCCTCGTCGAGGCCGCGCGCGAGGCCCGCCAGGGCGAGATGGACGCACGCCTCGCGCTGCGCACCGCCGAGGAGCGCGCCCGAGCGCTGCACGGTCGCGCCGACTCGCTGCTGCGCGCTGCGCAGGCCGAGCGCGAGTCCCGGGCGCGCGCCGCCGAGCGCCGCGAGCGGCTGATCCGCGAGGGCCGGGCCGCGCAAGCGGTGTCGGTGGCCGTGCGCGTCGTGCTGCACGAGCTCGAGCGCTCGGTCATGGAGGCCGCCGACGAGCGAGCCGCCGTCGAGGAGTCGCGGCAGGGGAGCGAGCAGCAGCTCATGGCCGTGCGCACCCGGCTGCGCGACCTCGGCCGTGAGCACGACGAGCTGGTCAGCTCGGTGCACCGCGACGAGATGGCGCGCACCCAGCAGAAGATGCGGATCCAGCAGCTCGAGGAGCGTGCGCTCGAGGAGCTCGGGCTCGATGCCGACGGCCTCGTCGCCGACTACGGCCCGGCCACGCTGATCCCCTTCAGCGGCGAGGTACCCGAGGGTGAGGAGGCCCCCGAGCCGGCGGCGTTCGTGCGCGAGGAGCAGGTCAAGCGGCTGCGGACCGCCGAGCGGGCCCTCTCCATGCTCGGCCGGGTCAATCCGCTCGCGCTGGAGGAGTTCTCCGCGATGGAGGAGCGGCACAAGTTCCTCACCGAGCAGCTCGAGGACCTCAAGCGCACCCGCAAGGACCTGCTCGACATCGTCCGCGAGGTCGACGCCCGCGTGGAGCAGGTCTTCACCGAGGCCTACGGCGACGTGGAGAAGGCCTTCGACTCGACCTTCGCCCGGCTCTTCCCCGGCGGGGAGGGCCGACTCGTCCTCACCGACCCCGGCGACATGCTCAACACCGGCATCGAGGTCGAGGCCCGACCGGCCGGCAAGAAGGTCAAGCGGCTCTCGCTGCTCTCCGGCGGCGAGCGGTCCCTCGTCGCGGTCGCCTTCCTGGTCGCGCTCTTCAAGGCGCGCCCGTCGCCTTTCTACATCCTCGACGAGGTCGAGGCGGCGCTCGACGACACCAACCTGGGCCGTCTGCTGGAGATCTACGAGGAGCTCCGTGAGAACTCCCAGCTGCTGGTGATCACCCACCAGAAGCGCACGATGGAGGTCGGTGACGCGCTCTACGGCGTGACCATGCGCGGTGACGGCGTGTCGGCCGTGATCAGCCAGCGTCTGCGCGACGCGGAGCCGGCGTGAGCGCGTATGCCTTCGACGACCTCACGGAGCCCGAGGCGCGCGCCGTGCTCGCCGAGTGCCTCGACGTCGACCGCTTCGTCGCCCACCTGCTGGCCGGCCGGCCGTACGGCGACGCCGACCGGGTCCGCGCAGCGGCGTCCGCGGCGGCGTCCTCGCTCGACGACGCCGAGCTCGAGCGGGCGCTCTCCCGTCATCCGCGCATCGGCGAGCGGGCGCAGGCCGACCGGCACGACGCCGCCCACTCCGCCCGCGAGCAGTCCGGGGTCGACCGTGGCGACGCCGACCTCGCGGCACGGCTGCTGGCCGGCAACCGGGCCTACGAGGAGCGCTTCGACCGGGTCTTCCTGATCCGAGCCGCCGGTCGCAGCGGACCGGAGATCCTCGCCGAGCTCGAACGACGGCTGGGCAACGACGACACCACGGAGCGCGCCGAGACGGTCGACCAGCTGCGCCAGATCGCGCTGCTGCGCCTCGAGCCGCACCTCGGCTGAGTCCGCTTCGTCGTACGACACACGCGCGTCACAGGAGCGGTCTAGGGTCCCCTCCGTGACCACCGCCCTGATGGAGGCCTTCTGGGCCTACGAGCGCGCGCTGATGGCCGACGACGTCGCGGCGCTCGATCGCCTCTTCGCCCCCGGGCCGACGACGCTGCGCGGCGACGCCGAGGGACTGCTGGTGGGCCACGACGCCATCGCCGCGTTCCGAGCGGTGCGTGGCGGAGCTCCCGCGCGGCGCATCGTCGACACGCACGTGCGCCCCATCGACGACGACCATGCCCTCGTCGTCGCGGTCACCGAGCCCGAGCGCGGTGGCCGCGGGCAGCAGACCCAGCTGTGGGTGCGGGGCGGGGCCGGCTGGCAGGTGGTCGCCGCACACGTCTCGGGTCCGGCCCCCGCCCTGGACCGCCGCGTCTGGCGTGTGGTCGGCGACCCGCTGGTGGCGGCGACGGCCCCCGGTCCGCTCGACGGGCGCCGGGTCGCGGTCAAGGACCTCGTGGCCGTCGCCGGCCACCGCATCGGTGCCGGCAACCCCGCCTGGCTCGCCGCCGCCGGACCCGAGGCCGCCCACGCGCCCGTCGTCGCCGCGCTCCTGGCCGCGGGCGCCGACGTCGCCGGCATCGCCCGCTCCGACGAGCTCGCCTGGAGCCTGGCGGGCACCAACGTCCACACCGGCACGCCGCCCAACCCGCGCGCGCCGCACCGCATCAGCGGCGGCTCCAGCTCGGGGCCGGCGAGCGCCGTCTCGCTCGGGCACGCCGACATCGGCCTCGCCACCGACACCGGGGGATCGATCCGGGTCCCGGCGGCCTACCAGGGCCTCGCCGGGCACCGGCCCACCCACGGCGTGGTGTCGACCCGGGGCGTCGTCCCGCTCGCCCCCTGCTTCGACACCGTCGGCTGGCTCACGCGCGGCCCGGAGCTGCTCGCCGCGGTCGGCGACGTGCTGCTTCCCGCGGACACCGCGGACCTGGCCACGGACCTGGTGCACGACGCAGGTCTCACCGCGCTCGCTGCGCCCGAGGTCGCGCGGACGGTCGAGTCCTGGGCGGCTGCCCGGGGCGTCCGCCCGCTCGAGGTCCCGCTCGGTCCGGTCGCGCAGTGGCGCGCGGCCTTCAGCACCCTCCAGGGATGGGAGGCGGTCCAGGAGCACGGCGAGTGGGCGGCCGCCCATGCGGCCGACCTCGGCCCGGACGTCCGTGCGCGCTTCGAGCGCGCCGCCCGCACGACCGACGCGGAGGCAGACCGTGCCCGCGCCGTCGTGGCCTCAGCGCGGGCGCGGGTGCGGGAGGACCTCGGCGACCGGGTGCTGGTGCTGCCGGCGGCACCCACCACCGCGCCCCGCCTGGGCGCCGACCTCGCCCCGGTGCGCGAGGCGACCCTCGCCCTCACCTGCGTCGCGGGCGTCGCCGGGCTGCCTGCGGTGACGCTGCCGCTGACGGCGGCCGACGGCCTTCCGTGCGGGGTCAGCCTCGTCGGACCCGCGGGCAGCGACCGCGCCCTGCTGGCCCTTGCGACGCGGCTGGCCGCGATGGACCGGACCGGGACGTAGCATCCGCCCATGACCAGCACCTGCTCGACCCACGTGCTCGACTCCGCGCGCGGCCGGCCCGCCGCAGGCATCGGCCTGCGGCTGCTCGACGCCGACGGCGCGACCGTCGCCGACACCCGGGCCGACGACGACGGCCGGGTGCGGTTCGAGGGCCAGGTCGCCCCGGGTCGGCACACCCTGGTCGTGGGCTCCGGCGCCTACTTCGCCGCGCAGGACCGCGACACCTTCTACCCCGAGGTCGTCGTCGCCTTCGACGTGGCACCGGGGGAGCACCACCACGTGGCGGTGCTGCTGGCGCCGTTCGCCTACACCACCTACCGAGGGAGCTGAGGTGAGCGAGCAGCGGATCGTCCTGGGGGACAACCAGTACGGCAAGGCCGAGTGCCGGCTGGTGCGCGTCACCCGTGACTCCCCGGTGCACACCCTCGCCGACCTCAACGTCACCAGCCAGCTGCGCGGCGACTTCGAGGCCGCGCACACCGAGGGTGACAACGGGCGGGTGGTGGCCACCGACACGCAGAAGAACACCGTGTACGCCTTCGCCCGTGAGCACGGGGTGGTGAGTCCCGAGGCGTTCCTGCTGCGCCTGGCCGCGCACTTCACCGAGCTCGACTGGGTGACGGGTGGTCGCTGGTCGGCCGAGCAGTACGCATGGGACCGCATCGTGACCGGCGACGGTCCGCACGACCACGCCTTCGTCCGCAACGGTCGCTCCACGCGTACGGCCCTGGTCCACGTCGACGAGGACGGCACCACGGTGCTCGCCGGACTCCGGGACTGCACGGTGCTCAAGACCACCGGCTCGGAGTTCCACGGGTTCCCGCGCGACCGCTTCACCACGCTCGCCGACACCGACGACCGCGTGCTCTCGACGTCGGTGACCGCGTGGTGGCGCTACGCCGACGCCGATCCCGCGCGTGACCACGACGCCCTCCACGCCTCGGTCGAGGCGCTGCTGCTCGCCACCTTCGCCGAGGTGCACTCGCTGGCGCTCCAGCAGACGGTGCACGCGATGGGCCGCGCCGTGCTGGAGGCACATCCCGAGATCGTCGAGATCCGCATCTCCTGCCCCAACAAGCACCACTTCCTGGTCGACCTCGGTCCCTTCGGCCTCGACAACCCGGGAGAGGTCTTCTTCGCCGCCGACCGCCCCTACGGGCTGATCGAGGCCAGCCTGACCCGGGAGGGGCAGCCGCCCGCGCCGGCCGCGTGGGCCTCGGTCACCGGGTTCTGCTGATGCGCCTCGACGCCGTGGTCGCCGACCGGGTGCTCGTCGGCGACGGCGTACGCCCCGCGACGCTGCTGCTGGCGGACGGTGTCGTGCGGTCGGTGGCCCCGGTCGACCACCCCGTGACGGGCGAGGTGCTGCGCGTGGGAGCGTCGTCGATCGTGCTTCCCGGGGTGGTCGACACCCACGTGCACGTGAACGAGCCCGGCCGCACCGAGTGGGAGGGCTTCGCGACCGCCACCCGGGCCGCCGCGCTGGGTGGCGTCACGACGCTGGTCGACATGCCGCTCAACTCCGTGCCGCCGACCACGACGCTCGCGGGACTGGTCGCCAAGCGCGCGGCCGCCGACACCCAGCTCGCCGTCGACGTCGGGCTGTGGGGCGGCGCGGTGCCCGGCAACCTCGACGACCTCGAGCCGCTCTGGGAGGCCGGTGTCTTCGGCTTCAAGTGCTTCCTGTCGCCCTCCGGCGTCGACGAGTTCCCCCCGCTCGACCCAGCCGGCTTCCGCGCCGCCCTGGCCCGCGTGGCCGACCTCGGGGCGCTGATGGTGGTGCACGCCGAGGACGCCGACGTCCTGGATGCGGCGCCCCACCCGCCGAGCCGGGCGTACGCCGACTTCCTGCTGTCGCGGCCCGACCGGGCCGAGACCGAGGCCGTCGGTCGGGTCATCGAGGGTGCGCGGGAGAGCGGCGCCCGGGTGCACGTGCTGCACCTCTCGAGCGCCCGCGCGCTCGACCTGCTCGCCGACGCGCGGGCCGAGGGCCTGGCCGTCACCGTCGAGACCTGTCCGCACTACCTCTGCTTCGACGCCGAGGCGCTGCCCGACGCCGCACCGGCGTTCAAGTGCTGTCCGCCGATCCGCGACGCGGGCAACCGCGACGCGCTGTGGCAGGGCCTCCTCCAGGGGGTGGTCGACATGGTCGTCACCGACCACTCGCCGGCCACCGCGGCGGAGAAGGGGCGGGGCGACGGTGACCTGCAGCAGGCCTGGGGCGGCATCGCCGGGCTCCAGGTCGGGTTCACCGCCGTGGTGGACGAGGCGCGCCGTCGCGGGATCGGGCCGGAGGTGGTGAGCCGCTGGATGTCGCGAGCGACGGCCGACCTGGTCGGCCTGGGCGCCAAGGGCCGGATCGAGGTCGGCGCCGATGCCGACCTCGTGGTGCTCGACGAGGCGGCGACCACCGACGTCGACGTGACCCGGCTGGCGCACCGCAACCCGATCTCGGCCTACGACGGCCGGTCGCTGGCCGGGTCGGTCACCACGACCGTCCTCCGAGGCGAGCTGCTCCACCGCGACGAACCCACGCAGCGGACCGGACGGCTCCTCGTCCGTCCCGGCGCGCGAGGCGTGACGCAGATGAAACAACGCTGAAACGCGAGTTTCAGTAGCATGCGGGGATGACGTCGTCCCCGCCGCTCGTGCCGCCGCCCCGCCTGCTGATGGGGCCCGGTCCGATCACGGCCCACCCCCGGGTGCTCCAGGCGATGTCGCAGCAGCTCGTCGGGCAGTTCGACCCGGCGATGACGGGCTGGATGAACGACACGATGGACCTCTACCGCCGGGTCTTCCGCACCGCCAACGAGCAGACGTTCCTCGTCGACGGCACCTCGCGCGCCGGTATCGAGGCCGCGCTGGTGAGCCTGCTCGAGCCCGGCGACCGCCTGCTCGTCCCGGTCTTCGGCCGCTTCGGCCACCTGCTCCGCGAGATCGGGGAGCGGTGCGGCGCCGAGGTGCACACCATCGAGCGCCCCTGGGGAGAGGTCTTCGACGTCGAGGAGATCACGTCCGCGGTCGCCCGGGTCCGGCCCAAGGTCCTCGCCCTCGTGCAGGGTGACACCTCCACCACGATGAACCAGCCGCTGGCGGGCCTGGCCGAGGCCCTGGCCGGGGACGACGTGATCGTCTACTGCGACGCCACGGCTAGCCTGGGGGGCAACGAGCTGGCGACCGACGCGTGGGGCCTGGACGTGGTGACCGCCGGTCTGCAGAAGTGCCTCGGCGGCCCGTCGGGCAGCGCTCCCATCACCGTGTCGCCGCGTGCCGTGGAGCTCGTCCAGGGGCGCCGCCACGTCGAGGCGGGCATCCGCGAGGACCGCGACACGGCGCGCGGCACGCGCATCGCCAGCAACTACCTCGACCTCGCGATGCTCATCGACTACTGGGGCCCGCGCCGGCTCAACCACCACACCGAGGCCACGACCATGCTCTACGGCGCGCGCGAGTGCGCCCGCGTGCTCCTCGACGAGGGCCTCGACGAGTCGGTCGAGCGGCACCGGCTCCACGGAGCTGCGATGCTCGCCGGGGTGCAGGGCCTGGGCCTCAGCGTCTTCGGCGACCAGGCCCACAAGATGCACAACGTGGTGGCGGTGGAGATCCCCGACGGCGTCGACGGTGACGCCGTGCGCGCCGGCATGCTCACCGACTACGGCATCGAGATCGGCACCTCGTTCGGTCCGCTGCACGGCCGGGTCTGGCGGATCGGCACGATGGGCTGGAACGCGCGGCGGGACGCGGTGCTCACCACGCTGGCCACCCTCGAGCAGGTGCTCCGCGAGGCGGGCGCGGCGGTCACCGCCGGTGGCGGCACGGGTGCCGCCCGCGAGGTGTACGCCGGATGAGCGGGCCAGCCGGTGCCGCGCGAGTGCTCGACCGCTGCGCCGAGCTCGACCTGATCAGCGCCCGCCCCGGTGTCCTGGAGCGCACCCACCTGACGCCCGAGCACGCCCGGGCCAACCAGGCCGTGGCCGGGTGGCTGCAGGCAGGCGGCGCCACCTCCACCTGGCAGGACGCCGCCGGCAACCAGTGGGGCCGCCGCGAGGGTCGTCGCCCCGGCCTGCCGGCGCTCGTGCTCGGCTCGCACGTCGACACCGTGCCCGACGCCGGCAGCTTCGACGGCATGCTCGGCGTCCTCATGGCCGTCGAGGTGCTCGACCGGCTGGGTGACCGGGTCGGCGGGCTGCCGTTCGCGCTGGAGGTGGTGGCGTTCAGCGACGAGGAGGGCACCCGGTTCGGCTCCGCGCTGCTGGGGAGCAAGGCGGTCGCCGGGCTGTGGGACGAGGCCGACTGGGACCTGCGCGACCGCGACGGCACCACGCTGCACCAGGCCTTCCTCGACTTCGGCCTCGACCCGCGTGCGGTGGGTGACGCGGCCCGGGACCCCGCCAGCATGGTCGGCTACCTCGAGGCGCACATCGAGCAGGGCCCCTACCTCGAGGCCGCGGGAGCCTCCCTGGGCAACGTCACCTCGATCGCGGGCGCGCGACGCTTCCGGCTGGTCTTCACCGGCGAGGCCCGGCACGCCGGCGGGACGCCGTACGCCCGGCGTCGCGACGCGCTGGTGGGCGCGTCCGAGGCCGTCGTGGCCATCGAGAGGGTCGCCCGCGAGCGCGACTGCATCGCCACCGTCGGCCGCATCGAGGTCTCGCCCGGTGCGGTCAACGTGATCCCCGGTCGCGCGGTGATCAGCCTCGACCTGCGCGCCGAGGCCGACGTCGAGCGCGACGCGACGTGGGCCGAGCTCGAGCGCGTGCTGGATGAGATCTGCGGGCGGCGCAATCTCGAGCTCGACGTGGTCGAGGCCCACCGCGCCGACTCCGCCCCCTGCGCTCCTTGGCTGCAGCGGGCCGTCGCCGCGGGCATCCGCGCCACGGGCGACGACGCGCCGATGGACCTGTGGAGCCGGGCCGGCCACGACGCGATGGTCATGGCGTCGGTGACCGACATCGGGATGCTCTTCGTGAGGTGCGCCGACGGCATCAGCCACCACCCCGACGAGGACGTGCGCGAGGTGGACGTCGAGGCCGGCCTGGTCGCCCTCGAGCGCGCCGTGCTCGAGGTGGCCGCCGCGGTGGAGGCCGGGTGATGAGCGCGAGCGTGAGCGTGACCGGGGTCGACGGCCCGGCGGGGCCGCGCATCGACGAGCGGATCGCCCGGCACCATGCCCACCTCTCCCCGCAGGAGCAGCGTGCCGCCGCCACGCTGCTCGCGCACCTCGACGACCTCGCGACCTACCGTGCCTCGGAGCTGGCCGACATGGCGGGGGTGTCCAAGGCCACGATGAGCCGCCTCTTCCGCAGCCTCGGGTTCGCGGGCTTCGACGAGGTGCGCGACCACCTGCGCTCGCTGCGCTCGGCGGGGGAGCCGCGCCGCGTCGACGCGGGCGGCACCCCGGCGGAGCAGGCACAGTCGGACGCCTCGGCGATCGCCGTCGCCCTGGGCCAGCCCTCCATCACCCGTGCGGTCGAGCTGCTGGCCGACGCCGAGCGGGTGCTCGTCGTCGGCTGGCGCAACGGCCACGTCGTCGGGCTCCACCTGCGCCAGCAGCTGGCGCAGGTCCGCCCCGACGTCCGACTGGCACCCCTTCCCGGCCAGGTGGTCGGCGAGGAGCTCGCCGACCTCGGGCCGCGTGACGTCGTGGTGCTCATGGGCTTCCGGCGCCGGCCCCGTGGGTTCTCGCTGCTGCTGGAGCAGGCGGGTGCCACGGGGGCCGGGGTCGTCCTCGTCGCCGACCCGACCGCCGCCGGTCACGCGGGTGCCGCGACGGTCTTCCTCGAGTGCCCGGTGCACAGCGGCCTGGCCTTCGACTCCTACGCCGCGGCGATGAGCCTGGTCAGCGTCCTCGCCGACGGCGTCCTGCGCCGCGTGGGCCGCGCCGGCTCCGAGCGTACGGCACGGATCAGCCGGACCTACCAGGACCTGAGCGAGGTCGAGTGAGCCGCCCGCACGACCAGCCGCACGACCACCCGCCCGCGACCAGTCCCGACCACACGGGTCCTGCCCGAGGAGCACCTAGCCTGTGACGATGGAGATGCACGTGAACGGCCGGCAGCGCGCGCTGCCCGCCCGGCCGCACGTCAACCTGCTCGACTACCTGCGCGGCCTGGGCCTGACAGGTGCCAAGGAGGGCTGCGCCGAGGGGGAGTGCGGCGCGTGCGCCGTCCTGGTCGCCCGCCCCGGCGCTGACGGTGACGGAGCGACCTGGACCGCCCTCAACTCCTGCCTGCCGGCGAGCGTGGCGCTCGCGGGCCAGGAGGTCATCACGGCCGAGGGCCTCGGGTCCCCGCAGGCGCTGCACCCCGTGCAGCGCGAGATGGCCGAGCGTGGCGGCTCCCAGTGCGGCTACTGCACGCCCGGGTTCGTGTGCAGCATGGCCGCGGAGTTCTACCGCCCCGACCGCACGCCCGTCGACGAGGGGCAGGAGCCGCAGGAGGAGCACGGGCCCAACGGCTTCGACCTGCACGCCCTCTCGGGCAACCTCTGCCGCTGCACCGGCTACCGCCCGATCCGCGACGCGGCGTACGCCCTCGAGGGGCCGTCCGCCGACGACCCGCTCGCCGGGCGCTGCGCGGCACCGGCGCCCGGCCCGGTCGTCACCGACGCGTCCGACGACAGCGGGCGCTACGTGCGTCCCTCCTCGCTCACCGAGGTCCTCGAGCTGCTGGCCGGCGACCCCACGGCCGTCCCGGTGGCCGGGGCGACCGACCACGGCGTCGAGGTGAACCTGCGGGGTCGCCGCGACCGCCTCGTCGTCGGCATCGACCGGCTGGCCGAGCTGCGCAGGCTCGAGGTCGGCGACGACGTCGTCGAGATCGGGGCCGCGCTCACCCTCACCGAGGTCGAGCAGCGGCTGGGCGGCCGCGTCCCGCTGCTCGACGCGCTCGTGCCGCAGTTCGCCTCGCGGCTGATCCGCAACGCCGCGACGCTCGGAGGCAACCTCGGCACCGCCTCGCCCATCGGCGACGCCGCCCCCGTCCTGCTCGCGCTGGACGCCTCCCTCGTCCTGGCCCACGCCGACGGTGAGCGGGAGGTGGCGCTGGCCGACTACTTCACCGGCTACCGCGAGACCGTACGCCGACCCGGCGAGCTGATCCGCGCCGTCCGGGTGCCGCTGCCCACCGCGTCCGTGACGGCGTTCCACAAGATCGCCAAGCGCCGCTTCGACGACATCTCGTCGGTCGCGGTGGCGTTCGCCCTCGACCTCGGCCCGGCCGACGACGGCGCCCAGGTCGTACGACGCGCCCGGATCGGGCTCGGTGGCGTGGCGGCCGTGCCGTTGCGCGCCCTGGCCACCGAGCAGGCCCTCGAGGGCCGTCCGTGGACCGAGGAGACCGTCGGGCACGCTGCTGAGGTGCTGCGCGGGGAGGGCACCCCGCTGAGCGACCAGCGTGCCAGTGCCGCCTACCGCAGCGCCATGCTGGGCAACGCGCTGCGTCGTCTGTGGGCGGAGTCGCAGGATCCGGGTCCCACGACCGCGGGCGGAGGAGCGGGCCGATGAGCGAGCTGTCCCGCCGTCCCGCCGAAGGCGTCGTCGTGGGCCGGGCCCTGCCGCACGAGAGCGCCGGCCTGCACGTCACGGGCCACGCGCTCTACACCGACGACCTGGTGGCGGCGTGCGCCGACGTGCTGCACGCGCACCCGGTGCCCGCTCCCCACGCGCACGCGCGGGTGCTCCGCCTCGACGCGGCCCGGGCGCTGGCCGTGTCCGGTGTGGTGCGCGTGCTCACCGCCGCCGACGTCCCCGGCACCAACGACTCGGGCGTCAAGCACGACGAGCCCCTGTTCCCCGACACCGTGATGTTCCACGGCCAGGCGGTGGCCTGGGTGCTGGGGGAGAGCCTGGAGGCGGCGCGGCTCGGCGCTGCGGCGGTGCAGGTCGACTACGAGCCGCTGCCCGCGGTGCTCACGCTCGCCGAGGCGATCGAGGCGGGGTCCTACCAGGGCGGGCGGCCCACGGTGGAGCGCGGAGACGTCGAGCGTGGCTTCGCCGAGGCGGCCCACGTGTTCAGCGGCGTCACCGAGATGGCCGGGCAGGAGCACTTCTACCTCGAGACGCACGCCTCCCTGGCCGTCGTCGACGAGGCCGGGCAGGTGTTCGTCCAGTGCAGCACCCAGCACCCGACCGAGACGCAGGAGATCGTCGCCCACGTCCTGGGGCTGCGCAGCCACGAGGTCACCGTCCAGTGCCTGCGGATGGGCGGCGGGTTCGGCGGCAAGGAGATGCAGCCCCACGGCTATGCGGCCGTCGCCGCCCTCGGGGCCGTGCTGACCGGACGTCCCGTGCGGGTCCGGCTGACGCGGCAGCAGGACGTGACGATGACCGGCAAGCGCCACGGCTTCCACGCCGAGTGGCGCGCCGGCTTCGACGCCGAGGGCCGGCTGCTCGCCCTCGACGCCACCCTCACCTCCGACGGTGGGTGGAGCCTGGACCTGTCCGAGCCGGTCCTGGCCCGCGCCCTGTGCCACGTCGACAACGCCTACTGGCTGCCGCACGTGCGCCTCCACGGCCGCGTCGCCCACACCCACAAGACCTCCCAGACCGCGTTCCGCGGCTTCGGCGGCCCGCAGGGGATGCTGGTCGTCGAGGACGTCATCGGACGGTGTGCGCCGCTGGTCGGGCTCGACGCGCGCGAGGTGCGTCGCCGCAGCTTCTACGTCGACGGCCAGGAGACGCCGTACGGCCAGCCGGTCCGGCACGCCGAGCGGCTGGCCGCCGCGTGGCGGCAGCTCCACGACGAGGCGGACGTCGAGCGACGCCTCGAGGAGGTCGCAGCCTTCAACGCCACGCACGCGCACACCAAGCGGGCGCTGGCGCTCACGCCGGTGAAGTTCGGCATCTCCTTCAACTTCACCGCCTTCAACCAGGGCGGCGCCCTCGTCCACGTCTACAAGGACGGGTCGGTGCTGGTGAACCACGGCGGCACCGAGATGGGCCAGGGCCTGCACACCAAGATGCTCCAGGTGGCCGCGACCGCGCTGGGCGTGCCACTCGAGCTGGTGCGCCTGGCCCCGACCCGCACCGACAAGGTCCCCAACACCTCTGCCACCGCCGCGAGCGCGGGGGCCGACCTCAACGGCGGGGCCGTCAAGGACGCCTGCGAGCAGATCCTGCGTCGTCTGGCCGAGGTCGACGCCGGCCGCGGCCTGCCATGGCACGACCTGGTCCAGGCGGCCTACTTCGCGCGGGTGCAGCTCTGGGCGGCCGGCTTCTACCGCACCGAGGGACTGCACTGGGACTCCACCGCGATGCGCGGGCACCCGTTCAAGTACTTCGCCTACGGCGTCTGCGCCGCCGAGGTCGAGGTCGACGGCTTCACCGGCGCCCACCGCACCCGGCGCGTCGACATCGTCCACGACGTCGGCGACTCCCTCTCACCCCTGGTGGACCTCGGGCAGGTCGAGGGCGGGTTCGTCCAGGGGGCGGGCTGGCTGACCCTGGAGGACCTGCGCTGGGACACCTCCGAGGGGCCGCAGCGGGGCCGGCTGTCCACCCAGGCCGCCTCGACCTACAAGCTGCCCTCGTTCTCCGAGATGCCGGTCGACTTCCGGGTCTCCCTGCTCCAGCACGCCCGCGAGGACGGCGCCGTCTACGGCTCGAAGGCCGTGGGCGAGCCACCGCTGATGCTGGCGTTCGCGGTGCGTGAGGCGCTGCGGGACGCCGCCGCGGCCTTCGCCCCCGACGGTGGCGGCGGGACCTCGGTGGACCTCGCGTCCCCAGCGACGCCGGAGTCGGTATTCTGGGCCGTGGAGGACGCCCGGTCCGGTGACCCCGACCGCGCCCGCCTGGTGCGAGGGGCCCCGGGCGTCGTGCCGGACCAGCCCGCTCCCGGCGAGCCGGCGCTGCACCCTCGCTCCGAGCAGGTCCAGCGCGACCTGCTCGCCCACGAGCCGGGCAGGGACGGCTCCCGGTCCGCACAGGTGGAGGCCTGATGTCCTGGATCCGCGCCGTCACGGCCCTGCGCGAGCAGCGACTGCCCGGTGTGCTCGTGACCGTCGTCGCGGTGCGCGGGCACGCCCCGCGTGACCCTGGTGCGCGCATGGTCGTCGGACCGGACCGGACCTGGGGGTCGGTCGGCGGGGGGAACCTCGAGGCGACCGTCCTCGACCGGGCCCGGGAGCTCCTCGCCTCCGGCTCGTCGGCGGTGGAGAGGTGCCGCTTCGACCTCCACGAGCGGGCCCGCACCGACCACGGCCGCCAGTGCTGCGGTGGCGAGGTCGAGGTCCTCCTCGAGCCGCTCCCGGTCGTGGCCTCGGTCGCGGTGGTCGGCCTCGGCCACGTGGGCCTCGAGCTCGCCCGGCTGCTCTCGCGCCACGACCTCGACCTGCACCTGGTCGACTCGCGTGCCGCCCACGTGGACGCCGTACGCCACCACCCGGCCCTCGCGGACGCCGAGGCCACGGTGCACCTGCACCACGCGCCGCTGCCCGAGGTGGCGCTCGGGCTGGTGCCCGCTGGCACCCACCTGCTGGTGATGAGCCACGACCATGCCGAGGACCTCGCGGTGTGCGACGCGGCGCTGCGCACCGGTCCCGGCCACCTGGCCTCGATCGGCGTCATCGGCTCGGCGGCGAAGGCCCGCAGGTTCGCCAAGGCGCTGCGCGAGGAGGGACACCCGCCCGATGTCGTCGAGCGGGTCCGGTGCCCGATCGGGACTCCGGGGCCCGGCAAGGAGCCGGCGGTGATCGCCCTCGGAGTGGCGGCCGACGTGCTCGGTCTCACCGGGGCGACGTACGCCGACGCGGACGGCCGGCCCGACGGGCGCGGAGCGGCGGCCACGCCGTGACCCTCTTCCGGGCGCGCGTGCTCGACACGCCGGAGGACCCGTTCGTCGGCGACGCCCGCGACCCGTCCCACCTCCGGGCCGGTGAGGACGTGGGGATCGTGGTGGAGGGAGGCACGATCACCGAGCGCGACGACTTCGCCGTCGTGCGCGCAGCGCATCCGGACGAGGCCGTGATCGACCTGCGCGACGGCTGGCTGCTGCCCGGCCTGGTCGACACGCACGTCCACTACCCGCAGGTGCGGGTGATCGGTGCCCTCGGGATGCCGCTGCTGGAGTGGCTCGAGCGCTGCGCGCTGCCCGAGGAGCAGCGGCTGGCCGATGCTGACTACGCCGCCGAGGTCGCCACGGAGTTCGTGGGCTCCCTGGTCGCGGCAGGCACCACGACGGCCCTGGTCTTCGGCTCGCACTTCCCGGCTGCCGTCGACGCACTGTTCACCGAGGCGGCCCGCTACGGCCTGCGGATCACCAGCGGGCTCGTGGTCTCCGACCGCGGCCTGCCCGAGCCGCTGCTCGTCGACCCGCGCCGGGCGGCGGCCGACCAGGCGGCGCTCGCGGTGCGGTGGCACGGGGTGGGCCGGGCGCGCTATGCCGTCACGCCGCGCTTCTCCTACTCCGCCTCCGACGCGATGCTCGACGCCTGCGCGGAGGCCGCGGCCTCGGTGCCCGGTGCGTGGTTCACCTCCCACGTCAACGAGAACCCTGCCGAGGTGGCCGAGGTCGGGCGCCTCTTCCGCAGCGCCGAGCACTACGTCGACACCTACGACCGGCACGGGCTCCTCGGGCCGCGCTCGGTCCTGGCCCACAATGTCCACGCCAGCGACGCCGAGCTCGCCGTGCTCGCCGCGGCCGGTAGCGCCGTGGCGCACTGCCCCTCGTCGAACTCCGCCCTGGGCTCCGGGCTGTTCCCCATGCGACGGCACCTGGACCACGGCGTCACGGTGGCGCTCGGCTCGGACGTCGGGGCCGGGACCGGCTTCTCGATGTTCAAGGAGGGCCTGCAGGCGTGCTTCGTGCAAGGACTGCTCGGCGCCGAGGGGGTGGCGCTGTCGGCCGCGCAGCTGCTCTGGCTCGCCACCCGGGGCGGCGCCCGCGCGCTCGGCCTCGACGACCAGGTGGGTGACCTGTCGGTGGGGCGCCAGTTCGACGCGATCTGCGTACGACCTCGTGGGGGCACCGCGCTCGACATCGGGCTGCGGCACGTCGGGTCGCCCGCCGAGGCGCTGGGCAAGATCTTCGCGCTCGCCGGCGACCCGGACGTGGCCGACGTGTGGGTCGCGGGCGAGCAGGTCGCCGCGGCGGGGTTGCGTCGGGCGGCTCCCGTCGCGGGACGACCCGCTCGCTAGGGTGCCGCGCATGAGCGGGGCGAACGGTGACCGGGACCAGCGGCGCATGCCCACGCGCGAGTCGTACGTCGAGTGGCGCACGGCCACCACCCGGTGGCGCGACGACGACGCCTACGGCCACCTCAACAACGCGACCTACTACGAGCTCTTCGACACGGCCGTCAACGCCTACCTCTACGACGCGACCGGTGTCGACGTCCGCGCGCTGCCGCAGATCGGCGTGGTGGCCGAGACGGGCTGTCGCTACTTCCGCGAGATCGGCTTCCCCGAGCCGATCGAGATGGGCCTGGTCGCCGACAGGGTGGGGCGGAGCTCGGTGGTCTACCGCATCGGCCTGTTCCAGGGCGACTCCGAGCACGCGGCCGCCGAGGGCCGCTTCGTCCACGTCTACGTCGACAACTCCCGCGGCGCCGGCGACCGGCCGGTCACACCGATCCCGGACGTGGTCCGCGACGCCGTCGTACGCCTCCTGCGACCCGACGCACCACCGGAGGGGTGACGGTCACCACCCCGACGCGCCGGTGGCTGACGTCGATGCGGGCAGTCACCGCCCGGTGTGTCATGTTGGGGCCGACCTGACCGGACCACCTCGGAGGAACCCGTGCTCGCGATCATCCTGACGATGACCCTCGGCGTGCTCGTCGCCGCAGCCGTGGCCGTCTACGTCGCCTACCCCCACCGGGGCGAGCAGATGCCGGTCGTCCCCCAGCTGGGGGACGCGATGCGCAAGGGCGTCGACTCCCTGCCGACCCTCGAGGACTCCGAGTCGCGCGTCTGAGCGCCTGAGCGCCCTGCAGGCCCGACTCGGCGTGGCACCCCGCCCCGGCGCCGCCGGGGTCTAGCGTGCACGACGTGACCGGCTCACGCCACGACCAGCACCGGACCTACTGCGCGGCCTGCGGGAGCCGCGTGTCCCGGGACTTCCGCCCGGGACCGGACGGACGCCCGGCCGCCAAGTGCCCGCGTTGCGGCAGCCTCGAGCGGCACCGGTTCCTGTCGCTGCTGCTCGGTGCGCTCGGACCTGACCTGCGCGACCTCGACACCGTGGTGGAGATCGCGCCATCGCGGCAGTCCACGCCGCTGATCGACCGGCTGGGCGCCCGCCACCGGGTGCGCCTCGACCTCGGCCACGACAAGCGGGACGTCGACGCGCTCGCCTGCCTCACGGCGCTGCCGCTGCGCGACGCCTCGGTGGACCTCCTGGTCTGCTACCACGTCCTCGAGCACGTGCCTGACGACCGCGCGGCCATGGCCGAGATCGCCCGCGTGCTCAGTCCGCGCGGGATCGCCCTGCTCGAGGTCCCGATCAGGACGGGGATCGCCACCGAGGAGGACCCGACCGCGTCGCCGGAGGAGTGCCTGCGCCGCTTCGGCCAGGCCGACCACGTGCGGTGGTACGGCGACGACGTCGACGAGCGGTTCTCGCAGGCCGGACTGGCGACCCTGCGGGTCACCCCGCCGGCGCTGCTCGGCGAGGCGGCGGTCGAGTGGTTCAACCTGATGCCGCACGAAGTGGTGTGGATCGCCCGGCCCGGGGAGGGCGTGGCCTCACCGATGGTGGCGTGCGCGGCGTCGGGCCTGACCGCGGCCTTCGACGCGGTCCTCGGCGAGCTGGCGCACACCCGGGAGCAGCTCGGTCGTGCCCGGGCACGGGGCGACCGGCTGGCCCGCGAGCGGGACGGGCTGCGCGCCCGCCTCGACCAGGTGCTGGTCCGGCACGAGCCCGCGGTCCTCACCCGACTTCGACGCGTGGCCCGCCTCTGATTGGATTGGCCCCATGGGTGTCCTGGGTGAATGGCTCTATCTGATCGTCGCCATCGCGGTCGTCGGCGTGCTGACGCTCGCCGGCCTGCTGACCGCGGGTCGACGCCGCCGCGTCGAGCCGCCGGCGGGTGGCACCGACGTCATCGCGCCGCCGCCGACCGAGGGGGAGGTCGCCACCGAGGCGCCGCCGGAGCCCGCTGTCGCCACGGCGGAGCCGCTGGCCGAGCCGACCGCCGAGGCCCCGCCCGCGCTGGAGAAGCCCGAGGGCACCGCGTCGCGACTCGTGCGGCTGCGCCAGCGTCTCTCCCGCTCGCAGGGCGGCTTGGGCAAGGGCCTGCTGGCCCTGCTGAGCCGCGACCGCCTCGACGACGACACCTGGGAGGAGATCGAGGACACCCTCCTGACCGCCGACATCGGCGTCGCCCCCACCCAGGCCCTCGTGGAGCGGCTGCGTGAGCGGCTCCGGGTCGAGGGCGGGCAGTCGCCCGACCCGCGCACGGTGCTGCGCGAGGAGCTCATCTCGCTCGTCGGCACCGACATGGACCGCCGCGTCCAGGTGACCGGCACCGACGGCAACCCCGGTGTCGTCCTCGTCGTCGGCGTCAACGGCGCCGGCAAGACCACCACGGTCGGCAAGATCGCGCGCATCCTCGTCGCCGAGGACCTCACCGTCACGCTCGGGGCGGCCGACACCTTCCGCGCCGCCGCGGTCGACCAGCTCGCCACGTGGGGCGAGCGCGTCGGTGTCGAGGTCGTGCGTGGCCCCGAGGGCGGCGACCCCGCGAGCGTCGCCTTCGACGCGGTCAAGCACGGCGTGGAGCACGGCGTCGACACGGTGCTCGTCGACACCGCCGGCCGCCTGCAGAACAAGGCCGGCCTGATGGACGAGCTCGGCAAGGTCAAGCGCGTCATCGAGAAGCAGGCGCCCGTCACCGAGGTGCTGCTCGTCCTCGACGCCACCACCGGCCAGAACGGCCTCATCCAGGCCCGCGTCTTCAGCGAGATCGTCGACGTCACGGGCATCGTGCTGACCAAGCTCGACGGCTCCGCCAAGGGCGGCATCGTCGTGCAGGTCCAGCGCGAGCTCGGCGTCCCGGTCAAGCTCGTCGGCCTCGGCGAGGGTGCCGACGACATGGCGCCCTTCGACGCCGCGGCGTTCGTCGACGCGCTCCTCGGCTGACCGGGCACTTCCTCGCGTCACACGACGCTGACCGGGCACTTCCTCGCGTCACACGACGCTGACCGGGCACTTCCTCGCCCGAGACGACGCTGACCGGGCACTTCGGCCGCAAGGCAGCGGTGTGCGACCGGCGCGCGCGGGATGAAGCGCCCGATCAGGCCCTGCGCACAGAACGAAGCGCCCGGTCAGGGCCTGCGTACAGAACGAAGCGCCCGATCAGCGGCGAGCGAGGAGCGCGCGCACGGCGTCGTCGATGAGCGTCTCCGCGCGCTTGTCGAAGCTGTGCTCGGCGATGATGCGGGTGGCGATCCGGCGCCGGGTCTCGCCGTCGGGGAAGGCGTCGTACGGCGGCTGCACCAGGCGGGCCAGCTCGTGCTCGTTGTCGAACGGGACGACCAGCCCGGAGAAGGTCTCCTCCAGGCCGTCGATGCGGTCGCTGAGGATCCGCGCCCCGCACGCCGCGGCGTCGAAGAGCCGGTTGGAGGCGAAGCTGTCGCGACGCATGTCGAGGTGGTGGTCGTTGAGCACGACGCCGGCGGAGGCGTAGAGCGCGCCGACCTCCTCGTTGGCCACACCGCCGGAGGCGATCTGCTCGCGCTCCACGAACTCGGTCCAGTCGTTGCCGTGGAGGGTGAGGTCGGCGCCGATCGCGAGCGCGCTGCGGACGGCGTAGCGGTAGACCCCTCGCGAGTTGCCGACGAACAGCAGCGCCGGACCGGTGTCGGGCGCGGCGCGGTCGGGGTGGAACCAGCGGGTGTCGGTGCACTGGAGGAGCGGCTCGATCCGCGTGCCCCAGGCGCTCGTCATCCGCTCCGACCAGCTGGTGCTGGCGGCGTAGACCAGGTCGAAGCCCGCGACCTCTTCCGGCTCGATCATGTCGGGGTGGCTGATGATCCACTCCACGTTGAGCAACCCCGGCCTGGGGGCGACCCGGTCGAGCCCGCGCAGGACCAGCAGCACGTCGTCGTGGTCGCGGGAGTCGCGCTCGCGCGCGTCGCGCCGGTCGATGGCCACGTGCTGGCCGCGTCGCTCGAGCGCGTCGGCGAGCGAGCGGGCGAAGTAGGTGTCGCCCCAGCGGTCGCCGCGCGGCGCGGCCGGCGCGGCGATGTCGACGGCCCAGCGCAGCCGCGGCGGCGACTCGTGGATGCCGTCGAGGGCGCGCACGACCAGCTGCGGCACCAGCACGGCGGGGGCGCTGCGGTCCTCGAGGTCGGCCGACACCCGGCGCTGGCGCTCGTCGGTGACCTCCAGCCCGGCACGCAGCAGCAGCCCGACCGCGGGGTCGGGCGACGAAGGTGTCGCCCGCGCGGTCGAGCGCAGCGACGACAGGGCGCCGATCAGCTCCTCGTCCCTGGCGTACGCCGTGCGCGAGGTGATGACGGTGTCGGGCACGACCACGGCGTGACCGTGCCCGGCCTGCTCGGCCCGCAGGCCGAGGTCGGTCTCGGCGAGCACGGAGTGGAAGCGCGCGTCGAGGCCGCGCAGCGCGAGCGCCGTGCTCGTGCGCACCGCCACCACCGGGGCGGCGGGTGCGGCGACGGCGTTCTGCCCGATGCGGACGGCATCGCTGGAGGGCAGGCCCGCCAGGAAGAGCTCGGGGTGGGGGTTGTCCGCGCCGAACCTCGCGCCGGCACTCAGCACCACCCCGTCGAGGTCCACGACCAGGGGCTGGGCCGTCGCGACGTCCTCCTCGCGGAGCACGCCGGCCAGGCGCTGGGCGATCGGCTGTCGCGGGGGCATCGCCTCGGGGCGGACCAGCAGCACCGTGCTGCCCGCGACCTGCGCGAGGCCCACGTTGGTGGCCGCCGACATCGAGACCGCCGCCGGCACGGAGACGAAGCGCGCACCGGAGATGACCGAGGCGATCGAGGCCGCCAGGACGTGGTGGGCGCGCCGCAGCCGGACCCCGACGAGGATCAGCTCGGCACCCTCGCGCGGCACCGAGCCCAGCCACTCGACGGTGCGTCGCGGCTCGGGCCCCACCGGCATGACGTGGCTGACCAGGTCCTCGGAGGTCTCGCGCGCCGCGGCCGCCTCCCAGTCGACCAGCTGTCGCTCGAGCACCACCGATCCCCAGTCGTCACCGTGGCCGACCGGGACCGGCTCGGGCCGACGGAGGACGGGTACGTCGACCGCCACCGGCTCGCTCGTGCGCGTCAGGCGCAGCAGCAGGTCGCGCTCGACCGCGCCGCCGAGGGACTCGTCGAAGCCGCCCACGTCCTCGACCGCGTCGCGGCGCAGCAGCGCGGTGGCCAGGTCGACGGGGCGGCCGCCGAGCAGCTCGTGGCGCGAGCGGCCCACGGCGCCGACCCCGGCCAGGACGCACGCTGCCCCGGTCTGGCGGGCGTGCGCGAGCAGGTCTGCGAGCATCTCCGGGAGCCACTCGCGGCCCAGCGGCAGGAACGCCACGTGGTCGGCCGTGCCGTGCTCGAGGGCGGCGTTGAGCGCGCGCGCCTCGCCGCAGCGCCCCTCCCGCACGAGCGTGATGCGGTCGTCGAAGGCCGCCATGCCCT
Source organism: Nocardioides furvisabuli (assembly GCF_021083185.1). Classification (GTDB taxonomy): domain Bacteria; phylum Actinomycetota; class Actinomycetes; order Propionibacteriales; family Nocardioidaceae; genus Nocardioides; species Nocardioides furvisabuli. Next base: position 272,717 of record NZ_JAIGQB010000002.1, on the reverse strand, counting down.
GGAGGACGGCTGCGGTGTCGTCCACCGAGCCGCGGTCCACCGCGACGAGGTGCCAGTCGACGAAGGTCTGGGCCTGCAGCGACGCGACCGTGCGGTGGACCGACGGGCCGGCGTCCTGGGCGGCCATCACGACCGTCACGGCGGGGGAGGAGCCCGCAACCGGGGTGAGGGCGGGTGCGGGGCCGACGAGCTCGGGTCGCTGGACCACGACCTCCTCGCGCCACCCGGCGGCCGCCTCGATCGCGGCGGCGCGGTAGGTGCCCCACGACACCCGCCTGGGCAGGATCCGCGTCGGCAGGGGCGTGCCCGGCCCGGACACCGAGAGCCAGTAGGACAGCGCGCCGTAGGGGTGGTGCCGCGCCTCGGGGTGGGCGGCGAAGATGATCCGCGGGTCGACCAGGGGGTGGGGGGCGATCCGGTTGCGACGCCGGCGCTCGGCGACGTACCAGAGCGCCGGGTGCTGGCCCAGGCGCTGCCAGGAGCGGCGTCGGCCGATCCACTGCGCCTCGAAGAGCGGGTGCGGCGAGACGTCGCCGGCCTCGACGACCGCGCGCGCGGCCTCCTCCGGCGAGTCGAACGCGGTGCCGAGCTGCGCGGCGACGTAGTCGACGTCGACGAGCCCGGCCTCGACCATGACCTGCGCGGCGTCGTCGAACCTCACCTGCCCCGCGCGGCGACGATCACCGCGCATCCGAGTACCTCACGCGCGGGAAGAGCGGCTCGAGCGCCAGCGGCGTCGGCAGCAGCCGCTCGGTGTCGCGCAGCGGGTAGTGCTGGGCGGTCTCCTCGAGGAACTCCCGCACGCCCTCGAAGCGCTGGGGGAAGCGGCGCTCGCACAGCTCGAGGAGCCGGTCGGCGTCGAGGTTGTAGGGGTCGTAGCGCAGGGTGTCGATCTTGACGTAGGGCAGGCGGGCGTTGTCGAGGACGCGGTCGGCCAGGCTGCGTGCCGGGTTCCACGGCTCGTTGGCGCGCTCGCGCCACTCGCGCACCTCCGCGCGCGTGCGGGGGAAGTGGGAGCGGTGCGCGGCCCACCACCGCATGCGCTCGCGGGCGATGCGGCGGTCCTCGGGGGTCTCGACGAAGTAGGTGTCGGAGACGAACCCGGCGTCGTACAGGCGCCGCGACATGCCGACCTCGTAGCGGCGGATGACCTGGCGCCGCTTGGAGATCGGCTCCATCTCCTCCCAGAAGGCCGTGAAGGCACGCGAGGCGACGACCCAGGGGCGGAAGGCGATGAAGAAGGACTGGATGTGCGGGGCGACACGCTCGGCGCCGGTGAGTCCCCAGAAGTCGCACGGCCGCGCCGCCATCTCCTCGAAGACGCGGTCGTAGGAGTCGAGGGCGAAGACGTAGGTGTCGTTGCAGACCACCACCTCGTCGTACGCCGTCAGGTCGCCCGCGGCGTCGAGACCCACCTTGTAGCTGAAGAAGTCGTAGCCGTAGTTGGCCCGCTCGACCAGCACCGCGCGCTCGCTCAACCAGGCGCGGGCGGACTCCTGCAGCTGGGCGGTGGTGCAGACCAGCAGGGTGTCGACCGAGGCGGCCAGCGCCTCCACCTGTCCACGCACGTGCGGTCGCAGCTCCCCGGCGACGTCGTAGTGCGCCATCACGGCCAGTCTGGACACGGCCGAACACTAACAAGGCGGTTGCGCGGCCCGATCCGTTCACACACCCGTAACACGAGGCGCGATTCCGTTGCCTGGCCGCAACATCGGTCGCGGGCGGGTGAAACCTCCTCCCAGCAGGCTTCGGAGCATCGCGTGGGCCCCGGCATGACAGCGGCGTCATGAGCCAGGGGCCCACACCCTGTTCGTTTCCTGGAGGTTCTGTGGACGGCTATTACGCCTTCATGCTGGTGGCGACTGCCTTCGTCCTGATGATGACGGTGCCCGCCCTGGCCCTGTTCTACGGCGGCATGTCACGGTCGAAGTCCGTGCTCAACATGATGATGATGTCCTACGTCGCCGCGGCGATCGTCGGCATCCTGTACGTCGCTGTCGGCTGGTCGATGGGCTTCGGCGGGGACGGCACGTTCTTCGCCAACCCCTTCGAGCTGTTCTGGCTCGACGGCGTCTCGACCGGTGACTACATCTTCGTGATGTTCCAGATGACCTTCGCGATCATCACCGCCGCGCTCATCAGCGGCGCCGTCGCCGACCGGATGAAGTTCTCGGCCTGGGTGCTGTTCGTGCCGCTGTGGGCGGTCATCGTCTACTTCCCGATGGCCCACATGGTCTTCAGCTGCACCGAGGACTCGCTCATCTGCGGCCGCATCGGTGCGCAGGACTACGCGGGCGGCACCGCCGTCCACATCAACGCCGGCGTCGCGGCCCTCGTGCTCGTGCTGCTGCTCGGCAAGCGCATCGGCTGGCCACGGGAGCAGATGCGCCCGCACAACCTGACGTTGACCATGCTCGGCGCGGGCCTGCTGTGGATGGGCTGGTACGGCTTCAACGTGGGCTCGATCGTCTTCGGCGACGACCCGGAGACCCAGTTCCCGCTCGAGACCGGCCGCACCTTCGCCACCACCACGCTGGCCACGATGGCAGCCATCCTCGGCTGGCTGGCCGTCGAGCGCCTGATCCACAAGAAGGCCACCTCGCTGGGCGCCGCGTCCGGCATCGTCGCCGGCCTCGTGGCGATCACGCCGGCCACGGGCGCGGTCAACTTGTCCGGTGCCGTCGCCATCGGCGCCATCGCCGGCGCGGTCTGTGCCTGGGCGGTGGGCCTGAAGTACAAGCTCGGCTACGACGACTCGCTCGACGTGGTCGGCGTCCACCTGGTCGGTGGCATCATCGGGACCGTGCTGATCGGCGTGTTCTCGACGTCGGAGGGCGCCGGCGGCGTCGACGGCCTGATCTACGGCGGCGGCTTCGGCTCGCTCGGCGACCAGGCCCTCGGTGTGGTCGTCGCGGTCATCTACTCCGGCATCCTCACCGCCGTCATCGCGCTGGCCATCAAGTACACGATCGGCCTGCGCCTCGACGAGGAGGACGAGGTCAACGGCATCGACCTCGTCGCCCACGGCGAGTCGGCGTACGACCTGCACAGCGGCACCAGCGGCGGCGGCAGCGTCCTCGCCGCCTCCACCGCCCCTGTCACCACCAAGGCTGAAGGAGCCAGCGCATGAAGCTCGTGACCGCGGTCATCAAGCCGCACAAGTGGGAGGACGTCCGCGAGGCGCTCGAGACCTTCGGGGTCGCCGGCATGACGGTCTCCGAGGTGAGCGGCTACGGCCGCCAGAAGGGCCACACCGAGGTCTACCGCGGCGCGGAGTACGACATCGCGCTCGTGCCCAAGATCCGCATCGAGATCGTCGTCGACGACGCGGACGCCGACGACGTGGTGGGGATCGTGGTCAAGACCGCGCAGACCGGTCGCATCGGTGACGGCAAGGTCTGGGTCAGCCCGGTCGAGACCGTCGTTCGCGTGCGCACCGGCGAGCAGGACGCGTCCGCGCTCTGATGGTGACCGTCTCGGGATCGCAGCAGTGACCGCAGCGCAGCGACAGACCAGGGCCACCTCGGCCGACGAGCTCTGCAGGGAGGCATACGCTGCCTCGGCAGGGCCCGCCACCGGGGTGGCCCTGGTCGCGGTCGGGGGCTACGGCCGCGGTGAGCTCGCCCCGCACTCCGACCTCGACGTGGTGCTCGTCCACGACGACGGGGTCGATCTCGGTGAGCTCGGGAGCACGCTCTGGTACCCCCTCTGGGACTCCGGGCGCCGGCTCGACCACTCGGTGCGCTCGATGGGCGAGGTGGTCGAGGCGGCAGCCGACCTGCGGGTGGCGCTCGGGCTGCTCGACGCCCGCCACCTCGCCGGCGACCCGGGCCTCAGCCTGCGCCTGCGCACCACGATGCTCGCCGACTGGCGCCGCCAGGCGCGGACCCGCCTGCCCGAGCTCAAGACGATGACCCTCAAGCGACACGACGTGACCGGCGAGCTCGCCCACGCCTCGGTGCCAGACGTGAAGGAGTCCGAGGGTGGGCTGCGCGACGCCGGGGTGCTCAAGGCGATCGAGGCGAGCTGGCTCGTCGACGCCTCCACCCCGGCGCTGGAGGCCGCGCGCCAGATGCTGCTCGACGTCCGCGACGAGGTCCACGACCTCGCCGGGCGGCCCAGCGACCGGATCGGCCCCGAGATGTGGGGTCCGCTCGCGCAGCGCCTCGGGCTCGCCGACGCCGGTGCCGCGCAACGCCACGTGCGCTCGCTCGGACGCCGGATCGCACACCTCTCGCGCCTGGCCTGGCGGCGTACGGACGCGGTGATGACCCGCACGACGGGGGAGAAGGGGCGGCGCACGCCCGCCCTCGAGCGCATCGCGCCCGGAATCGCCGTCTCGCGCGGCGAGGTCGTCCTCGACGCGGGCACCCGCCCCGGCGACGACCCGACGCTGCTGCTGCGCGCCGCTGCAGAGGCCGCCGGACGCGACCTCGTGCTGGCGCCCTCGACCGCGGCCCGCCTGGTCCGCGAGGGCGCCCGGCTGCCCGTCCCGTGGCCGGCCCCCGCCCGCGACGCCCTGGTGCGGCTGCTCGCCAGCGGCGACGGCCTGCTGCCGGTCTGGGAGACCCTCGACGAGGTCGACGGCATCGAGACCTTCCTGCCCGAGTGGGAGCAGATCCGGCTCCTGCCGCACGCCTCGGCGATCCACCGCTTCACCGTCGACCGCCACGTCGTGGAGACCTGCGCGGAGGCCGGTGCGCTGATCCGGGGCGTACGCCGTCCCGACCTGCTGCTGGTCGCGGCGCTGCTCCACGACATCGGCAAGGGCTCGCTCCACGACCACTCCGTCGCCGGTGAGCCGCAGGCCCGCAAGATCGTGGCGCGGATGGGCTTCACCGACCTGGACGCCGAGGTGGTCGCCTCCCTGGTGCGCTGGCACCTGCTGCTGGCGACGCTCGCGACCACCCGCGACCCCGACGACCCGGCGACCACCGCCGAGCTCCTCACCCACGTGCCCGACGGCGCCAGCCTCGAGCTGCTGCGTGCCCTCACGGAGGCCGACGCCCGTGCCGCGTCGCCCGCGGCCTGGACGGCGTGGAGGGCCTCGCTCGTCGACCGGCTGGTCGCGCGCGCCGGCACCGCGCTGGGGGCGGAGATCTCCCACGTCGTGCCCGTCGAGACGCTGCCCGTGCCCGACGCCGTACGCCGTGACGCCACCGCGGTCTCCGTCGACGTCGCCCCGCACGAGGTCGGCGCGACCGTCACCGTCATCGCCGCAGACCGGGTCGGGCTCCTCGCCGACGTCGCCGGCGGGCTCGCCGCGCTCAGGGTGCCCGTGCACGCCGCCCGCGCATGGTCGCAGGTGGACGCCGAGGGCGAGTGGGGTGTCAGCGCGTGGGAGGTGCCCGACGCCTACCTCGACGCCACGGTCGTGCGGGAGAGGATCCGGCGGGTCGTCGAGGGCACCCAGCAGCTCCCCGACCTGGGGGCACGCCCGGACGACGAGCTGCCGCCGATCGTCGAGGTGCGTCCCGACGCCTCCCGCGCCTCGCTGGTGCTGGAGATCCGCACCTCCGACCGGCCCGGGGTGGTCCACCGCGTGCTCACCACGCTCGCGCGGCTGGGGCTGACCGTCGCGTCCGCGCACGTGTCCACGCTGGGGCCGCAGGCGGTGGACGTGTTCTACGTGCAGGAGGTCGGTGGGGTGCGCCCCACCGAGGAGCGTGCCGCTGCCGCCGCGCACGCCGTACGCACTGCGCTCGGCGGGTGAGCGCCGGCGACCGGGCGGCGTCCGGCACGGGCGTCGCCGAGGCGGGACGCAGCGGGCCCGGCGGCTAGGCTTGCGCGTCGTAGCACCCTGATCCAGTCATCGATGCGAGGGATTGACCCACACCGTGTTCGCCACACTCTCCGACCGCCTTGCCGACACCTTCAAGAACCTGCGCGGCAAGGGACGGCTCTCCGAGGCCGACATCGACGCGACCGCGCGCGAGATCCGCATCGCGCTGCTGGAGGCCGACGTCGCCCTGCCGGTCGTCAAGGAGTTCGTCGGCGCGGTGAAGGAGAGGGCCCGCTCCGAGGAGGTCAGCGGGGCGCTCAACCCGGCCCAGCAGATCATCAAGATCGTCCACGAGGAGCTCGTGACGATCCTCGGCGGCGAGACCCGTCGGCTGCGCTACGCCAAGTCCGGTCCCACGGTCATCATGCTCGCGGGGCTGCAGGGCGCCGGCAAGACGACGCTCGCGGCCAAGCTCGCGCTCTGGCTCAAGGAGCAGGACAAGACCCCCATGCTGGTCGCGGCCGACCTGCAGCGCCCCAACGCGGTGCAGCAGCTCCAGGTCAACGGCGAGCGCGCCGGCGTCCCGGTCTTCGCGCCGTCGCCGGGCAACGGCACCGGCGACCCCGTCGAGGTCGCGCGCGCCTCGATCGAGGAAGCCCGCCGCAAGCTCCACGACGTCGTCATCATCGACACCGCGGGCCGCCTCGGCGTCGACCAGACCCTGATGCAGCAGGCCGCCGACATCCGCGACGCGGTGCAGCCCGACGAGGTGCTCTTCGTCGTCGACGCGATGATCGGCCAGGACGCGGTCACCACGGCGCAGGCCTTCCTCGACGGCGTGGGCTTCGACGGCGTCGTGCTGACCAAGCTGGACGGTGACGCCCGCGGTGGTGCGGCCCTGTCGATCCGCTCGATCACCGGCAAGCCGGTTATGTTCGCCTCCAGCGGCGAGAAGATGACCGACTTCGACACCTTCCACCCCGACCGGATGGCCTCGCGCATCCTCGACATGGGCGACATGCTCACCCTGATCGAGCAGGCGGAGAAGGCCTTCGACTCCGAGCAGTCGATGAAGGCGGCCGAGAAGCTCGCCACCAAGGGCGGCTTCACCCTGGAGGACTTCCTCCAGCAGATGATGCAGATCCGCAAGCTCGGCTCGATGACCAAGATCATGGGGATGCTCCCGGGGATGGGGCAGTTCCGCGACCAGCTCGAGAACTTCGACGAGCGCGAGATCGACCGCATCCAGGCGATCATCCAGTCGATGACCCCCGCCGAGCGGGAGAACCCCAAGATCATCGACGGCTCCCGCCGTGCCCGTATCGCCAAGGGCTCCGGACGCCAGGTCTCCGACGTCAATCAGCTCGTCGACCGCTTCTTCGAGGCGCGCAAGATGATGGAGTCGATGGCCCGCGGCGGCGGTGTCCCCGGCATGCCGGGCATGCCGGGGATGCCGGGCCTCGGCGGCGGCAAGCGCGGCGGCGCCAAGCAGCCGGCGAAGGGCAAGAAGGGCAAGAAGCGCGTCTCGGGCAACCCGGCGAAGGCCGCCCAGCAGAAGGCCGCCGAGCGGGCGACCGCAGCCGAGAAGGCCGGCAACCCGTTCGGCAACCCCGACGGCGCCGAGGTCGACTACGAGAAGGCCGCCGAGCAGCTCAACCTGCCCAAGGACTTCTCGCAGTTCCTGAAGTGAGACGAGCAGCCGGGATCGAGGAACGAGATCGCGGTGTGGGCTCGGCCAGGTCGAGCGCGTCGAGACCAGGGACGTGAGCGTGGCTGTGAACACTTGTCTGGTCGTCGACGGCGCCAACGTCGTCGGGTCCGTGCCCGACGGCTGGTGGAAGGACCGCGCGGGTGCCGCGCGGCGCCTGCACGAGCGCCTCTTGGTCGCCGACACGGCGTACGACGAGATCGTGCTGGTGCTGGAGGGGCAGGCCAAGGGCGGCGTACGCCCGGGTCGTGACGCGCACGTGACGACGGTGCACGCCTCGCGTGACGGTGACCGTGAGATCCGTGAGCAGGCGCGCCTCGCCGCGGAGGCGGGCGCCCGGGTCACGGTGGTGACCGCCGACCGGGCACTGGCGGCGAACGTGTCGCCGGCGCAGGTGCTCAGCCCCTCGTGGTTGCTGGACCGCATCTGAGACCAGGTCCGCGGCGGTGGCTAGGGTCGGACGCATGACTGCCCAGCGCTTCCGTGGCCCGGTCCTGCCCGACGGAGAGGCCCGCGACCTCTACGTCGTCGACGGTCGGATCACCTACGAGCCGCAGCCCGGCGCCGACACCGCGGCGGAGGGCTGGATCGTGCCGGGCCTGGTCGACGCGCACTGCCACCTCGGGCTCGACGACTTCGGCGCGACCGACGACGAGGCCACCGAGCAGCAGGCCGTCGCCGACCGCGACGGGGGAGCACTCCTCATCCGCGACGCGGGATCCGCCGCGGACACGCGCTGGATCCACGACCGCGACGACCTTCCCCGGCTGATCCGGTGCGGGCGCCACATCGCCGCGACGAAGCGCTACATCCGCGGCTACGCCCACGAGGTCGAGCCCGCCGACCTGGCGACGTACGCCGCGCAGGAGGCCCGGAACGGCGACGGCTGGATCAAGCTGGTCGGCGACTGGATATCCCGCGACGAGGGCGACCTCGCCCCGTCGTTCCCAGCGGAGGCCTTCGCTGCGGCGATCGATGCCGCCCACGCCGAGGGGGCCAAGGTCACCGCGCACTGCTTCGGCCACGGCGTGCTGCCCGGGCTGATCGAGGCCGGCATCGACTGCATCGAGCACGGCACCGGCCTGACCGAGGACCTCATCGATGCCATGGTCGAGCACGGCACCCGCCTGGTGCCGACGGTCATGCAGCTCGACAAGTTCCCCGAGCACGCGGCGGCTGGCGCGGAGAAGTTCCCGGCCTACGCCTCGACGATGACCGACCTCTACGCCCGGATGCCCGCCACGATCATGGCCGCCCACGAGGCGGGTGTGCCGATCTACGCCGGGTCCGACGGGGGCGGGATCAGCCGCCACGGCAACATCGCGGGCGAGATCGAGGCGCTCGTGCGCATCGGGATGTCCCCCCACGAGGCCCTCGGTGCGGCGAGCTGGCGCGCACGCGAGTGGCTCGGGGTCGACGGCCTGACGGAGGGCGCCTCCGCGGACTTCGTGGTCTACGACCGCGACCCGCGTGCGGACCTGTCGGTGCTGCGCACGCCGACCGCGATCGTGCTGCGCGGCGTCAGCCGCGGTCGTTGACCTCGACGTCCGGCCCGCGCTCGTGGGCCACCAGCGCGCAGTGCTCGTCGCCAGCAACGGCGGTAGGCGATCTGGTCACGTGCCCGACCGGCGCGTCCGGAGATGACGACGGGCGGTCCATCCCCCCAGAGATGGACCGCCCGTCGCGCCAAGGAAGGGCCTGACTCAGGCGGTGACGCCATCGAGCTCGGCCAGCGCCGCCCGGACGTGCGCCCGCACGGCGCGGATGTCGGCCTTGGTGCTGGTGGCGGTGATCTCCAGGGCAGCGGCCTCGGCAGCGGTGAGGTGCATGACGGCCTCGGGGTCGGCGGCGGCGGCCTCCTCGAGGCCCTCCACCTTCTTCACCACGTTGACGACGATGCGGAAGTTCTCGACCCGGAAGGAACGCAGCTCCTTGCGGGCCGCACGGGTGTCGACCGTGCTGTCCGCGGCCTCGACCGTGGTCGCGAGGTCGGCCAGGGCCGTACGCGCGTCGGTCACGTTCGAGACGACCTGGGCCTCGGCGTCGTCCGCGAGGCCCTCGACGGCGTTGCTGGTGGCCATGCGCGCCAGGCGCTTGTCCTTGCCGGCGATGTCCTTGAGCAGCTGCTTGGTCTGAGCCTTGACGGTCTTGACCGGCTTGACGGGCCGGGCCTCGGCCGTGCTGGCCAGGGCGGACGGGGCGGCCAGGGCGGCCGTCGCGAGCAGGGCGGCGGTGATACGCCGGGTGCGGTTCATCGAAGTGCTCCTGTGTTGTTGGGGGATGGAGTACTGCCCGAGCGTGTCCCAGGGCGCTGGTCCAGACAATTCGAGGATCGGTCGGGATCCATGGTCATTTCGGGCCATGGCTCCCCCTGCCCCTAATGCGTTTGCGCCTCGGCCGGGCCGGCCGGTGGGATGGAGCCATGACGACCACCGCTGACCTGTTCCCGCCGATCGGGCTGCGCGTGGTCGCGGGCCCGCTGGAGCTGCGCGGCCTGACCGACGAGCTCATCGTCGAGCTGTGCGACCTGGCCGAGGCCGGGATCCACGACCCCGGCGAGATGCCGTTCTACTTCCCGTGGACCGCGGCGCCTCCCGGGCAGCTCACGCGCAACACCGCGGCCTACCACTGGGGAAAGCGCGCCGCCTTCTCGCCCGACGACTTCTGCCTCGACCTCGCCGTCCTCCTCGAGGGCCGGGTGATCGGCTGCCAGGGTGTGGCGGCCAGGCACTTCCCGGTGACCCGCACCGGTGAGACAGGCTCGTGGCTCGGCCGCGAGTTCCAGGGCCGCGGCCTCGGCACCGCGATGCGCCGCGCGATGTGCGCCCTCCTCTTCGACCACCTCGGGTTCGAGGAGATCACCTCCGCCGCCTTCCTCGACAACCCCGCCTCGCTCGGCGTCTCGCGCAACGTGGGCTACCGGCCGACCGTGGTGAGCCGGATCAAGCGTCGCGAGGGCGAGCTCGCGCTCAACCAGGGCCTGGTGCTGACGCCGGAGACGTTCCTCCGCGGTGACGTGCCGGTCGAGGTCACCGGCGCCGCCGCCGTACGCTCCTTCATCGGCCTCGACGCGGGCTGAACGGCCCCGGGGCCGGGCGATTGGTGACCCACGGCGTACGTCTGGCAGAATCTCTCCTCGTGTCCTGCGCGCCCGGACCCTCTCATCCGTGCGACGCAGCGCCCATCGAGCGACCAGACCCGGTCCCCACCTGGCGAGGGTCGCTCACCCACGACAATTCCTGAGGAGACACCACAAACGTGGCCGTCAAGATTCGTTTGAAGCGCCTGGGCAAGATCCGGGTGCCGCAGTACCGCATCGTCGTCGTCGACTCGCGCAAGAAGCGCGACGGTCGGGTGCTCGAGGAGATCGGCAAGTACCACCCGAAGGAGGAGCCCTCCTTCATCGAGGTGACCTCCGACCGGGCGCAGTACTGGCTCGGCGTGGGCGCACAGCCCTCCGAGGCCGTCGAGGCGATCCTCAAGGTCACCGGTGACTGGCAGACGTTCAAGGGCCTGCCGGGCGCCGAGGGCACCCTCAAGGTGAAGGAGCCCAAGCGCTCCAAGCTCGACATCTTCAACGAGGCCCTCAAGGAGGCCGCCGCCGAGCCCAAGGGCGCCGCGACGACCTCCAAGAAGAAGGCCGAGAAGAAGACCGAGGAGCCTGCTGCTGCCGAGGCCACCCCCGAGGCCCCGGCCGCGGTGCCCGCCTCGGAGACCCCTGAGGGCGCTGCCGACGCCGCGGAGGCCACCGAGACGGTGACCGCCGAGGACGCCGGCAAGAGCGAGGCGTGAGCGACGTGCTGGCCGAGGCTCTCGAGCACCTGGTGCGCGGCATCGTCGACCACCCCGACGCCGTCGTCGTCCGCGACAAGCAGATGCGTCGTGGCTCGATCCTCGAGGTCCGGGTGCACCCCGACGACCTCGGCAAGGTGATCGGCCGCAACGGCCGCACCGCCACTGCCTTCCGCACCGTCGTCTCGGCCCTCGCGGGCCGTGGCGGGGCCCGGGTCGACTTCGTCGACACCGACCGCCGCCGCTGAGCGACGTACGCACGCACTGATCGTCGGGCGCCACCCCAGCCGGGGTGGCGCCCGACGTGCATTTCCTGTCGGCCCGGGGTCTGGTCGCGGTCCCCGGGCACCCGGGGAAACTGGAGGTTCCGGTGCGAAGGTTCGGGGGTGAGGCTCGAGGTTCCCCGGGTGGCCGGGGATCCCGACGAGAGCGATAGCCTCGCCACGTGAGCGACAAGCAGCCCGGCGAGATCGAGGTCGTGGTCGGCCGGATCGGCAAGCCCCACGGCATCCGCGGCGAGGTCACCCTCGACGTCCGCACCGACGAGCCCGAGCGCCGCTTCGCCCCCGGTACGACGCTGCGCGCCGAGGCCCCGGCCGGCGCCGACCGGCGGCCGGCGAGCCTCACCGTCGCGCGGGCCCGCTGGCACCAGAGCACCCTTCTCGTCACCTTCGAGGAGCTCGCCGACCGCAACGCGGCCGAGGCCCTGCGCGGCACGGTCCTCCACGCCACCATCGGGCCCGACGACATGCCCGAGGACCCCGACGAGTACTACGACCACCAGCTGGTGGGCCTCGAAGTCGTCGACCTCGACGGGACGTTGCTGGGACAGGTGAAGGCCCTCGTGCACGGGTCCGCGCAGGACTTGCTGACCGTGCGCACCCCCGACGGGCGCGACACGCTCGTGCCCTTCGTCTCCGCGCTCGTGCCGGAGGTCGACCTCGACGCCGGCCGGATCGTCGTCGCCGACCGGCCCGGGCTGGTGACGCCGTTCCCCGACGACAGCGACGGGCAGGACGCCGCACCGTGAAGATCGACGTCGTCACGATCTTCCCCGACTACCTCGCCCCCCTCGGGCTCAGCCTGCCGGGCAAGGCGCGCGCCAAGGGACTGCTCGACGTCGCGGTGCACGACCTGCGGCAGTGGACGACCGACCGCCACCACACCGTCGACGACACACCGTACGGCGGCGGGGCCGGGATGGTCATGAAGCCCGAGCCCTGGGGCCGGGCGCTCGACGACGTCGCGCGCGGCGCCACGATCATCTTCACCACCCCCAGCGGCGAGCCCTTCACCCAGCAGCTCGCCCACGAGCTCAGCACCCACGAGCACCTCGTGTTCGCCTGCGGGCGCTACGAGGGCATCGACCAGCGCGTCATCGAGCACGCCGCCACCCTCGGCACGGTGCGGGAGGTGTCGCTGGGCGACTACGTCCTCAACGGCGGCGAGGTCGCTGCCCTGGCGATCACCGAGGCGGTCGTACGCCTCGTCCCGGGGTTCATGGGCAATGCGGAGTCCCTCGTCGAGGAGTCCCACGCCGACGGCCTGCTGGAGTACCCCGTCTACACCAAGCCCGCGTCGTGGCAGGGCCGCGAGGTGCCCGACGTGCTCCTGTCCGGCGACCACGGCCGCATCGCGGTCTGGCGCCGCGAGCAGGCCGAGCGCCGCACCGCCGAGCGCCGTCCCGACCTGCTGCCGTCAACCGGCACGGTCCGCAGCCTCGACGACCTCGACGTACGCCTCGCGGTCCTCGCCGACGCCGGTGAGCTCTACACCCTCCAGCGGGCCTGCTGGCTCCAGGAGCTCATCGCCAACCCCGGCGTGGAGATCCCGGCGCTCATCGAGTCGCTCGACGACGTACGCCGCTGGCTGGGGGAGTGGACCGTGATGGTCGCGCGCGACCCGGCATCGGGACGGCTGGTCGGCGCGGTCCGCGGCCGCCTCGACGCCCACGGCGAGTGGGACATCGGCCGCATCATGGTCGCCCCGGACCTCCAGGGGCGCGGACTGGGCCGCGCGTTGCTGGAGCTGGTCGAGGACCTTGCGCCGCGCGAGGCGCGGACCTTCGTGCTCTTCACGGGCGCCGAGTCGGTGGACAACCTGCGGATGTACAGGAAGGCCGGCTTCCGGCTCCGTCCCGACCGCCAGGCCCCGCCCGGCGCCGTCGTGCTCACCAAGAGGGCCGGTCAGCGGATTTCACGCTGACCGCACGCTCTGGCAGACTTCTGCACTGGTCCGCTCGAGGCCAGGGTCGCCCGGACGCATCCCAGATGCACCGCCCCGGGGTCCCGTCGAACCGCACCTGCCACAGGGGGCGCGCCGGCCGGCCACTCGAGCACCAGCCGAATCCACCCCACTGAAGATTCCGCGGTTGACCTGTGGCACTCGCGAGGAGCACGTCATGACCAATGTCATCGCCGAACTCGGCAACTCCCTCAAGCGTGACGACGTCCCGGCCTTCCGCGCCGGCGACAACATCAAGGTCCACGTCAAGGTCATCGAGGGCAGCCGCTCGCGTGTCCAGGTGTTCCAGGGCGTCGTCATCCGCATCCACGGCTCGGGCGTCGGGCGCACCTTCACCGTCCGCAAGGTCTCCTTCGGCGTCGGCGTCGAGCGCACCTTCCCGCTGAACTCCCCGATCTTCGAGAAGATCGAGGTCGTGACCCGCGGTGACGTGCGTCGCGCCAAGCTCTACTACCTGCGCAACCTGCGCGGCAAGGCTGCCAAGATCAAGGAGCGCCGCGAGGCGTGAGCCGGTGGGCTGCGCGCCTGACGCGTGGCTTCGCCCAGTGACTGGTTAGTCTCTGCGAGTGACTTCAGACGACCGCGGTTCCACGTCGATCTCCACCGACGAGGAACCGCGGTCGTCGCGTTCTGGGGTGACCCGCTCGGGCAGGCCGAAGCGCAAGCAGCTGCCCCTGTGGCAGGAGACCGTGCTGCTGCTGAGCGTGGCGCTCGTGCTGGCGGTGGTCATCAAGACCTTCTTCGTCCAGGCCTTCTACATCCCCTCGGAGTCGATGGAGCCCGGCCTCATCCTCAACGACCGGATCCTCATCCAGAAGGTGTCCTACTGGGGCGGTGAGCCCGAGCGCGGCGAGGTGGTCGTCTTCAAGGACCCGGGCGGCTGGCTCCCTCCGATGGACAGCGCCGGTCCCACCAACCCCATCGCGAAGGGGATGGCCAAGATCGGCCTCTACCCGACCGGCGGGCACCTGGTGAAGCGCGTCATCGGAGTCGCCGGCGACACCATCGAGTGCTGCGACGACCAGGGCCGCCTCCTGGTCAACGGCGAGCCCCTCGACGAGGGCGCCTACGTCAAGCGCGGCGAGGCCTCGTGCGCGGGGCCGATGCCGACCCAGTGCAACGAGGACTGGGAGGTCGGCCCGATCCCCGCGGGCCACGTCTTCGTGATGGGCGACAACCGCTCCCAGTCGGCGGACTCCTCAGCCAAGATGTGCCGCCCCGACGAGACCGAGTGCGTGCCGGGCGACGAGTTCGTTCCCGTCGACCTCGTGGTCGGCAAGGTGTTCGTGCTGCTGTGGCCGGCCGACCGCTTCCGCTGGAACACCCGCCCGGACACGTTCGAGGACGTCCCGGACCCGTCGTGAGCCAGCCGCCCCCCTCCCTGCAGGGCGGCGTGACCGTACGCCGCGACGCCGGGCTCTACGGCTACGAGCGGGCACTGCGCCGCGCGGGACTCGAGCCGATCGCCGGCGTCGACGAGGCCGGCCGCGGAGCGTGCGCCGGACCGCTGGTCGCCGGCGCTGTGGTGCTGCCGCCCGGCCGGGCCGGCATCGTGCCGGGGCTGGCCGACAGCAAGCTGCTCACCGAGGCGGCACGCGAGCAGGTCTACGCCCAGGTCGTGCGCCGCGCATTGGCGTGGTCGGTCGTGGTGATCGACAACGAGGAGTGCGACCGGCTCGGCATGCACGTCGCCAACGTCGAGGCGCTGCGACGTGCGGTCGCCCGACTCGGCACCCGTCCGGCGTACGTCCTCACCGACGGCTTCCCGGTCGACGGGCTCGGCGTGCCGGGCCTCGCAGTCTGGAAGGGCGACCGCGTCGCCGCCTGCATCGCAGCGGCCTCGGTGATCGCCAAGGTGACGCGCGACCGCCTGATGGAGGAGCTGCACGACGACTGGCCGGCCTACGACTTCGCGACCCACAAGGGCTACATCACCGCCGAGCACGAGGCCGCCCTGGCCGCGCACGGTCCCTCGCCGGTGCACCGCATGCGCTTCGTCAACGTACGCCGCGCGGCGGGTCTGGAGCCGGCTGCTGCGCCCGGGCTGGATCCGGCCACTAGTGTCGGCCCGGACGAGCCGGGGACGACGGAGGAGGACGCATGAGCGCCGAGGATCTCGAGAAGTACGAGACCGAGATGGAGCTCACCCTCTATCGCGAGTACCGCGACGTCGTCGGGATCTTCAAGTACGTCGTGGAGACCGACCGGCGGTTCTACCTCTGCAACCAGGTCGACGTGAAGGCCCGTTCGGAGAGCGGCGACGTCTTCTTCGAGGTGTCGATGACCGACGCCTGGGTCTGGGACATGTACCGCCCCGCCCGCTTCGCCAAGAACGTCAAGGTGCTGACCTTCAAGGACGTCAACGTCGAGGAGCTCGCGCCGCAGGAGATCGACCCGCCCAAGGACTGACCGCCGACGCGGGCCACCAACCGTCCACAGGCGACGGTCTGCGGCCGTCGTCCACAGCCCCGAGGTCGCGCCCCGCACGGGTGTCGGCCCGCCGATGTGTGCTGGTGCCTTCCCGATCTGCCCGACCGGAAGGCACCCACGATGGCCCGCACCGCAGCCGCCTCACCCTTCGCGCCCGACCCTGCCGCCGAGCACCGGCGCCTGCTGGGCGAGCGCGGCGAGACCATCGCCGCCCGTCACCTGACGCGCCTGGGCCTGGTGCTCGTCGACCGCAACTGGCGCTGCGACGCCGGCGAGATCGACCTCGTCCTGCGCGACGGCGCGGTCCTGGTGATCTGCGAGGTGAAGACCCGCACCTCCACCGACTACGGCGACCCGCTGGAGGCGGTCACGCCGGTCAAGGTGGCCAGGCTGCGGCGCCTCGCCGCGCGGTGGCTCCGGGTCCACGGCTGCCACCCCGAGGACGTCCGCATCGACATGGTCGGCGTCCTGGCGCGGCCGGGTCGACCGGTCGAGGTCGAGCACGTGGAAGGCATCGGCTGATGGCCTTCGCGACGGCCCGGTCGCTGGCCCTGAAGGGACCGGACGGGCACGTGATCGACGTGCAGGTCGACGTCTCGCCGGGCGTCGTCGGCACGACGCTGGTCGGCCGGGTCGACAAGAGCCTGTCCGAGGCCCGCGACAGGGTGCGGATGGCGATCAACAACGACTGCGGCCGGTTCCCGGCCACCAAACGGGTCACGATCCTGCTCTCGCCGGCCGACCTGCCCAAGGGCGGCACCCACTATGACCTGGCCATCGCCGTCGCGGTGATGGCGGCCGACAAGTCCCACAAGGAGCTCACGCCCGACCTCCTCGAGGGCTGGGCCTTCGTCGGCGAGCTCTCCGTCTCGGGCAGCCTGCGCCCGGTGCCGGGGGTGCTCCCGATGGTCATCGCCGCGGCCTCCCACGGCATCACCCGCGTCTTCGTGCCGGAGCCGCAGGCGGCCGAGGCCGGGCTGGTGCCGGGCATGACGGTGTTCGGCGTGCGCTCGCTCGCCCAGGTCTCCGCCGTGCTCCGCGGTGCCGAGGTGCCGCAGGCGCCTCCGGTGGTCGGGCCCTCGGGCAGCCCGCTGGCCACCTGGCGCGGCGAGGACCGCCTCGACGACCTCGACCTGCGTGATCTCGACGGCCTCGAGGACGTCCGCTACGCCGTCGAGGTCGCGGCCGCGGGCGGACACCCGCTGATGCTGGTCGGGCCACGCGGCACCGGCAAGACGTCGATCGCCGAGCGGATCCCGACGATCCTGCCCGACCTGACGACCGAGCAGTCGCTCGAGGTGTCGGCGCTGCACTCAGTGGCCGGCATCCTTCCGCAGGGAGCGGGGTTGCTGCGTCGTCCACCGTGGTTCGCCCCCCACCACGGTGCGTCGGCCGCGAGCGTCCTGGGTGGTGGGTCGGGACGGGTGCACCCCGGCCAGGTCAGCCTGGCCCACCACGGGGTGCTCTTCCTCGACGAGTTCCCCCACTTCCGCACCGACGTCATCGAGGCGATGCGCCAGCCGCTGGAGTCGGGGGAGGTGACCATCGCCCGCGGGGACGAGTCGGCCACCTACCCCGCCCGGTCCCTCGTCGTGCTGGCCGCCAACCCGTGCCCGTGCGGCAACTTTCACGCCCAGGCGCCGCAGGCGTGCGACTGCACCGAGGTCCAGCGCTCCCACTACCAACGCAAGCTCAGCGGGCCGATCCTCGACCGCGTCGACATCTGGATGGAGGTGCGTCCCCAGCTGGGGCCGCGGGGCCAGGGCTTCGGGCCTGCGCCGGAGTCGTCGGCCGACGTCCGGGCCCGTGTCGAGGGCGCGCGGATGCGCCAGGCCCGGCGGTTCCGCGACTGCGCCTGGCTGGTCAACGCGTCCGTGCCCGGCCCGGCGCTCACCGAGAGGTGGCCGTTGGAGCCTGACGCCCAGCGACTCATCGACGACCAGCTGAGTGCCGGGACTCTCACCCGCCGGGGTCTCACCCGGGTCCAGCGCCTCGCGTGGACCGTGGCCGACTGTGCTGGTGTGCCGCGCCCGGGTGTGGCGGAAGCGACACTCGCGCTGGCCCTGCGCTCCGGCAGCTCCGCCTGCACCCTCCCCGCCCGTGTGGTGACGGCGGCCGCCTCGTGAGCCCGGGGAGCGAGAGCGACCGCCTGGCCCGTGTGGTGCTCAGCTGCGGCGTGGAGCCGGGGGACCGGACGACGTCGTCGCTGGTCCGGCAGCTGGGCGCCCGCCGGGCGCTGGAGGTCCAGCTGGTGCCCAAGCCCGGCAGCGGGTTGGCCGAGCGGCTGTCGGCCGTCGACCCCGTGCGCCAGCTCGAGCAGGCGGCGCGCTGCGGCATCCGCTTCCTGGTCCCCGGCGACGCGGAGTGGCCGGTCGGGCTCGACGACCTCGACCACGGCACCGAGGTCCAAGAGCTCGGCGGCACCCCACCGGGGATCTGGGTCAGGGGACCGATGCCCCTCACCGCGCTCGCCGGCTCGGTCGCCGTGGTGGGGTCGCGCTCCGCGTCCACCTACGGCGCCGAGGTGACCCGCGGTGTCGCCGGCCACCTCGCGGGCGCCGGGGTGCCCGTGGTCTCGGGCGGGGCCAAGGGCATCGACTTCGTCGCCCACGACGCCGCTCTGCTCGCCGGAGGGGCCTCCGTCGCTGTGCTGGCCTGCGGCGTCGACCGGGTCTACCCCGAGCAGAACCGCCGCCTGCTGACCCACCTCGCCGCCGAGTTCGCGGTGGTCTCGGAGCAGCCGCCCGGGTCGGCACCCACCCGGATCCGCTTCCTGGCCCGCAACCGGCTCATCGCGGCTCTCACCCGGGGGACCGTCCTGGTCGAGGCCGCGCTGCGCAGCGGCGCCCTCAACACCGTCGCATGGGCCGAGGGGCTCAGCCGCCACGTGATGTGCGTGCCCGGACCCGTCACGAGCTACACCTCCCAGGGTGTGCACCACTGGTTCCGGCGCGGCACCGCCACGCTGGTCACGCACGGCTCGGAGGTGCTCGAGGTGGTGGGCGGGTCCGGCGAGCACCTCGTGGTCGACCCGCGCGGGCCCGAGCGCCCGCGCGACCGGCTGACGTCGGTCGAGCGGCGGGTGCTGGAGTGGGTGCCCGTCAGCAGGCCCGCCGAGGTCGACTCGATCGCCCGCCTGAGCGACGTCCACGTCCGCGACGCCGACCCGACGCTGCGTCGCCTCGAGGAGGCGGGGTTCGTGTGCGCCGTCGAAGGTGGGTGGCGACTCGCAGGTGCCGGATGAGGAGGCGCGCCGCACCTAGGATCGGAGCGTGGACGAGGACCGGGCAGCGGAGCAGGCGGAGCCCGAAGGACTGCCGGAGCCGTTCGTCCGGCTCCTGGGCGACTATGAGCGCCACCTCGTCTCCGAGCGCGACCTGGCCCCGCACACGGTGCGGGCCTACCTCGGCGACGTCTCCGGCCTGCTCGACCACTGCGGGCGCCTCGGGATCGACGACGTCGCCGACCTGGACCTCCGCGCGCTGCGCAGCTGGCTGGCGCGCCTGCAGACCGTGGGGCGAAGCCGCACGACGATCGCGCGGCGAGCCACGGCCGCCCGTGTCTTCACCGCCTGGCTGCACCGCACCGGCCGGGTGCCAGCCGACCCGGGCGCCGCGCTGGGGTCGCCCAAGAAGCACAAGACGCTGCCACCGGTGCTGCGCGCCGACGAGGCCGAGGCGCTCATCCGCTCGGTCGCCGACCTGGCCGACGACGGCACCCCGGTAGGCCTGCGCGACGTGGCGATGGTGGAGCTGCTCTACGCCACCGGGATCAGGGTGGGCGAGCTCGTCGGCCTCGACATCGACGACGTCGACGCCGAGCGGCGGGTCGTGCGGGTCCTCGGCAAGGGCCGCAAGGAGCGCGCCGTCCCCTACGGCGTCCCTGCGGGCCGGGCGGTGGAGCACTGGCTCGCCACCGGCCGTCCCGCGCTGCGGGTCGAGGGCTCGGGGCCGGCGCTGTTCCTCGGCGTGCGGGGACGGCGCATCGACCAGCGCGCGGTCCGCGACCTGGTGCACCGCCGCATCGCCGACGTGCCGGGCGCCCCGGACATCGGACCGCACGGTCTTCGACACACCGCTGCCACCCACCTCCTCGAGGGCGGGGCGGACCTGCGCTCGGTGCAGGAGCTGCTGGGCCATGCGTCCCTCGCCACCACGCAGCTCTACACCCACGTCACCACCGACCGGCTCCGCAAGGCCTACCAGCAGGCGCACCCGCGCGCCTGAGGTCCGCTGCAGGGCGCGGGTCTCCCTCAGACCAGGAAGTCCAGCGGACGCCTCCAGCGCCCCAGCGGGGCAGCCCACGGGGTCCGCACGGAGGCCGGCTCCTCGCGCCACAGCGGCAGCAGGCGCACTGGGCCGCCGCCGACGAGCGTCAGGGGGTCGGCGTACTGCTCCCCGGCGCCCGTGCCCTCGATCAGTCCCCAGTGAAGGCACGCACCGGGGAAGCAGTGGCTGTCGGTCACCACGAGGCGCCCGAGCACGTCACCGGCCGCCACCTCGTCGCCGCGCGAGACCGACGCGGCGACCGGTTCGTAGGTCGTACGCCGACCTCCGTGCAGCACGGTCACGACCGGCTTGCCCGCGATAGAACCCGCGAAGCCCACCGTGCCGGCGAGGGCTGCGCGCACGGGTTGGCCGGGACGGCCGGCCAGGTCCACCCCGCGATGGCCCGGGGCGTACGGGTGCGGGGGCTGCGAGAAGCCCTGCACCACCTCCGGCTCCGGATCCAGGGGCCAGACCCCGACCGGCTCCTCGGGAGCAGCCGCGGCGGGGGAGAGGCCCGAGGGGCTGGGGAGGCCGGTGGGGTCGAGGAGGACGGCAAGAAGGAGGGCACCGACGACGGATCGCATCCGGCCATGCTGGCGCGCTCGGGCCCCGGGCGGCAGCGTCCCGGGCGGCGCCTGTGGACGAGCGTCCCGGGACCAGGGCTGTGGGCGATCCGTGGCCCCGGATCCACGCGTGGCCCACGCCCACGCCAGGACGCCCGCAGCGGATTCGCCGCGTGCCGAATCCGTGGCCTACGATGTCCGGAGCAGTCCTCATGGACTGACTTCGCACGTTCACCGGCCACGTCGGGATGCATCCCTGGTCCCGAGTCACCCGTGGGCGTCGGCCCTCAGTTCCGCGCCAGCTCCAGGTCCATCGGAGCGGGCGCGGGTCGGACCGGCGTGTGGACGTCAGGGCACCCGGCACCCGTCGGGTGCAGCAACTGAAACCAACAGGAGTCACGCTCCCGGTCCGCACCTGCGTCAAGGTCGGGCACAACGGCGAGCGCCTCCGTCACCACAGGAGAACCCATGGCAGTCGTCACCATGCGCCAGCTGCTCGAGAGCGGCGTCCACTTCGGTCACCAGACCCGTCGCTGGAACCCCAAGATGAAGCGCTTCATCATGACCGAGCGCAACGGCATCTACATCATCGACCTGCAGCAGTCGCTCGCCTACATCGACCGCTCCTACGCCTTCGTCAAGGAGACGGTCGCCCGCGGCGGCGTCGTGATGTTCGTCGGCACCAAGAAGCAGGCCCAGGAGGCCATCGCCGAGCAGGCCACCCGCGTCGGCATGCCCTACGTCAACCAGCGCTGGCTCGGCGGCATGCTGACCAACTTCCAGACCGTGCACCAGCGGATCAACCGCCTCAAGGAGCTCGACGACGTCGACTTCGAGACGGTGGCCGGCTCGGGTCGCACGAAGAAGGAGCTCCTGCAGATGAAGCGGGAGCACACCAAGCTCGAGAAGACCCTCGGTGGCATCCGCGAGATGACGAAGGTCCCCTCCGCGGTGTGGATCGTCGACACCAACAAGGAGCACCTCGCCGTCGAGGAGGCGCGCAAGCTGCGGATCCCGATCATCGGCATCCTCGACTCCAACTGCGACCCCGACCTCGTCGACTTCCCGATCCCGGGCAACGACGACGCCATCCGCGCGGTGGGCCTGCTGACGCGCGTGGTCGCCGACGCCGTGGCCGAGGGCCTCATCGCCCGTTCGGGCGCGAAGGGTGGCGACGCCGCGACCGTCGGTGCCGAGGAGCCCCTCGCCGAGTGGGAGCGCGAGCTGCTCGAGGGTGACGCCGAGAAGACGGCTGCGGCCGCGACCGGGGACGCCACCGCCGAGACCCCGGCCTCCGAGGCCACCGGCGCGTCCTCCGAGGCCCCCGCGGCCGAGGCTGCCGCCGACGCCGCGACCGAGGCGCCCGCCGCGACCGACGCTGCGACCGAGGCGCCCGCCGAGGCCGAGGCTGCGACCGAGGCCCCCGCCGAGGCCGAGGCCGACAAGAAGGACTGATCGCGGTCGGCCGGTCGCGGGTCCTGCCCGCGACCGGCCCCCGTGCTGCTCGTTCCACCCACCGCCCGCACTCCGCCCCGATCTGATCCCGATCCCGGAGCCGGGCCCCTGACACAAGGAAGAGGGACCATGGCCAACTTCACCGCTGCTGACGTCAAGAAGCTCCGTGAGCTGACCCAGGCCGGGATGATGGACTGCAAGAAGGCGCTGACCGAGTCCGACGGTGACTTCGACAAGGCCGTCGAGCTGCTCCGCGTCAAGGGTGCTGCCAAGGCCGCCGCCCGCGGCGCCGAGCGCGAGACCGCCGCCGGCCTCGTCGCCACCGCCGGCAACGCGCTGGTCGAGCTCAAGAGCGAGACCGACTTCGTCGCCAAGAACGAGGACTTCATCGCCAAGGCGCAGCAGATCGCCGAGGTCGCCAACGAGGTCAAGGCCGCCGACACCGCGGCGCTGAAGGCCGCCGACCTCGACGGCAAGACCGTCGGCGAGGTCGTCGAGGACCTGGCCATCACCATCGGCGAGAAGATCGAGCTGGGCGAGGTCGCCTACTTCGAGGGCACCACCGTCACCTACATGCACAAGCGTGCCGCCGACCTGCCGCCCGCCGTCGGCGTGCTCGTCGAGTTCGAGGGTGACGAGGCCGCCGCCCGCGCCGCCGCGATGCAGATCGCCGCGATGAAGGCCCAGTACCTCACCCGCGACGAGGTCCCCGCCGACGTCGTCGAGTCCGAGCGCTCGATCGCCGAGCAGAAGACCCGCGAGGAGGGCAAGCCCGAGCAGGCGATCGCGAAGATCGTCGAGGGTCGCCTCGGTGGGTTCTTCAAGGAGATCGTCCTGCTCGAGCAGGAGTCGGTCACCGAGTCGAAGAAGTCGGTCAAGGCCGTCCTCGACGCGGCCGGCACCACCGTGAAGCGGTTCGCCCGCTTCGAGGTCGGCGCCTGACCCGCAGCACCCCAGCACCCGACAGGGGCCCGTACGCCTGGCGTACGGGCCCCTGCGGCATCTGCCGTCACACCTCGGGGTGTGTGGGTTCGACCGGCGAGGTCCGCGGCCGGTAGGTTTCTCGCCGACCGCGTGTGTGTGCGAAGGGAACCCAGTGACGGCCTACAACCGAGTCCTCCTCAAGCTCTCCGGTGAAGTGTTCGGCGGCGGTGAGGTCGGACTCGACCTCGACGTCATCAACGCACTGGCCGCCGAGGTCGCCGAGGTCGCCAAGTCAGGCGTGCAGATCGCCATCGTCGTGGGCGGAGGCAACTTCTTCCGCGGCGCGGAGCTGCAGCAGCGCGGCATGGAGCGTGCCCGCGCCGACTACATGGGCATGCTCGGCACGGTCATGAACTGCCTCGCGCTCCAGGACTTCGTCGAGAAGCACGGCGTCGAGACCCGCGTGCAGACCGCGATCACGATGGGCCAGGTCGCCGAGCCCTACATCCCGCGCCGCGCGATCCGCCACATGGAGAAGGGACGCGTGGTGATCTTCGGTGCCGGCGCCGGCATGCCGTTCTTCTCCACCGACACTGTCGCCGCCCAGCGTGCTCTCGAGACGCGCTGCGAGGTCATCCTGATGGGCAAGCAGGGGGTCGACGGGGTCTACGACTCCGACCCGAAGACCAACCCGGCAGCGGTCAAGTTCGACACCCTGACCTACGACGAGTACCTCGCCCGCGACCTCAAGGTCGCCGATGCCACCGGCATCGCGATGGCGCGCGACAACAAGATGGACATGGTCTTCTTCAACCTCTCCACGCCGGGCACGATCGTGCGCGCCGTGCGGGGTGAGAAGATCGGCACGCTGGTGACCTCGGCCTGACCCCGGCCGCGCCGCACCCGCACCCAGACGTACGAGGAGAGAGAGCCGCTGTGATCAACGACGTCATGAACGATGCCGACGCCAAGATGGGCAAGTCCGTCGAGGCGACCCGTGAGGAGTTCGCCACGATCCGCGCCGGTCGCGCGAACCCCGCGATGTTCGCGAAGATCACGGCCGACTACTACGGCACCCAGACCCCGCTGCAGCAGCTCGCGAGCTTCACCTCGCAGGACGCGCGCACGATCTTGATCCAGGTCTTCGACCAGGGCGCGATGCCGGCGGTCGAGCGGGCGATCCGCGACTCCGACCTCGGCGTCAACCCCGCCAACGACGGCAAGGTGCTCCGCTGCGTGTTCCCCGAGCTCACCGAGGAGCGGCGCAAGGAGTACATCAAGCTCGCCAAGGGCAAGGCCGAGGACGGCCGGGTGTCGGTGCGCAACATCCGCCGCACGGCCAAGCAGGCCCTGGAGAAGCTCGAGAAGGACGGCGAGGTCGGCAAGGACGACGTCACGGGTGCGGAGAAGCGCCTCGACGCGATGACCAAGACCCACACCGACAAGATCGACGACCTGCTCAAGCACAAGGAAGCCGAGCTGCTCGAGGTCTGAGCATCCACCCATGACCACCTCCGACCCGTCCGCCTCGGGCGAACCCCAGCCGCCGTCCGAGGCGATCAAGAAGGACCACGGCCGTGCCGGCCGCGACCTTCCGACCGCCGTCGGCTCCGCCGTGGTCCTGGTCGGGGCGATCCTGCTGTCGCTGCTGTTCTGGAAGACCGCCTTCATGGCGATCGTGGCGGCGGCCGTGGTCGTGGCGATCTGGGAGCTGCACAAGGGTCTCGGGGCCAAGGACATCGACATCCCCGAGCAGCCGTTGATGCTCGGCGGCGTCGTCATGGTGGTCGTGGCCTACTTCTGGGGCGCGCCTGCGCTGGTGACCGCGACCGCGGTGACGGCGCTGGTGATCATGCTGTGGCTGCTGCGGCGCGGCGTCGACGGCTACGTCAAGAACGCCACTGCGGCGGTCTTCACGCTCGTCTACGTGCCGTTCCTCGGCTCGTTCGTCGCCCTGCTGCTCTCCGAGGGCGGCCACAACCCGGCGTTCGGCCTCGACACCGACGACAACGGGGTGCGCGCGATCATCGTCTTCATCGCGATCACGGTCGCCTCGGACACCGGTGGCTACGTCGCCGGCGTGCTGTTCGGCAAGCACCCGATGGCGCCGGTCATCTCGCCGAAGAAGTCGTGGGAGGGCTTCGCCGGCTCGATCGTCGCGACGATCGCCGTCGGTGTCTGGCTGGTCGCCTCCTTCCTCGGGGGTGAGTGGTGGGTCGGCGTGCTGCTCGGTGTCATCGCCGCAGTGATGGCCACCCTCGGCGACCTCTGCGAGTCGGTCATCAAGCGCGACCTCGGCATCAAGGACATGAGCCAGGTCATCCCGGGCCACGGCGGGTTGATGGACCGCCTCGACTCGCTCCTCGCGACGGTCGCGCCGATCTGGCTGGTCCTCTACTACCTCGTCTTCTAGAGGCCTGCGTCGACGATCCACCTCGTCCGCCACGGACGCCCGCCATCGTGCCCGGCGTCCCCGCCGCGGAGTGGGACCACCTCGACCTGATCCCACGGGCGACGGCGCCGGTCACCGCGTGCCCCGTCGGGCTCGACGCACCTGAGCACCTAGGCTGGTCCTGTGGAGAGCGAACAGGCCCTGGAGTCAGAGGCGGAGCAGGGTGAGCGGCTCGGCTGGTGGCACCACAGCCACCCGACCTTCGCCGGCATCACCGGCTTCTTCGCGGGCATGCTCTTCGTCACCGCCCTGCCCGGCGCGTTCGCCGGCCTGCTGCGACTGCTGCTCGACTACGAGACGGCTGAGAAGCTCTTCCCCTTCGTGCTGCTCGCGCTGGCGCTGCCGATCGCGATGCTGGTCAAGCGCAAGACGCGCCGCTTCGCGCAGTTCATGTTCGTCGGGATGGTCGTGACCGCGCTCGTGGTCCTCGGCGTCGCGTCGTTGGTGCTCTACTTCATGGTCGACGCCTGAGCCGCTGAATCGACCGGCCGTGGCCCGGGATGGGAGGATCGACCCGATGTCCGACTCCACTCCCCACGCGGCCCCCGAGCCGATCAAGACGCTGCCGCTCGTCTTCGACGAGCCCCGCGGACGCAAGAAGCCGCCGCGGCACCTCGCCGACCTCGACGAGCCGGGCCGCAAGGCGCTCCTCGAGGAGATGGGCCTGCCGGGCTTCCGCGCCAAGCAGCTCTCCACCCACTACTTCGGGCGCCTCGTCGACGACCCCGAGCAGATGACCGACCTGCCGGCGGGTCAGCGCGACGACCTCGTGTCCGCGCTCCTGCCGGACCTGATGACGCCGCTGCGCACGATGGAGGCCGACAAGGGCACCACGCGCAAGACGCTGTGGAAGCTCTTCGACGGCGCGCTCGTCGAGTCCGTGCTGATGCGCTACCCCGATCGCGCCACCGTCTGCGTCTCGAGCCAGGCCGGCTGCGGCATGGCGTGCCCCTTCTGCGCGACCGGCATGGGCGGGCTCCAGCGCAACATGTCGACCGCCGAGATCGTCGAGCAGGTCGTCGCCGGTGCGCGCACCATGGCCCGCGGCGAGGTCCCCGGCGGTCCGGGCCGCGTCTCCAACGTCGTCTTCATGGGCATGGGCGAGCCGTTGGCCAACTACAAGGCCGTCATCGGCGCCGTACGCCGCCTCACCGACCCCGCTCCCGCCGGGCTCGGCATGAGCGCACGCGGCATCACCGTCTCCACCGTCGGCCTGGTCCCGCGCATCCGCCAGCTGACCGAGGAGGGCATCCCGGTCACGCTCGCGCTGAGCCTCCACGCGCCCGACGACGAGCTGCGCAACGAGCTGGTGCCGATCAACACCCGCTTCTCGGTCGCAGAGACCGTCGAGGCGGCCTGGGACTACGCCCGCGTCACCAAGCGCCGGGTCTCGATCGAGTACGCCATGATGCGCGGCATCAACGACCAGGCGTGGCGCGCCGACCTGCTGGGCGACGTGCTCAACTCCTACGGCGACTGGGGCTGGGTGCACGTCAACCTGATCCCGCTCAACCCCGTCGAGGGTTCGAAGTGGACCGCCTCCGACCCCGCCGACGAGCGCGAGTTCGTGCGGCGGCTCGAGGCCAAGGGCATCTCGACCACCGTCCGCGACACCCGCGGGCGCGAGATCGACGGAGCCTGCGGCCAGCTGGCCGCCAAGGAGTAGCCCGGGCGCACCGCCGCGTCGCGGAGCGTTCACGTGTCGTCCCCTCGGGACGGTGCGTGCGTTGCGTCGCGCTCCCTAGCGTCCGCGGCATGGACCTGCTCGAGAGGCGGCGTCGCAGCCGCACCGCCCCGATCCACCTCCCTGCTCCCTCCCTCCCGCCGACCCGGGAGCCGCGCCTGCGGGTCCTGGTGGTGAGCGAGTCGTTCCTGCCCCAGGTCAACGGCGTCACCAACTCCGTGCGCCGTGTGCTGGAGCACCTCGCGGCCGAGGGCCACGAGGCCGAGCTGGTCGCGCCGACCGGCCCGGAGACGTACGCCGGCTTCCCGGTCACGCACGCGCGCGGGGCGAGCCTGCCGTTCTACGCCGACTTCCGCATCGGTCTGGAGACGCGGCGCCGGCTCCGAGCGGTCATGGAGCGGTTCCGCCCCGACGTGGTGCACGTCGCCTCACCGGCGACGCTCGGCTACCAGGCGGTGCGCGCCGCCCGCTCGCTCGGCATCCCGACCGTCGCGATCTACCAGACCGATCTCGTCGGCTTCGCGGACCGATACACCGTCCCGGGCGGCGCTCGCGCGATGGAGTCGCTCACCCGACGCATCCACCTGGGCGTCGATCGCACCCTCGCGCCGTCGACCGCGAGCATCGACCAGCTCCGCCGGCTCGGCGTCCCCGACCTGGCCCGCTGGCCCCGGGGCGTGGACCAGGAGCTCTTCGAGCCCGGCAAGCGGGACGAGGCGTTGCACGCCGAGCTCGCCCCGGACGGCGAGGTGCTGGTCGGCTACGTCGGACGGCTGGCGGCCGAGAAGGAGCTGGAGCTGCTCGCGCACGTCGACCGGCTGCCCGGAGTGCGCCTGGTGCTGGTCGGCGGCGGTCCCGAGGAGGCTCGCCTGCGCCACCTGCTGCCCCGGGCCGCGTTCCTCGGGCTGCTGCACGGCGACGAGCTCGCCCGGGCGTACGCCACCCTCGACGTCTTCGTGCACACGGGGCGTCACGAGACCTACTGCCAGTCCGCGCAGGAGGCACTCGCCAGCGGCGTGCCGGTCGTGGCGCCCCGGGCCGGGGGACCGGTCGACGTCGTGGACGACACCGTCGCGGGCTTCCTCTACGAGCCGGGTGACGCCGGCGAGCTGATGGCCCACGTCGAGCGACTCGTGACCCGCCCGGTGCTGCGTCGCCGGATGTCGCTCGCTGCCCGTCGCAGCGTGCAGGGTCGCACCTGGCAGGCGGTCAACGACCTCCTGCTGGGCCACTACCGCGAGGTCAGCGCCCCAGCTGCGAGCCGTCGTCGCGCCGGCTGAGCCGGATCGTCGCGACGGCCTCCTCGAGGCTGTCGACGAGGTGGATGTGCGGCTCCATGGCCCGACCGCGCGCGAGGGCCTGCAGCAGCGGCCACGCGGGCACGTCCTCGGTCCAGTGGCGCACACCCACCAGCACCATCGGCGCGATGGTCGCGGGGTCGCCGTAGTAGTTCTCGCACGCGTCCTGGAAGACCTCCTGGACGGTGCCGGCCGCGCCGGGCAGGAAGACGATTCCGGCGTCGCACACCTCGAGCAGGATCGCCTCGCGGGTGGCGTTGCGGAAGTACTTCGCGATCGCGGTGGCGAACGGGTTGGGCGGCTCGTGGCCGTAGTGCCAGGTCGGCACGCCGAGGGACTCGTGGCCCGGGTGGGCGTCGAGGACCTCGAACGCGGTGCGCGCCCAGGCGCCGATGGAGTGGTGGAACGACGGCACTGTCGCCAGGCGTGCCAGCGCGTCGTCGACGGCCGCGGTCGGCTCGTCGGCGAGGAAGGCGCCGAGGTTGGCGGCCTCCATCGCTCCCGGCCCGCCGCCCGTCGCGACCGTCAGCGCCGCGCCGAGGCCGTGGCCGAGGTGGGCCGCGGCGGCGTACTGCTCGCTCCCGCGCTCGAGGGAGTGCCCGCCCATCACGCCGACCACCGACCGCCCGCGGAGCCAGCCGGCGAGTGCCACGTCGACGGAGTGGTCGTGCAGGTCCATCGCGAGCTGGTCGTCGATCCCGGTGTGGCCCTGCGACCAGGCGTACGCCCTCGCGTCGAGGGAGTCGCGGTACCGCGGGGTGTCGTAGAGCTCGCGCGGTGCGTAGAGCGACGCGCGGTAGGGGTCGACCGGGGCGTCGGGGATGGTGGGCAGCACCACGCCGCCGGCGCGCCGGACGGCCTCGGCGTCCCCGTCGGCGAAGGTGCAGCCGAGGAAGAGCGCCTCCTGGACCGAGCGGTCGAGCAGGGCGTCGGCCCGGTCGGTGAGGTCGAGCCGGACCAGCCGCCAGCCCGCGAGCGCGCGTGCGCCGCCCGCGAGCCGGCGGTCGAGGTCGTCGAGGGTGGTCACGTCGACGACGCGACCTCGGGTGTGCTTCACGCGCACAACCTATGTTGCCGGCCACCGCGTCAGAAGGCGTGCGCCATCAGCTCCCCGAACAGCTCCTGCTCGTCGGCGTCGAGCCCGCGCGAGCGGAACCAGGCGCACATGTGGGCGCAGTCGCGCAGCAGGAAGTCCATGCCCCGCGGATTGCCCACCAGGTCGACCACCTGCGGGAGGTCGATGATGACGAGCCGGTCACCGGCGGCGAGGGTGTTGTAGGGCGACAGGTCGCCGTGCACGATCCCCGACTGCACCATCGTGGCGAGCGCGTCGCGGAGCTGGTCGTAGTAGCCCTCGACGACCGCCCGCTCAGGGCGGACCTGGGCCACGCGGGGCGCGGTCTCGACCTCCCCGTCGACGGTGTGGGTGATCCACTCCATGAGGATCTCGGTCTCGTCGATCTGCACGGGGTAGGGCACCGGCAGGCCGAGCTCCCAGCAGCGGCGCAGGGCGTCCCACTCCGAGATCGCCCACTCGCCGGCCGCGACCTGGCGGCCCCACGTGGACTTCCGCTTGAGGGCGCGCTCGTCGCGCGAGCGCTTCATCGAGCGACCCTCGGTGTAGGCCGCAGCCCGGTGGAAGGTGCGGTGGTCGGTGTCGCGGTAGCGCTTGGCGGCCAGCACCACCGCGCCGTCCGGGTCGTGCGGGTCGGCGCGCTCGAGCAGGAAGACGTCGGCCTCCTTGCCGGTCTTGAGGACGCCGAGGTCGGTGTCGATCGCGCCGCTGGAGGTCACGACCCAGTCGGGTCGCGGCTCGGGACCGCGCATCAGCGCCTCGAGGTCCTCCCAGCGCGACCAGCGCTGGCCCTCGCCGAGCTCGTCGGCGTAGGTGTCGTAGTCGAAGACGAACGACTCGTCGAGCCCCTCGAGGGGGACGCGGTCGTCAGGTCGGAGGAAGTCCTCCGGGAATCGTGGGTGCATGTCGTGCGACAAGGCGGGTGCTCCGTGTCGGTGAGAGGTGGTCGGCGGACAGGCCGGGGACAGTGATCGACATGTCACGGCTCCTTTCACGACGGGCACGGCGTGCGGGCAGCACGACGAGGGCGGGGCGCCGGGGCCATCGTCGAGGATGCGACGGGGCCGCGCAACGCATTTGTCCGGGGGCGACAGGCGCTAGGTTCGGGGAGTGCCCACGCGAACTCTCTCTCGGACCGTGCTCGCCGCCTCGCTGGTCGGCGCCCTGGCCGTCGGGCTCACCGGTGCCACCGCGACCGCGCGCACGTCGACGCCGCTCGACGGTGCGCCCGGCATCGGCGACCCCTACTGGCCGCTCGACGGCAACGGCGGCATCGACGTGGCGTCGTACGCCATCTCGCACCGCTACGTGCTCGCGACCAAGCGGCTCAGCGGCCGCACGCGGATCGAGCTCACCGCCACGCAGGACCTGCGGAGCTTCTCGCTGGACTTCCTGCTCGAGGTCACGAAGGTCACCGTCGACGGCGAGCGGGCGGCGTACGCGAAGACCGACGGCGGCCACGAGCTGCGGATCACCCCGGCCCGGTCGCTAGTTGCGGGCACCGAGCACCGCGTCGTGGTGACGTACGCCGACAAGCCGGGCCGGCACGCCTACGCAGGGGAGCGCAACTGGCTGGCGAGCTCGCGCGAGGTCGTGACGATGAACGAGCCACACATGGCGCCGTGGTGGTTCCCGGCCAACGACCACCCGCTCGACAAGGCGCTCGTCGACGTGAAGGTGCAGGTGCCGCGGGGACGTGAGGTGATCTCCAACGGCGAGCTGAAGGGTCGTGAGGTCGGCAAGCGGTGGACCACCTGGCACTGGCGTGCGGATGAGCCGATGGTGCCCTACCTCGCCTTCTTCGCCGCCGGCGACTTCGCCATCGAGAAGGGCACCCGCCGTGGACTGCCGTGGCTCGTGGCGGTCTCGGAGCTGCTCAGCCCCCGCGACCAGCGGGCGAGCATGCGGCTGATGAAGCGGACTCCAGAGGTCGTGGCCGCGCTGGAGAAGGACCTCGGTGACTACCCGTTCTCGGTCGTCGGCGGGATCACCACGGGCCTCGACCCGGGCTTCGCGCTCGAGAACCAGACCCGCCCGACCTACCCGGCGGTCGGCGGCAGCTACGTCAGCCTCGTCGTCCACGAGCTGGCCCACCAGTGGTTCGGCGACGACATCGCTGTCCAGCACTGGCGCGACATCTGGCTCAACGAGGGCTTCGCCAGCTTCATGGAGTGGCGGTGGGCCGAGACCCACGGGGGTCGCTCGGGCGCGGCGACCCTGCGCAGCTACTACGACGGCGTCGCCGCGTCCTCGGGCTTCTGGGACGTCGTGGTCGGGGACCCGGGCGCCGAGCGCGTCTTCGACGCGGCGGTCTACGGCCGCGGCGCGATGACGCTCCAGGCGCTGCGCAACCGGGTGGGCGACCGGGTCTTCTGGCGGGTGCTGCGCACGTGGATTCGCGAGCAGCGCGGTGGCAACGGGTCGAGCGCGGAGTTCGAGGCGCTGGCCGCGCGCGTCAGCGGCCAGGACCTCACCTCGTTCTTCCAGGCCTGGCTCCGGACCCCGGAGAAGCCGGCCGCCACCGCCGACAACGGGCTGGCCTGAGCCATGGTGGACGTCGCCTGGTTCCGCGTGCCCACCGACGGTGATCCGGGCACGCTCAACGCCTGCTACGTGGCGCTCGACCTACCCGTGATCCGCGGTCGCGCAGACGAGGTCGCGCTCACCCTCGACGGCGCGGACCACACGTTCGCCCGGCTGCTCACCGAGGTGGCGGCCTGTGCCGGGGTGTTGCGCGCCTTCGGCGTCGAGCTGGGCGACGAGGTCGCGCTCGACCCCCTGCCGGGGGAGACGGCGGTCGTCGCCGCCCTCGCGGTGGCCCGGGTCGGTGCCGTGGCGTCGTACGACGACTCGCCGAGCCCGTCCGCGAAGGTGCGGCTCACCGCGACGGACGCCGGTGTCGTCCTCGTCGCCGGTGGTGACGAGGTGGCGTGGGACGTCGCGATGCGAGCCGGTCGCACCGACCCGGCCGGCTGCGCCGACGTTCCCGGTGACGCAGTGCTCTCCCGCCGCGGCGAGAGCGTGCTGCCGGTGCTGACCGCCCTCGGCGCGTCCGACGACCAGCTGTCGGCCATGCCCTCGGGGGCCACGCTCGTCGAGGTCGGCGCACTGAGGTTGTGGTCGTTCGACCCGCCGCAGGCCTGATCGGGTCGGGGGCGGCCGGGAGGGGGTGCACCGCCCTGCCACACTGGCGCGGTGACTGTCCGCGACATCGTGATCCTCGGCTCGACCGGGTCGATCGGCACCCAGGCCCTCGACCTCGTCCGCGCCCACCCCGACCGGTTCCGCGTGGTTGGGCTGACCGCGGGCGGGTCCAACCCCGACCTCTTCGCCGCGCAGGTCGAGGAGTTCCGCCCAGCGTTCTCCGGGCTGGGTGAGGAGGCCTCGACCGAGGCGGCCGCCCGGCCCTGCGACGTCGTGCTGAACGGGATCACCGGCGCGGTCGGGCTGCGCCCCACGCTCGCCGCCCTCGACGCCGGCACCACGCTCGCGCTGGCCAACAAGGAGTCGCTGATCATCGGCGGCCCGCTGGTCAGGGAGCGGGCCCGTCCCGGCCAGATCGTGCCCGTCGACTCCGAGCACAGCGCGATCGCGCAGAGCCTGCGCGCCGGCAGCGCCGGGGAGGTACGCCGACTCGTGCTGACCGCGTCGGGCGGTCCCTTCCGCGGCCGCACCGCAGACGAGCTCGCTGCGGTCACCCCCGAGCAGGCGCTGGCGCACCCCAACTTCGCGATGGGCCGGGTGATCACCACCAACTCCGCGACCCTGGTCAACAAGGGACTGGAGGTGATCGAGGCGCACCTGCTCTTCGACGTCCCCTTCGACCGCATCGACGTCGTCGTGCACCCGCAGCAGCTCATCCACTCGATGGTCGAGTTCGTCGACGGCGCGGTGGTCGCCCAGCTGGGCCTGCCGACGATGCTGGTGCCGATCTCGCTGGGCATGGGGTGGCCCGACCGGGTGCCCGACGCAGAGACCCCGATCGACTGGACGAAGGCGGCCGACTGGCGCTTCGAGCCGCTCGACGACGAGGTCTTCCCGGCCGTCACCCTCGCCCGGGCGGCGGGTGAGCGGGGCGGCACTGCCCCGGCGGTCTACAACGCCGCCAACGAGGTGGCCGTCGACGCCTTCCACGAGGGCAGGTTGGGCTTCCCCGACATCGTGGCCACGGTTTCGCAGGTCCTGGCCGCGCACGGCGTACCATCGAGGGAGCACCTCACGGTGGACGACGTCCTCGCCGCCGATGCCTGGGCGCGTGCCGAGGCCTCCGAACTGATCCGGCAGCCCTGATCTGAGCCCTCCCCGCACCCCGCCCCAGCCAGCCCCGCACCCGAAGGACCTGCCTGCATGACCGCCCTGCTCTACACCCTGGGTGTCGTCGCCTTCGTGGTGGCGATCCTGGTCTCGATCGGGCTCCACGAGTTCGGTCACCTCGTGCCGGCCAAGAAGTTCGGCTGCAAGGTCCCGCAGTGGTTCATCGGCTTCGGGCCGACGGTGTGGAGCAAGCAGATCGGCGAGACCGAGTACGGCATCAAGGCCATCCCGCTCGGCGGCTACGTCAAGATCGTCGGGATGCTCCCCCCGGGCGCCGAGGGTCTCGTCGAGGAGACGACGTACGACGAGTTCGGCGAGGCGGTGCACAAGGTGCGCCGATCCAACACCGGCATGTTCACCCAGCTGATCTCCGACGCGCGAGCCGCGGAGTGGGAGTACGTCAAGCAGCACGACACCGACCGGCTCTTCTACCGCCTGCCGTGGTGGAAGAAGGTGATCGTGATGGCGGGTGGCCCGATGGTCAACATCGCCATCGCCTTCTCGCTCTTCGTGCTGCTCTTCGCGACCTACGGCAACCCGCGCGACGAGGTCGTCGAGCCCACCGTCGCCGGCGTGCCCGAGTGCGTGATCCCGGTCGAGGAGCTGCCGCGCGACTGCACGACCGAGGACCCCACGACGCCCGCGAAGGAGGCCGGCCTCCAGCCGGGCGACGAGATCCTCAGCTTCAACGGCACCCCCTTCAGCGACTGGGACAGCTTCCAGTCGCAGATCCGCGGCAACGCCGACGGTGACGCGGTCCTCGAGGTGCGACGCGGCGACGAGCAGCTGACACTGACGACCAACACGACCGTCACGCTGCGCCAGACCTCGCTGGAGGACGAGACCCTCACCGAGGTCGGCTTCCTCGGCGTGCAGCCCGTGACCCGCCTCGAGACCGGCGGCGTGCTCTACACCGGCGTGCAGATGGGCACGATGACGGTCGAGACCGCCCAGGCCCTCGCGCAGCTGCCGGTCAAGGTCTACGAGGTCGGCCGCGCGATCGTCGGGCTCCAGGAGCGCGACCCCGAGAGCCCCGTCTCGATCGTCGGCGGCGGCCGCTTCGCCGGCGAGGCGGCCTCCAGCGAGGCCTTCCCGCTGACCGAGAAGATCGTCACGCTGCTCTTCCTCATCGCGAGCTTCAACTTCTTCATCGGCATGTTCAACTTCGTGCCGCTGCTCCCGCTCGACGGCGGCCACATCGCCGGTGCCCTCTACGAGGGCGTCAAGCGCGGCGTCGCCCGGCTGCGCGGTCGTCCCGACCCCGGGCACGTCGATGTCGCCAGGCTGTTGCCGGTGGCCTACGTGGTGGGGATGGCCATGCTCGTGATGGGCGTCGTGCTCATCGTGGCCGACATCGTCGTACCGCTGCGCCTGAGCTGAGCGGTGTACGGGGCGGGCTTCGGCCGTCCCGCTCAGCGGTGCGTGACGCAGGTTCGGTGGCGCAGAAACGTGTCCCACGCACCGGTCTGCTGGGGGCTGGCCGGGCAGCGGTGAGCAAGACAGCTTTCGACCTCCGAGAACCTGTCTCACGCACCGCCCCAGCCGACGCAACCGCGCCGGGGGGACGTGACGCCCCGGCCCGTACGATGGGCGCCATGACCGCCGTCGGCCTCGGCATGCCTGCCCTCCCGCCCCCCGTCCTCGCTCCGCGTCGCAAGACCCGCCAGATCAAGGTGGGCTCCGTGGGGGTCGGCAGCGACTCGCCGATCTCGGTGCAGTCGATGACCACGACGCTCACCTCCGACATCAACGCCACGCTCCAGCAGATCGCCGAGCTCACCGCCACCGGGTGCGACATCGTCCGCGTCGCGTGCCCGAGCCAGGACGACGCCGACGCCCTGCCGGCCATCGCGCAGAAGTCGCAGATCCCGGTCATCGCCGACATCCACTTCCAGCCGAAGTACGTCTTCGCTGCCATCGACGCCGGCTGCGCGGCGGTCCGGGTCAACCCCGGCAACATCCGCAAGTTCGACGACCAGGTCAAGGAGATCGCGCGGGCCGCCAAGGACCGCGGCACCTCGATCCGCATCGGCGTCAACGCCGGCTCGCTCGACAAGCGGATCATGGACAAGTACGGCAAGGCCACGCCCGAGGCGCTGGTCGAGTCGGCCGTGTGGGAGGCGAGCCTGTTCGAGGAGCACGACTTCCACGACTTCAAGATCTCGGTCAAGCACAACGACCCCGTCGTGATGGTCCGCGCCTACGAGCTGCTCGCCGAGGCGGGCGACTGGCCGCTGCACCTCGGCGTGACCGAGGCAGGCCCCGCCTTCCAGGGCACGATCAAGTCCTCGGTCGCCTTCGGCCACCTGCTCAGCAAGGGCATCGGCGACACCATCCGTGTCTCGCTGTCCGCGCCGCCGGTCGAGGAGGTCAAGGTCGGTCTCCAGATCCTGGAGTCGCTCAACCTCAAGCCGCGCCGCCTCGAGATCGTGTCGTGCCCGAGCTGCGGCCGGGCCCAGGTCGACGTCTACAAGCTCGCCGAGGAGGTCACCGCCGGCCTCGAGGGCATGGAGGTGCCGCTGCGCGTCGCCGTCATGGGCTGCGTGGTCAACGGTCCGGGCGAGGCCCGCGAGGCCGACCTCGGCGTCGCCTCCGGCAACGGCAAGGGCCAGATCTTCGTCAAGGGCGAGGTCATCAAGACCGTCCCGGAGTCGCAGATCGTGGAGACCCTCATCGAGGAGGCCATGCGCCTCGCCGAGGGCATGGACCCGGTCGAGGGCTCCGAGGCCTCCGTCACGGTCAGCTGACGCCCATCCCGTGGGCCGACGGGCGTGGCGACCGCCGCGGCCCTAGGCTCGCAGCGTGCTGAGGACCCGCGAACAGGTGCGCGTGCTGGGCCCGGGTGACCGGGACCGGTTCGTGGCGCTCGCGGAGCAGGACCCGGTGGTCAACGTCTTCGC
Organism: Nocardioides furvisabuli; assembly: GCF_021083185.1. Lineage (GTDB taxonomy): Bacteria > Actinomycetota > Actinomycetes > Propionibacteriales > Nocardioidaceae > Nocardioides > Nocardioides furvisabuli. The sequence continues at coordinate 235,888 of NZ_JAIGQB010000002.1, read as the reverse complement.
CGACTACCGTGCGCGCCTCACCAACCTCGACGAGCGCTGGCTCGGTGGGCAGGTCTGGGGCCGGTTCGACGGCGACGAGCTCGTCGCCGGCTGCCACCTCGGTGCCAACCTGGTGCCGGTGCAGTGCACGCCCGACGACGTCGGCGTCTTCGCCGACGCGGCGCTGCGCCGACGCGGCCACGTCGGCACGATCGTGGGTCCCAGCGACGTCGTCTCAGCGCTCTGGGAGGTCCTCGAGCCGCGGTGGACCCGCCCGCGCGAGATGCGGCTGCGCCAGCCCCACCTCGAGATCGACCACGTGCCCGAGCTCGCGCCCGCCACGGACGTACGTCTCACGACCCAGGGCGACCTCGAGGTGCTCTACCCGGCCTGTGTGGCGATGTACACCGAGGAGGTCGGGGTCTCCCCCGAGAACGACGCCGGGGGCGGCGACCTCTACCGCGCGCGGGTGCAGCAGCTCATCGGGCGCGGCTGGTCGATGGCGAGCTTCGACGAGGCAGGGGTGGTCTTCAAGGCGGAGATCGCCTGCGTCACCCCGTACGCCGCCCAGGTGCAGGGCGTGTGGGTGCGACCGGACCGCCGGGGCGAGGGTCTCGCGGCGAGCGGGATGGCCGCCGTGGTCGCGCACGTCCTCGACGCAGGCGTGGCGCCGGTGGTCTCGCTCTACGTCAACGAGTGGAACACGCCCGCGCGTGCGGCGTACGCCCGTGTCGGCTTCGAGCAGACGGCGACCTTCGCGACCCTGATGTTCTAGCCACGATCGAGCCGGCAAAAAGAAGTCCGGCCGGGACGTATCAGCACGGCGCGTGCCGCCTCCTGTGAAGACATGGGGACAATGGTCACCATGTCAGAGGACCGAAGGGCTGAGGGGCAGTCCGACCAGTCACCGTGGGACATGGCCAGTGGGGCGTTCATCGCCTGGCGTGCAGGGGACGCCAGCGCGGTGGACGAGCTGGTTGCCGCGATGACACCGGTGCTCTGGCACGTGGTGAGGGCATACGGGCACGACCGACAGTCGGCCGAGGACGTGATCCAGGCGACCTGGCTGGGGTTCGTGCGGCTCCACCAGACCATCGAGGACCCGCAGGCGGTCGCGTCCTGGCTGATCACCTCAGCCAGGCGCGGCGCAGCCGCCCACGCCCGGACCGCACGCCGTGCGGCACCGGTGGAGGACGAGACGCTGCACGCCGTGCTCCCGGACGCGGAGTCGGCGGAGGCGATCGCCCAGCGTGACGACGAGGCGGCACGGCTGTGGGGAGCCGTGGCGTCGGTCGACGAACGGTGCCGCAAGCTGCTGAGGGTCGTGGCCTTCATGGACCGGCCCGACTACCAGTCCCTGAGCCAGGAGCTCGACATGCCTGTCGGGAGCATCGGGCCCACCCGGGCGCGGTGCCTGGCCAAGGTCCGATCCGCCCTGATGGGAGGAGGCGCGCGATGACCACCGATGACGATGCCGCTCTCCTCGAGGAGCTGCGAGCCGTGTGGACGACCTACGACCCGCCGCCGCCCGGACTGACGCAGACGATGATCGCCGCCGTCGCGGCCGCCGACCTCGACGCGGAGTGGGAGATGCTGGTCCTGGTCCGCGACTCCGCCCACGAGCCGCTCGCCCAGGTGCGCGGCCTGGCCACCGCCCGGATGCTGTGGTTCACCGCGGCCGAGGGCTGGTCGATGGAGGCCGAGGTCGACGGCGACCAGGTGCGCGGGCAGGTGCTCGACCTCGACGGCGACATGGGGACCGTCGAGGTCACGGTCGAGACCGCGGACGGACGGTCGTGGACGACCGGCGTGGACGAGGTGGGGTTCTTCGCGATCACCGCCGAGCCCACCGGCTCGGTGCGCTTCACCGTGCGGATCGGCCCGACCTCGTCCAGCAGCCGCTGGGTCGAGCTCTAGAGGAGGTCCAGCTCGCGGTGTGGGCCGACCATCGGATCGGAGTCGTACCTCGCGCGGGCCAGCACGGCGTCGCGCGCGTCACGCGCTGACGACCCGGTCTCGGAGATCTCACGGGCGATCCGTCCCGCCACGTAGGGCGCGGCGAAGGACGTGCCGCTCCACCGCGCCATCCCGGAGGTGAAGACCCGTACGTCGCCCTTGTCGGGGCTCTCGTGGCACGTGAACGTCCCGTCCGGGAACGCGTTGACGTGGTTGCGGCCCAGCGCGTAGACGTCCGCGGACACCCCGAAGTTGGAGAAGTCCGAGACCCGCTCGTCGCGGTCGATCGAGCCGACGCCGAGGCACCAGTCGAAGGCGGCCGGCCAGAACGGCGCCGCCCAGGAGTCGTTGCCGGCCGCTGCCACGAGCACGCAGTCGCGGTGGCGCAGGTGCTTGTGGTGGAACTTCTCCAGCGCGATCGACGGCAGGTCCAGCCGGGTGCGGCAGCCGGCCGACAGGTTGATCACCTGCGGGTCGTGGTCCAGGGCCTTCTCGAGGTGGTGCACCAGGTCCGACTCGAGCACGCCGCCGCCGTGGAGCCCGCCGATCGCGAAACCCTGCACGAAGACCTTCGTCTCCGGAGCGACGCACCGCACGACGCCGGCGATGAAGGTGCCGTGCCCGGCGTAGGGGCGCAGGTCGGGGCCGTTGAGCTCGTCGTCACCGTGCACGCCGTGCAGCCAGGGCGTACGCGGGTCGTTCCCCGACGCCGGGTTCCACCCGGTGTCCACCACGACGACGCGGACGTCGCACGCGACCTCGTGCTGGGGGACCAGCGGGGGCCAGGGCTCGGCCAGCCCGGTCTCCTCGGGCTCGATCGCCGGGCAGAGCGTGCCGCCGGGGCCGCCCCCGGGGGACACGTGGACCCAGTGGTCGGGGGAGGCAGCGCCGCGGCGCAGGCCCCTTGCCTCGAGAAGGTCGAGGACGTCCGGCACCGACTCGCCGCCGGGTCGCTCACCGAGCAGGTAGCGGACCAGCTCACCGTCGAGCAGGCGCACGTCGTCGCGCTGCGGCGGGTCGCCGAGCACGCCCTTGTCCAGCCGGGCGACCGCGGCCTCGAACTCCTCGACATCCTCGACGCGCACCAGCACGTGGTGCGGGTGGAAGACGTAGGTGAAGTCCGCCGGCGCCTCGGTGTCCCAGGCCACCGCACCGTCGTTCGCCTCGCGGAAGTCGCGCAGCTGGTCGGTGGTGCGTCGTCGTGCGTCGTTGCCGATCTTCCAGTCGCTCGCCATGGGTCCGACGCTAGCCCTGAGAGGTCACCGTCAGGGGTGGAATCCGCGCAAGTCCTCGACGAGATCCGCAAGGATGGCCGGGTGGATCGCGACGAGGCGGAGGAGCTGCTGCGCACGCTCTTCGCCGATCCCGGGGCCGCACGGGTCCGTGCCGAGCACGAGCTCGTGCCCCACCACGACCCTGCGGTCACCTCGATCGGCCACCAGGTCGTCGGCATCGTGCTGCGTGACCTCGGGGAGACCGATGAGGCGCTCGCCCGGCTGCGCACCTCACTGCGGTGTGCGCGCCGCTCGGGCGACCCGACCCGGGTGGCCGACGCAATGGCCACCCTCGGCGGCTCGCTGTGCACTGCCGGCCGCATGCGGGCCGGGCTGAGGTACCTCGACGAGGCAGCGGCCACGCTCGACGGCGTACCCCTGGCGCGGGTGCTGGTGCGGCGCGCCTACGTCCAGGGTTACCTCCAGTCCCGGTTCGAGGAGAGCGCCGCGGACCTGCGCCGCGCGCGAGGGCTGTTCGCCGGGTCGGGCGACGAGGTGTGGGAGGCCCGCGCGCTCAACCTGCACGGCCTCGTCGCCGCCAGGCTGGGCGACCTCGAGTCGGCGGCCGAGGCGTTCGCGGAGTACGGCGGGATGTCGGCGCGCCTCGGTGACGGTGACGGGGTCGCCATCGCGCACCACAACACCGGGTGGCTGGCCGCCATCCGTGGCGACCTGCCGCAGGCGCTCGAGAGGTACGCCGACGCGGCGGGGTGCTACGACGACCTCTGTGTGACCAACGTGGACCTCGTCCTCGACCAGGCTGCGGCCTACCTCTCGGGTGGCCTGGCCCACGACGCCCTCGCCGCCGTCGAGGCGGCCCTGGTCGCGCGTCCGCTCCAGGAGCGCGAGCACGCCGACCTCCTGGTCGCGGTCGCCGAGGCCGCCCTCGCCGCCGGGGACTGGCAGCGTGCGGTGACGGCGGCCGACGAGGGATCGGCCCTGATGCGCGCCCAGTCCCGCCCCGTCCGCCGCCTCGAGGCAGACCTCCTCGCGCTCACCGCTCGCGAGCGCGCGGGACAGCCGGCGGCGCCGTTGCTCCGGCGGGTGGAGCGGGTCGTCGCCGGGCTTCGGGAGGCCGACGCGCCGGAGCTCCCACGCGCACTGCTGCTGGGCGCGGGACTCGCCCGACAGGTCCGGTCCCTCCGCGCCGCAGGCCTGGCGGCCGACTGGCTCGCCGAGGCGACGACCTATCGGCGTGCGCCGACCAGCGCCGTGCGCGCGCTGGGCTGGCTCGCGCAGGCCCATCTGCGTGAGGGGTCAGGTGCCCCCAGCGACGTGCTGCGGGCGTGCGACCTGGGCCTCCGGGCCCTCGACGAGCACCAGGCCACCCTCGGGAGCCAGGAGCTGCGCGCGGGCTCCTCGGGCCACGGCGCGTCGCTCGCCGAGCTCGGCACGCGCACGGCGCTGGCCTCGGGGGACGCCCGCCGGCTGCTGCGCTGGTCTGAGCGCTGGCGGGCGACGGCGCTCGCCACGGCCTCCGGGAGCGGGGCGCACGATCCCCGGGCGCTCGCTGACCTCGCAGCGCTGCGTGCGCAGCGACGCCGGGTGGAGGAGGCGCGTGCCGAGGGGTCTCCCACCGATGGTCTCGAGAGCCGGGCCGCCCGCCTCGAGCAGCAGGTGAGGCGCCGGATGCTCCAGGCGCGTGGTTCGGGCGTGGCGGCGAGGGCCCTCGACGTCGGGGTGCTGCTGGACTCCCTGGCCGAGGACGACACCGTGCTCGTCGAGCTGACCGAGATCGACGGCGTGCTGCACGCGCTCGTCGCGGGTCGCGGACGCGTACGCCACCTCGTGGTCGGCGACGCCGCGGCGGGCGCGGCCGCGGTCGACTTCTCGTTGTTCGCCATGCGCCAGGCAGCGCGCGGGCGTCGCTCCCAGCTCGACGTCGCCGGCGCCCGGCTGGAGCGGTCGCTGCTCGGGACGGCGCTCGACGGGGTGGGGGAGTCCCGGGTCGTCGTGTCCGGCACGTCGGCGTTGCAGGGCGTCCCCTGGGGCCTGCTGCCGTCCCTGGCCCACCGACCCGTGACCAGCACGCCGTCAGCGCGGCTGTGGCTGCGCGCCCGCGCTGCGGCTCCGGCGGAGGACGCCCGTCGCGTGATGCTCGTCGGCCCCGGGCTCGGGAGTGGAGGGGCGGAGGTGCCCGCGGTGGCGGCCCAGGACCCCGACGCCGAGGTGCTGGACGGCGAGGCGGCGACGGTCGCGGCGGCGCTCGCGGCGCTGGACGGCGCCTCGCTCGCGCACGTCGCGGCTCATGGACACTTCCGGGAGGACAGCCCGCTGTTCTCCGCGCTCACGCTCGCCGACGGACCGCTGCTGGTCCACGACCTCCAGCGGCTCGAGCACCCGCCGCACCGTGTCGTGCTGTCGGCCTGCGAGTCCGGCGTGATGGCGCCCGTCGGCGACGAGGAGCTGCTCGGACTGGCCGCAGCGCTCCTGTCGATGGGCACCGCCGGTGTCGTGTCGAGCCTCGCCGAGGTCGACGACGCCGCGACGGTCGAGGTGATGGTGGCGCTGCACGCTCGGCTCCGCTCGGGCGGCGGGCTCGGCGACGCACTGCTCGCCGCGCGGACCGTGGCAGCGGGCGACCCGGTCCTGGCCGCGACGGCGGCGTCGTTCACGGTGCTCGGCACCTAGGAGCGGCACTCAGCCGGGATGGGTGAACGTGACCGGCTTCCCCGTCGCGCGGGCGTAGGCGATCTCCCGGCTCGTCGAGTCGCCGACGTAGCCGCCCGGGTTGACCACCAGCACCCGGTCGGCCAGGTCGATCTTGTGCAGGTGCAGCTCGTCCAGCGCCGCCTTCTGCTCCGGCGTGATCGAGGCGTCCGCGCCGCGGTCCTCCACGCGCAAGAAGACGCCCGGCGCGAGGACGATCGCGCCGGCGAAGGTGAGGTCCCGGTTGGCCTCGGCCATCTCGTCGACGAAGCGGGTCGAGCCGCAGATGCAGACGATCTCGGGGCGCTCGGGCACGGCTCGGTCCTTCGGTTCGGACGGTGGAGGAGCCGGCAGTCTAGGCACTGCCGAATCTGGTGTGCGGTGCCGCGCGGCGCACACCTATCCTTGCGCCCATGACTGGCCGCCTCCTCCGCATGTCGACCCTGTTCGTGCGCACCCTGCGCGACGACCCCAACGACGCCGAGGTCCCGAGCCACCGCTTGCTGGTCCGCGCCGGCTACATCCGCCGCGTCGCGCCGGGCATGTACACCTGGCTGCCCCTGGGCCTGCGCGTGCTGCGCCGGATCGAGGCCATCATCCGCGACGAGATGGACGACATGGGCGCCCAGGAGCTGTCGTTCCCCGCGCTGCTGCCCAAGGAGCCCTACGAGGCGACCGGCCGCTGGACCGACTACGGCCCGAACATCTTCCGCCTCCAGGACCGCAAGGGCGCCGACTACCTCCTCGGTCCCACCCACGAGGAGATGTTCACCCTCGTGGTGAAGGACCTCTACTCCTCCTACAAGGACCTGCCGCTCTCGATCTACCAGATCCAGACGAAGTACCGCGACGAGGCCCGTCCTCGCGCGGGCCTCCTGCGCGGGCGCGAGTTCGTGATGAAGGACTCCTACTCCTTCGACATCGACGATGCCGGGCTCGAGAAGTCCTACCAGCAGCACCGTGACGCCTACATCCGGATCTTCGACCGGCTCGGCTTCGACTACGTCATCGTCAAGGCGACCTCGGGCGCGATGGGAGGCTCGGCCAGCGAGGAGTTCCTCGCCAAGGCCGAGGTCGGAGAGGACACCTACGTCCGCTGCACCGCGTGCGACTACGCCGCCAACGTCGAGGCGGTCCGGGTGCGCGCGCCCGAGGCGATCTCGTACGCCGACGCGCCCACCGCGCACGCGGAGGACACTCCCGACACCCCCACCATCGACACGCTGGTCGAACACCTCAACGCCACGTTCCCGCGCGACGACCGGCCCTGGGCCGCCGGCGACACCCTGAAGAACGTGCTCGTCGTGCTCAAGCACCCCGACGGCACGCGCGAGCCGCTCGCCATCGGCGTGCCCGGGGACCGTGAGGTCGACCAGAAGCGCCTCGAGGGCCAGCTCGAGCCCATCGAGGTGGAGCCCATGGACGAGGGCGAGCTCGCCAAGCACCCCGCGCTGGTCAAGGGCTACATCGGCCCCGAGGTCCTCGGCGAGGAGTCGAAGTCCGGCATCCGCTACCTCGTCGACCCTCGCGTCGTGGAGGGCACCCGCTGGGTGACCGGCGCCAACGTCGCCGGATCCCACGTCGTCGACCTCGTGGCCGGGCGTGACTTCACGCCGGACGGCACCATCGAGGCCGCTGACGTGCGTGACGGCGACGAGTGCCCCAACTGCGTCGAGGGCACGCTCGAGTCGGCGCGCGGCGTGGAGATGGGCCACATCTTCCAGCTCGGTCGCAAGTACGCCGAGGCGCTCGGGCTCAAGGTCCTCGATGAGAACGGCAAGCTCGTCACCGTCACGATGGGCTCCTACGGCATCGGCCCCTCGCGTGCCGTGGCCGCCATCGCCGAGGGCACCCTCGACGACATCGGCCTGTGCTGGCCGCGCAACGTCGCGCCCGCCGACGTCCACGTCGTGGCCGCCGGCAAGGACGACGCGATCTTCGAGGCCGCCGAGAAGCTCGCCGCGGACCTCACCGCCCAGGGCGTCGAGGTCCTGCTCGACGACCGTCGCGGCAAGGTCAGCCCGGGCGTGAAGTTCAAGGACGCCGAGCTCATCGGCGTACCCACGATCGTCACCGTGGGCCGCGGCCTGGCCGACGGCACCGTCGAGGTGCGCGATCGCCGGACCGGCGAGCGCGAGGAGGTCGCGGTCGACGCGGCCGCCGCGCGCGTGGTCGAGGCCGTCCGCAGCTGACCCTCACCCAGGCGCCGACGGACCGGTCCTGCATGTTTGTGCGTTGCGAGAACATGCAAGTCGGATGTGCTTTCCCAACCGCCCGATCGAATGCATGATTGTGCATGTGGCCGCCACTACCCCACAAGTGGGCCACACAGGGTGATGCTGACCAACCCCATGTAGCGGTCCGCGTCCTCGGCCTTTGGGAGAGATCTCGGGACTTTCCCAAAGGCTGAGGCCGCGGGCCGTTTCCCTTTCCCGTGGCCTCAGCCGAGCTCGGGGGCGCCGGGCCAGGTCTGCGCCTCGCCGCCCAGCTCCAGCTGCCACGACGCCGACCACGTCGCCTCCGCCATGGCCCACTCGCGGACCGTGCCGGTCGACCTGGCCACCAGGGCCAGCATCGTGGCCACACCGGTGGCCTCGAGCTCCAGCGCCGCGGCCTGCAGCTGCGCGGGGCGCACCGGTCGACCGTCCAGGCCGTACGCCGCCGCTGCCGCCACCGGTTCACCGCCGGCCTCCACGACCAGGAGTCGCAGACGGTCCCGGCGAGCGCGGTGCCGGCGGTAGCCGGCTGTGAGGACGTCGTACAGCTCGGTCGTCGCGGCCTGCGAGGTGCGCGCGCCCAGCACGCCGTAGGTGTAGAGCGCGGCGTGCTCGGCGGCGAGGGTCTGCTGGAGGGCGTCGAGGACCGTCATGCCGCCGTCCCGGAGCCCAGGGCTGCGGAGTGCTGGGCGGTCGATGCGGCGACGCTGGCCAGCACGCGCGCGAGGTCGCCGCTGGCCGCGGCGACGCACGCCTCGCGCAGCTGCCGCAGCAGCCGCTGCTCGGAGCGGCGTACGGCAGCCAGTGCCCGGTCCGGCGCGTCGGGGACGCGGGCGGGGGAGGCTCCGGGCAGCTCGGTGTCGGCGACCGCACCCGCGAGCAGCTCGCGGTGCGCAGCGTGCGCGGCGACCAGGGGTTCGAGCCGGGCGGCGAGTCCCGGCGCTGCCGCGGTGGCTGCCAGCACGCCCTCTGCGCGCACCAGCGCGGCGACGACGGTGGCCACGAGCTCGGCGTCCTCCGGGGGCGGCGGTGAGGCGGCGGAGGCGTCGTCGCGAGGCGGCGGGTCGATGTCGCACGCCGCAAGGACCAGGGGCGTCGCGAGTGCCGAGCCCACCGCCGTACGGCGGGAGAGGGGGCGTCCGGGCACCCCCGAACCCTACCTACCACCTGCCGCGGTCCGGACCGGTCGGCGGTGGATGAGCCGGCTCCGGCACCGGCCGCTAGGGTGATCCTTCGACAACAGCACAAGGAGGTCGCACCCGATGAGCACACCCCGTCAGGACGCCACCCGGGACCGCATCGAGGCGGAGCTGGTCGACCCCCTGAGCGTGATGGGTCTCGACGTCGAAGCCGTCGAGGTCACCCCCGCCGGCAAGCGGCGCGTGCTGCGCGTCGCGGTCGACAAGGACGGTGGCGTGACGCTCGACGACGTCGCCGACGCCACCCGCGAGGTCTCGCGGGTGCTCGACGAGTCCGACGTCATGGGCGAGATGCCCTACACGCTCGAGGTCACCTCCCGAGGTGTCGACCGCCCCCTGACCCTGCCGCGCCACTGGCGCCGCAACTCCGACCGGCTCGTGAAGGTCACCCTGGCCGACGGCGAGACCGTGACCGGCCGCATCACCGACTCCTCGGAGGAGTCGGTGATCCTCGACGTGTCGGGGGAGACGCGCGAGGTCGCCTACGCCGACGTCGCGAAGGCCTTCGTGCAGGTCGAGTTCAACCGCAAGAGCGAGAAGAAGGACGACTGATGGACATCGATCTGAGCATCCTGAGGATGCTGGAGCGCGAGAAGGAGATCTCCTTCGAGGTGCTGGCCGAGGCCATCGAGCAGGCCCTGCTGACCGCCTACCAGCGCGCCACGGAGTCGCAGCACCCCGCGCGCGTCGAGCTGGACCGCAAGACCGGCCACGTGACCGTGTGGGCCCGTGAGGTCGACGAGGACGGCGTCGCCGGACCCGAGTACGACGACACCCCCGCCGGCTTCGGCCGGATCGCGGCCACCACCGCCAAGCAGGTGATGCTCCAGCGGCTGCGCGACGCCGAGGACGAGAAGACCTTCGGCGAGTTCTCCGGCAAGGAGGGCGACATCATCTCGGGCATCATCCAGCAGGGCCGCAATCCCGACGACGTGATGGTCGACCTCGGCAAGCTCGAGGCGATCCTGCCGATCAGCGAGCGGGTTCCGGGAGAGAGCTACGTCCACGGCGAGCGCATCAAGTGCCTGGTCATCTCCGTGCGCAAGGGCATGCGCGGCCCGCAGGTCACCCTGTCCCGCTCGCACCCCACGCTCGTCAAGAAGCTCTTCGCGCTCGAGGTGCCCGAGATCGCCGACGGCACCGTCGAGATCGCCGGCATCGCCCGCGAGGCCGGGCACCGCACCAAGATCGCCGTCCACTCCACCATCCCGGGCGTCAACGCCAAGGGCGCCTGCATCGGTCCGATGGGCCAGCGGGTGCGCAACGTGATGAGCGAGCTCCACGGCGAGAAGATCGACATCGTCGACTGGGCCGAGGACCCGGCCGAGCTGGTCGCCCACGCCCTGTCGCCGGCCCGGGTCAACTCCGTGGAGATCGTCGACCTGGCCGCGCGGTCCGCACGGGTGGTGGTCCCGGACTTCCAGCTGTCCCTGGCTATCGGCAAGGAGGGGCAGAACGCCCGTCTCGCCGCCCGGCTCACCGGCTGGCGCATCGACATCCGCTCGGACGAGGCCCCGGATCCTGAGCCGGCCGCCGAGTGAGCCTCAGTTCGTGAACCACTGGCTCCACGCAGTAGAGTGACTCACAGTGACCATCACGTCTGACACCCCTGCGCCCGGACCCGTCCGGACGTGCGTGGGTTGCCGGGCCAGGGTCGCTGCGAGCGAGCTGCTGCGAGTGGTCGCAGGCTCGGACGCCGGGGGCACGCCCGCCCTGGTGCCCGATCCGGACCGCCGGGCACCCGGTCGTGGGGCGCACCTCCACCCCACGCTCGAGTGTTGGGAGCTCGCGGTGCGACGTCGAGCATTCCCCCGGGCCCTGCGCTCGGGAGTCCCGCTCGCCGGAGCGCCGGTGGAGGACCACCTCGCCTCGCTGCACCACCATTCCGACCCACAGCACGACCGACCAGAAACTGGAGCACGCAGCTCATGAGCACTCGATGAGTAACTCGTAATGAGTGTGCACACCCACTAGCTGTTCCGTTTCCCCTCCTTCTGGGGTCACGGACCAGAAGGAGTAGTTACCAACCGTGGCAAAGACCCGAGTCCACGAACTCGCCAAGGAGTTCGGAGTCGAGAGCAAGTTCGTTCTCGAGAAGCTCAAGGAGATGGGTGAGTTCGTCAAGTCGGCATCGTCGACCGTCGAGCCCCCCGTCGAGATGCGCTTCAAGAAGCAGTACGGCGACGAGCTGAAGGCCGCTGCGGCCTCCGCTCCCGCCGCCGACACCGCGACCGAGGCGCCGGCCAAGAAGGCCGCACCCAAGCCCGGCCCCAAGCCCCCTGCCGCGCCTGCCGCGACCGAGGCCCCCGCCGAGACGCCCGCCGAGGCTTCTGCCCCGGCACAACCCGTCGAGGAGGCGGCCCCGGCCGCCAAGCCCGGTCCGAAGCCCGGCCCCAAGGCACCTGTCGCCGAGCCGACGGCCCCGGCCGCCGAGCCCGAGCCGCCGGCGGCCCCGGCAGCTCCGGCTGCCAAGGCCCCGTCCCCGGCACCGCGTCCCGTGGGTCGCCCCGGCGCCCCGCGCCCGGGCAACAACCCGTTCGCCCCGAGCCAGGGCATGGGCTCGCGCCCGGCCCCGCGCACGCCCGGCGACGACAACCGTCCGCCGCGTCCGCCGGCCGGCGGTGGCGACGCACGCCCCGGCATGCCGCGCCCCAACCCCGCGATGATGCCGAAGTCGCCTGCCGCCTTCGGCAACGGTCCCGGCGCCCGTCCGGCCCGCGGTGGCCCCGGTGGCGGCCCCGGTCGTCCGGGTGCTCCCGGTCGCGGTGGCGCTCCGGGTCGTCCCGGTGCCGGTGGCGGTGCTCCCGGCGGCGCTCCCGGTCGTCCTGGTGGCTTCGGCCCGTCCGGTGGCGGTCGCCCCGGTGGCGGTCGTCCCGGCCAGCGTGGCCAGACCCAGGGTGCCTTCGGGCGCGCCGGCGGCCCGTCGCGTCGAGGGCGGAAGTCCAAGCGTGCGCGTCGTATGGAGTTCGAGGCCATGGAGGCCCCGACGATCGGTGGCGTGCGCGTCCGCAAGGGCAACGGCGAGACCGTCCGCCTGCCGCGTGGTGCCTCGCTGACCGACTTCGCCGAGAAGATCAACGTCGACGCCGCTGCGCTGGTGCAGATGCTGTTCTCGCTCGGCGAGATGGTGACCTCCACGCAGTCCGTGGGTGACGAGACGTTCGAGCTGCTCGCCGACGAGCTCAACTACGTCGTGGTCATCGTGTCCCCCGAGGACGAGGACCGTGAGCTGCTCGAGACGTTCGACCTCGAGTTCGGTGCCGACGAGGGTGACGAGTCCGACCTGGTCATCCGCCCGCCGGTGGTGACCGTCATGGGTCACGTCGACCACGGAAAGACCAAGCTCCTCGACGCGCTGCGCAACGCCAACGTCGTCGACAAGGAGGCCGGTGGCATCACCCAGCACATCGGTGCCTACCAGGTCCACACCGAGGTCGACGGCGACGACCGTCGCATCACCCTCATCGACACCCCCGGTCACGAGGCGTTCACCGCCATGCGAGCCCGTGGTGCCCAGGCCACCGACATCGCGATCCTGGTCGTCGCGGCCGACGACGGCGTCATGCCGCAGACGGTCGAGGCGCTCAACCACGCCAAGGCGGCAGGCGTGCCGATCGTCGTGGCGGTCAACAAGATCGACAAGCCGGAGGCCGACTCGACGAAGGTCCGCGGCCAGCTCACCGAGTACGGCCTGATCCCCGAGGAGTACGGCGGCGACGCGATGTTCGTCGACGTCTCGGCCAAGGCGGGGCTCAACCTCGACAAGCTGCTCGAGGCCGTGGTCCTGACCGCGGACGCCTCGCTCGACCTGCGGGCCAACCCCACGCAGGACGCACAGGGCCTCGTGGTCGAGGCGCACCTCGACCGCGGTCGCGGTCCGGTCGCCACGGTCCTGGTCCAGCGCGGAACGCTGCGCGTCGGCGACTCGATCGTCGCCGGTCCCGCCCACGGTCGTGTCCGCGCCATGCTCGACGAGCACGGCAACGAGATCACCGAGGCGGACCCGTCGCGTCCCGCGATGGTGCTGGGCCTGAGCGCCGTCCCCGGCGCGGGCCAGAACTTCATCGTGGTCGAGGACGACCGCATGGCCCGCCAGATCGCCGAGAAGCGTGAGGCGCGCGAGCGTGCGGCCATGCAGGCCAAGCGTCGCGTGCGTCGCAGCCTCGAGGACTTCATGGCCTCCATGGAGAAGGGCGAGAGCCAGGAGCTCAACCTCATCCTCAAGGGCGACGTGTCCGGATCGGTCGAGGCCCTCGAGGACGCCCTGTCGCAGATCGACGTGGGCGAGGAGGTCTCGCTGCGGGTCATCGACCGCGGTGTCGGTGCGATCACCGAGACCAACGTCGACCTGGCTGCCGCCTCGGACGCCATCATCATCGGCTTCAACGTTCGCCCCCAGGGCAAGGCGAGCCAGATGGCCGACAAGGAAGGTGTCGAGATCCGCTACTACTCGGTCATCTACCAGGCGATCGAGGAGATCGAGGCGGCGCTCAAGGGCATGCTCAAGCCCGTCTACGAGGAGTCGACCCTCGGCCAGGCGGAGATCCGCGAGATCTTCCGCTCGTCCAAGGCTGGCAACATCGCAGGCTGCATGGTCACCTCCGGCCTCATCCGCCGCAACGCCAAGGTGCGTGTGCTGCGTGACGGAGCCGTGGTGGCCGACAACCTCGACCTGTCCTCGCTCCGCCGCGAGAAGGACGACGCCTCCGAGGTCCGCGAGGGCTTCGAGTGCGGTCTGGTGCTCAAGAACTACCAGAACATCCAGATCGGCGACATCGTCGAGTCCTTCGAGATGCGCGAGATCCCGCGCAGCTGATTGCCGAGCGGGCACTTGCTCGCGCTGAACAGAGTCGACCGGGCGGTTCCTCGCGCTACGCCGCGAGGAACCGCCCGGTCGGCGCGTGTCAGCGCGAGGAAGTGCCCGGTCACCACCGTTTGAGAGAGTGAGCCCATGAGCAACCCCCGCGTCCGCAAGATCGCCGACCGGATCCAGGTCATCGTCGCCGAGATGCTCGAGCGCCGGATCAAGGACCCGCGCCTCGGCTTCGTCACCGTCACCGACGTCCGGGTCACCGGCGACTCGCAGCAGGCCTCGATCTTCTACACCGTCCTCGGTGCCGACGAGGAGCGCGCCAGCACCGCCGCCGCGCTCGAGTCCGCCAAGGGCGTCATCCGCTCCGAGGTCGCCAAGCAGCTCGGCATGCGCATCGTGCCGACCCTCACCTTCATCCCCGACGCCCTCCCCGAGAGCGCCCGCGAGCTGGAGGAGGTCCTGGCCCGCGCGAAGCAGCAGGACGAGGAGGTCGCGGCCCGCCGCGTCGAGGCGTACGCCGGCGAGGCCGACCCCTACAAGAAGCCCCGCGTGATCGACGAGGACGACGACCTCGACGAGGACGACGACCTCGACGACGAGGACGACCGCGCCTGATGGTCGACCCCGGACTGGTCGTGGTCGACAAGTCGCCGGGCATGACGTCGCACGACGTCGTGGCGCGGGTGCGCCGGCTGGCGGGCACCCGCAAGGTGGGGCACGCCGGCACCCTCGACCCGATGGCCACCGGAGTGCTGGTGCTCGGCGTCGACCGCGCCACCCGGCTGCTCGGCCACCTGATGCTGACCGAGAAGGCGTACGACGCCACCGTGCGGCTCGGCGCCTCCACCACCACCGACGACGCCGAGGGTGAGGTCACCTCGACCCACCGCGTCGACGGCGTGGGGGCCGACGACGTACGGGCGCAGCTGGCGACGCAGGTCGGCGACATCCTCCAGGTGCCGACCGCCGTGAGCGCGATCAAGGTCGACGGCAAGCGGGCCTACGCCCGCGTGCGTGACGGCGAGCAGGTCGAGCTGAAGGCCCGGCCGGTGACGATCCGCGAGCTCGTGGTGCACGACCAGCGGGTGGTGGGCGACCTCCTCGACGTGGACATCTCGGTCCGCTGCTCGTCGGGCACCTACATCCGGGCCATCGCCCGCGACGTCGGCGCCGCGCTCGGGGTGGGCGGGCACCTGACGGCGCTGCGGCGCACGGCGGTGGGCCCCTTCGACCTCGACGTCGCACGCACCCTCGACGAGCTGTCGGACGACTTCGCCGTCGTGCCGATCTCGGTGGCGGCCCGCGCGAGCTTCCCCGCTGTCGATCTCGACGAGGAGCAGGCCGCCGACGTGCGTGTCGGTCGCGCCCTGGACCTCGCCCTTCCTGCAGACGCGCCCCACGCGGTGTTCGCGCCGGACGGACAGTTCCTCGCGCTCTACGAGCAGCGCGGCGAGCGGGCCCGCGCCGTGGCGGTCTTCGTGTGACCGGGGGACCGGCCGGACCGTGCGTCGGGCGCCAGTAGGCTGCCGCCGTGCAGATCTGGCGAGACGTCGACGACGTGCCGAACGACCTCGGCCGCACGGTGGTCAGCATCGGCAACTTCGACGGTGTGCACCTGGGGCACGCCCACGTGCTGCGCGAGGCCCGTGAGACCGCCGAGCGCCTCGGCGTCGACACGGTGGTCGCGGTCACCTTCGACCCGCACCCGATGGCGGTGCTCCGCCCGGAGCACGCGCCGCCGACGCTGACCTCCATCCGCACCCGCGCGCGCCTGCTCGAGCACGCCGGCGTCGACGCGATCCTCGTGGTCGCCTTCGACCGGGAGGTCGCCGGCTGGGCCCCGCAGGAGTTCATCGACCGGATCCTGGTCGACGCGCTGCACGCCGCGGCCGTGGTCGTCGGCGGCAACTTCCGCTTCGGCGCCAAGGCGGCCGGCGAGGTCGCGACCCTGGTCGAGGCCGGCGTGTCGCGCGGCTTCGAGACGATCGGCGTCGCGCTCGACGGTGGCCCGCAGGTGTGGAGCTCGACCTACGTCCGCCAGTGCCTGGCCACGGGCGACGTGGCCGGCGCCTCGGAGGCGCTGGGCCGCCCGTTCACGGTGCGCGGCACGGTGGTCGAGGGTGACAAGCGCGGCCGCGAGCTGGGCTACCCGACCGCCAACGTGCCGGTCCCGCCGGTCGACGCGGCCCCGGCCGACGGCGTCTACGCCGGGTGGCTCACCCGGCTCGACACCGGCGAGCGCTTCCCGGCCGCGATCTCGGTCGGCACCAACCCGACCTTCGACGGCGAGCGCGAGCGGCGCGTGGAGTCCTACGTGCTCGACCGCGACGACCTCGAGCTCTACGGCGTCGAGGTCGAGGTGGCCTTCGTCGACCGGCTGCGCGGGATGGTGAAATTCGAGGGCATCGAGGCGCTCGTGGAGACCATGCACGACGACGTACGCCGGGCGCGCGAGGTCCTGGGTGGCTGACCCCCGGCTCGCCCTGACCGACGAGTGGTTCCTCGCCCACGGACTGCCGTACTTCGTGCCGGAGCAGCGTGCCGGTGCCCGGGACGCGCTCCGGCTGGGACGCACCGTTCCCCTGGTCGTGCTGACCGGCCTGGCTGCGGCGGCCGCCGGGGTGGCGCTCGCCCTCGTCTCCGGGCAGCTGACCCTCGCTCCTGCCACCGCCGTCACGCTCGGCATGCTCGCGGCGGGCTGGTACGCCCTGACCGCGCTCAGGGCCAGCCCGATCGTGCGGTGGGCGCTGCACCGTGCCTTCGGCAGCCTGCGGACCGTGCTGCCGATGATGACGCGCGCCCTTCCGCTCCTCCTGATCTTCGTGACGTTCCTCTTCATCAACGCCGAGGTCTGGCAGGTCTCGTCGCGCCAGGACGGCGCCGCGCTCTGGCTCGTCGCCCTCCTGTTCGGGATCCTCGCCGTCCTGTTCCTGCTGGTGCGGCTGCCCGAGGAGGTCGACCGGACCGACGACCAGGTCGACGACGCGCTGCTGCTCCTCGCGTGCCGCGGCACCCCCTTGGAGGACGCCGCGCGGGACCTGGTCGACGACCCCGGGGCCGACCCGGCGGCCCACGCCGAGATCCACGGGTTCGAGCGCTGGAACCTGGTGCTGGTGCTGCTGGTGATCCAGGCGGTCCAGGTCCTGCTGCTGTCGGCCACCGTCTTCCTCTTCTTCATGCTCTTCGGCTCGATGGTCATGCGCGACGACGTCGTGGAGACGTGGATCGGTGAGCCGACGGCCAACCTCACTGTCGAGCTGTTCCAGGTCTCGATCTTCCTGGCCGCGTTCTCGGGGCTCTACCTGACGGTCGCGACCGTCACCGACGAGACCTACCGCGAGCAGTTCTTCGGCACCGTGCTCCACGAGATGGAGCGAGCCGTCGGCATCCGCGCGGTGTACCTGGCCCTGCGCGAGCGCCGCTGACGCGCCGGTGGGCGGTGCCCCACCCACCGTCCCGACGTACGGGATGTGGCTGGCGCACCGCCCACCGGGCGATCGGGTGACCTGGAGCTCAGGCGTCGAGGTCCTGCTCGACGAGCGCAGCGATCGCGTCGACGGCGGCCTGGTCGTCCCCGGCCACCTCGACGGTGTCGCCGTTGCCGGCTCCCAGGGTCATGATCATCAGCGAGGAGCTCGCGTCGACACCGTTGATGGTGACGTCGGAGCCGAGCTCACCGGCCTTCTCGGCGATGATCGCGGCGGGACGGGCGTGGAGGCCGACGGCGGAGCCGACGACGACGGACTTGCTGGGCATGGTTCTCCTTCAGATGGGCTGGTGGTGGGACGGGTGTTGGTCAGACGGTAGCGAGGTCGGCGTCGGTGCGTCCGATGCTCTTGAGCGTGACGACGAGCGCGGTGCTCACGAGCACGCCGGCGACGAGCGCCACGAGGAACCACAGCTTGTTGTCGACGGCGAAGAGCACGAAGATGCCGCCGTGCGGGGCGCGCAGCCCCACGTCGAGGCCCATGGCGAGGGCGCCCGTGACGGCGCTGCCGGCCATGATCGACGGGATGACGCGCAGCGGGTCAGCCGCCGCGAACGGGATGGCGCCCTCGGTGATGAACGAGGCGCCCATCGCCCAGGCCGCCTTGCCGTTCTCGCGCTCGGGCACCGTGAACAGGCCCGGTCGCACGACCGTGGCCAGCGCCAGCGCGAGCGGCGGGACCATGCCGGCGAGCATGACCGCGGCCATCACGTTCAGCTCGGGAGCGTCGGTGGCCGTGGCGGCGGCACCGAGCCCGGCGGTGGCGAAGGCGTACGCCGTCTTGTTGAGCGGACCGCCCATGTCGAAGGCCATCATCAGGCCGAGGATCACGCCGAGCACGACCGCGGAGCCGCCCTGGAGGCTGTTGAGGCCGTCGGCGAGGTTGGTCATCAGCGCGCCCAGCGGCTTGCCGAGCAGGACCACCATGACGAAGCCGGAGATGAGCGTCGCGAGCAGCGGGATGACCAGCACCGGCATCAGGCCGCGCATCCAGGTCGGCACCTTCCAGCGGGTGATCCACAGCGCCACGACCCCGGCGAGCACGCCGCCGACGATGCCGCCGAGGAAGCCGGAGTTGAGGGTGCCGGCGATCGCGCCCATCACGAAGCCGGGGGCGATGCCGGGGCGGTCGGCGATGGCGTAGGCGATGTAGCCGGCCAGGGCCGGGACGAGGAATCCGAACGCGGCGGCGCCCAGCGTGAACATCAGTGCGCCGAGGTAGGCGAAGAACGCGCTGCCGAACAGCGCGTGGTCGAGACCGAACTCCTCCAGGTCGGGCAGGTTGAAGAGGGTGTTGTCGACGGCGATCGCCTGGCCGTCGTCGACGATCTCGTAGCCGCCGAACAGGAAGCCGAGTGCGATCAGCAGGCCACCGGCGGCGACGAACGGGATCATGTAGGACACGCCGGTCATCAGGACACGGCGGACGGTCGCGCCGAAGGACTGCTTGCCCTCCCCGGTGTCGGTCGAGTCGCTGGCCGTGCCCTCCACCTTCGGCGCGCTGGACGGGTCGGCGGCGTAGCGCAGCGCCTCGGCGATCATCGCGTCGGCGTCGTCGATCGGACGCTTCACGCCCGAGCTCACCATCGGCTTGCCCGCGAAGCGGGACCGGTCGCGCACCCCCACGTCGACGGCGAAGACCACGGCGCCGGCGGCGGCGATGGTCTGGGGGGACAGGGGCGTCGAGCCGGCCGAGCCCTGGGTCTCGACGTGCAGCTCGACCCCGGCCCGCTCGGCAGCGGCCTCGAGGGCCTCGGCCGCCATGTAGGTGTGCGCGATCCCGGTCGGGCACGCGGTGACCGCGACGAGCGACGGCTTCGTGCTCGAGGCCTGCGCGGGAGCGGCGGCGGGGGCGGCGGCCGGTGCAGCGGGGGCCGGTGCAGCGGTGCCCGGGGTGCTGCCCGAGGCGGCGACGCCTGCCTTCGCGGCCGGGGCGGGCTCACCGAGCTCGTGGGCGATCAGGTCGACGACCTCCTCGTCCGTCTCGGCGGCGCGCAGCGCGTCGGTGAAGGCAGGCTTCACGAGCGCACGGGCCAGCTTGGTGAGGATGGTGAGGTGGTCGGCGTCGCCACCCGCGGGGGCGGCGATGAGGAAGGCGAGGTCGGCCGGGCCGTCCTTGGCGCCGAAGTCCACCGGCGGCTCGAGGCGGGCGAAGGCCAGGGTCGGGACCTCCACGCCGGTGGTGCGGCAGTGGGGGATCGCGATCGCGCCGGGCAGGCCGGTCGCGGACGTCGCCTCGCGGGCGAAGGCGTCCTCGACGAGCTGGTCGACCGACGTGGCGCGGCCGGCGTCGCCGACCACGGCGGCCAGTGCACGGATCACGTCGTGCTTGTCGGACCCCCAGTCGGCACTGAGCCGGACGAGGTCGGTGGTGATCAGGGCGGTCATGCGGTGCCTCCGAGTGGAGTGACGCCGACGAGCTCGGTGCGCAGCTGCGACGGCTGGGGGATGGTTGTTCCTGGTAGTCCCGCGGCGGCGCTGCCGTAGGCCACGGCCAGTGCCAGGCGCTCCGGGGCAGGCAGGCCCCGGATGTCGCCGAGCAGGTAGCCGAAGAGGCTGGAGTCGCCCGCACCGACGGTGCTCACGACCGTGGTCGGGGGAGGGGTGGCGTGCCACGCGCCGTCCGGGGTCACGAGCACGGCGCCGTTGCCGCCGAGGGTGGCGAGCACCGCGCCCACGCCGCGCTCGAGGAGCCGCTGGGCGGCGGCGGCGGTCGCGGTCGGGTCCGCCTCGAGCTCCTCGGGATCGCCGCCGGTGAAGGAGGCCAGCTCCTCGCCGTTGGGCTTCATCAGGTCGGGGGCCGCCCCGGGCAGGGCGTCGACGAGCGCCCGGAGCGGCGCGTCGCTGGTGTCGACGGCGACGTGCCCACCGACGGCGCGCAGGCGGCGTACGAGGTCGGCGTAGAAGTCGACGGGAGCGCCGGCCGGCAGCGAGCCCGCGAGCACGGTCCACGCGGCGTTGCCGGCGCGGGCCAGCACCGCCTCGGCCATCCGCTCGAGGTCGTCGCGCGAGACCTCGGCGCCGGGGGAGTTGAGCTTGGTGGTGGTGCCGTCGGGCTCGGTGATGGTGAGGTTGACGCGTACGTCGCCCGCGGGCCGCACCGGTCGGCAGTCGATGCCGGCGCCGAGCAGCTCGAGCACGAAGGCGTCGTCCTTGAGGGCCGGCACGACGGCGACGCTGGGGATGTCGGCGCTGACGGCCGCGCGGGAGATGTTGACCCCCTTGCCGCCCGCCTGCGAGGTCACCGAGAGGACCCGGTGGACCTGGCCGCGGGCCAGCTCGCCGTCGAGGGCGACGGTCCGGTCGAAGCTCGGGTTCGGCGTCAGCGTCAGGATCATGCGACCACTACCTCTATTCCGGCGGATTCCAGCGCGCGGCGGTCCGCGGCCTCGATGTCGCTGTCGGTGACGAGCACGTCCACGCCGTCGAGCGTCGCGAAGCGCACGGCCGTCTCCACGCCGAGCTTGCTTGAGTCGGCCAGCACGACCGTGCGGCGCGCGCACGCGATCATGGCGCGCTTGCTGGCCGCCTCGTCGCTGTCGGGGGTGGTCAGGCCGTGGCCCACGGTGAGGCCGTTGGTCGCGATGTACGCCACGTCCGCGCGCAGGTCGGCGAGGGCGGCGACGGTGTCGGAGCCGACGGCGGCGTGGGTGGTGGGGCGCACCTTGCCCGGCAGCAGGTGCAGCTCGATCTGGGGGAGGCCCGCAAGCCTGGTCGCCACGGGGACCGCGTGCGTGATCACGACCAGGCGGTGGTCGCGTGGCAGGGCTGCGGCGAAGCGGGCCGTGGTCGTACCGGCGTCGATGACGACGACCGAGTCCGGCGGGGGCAGCAGCGCGACGGCGGCGTTCGCGATCGCGTCCTTGGCCTCGGTGTTGGACTGGTCGCGCTCGCCGATGCCGGACTCGATCACCGTGAGCGACCCGGCCGGGACCGCCCCGCCGTGCACGCGGCGCACCAGGCCGATCCGGTCGAGGGTCGAGAGGTCGCGACGCACCGTCTCGGTGGTGACCTCGAACTCCTCGGCCAGCTGGACCACCGACAGGCGGCCGCGGCGGCTGATGAGGTGGGCCATGGCCTGCTGGCGTTCCTCGGCGTACATCGGTCCCCTCTCGGCGAATCTGTGTATGTGTTGTTTTAGTCCCGAATGTGTTGCTTGTCAACCACGTCGTGATCTACGGTGTGTCCATGACCACTCCCGAGCACCAGTTCCGCGGGACCCCGGTCGTGCCGGGTGTCGCCGCAGGCCCCGTCCTGCACGTCCGTGGCGAGGTCTCGCCCGACGCGATCACACGCTACGGCGACGGCGACTTCGCCGATGCCGACGCCGCGCTGGCGGCGTACGACGATGCGGCGGCGGCCGTGGCGGAGACCTTCTCCACCAAGGCGGCTGCCGCGCAGGGTGCCGCCGCCGAGGTGCTCACCGCCAGCGCCGGCCTCGCCCGCGACAAGGGCCTGCGCTCGGCGGTGGCGAAGAACCTCACCGCCGGTCAGGGACCGGTCGCGGCCGTGCAGGGTGCGGTGGAGCAGTTCGCCACGATCTTCACCAACATGGGCGGCCTCATGGCCGAGCGGGTGACCGACCTGCGCGACATCGAGCGCCGCGTCGTGGCGCACCTCGTCGGCGAGCCCGCACCCGGGGTGCCCATGCCGACCGAGCCGTCGATCCTCGTGGCCGAGGACCTCGCGCCCAGCGACACCTCCGGCCTCGACCCCGAGCTCGTCACCGCGCTCGTCACCGAGCGGGGCGGTGCCACGAGCCACACCGCGATCATCGCCCGTCAGCTCGGCATCCCCTGCGTGGTCGGGGCAGCCGGTGTCATGGAACTCGCGAGCGGGACCTTCGTCGTCGTCGACGGCGAGACCGGCTCGATCGAGCAGGGCGCCGATCCCGAGGAGGCCCGCGTCCGGGTCGAGGAGAGCCGTCGCCTGCGCGAGGAGCTGGCCCACTGGAGCGGTCCGGCCGCCACGGCCGACGGCCTGCCGGTCAAGCTGCTCGCCAACGTCGCCGACGGGCCCTCGTCCGCCTCGGCCGGCACCGAGCCGGTCCAGGGCGTCGGGCTGTTCCGCACCGAGCTGTGCTTCCTCAACCGCAAGGACGAGCCGAGCGTGGAGGAGCAGACCGACATCTACGCGAGCGTGCTGTCTCCCTACTCCGACGGCCGCTACGTCGTCGTCCGCACCCTCGACGCAGGCTCCGACAAGCCGATCGCCTTCGCCACGCAGGAAGGCGAGGAGAACCCCGCCCTCGGCGTGCGCGGCCTGCGGCTCAGCTTCGGCAACCCCGGCCTGATGGACCGCCAGCTCGACGCGGTCGCCGCCGCCGCCGGGCGCACCGGCACCGAGACGTGGGTGATGGCGCCGATGGTCGCCACGGTCGCCGAGGCCGCCGACTTCGCCGCCAAGGTGCACGCCCGCGGCCTCAAGGCCGGTGTGATGGTCGAGATCCCCAGCGCCGCGCTCCTGGCGCACCGGATGCTCGAGGTCGTCGACTTCCTCTCCATCGGCACCAACGACCTCACCCAGTACGCCATGGCCGCCGACCGCATGGCCACCGACCTCGCGCACCTCACCGACCCGTGGCAGCCCGCGGTGCTCCAGCTGATCGCGATCACCGCGCACGCCGGCGCCGAGGCGGGCAAGCCCGTCGGGGTCTGCGGCGAGGCGGCCGCCGACCCGCTGCTCGCGACGGCGCTCATCGGCATGGGCATCTCGTCGCTGTCGATGGCTGCGCGCGCCGTACGCCCTGTCGGCGCACAGCTCGGCAAGGTGACCCTCGAGACCTGCGAGGCCGCCGCCGAGGCGGCCCTCGGCGCAGCGGACCCCATGGCCGGACGCGCCGCGGTCCGCGAGCTGCTGGGGCACTGAGCCCCGAATTCCCGGACATCCACCACCTCACGACGGAGGAAGCATGACCTCACAGTACGACCGCTACCGCGCAGCCGACCTCGACGTCCCGGAGCAGGGCTGGGCCTGGCACCTGTGGGGCGCGGGCGAGGACAACATGGGCAAGGACGACCAGCCCGAGCTGGTGCCGGTGCCCCGACCCGATGCCGACCACATGCTCGTGCGCATCGACAGTGTGGGGCTGTGCTTCTCGGACGTGAAGATCATGCGCCAGGGCGGCAGCCACCCGAAGCTCTACGACCGCGACCTGTCCACCGAGCCCACCCGGCTCGGGCACGAGGTGAGCCTCACCGTCATCGAGGTGGGCAAGAACCTCCAGGACCGCTTCCACGCCGGGCAGCGGCTCGCCGTCCAGCCTGACATCTACCAGGACGGCAGGAGCACCGCCTACGGCTACACCATCCCCGGCGGCCTCATCCAGTACCACCTCATGGGCGCGGAGATGCTCGACACCGACGACGGTGCGTGCCTGCTGCCGATCCCCGACACGATGGGCTACGCCGAGGCCTCCACCCTCGAGCCCTGGGGCTGCGTGATGGCGGCCTACACCCAGCGTCGACGCCTCGAGCCCAAGGCCGGCGGGACGATGTGGATCATCGGACGGCCCGGCGACGAGCGTGAGTACGCCTTCTCCTCCGGCCTGGACGCCCCGGCCACGATCGTGCTGACCGACGTGCCCGCCTCGGTGGCGAGGCTCGTCGAGGGCACCGCGGCCACCACGGTCGTGCGTGACGGCCTTGGCCCCGGCGACTTCCAGGCGCTGGTGGACGAGCTGACCGACGGCGCCGGCTTCGACGACATCGTCATGCTCGACCCGCGGTCCGCGGCGACGGCGGGTGCCGTGGCCACGCGCATCGCCCGGCGCGGCACCCTGAACCTGGTGGGGGAGACCGCCCTGGACGGGCTGGTGGATCTCGACGTGGGCCGTCTGCACTACGACTACACCGCCTACCTCGGTGGCCGGGGGCCGGACATCGCCGCGTCCTACGGCGAGGCGAGGAACCGCTGCGACCTGCGCCCGAGGGGCACCACCGTCTTCGTGGGCGCCGGTGGTCCCATGGGCCTGATGCACGTCCAGCGCGCCATCCAGCAGCCCGACGGACCGCGCACGATCGTCGCCACCGAGGTGAGTGACGAACGGTTGCAGAGCCTCGAGGACCGCCTGGCCCACCTCGCGGAGGCCAATGACTGCGAGCTGGTGACGTTCAACTCCCAGACCTCGGAGCAGTCCCTCCACGACTTCGTCATGGGGCTCACCGACGGTCGGGGGGCCGACGACGTCGTGGTCAGCGTGCCCATCGCCGACGTGATGGCCGAGGCCGACACCCTGATGAACCCCGACGGCATGCTGGTCTTCTTCGCCGGGGTGCCCAACGGCACCCTGGCGCCGTTGAACCTGAGCGCGGTCTACCTGGACAACGCGCAGTACACCGGGACGTCGGGGCTGACCATCCACGACCAGCAGCAGGTGGTGGACCTGGCCACCCGGGGTGAGCTGTCGCCGGGATCCATCGTGGGCGCCGTCGGCGGCATGCGCGCGGCCAAGGACGGCCTCCAGGCGCTGGTCGAGGGCAGCTACTCCGGGAAGGTCCTCATCTTCCCCCAGATCCACGACCTCCCCCTGACGGGCCTCGATGAGCTCGAGGAGACGCTGCCGCAGGTCGCCGAGAAGCTGTCGCCCGGCGGCACGTGGAACGACGAGGCGGAGAGGGCGCTCTTCGAGAGCCAGCTCAGCGATCTCTAGCGGGCAGTCCGCTGAGTTCGGTAAAAACCACAGACTCGGGCACAAAACATGCCCGAACGCTTGGCAACGTGCCCGTTCGTGAGGTTTAATACGAGGACCTTGTGATGGGGGTCACCCCCGAGCACTACTGGAGGACATCAGCATGGCGACGACATCCACTCCCGCGGCCCGCACCGGCGCCCGCGTCCACGTGCAGCGGTTCGGCACGTTCCTCTCCAACATGGTCCTGCCGAACATCGGCGCCTTCATCGCGTGGGGCCTGATCACCGCACTCTTCATCGAGAACGGCTGGCTCAACCTCGGCGGCGGCGACAACGCCTGGCTCGGCTCCGGCAGCTGGGTCGCCGAGTTCGGCGGCTGGGGTGACTCCGAGAGCGGCGGCATCGTCGGGCCGATGATCACGTTCCTGCTGCCCCTGCTCATCGGCTACACCGGCGGCCGGATGATGTACGACAACAACATCCGCGGCGGCGTCGTCGGAGCCATCGCCACGATGGGCGCGATCGTCGGCGCCAGCGTGCCGATGTTCCTCGGCGCGATGATCATGGGCCCGCTCGGCGGCTGGTCGATGAAGAAGCTCGACGCCCTCTGGTCGCACAAGATCCGCCCCGGCTTCGAGATGCTGGTCAACAACTTCTCCGCCGGCATCTGGGGGATGATCCTCGCGATCGTCGGCTTCGTGATCGCCGGACCGTTCGTGACGTGGTTCAGCGCCCGCGCCGAGGAGGTCATCGACTTCCTCGTCAGCAACAGCCTCCTGCCCCTGACGTCGGTGTTCATCGAGCCGGCCAAGGTGCTCTTCCTCAACAACGCGATCAACCAGGGCATCCTCACCCCTCTCGGCACCAACGAGGCGGCCAGCGAGGGCCAGTCGATCCTCTTCCTGCTCGAGGCGAACCCGGCCGCGGGTGCGGGTCTGCTCCTCGCCTTCATGTTCTTCGGCAAGGGTGCGGCGAAGGCCTCGGCCCCGGGCGCGCTGCTCATCCACTTCGTCGGCGGCATCCACGAGATCTACTTCCCCTACGTGCTGATGAAGCCCAAGCTGATCCTCGCGATGATCGCCGGTGGCATGACGCAGATCTTCATCAACCTGGCCTTCGACTCCGGGCTCCGAGCGCCCGCGGCACCGGGCTCCATCATCGCGGTGCTGATCCAGACCCCTGGTGCGAGCTATGTCGGCGTCATCCTGTCCGTCATCGGCGGAGCGGGCGCGTCGTTCGCAGTCGCAGCGGTCCTGCTCAAGATGGACAGGACCGAGGACGAGGGCGACCTCACCGCGGCCACTGCCAGCATGGAGTCGATGAAGGGCAAGAAGTCCTCGGTCGCCGGCACCCTGGCCGGCACCGCGTCCGGCACCGTGCCCGGCGCGGCTGCCACCACGACGAAGGAGATCCGCACCATCGTCTTCGCCTGCGACGCCGGCATGGGGTCCTCGGCGATGGGCGCCTCGGTGCTCCGCAAGAAGGTCCACGACGCCGGTCACACCGAGGTGACGGTGGTCAACAAGGCCATCTCCGACCTCGAGGACGACGTCGACCTGGTGGTCACCCACCAGGACCTCACCGACCGGGCCCGCCTGAAGACCCCGTCCGCCGTGCACGTCTCGGTCGACAACTTCATGGGCAGCCCGCGCTACGAGGAGATCGTCGAGATGGTCCAGCAGAACAACCGCACCACCTGATCCACCCGTGGCCCGGCTCCCGCACGACGGGGGCCGGGCCTCGGCGCAGGGCACCGTGCCCGCCCGTGTGGTGTGATGGCCGCACGCGAGAACCCACACCTGACCCACTGCGAGAGAAGAGGCGCCGGATGAGTGACGTACTGAGCCGCGAGGCGATCGTGCTGGGTGGGCAGGCCCGCGACCGCGATGCGGCGATCACCGAGGCCGGCCAGCTGCTCGTGGCAGCCGGCGCCGTCGACCAGGCCTACGTCGACGCCATGCACGAGCGCGAGACCTCGGTCTCCACCTTCATGGGCAATGGGCTCGCCATCCCGCACGGCACCAACGAGGCCAAGGCGCTCATCCGCCACACGGCGATCTCGTTCGTCCGCTACGACGAGCCCATCGACTGGAAGGGCAGCCCGGCGACCTACGTCGTCGGCATCGCCGGCGCCGGCGACGACCACCTCGCGGTGCTCTCGGCGCTCGCGGGCGCGTTCACCGACGACGCCAGCCTCGCCGCGCTCGCCGCGGCTCGGACCCCCGACGACGTGCTCGCTGTCCTGGCCGACAAGGTCTAGGCCCGGCGAGGTGGAGGCTGACCCCCGTCCCTCCACCCCGTCGCACCAGGAGCCCCCGCCGACCAGCCTCGGCGGGGGCTCCGCCGCGTCGGGGCCGGGTCAGCAGGCGGTGACGGCGACGGGCACGCCGTTGAGCGCGGCGTTGCCGGACACGTCGAGGAGCTCGGGGTCGGTGAGGTCGTTGACCGAGACGCCGGGCACCTCGCGGCTGCGTCCCATGCGTACGCCGTCGCGCGCGTGGCCGTAACCGTGGGGGAGCGAGACCACGCCGGGCATCAGGTCGTCGGAGGCGGCCACGTCCACCTCCACGGCTCCCACCCGCGAGGTGACGCGCACCCGGGAGCCGTCGGCGATGTCGCGGTCGGCGAGGTCGGCGGGGTTCATCAGCAGCTGGTGGCGCGGGCGGCCGCGGGTCAGGCGCTCGGAGTTGTGCATCCATGAGTTGCAGTCGCGCTGGTGGCGCCGCCCGATGAGCAGCAGCCCGTCGCCGTCCGGAGCCTCCACGGCGGCCAACCGGGCGACGTCGCGGACCACGAGGTCGGGGGCGAGGTCGACCCGCTTGCCCCTCGACGGCAACCGCGCGGGCAGCTGCCCGCCGCGGAGCGGCCCCAGGTCGATGCCCTGCGGACGCGCGCGCAGCTTCGTCAGCGTGACACCGCTCGAACCGCGCCGCAGGAGCTGGCCGACGAGGAAGGTCGGGCTCGCGGTCAGCCGGGCGCGCTGGACCAGGCGCTTCTTCAGCGGGGCCTTGCGGTTCAGGCGCGCCGTCGTGCGCAGCGTGATCTCGCGGAAGATCTGCCAGTCGTGGCGCTGGTCGGCGTCCTTCTCGAAGACCGCCGGGGTGAAGCGGGCGGTGTCGCGCACCGCCAGCAGGTGGAAGACCAGGTCGTAGTGGTCGCGCTCGAGCGCCGTGGTGGGCGGCAGGATGACGTCGGCGTGACGGGTGGTCTCGTTGACGTAGATGTCGACCGCCGCCATGAAGTCGAGCCCGCGCAGGGCCGTGTCCAGGCGTGCGCCGTCCGGGGTCGACAGCACCGGGTTGCCGGCCACGGTCAGCATCGCCCGCACCTGTCCCGCGCCGGGGGTCTCGATCTCCTCGCGCAGCGCCGAGACCGGCAGCTCGCCAGCGGTCTCCGGGAGCCCCCGGACCCGCGAGCGCCACGCGTCGTGGTGGCCGCGCCCGATCAGGCCGGTGCCGACCGCGTCGATCGCGGGCGTGGTGAACATCGCCCCGCCCACGCGGTCGAGGTTGCCGGTGAGGATGTTGAGGCAGTTGACCGCCCACTGGCACACCGTGCCCCACGGACCCGCGGACACGCCGATCCGGCTGTAGACCACGCCCGCGTCGGCCGCCGCCAGCTCGCGGGCCAGGCGCCGGACTTCCGCGGCCGGCAGGCCGCTCATCGCCTCGGCCCGCTCGGGGGTGAAGTCGGCGACCAGGTCGACGACCGTCGCCAGCCCGTCGGCGTACGCCGCCACGGACGGTGCCTGCTCCGTCGTCAGGACGTGCAGCATTGCGAGCAGCACCCACGCGTCGGTGCCCGGACGCACGAAGTGGTGCTCGTCGGCGACCTTCGCGGTCTCGGTGCGGCGGGGGTCGACGACGACCATCCGGCCACCGCGCGCGTGCAGGTCACGCACCCGCTGCGGGAAGTCCGGCACCGTCATCAGCGAGCCGTTGGAAGCCATCGGGTTCGCCCCGATGACCAGGAACCACGACGTGCGGTCGATGTCGGGGACCGGGAGGAAGAGCTGGTGGCCGAACATCAGGTGCGCGACGAGCTGGTGGGGGAGCTGGTCGACCGAGGTGGCCGAGTAGCGGTTCCTGGTCCGGAAGGACTTGAACATCGCCGTGCCGTGGGTCATCGAGCCGAGGCTGTGCGCGTTGGGGTTGCCGAGGTAGACGCCGAGCGCGTCGTCGCCGTGCTCGTTGATGACGCCGGCCAGCCGGTCGGCGACCAGGTCGAAGGCCTCGTCCCAGCCGATCTCCTCCCAGCGCGCGTCCGCGCCCTCGCCGAGGCGCCGCACGGGTCGGCGCAGCCGGTCGGGGTCGACGTACACGTCGCCGATGGCCACGCCCTTGGGACACACGTGCCCGCGCGAGAGCGGGTCGGCGGGGTTGCCACGCACGCCGACGACGTCACGGCCCTCGATGGTGATCTCGAGGCCGCAGATCGCCTCGCACAGGTTGCACACTCCGATCCGCTTCTCCGCCGACTTGTCCGCCATGAGGGCGATCGTCGCACGCCGCACCCCGGAGGGGGGTGACACACGACGCCCCGCAGGCCAGACTCTGCCGCGCCCGGTCACCGCCGGGCGTCCCCAACAGAATGGAGCTCGTCATGGGTTTCGGAGGGCCGATCGGCCTCATTGTCCTCGGACTGATCCTCGCGCTGGCCTTCAACGACCAGCAGGTGGGGCCCCTGGAGGTCATCACGCTCGGCTGGATCCTCGTGGTCGCCGGCGTGCTCTGGCTGGTGCTGACGCTGGTCCAGCAGAACACCAAGCGTCGTCACACCACCACCGCCACCACCACCGACGCGGAGGGCCGCCAGGCCAGCACCCAGCGCACGAGCGAGTCGGACCCGCCGCCCCCGCCGGCGGTCTGAGGCGCCTGCAGGTCCTCGGTTGCGCGGCGCGGATTGGGCCCACCGATCAGCGCCTCGATATGCTTCTGCGGTTGCCCGCGAGGGTGACGTGCCGTCATGACGGCCGCGGATCCACAGTGCCCCGGTGAACAGGCCCGGGCGCGCCGCGCAACGAGAACCGAAGGAGCCCCCATGTCGATTGGTACCGACGCGGAGACCAAGAAGAAGATCATCGCCGAGTACGCCCTGACCGAGGGTGACACCGGTTCCCCCGAGGTCCAGATCGCGCTGCTCAGCCACCGCATCTCGCACCTCACCGAGCACCTCAAGACCCACAAGCACGACCACCACAGCCGTCGTGGTCTGCTGCTGCTCGTCGGCCAGCGCCGTCGTCTGCTCAACTACCTGCAGAAGACCGAGATCGAGCGCTACCGCTCGATCATCGAGCGCCTCGGCCTCCGCCGCTGATCCCCGGAGCGGCCTCCCGCACGCGGGGGGCCGCTCCTGCGGTTTTCCGGGCGTCCCGGGCGCGCTCACGGCGCGCTAGTGTCGGTCCCGGAGCACTCCACAACTGAACACACAACCATCAGGAGCGACCCGCACGTCCGGCCCGGTCCTCGGTAGTGGCCTTCAGATCCCGCGCGACGACCGCGCGGACGATCTGCGGGCCTCGATCGAAGACCGGCCCCCGCGGGGCCTGACGCCCCACCACCGAGTGGACGCGCGCGGATCGCTCCGCGAAGAGAAAGCAGGATCCTGCTTCCATGAGTGAACCCATCATCTCCGCCGTCGAGACCGTCCTCGACAACGGCAAGTTCGGCAAGCGCACCGTCAAGTTCGAGACCGGCCTGCTGGCCCGTCAGGCTGCCGGTTCGGTCACCGCCTACCTCGACGACGAGACCATGCTGCTCTCGGCGACGACCGCGGGCAAGACGCCCAAGGACCACTTCGACTTCTTCCCCCTCACGATCGACGTCGAGGAGCGGATGTACGCCGTGGGCCAGATCCCCGGCTCCTTCTTCCGGTCCGAGGGCCGGCCCGGCGAGGACGCGATCCTCACCTGCCGCCTGATCGACCGCCCGCTGCGCCCGACCTTCAAGAAGGGCCTGCGCAACGAGGTCCAGGTCGTCATCACGGTCATGGCCCTCGACCCCGACCAGCCCTACGACGTGCTGGCCATCAACGCCGCGTCGCTCTCCACCCAGCTCTCCGGCCTGCCGTTCTCCGGCCCGGTCGGTGGCGTCCGCGTCGCCCTCATCGAGGGCCAGTGGGTCGCCTTCCCGTCGCACTCGCAGCTCGAGTCGGCCGTCTTCGACATGGTCGTCGCGGGCCGTGTCACCGAGTCCGGTGACGTCGCCATCATGATGGTCGAGGCCGAGGCCCCCGAGGACACCTACGCGCTCGTCCAGAACGGCGCCCAGGCGCCCACCGAGGAGATCGTGGCCGGTGGCCTCGACGCGGCGAAGCCCTTCATCAAGCAGCTCGTCGAGGCCCAGGCCCAGCTCGCTGCCGAGGCGGCCAAGCCGGTCCAGGACTTCCCGGTCTTCCTCGATTACGAGGACGACGTCTACGCCGCCGTCGAGGCCGCGGCCAAGGACGACACCGCCGCTGCGATGACCATCGGCGACAAGCAGGAGCGCGAGACCAAGGTCGACGAGATCAAGGGCGCCCTGCTCGAGAAGCTCTCCGGCCAGTTCGAGGGTCGCGAGAAGGAGATCGGCGCGGCGTTCCGCTCGCTGAACAAGTCGCTCGTGCGCCAGCGCGTGCTGCGCGACAAGGTCCGCATCGACGGTCGCGGCCTCGCCGACATCCGTCCGCTGCACGCCGAGACCAACGTGATCCCCCGCGTCCACGGGTCGGCACTGTTCGAGCGCGGCGAGACCCAGATCCTGGGTGTCACCACCCTCAACATGCTCAAGCTCGAGCAGCAGCTCGACACGCTGTCGCCGGAGAAGTACCGCCGTTACATGCACAAGTACGTCTTCCCGCCGTTCTCCACCGGCGAGACCGGTCGCGTGGGCTCGCCCAAGCGTCGCGAGGTCGGCCACGGCGCCCTGGCGCGTCGCGCGTTGCTGCCGGTGCTGCCCTCGCGCGAGGAGTTCCCCTACGCGATCCGTCAGCTCTCCGAGGCCATGGGCTCCAACGGCTCCACCTCGATGGGCTCGGTCTGCGCCTCGACCCTGTCGCTGCTCCAGGCCGGTGTGCCGCTCAAGGCCTCCGTCGCCGGCATCGCGATGGGTCTCATCTCCGACGAGGTCGACGGCGAGACGCAGTACGTCGCGCTGACCGACATCCTCGGCGCCGAGGACGCGTTCGGCGACATGGACTTCAAGGTCGCCGGCACCCGTGAGTTCGTGACCGCGCTCCAGCTCGACACCAAGCTCGACGGCATCCCGGCCGAGGTGCTCGCAGCCGCGCTGACCCAGGCCCGCGACGCTCGCCTGGCGATCCTCGACGTCATGGCCGAGGCCATCGACGCCCCCGAGGAGATGTCGATCCACGCCCCGCGCATCATCACCGTGCGCGTGCCCGTCGACAAGATCGGCGAGGTGATCGGGCCCAAGGGCAAGGTCATCAACCAGATCCAGGACGACACGGGCGCGACGCTGTCCATCGAGGACGACGGCACGGTCTACATCGGTGCGACCAACGGTGAGGCCGCCGAGGCGGCCAAGGCCGCTGTCAACGCCATCGCCAACCCGACGATGCCCGAGGTCGGTGAGCGCTACCTCGGCACCGTCGTGAAGACCACCAACTTCGGTGCCTTCGTCTCGCTCATGCCCGGCAAGGACGGCCTGCTGCACATCAGCAAGCTGCGTGCCCTCGCCGGTGGCAAGCGCGTCGAGGCCGTCGAGGACGTGCTCTCGGTGGGCCAGAAGGTCCAGGTCTCGATCGCCGAGATCGACGACCGCGGCAAGCTCTCGCTGGTCCCCGTCGTCGACGAGGCCGAGGGCGACTCCGCGGAGTCGGTCGAGGCCGAGGGCACCGACGCCGAGTGACCTGATGCTCCATCCGCGACCGGCCGGCAGCCATGCCGGCCGGTCGCGGCATTTCACCCCCGGCTCCACCGGTTCGGAAGGACCCCAGTGCAGAAGAACGGCACCACCCGCACGCTCCACACCGTCAAGGACGCCGACGGCGCAGTGACCTCACGCGTACGCCGCACCGTGCTGTCCAGCGGCCTGCGCATCGTCACCGAGCAGATGGCCGGCACGCGCTCGGCCAGCATCGGCGTGTGGGTCAACGTGGGCTCGCGCGACGAGACGCCTGCGCTCCACGGCTGCTCGCACTTCCTGGAGCACCTGCTCTTCAAGGGCACCCCCGAGCGTTCGGCGATGGAGATCTCCGTCGCGCTCGATGCGGTGGGAGGCGAGTTCAACGCCTTCACCACCAAGGAGTACACCGTCTTCCACGCCCGGGTCCTCGACGAGGACCTCGGCACCGCCGTCGACGTGCTGGGTGACATGGTCACCGCCTCGACGATCACCGCCGCCGACGTCGAGGCCGAGCGCGACGTGATCCTCGACGAGATCGCCATGCACGACGACGACCCCGACGACGTGGTGCACAACCTCTTCGCGCACCAGGCCTGGGGCGACACGCCCCTCGGGCGCCCGATCGCCGGCACCGAGGCCTCGATCACCGCGATGACCCGGGCCCAGATCCACCGCTTCTACCGTCGCCACTACCGTGCCGACAACATGGTCGTCTCCGTGGCCGGCAACGTCGACCACGCCGATGTGGTGCGCCAGGTCAAGAAGGCCTTCGGCCGCGCGGGGTTCCTCGACGGTGAGGCCACTCCCACGCCGCCGGCGCAGAGCGAGCACGCCCGCAAGGTCCACCCCGGCGAGACGCGTACGGTCCGGCCGCAGGAGCAGGTCAACCTCGTCCTCGGCGTGAAGGGGATGACCCGCACCGACCCGCGCCGCTACGCCCTCGGCGTGCTCAACACCGCGCTCGGCGGCGGTACGTCGTCGCGGATGTTCCAGGAGGTCCGCGAGCTGCGCGGCCTGGCCTACTCCGTCTACTCCTTCGCCAGCCACCACGCCGACGCCGGCGTGGTCGGGGTCTCCGTGGGGTGCCTGCCGGGCAAGTACGACGCCGTGCTCGAGACCGTGCGGGGCGAGCTCGCCAAGGTGGCCGCCGAGGGGCTCACCGAGGAGGAGGTCGAGCGCGGCAAGGGCCAGCTCAAGGGCGGTCTGGTGCTCGGTCTGGAGGACTCCGGCTCGCGCATGTCACGCATCGGCAAGGCCGAGCTCGTCTACGACGAGCTGCTCACCATCGACGAGGTGGTGGGTCGGATCGAGGCCGTCACCCACGAGGACGTGTGCGCGCTCGCCCGCGAGCTCTTCACCCAGCCCGAGCTGCTGGCGGTCGTGGGTCCGAAGGCCTGACCAGGCACTTCGTTCCGCCACACGCTGTCGAGCGGGCACTTCGTTCCGCCACAAGCTATCGAGCGGGCACTTCGTTCCGCCACACGCTGTCGAGCGGGCACTTCCAGCGGAAGGAAGTGCCCGCTCGGGGCATCCCAGCGGGAGGAAGTGCCCGCTCGGGGCATTCCAGCGCGAGGAAGTGCCCGGTCAGCGCCGGGCGATGATGCCGATGACCGGGGGAGCCTTCTGCTCGACCACGCTCACCCGGAAGCCGCCGCGCAGGAGGTTCTCCGACGCCTTCTTCACGATGTTGGGCACCAGCTCGGGACGGGCGGCCTCGTAGAAGAGGTAGACCGCGCCGCCGGGGACGACGCGCTCGTGGAGCAGCGCGATCTCGTCCTCGCACGCGCGGACCCAGAAGAGGTTCACGTTGAAGGCGAAGACCTTGTTGAGCCGCTTGACCGGCACCCGGAGCGTGGCGAGGTCGATCTGGCGCACGACGAGCCGGCCGGCGTCGACGTACTTCTGGTTGCGTCGCTTGGTGCGGTCGACGCCCGACTCCGAGCGGTCGATGGCGAAGAGCTTGCCGGTCTCCAGCTTCGCGCAGATGGCCTCGGCGCCGGCACCGGGGCCGCATCCGATCTCGAGGACCTGGTCGCCCGGCTGGACGTCCATGAGGTCGACGGCCCACTTGATGCGCGGCGGGATGGTCGGGGAGGGCATGGCGCACAGCCTGCCAGACCCGCGTTCACGAGTCAGCCACCGCCACCCGCGACCTGCGCCCGACGGTAGGTTGAGCCCGTGAGCACGCCTGCACCCGAACCCCAGGACACCCCCGTGAAGGTCGGCGTGCTCGGCGCGCGCGGCAAGGTCGGCGCCGAGGTGTGCCACGCCGTCGAGGCGGCCGCGGACACCGAGCTCGTCGCCGCGGTGGACGCCGGCGACGACGTCGAGCAGCTGGCCACGGCCGGCGCGCAGGTGGTCGTCGACTTCACCCATCCAGACGTGGTGATGGACCACCTCCGGTTCTGCATCGAGCACGGCATCCACGCCGTCGTCGGCACCACGGGCTTCGACCGGTCCCGGCTCGACCAGCTGGAGACCTGGCTGGCCGACGCGCCGGAGGTCGGCGTCCTCGTCGCCCCCAACTTCTCCATCGGCGCGATCCTGATGATGCGTTTCGCCGCCGTCGCGGCTCCCTTCTTCGAGTCGGTGGAGGTCGTCGAGCTGCACCACCCCGACAAGGCCGACGCGCCGTCCGGCACGGCCCAGCGCACCGCGGAGATGATCGCGGCGGCGCGTCGTGAGGCCGGCAGCGCGCCGATGCCCGACGCGACGTCGACGGGCCTCGACGGTGCGCGCGGGGCCGACGTCGAGGGCGTACGCGTCCACGGGCTGCGGGTGCGGGGGCTGGTGGCCCATCAGGAGGTCGTCCTCGGCGCGGCGGGGGAGACCCTCACCATCCGGCACGACTCGCTCGACCGGGTCTCCTTCACCCCCGGGGTGCTCACCGGCGTGCGTTCGATCGCGGCACACCCCGGCCTCACGGTCGGCCTCGAGCACTTCCTCGACCTCGACTGAGACATCCCGGGCGCAGTCGGGGGGAGGTCAGGCCAGGCGCGCGAGCGCGGCCACGGCGGCTGCGCCCACCACCACGACGAGGAACGGCGCACGCAGCAGCAGCGCGACGAGGGCGAATCCGAGACCCAGCGCCCGCGCGTCGAGAGCGAGGGTGGGGCCGTCGGAGAAGGCCTGCACGGCGACCAGGGCAGCGAGCAGCGCCACCGGGATCAGGTCGGCCACCCGCTCGACGGTCGGGTGGGCGAGGACTCGCTCCGGCAGGGACAGCCCGGCCAGCTTGAGCAGGTAGCAGCCGACGCCGGCCAGCAGGATCGCGGTCCACATCAGCGGTGCCCACCCGCCACGTCGTCGGGCCCGGGGATCTCCGTGGGGTCCGGGCGGCGCGCCAGGACGCCGACGAGCAGGGCGACGCCCCCGGCGGCCAGGACGGGCACGCCCGCGGCGCTGACAGGCACCATCGACAGCGCGACCGTCGCGGCCAGCACGCCGACGAGCACGTTGCGCCGGTCCTCGAGCCGGGGCCACAGCAGCGCGAGGAAGGCCGCGGCGACGGCGGCGTCGAGACCGAAGGTCCGCGGGTCGCCGACGGCCCCACCAGCGAGTGCTCCCGCCACGGTGGCGAGGTTCCACAGGACGAAGACGGCGACCCCGGTGGCGAGGAAGCCGAGCCGGGTCGCGGGGGTGCTGTCGCGACCCACGGACATCGCGGTCGACTCGTCGATGAGGACGTGGGCGGCACCCGCGCGCCGCCAGCCCCGCCACTGCAGCAGCGGCGCCATGCGGAGGCCGTACAGAGTGTTGCGGGTGCCGAGCAGGAGCGCGGTCGCAGCGCCCGAGAGCGGGCTCCCGCCGGCGGCGACGACGCCCACCAGTGCGAACTGGCTGGCCCCTGTGAACATCAGCAGGGACAGGACGCACGTCTGGGGGACGCTGAGGCCGGAGGCGACCGAGACCGCGCCGAACCCGAGCCCGTAGGCACCCGTCGCCACGCCCACGGCGAGGCTGTCGCGGAGGATCCCCGAGCGCTCGGCGGGTTCGAGCACGGCGTCACTCACGCCGGAAGGCTAGGACATGCCCTGCCCCGGGTCCGCCGTCGGCAGGGGTGCCGGCTACGGCTCGTGGCGGCGTACGCGCACGCCCGGACGCTGGCGCCGGTGGAAGTCGTGGACCAGGACGAACGCCGCGGCGATGCCCGCACCGGCGCCGGCCACCAGACCGACCCGGACGTTGAGCGGGATCTCCGGGACGGCGCCGAACCAGAAGCCGATCCCCATGCAGACGAGGACCGCGGCGAGGACGAGCACCCACCTGTGGAGTGATGGAAGCGGACCGAACATGTCGAACCCCCGTGCTGGACCGGTGAAGTGGCCGGACCTCCATAGTGACGCCCGTCACAGGAAAAACAAGACACCCAGGGGTGGATTGGCGCGGCGGTGTGCGGGCGTCAGGCGATCGCGGTGTGGAGCCGCACCTGCTTGACCGTCGTCGTCCCGGTCCCGTCGAGGTCGAGCTCGCGGTGCGCGGAGTCGGCCGCCCACCCGGCGTCGGTGAAGAACGTGCGCAACCCGTCGTCGCCGGCATTGACCCAGGTGACGGCGCGGGTGAAGCGGTCCGCGGCCAGGGTGTCGACGGCTGCCTGGAGCAACCGCGACCCGTGGCCCTTGGCCCGCTCGGCGGGGTCGAGGGTGACCTCGGCGAGCTCCCCGTCGGAGACCGGGTCGCAGTCGGGGTCGAGCGCGGGGGAGGTGAGTGCGAAGCCGACCACCCGGTTGCGCTCGAGGGCGACGAGCACGCGGTTGCGGGCGTCGGCGGGCCGGGCAAGCACCTGGCGCCACTGCGCCGACACGGCGTCGACGTCGCTCGGCAGCACCTCGGCGGGCAGCACACCGGCGTAGAGCTCGGGCCACGCGCGCACCTGCACTGCTGCGATCGCCTGGGCGTCGTCGGCCCAGGCGATGCGCACGGACACGTCGGCCGTCGGGCCGCCCACGTGCGAGTGGCTCATCGGTAGGTCTCGGGCAGCTTCTCGCCGATCCGGACCTGGGCCTTGGGCAGGCGCAGGAACTTCATCTGCAGCGAGCGCATGGCGGCGTACAGCGTGGTCCCCTTGGTGGACTCGTCGGGGAAGCGGCGGGCGAGCTCGCGGCGCAGCCGGAAGCGCAGCATGACGATGTCGACGATGATCACCATGATCGTGGTGAACAGGACCGTGTTGCCGAGCTGGACCATGCCGTCGTTGCCGGAGTAGCCCAGCACCATCGAGACGATGAGCAGCGGCACCATGAGCTCGATGAACGAGAAGCGCGCGTCGACGAAGTCGCGGATGAAGCGGCGCACGGGCCCACGGTCGCGGCTGGGCAGGTAGCGCTCGTCGCCGGTCTTCATCGCCTCACGCATCTTGCGCGAGGTGTCGCCACGGGCAGCACGCTGTGCGGCCATCTGCTCCTTGCGGGTGCGGGGCACCTTGGCGCGGGCGCGGGCGGCGGCCTCGGCCTCCTTGCGCGAGGGCGTGGGTCGGCCCTTGCCGCCCACCTTCTCGGGAGCGAGGGGGGTCTCCGGCTGGGACTGGGTACGTCGGAACACGCGTGCTGCCTTCACTGGATCGGATGCTCCCCCCAGCCTATCGCCGTACGCCCGGGCGGACGCCGTCGCCGGATGTCCTACCTCCGGCTTGGGTTTGGTCCTAGGGTGAGAGGGACGACCCAGCCGTACCGAGAGAGGGTTTCCACCCCGATGAGTCTCATGAAGCGCATCAGCCTGATCTTCCGCTCCAAGGCCAACACGGCCCTGGACAAGGCGGAGGACCCCCGCGAGACCCTCGACTACAGCTACCAGCGCCAGCTCGAGCTGCTCTCGAAGGTCCGGCGAGGCGTCGCGGACGTCGCCACCAGCCGCAAGCGCGTCGAGCTGCAGGTCAACCAGCTCGAGCAGCAGGCCGCCAAGCTCCAGGGTCAGGCGGAGAAGGCCATTGGCGTCGGTCGCGAGGACCTGGCGCGTGAGGCGCTGACCCGCAAGTCGGGCCTGGCCTCGCAGATTACCGCGCTCAAGGAGCAGCAGGCCACGCTCCAGGGCGAGGAGGAGAAGCTCGTCCTGGCCCAGCAGCGGCTGCAGGCCAAGGTCGAGGCCTTCCGCACGCGCAAGGAGACCATCAAGGCCACCTACACCGCCGCCGAGGCGCAGACGCGCATCGGCGAGGCGATGTCGGGCATCGGCGAGGAGATGGGCGACGTCGGCCTGGCGATCCAGCGCGCCGAGGACAAGACGGCGCAGATGCAGGCGCGCGGCCAGGCGATCGACGAGCTGATCGCCTCCGGCGCGCTCGACGACGCCTCGCAGCTCAACGCCGGCGACGACATCACCCGCGAGCTCGACGCACTGAGCTCCGGCTCCGACGTCGAGTCCGAGCTGGCCCGGCTGAAGGCGGGCAGCGCCCAGCCGGAGGCGATCGAGGCATCCGACGGCGGCGGCGACATCCTCGCCGCCGAGCCCGAGGCCGTGAAGGCGGACGGCGAGTCGACGGAGGGTGGTCGGGGATGATCGTCCGCATCCTTGGCGAGGGTCAGTACGACCTCGACGACCACGCCCTCGACGCCCTCAACGGCCTCGACAACCAGATCGAGCAGGCCATCGAGTCCGGCGACGAGGCGATGTTCCGCACCGCGCTCCAGGGGCTCCTGTCCGCGGTCCGGTCCAGCGGTACGCACCACGAGCTGGACTCCCTCGACGAGTCCGACCTCATCCTGCCGCCACCGGACGCCACCATCGGCGAGGTCCGCGAGCTCCTGGGCGACGACGGCCTGATCCCCGGCTGACCGGTCCTCGATGGCCTCGTCGCGCTTCATCAAGGACACCGGGCTCACCGTCCGGATGACCCTCACCCTCTTCCTCCTCGGCGCGCTCTACGTCGGCCTCGTCGTCGCCGTCATCGCCTTCGTCCGCAGCCCGGGCGGGGCGGTCGCGGTCGCCCTGATCGCGATCGGCATGGCGTTCTGGCAGTGGTGGAGCTCGGACAAGGTCGCCATGCGCGCCATGCGTGCCCGCGAGGTGACGCCCGAGGAGGCGCCGGAGCTGCACGGCATGATCGACCGGCTGTGCGCCCTGGCCGACATGCCCAAGCCGCGCGTCGGAGTCGCGGACCTGGCCGTGCCCAACGCCTTCGCCACCGGCCGCTCGCCCGAGCGGTCGGTCGTGTGCGTGACCACCGGGATCCTCCAGACCCTCGACTCCGAGGAGCTCGAGGCGGTCCTGGCGCACGAGCTGAGCCACGTCGCCCACCGCGACGTGCTGGTCATGACGGTCGCCTCGTCCGCCGGCATCGCGGCCGGCCTGCTGATGCGCTTCGCCCAGTTCGGCGGCATGGGCCGCTCGCGCAACAACAACAGCAGCGCGCTGCCCGCCGTGCTGGTCGCCGTCGTGGTCGCCCTCGTCGTCTACGCCGTCAGCTTCCTGTCGCTGCGACTGCTCTCGCGCTACCGCGAGCTGAGTGCCGACCGGGCCGGCGCCTACCTCACGCTCAAGCCGGCCGCGCTCGCCACCGCCCTGCAGAAGATCAGCGGCGAGGCCGCCGCCATCCCGACCCGTGACCTGCGGGCCGCCAGCGCGGCCAGCGCCCTGTGCATCGTCCCGGCCCTGAGCGGAGGCCTGAGCGGCCTGATGGCCACCCACCCGCCGCTGGAGCGCCGGCTGTCGCAGCTCGCGCGGATCCAGGCCGAGCTCAGCCGGCCGGCGGGGTGAGGGCGATGGGTCTCTGGGAGGCGATGCGGGCCAGGACGCAGCCGAAGCGCAACAACCTCGACGCGCTGTTCCTCGTGCCGAGCGCCGCGATCACGCTCCAGACCGCGCTGGGATTCGAGCCGACCGGCTCCGGCTCGGTCTGCTACCGCTCGGCCGCCGGGGCTGCCTTCGCACAGACCCAGCAGGACGTGGTGGCGCTGCTGCGCGACGACGCCGAGGCGCCGCAGGTGAGCGTGAGCGAGGACGACTACGGCTTCACCTGGCTGGTGGTCACGGGCGACCCGGGCGACATGTCGGGGCTCTGCACCGACCTCCACGCCGTCAACACCACCCTCGAGCTCAACGGCTTCGACAGCGGCCTGCTCTGCTCGATGGTGCCCTTCGCCAACGCGTCCGGCCAGCGGTTCGGGCTCACCTACCTCTACAAGCAGGGCACGTTCTACCCCTTCTCACCGAGCGGCCCCCAGTCGCGCGACACCCTGCTGGAGCTCTCCGTGCGCGACCTGCTTGCCGACGAGCTGCCGATGGAGCCGGACCTGCAGCGCTGGCTCGCCGTGTGGAAGGCGCCCGGCCTGTGACGGCGCTGCAGGACGGCGACGCCAGGCGCGAACGGGTGCTGGCCGCGTACGGCGTCCTCGACCGCCCGCCGCGCCGCGAGCTCGACGCGCTCGTGGAGCTCGCCGCCAGGGTGGCCGGCGTGCCCTTCGCCGCCGTCAACCTCTTCACCGCCGACACCCAGCACCAGGTCGCCACGACGGGCTTCGAAGGGCAGGACTCCGCGCGCGAGGACGCGTTGTGCCGGGTGGTCGTGGAGTCGGGCCAGCCGGTGATGCTCGAGGACGCCGGGCGCGACGCCCGGTTCGCCCACAGCCCGTGGACGACCGGCGAGATCGGCGACGTGAAGTTCTACGGCTCCCACCCGCTGACCACTCCCTCCGGGGTCGTCATCGGCACCCTGTGCGTCTTCGACAGCGCGACGCACGAGGTCGACGACGAGGCCGCCCGAGGTCTCGCACAGCTCGCCGACCGCGTCGTCGACGTGCTGGAGCTCGAGCTCGCCTCGCGGCGGTTGCGGGACGCCAACGCACGCCTGTCGACCTCCAACGAGCGCCTCGCGCACTTCGCCGGGCAGGTCAGCCACGACCTGAAGAACCCGCTGACCTCGATCTCGCTCTCGCTCGAGAGCCTCGAGCTCGAGGTGACCGACCCCTACCAGGTCGACACGGTCGCCCGCGCGCGGCGCGGCGTGCAGCGGATGACGGACATGATCGGCGGTCTGCTGGACTTCGCCGCGCAGGGCGCCGCACCCGGGGACGACCTCGTCGACCTGGGCCCGGAGCTCGATGCGGCGCTCGACGACCTCGCCGGCCGGATCGATCGCGCACACGTGGTCGTCGGTCCGCTCCCGACCGTCCGTGGCGACGGACCGCAGCTGCGGTCGGTGCTGATGAACCTCGTGGACAACGCGGCGAAGTTCAGCGCTGCTGGTGCCCCGCCGGACATCGAGGTGGACGCACGCGCGCTCGACAAGCACCACCGCGTCGAGGTGCGCGACCGCGGGCGCGGCATCCCTGCCGAGCAGCACGAGCGCGTCTTCGCGCCGCTCGCCCGCCTCGACAAGACCGTCGACGGCTCCGGCATCGGGCTGGCGACCTGCCGCCGCATCGTCGAGGCACACGGCGGGTCCATGGGGGTCGAGGACCGCCCCGGGGGTGGCTCGGTCTTCTGGTTCGAGCTCCCCGCGCCCGGCCACACCTAGGCCGACGGGGCGAGCCGGGCCTGCTTCATCTGGGGCGAGGAGTAGACGGTGCCCACCACGGTGCCGTCGAGCCACCGGCTCAGCCGTTCCGCCTCCTGCTCCAGCGCGGCACGGCCCGTCGGGTCGACGTCCTCGAGCAGCGAGAGGCGTACGGCTCCGGAGTCGTCCTGCACCCAGCAGCCCACGACCCGGCCGTCCCACCACGCGGTGGTGCCGGCGTTGCCGTTGGTGTCGAAGAGCCGCGGCCCGTGGACCGGGGCGAGGTAGAAGTCGCGCGACTTCCAGCCCATCACGGTCGGGTCGAGCGTCGGCAGCAGCGCGGCCCACGGCTCCACGGGCGGGGTGTCGGCGGTGTCGTCGGGCAGCACCCAGCCGGTCGTCGCGTCGTCGAGGGCGACCTCCACGGCACCGACGTCGGCGAGGGCCCGGGTGACGGCGGTCTTGGTCGAGCCGAGCCACCACTGGACGTCGGCGGTGGT
The DNA here is from genome assembly GCF_021083185.1 of Nocardioides furvisabuli. Lineage (GTDB taxonomy): Bacteria > Actinomycetota > Actinomycetes > Propionibacteriales > Nocardioidaceae > Nocardioides > Nocardioides furvisabuli. Next base: position 192,909 of record NZ_JAIGQB010000002.1, on the reverse strand, counting down.
GCCGGGGCCGAACGTGGCCAGCCAGCGGCGGACCAGCTCGGCGTAGCCGGCGGCCTCGTCCCACGGCTCCGCCGCCGCGCCGAGCCACTCCCGGGCGGTGGCCCAGCTCGGCTTGTTGACCCGCCAGTGGCCGGCGTTGCGCGCGCGGAACGCGGAACCGGTCAGACCGAGATGGGTCAGCACCCAGGGTGCGACGGGCACGGGCCGGTCGGACGGCTTGTCGGTGTCGCCGCCGACGGAACCGGCCAGCTCGGGCACCTGCGCGCGGAGCTCCGCCGTGGTCGCGGGACCGTCGGCGAGCCTGGCCAGGGTGGCGGTGCGGGCGGCCTCGAGCCAGGCAGCGCCGTCGTCGGCCAGCCCGGCTCCCTCCACCATCTTGGCGACCCGTTTGCCCTCCGCCGTCGCGACGCGTGCCGACGCGCTGCCCCACGCGGCGGGCAGGAGGTCGCGGGGGAAGACGAAGAGCGTGCGCCGCATGGCCAGCTGCTTGACGACGCTGCGCTCGTCGTAGAGCGCGTGGTCGACGGCGTCGACGTCGAGGCCCTCGGACCGGGCGGCGACGGCGAGGTGCACGGTTGCGGCCTCGGTCGCGTGCAGCACGGTCATCGCCCGCGTCACCGCCTCGACGCTGCCGAGCCGGTGACCGGGCGCCAGCGCGTGGCGCACGGCGATCCGGCGACGACGCTCGGCGTCACCGATCCTGGGCAGGGCCATCGACGGCGGCGGGGCTCAGTCGCGGTGCGACTTGCCGGGCAGGTCGAGCATCCGCTGCAGCGCCACGAGCGCGTCGGCCTCGGTCTCCGGGTCGACGGTGACCTGGTTGACGACCGTGCCGGCGACAAGGTTCTCCAGGGCCCAGACCAGGTGCGGCAGGTCGATGCGGTTCATCGTCGAGCAGTAGCAGACGTTGCGGTCGAGGAAGACGATCGTCTTGTCGGGATGGGCGTCGGCCAGGCGCTTGACGAGGTTGAGCTCGGTGCCGATCGCCCAGACCGTCCCGGGCTCGGCCGCCTCGATGGTCTTGATGATGAACTCGGTCGACCCGACGAGGTCGGCCTTGAGCACGACCTCGTGCTTGCACTCGGGGTGGACCAGGATGTTGATCCCGGGGTGCTGGGCGCGCAGCTCGTCGACGACGTCCTCGGAGAAGCGACCGTGCACCGAGCAGTGGCCCTTCCACAGGATCATCCGGGCGTTGCGGAGCTCGTCGGCGCTCAGCCCGCCACCGGGCTGGTGGGGGTCCCACACCACGCACTCGTCGAGGGCGATGCCCATCTGGAGGACAGCGGTGTTGCGCCCGAGGTGCTGGTCGGGGAGGAAGAGCACCTTGGCGTCGCCGTCGCCCTTCTGGGCGAACGCCCAGTCGAGCGCCACGTCGGCGTTGGACGACGTGCAGACCACGCCTCCGTTGCGGCCGCAGAAGGCCTTGATGTCGGCGCTGGAGTTCATGTAGGTCACGGGCACGACGACGTCCTGGATGCCGGCGTCGGCCATCGCGTCCCACGCGTCCTCGACCTGGCGCAGGCGGGCCATGTCGGCCATCGAGCACCCGGCCGCGAGGTCGGGCAGCACGACCTGCTGCGCCGGTGAGGTGAGGATGTCGGCCGACTCGGCCATGAAGTGCACGCCGCAGAAGACGATGAACTCGGCGGCGGGCCGCGCTGCGGCGTCGCGGGCGAGCTTGAAGGAGTCACCGGTGACGTCGGCGAACTGGATGACCTCGTCGCGCTGGTAGTGGTGGCCCAGGACGAACACGCGCTCGCCGAGGGCCGCCTTGGCGGCGCGGGCGCGCTCCACGAGGCCGGGGTCCGAGGCTGCCGGGAGGTCACCGGGACACTCCACGCCGCGCTCGGCGTCGAGGTCGCGGCCCTTGCCGAGGGGGAGGAGCGGCAGGTCGACGAGGCTCATGGGTCGATCCTAGGTCGCGTCGGTGACATCGACATGCCCCGCCCGGAGGGAGGGACGTCCGGCACCGGCCCGCGTGCCATGCTTTCGCCATGCCACGACGCGGTGAGGTGCTGGCCCTGGTCCAGGCGGGCGGGCAGGGCTCCCGCATGGACGTGCTGACCCGGGAGCGCGCCAAGCCCGCCCTGCCGTACGGCGGTGTGCACCGGCTCGTCGACTTCGCCATGTCCGCGATGGTGCACGCCGACCTCGCCGACGTCTGGGTGTCGCTGGAGTACCAGGTGACCTCGATCGACGACTACCTCTCCGGCGGCCGGCCGTGGTCGCTGGACCGCAACCGGGGAGGCTTCCGCCGGATCATCCCCCAGACCGGCACCGGTCCCGCGACCGAGAGCGGCTTCGCCTTCGGCAACGGTGACCTGCTCCTGCGGATGTCTGCCGACATCGCTGCGTTCGGCGCCCGCGCGCTCGTCGTGTGCAGCGCCGACCACGTCTTCAACATGGACCTCGAGCCGGTGATCGACGAGCACCTCGCCTCGGGCCGCGTGGCCACGGTGCTCACCAGCGAGGTGACCAAGAAGGACGCCTCCGACAACGTCGTGGTGCTCGCCGGGCGCGACGGCACCGTGACCGGTGTGGAGCACAAGCCGTCGCGACCCTCGGCCGGCACGGTGGCGAGCGAGATCTTCGTCTACGACACCAACGTGCTGCTCGACACCCTCCAGGACCTGCGCCGCGAGCTGGCCCCAGGACAGGACCCCCAGGACACGGCTGCCGGCGACAGCGGGATCGGCGACTTCGGCGAGCACCTGCTGCCGCGCCTCGTCGAGGGCGGCAGGGTCGCCGCCGTGCCCCTCACCGGCTACTGGCGCGACGTCGGGCAGCCCGGCCTCTACCTCCAGTCCCACCGCGACCTGCTGCAGGGCCGGGTCGACGTGTTCGACCACCCGGACCGTCCCGTCATCTCCCACTGGCCCGACCGCCCCGCCGCGCGGGTGCGGGCGGCGGGGGAGTGCCGCGACTCGGTGCTGTCCCCGGGGGTCGACGTCTCCGGCCTCGTCGTCGGCTCCGTGCTCGGCCCCGGTGTCGTGGTCGAGAAGGGCGCCGAGGTGCACGACAGCGTGCTCCTGGAGGACTGCGTGGTCCGTGCCGGCGCCATGGTGCGCACGTCCGTGCTGGACGAGCGCTGCGAGGTGGCGGCACGCGCCCGGGTCGGTGCCGAGCCGTCGGCGCGGCTGGCCCGCGACGAGGACGTGGTCCTGGTCGGGCGCGACTCACGCGTCAGAGGCGACGTCGCGGCGGGTGCGCGGCTCGAGCCGGGCTCGCAGCTGTAGGACGTCGCCGTCGGCCTCAGAGCAGGCTGCCGTGGTGCAGGTAGGGCGTGGGCGGCTTCATCCGCCGCACGCACAGGTAGCCGTTCTGGTGGATCGCCAGGCGTGCCGCGAGTCCCACGTCGAGGGCCCACTGGTTCGCCGCGGTGATGTGCTGCACCGAGACCTCGGCGTCCGGTCGGGACGAGGCGAGCGCCTCCCACATCAACCCCGACGCCGTACGCCGGTTCGTGGCCGCGAGCAGGGTCGGCGCCCCGTCGTCGTCGACGTAGGCGTAGCCGGATCCCGTGGTGTGGTCGGTGACGACCAGGCGGAACTGGGCGAGCAGCAGCTCGTGGTCGGACAGGTGAGCGGCTCCACGGGTCCGCCGGTCGACGGAGTCGAGCAGGTCGATGTCGGCCGCGGTGCCCTCCCGCACCCGGTCCACCACGGGGATCGCGCTGCGGTCGACAGCGCCGCGCAGGAGCATCTGCGGGTGGAGGTCGAAGCCGGCCAGTCGGTAGCGGCGTGCCGCACCGGGGTCGGCGCTGGCGGCGAACATGCCGCGCAGGCACCCGCGGCCGTGGTGCAGCGCCGCCGCCATCAGCTGGGCGCCGATGCCCTGGCCCTGGTGGTCGGGCCGGACCGCGAAGGAGGCGAGGATCCACATCAGCTCGCGCACCCGCGAGACGGCTCCGCCCACCACCTCGCCGTCGACCTCGGCCACCCAGCAGCCGCCCGCGTCGGTCACGAGGGCCGCCCGGGTGCGGTCGATCCAGGCGCCCGTGCGCCCGGGAGGACGGCGTACGGGGTCGGGCCACGAGCGGGGGTAGGAGCGGACGTCGACCTGGTGGTAGCTGGTCGCGGTGATCTCGCCGAACGCCTCGAGGTCGTCCTCGCGCATCGGACGGACGAGCGCCCCGCTCACGACACGTGCGCGGCGTAGCGATCGAGGAGCCGCTGCCAGTCGGCGTAGCGGGCGCGGAGGTCCTCGGTGCCGGGCAGCCAGCCGCTGTGCACCAGCCGTACGAGGGTGGCGCCGGCCTCCGCCTCGGTGAAGCGGACGTCGAGGACGGTCGCCTCGTCCTCGGGGTGACCGAGCCAGAACTCCTGCGTGTAGCGGCCGATCGGGTCCCACTCCATCACCCGGCCCCACGTGAAGTGCTCGTCTCCGTGGACCATCTCGACGGGACCGTCGGGGTCGATCGCGATGCCGCTGTAGGTGGCCGGCTCAGGGGTCACCGCCGGGTCCCACCACTCGCCCATCTGGGCGGTGAAGCCGACGAAGGCCTCGGTGGGGGTCACCGGCACGGTCACTTCGGCGACGATCGGGTCAAGACTCATGCGGCCAGCATGCCGGACGGCTCCACTGCGAGGATGGCGCCATGCGCGTGCTCATCGCCCCGGACAAGTTCGCCGGCACCCTCACCGCGGTGCAGGCCGCGGACGCCATCGCCGAGGGCTGGCGCCGCCACGCGCCCGGGGACGAGCTCGACCTCGCGCCGATGGCGGACGGGGGACCGGGCTTCGTCGACGTGCTCCACGCCGCCCTCGGTGGGGAGCTGTCGGCGGTCACCGTCGGCGGTCCGCACGGCGCATCGGTGCCGGCCGTGGTGCTGCGGGTCGGTGACACGGCGTACGTCGAGAGCGCGCAGGCCGCCGGCCTCCACCTGGTCGACGGCGACCCGGAGACGGCGACCAGCCGCGGGGTCGGGGAGCTGGTGCTGGCCGCGGTGGACGCAGGCGCCCGGACCGTCGTGGTCGGGCTCGGCGGCACGGGCACCAACGACGGCGGGGCCGGGTTGCTCGCCGCGCTCGGGGCGACCGCCGACGCGGTGCTCGACGCCGGGCCGGCCGCCCTGTCGGGCGTGGGCGACGTCGACCTGTCGGCAGCTCGCGAACGCCTCGCCGGCGTCACCCTCGTGGCCGCCAGTGACGTCGACATCCCCCTCACCGGGCTCTTCGGGGCCACGAAGACCTTCGGGCCGCAGAAGGGCATCGCGGAGGAGCGCATCGCCGAGGTGGACGGCTGGCTCGAGGCGTTCGCCACCGCCACGGACCGGCGTACGTCCCTCGACAAGGGTGCCGGGGCCGCCGGTGGCATCGGCTACGCCCTCCTGGTCCTGGGTGCCTCCCGCGAGCCGGGCATCGACCTGGTGGCCGCGGCGGTCTCGCTCGCCGAGCGGGCCGGACGCAGCGACCTCGTCGTCACCGGCGAGGGCGCCTTCGACTTCTCCAGCCGCGCCGGCAAGGTGCCCTACGGCGTGGCCGGGGTCGCCTCGGAGGCGCTGCGGCCCTGCATCGCGCTGGCCGGTCAGGTGCTGGTCGGCTCGCGGGAGATGCGCGCGCTCGGGATCGAGTCGGCGTACTCCCTGGTCGAGCTGGTGGGGGAGGAGCGGGCGTACGCCGCCCCGGCCGAGGCGCTGGCCGACCTCGCGCAGCGCGTGGCGCGGACCTGGTCGCGATGAGGCCCGGCCGCCTCGTGGGGTCGGGGAATATCCCCAGGTGTGCGACCATTGCAACGAGCGAGACCCCGATACTTCCTGGAGTGATGAGATGACCGAGCAGGTCGAGACCACTGAGCGCCGCACCGACCAGATCAACCTGTCCGACGTCGCTGCCGGCAAGATCAAGAGCCTCCTCGAGCAGGAGGGCCGTGACGACCTGGCCCTGCGCATCTCCGTGCAGCCCGGTGGCTGCTCGGGCCTGCGCTACCAGCTCTTCTTCGACGAGCGCACGCTCGACGGCGACGTCACCACCGACTTCGACGGCGTGACCGTCGTCGTCGACCGGATGAGCGTCCCCTACCTCAACGGAGCCGAGATCGACTTCGTCGACACCATCGAGAAGCAGGGCTTCACGATCGACAACCCCAACGCGACCGGTTCGTGCGCGTGCGGCGACTCGTTCCACTGACGTGACACCTGCGAAGGGCCCCAGCCGAGAGGCTGGGGCCCTTCGTCGTTCCTGACCGATCAGTCCAGGTGCAGGTGCAGGGCGTTGGCGATGCGCGCGGCGGCGTCGGAGACCCGGATCTCGCGCTTGCCGACCTCGGCCGGGTAGTCCTCGTAGCGGATGCTGGGGGGTGCGGCGACGGCGGCGCGCGCGGCGCGCTCCAGGCGGAGGTGGCGACCGACCGCCCGGCAGTCGGCGGCCATCTCGTCGGGGGTCGCCAGCTCGTCGTGGACCAGGTGCGCGGGGTGTCGTGACGTCGTCATGGCAACGACGCTATTGGCTACTGCGTGGTATCCCGAGCTGTACCGGGAGGTAGTGTTTCGCGTCGTGTCCCTCCTCGTTGCCGGATCCATCGCGACCGACCACCTGATGTCCTTCCCGGGTAGGTTCTCCGACAGCCTGGTCGTCGACCAGCTCGACAAGCTGTCGGTGTCCTTCCTGGTCGAGGACCTGGAGGTGCGCCGGGGAGGATGCGCGGCCAACATCTGCTTCGGCCTCGGCAACCTGGGCCTGCGCCCGGTGCTCGTCGGGGCCGTCGGTGAGGACTTCGCCGACTACCGCGCGTGGCTCCAGCGCCACAACGTCGACTGCGACTCGGTGCACGTCTCCGAGACGCGCCACACGGCTCGCTTCGTGTGCACCAACGACTCCTCGATGGCGCAGATCGCGAGCTTCTACGCCGGCGCCATGAGCGAGTCGCGCGAGATCGAGCTCAAGCCGATCGTCGACCGCGTCGGCGAGCCCGACTACGTCATCATCGGCCCCGACGACCCGCAGGGGATGCTGCGCCACACCGAGGAGTGCCGCCAGCGCGGCTACCGCTTCCTCGCCGACCCCTCGCAGCAGCTCGCCTTCGGTGACGGCGACCTGATCCGGCCGCTGATCGACGGTGCCGAGATCCTGTTCTCCAACGAGTACGAGGCCAGCCTCATCACCCAGAAGACCGGATGGAGCCCCGAGGAGGTCCTCTCGCGCGTCGGCACGTGGGTGGTGACCCTCGGCCCCGCCGGCGTGCGCATCGACCGCGAGGGCGAGGAGTCCGTCGTCGTCCCGGCCGTCCCCGAGATCGAGAAGGTCGAGCCCACCGGCGTCGGCGACGCCTTCCGTGCCGGCTTCCTCGCCGCCCTCAGCTGGGGCCTCGGCCACGAGCGCGCCGCCCAGCTCGGCTGCCTGCTCGCCGTCTACGTCGTCGAGCAGGTCGGCACCCAGGAGTACGAGATCTCCCGCAGCGCCTTCCTGGCCCGCTGCGCAGCGACCTACGGCGACGAGGCCGTCGCCGACTTCGAGCCGCACCTCGAGACGATCCGACCGTGAGGCCCGCCGGCCGTCAGCCGAGACGGCGTACGACGTAGCGCGGGACGCCGTCGTCGGCGGTGTCCGCACCGACGTAGTCCTGCTGCTTCATCCGGCACCACGCCGGCACGTCGACGGCCGCGGCCGGGTCGCGCGCCACCACGGCCAGCAGCCCGCCGACCTCGACGTCGTCGAGGTGGCGGGCGAGCTCGATCACCGGCATCGGGCACGGCATCTCGCGGCAGTCGAGCTCGAGGTCGACGGGGTCGTCCACGTCAGAGCCCCACGCGCGCACGGATCTCGGCCACGACGCCCGGGAGCGCGTCGCAGAAGGCGTCCACCTCGGTGCGTGTCGTGTCCCGCCCGAGCGAGAGCCGGACGTTGCCGTGCGTCAGCACCCCCATCGCCTCCAGGACGTGACTGGGGGTGAGGGTCGAGGCGGTGCAGGCCGATCCGCTGGCGATGCCGAAGCCGAGACGGTCCAGCTTGGTCACCAGCGCCTCGCCGTCGACGTAGAGGCAGGAGAAGGTCACCAGGTGGGGGAGCCGCCGGTGCGGGTCGCCGACCACCTCGACGTCGGGCACCTCCGCGGCCACGCGACGGCGTACGACGTCGACGAGCGCGTGCTGGCGGGCGTTGACCTCGTCACGCTCGGCCACCACCGCCTGCAGTGCCGCGGCCGCGGCGAGCACGGCGGGGACGTTCTCGAAGCCGGTCGAGCGCTCGTCGACCCGGTCGTCGCCGGGGAAGGGGTTGCGCCAGCGGGCGCGCTTGCGCACCAGCAGCACGCCGACACCTGCCGGGCCGCCCCACTTGTGCGCCGACCCGGCAGCCGCGGCCCAGCCGTCCGGCAGCGGCAGCCGGCCCATCGAGGCGCATGCGTCGGTGAAGAGCGGGACGTCGTCGGGCAGGTCGAGCTCGCCGACGGGCTGCACGGTGCCGACCTCGTGGTTCGCGACCTGGAGGGCGACGACGCCGACCTCAGGCGTCGCGGCTGCCTCGGCGAGGTCGCCGGCGTCGACCCTGCCCTCGCGGTCGCACCGGACGACGGCGGACCGGGCGCCCCACGCGACGGCGTGGCGCACCGCGGAGTGCTCGACGGCCGAGTGCACCACGACGTCGCCGCGTCGCGAGCCGCGCACCAGCCCCAGCAGCCCCAGGTGCACCGCGTGGGTGCCGCTGGGGGTGAAGGTGACCTCGTCGGGACGCACGCCGAGAGCGTCCGCGGTGGCCTCGCGCGCGTTGTCGAGCAGGAGGCGAGCCGTGCGTCCGGCGCGGTGCAGCCGGCGGGGGTCGGCGTACCCCTGGTCGAGGGCGGCGAGGAGCACGTCGCGGGCGGCCGGGTGGAGCGGCACGGCGGAGGCGCTGTCGAGGTACTCCTCGCCCGCCCCGGCCCCTTTCACAGGGGCAACCTATGCCACGGGGCGGGTCTGCCACGCGCGTGGATCGGGCAGATCGACCGACACCCGACCCTGCCCGGGACGTTGGGGGCGGTTGGGGATACTCTTCCTACGTCGAAAAAGGACCGAGAGAGAGGCTCGTCAGTGGGTCTGCAAGTCCCCAAGCTTTCGGGCGCGCCGATGCGGCGCAGCCTGAAGATCGCGCTGCTGGGCGTGACGATGCTGGTGCTGGCCGGATGCTCGGAGGCCGACACGCACCAGATCAAGAACCTCGCCATGCCCGACCGGGCCACGGCCCAGGGTCCCTACACCTACGAGCTCTGGAAGTGGGCCTGGGTCGCCGCCATGGTGACCGGCGTCATCGTCTGGGGCCTGATCTTCTACGCCGTGGTGAAGTTCCGCCGCCGCAGCGACGACGAGGTGCCGCGGCAGACGCGCTACAACCTGCCCCTCGAGGTCTTCTACACGATCGCTCCCGTGCTGATGTGCGTGGTGTTCTTCTTCCACACCGTCCGCGTGCAGGACGAGGTCATCAAGATCGAGCCCGAGCCCGACCTGACCGTCGAGGTCATGGGCCAGCAGTGGTCGTGGACCTTCAACTACGGCGTCGGCGAGCAGGACCCGACCGCGACCGCGGGTGAGGACGACAACGGCGAGCCCGACTTCGCCTACGACGACTACGTCTACTTCTCCGGCACCGGCCGCGTCATCCCCACGCTCTACCTCCCCGTCGACCGGACGGTCCAGTTCAACCTGCACTCGCCCGACGTCATCCACGACTTCGGCGTGCCGTCCTTCCTCGTGAAGATGGACGTGATCCCCGGCCGCGTGAACAAGCTCCAGGTCACCCCGACCGTCGAGGGCACCTACGCCGGCAAGTGCTATGAGCTCTGCGGTGTCTCGCACTCGCGGATGCTCTTCAACGTCGAGGTCGTGAGCCAGGCCGAGTACGACGCCTACCTCGCCGAGCTCGCCGAAGCCGGCAACACCGCCGACTCCCCGCTGCTCGGTGGCAGCTACGTCCGGGACCAGGTCGGCCTCGAGGACGACTCGGAAGGAAGCAACGAGTGAGCGCCGCAACCACTTCCGCACCGCACGCCGCGGCGCCGCCGCCGGAGCGCAAGCCGCTCGGCCAGCAGGCCGTGCGCCTGCTGACGACCACCGATCACAAGCTGATCGGCAAGATGTACCTGATCACGTCGTTCGCCTGGTTCCTCATCGCTGGCGTCATGGCGATGCTGATCCGGTCCGAGCTGGCCTACCCCGGCTCGCAGATCGTCAACGACCAGCTCTACAACCAGCTGTTCACGATGCACGGCACGATCATGCTGCTGCTCTTCGCGACGCCGCTGTTCTTCGGCTTCGCCAACGTGATCATGCCGCTGCAGATCGGTGCCCCCGACGTGGCGTTCCCGCGCCTGAACATGTTCAGCTACTGGCTGTTCCTGTTCGGTGGCCTCATCGCCGCCTCGGGCTTCCTCACGCCGCAGGGTGCCGCCGACTTCGGCTGGTTCGCCTACACGCCGCTCTCGGACGCGGTCCGCAGCCCCGGCGTCGGCGGTGACCTCTGGATCATGGGCCTCTGGATGGCCGGCCTCGGCTCCATCCTCGGTGGCGTCAACTTCATCACCACCATCATCTGCATGCGCGCGCCCGGCATGACCATGTTCCGGATGCCGATCTTCGTGTGGAACACGCTGATCACCTCGATGCTGGTGATCCTGGTCTTCCCGATCCTCGCCGGCGCGCTGCTGTCGCTGGAGGCCGACCGGATCCTCGGTGCCCACGTGTTCGACCCGTCGCACGGCGGGCCCATCCTGTGGCAGCACCTGTTCTGGTTCTTCGGCCACCCAGAGGTCTACATCATCGCCCTGCCGTTCTTCGGCATCATCTCCGAGATCCTCCCGGTCTTCAGCCGCAAGCCGATCTTCGGCTACGTCGGCCTGGTGGCCGCCACCCTCGGCATCGCGATGCTGTCGGTGGCCGTGTGGGCCCACCACATGTACGTCACCGGTGCGGTCGACCTGCCGTTCTTCTCCGGCATGACGTTCCTCATCGCCGTGCCGACGGGTGTGAAGTTCTTCAACTGGATCGGCACGATGTGGGGCGGATCCCTGTCCTTCGACACCCCGATGCTCTGGTCGGTCGGCTTCTTGACGACCTTCCTCTTCGGTGGTCTCACCGGCGTGATCCTGGCAAGCCCGCCGCTGGACTTCCACGTCTCCGACTCCTACTTCGTGGTGGCGCACTTCCACTACGTCGTGTTCGGCACCGTGGTGTTCGCGATGTTCGCCGGCTTCTACTTCTGGTGGCCGAAGATGACCGGCAAGATGCTCGACGAGCGTCTCGGCAAGCTGCACTTCTGGATCCTGTTCATCGGCTTCCACCTCACCTTCCTGGTGCAGCACTGGCTCGGTGTCGAGGGCATGCCCCGTCGCTACGCCGACTACCTGCCCGAGGACGGCTTCACCACGCTGAACCAGATCTCCACGGTGGGTGCCTTCCTGCTGGGCGCCTCCACGCTCCCGTTCCTCTACAACGTCTACGTGTCCGCCAAGGGCCCGAAGGTCGAGGTGGACGACCCGTGGGGCTGGGGCCGCTCGCTCGAGTGGGCCACCAGCTGCCCGCCGCCGCGCCACAACTTCGTCAGCCTCCCGCGCATCCGTTCGGAGTCCCCGGCGTTCGACCTGCACCACCCCGAGGTCGCGCTGATGGAGCTCGGTGACAACGAGGCAGAGCGCAACGGCGACGTCGCCGACGCACCTGACGTGCACGGACGCGAGGAGATGCTCCGCGACCGTGTCGAGGACAACGAGGAGGACGGTCGATGAAGGCCGAGGCTTGGATCTTCGGGATCACCGCACTGTTCGTGGCGGTCGTCGCGCCGGCGTACTGGTTCCTCTCCGGGGACTGGACCGGCACGTCCGCCCTGGTCATGACGGCGCTGCTCTTCGGCATGGTCACCCTCTACCTCGGCTTCCACGCCTCGCGCATGGATCCGCGTCCCGAGGACCGCAAGGAGGGTGAGATCGCGGAGGGTGCCGGCGAGCTGGGCTTCTTCCCGCCCTACTCCTGGTGGCCGCTGTGGTGCGCGCTCGCGCTCGGCGTGATCGTCTACGGCACCGCGTTCGCCGCGTGGTGGCTGGTGATCATCGGCTTCACCGTCGGCGCTGTCGTCGCCTGCGGCTTCGTGTTCGAGTACTACCGGGGTGAGCACGCCCACTGAGCCTCGTCGCTCGCCGTCTTCGGAAGAGCCCGTCCACGCCGTAGGCTGGACGGGCTCTTCCTGTTCCACCTGCTCGTCACTCGCTCCACCTGGGGGATTCGTCAGATGCCTGCTCGCGCGCTCGCACCGCTGCCCGGCACGCACCTGCTCCGACGTCGTACGTCGGCGGCCGCGGCGCTGCTCGTCCTGACCGGCACGCTCGTCGCCTGCTCGACGGACGACAGCGCCACACACGAGGAGGGTCCCGGAGACCCCGCGACGTCTGCGACGCCCGCCCCGGAACCCGTACGCCTCACCACCAGCTTCGCCGACCCGACCGCGGTGCCGATCGACGCGCCGGTCACGGTCGGCACGTCGGGCGGCACCCTGGACGACGTACGCGTCGCCTCGGCTGCCGGCGTGGTCGACGGCTCGGTCGCGGGCGGCCGGTGGACGGCCTCGACGCTGCTCGAGCCCGGCACCGACTACACGATCACCGCGTCCGCGACCCGGTCCGACGGCCGCAGCGTCGAGCGCACGCGGACCTTCAGCACCGTCGACCTCAGCCTGGACGAGCAGACCTTCGCCGCCGTCGCGCCGCTGGACGGGGAGACCGTCGGCGTCGGGATGCCGGTCGTGGTCACCTTCGACCTGCCCGTGAGCGACCGCGCCCTGTTCGAGGAGCACATGCAGGTCAGCAGCACGCCGTCACAGCGAGGATCGTGGTACTGGCTCAGCGACCGGGAGGCCCACTGGCGCCCGACGAGCTACTGGAAGCCCGGCACGGAGGTGTCCGTCGACCTCGACATCAACAGCCTCCCGGCGGGCAACGGCATCTACGGCCAGGAGGCGCGCAGCATCGACTTCACCATCGGCGACGCGGTCGTCAGCAAGGTGGACGTGCGCACCCACACCATGCGCACCTTCATCAACGGCGAGCTCGCCCGGACAATGCCGATCAGCGCCGGCAAGGCCGGTTGGGAGACCCGCTCCGGCACCAAGGTCATCATCGAGACGTTCCGGCGCAAGCGGATGAGCGCCGCCACTCTCGGGGTCGACGAGAGCGACCCGGAGTTCTACGACCTCTCGAACGTGCAGTACGCCCTGCGTGTCACCTACTCCGGCGAGTTCCTCCACGCCGCGCCCTGGTCGGCCGGCTCCCAGGGCAGTGCCAACGTCTCGCACGGCTGCGTCGGGATGAGCCTGGCCGACGCGGCCTGGCTCTACGAGCGCACCCGCCGCGGCGACGTCGTCGAGGTGGTCGGCTCCGAGCGACGGATGACGCTCGAGAACGGCTACGGCGACTGGAACCTCTCGCCGGCCGACTGGAAGTCCGGCTCCGCCCTTTCCTGACGTCTCGGACCGCTCCCGCTGGCTGTGCTTCGGCGCCGGGGGAGCGGTGCGTGAGGCAGGTTCTGGCGGCTCGGAAGATGTCTCACTCACCGCTGCGCGGGCGAAAGGTGTCCCACCCACCTCCTGCGCACCCCGCAGGTGGCCCACGCACCGCCGACGGGGGCGTACGCCGACAGCTGGCCCCGCAGACGACGAAGGCCCGCCGGGATCATCCCGGCGGGCCTTCGTCGTGTGACGTCGTACGAGCGACTCAGTGGTCGCGCAGCGGAACCTCGTCGGCGTCGCGCAGGTGGTGGTCGTCGAACTGGTGACCGTCGACCGGGTGGTCGAGACCTGCCTGGAGCTCCGCCTCGTGCTCGGCGTGGTGGTGCGCCGCCTCGAGCTCGGCCCGGGTGGGCTTCTGCACGTTGTGGACGTACATCCACGTCGAGAGCTTGGCCCGCAGCTTCTCCGAGCGCGTGTTGGGCGCGGCCACGCCGGCGGCGTCGGTGTCGCCGTTGGCGTGGAAGACCTCGTCACGGTCACGCGCGGTGAGCGTGTAGGCGGCCGTCTCGCTGATCGGCAGGTGCCGCTCGGCGTACGACCCGTCGGGGGAGCGGGTGATGATGCCCGTCTCGTAGCCGTGCAGCAGCTTGTCGTTGTCGTGGCGCTGCAGCGAGATGCACCAGCGGCGCGTGATCCAGAACGCCAGCAGCGGGCCGAGGAAGATCGCGACACGCATGAAGTAGGTGATCTGGTTGATGCTCGCGTCGAGCTTGATGGCGATGATGTCGTTGCCACCGGCAGCCCAGGCGAGACCGTAGAAGGTCATCAGGGCCACCATCACCGCGGTGCGCGTCGGCGCGTTGCGCGGGCGCTGCAGCAGGTGGTGGTCCCGCTTGTCGCCGGTGATCCAACCCTCGATGAAGGGCAGGAGCATCAGGATGACCAGCATCAGCGGGGGCACGATCAGGATCGGCAGCATCACGTTCCACGAGATGGTGTAGCCGAAGATCACCGACTCCCAGCCCGTGGGGATGATGCGCAGGAGGCCGTCGGGCCAGCCCATGTACCAGTCGGGCTGCGAGCCCGCCGTGACCTTCGTGGGGTCGTAGGGGCCGAACTTCCACAGCGGGTTGATCGTCATCAGGCCGCCCATGAGGGCGATGACGCCGAAGACCATGAAGAAGAAGCCACCGGCCTTGGCGGCGTACACGGGCAGCATCGGGAAGCCGACGACGTTCTGCTCGGTGCGGCCGGGCCCGGGCCACTGCGTGTGCTTGTGGTAGACGAGCAGCAGCATGTGGGCCGCGATGAGGGCCAGCAGGATCCCGGGGATCAGCAGGACGTGGATGATGTAGAGGCGCGGGATGATCGACTCACCCGGGAACTCGCCACCGAAGAGCAGGAACGACATGTAGGTGCCGACGACCGGCGTGGCCTTCAGGAAGCCGTCAGCAGCACGGACGCCGGTGCCCGAGAGCAGGTCGTCGGGGAGCGAGTAGCCGGTGAAGCCCTCGAGGGTGCCGAGCAGCAGCAGCAGGCAGCCGATGACCCAGTTGAGCTCGCGGGGCTTGCGGTAGGCGCCGGTGAAGGCGACGCGCAGCAGGTGGACCATCATCGAGGCGACGAAGACCGTCGCGGCCCAGTGGTGCATCTGGCGCATCAGCAGGCCGCCGCGCACGTCGAAGGAGATGTGCAGGGTCGAGGCCATCGACTCCGACATCCCGACGCCGCGGAGCTGGTCGTAGGAGCCCTCGTAGGTGATGTGACCCATCGACGGGTTGAACCACAGGGTGAGGAACACACCGGTGAGGAGGAGCACGACGAAGCTCCACAGCGCGATCTCGCCGAGCATGAACGACCAGTGGTCGGGGAAGACCTTGCGGAGGTTCTTCTTCATCGCCGTGGCCAGGCCCAGGCGGTCGTCGGCCCACGTGGCCAGCGATCCGGCACGGCCGGGCTTGGAGGCGGTGGCTGCCTCGGTGCCGTTGCTCGAGGCAACCTTGCTGGTGTCGATGCTCACAGCTTCTCACGCTCCCAAAAGCTGGCCCCGATGGGCTCAGTGAAGTCACTCTGGGCGACCAGGTAGCCCTCTTCGTCCACCTTGATCGGCAGCTGGGGAAGGGGGCGGGCAGCCGGACCGAAGACGACCTTGGCGCCGTCCGCCAGGTCGAAGGTCGACTGGTGGCACGGGCACAGCACGTGGTGCGTGGTGCGCTCGTAGAGGGAGATCGGGCAACCCACGTGGGTGCAGATCTTGGAGTAGCAGATGATCCCGTCGACGGTCCACTTGTCCGGCTGCGTCGCCGGCGTCAGCTCGTCGGGGTCCATCCGGACGATGATGATGGCACCCTTGGCCTTCTCCGACTGCTCCTCCGCGCCCTCGAGCTCGGGGTAGCCGTTCTCCTCGGAGGGGAACATCGCCTCGGGGGCGGCGTTGATGAGGTCGCCGACCTCGATCTCGCTGGCCAGGATCGGGGTGCCGACGACGTCGCGCACGAGGCGCATCCCCGGCTTCCAGAGGGTGTGGGCGAGCTTGTCGATGTCGAGGGCGTCACCGGGGGCCAGGTCGCGCAGCAGCACGACGGCGGGCAGCCCCAGGACGCCGACGGCGCCGATCATGGTGTTGCGCACGAGCGGGCGACGGCCGATGCCGGCCTCGTCGAGGCCCGCGTTGAGGGCGGCGACGGTGGCCTCGCGGTCCTCCGGGGGAGAGGCAGCCGGGTGCCGCATCTCGACCATCTCGGCGTCGGCCATGAGCTTGCGCGCGAGGTGGATGATGCCGGTGCCGATGAGCAGCAGGCTGACCCCGAGCGTGACCCCGAGCGACACCGTCGAGGCACCCAACCCGAGGAACGTGTCCCAGTTGTCGCCGACCGAGAAGGAGAAGTAGGCGACCACGAAGAGGACGGCGCTGATCATGGCGGCGATGAACATCGCTGCGATCTGGCGCTCGGCACGCTTCTCGGCCTTGGGGTCGACGTCGGTCGGGCGCCACGTGTGCGGCGGCAGGCCGGGGTCGGCGATCGGGTCGGCCGGCGTGCGCGCCGGCACGTGCGACTGGGCGCCCGTCTCGTCGCTGTAGGGCTCGGGCGTCCCGTCGGGACCGTTGACCGGGCGGTTGTCGTCGTTGCTCACGCGTTCACCTTGCTCTTCTTCGTCCGCGTCGTGTGCGAGGCGATCCAGACCGCCGCGCCCACGAGGCCACCGATGCCGACCAGCCACCCGAACAGGCCCTCGGACACCGGTCCGAGGCCGCCCAGGGTGAACCCGGCGTACTCAGGCGCGTCCTCGAGGCTGTCGAGGTAGGCGATGACGTCGCGCTTCTCCTCGGGGGAGAGGTTGCCGTTGCTGAAGTTGGGCATGTTCTGCGGGCCGGTCAGCATGGCCTCGTAGATGTACTTGCCCTCGACGCCGTGCAGGCTCGGGGCGTAGCCGCCACGCGGCATCGCGCCGCCGGCGCCGTTGAAGTTGTGGCATGCCGTGCAGTTGGTGAGGAAGATCTGCCCGCCGCGGGAGATGGCCTCCTCGCGCTCCTCCTCCGACAGTCCCTCGATCGAGTAGTCCGACTCGTCGGGGATGGCCGGGCCGGGGCCCAGCGAGGCGACGAACGCGGCGAGGGCCTCGGTCTCCTCGTCGGTGAAGATGGCCTTCTTGCGCGGCGCCTGCGCGCCCGGGCTGGCGAGCGGCATGCGGCCCGTGCCGACCTGGAAGTCGACCGACGCGGCACCGACGCCGACCAGCGAGGGGCCGATCTGGTAGCCGTCGCGCACGGTCGGGATGCCCTCACCGTTCTTGCCGTGGCAGAACGCGCAGCTGGCGAGGAAGAGCTCCTTGCCCTCAGCGACCTTCTCGGCGTCGCTGGCCTGGTCCTGCGCCTGGGCGGGGGCCAGGGCGGTGTAGAGCGACCCGCTGATCAGCAGGCCGAGCAGCAGCACGGCGAGGCCGGCCAGTGGGCCGCGGCGGTGCCGGGAGAGGCGACCAGCGGTTCGGTTCAGCAAACGCACTTTTGAGTCCTTGCCGGTTGCGACGGTGGTGACTGTCGGGGGTGCTTACTTGATGACGTAGATCGTGAAGAACAGGCCGATCCAGACCACGTCGACGAAGTGCCAGTAGTAGGACACGACGATCGCGGTCACGGCCTGCTCGTGGGTGAAGCGGCGCGCGAGATAGGTGCGGCCGAGCACGAAGAGGAAGGCGATGAGGCCGCCCGTCACGTGGAGGCCGTGGAAGCCGGTGGTGAGGTAGAACATCGAGCCGTAGGCCGAGCTGCCCATGGTGACGCCCTCGTGCACCAGCTCGGCGTACTCCAGCGCCTGGCCGCCGATGAAGATCGCGCCCATGACGTAGGTGAGGATGAACCACTCGCGCAGGCCCCACTTGGAGAAGTTCAGCAGGGAGCCGGTGCGCCCGGCCTGGCCGCGCTCGGCGGCGAAGACGCCCCACTGGCAGGCGAAGGACGACGCCACGAGGATCGCGGTGTTGGCGGTCGCGAAGGGCACGTTGAGCAGCGCCGTCTCCTGGGCCCACAGCTCGGGGCTCACTGCGCGGATCGTGAAGTAGGCCGCGAACAGCGCGGCGAAGAACATCAGCTCGCTCGAGAGCCAGATGATGGTGCCCACGCTGACCATGCTGGGTCGGTCGTGGTGCCCGTGCAGTCGGGATGCCGGAATCGCTGTTGCTGTCGCCACGCGAACATTATGGCTGCTGGGGTGAAGGGAGGGCACCCCGACCCCCTGTGATCCCACGTCATAAAGTTCACACCGTGCTGCTTCCCCTGCCCCTCGCCTCGGAGGACGCCCTCGAGACGCTACCGCGATTCACGCTCGGGCGGGTGTTCACCGACTGGGGGATCGACCCGATCCCCTTCGTGGTGACCGTGTGGGCCGTCGGCCTGTACGCCGTCGGGGTGGCCGTCCTGCGCCGTCGCGGCGACCACTGGCCGGTGGGCCGGACGCTGTCGTTCGTCGGCCTCGGGATGGGGTCGTTCGTGTTCGCGACCATGTCGGGGCTCGGGCGCTACGACACGACGCTGCTGAGCGTGCACATGGTCCAGCACATGCTGCTGTCGATGGTGGTGCCGCTCGCGCTCGCCCTCGGCGCGCCGGTCACCCTGGCGCTGCGGACGCTTCCGGCGGCGCCGCGGCGCTGGTTGCTGGCGGTCATCCACTCCCGTGTCGCGAAGGTGCTGGCCTTCGCCCCGCTGGCGTTCGTGCTCTACATCGCCTCGCCGTGGGCCCTCTACTTCAGCCCCTGGTACGACGCCAGCCTGAGCTCGTCGTTCGTGCACCAGATGATGCACATCCACCTCGTGCTGGTCGGCACGCTCTTCTTCTGGCCGCTGATGGGCGTCGACCCGGTGCCCGGGCGGGTGAGCCACCCGTTCCGGGTGCTGCTCACGCTCATGACGCTGCCCTTCCACGCCTTCCTCGGGGTGACGATCATGGGCCAGCAGACCCTGATCGGCGGTGAGCACTACCTCGCGCTGCGGGAGGGGCCGATGGGCTCGTGGCTGCCGCCGGTGCTCGAGGACCAGCACCTGGCGGGCGGCATCCTGTGGGCGAGCGGCGACCTGATCGGCGTGCTGTTCTTCGCCGTGCTGTTCACGCAGTGGGTGCGCTCCTCCATGCAAGAGGCCAGGCGCGAGGACCGTCGCCTGGACCGCGAGGAGCGGCGTACGCCCACTCCCGGAGGCCGGGGGTGAGCCAGCCCGGTTACGATGCCCCCGTGACTGACGCACAGCGCCCCCTGAAGGTCCTCGTCTACAGCGACGACGTGAACACCCGCCAGCAGGTCATCCTGGCGCTGGGTCGCCGTCCGCACCCCGACCTCCCGGAGCTCCAGTACGTCGAGGTCGCCACCGAGCCGGTCGTGCTCCAGAACATGGACGCCGGTGACATCGCGCTCGCGATCCTCGACGGCGAGGCCGTCCCGGCCGGCGGCATGGGCATCGCCAAGCAGCTCAAGGACGAGATCTACGAGTGCCCGCCGGTCGTGGTGCTGACCGGGCGTCCGCAGGACGCGTGGCTCGCCACGTGGTCGCGCGCCGAGGCCGCTGTGCCGCACCCGATCGACCCGATCCAGCTCGCCGAGGCCGTCGTCGGCCTGCTGCGCCCGTCGGTCCCGGCCACCTCCTGACACCGTTCGGGGGCGTCCCCGGCGCGCCACTAGCCTGATCCCATGTCCCACACCTGGCCCGACGTCCTCTCCACGCTGGTCGCCGGACGCGACCTGACGACCGAGCAGGCGCGATGGGCGATGGACGAGGTCTTCGCCGGCGCCGCCACCCCGGTGCAGCTCGCCGGCCTCGTCGTCGCGCTGCGCGCCAAGGGCGAGACGGTCGAGGAGGTCTCCGGCATCGCGGCCGCCATGCTCGCCGCCGCCAATCCGATCTCCGTGCCGGGCCGGTTGCTCGACATCGTCGGCACCGGCGGTGACCGCTCGATGTCGGTGAACATCTCCACCATGTCGGCGATCGTCGCCGCGGGCGCCGGGGCCCGGGTCGTCAAGCACGGCAACCGCTCCGCGTCGTCGCAGTCCGGGTCCGCCGACGTGCTCGAGGCCCTCGGCATCCGGCTCGACCTGCCCCCGGCGCGGGTGGCCGAGGTGGCCGAGGAGGCAGGCATCACGTTCTGCTTCTCCGCGGCCTTCCATCCTGCGATGCGCCACGCAGCCGTGCCGCGCCGCGAGCTCGGCATCGCCACGACCTTCAACATCCTCGGGCCGCTGACCAACCCGGCCCGCCCGCAGGCCCAGGCCATCGGGTGCGCGGACGTGCAGATGGCGCCGGTCATGGCCGGCGTGCTCGCCCAGCGCGGCATCGACGCGTGGGTCTTCCGCGGCGACGACGGCCTCGACGAGCTCACCACGACCACCACGTCCACGCTGTGGCGCGTGCACGACGGTGAGGTCTCGCAGACCTCGGTGGATCCCGCCTCCCTCGGCATCGCCCGCGCCACGACCGAGGACCTCCGGGGCGGCGACGCGGCGCACAACGCGGACGTCGTACGCCGCCTGCTGGCCGGGGAGACGGGGCCGGTGCGGGACGCGGTGGTGCTCAACACGGGCGCGGCGCTGGCGGTCTACGACTCACCCGACGAGGACGTCGAGGGCGCCCTCCGTGCCGGGGTGGCGAAGGCTGCCGAGGCGATCGACTCGGGCGCCGCGGAGGCCGCCCTCGAGCGCTGGGTACGGGCGACCGCGACCGGGACGGCTCAGAGCCCGAGCGTGTAGGAGTCGCCCTCGCGACGGAAGCCGACGCGGTCGTAGTAGGCGCCGACCATGCCGGGGCGGGTCACCACGCGGCGGATGCCGTGCTCGGTGAGCATGCCGCTGCGGCGCCAGACGAACTCGCCGGGGGAGAAGTCGCGGTAGCGCGGCGTCACGTAGTCGAGCAGCACGTCGGCGGTGTCGCCGGTCGTGCGCAGGAGCACCACGCCCACGGTCTCGTCGCCCTTCTGCACGAGGAACGCGTGGTCCGTCGTGGCCGGGTCGTGGACGAAGCCGGGGTTGAACCGCAGGATGTCGGCGCCGTGCACCCGCAGCGTGTGGCGCAGGTACTCGTCGGCCGGACCGACCTCGAGGACCTCGAACGCCGACTCGTCGTGGCGCGCACGGATCAGCTGGACGATGAACCAGGCGTTGATGGCGACGAGGACGGTGTTCATGCCGACCATCGGCCAGACCGCCAGCATCGCGTTGAAGACGATGAGCAGGACGCAGGCGATCGCGTTGAGGACACGGAGGCGCAGCACGCTGGCCTGGAGCAGGGAGTAGACGAGCAGGGCGCTGCCGCCCCACCCGAGGATGTCGAGCCAGTGGTCGGCGAGCCAGGTCACGCGCGGAGACTACTGCTGGCCGGCGCCGGGCGGGGCATCCACGACGAAGGGCCCTCCCGGTGGTGCCGGGAGGGCCCTCGCGATCTGGATCAGCGCAGCGTCACGGCTGCACCGAGAGCCGCATCGCCTTCGAGCGCGAGCCCTGGGTGGTCGCGTCGCCGAGGTACTTGACCCGGATGCGGTGCTTGCCCCTCTTGAGCTTGGGCAGCCTGACCGTGACCTTGCCGTTCTTGGCCGTGACCAGGGTCAGCTTCTTCAGCACCTTGGTGCGGTCCATGACCTTGATCTGGCCGACCGGGCCGGTGACTCCCGGCACCATGACCGTGATGCCGACCTTGACCCGCTTTCCCGGCTTGACCCGGGTCGCCGACAGGGTCGCAGTGGTCGTCGAGGTCATCTTGGGGACGGTCACCGCCGCCGCGGCCGCCGAGCCGTCGGTGAAGCCGGACTTGGAGGCCAGCACCGTGACGGCGATGTCCTTGCCGGCGTCCTCCGGAGTCAGGCGGTAGCTCGCCGAGTTGGCGTTCGGAATCGGCGCACCGGTCCGCAGCCACTGGTACTTGAACGTCGGCGACGGTTGCGACCAGGTGCCGGGCACTCCGGTCAGCGTGTTGCCGACCTGGGGGATGCCGGTGATCGTCGGCTGGGCGGTCGCCTGGAGCGCGCCGCCGGCCGTGGCACCCACTGCATTGCTGACGGTCACACCGTCGGTGAAGCCGGACTTCTTGCCGGTCACCCGCAGTGAGACGATCCGGTTGAAGTCGCTCACCGTCAGGACGTACGTCGTCCCGGTCGCGCCGGCGATCGGCTGTCCGTCGCGCAGCCACTGGTAGGTCGTCGACACGTCCGCCTGGTTCCAGGACGGTGGGGTGCTGGTCAGCGTGGCGCCGACGCCGGTCCCGGTGGGGGCCTGGACCTCGGGCGGTGCAGTGGCCACGAGTCGGGCGTCCACCACGAAGGACGACTGAGCCGAACCAAGCACCGTGTTGTTCGCATCGAGCGCGGTGACCTTGAACGGATAGGTGCCGGTGCTGACGTTGTTGGTCAGCGCGTAGGCCGTGGCCACGGTCTGACCGGTCGCAGCGAAGCCGCCGGCCGGCGAGCTGACCTCGACGTTGTACTTCACTGCGCCCGGGAAGTCGCGCCAGGTCAGCACCGGGCCGTTCGGCGGCTGCGCGCCGCCGGGGGCGGGGGAGGTGATCTCCAGGATCCCGGAGCCGACCGTGAAGCGGCCCACGGGATTTCCGTCCGGGTCCACGTTGCCGCCCCACGACCACGGTCCCGGGTTGCCGTCGGTGTCGATGCGCTGCACGCGCCAGACGTAGGGCGTCGGGGAGACCGGGAGCGGCACGTTGTGGGCGTACGCCGTCGTCCGGACGTTCTTGGTGAAGACGCGGTTGGCGGTGGAGAAGGTCGTGTCGTTGTTCTTGTAGACCTCGACCTTGTACTCCGCCGCGAAGGGCTGGGCCTGCCAGCGCAGGGCCACCGTGCCTGGAACGGAGGCGCCGTCCACCGGCGCTGTGAGCTCCACGCGGGGACTGCGCTTGGTGAAGGTCTTGGTCTCCGACCACGACAGCCGCCCGTCGTTGTTCGTCAGGTCCTGCGGGCTGCCCTTGGAGTCGATGGCCTGGACCCGCCAGTAGAGCGTGCCCTCGGGGTAGAGCCGATCGAAGGCGGTGTAGGTCGCCTGGTCGACGATCCTCTCGTCGACCAGCGCGGAGCCGGTGCCGAAGGACTCGACGTCGTCGACCTGGATGCGGTAGAGCATCGCCGATTGCGGGCGGTCCTCGCCGGTCTGGGCCCACTGGGTGGAACGGTTCGTGTCGAAGTAGTCGTTCCAGCTGAACGTGATCTCAGTCCTGGTGGGATCGGTGCTGGTGAGACCTTCGACCTTCGGAGAGGTCTTCGTGAAGGCGTGCTGTGCCCTGCCGATCGCCGAGATGGGGCTGGGGGCGCAGTTGTTCACCTTGCGGCACGGCCTGATGTGCCAGTAGAGAGCCTCGCCCGCCTCGGTGTCGGGATAGGTCCACCACCGGTTGTCCAGCGCGGGGGCGTACCGGGTGTTGGTCGTGGCTGGGATCGCGTTGCTGGGTTCGAGGAGGTTGGTGAAGTTCGAGTCACGGCTGACGTAGACCATGTAGTAGGACGTGTAAGGCTGCGCCTTCCACTTCAGCACCGGGGTGGTGGGCACCACGCAGGGGCCGCTGAGCGGGTTGCACGGGGTCTTGGTCGCCGGGTTGTTGGGGTCGAGCTCACGACCGCCGATGGCCAGCGCGTGCTCGGAGGTGACGTCGACCTCGGAGACGGTGAAGCGACCCTCAGGGCCTGACGCGAACTCCCCACCGCTGCTGTTGACCGCGGTGACCTGCCAGTCGTAGGTGCCCGGCAGCAGCAGCCGGTCACCGATGTCGGTCATCGCGTTGTAGGGCATCGGCTGGTTGAAGAGGTCCTGGCCAGCGGCATGGCCGAACCAGATCTGGTTCGAGTCCATCGCGTAGCCGATGTTGACCTTGTAGCGCACGGCATCCGGGTGGGGCTGCCACGTGAGCGACGGTGCGGTCTGGAACGGACCGTTGCCCGTGACGGGCCTGAGGTAGTCCCCGGAGCTGGCCGGTGGCGCGGGCGGGGTGCCAGTGACCGAGAAGCTGCGAGTGTGGCGCACGGAGCTGATGCCGTCGGCAGTCGTGGCGTTGAGCGCCCAGGTGTAGGGATTTCCCGACGCAGGGAGCGGAGTGGTGCCGTCCACCGTGTAGGAGGTGGCGTAGGTCTTGACCGTGTCGACCTGGTTGCCCTGGTTGTTGTAGACCGTGATCGAGTACGACTCGGCCCCGGGTGCGGAGTCCCAGGTGAAGGTCGGCACCGTCACAGTGGCGCCGTTGGCAGGCTCCATCCCGGTGATCTGAGCCGGGTTGTAGAGGAACGCCTCGGTATCGCTGTAGATACCCTGGATGCCAGGTATGTCACCGCCGCCCGGCTTGGTGAAGGGCCGGTCCAGCGGGCGGACGTGCCAGTAGTTGATGGTGCCGGGGGTGGGCTCACAGTCCTCGTTCTCCCGGAAGGCCGAGGGGATGCCGGTGGTGTTGATCGCGAACATCCCCGGCGTGTAGGTCGTTCCGGCAGTCCGACATGACCGGGTGGAACCCTCGGAGAATCCTGGCGTCGTGCTCACCTGCAGCTCGTACTCGGACGCGTGCCGCACGGAGGTCCACTCGAAGTAGACGGGGTTCTCCACCGTCTCGGCGCCCGGCTCCGCGGGGAAGACGGCTTGGGGCTTGTCGGGCCAGGTGCGGTTGAAGTCGTAGAGCGACGCCGTCCACGGGGTGGGCTGGTTGTCGAGGTCACGAGCCCTGACACGCCAGTAGTACTGGTCGTTGTCGTAGGACACGGGAGGTGAGTAGCGGGTGCCCTGAATGCCGGTCTCGGACTTGAGGATGTTGGTGAAGTCCTGGTTGAGGGCGACCTCGACGTCGTAGGACTTGGCGCCCGGCACAGGCTCCCAGTCGAGCACGACGTCCTGGAGCTCGAAGTTGGGGCTCGAGGGCGGCGCCGTGATGACCGGGGCTGGCAGAGGTCCGACGATGAAGCGCGAAGCCGGGCTCGGGAACGAGTTGAGCCCGGAGCCCTTGCTCGCCGTGACGCGCCAGTAGTAGTCGGCCGGGTTCGCCGTCGTCCCGGCCGGCAGTGCGTCGGGAACGACGAGCGAGGTCGAGCTCGTCGTGTAGGGCGTCGCGCCGACGAAGTCGGCGTCGCCGTCCACCTCGACGATGTAGGACGTGGCGCCCGGGGACGTCGACCAGGTCAGCAGAGGGGGCTGCGAGGGTTGCGAGAGGGTCGTGTTGTCAGCCGGGGAAGCGGGCTGCGGCACGGCCACCGCTGGGGTGCCGAACTGGGAGATCGCCCACGGCGAGTCCTCGTTGGCTGCGTTCCTGGCCCGCACCCGCCAGTACTTGTCACCCGCGGGGAGGTTGGCGGTGGGCACGTAGGTGTTGTTCACCGTGCTCACGGTGGGAGCAGGGATCGACGCGGGAGAGCCGAAGTTGGGGTCGTCATCCACCTGGAGCTCGTAGCGCGTCGCGCCGGCGACGTGGTCCCACGAGAGCACCGCCGTCGCGTCGTTGGGTTGCTGCACGGACAGCCCAGTCGGCGACGCCGGCGGGACTGCCGAGGCGTCCGCCAGGGGGCCCAGCGTGGTCAGCACCAGTGCGGCCACGGCCGACAGGCCCGTCGCGGTCCCGACGCGTGTGCGGTCAAGTCGCTGCATCATCCCGAAGATCTCCCCTGGTGGGTGTGGCTCAGACCTCGCCACGCTAGGTGTCCGAGCGCGCGGCGCGGGACGAATTCACCCGCCCCTAGTCATAAAGGACTAGTAGGTCGGACCGATCGGTCGCCGGTCGGCCGATCGCAGCCGGAGCGCTACGGTGAGGCCATGATCACCGCCATCGTCTTCGTGAAGGCCGACGTCGCGCGCATCCCCGAGGTTGCCGAGGCGATCGCCTCGCTCGACGGCGTCAGCGAGGTCTACTCCGTCACCGGCCAGATCGACCTGATCGCACTGGTGCGGGTGCGCGAGCACGAGGACGTCGCCACAGTGGTTGCTGACCAGCTCAACAAGGTCGAGGGCGTGACGGAGACCGAGACACACATCGCCTTCCGCACCTACTCGCGCCACGACCTCGAGTCCGCCTTCAGCATCGGGCTGGACTGAGGCACTCAGCGCACCGGTCGGTGAACGGGCGAAGGCAGTCGCTGCTCGTCGAAGGGCACCAGCGACAGGCGGGACTGGTGCGCGGCGTCGTAGAGCGCGAGGTGTCGGGCCGCACCGCCGAGCGGGCAGACCCACTCGCCCTCGACGTCGACGAGACGTACGCCCGGTGACTCGAGCCAGCGCAGGACCTTCTCCGACTCCTCGGCCGTCGCGGCCGGCACGGGTCCCGGAGCACCACTGACGGTCTCCGCGCTGGCGGTGAGCTCGCGGACGTACTGATGGGCGTCGGCCCCCGGCGGGATCACGCCCGCAGCCGCAAGACGACCGTGGCGCACGACGTGGACCGACCAGCGTCCGCTGTCCTCGCGGCGGGCCGCGATGATCTCCGGGCACCGGGTCAGCGCCGAGAGCCTCTGGGTGCGGGCGGCGGCGCGGACGAACGTGGCAAGCCGGTCGCGGTGGACGCCTGCCTCCTCGAACCGCTCGTGCTCGGCCAGCGCACTCATCCGGGCGTTGATCGTCTCGACGACTTCCTGCGGGCTGCGCAGCAGGGTGTCGCGCAGCTGGCGCACGACGGCGGCGTACGTCGTCTCGTCGGTCGAACCGTCACACGGGGAGAGGCACCGGCCCATCTCGGCCAGCACGCAGGCCGTGCCGGTCGGGATGCGCGGCATCCGCCCGCTGCACTGGCGGACGGGGAACGTCTCGTGGAGGGCGGCGAGGCACTTCTCGGCCGTCTTCTTGGAGGAGAACGGGCCGAGGTAGTCGGCGTCGTCGTCCAGCACGGTGCGCACCAGGGAGAGGCGCGGCCACGCCTCGCGGGTCAGCTTGAGGAAGTGGACCTTCTCGGGGAAACGCGAGCGGCGGTTGTACTTCGGTTTGTGCTCGGCGATCAGCCGGAGCTCGCGGACCTCGGCCTCCAGCGGTGTCGCGCACTCGATGCCCGTCACGGTGGCCGCCAAGCCGACCATCTCGCCCATCCGGGTGCGCGTCTCGGAGGCCGTGAAGTAGGTGCGGACGCGGGTGCGCAGGTCGCGGGAGGTGCCGACGTAGAGGACTCGTGAGCGGTCGTCGCGGAAGAGGTAGACCCCCGGGGCGTGGGGGAGCCCCTCCGCGAGGTGACGCTTGCGCCGCTGGGCGGTGCTGACGCGGGAGGAGAACGTCTGCAGCTCCTCGAGCGTGTGCACGCCGAGGCCACCGAGGCGCTCCATCAGGCCGTGCAGCACGTCGACCGTGGCCCGGGCGTCGGACAGCGCGCGGTGGTTGGGCGTCGTCGAGGAGCCGAAGAGCGCGGCCAGCGAGGACAGCTTGCAGTTGGGCGCGTCGTCGCGGGTGATCACGCGGCGGGCGAGCTTGGCGGTGTCGAGGACCTCGAGCTTCGGCCACGGCCGTCCCTGTTGACGGGCGAAGTGCTGGAGGAAGCCGACGTCGAAGGGGGCGTTGTGGGCCACCAGCACGCAACCCGCGGCGAACTCCAGGAACGCCGGCAGGGCCGACTCGATGGAGGGAGCGTCATGGACCATCGAGTTGCTGATCCCGGTCAGCACCGCGATGAAGGCGGGGATCTCCGCGTGGGGGTTGACGAGCGTCTGGAACTCACCGATCACCTCACCCCCGCGCACCTTCACCGCGCCGATCTCGGTGATCATCGAGCCGGCAGCAGCCGATCCGCCGGTCGTCTCCAGGTCGACCACGCAGAACGTCAGGTCGCGCAGGGGCCGCCCCAGCTCGTCGAAGCTGCGCTGCGCCTCCCAGCGGGACGTCTCCCGCGTCGGGCGGTGGGCGGTGGTGCTCATGGAGGACGACGCTAGACGTGGGTTCCGACAATGGCGTGACGGCGCGCGCACTACGCTGACCGTGCCCCACGTTCACGCCCGCCGACGCAGGACCCCAGCCAGAGGAGCACCCCGTGGCCGACCAGACCGCCGACCTCCGCGTACCCGCCGACGGCGAGCGGTGGCGCTGCGCCGGCTGCGGCAACCTGACCCGGTTCGACGTGACGCGCACCCGTCGCACGACCGAGTACTGGCACTTCGACCTCGCCGGTGAGCACCAGGTGGAGGAGGAGACCCTCCGCTCCGAGGAGGTCGAGGCGGTCTCGTGCCGCTGGTGCGGCCGCTCCGACGCGATCGAGGTCGTCGACCGGGCTTCGGCCGACACCATGGCCGACCCGGCTTCCGATTCCGCCGTCGGCTGACGGGTCGTCCGTGACCGACCCGGCGTCGCTGCCCGAGCGGCTCCGCCTGCGCGTGGTCGCGTTGGTGTCCGCCGTGCTGCCGTCGGTGGTGCCCGTGCCCCCGGCCTTGCGCAAGATCGCCGGCTTCGCGCCTGCGCGCCGGGCCCGGCTGGGCGGGAGCGCCATCTGGGCCGCGCTCGCCGACGACGACTTCCGACACCACGCCGCCGTCCAGGTGGCTGCACTTCCGGTTGCGGACGACGATGCCCTCGACGCCGCGGCCCGCGCCTGGCTCAGTCGCGAGGACGGTTGGGAAGCCGTCGTGGCCGACGCCTCTGCGGCCCTCTCCGACGACGAGGCCCGCGACGACCAGGACCGCGCCGAGCTGGGTCGGCTCACCGCGCAGGTGGCCGCGCTCCAGGCCGAGCTCGGGACGCTGCGGGCCCAGCACCGTGAGGAGCTCGACCGCGCCCGAGCCGACCACAAGGTGCTCCGGCAGCGGCTGGGGGAGACGCGCAGCGTGCTCCGTTCCGCGCAGGAGGAGCGCGATGCCGCGTGCGCCGAGCGCGACGAGGCCGTGGCGGCCGCCAGGACGGTGACCGCCGCAGCCGAGGCCGACGTACGCCGTCTGCGGTCCCAGCTCGACGAGGCGGAGGCCGCCGTGGCGGCGGGCCGCCGCGACACGCGCAGCGAGCGCGACGCCGCCAGCATCCGCGCCCGCCTGCTCCTCGACGCCGTCGTCGAGTCGGCCACCGGCCTGCGCCGAGAGCTCGGCCTCCCCGCAGTCGTCGGGGCGCCCGGCGACGCCGTGGAGGCGGGCCTGGCCGGGGTGGAGGCCGCTCCGACCTCGAGCGGCCCCGCCACCGCGGCGTCGCTCGAGCAGATGCTCGGCCTGCCCCGGGCCCGTCTGCTCGTCGACGGCTACAACGTGACCAAGGCCGCCTGGCCCACCGCGAGCCTGGAGGCCCAGCGCAGCCGCCTGGTGGCGGCCCTCGGGCCGGTCGTCGCCCGGTCCGGGGCCGAGACGACGGTCGTCTTCGACGCCGCCGAGTCGAGCGCGCGCACCGTCATGCCGGCGCCGCGCGGCGTGCGCGTGGTCTTCAGCCCGGAGGGCGTCATCGCCGACGACGTGATCCGCCAGCTCGTCGCGGCCGAACCGCGCGGTCGGGTGGTCGTCGTGGTGAGCGACGACCAGGCCGTGGTGCGCGACGTCGTACGCGCGGGGGCCCGTGCCGTCCCGACGTCGTCGTTGCTCGGGATCATCTGACGCCCCAGCCGGGCGGAGACACGCCGGCCGACGACACGCCGAGGACCCGCTGTCGGTGGTCCCTGTCACCGTTCAGGACATGACGACACGGATCGACTGCGACACCTGCGTGGTGCGCGGACTGCACTGCCACGACTGCGTGGTGACGGTGCTGCTGGGGCCGCCGCCGGAGCTGACCATCGACGACGACGAGAGGGTGGCGCTCGACGTGCTGGCCTCGGGTGGCCTGGTGCCGCCCCTGAGGCTGGTGGAGCCCGTGGCGAGCCCGGTCGTGGAGTCGGCCTGAGACACATCTCGTGAAGTTGGCCGAAGATTGGCGGGGCCTGCACCTCCGGTCTAAGGTGTGGGCTGACGTCCGTGGCAGTGGGTCACCAGGCCCGCGCGGGCGTCGCGCCGAGTTGTCGACCGCACCCCCGCACCACCCGTGGTCGACGAACCGGGGAACCAACCTTCCCCCTGGGGTGAATCCCCTGCAAGGCGCACGGCGCGAGCGGTGCGTGGAGCAGGGGTAGGACACGTCGTGCCGAACCCGTCAGCTCACCCGGTAGGCGTACGACACCCTGAGGGAGTACCCCCGCTCGTGGCTCACACCCGCAAGCGAGCTGGCGCGACCGTTCTCGGCCTGACCGCGATCGCCGCCATCTCATTCGTGCCCGCGACCCCCGCGCAGGCCGACCCCGACATCAAGGACGTCAAGGTCCGCGTGGACCGCCTCTACCACGAGGCCGAGGCCGCCCAGGAGCGCCTGCACGACGCGAGGCTCGACCTCGCCGACCTGCGTCGTGACCTCGCCGGGCTGCGGGCCGACCAGGAGCGCCAGGACGAGCGCCTCGACGCCGTGCGCGACCAGGTCTCCGGTGCAGTGGTGCGCCAGCTCGAGGGCGAGGGCATCTCGACCGTCGGCCAGATCGTCGTCTCCGAGGACCCCGGCTCCTTCCTCGACACGCTCTCCACGATGTCGTCCTTCAACGACCTCCAGTCCTCGCTGCTCTCCGACTACGACACCGAGCTCGAGGCCCTCGCCATCCGGCAGGAGGCGACCGACGCCCGCGCTGACGAGATCGCGGAGCTCACCGAGCAGCTGAGCACCGAGAAGGACACGGTCGACGACAAGCTGGCCGAGGCCAAGGAGCTCCTCGCCGACCTCGAGGCCGAGGAGCGCGAGCGCGTGCTCGCCTCGCGCGGCAGCTCCACCCGGGTCCCCGCCTCCGTCCCGGCCTCGGGCCGCGCCGCCGCGGCGATCCAGTACGCCATGGCCCAGGTGGGCGACGCCTACGTCTACGGCGCCATGGGCGAGAACGCCTTCGACTGCAGCGGGCTCACCATGCGGGCCTGGGCCCAGGCCGGTGTCTCGCTGCCGCACTCCTCCAGCGCCCAGTTCGGCTCCGGTCCGCGCATCGCTGCGAGCGACCTCCAGCCCGGCGACCTGGTGTTCTACTACAGCCCGATCAGCCACGTCGGGATGTACATCGGCAACGGCATGATCGTGCACGCCGCCAATCCCGGCACCGGTGTCGCTGTCGCGGGCCTCCACTCGATGCCCTACGTCGGCGCGGTCCGTCCTGGCTGACGCACCGATCTCGAAGGCCGGTCGCCCACTCTGGTGGGTGGCCGGTCTTTCGCTGTTCGTGGTGGCCGCGGTCGTGGTCGCGCTGGTGCAGGGCGGGCGCCACGACGTCGAGCCCGCGACCGTGGACGTGCCGCGGGCGAGCCCGCGCGACGCGGCCGAGGCGCTGGCGAGCCTCGTGGACGGTGTCGGGTCGCGGGACGCCGACGCTTTGGCGTCGCTCGCGCCCGCCGGGAACGCCGTCGTCGGTGAGCAGCTCGCGGGGATCGCCGGCACGGCAGCCGCCCTCGACCTGCGCGCGGTGTCGGCGCGCTACGTCGACCAGGTCGGGACCGTCGCGAGCGACGGGAGCTGGTCGGGGACCGTCGACCTCACGTGGCGAGTCGCGCGTCTCGATGCTGCACCCGCCCGGGCCGAGGTGGTCGTCACCTTCGTCCCGGACGACGGTCGGCTCGCGGTCGCCGGCTTCAGCGCCGGCGGCGCCGCGCGCGTGCCGTTGTGGCTGCGCGGCCGCCTTGCCGTGGCGACGGCGCCCGGGGTGCTGGTCATGGTGGACGGCACCGGCCGCCAGGCAGAGGCGGAGGCGGAGGCGGTGCTGCGTCGGGTGGAGCGTGGCATCGACGTCGTGCGCCGCGTGCTGCCCCAGCGCATCGATCCGGTGGTGGTCGAGGTCCCTGCCAGTGCAGGCGACCTCGACGAGACGCTCGGCGTCCGGCCCGGCACCTATGCCGGCATCGCCGCGGTGACGGCGCCGGTCGGGAAGGCCGCGGAGGGGCCGGTGCACGTGTTCGTGAATCCCGACCTCACCGCCGGCCTGCGTCGCGCGGGGGCCCAGGTCGTGATGAGCCACGAGCTGGTCCACATCGCCACCGACGCGGTCCGCAGGCCCGTCGAGCCGTGGCTGCTGGAGGGGTTCGCCGACTACGTCGCGCTCCGCGATGCTCAGCTGCCCGACCGAGTAACCCTCGGGCGGGCGATCGAGGCGGCCCGGCGCGACGGCGTACCCTCGTCGCTGCCGTCCAGGGACGACTTCGACACCCGGGCGCGCGACCTCCAGGCCCGCTACGAGGAGGCCTGGCTCGCGTGTCGCGTCCTCGCCGAGCGTTTGGGAGAGCCACGCCTGGTGGCGGCGTACGAGGGGGCCTCGCGCGGGGTGCCGCTGGACCGTGCACTGCGACAGGCCGGGCTGTCCACGGCCGAGCTGACTGCGCTGTGGCGAGCCGAGCTCCGGAGGCTCGTGGGGTGAGGCCCGGAACGCGCTGAGGGCGACCGGTGACCGGTCGCCCTCAGCGTGGTGCAGGTGGTGCTGGTGCCGTACGACCGCCGATGCAGACCTCACGCCGCTCCGGCAGTCGCGCCGGCCGGGCGTGCGCCCGACCAGGATCGTGGTGGCGGTCGTCAGCCCTTGAAGACCCCGGCCGGGATGAGGAAGAGATCGCTCACTGCCAGGCCGAAGAAGGTCACGCCAGCGATGATCACGATGGCGATCATCGCCACCATGAGGCCGTACTCGACCGCGGTGGCTCCGCGCTCGTCGCGCTCGGGTGTCCTGAACAGGATCACGATGCTTACCTCCTGTGGGAATGCGAAGGACCGGCGTCGTGGCAGTGCACGACGCCGGTCCTCCGACGTCACAGCGTCGGCTGGATCAGAGCGAGCCGGCGATGTTGTTGAACAGGGCGTTGAGGTTGTTGCCCAGGAGGGTGACGGCGCCGATGATGACGATGGCGATCAGCGCGACCATCAGGCCGTACTCGACGGCGGTGGCGCCCTCCTCCTCGTCGCGACCGATGAGCATGAGGGTGATGAACTTCTCGATCATGATGTTTCCCCTTGATGTCTGTGTGATGAGTCTCGTTCCGAGTCCACGAGGACCCGTCGAGGAAGACTCTGCCAAGATCTCGAGCTCGCCGAATCGGGTGATCGGACCCGCCTGCGTAGTCCCTTGTGACTATCTCGAGACCACCCGCGAAGGGCGGGCGCGGCACTGGTCGGAGAAGTCCGGGCGTGGGTCAGAAGCGTTGCGGCGTGGCGTGGTCGAGGAGGCCGAGCCGCATCGCCGTCACCAGCGCCTGGGCGCGGTTGGCAGCACCCAGCTTCTGGTAGATGTGGGTGATGTGGGTCTTGGCCGTGGACTCGCTCATGAAGAGCGAGCCGGCGATCTCACCGGTCCCGAGGCCGTCGGCGAGGAGCGCCAGGACCTCCGCCTCGCGACCGGACAGCCTGGGGGGTGCGGGCGAGGTCGCGCGGCGCATCACCGCCTGGCTGAGGCCGGCGCACAGGAACGTGCGGGGCGCCACCGCAGCATGCTTGGCGGCGCTGACCACCTCGGTCGCACGCGTGTCCTTGCCGACGAAGGCAGACGCCCCGGCCTCCATCGCGGCAAAGATGCGGTCGTCGCCGGCGTGCATGGTGAGCACCACCACCCCGGTGGCGTCGCTCGTCGCGCGGATCGCGCGCACGACGTCGAGGCCGCTCCCGCCCGGCATCTGGAGGTCCGTGACCACCACGTCCGGCTCGAGGTCCTTCCAGGCGGCGATGCCCTCCTCGACGCTGCCCGCCTGGCCCACCACGGTCATGTCGGCATCGCGCTCGAAGGCACGGGCGAGGCCCTGTCGGATCAGCTCGTGGTCGTCAATGAGCAGCACGGTGATGGCCATGGGCGATCTCTCCTTCGGGGGGTGCGGTCGGTGACCGCAGGCTGACGACGGTTCCGCCGTCAGGTCGTGGTGCGACGTCGAGCTGGGCGCCCACGCCGACGGCGCGCTCGCGCATGGTCTGGAGTCCCCAGTGGTGCTCGCGCGGGCCGGCGTTGCCGACTCCGTCGTCGGCCACCTCGAGCCGCAGGGACGATCCGTCGGAGTCGAGGGTGACCCAGAGGTTGTCGGCCTGCGCGTGCTTGCGCACGTTGCCGATGGCCTCCTGGGCGACCCGGAGCACCTCGGTCGCGGTCCGAGGCGGCAGGGGAGGCCCCGACTCCGCGAGTGACAGGTGGACCCGGAGCCCCGTGGCGTGGCTCACCTCGCGCGTGTAGTCGGCCAGCGATGCCGCCAGGCGTCCGTCGGTGACCTCGTGGCGCAGGTCGAAGATCGAGAAACGGATCTCCGACACCAGCCGGGTGATCTCGGCACGGAGGGCGGATGCCAGCTCGCGGGTGTGCTCCTGGTCGCTGACGGACTCGATCTCGTCGACGATGTAGCCCAGGCCGACGATCTCCTGCGCCACCCCGTCGTGCATCTCCCGTGCGATCCGGTTGCGCTCCTCGGAGGTCGCGAGGGCGCGTACCTCGTCGAAGAGCACGGCTGTGTCGAGGCGCAGGGCGAACTCGTCGGCCACCTCGACGGCGCGCTGGTCGAGCTCGGGAGTCCAGCGCGGCACGCCCACGAGGACGCAGTAGCCCAGCACCTGCTGGGAGCCGCGCAGGGGCACCACGGCTGCGCCCGGCGTGCGCTCCCGCTCCGGCAGCTCGATCTCGGCCGCCAACCGGGCGACGTCGTCGCGTCCGTTGAGCGGCCGTAGCGTCTCGTCGGGATCCACCACGAAGACGGTCGACCGCGCACACCCGGTGGCCCGCCGCATGGCGGCCTCGAGATCGCTGGCCAGGGCGGCGCTGTCGAGGCCCAGGTTGCCTGAGCTCGCCAGTCGGTGGATCCGCGCCATCAGCCGGTGCGCGGCGGCGTACGGCGCCTGTCGGGCCGCCATGGTCCGCGTGGCGCGGGACTGCAGGCTCGCGAGCAGGCCGACGCCGATGCCGATCGCGAGCCAGAGCACGGCCTCGCCGGAGCGTCGTAGCGCATCGGACGCAGGGTCGGCTGCGACTGTCGCTGCGACCGTGAGGGTCGACACGAGGGTCACGTTGAGGGTGGTGACCAGGCCGTGGCGGACTCCGGCAGCGATCGCGGGCACGGCGAGGTAGGCACCGAGGTCCGACGTCGACCGGGCGGCGACGAGCAGCGCGGTCACGGCCACCGCCTCGGCCACGGCATGCCAGTGCACCGGCCGGTTGCGGTTCATCCACTCCAGCAGCGAGGTCACGGCCGCCGCCAGTGCGAGGACCACGATGATGGGCGCGGACTGGACGAAGACTCCGTTGCTGAGCGCAGTGCCGGTGGCCAGGGCCAGGGCGAACACGCGGACGGCCGTCGTCGTGCGCCAGGCCGTCAGCGCGGGGGTGGGCGCGCTTGCCTCCTGCGTCACGGTGGGGGTCATGGGGCGGATCACATGTTCGAGAACGTCTCGGCCATCTGGATGCCGGCCGGGCCCATGATCACGATGAACAGGCAGGGCAGGATGAAGAGGACGAGCGGGATCATGATCCGCACCGGCACCTGCTGTGCCTTCTCCTCGGCCCGCTGGCGTCGCTTGGTGCGCATCTCCTGGCTCTGGATGCGCAGGACCCGGGCGATCGGGATGCCGAGGCTGTCGGCCTGCACCATCGCGCTGCAGAAGGACTTCAGGTCCGCCAGCGACGTGCGGTCGGCCATGGCCCGCATGGCGTCGGTGCGGCCCACGCCGAGCTGCATCTCCTGGAGCAGACGCGCGAACTCCTGGTTCAGCGGTCCCTCGCCGTTCTTGGCCACGCGGCTCACGGCGGCGTCGAAGCCGAGGCCTGCCTCGACGGAGATCGTCAGCAGGTCCATCGCGTCGGGGAGCGCGTTGCGCATCAGGTTCTCGCGCTTCTGGCCGGCGTTGTAGAGCAGCACGTTCGGGAGCACGTAGCCGAAGCCCGCGGCCAGGCCGGTCGCCAGCACCACGCGATAGAAGGGCCAGCCCATGCCGAGGAGGTAGAGAAAGCCGAGTCCGCCGAAGAGCGCCAGCCCGAGGACCTTGAGGCCCAGGATGCGGTTGACGTCCCAGGCCGGCGGGTTGCCCGCGATGTTGAGCCGGTACTGGACCTTGCGGGCGGTGTCGGCGCGGACCATCTTGCGGCCCAGCCCGACCATGCGCTCGCCCAGGGGTGCGATGACCCGCTCGGCGAAGGGCCGCTCGATCTCCTGCTTCAGCACGCTGGGTGCGGAGTCGAGCGCCTGCACGGCGGCGACGGAACGAGCCACGCCGCGGCGCTCGGAGGTGATCACGCCGATCACGGTGAGGGCCAGGATCATCGCGGCGCACAGCAGCGCTGCGCCGAGCATCAGGGTCATCGACATCTCAGACCTCCACCTTCGCGAGCTTCGACATGGCGAACGACCCCAGGCCGAGCAGGAACGTCGCTATGGCCAGCAGGACGAATCCCGGGACGGTCGTGTAGAGCAGGGCGATGTAGTCGGGATTGACCATCATCATGTAGAGCCCGATGAGCGGAGGCAGACCCGTCAGGATGTAGCCCGACAGTCGACCCTCGGCGCTCAGCGCCCTGACCTGGCGGCGCAGGTACTCCCGCTCGCGGAGCGTGTCGGCCACCGTGTGCAGGATCTCGGCGAGGTTTCCGCCGACCTCGCGCTGGATGCGGATCGCCATCACGATCCACTGGAAGTCCTCGCTGTCCATGCGCTGGCCCACCCCCTCGAGAGCGTCGGTGATGTCGACGCCGAGCCGCTGCTCGACGAGGGCGCGCCGCAGCTCCCCGGCCATCGGCTCGCTCCCCTCACGGACCACGCTGTCGACCGCCTGGGGGAGCGACAGTCCGGCCTGGAGGCCGCCGGCCATGAGGCCCAGTGTCTCCGCGAGCTGACCGTTGAACTTGCTGAGCCGGCGCGAGTGACGGAACTTGAGGTAGACCCAGGGAACGACCGTGCCGAGGGCGAGACCGAGGACGGCGAGTCCGGGCCCGCTGAGCACGAAGCCGACGAGCGCAGACCCCACGGCGATGCCGGCGTGCAGGAGCAGCCACTCCGACGCGGTGAGCGCGGACCCGGCTCCCGCCAGGCGCTGGGAGATGCGGGTCTCGAGGTCCGCGGAGACGACGCGGTCGGTGAGCGCGACGGCCGAGCCCTTGAGGTCCGCCGTCGCGTCCGACTTCCGCTTCCCGCCGTTGCCCTCGCCGCCGAAGTAGGCGTCGAGGCGACGGTCCGCGGACGACTTGTTGGGGCCGCCGAGGGCCACGACCAGGATGCCGCCGAAGCCGAGCGCCAGTGCGACCGCCCCGAGCATCATCCCGGGGGTGCCGACGAGAGAGCGACCGGAGTCCACGAGGTCGGGACCGGCCGGGGCGGCGCCGAGGGAGATGAAGGCCGAGTCGGTGTACGTCGCATCGGCTGCATCGACGCTCACGCCGAGGTTGACCTCGCTGGAGGCGTCCTCGGGGCGGTCGAAGGTGACCAGCAGCTGCTTGGCCAGCGCGTCGGCCTGGGCGGAGAACACCGCGGACAGGGCGTCCTGCTCGGCCGGGATCACCTGACCGCCGGTGTCCTCGGCCAGCGCCGACATGGTCTCGGCATTCTTGGGGTTCGCGAGCGACACGACGTCGACGACCACGCCGCCATCGGTGGCGTCGTTGCCGACCACGTCGAGCGTCGTCGAGCTGCTGGTGTCGCCGCCGTCGGAGAGCACGAGGAGCGAGCGCGAGCCCTCTGCGCCGACGAGGTCCAGGCCCTCGGCGATGCCGTCGTAGACGGCCGTTCCCTTGCGGAGCTCGATGTCGGCGAGGGCGGTCCGCACGGACTCGTGGTCCGTGGTGGGCTGCACCACCGTGCCGAGGTCACCGGCGAAGGCGACGAGCCCGATCCGGATGTCGTCGGGGGCGGAGGCGAGGAAGGTGTCGACGGCGCTGGTGGCCGCGGCGAACTTGTCGCCCTGGCGCATGCTGTTGCTGGCGTCGAGCACCAACACGGTCGTGCGTTCGACGTCGCCGGCCGAGATCAGCTTGGCGGTGGAGTCCACGGCCCTGCCGTCGACCTCCACCCGCACGGACGAGGCGTCCACGTCGCTGTCGCCCGGGATGCCGTCGACCGCGAGCACGAGCGACACCTGACCGTCGACGGACTCGACATGGTCGATGTTGACCTCGTCCTCGGCGTGGGCGGGGAGCGCGGTGCCGAGCGCGAGCAGCACGCCGACCGCCAGGGTTGCTGCTGCTCGGGTGGCGCGTGGCGGCCTCATCGCAGGGTTCCGCCCGTGGCGAAGATGGCGGGGTCCACGTGCACGCCGTGGTCGGTCAGGCGCTCGAGGAAGCGGGGACGCAGGCCCATGGACTTCAGGCCACCCTGGAACCTCCCGTTCTCGTCCACGCCCGCGGCGTAGTCGAACATGAACACGTCCTGGGTGGTGATGATGTCGCCCTCCATGCCGACGATCTCGGTGATCGCGGTGATGCGACGGGTGCCGTCCTTGAGACGGGTCTGCTGGATGATCAGGTCCACGGCGCTGGCGACCTGCTCGCGGATGGCGCGCACCGGCAGGTCCATGCCGGCCATGAGCACCATGGTCTCCAGGCGGGCCAGGGCGTCACGCGGCGTGTTGGCGTGCAGGGTCGAGATCGAGCCGTCGTGGCCGGTGTTCATCGCCTGGAGCATGTCGAGTGCGGCTGCGTCACGGATCTCACCGACGACCACCCGGTCGGGTCGCATGCGCAGGGAGTTCTTCACCAGGTCGCGGATGGTGACGGCGCCCTTGCCCTCGATGTTGGCGGGACGCGACTCCAGGCGCAGCACGTGGTCCTGTCCGAGCCGGAGCTCGGCCGCGTCCTCGATCGTGACGATGCGCTCGTCGTCGGGGATGAAGGACGAGAGCACGTTGAGCGTCGTCGTCTTCCCGGAGCCGGTTCCTCCCGAGACCAGGATGTTGAGGCGGCCCCGCACGCAGCCCTCGAGCAGGCCGGCCGACGCCGGGGTGAGGGTGCCGAAGTTGATGAGGTCGTCGACGGTGTAGGGGTCCTCGGAGAACTTGCGGATGGTCAGCTTGGACCCGTCGAGCGCCAGCGGCGGGATGATGGCATTGACGCGGCTGCCGTCGGGTAGGCGGGCGTCGCACATCGGGCTCGTCTCGTCGACCCGGCGCCCGATCTTGCTGACGATCTTGTCGATGGTGCGGCGCAGGTGGGCCTCGTCGGTGAACGACGTGTCCACCCGGACCAGCTTGCCCTTACGCTCCACGTAGATGTCCTGGTAGGAGTTGACCATCACCTCGGACAGGCTGGAGTCGCGCAGCAGGGGCTCGATCGGTCCGTAGCCGAGGATGTCGTCGGCGATCTCCTGCGAGACACGGGTGCGGTCGGCGGACGACATCGGGATGTCGGCGTCGGCGATGGCCGTCTGGAGGGCCAGGCGCACCTGCTGCTCGAGCTCGGACTGCGTCATGTGGGCGTCGTACAGCTTGGGACCGAGGGACTCGACGAGCCGCTGGTGCACGATCCGCTTCAGGTCCTGGAACGGGTCGGACTTGGGCGAGGCAGGCTTGCGCCGGGCCTCACCGCCCGACGGTGCGGCGGTGGTGGCGACCACGGTGGTGGGCGCGCCGGGGGCAGCGCCGGGTGCCGGCGGTGCGTCGTAGGACTCGGGTGCGCGGCCGCGTGCTGCGGCCAGTCGGTCTGTCAGGCTCACGTCAGCCCCTCCTGAGGCGGAGCCGGGAGCCGCTGGACTTCCGGCTGGACGGGTCGGCCGCGCCGTCGCCGGCGGCGCCGAGGGTGTCGGTCACGTTGCGGGAGAACGCGACCAGGGCTTTGCTGTTGGGGTGTCCGGGGTAGGCGCTGACCAGCGCCTCGCCACGGTTGACGGCTGCGAGCACCTCGCGGCTCGACACGAGCGAGCAGTCCGCCTTGAGGTCCAGGGTCTTCTCGTACTCGTCGGAGGTCAGGCCCACCTTGCCGTCAGCACGGTTCAGCACGAACTTCCACGTGGCCTTCGGGAAGTTCAGCATGTCGAGCGTGCTGGTCGCGAGCTTGAGCGCCTTCAGCGACGGGATGTCGAGGGTGCCGACCAGCACGATCATGTCGGACCGGTCGAGGGCACACAGGGCGTTGTCGTCGAAGACCCCGGAGGTGTCGACGACCACGAAGTCGACCATCCGGCGCAGCGCGTCGAGCAGCCTGCCGATGTCGTCGACCGAGGCCTGGTCGGGGGAGTCGAGGCGCACCGGCGCAGCGACGACCGACAGGTTGTCGGAGTGGTGGGTGAGGATCGTCGCGATGCCCTCGGCGTCGATGACGCCGTTGAAGCCGACGAGGTCGTTGATCGTGCGCTGCGGCGTCAGCTGGAGCATGATCGCCACGTCGCCGCTGTTGACGTCGAGGTCCACCAGGCACGTCGAGCGTCCGCTGGTGGACAGTGCCACGCCGAGGTTGGTCGCGACGAGGCTCTTGCCGACGCCGCCCTTGGTGGAGAACACCGTGATGACCTTGCCGCGCGGTGCGTCCGCCTCCGCCTGCGCGACGGCTGCGGCTTGCGCGACCTCCGCCGCGACCTCCGCCCGCGCCGTCTGCGCGGCCGCCTGCACCTCGTCCATCAGCGTCTGCCCGATGGCGTTGGCCACGCTGCGCGCACGCGCCACAGCCGTGGTGATGCCGGCGAGGTCACGCGCAGCCACGACCTCGCGCATGCCGCTGCGCAGGGCCAGCGAGAGCGTGTTGCTGTCGATGTCGTTGCGGAGCAGGATCACGCCCAGGTCCGGACGGTGCACCCGCGCCCACTGCGCCAGCTCGGCTGCCGCGTCACCCGGGACCGAGGGGCCTATGACGACGGCGAACTCGTTGGCCGTGGTGCGGATGTGCCCGTCGAGACCCTCCACGTCGGCGAAGGCCACCGACCCGTGCAGCATCGCTTGGAGGATCGCCCGTTGGGCGCCGTCGGGCTCGAGGACGGCGGTCACTGCCGTACGCCCCTGAAGAGCTCGGGGAAGATCGTGCCCAGCGTGGCGCCGGGGCCGTTCTCCACCTTGGAGTCGTCGGTGAGGAGCGCGAAGTTGAGCTCGGTGTTGCGGTCGGCCTGGATCAGTCGCTCCGCCTCGTCCTGGGTGACGGCGATGGTGAGGATCGTGCGCGCGACCTCCTCGGTGGTGGCTCCCTCCTCGCCTTCGACGGTGCGCGAGGTGACGCTGGTCGTCCCGACGCCGAGGACGGGAACCCGCGTCAGCACGATGCGGGTCACGCTGCCGAGCTTCTGCTCCTGGTTGTCCGGCAGGAGCGCGACCGGATCCAGGGCGGTGGCGAAGACCGCCACCTCGTTGCCGGGGTTGACGAAGCCGGCGACGCGCTCGAAGTCGGTGAGCTCGACCGAGATGGCCATCTTGTCGTCGGGGATGACCAGGCTCTGGGTGTCGCCGAGGCTGCCGAACTTCTTCGCGATGAGCTGCTCGCCGGGGTAGATGGTGCCGATCGCGACGAGGTCGGAGATCGAGGAGGTGGACGAGAGGCTGCCTTCGACGACGTCCGCGCGGCGGACCTCGGACTTCTCGATCTTGCCCGCCTCCTGCGCATCGGAGACCGACTCGCCGGTGTCGATCGTCTCGGTGGCGACGAGCACCTCGACCAGCTCCTGGTCCTGGGTGGCGCGGGCGTCGATGCCCTGGACGTAGAGCACGATCATGGCCGTGCCGGCGAGTGCGATGAGGGCGGCGACGAGGAGGAGTACTGAACGGCGAGCCATGGTGCGGTCCTTCGCGGGGGTCGTGGGACCCCCACGGTCGGAGATCCCGGGCGCGCAGGTGGTTCCAGGGTCATGCGTGAAATCGGCCCCGGAGCCCTCCCAGCGATGCGAATCTAGAGGCGCGTCGCAGGGGTCGCGGGCTAAACCGCACAAACCACCCGGAAGTGGCCCCCGTGCCACCCGAAATGACTATCCGGGCATGGTCATTCCCGGTGCCGGCCGCTCACCGAACGGCCCGGCTCACCCGAGGTAGAGCGCTTCGATCTCCGCACGCGCCTCGCGCACGACGACGTTGCGCTTGAGCTTCAGGCTCGGCGTCAGCTGGCCGCCGTCCTCGGTCCACTCACCCGGCAGGATCGTGAACTTGCGGATGGCCTCGGCCTTCGACACGGCCTTGTTCGCCTCGTCGACGGCGCCCTGGACGGCCGCCACGAGGTCCGGGTCGTCGAGGAGGCCGCCCACGTCGCCGGACTTGCCGTGCTGCTCGGCCCAGCCGGGGAAGGTCTCGCGGTCGATCGTCACCAAGGCGCCGATGAAGGGCTGCCCGTCGCCGACCACGAGGCACTGGTCGACCAGTGCGTGCGCCCGCAGACGGTCCTCGAGGACTGCCGGAGCGACGTTCTTGCCGCCCGCGGTCACCAGGATCTCCTTCTTGCGCCCGGTGATCCGCACGAAGCCCTCGTCGTCGACCTCGCCGACGTCACCGGTGTGGAACCAGCCGTCCTGGTCGATGGCCTCGTGCGTCGCGGCGTCGTTGCCCCAGTAGCCCGCGAACACCTGGCCGCCCTTGAAGAGCAGCTCGCCGTCGTCGCCCACGCGCACGCTGGTCCCCGGGATCGGGCGCCCGACAGTGCCGATCTTCTGGGCGTCGGGCAGGTTGACGGTCAGTGCGGCCGTGGTCTCCGTCAGGCCGTAGCCCTCCAGCACCGACAGCCCGATGCCGCGATAGAAGTGGCCGAGCCGGTCGCCCAGCGGCGCGCCGCCGGAGACGGCGTACGCGCAGCTCCCACCGAGTGCCTGGCGCAGCTTGCCGTAGACCAGCTTGTCGAACACGGCGTGCTGGGCCCGCAGGCGCAGGGGGACCTTCGTGCCGTCGAGCGCGCGCGACCAGGCGATCGCGACGTCGGACGCGCGGTCGAAGACCTTGCCGCGGCCGTCGGCGGTCGCGCGCTGGGACGCGGTGTTGAAGACCTTCTCGAACACGCGCGGGACGGCGAGGATGAAGCTGGGACGGAACTCGCCCAGGTCGGCGACCAGGTTCTTGATGTCGGAGCTGTGCCCGAGCCGGGCGCGGCTCTTCACCGCACCGATCTGGATGATGCGCGCGAAGACGTGCGCCAGCGGCAGGAACAGCAGCGTGGAGGCCTCGTCGGTGTCGAAGAGGTCGGACAGCTCCTCGACCGCGACGCCCAGCTCGAACATGAAGTTGCCGTGCGTGAGCATGCAGCCCTTGGGTCGGCCGGTGGTGCCGCTGGTGTAGATCAGGGTGGCCACGTCGCCCGGGCCAGCAGTCGTGCGCCGCTGCTCGAGGGCCTCGTCGGAGACGTCTGCGCCCAGGCGCGTCAGCACGTCGACGGCGTTGTCCTGGAGCGACCAGACGTGCTGCAGCTCAGGCAGGTCGTGGGCCTGACGCGCCTCGCGGACGCGAGCGAGGTGGTCGGGGCCCTCGGCCACGACCGCACGGGTGCCGGAGTCGTGGAGGATCCAGCCGATCTGCTCGGCCGACGACGTCTCGTAGATCGGCACCGTCACGGCACCGGCGAACCAGATGGCGTAGTCGAGGAGCGTCCACTCGTATCGGGTCTTCGACAGCAGTGCGACGCGGTCGCCCACCTCGACGCCCGCGGCGACGAGGCCCTTGGCGACCGCGCAGACCTCGTGGTGGAACTGGTCCGCCGTGACATCGATCCATCCGTCAGGAGTGGCCCGGCTGAAGACTGCCGTGGTGGCGGCCTCCCGGGCGTTGGTGACGACGTCGTCGGTGAGGTTCCCCGTCGAGGGGATGGTGAGGGAGAGCGGCGTGGAGAACTCACGCACGATGGACCTCCTAGCTGCGGCCGAGTGCGGGCACGAGCATAGGGGTGCGGCTCCGGTACTCCGCATAGCCGGGCAGCTCCGCGGCCAGCAGCGCCTCCTCGCGGCGCGCCCGCGTGACCTGCAGGACGACCAGTGCCACGAGCACGACCCACGGCCACGGGCCGGCGTGACCGAGGCACAGGCCGACGACGTTCAGCAGCTCCGCGGCGTAGAGGGGGTGACGGACGCGGGCGTAGGGACCGTGGGTGACCACCTCACGGGCCTGCGGGACCACGCTGATGTTGGTGCCGAGGGCACCCAGCGCCCACAGCATCGCGGCCAGGCCCACCCCGAGCACGACCGCCGCGAGGGACTCCCGCAGCGTGCTGGCGACCAGACCGTCGGAGACGAGGGGGATCGCGAAGGGTGCG
Source organism: Nocardioides furvisabuli (assembly GCF_021083185.1). Classification (GTDB taxonomy): domain Bacteria; phylum Actinomycetota; class Actinomycetes; order Propionibacteriales; family Nocardioidaceae; genus Nocardioides; species Nocardioides furvisabuli. The sequence continues at coordinate 148,986 of NZ_JAIGQB010000002.1, read as the reverse complement.
GCGGTGCCGGCGAAGGCCACGACCCACGACGTCCAGCGGCGGTCGGTGCGGTCGGTCGGCGTGCGCCGGAGGTAGGCCCACACCAAGAGGACGTAGAACGCCATCGTCAGCACCGTGACCACCGTCGACAGCGGTGAGGTCAGCAGGTCGTCCTGCGCCAGGTGTGCGGCGTTGAGGAGGAGGAGGCAGGTGAAGAGCACGACCGCGAGGATGCGTCCGGGATCTGTTCGCCGCACAGGCTCGGTGGTGCTCACAGTGTCTACCTCTCTGGGCGGGAACGACCAGACGGAGGTTAGTGCGCTCCGACGCGGTGAGGGGACGTTTCGCCCCAGCCCGCCGCGCGATAGGTTCACCGCATGGCCGAACAGACCTCCTCGTCGATCACGATCGATGCTCCTCCGGCCGACGTCATGGCCGTCATCGCCGACTTCGAGTCCTACCCCGAGTGGGCCAAGGGCGTGCAGGTGGCCGAGGTGACCGAGGCCGGGACCGACGGCCGTGCCGAGCAGGTCTACTTCTCCCTCGACGTCTCGCCCATCAAGGACGAGTACACCCTCGCCTACGACTGGGACGCCGACCGAGAGGTCACGTGGACCCTGGTCGAGGGCAGCATGCTCAAGGCCCTCGACGGCGCCTACACGCTCGCGGACCGGGGCGACGGCAGCACCGAGGTGACCTACCGGCTCGCCCTCGACGTGAGCATCCCGCTGATCGGCATGCTCAAGCGCAAGGGCGAGAAGATCCTCATCGACACCGCGCTGAAGGGCCTCAAGAAGCGCGTCGAGTCCCTCTGACGCCCGGGTCCGGCGTGCGGATCCTCCTCTTCACCGGCAAGGGCGGTGTCGGCAAGTCGACGCTCGCCGCGGCCACGGCCTGCCGCAGCGCGGCCGCCGGCCACCGCACGCTGGTGCTGTCCACCGACGCTGCCCACTCGCTGGCCGACGCGCTCGACGTCACCGCCACGGGTGAGCCGACGGAGGCCGCACCCAACCTGTGGGTGCAGCACGTCGACGCCCAGGAGCGCTTCGAGCGCTCGTGGCGCGACATCCAGGGTTACCTGCTGAGCGTGCTCGACGTGGCCGGCGTCGATCCCGTCGCCGCGGAGGAGCTCACCGTCATCCCCGGGGCCGAGGAGGTGCTGGCCCTGCTCGAGGTCCGGGCGCAGGCGCGGACGGGGGAGTGGGACGTCCTGGTCGTGGACTGCGCCCCGACGGCGGAGACGCTGCGCCTGCTCGCGCTGCCCGAGGCGCTCGGCTGGTACATGGCGCGGGTGCTGCCCGTGGAGCGCCGGGTGGTGAAGGCCCTCAAGCCGGTGCTGACGCGTGCGGCCGGCGTCCCGATGCCCGGCGACTCGGTCTTCGACGCCATCGAGCGCCTGCACGCCGAGCTCGACGACGTACGCACGCTGCTGACCGGCCGCGACGCGTCGGTGCGCCTCGTGCTGACCCCGGAGTCGGTCGTGCTCGCCGAGGCCCGTCGTGCCTACACCTTCCTCACCCTCTTCGGCTACACCGTCGACGCGGCCGTCGTGAACCGCGTCTTCCCCGCGGGCGGGGCCGACCCCTGGCGCACGACGTGGGTCGAGGCGCAGGAGCGCGTGCTGGCCGACGCCGCGGACTCGTTCGCCGGGCTCGACCTGCGCACGTCGGTCTATCGCGACGTCGAACCGGTCGGGCACGAGGAGCTGCTCGACCTGGCCTCGGCCGTCTACGGAGGCGACGACCCGCTGTCGAGGTCGGCCCGACGCCCACCCCTGGACGTACGCCAGGAGGCCGGCGGGCGCGTCCTGGCGCTGCCCCTGCCGCTGGCGAGCCGGGACGACGTACGCCTCGCGCGCAAGGGCGACGAGCTGGTCGTCTCGGTCTCGTCGTATCGTCGCCTGCTGACGCTGCCCTCCGGGCTGGCGCGGCTCCGCGTGGCGGGGGCGCGGGTGCGGGACGGGGAGCTCCAGGTCAGGTTCGTCGACGAGGAGACCACGTGAGTGAGCCGGGGGACCCCCATGAGGTCGGGTCGTTGGGCGAGGAGGCCGCCAAGCTCCTCGGCGCCCTCTCCGGGTGGGCGCGCGAGCACGCCGGCGACGCGGGTGAACAGCTGTCCGGCCTGGCGGCGCACGCGGCCGAGTCGGCCCACGACCTCAACGACCACCTCGCCACCGGTTCCGCCGAGTGCACCGTGTGCCCGCTGTGTCGCACTGTCCATGCTGCTCGCCAGCTCGGGCCCGAGGTGACCTCGCACCTGTCGGCCGCGATCGCGTCGCTGGTACAGGCCGGCGCCGCGCTCCTGGCCACCGTCGAGCAGCACGCCACCGAGACCGAGCACGGCTCCGGCAACGGCGTCGAGCACATCGACCTCGACGACGGGTGGCCCGAGACCTCGGGCGACCCGTCGTGACGGGGTCGCTCAGCCGGTGAGGCGGGTGCGGCGCAGGCCGCCGTCGCACGATGCGCCCAGCGCGCACTCGGACTCGGCGTTCGAACCGCTGGTGCGCGTCGAGAGGTACTTGATCACCAGGTAGTTGTTGGAGTTCAGGCCAATGGGGTCGAGGCCGGCGAGGTAGGGGTTGCCCGCGCACAGCCCCGTGGTGGAGTGGTGCTTCTCCTTGGCGCTGAAGTGATAGCCGCACACGACGGCGGAGACGAGCTTGTAGACCGGGAAGACCGTGTTGGTGCCGGACCCTGAGGTGGTGTCCTCGCTGCACTGGGGTGCGACGCAGAAGACCGGGAAGATGCTGATCTTCTGGGTGTCGACGAGGTACTTCCACGAGTCGGCGATGTGGCCGGCGTCGAGGTTGCCCGGGTCACCGCTCATGCAGGTCTCCGAGCCCGAGGGCGCGTTGGGGCAGGCGTCCTCGAGCACCACGGTGAGGGAGCCCGGGGTGTTGGCGTTCGCCTGCCCGGGGATCACGGTGACGCGGTCCTGGCAGCCGTCCTTGATCTGCTGCTCGAGCAGCGTGGTGGCGCCGCCGCGCTCCTCGGGGCAGTCGAGGGTCCACCAGTTGCCGGGGCTCTTCGGCTTGGGGCACTGGGACGGCGACATGGTGCCGTTGCCGGGGTAGAAGATCTGGACGAAGGTCCCGGGAGTGCTGTTGCCGACGGCCGCGGAGCAGAGGGCGAGCGGTCGCACGTTGTCACCGGCGCCCGGAGCCACGTCGACCGTCGCCTGGGAACCACGCTTGGTCGTCACGGTCTTCGCGCCGCCGAAGACCCCGGCGAAGCTGGCCTTGGTCGTGCCGGAGTTGGCGAAGGTGACGTTGACGACCTTCAGCTTGGGGTCGCAGGTCACCTTCCAGGCGGTGGCGTCCTCGGTCCAGCTGGCGTCGGGGTAGTTGGCCTTCGCGACCTTCACGGCAGCGGCGCGCGCGGCGGCCACCGCGACGGAGTTCGAGCGGATCGCGTCGCACGAACCCGGGAACTGCGTGAGCGCCTGCGCGCCGGCGAGCGCGCCCGCGTCGGCCGCCTTCTGCAGGTTTCGGTTGCTGACGTAGGCCGCACCGAGGTCGACGGTGAAGGCCGACAGGCCGATCAGGAAGACGGCCAGGATGCCGACGAGGACCGCGACGGCCCCCTGGTCGTCACGACGCGGATCGATCACTGGTACTCGCACTGGAACTCCGCCTGACTGGAGAGGGTCACGGTCTTCGGCACGACGGAGCCGGGCAGCGGCCACGGGATGAGGAACTTCGAGGCGACGGTGGCGCGCACCACCATGTTCTGGCCGAAGGCGCTGCCCTTGCAGGTCGAGCCGACACCCGAGGGATAGGTCACCGCGAAGGCGCTGGTCTGCGACTTCGCGATCGCGGTCGAGTTCCACTGGGCGGTGGCCACGGTCACCGGGTTGTTGCCGGTGTCGACCACGCCCGCCCGCGCTCCGGCGCGCACCGAGTTGTCGAGGGCGAGCTGCTGGGCGAAGACGAGCCCGAAGTTGACGATGCCCGCGATCACCATGAGGAGGGGGATCACCACGAGCGCGAACTCCACCGCGGAGGCACCTCGCTCGGTGCGTCCGTGCGTGTGTGTGCGCCTGCGCATGGGTCCCCTTCCGCGGAACTGTCCGTCTGTCACCGTACGAGCCGGTGGTCCGGCTGTCGCTGGATTGACGGCACTCGGGGGGTCTCATGACGGAAGATGGTCAGAAGTGACTAGACCAATGACCCGATCGGCCCATGGAGCGGGTGCGCGAGGATGAGCGGCATGAGCGAGGGCGTGGTCGTCGGGGTGGACATCGGAGGCACCAAGGTGCTGGCCGGCGTGGTCGGTGCCGACGGCACGGTGTCCCGCGCCGCTCGGCGTACGACGCCGGGGCGACGGGTGGTCGCCGGCCAGGTCGAGGACGCGCTCGTCGCGGCGGTCCTCGACGCGGCGGGTGGGAGCCCGCTCGCGGGACTGGGGGTCGCCGCCGCCGGCTTCGTGGACTCCCGCGGGGAGCGGGTCATGTTCGCCCCGCACCTGCCGTGGCAGGGGGAGCCGCTGCGCGACCTGCTGGAGGCACGTCTGGGCTGCCCGGTGCGGCTCGACAACGACGCCAACTGCGCGGCCCGCGCCGAGGCCCACCACGGCGCGGCCGGGGGAGCATCGTCGGCGCTGATGATCACCATGGGCACCGGCATCGGCGGGGCCGTGCTCGTCGGCGGGGAGGTGCTCCGCGGCGCCAACGGCATGGCCGGCGAGTTCGGGCACATGCAGGTCGTCCCGGACGGCCAGCCCTGCGAGTGCGGACGTCGAGGGTGCTGGGAGCAGTACTCGTCCGGCAACGCACTCGTCCGCAACGCCCGCGCGCTCATGGCCGAGCAGCCATCGGTGCTGTCCGACATGAGCGGGGGCCACCCGGACCGCGTGACGGGACCGATGGTCACCGCGGCGGCCGAGGAGGGCGACCTGGTCGCGCGGCGGGCGTTCGCCTCAGTGGGGGACTGGCTCGGGGTGGGCGCGGCGAACCTCGTCGCCGCGCTCGACCCCGAGGTGGTCGTGATCGGCGGCGGCGTGTCGGCGGCCGGCGCCAAGCTGCTGGACCCGGCCCGGGCAGCGCTGCGGCGTACGCTCGTGGGCGCCGCGCACCGCAGTGTCCCCGCCCTCGTCGCCGCCCGTCTCGGGCCCGAGGCGGGGATGGTCGGCGCGGCGCTGCTGGTGGCCCGGTCTCAGCCGCGCGGGTAGCCCGCCACGAGCTCGAGCGCGAGCTGTTCGAGGAAGAGGCCGACGTCGGTGACGATGCCGCGGCCGCGGCTGGTGCCGTGGTCGACGATCCGGGTGACGGTCGCCGGGTCGAGGTCGACGCACACGAGCGGGACCGATGCCGGCAGGATGTTGGCCGTGGCTACCGCGTGCAGCTGCGCGGCCATCATCAGGCAGTAGCCCACGTCGCGGATCTCGGCCCGCATCGCGCGCTGGCCGGCGACCACGTCGGTGTGGACGTCGGGCAGCGGGGCGTCGTCGCGCACCGAGCCGACGAGCACGAACGGCTTCCGGCCCGTGACCAGTGCGTGCATGATCCCGCTCGTCACGGTGCCCTCGTCCACCGCCGCAGCGATCGAGCCTGCCTTGCGGATGGTGTTGAGGGCCCGCACGCGGTGCTCGTGTCCGTGATCGCCGCCCTGGGTGGACACCTCGACGCCGATGCTCGTGCCGTACAGCGCTTGCTCGATGTCGCGCGTGGCGAGTCCGTTGCCGGCGAAGAGCACGTCGACGAAGCCGGCCCGGACGAGGGCGACCAGCGCCGGGACGGCCCCGGTGTTGACCACCCCCGGTCCGACGACCCACAGCAGCCGCTTGCCGTCGGCCCGCGTCTGCCGCATGCCGTCGGCGACCTGGCGCACCAGCACAGCCTGCGGGCGCTCGCCCGCGAGCTCGGCCCCCACGGTGGCGAACGAGTCGGCCACCTCGTCGCGGCTCGGCACCGCCACCCGGATCCCGGCTGTGCCGACGACGACACGCATGCCGGTGCGCACGTCTGTCATCGGGACGGTGCGGACCCGCAGCCCCGGTGTCGAGGAGTCCACGACGAGCCCGCAGTCCATCTCGGGGTTCTCGACGTCGTGCCACGCTCCGTCGATGTGCACGCGCGTGTCGAGGTTCGTGGTGGCGTAGAAGCCGTCGGGCAGCACCCCGTCACGCTCGGCCGGGCGCGTCGACGCCTCGGCGAGGCTCATCGGGTTGACCCCACGGGTCTGCAGGCGCATCAGGAGGCGCTGGAGCGACTCGTCGTCGTCGGCCTCGACGGTGATGCGGGCGCTGCTGGGGTCGTGGGCCTCGTGACCGACCTCGAACTGGTCGAGGACGTAGTCGCCGCCGTAGTCGCGGATGTCGTCGAGGATCCGCGACAGGATGCCGGTGTCCATGAGGTGGCCCGTGACCTCCACCGTCTCCTTCGCCCCCACTGTCGTGACCCTACTCCCGGTCCGCTCCTGCGTGACCGTCCGCCGGTGGGCTGCTCCACCTGGGCGGCGAGTGCTCAGACGCGCGAGCCGTCGTCCCACGGGTCGCGCCCGCGCGGCATCTCGTGGACGAGGTAGGCGAACCCGCCGACGAACCACCCCACGAGTGCCCAGCCGACCAGGGGCGTCACCCACAGCGAGAACAGCGCGACCACCAGGGCGAGGAGGGGGGCGACGAAGACGCCTGCCCAGGCCAGCCCGCGTTGCCAGGTCCGGGGGACCGGGAAGGGCGGCGGGGCTGGAGGGCGGAAGCGCTCTGCCTCGGCGACGGCCTGCTCGCGGGCCTCGACCTCGTCGTCGTCGACGAGGTCGTCCGGGAGAGGTGCGTCGGCATCGGCGCCGCCCGGTGCCTCGGTGTCGGGGGCCGGGGAGGGGCCGGCGGACGAGGACCCGGACGCGTCGTCGTCGGGCAGGACGACGCGCTCGCCGTAGTTGTCGACGATCTCGCGCCACACCAGGTCGGTGCGGCTCTCGTCGCCTGGCGTGGTCACGCTGCCACGGTACCCGCACCCCGGAGGGACACTCGGGTGGTTTCGCACCGCGAACCTGGTCGGAAGTGGTGCACACTGTGCGCGTGAGGATCCCCTTCCGTAGCGCCCAGGAGGCGCCCCTCGACCCCGCACTGGTCGCTCCGATGTCCCGCGCCGCCAGGCCCGAGCTCACCGGCGGGCGCCGCATCGGCGTGCTGGTGCAGCACGGCTTCACCGGCAACCCGGTCTCCATGCGGCCCTGGGCCGAGGACCTCGCCGCCCGCGGCTACGCGGTGGAGATGCCGTTGCTGCCGGGGCACGGGACGCGCTGGCAGGACCTCAACAAGGTGACGTGGGCGGACTGGGTCGCCACTGTCGAGGGCGCGCTCGACAAGCTTGCGGCGGAGAACGACGCGGTGGTCGCCGTCGGGTTGTCCATGGGTGGTGCGCTGTGCCTGCGCCTGGCGGCCGACCACGGCGACCGGCTCGCCGGGATCGTGATCGTCAATGCCGCCGTCGACACGCTCCGCAAGGACGTCAAGCTGTTGCCGGTGCTCAAGCACCTCGTGCCCGGCTTCCCCGGGATCGCCAACGACATCAAGAAGCCCGGAGCGGACGAGCACGGCTACCCCACGACGCCCCTGAAGGCGGCCGCGTCGATGTTCGCCGGCTACGCCGAGCTGCGTCGCGACCTGCCCCGGATCACCATCCCGGTGCTGTTCTTCCGCTCGGCCCAGGACCACGTCGTGGACATCTCGTCCTCGCGTGCGCTCAACGCCGGCCTGTCCTCGAAGGACTTCGAGGAGCGCGTGCTCCAGGACAGCTATCACGTCGCCACCCTCGACAACGACGCCCCGCGGATCTTCGCGGAGTCGGCGGAGTTCATCGAGCGGGTCACCGCCGAGCAGCAGGGATAGTCTCGGCACGTGCTCTATTGGTTCCTGAAGTGGATCGCCCTCGGGCCGGTGCTGCGACTCGTCTTCCGGCCCAAGGCCTTCGGCGTCGACCACGTGCCGGAGGAGGGTCCGGCGATCCTCGCCAGCAACCACCTGTCGTACGCCGACTGGCTGTTCATGCCGCTCACGCTCAACCGGCGCGTCACCTTCGTGGCCAAGGCGGAGTACTTCACCTCGCCCGGCGTCAAGGGCTGGTTCCAGAAGAAGTTCTTCTCCGGCGCCGGCCAGGTGCCGATCGACCGCTCCGGCGCCAACGCAGCCGAGGGCGCCATGAGGTCGGCGATGAAGATCCTCGCCGAGGGCGACCTCTTCGGGATCTACCCCGAGGGCACCCGCTCGCACGACGGCAAGCTCTACCGTGGCAAGACCGGCGTCGCCCGGCTCGCGCTCGAGACCGGCGCACCGGTGATCCCGTGCGCGGTCGTCGGCACCGACGTCGTCGCGCCGGCGGGCAAGGTCTACGGGTCGTGGACGCGTCCGGTGGTGCGGTTCGGCAAGCCGCTCGACTTCTCGCGCTACGCAGGGATGGAGAACGACCGCTACATCCTGCGTTCGATCACCGACGAGATCATGTACGAGATCATGCGGCTCTCGGGTCAGGAGTACGTCGACCTCTACGCCAGCAAGGCCAAGGAGCTCGACAAGGAGAAGGCCCGCAAGGCTGCCGCCGAGCAGGCCGAGCGTGACAAGGCCGGCAGCGGGCCGGAGCAGAAGGCGTCCTGAGCGCCCACGGAGGGTTGCCGGCAGCCCAGCCGCGGACCGACTCGGCCTTCGCCGTCGAGGACCGGCTCTACGCGGCGCTCGCGCTGGTGCGCGTGGTGGTCACGCTGAACATGGTCGGCCTCAACGCCTACCGCCGCGACAACTTCGACCACCCCACCGTGGCCCTGGCGATCGTGGTCGCGCTCGTCGTCTGGACCGGCGCCGCCATCTGGCTCTACCACGACCGTGCGCGGCGTACGCCTGCCCTGCTGCTCGTCGACCTCGCCATCGTGCTGGCGGCGATGGCGGTGACGCCGTGGGTGAAGTCGCCCGACTTCAACGCCACCATCCCCGGGTTCTGGGTGATGGGCGCCCTGCTCGCCTGGGCCATCCACTGGCACTGGCGCGGTGGCCTGGTCGCCGCCGTCCTCATCGCGGCAGCCGACCTGCTGCCGCGCTCGGAGGTCGACCAGGGCAACTACGGCAACGTCTTCCTGATCCTCATCGGCGGGCCGATCGTCGGCTTCATGTGCGCCTCGCTCCAGCGGATGGCACGCGAGCGCGACGCCGCCGAGCGCGCGGCGGCGGCCGCGGAGGAGCGCACCCGGCTGGCGCGAGCGGTGCACGACGGGGTGCTCCAGGTGCTGGCGATGACGCAGCGGCGCGGGGCGGCGGCCGGAGGAGAGTGGGCCGAGCTCGGCAGGCTCGCGGGGGAGCAGGAGCGGAGCCTGCGCTCGCTCATCCGCCAGCAGGACACGGTGCCGCAGGTCGCGGGCGGTCGGGTCGACCTGGCCGGGGCGTTGGAGGCGATGGCGACGGCGCACCCGGTGCGGGTCGAGGTCGCCACACCGGGAGGTGCGGTGCTCGTCGACGCGCACGTGGTCTCCGAGACCGTCGCGGCCGTGCGCGCCTGCCTCGACAACGTCGCGGCGCACGCTGGCGACGGCGCGAGCGCCTGGGTGCTGGCGCAGGCGGGTCGTGACGAGATCACGGTGTCGGTGCGTGACGACGGCCCCGGCATCACCCCGGGCCGCCTCGGGCAGGCGGCGGTGGAAGGACGGCTCGGCGTGGTGTCGTCGATCACGGGCCGCATCGAGGAGCTCGGCGGCACCGCGACGGTCCAGAGCGGGTCGTGGGGCACCGAGTGGGAGCTGACGGTCCCGCTAGCGTGAACGGGTGACCATCCACCCGGGCCATCCCTTCCCGACCCCCGACGACCCCGTACGCCGCCTGCGCGGGCGGATCGGCGCAGCGGTCTCGCTCTGGACGGCCGGCACCTCCGACGACGACCGGGCCGGGCTGACGGTCTCGTCGTGGCTGGTGGCGGGTGGTGAGCCGGGTCGGGTGCTCGGCCTGCTCGACCCTGACGCCGATCTCACCGACGCGCTGCTCGGCACCGGGCGCGGGGTCGTCCAGCTGCTCGGCTGGCCGGACCGCGACCTGGCCGACGTGTTCGCGGGCACGGCGCCGGCGCCCGGGGGCCCGTGGCGGACGACGGGCTGGGAGTGGACCGACCACGGTCCGCGCCTGGCGCACGCGACCACCTGGGCCACGGTGGAGGTCGAGCAGGACGTCGCGGTCGGGTGGTCGCGGCTGGTGACCTGCGTGCTGCGCGAGGTCGTGGTCGGCGACGATGCCGATCCGCTCGTCCACCGGCGAGGACGTTACGTCCCTCCCGAGTAGGAGGTCTACGATCGTCCCGATGCCGGAGGGGGAGCCATGGTGAGGGTGATGGTGGTCGACGACCACCCGATGTGGCGCGATGCCGTCGAGCGCGACCTGCAGGCCGCCGGCCACGATGTCGTGGCGGTGGCCTCCAACGGCCGCGAGGCGATGGCGCGCTTCCCGGCGTCCGCGCCGCAGGTCGTCGTGCTCGACCTCCAGCTGCCGGACCACAGCGGGGTGCAGGTCACGAGCATGATGCTCGAGCACGACCCGACCGCGCGGGTGCTGATCCTCTCGGCGAGCGGCGAGCAGGCCGACGTCCTGGAGGCGATCAAGGCCGGTGCCACCGGCTACCTGGTGAAGTCTGCGTCCAGCGCCGAGCTCATCGACGCCGTCACCCGTGTTGCCGACGGCGACACCGTCTTCACTCCCGGCCTCGCCGGCCTGGTCCTCGGGGAGTTCCGCCGCATCGCCGACGGTCCGGCCGACGACCCGCGCGACCAGCTCACCGAGCGCGAGACCGAGATCCTCAAGATGGTCGCCACCGGCATGAGCTACAAGCAGATCGCCGCACGGCTGGTGCTCTCGCACCGCACCGTGCAGAACCACGTCCAGAACACGCTGCGCAAGCTGCAGATGAACAACCGCGTCCAGCTCACCCGCTGGGCCATCGAGCACGGCCTAGACGAGGGCCCGGCCTGACGCCGGGCCGTCTGGACGGTGTCAGCCGACGCCGGCGCTCGCTACCGGCAGCGGCGCGCTCGCCTCGGAGCTCGCCTCCGAGCTGGCAGCACTCAGGCCCAGCACCGTGAGCAGTGTGGCCAGGCACGAGAGAACGAGTCGGCGCATCTGTCTTCACCCCCTACCGCGACCCCTGATCCGGGGACTGTCTCCACCTGAACACCGGCGCAGAAGTGGCTCAACCCCGATATGGGGTACGCCCCGGGTCGGTGCGACTCTGCGGGTAGGTTGCGGCGGCAGGCGTACGGCGGCGCGGGGGAGGACGACATGGACGGCACGGCACCGGAGGACCTCGTCGAGCGCTACCTCGCCCGGATCGGCCTGGACGCCCCCCCGGCGGTGGGGCTGGCCGGGCTGCAGGAGCTGCACCGTGCGCACGTCGCCCGGATCCCCTACGACAACCTCTCCACGATGCTCGACCGGCCCGACCCGGCCGATCCGGCTTCGGCCGCCATGAGGGCGGCGTCCGGGGCGCGCGTCGGCTACTGCTTCCAGCAGAACGCCGCACTGGAGACGCTGCTGACGGCGCTGGGGTTCGCAGTGAGTCGCCGGCACGGCCACGTCTGGACGCGGCCCGAGGACGAGCTCGGCACGCGTCTCAACCACCTCGTGCTGGTCGTGTCGGGGCTGCCGGCGACCGGCAATCCCGGTGGTCACTGGTGGGCCGACGCCGGTCTGGGCGAGGGCTTCGCCGAGCCGCTGCCCCTCGTGCGGGGCGAGCACGAGGTGGACGGCTGGACCTTCCGCATCGGCGCCGGCTTCGGCGCTCAGGCCGCCGGGCGTCCCACCGGTCCTGCTGCGTGGACCTACCACCACTTCCCGGACGGGATCCTGCGCGGCGTCGTGGTGACGTCGCGCGACCACTCCGAGCACGCCGTCGCCGAGTCGCACCGCTGGTTGACCACGGCCGACGAGTCGCCCTTCCGTCGCTTCGTCGTGGTGCAGCGCATCGAGCGGGGTGTGCAGCGGGCCGTGCGCAACCTCGTGCACCACGTGACGACCCCGACGGGTCGTGAGGCGCGCGACCTGACGACGTACGACGACTGGCGCGGCGCGCTGGTCGACGACCTCCTGCTGCCCGTGGCCGACGTGACCTCGGAGGAGTGGTCCGGCCTGTGGGCGCACGCGCTGGCGTCACACCGCGCGTGGGACGAGGCGGGCCGCCCGTGACCCCGTCCTCCGTGCAGTGGCGCCGGGCGACCTCCGACGACGTGGTCGCGCTGCGCGACCTCGAGCGCGTGGCGAGCCGCGCCGGGCTCGCCCACGTCTTCGGCGACCTGCCCTACCCCGACGACGACGTGCTGGTGCGATGGGTGCTGCTCCTCGACGACCCGGAGGTCGTCGTCGAGGTGGTCGAGGGCGACGCCGGGCTCATCGCCCTGGCGGCGCACGACGGCACCAGCCTGCGCCACCTGGCCGTCCGGCCGGACCACTGGGGCAGTGGCCTGGGGCGCGAGGGCTTCGCCCGGGCCGAGGCCGCCGGTGCCCGCCGGCTGTGGGTGCTGGCGGACAACGGCCGGGCGCGGGCGCTCTACGAGTCGTGCGGGTGGCGGCCGAGCGGCGCGAGGCAGGAGTGCCCGTGGCCACCCTTCCCCACCGAGCTCGAGTACGCCGCTCCCTAGGATCGAGCCATGCCGGAGACCAGGCACGACCCGCTGCTGGAGATCGCCGACGACCTCTACGCGCTCCCGCTCGCCGACTTCACTCCCGCGCGCGACGCCCTGGCCAAGGAGCACAAGGCCGACAAGGAGCTCGCTGCGGCGGTCAGGGGCCTGCGGAAGGCCTCGGTCGCGGCCTGGGTGGTGAACCTGCTGGTCCGCCGCGATCCCGACCAGGTCGACCAGGTGCTCGCCGTCGGCGTGGCCCTGCGTGACGCCCAGGACAACCTCGACGCCGCGCAGCTGAAGGAATTCACGAAGCAGCGTCGCCAGCTGACCGCATCGGTGACCACCACCGCGCGGCGGATGGCGCGGGAGGAGGGCGTGAAGACCACCCAGACGGTGGCCGACCAGGTCGAGGCGACGCTGACCGCCGCCATGCTGGAGCCCGACGCGGCGAAGGCGGTGCGCAGCGGGCTGCTCGTCACGGCCATCTCCGCCACGGGTCTCGGCGACCTCGACCTGGGCGGTGCGGTCGCCGTGCCGGAGGCCCTCGGCTTCAGCGCCACCGCCCGACCCGCGGCCCCGCCGGACCCCGCGCGCCGGCCCCAGCTGCACGTCGTGCCCGACCCGGACGCCGACAAGAAGGCGCGGGCGGCCGCCGACGCGCGCGTCGCCGAGGCGCGCGCGGCGTTGGGGGAGGCGGAGAAGGAGCACCGCTCGACGCGTCGCGCGGTCGAGAAGCTGCGGGCCCGGACCCTGCAGCTCCAGGCGGAGATCGACGAGCTGCGCGCCCGGATGGCCGAGCTCGAGGCCGAGGTCGAGGAGGTCGACGACGAGCTCGACGAGGCGCAGGCGCTGCAGGAGGAGGCCCAGGAGGCCGTCGACGCGGCGACGGACGAGGTGGACGCCGCGCGGGCGGCGCGCGAGCGCCTGTAGCGATCGTCCTCGGCTACTCCGCCCAGCCCTTCGCGCGCTCGACGGCCCGGCTCCACAGGGCGTACGACGCGTCGAGCGCCTCGCGGTCGCCACCGGGCTCGAAGCGCCGGTCGAGCGCCCACGTGTCACGCAGGTCGTCCGTCGAGCCCCACACTCCCGTGCCCAGCCCGGCGAGGAAGGCCGCGCCCAGGGCGGTGGTCTCCACGATCTCCGGTCGCTCGACCGCCCGACCGACCTGGTCGGCCTGGAACTGGCAGAGCAGGTCGTTGGCAGCCGCACCGCCGTCGACGCGCAGCGTGGTGAGCTCCGGCAGGGTCTCCAGCACGTCCCGCACCTCGAAGGCGATGGCCTCGAGCGTGGCGCGCACGAGGTGGGCGCGGGTGGTCCCGCGCGTGATGCCGATGATCATGCCGCGCGCGTGCGGGTCCCAGTGGGGGGCGCCGAGGCCCGTCAGCGCCGGCACGAACACCACGCCGTCGGTGTCGTCGACGGTCTGCGCGATCGCGGCGGTCTCGGCTGCGTTGCCGACGATCTGCAGGCCGTCACGCAGCCACTGCACCGCCGACCCGGTCACGAAGATCGCGCCCTCGAGGGCGTACGTCATCTCACCCTCGGGGGAGCGCCAGGCGGCGGTCGACAGGAGCCCCGCGTCGCTGCGCACGACCGAGGAGCCGGTGTTGGTGAGGATGAAGGAGCCGGTGCCGTAGGTGCACTTGGACTCGCCGTCGTCGAAGCAGGTCTGGCCGAAGAGCGCCGACTGCTGGTCGCCGGCGATGCCCGCGATCGGCAGCGACAGGCCGAGGAAGGACTTCGGGTCGGTGGGCGCGACCTCTCCCCAGTTGGGGACCAGGTCGGGCAGCGCGTCGCGCGGCACGCCGAAGAGGCCGCACAGCTCCTCGGACCAGTCGCCCGCCTCGAGGTCGAAGAGCAGGGTCCGGCAGGCGTTGGAGACGTCGGTGACGTGCCAGGTGCCGCGCGTCATCCGGGCGATGAGGTAGGAGTCCACCGTGCCGACGGCGTACCGGCCCGACTGCACGAGCGCCCAGGTGTGGGGCTCGTTCTCGGCGAGCCACATCAGCTTGGTGCCGGAGAAGTAGGGGTCGAGACGGAGGCCGGTGAGCTCCGCGACGCGGTCCTCGTGGCCCTCGTCGCGCAGCCGGTCGCAGATCGAGGCCGTGCGCCGGTCCTGCCAGACGATGGCGCGGCGCGGGGAACCGAGCGTCTCGCGGTCCCAGAGCACGATCGTCTCGCGCTGGTTGGTGATGCCGACCGCGGTGAGCTCGGAGCCGTCGACCTTGCCGAGCACCTCCCGGGTGGCCTCCAGGGTGGCCTGCCAGATCTCCTCGGCCGAGTGCTCGACCCACCCCGGCTGGGGGAAGTGCTGGCGGAACTCCTGGTAGCCCTTGGCCTGGATCCGACCGTCGGAGGTGACGACCACGGCGGTGACTCCCGTGGTGCCCGCGTCGATCGCCAACACGCTCATACGGCGTCCTCCTCGCCGCGGATGATCGCCAGGATCCGCCGGTCGATCCACTCCGGGCGCGCGCCGGGGCCGACACGCATCTCGTGGTTCTGCGACCCGACCCACATGTGGAAGCTGTCCTTGCCGTCGGCCTTGGCCAGCGCCTCGAGCTCGATCATCAGCGCGTCGTCGACCGGCACCTGCTCCTCGGGGGTCGACGCGGTCAGGTAGAGCTCGTTGAGGTCGACGAGCCGGGCCAGCTCGGTGACGGGATCGGTGTGGTCGTCGACGCGCAGGTCGACCGCGACGTCGTCGTGACCGCCGTAGCCCGCCCCGTCGCGCACGACGAGCAGTGCCGCCGACTGTCGCCCGCGGCTGTCGCCGCCGGCGTCGTCGCCGGCGGCGAGCGCCTCGAGCAGGCGCCGCTCGAGCGGGTGGTCGGCCGAGGCGAGCCAGGCGCGCTCCACCGCCTCGACCACCTCGGGCCCGGTGAGGATGTTGCCCTGGATGGCGTAGCCACCGCGCTCGCCGCTGCGACCGGTGGTCCCGCCGGCCCACGCGAAGCACTCCGAGCCGGTCCACGTCGCCGCGTTGCCGTCGGAATCGACGACGCCGACCTGCCGGTGCTCGCGGTTTCCGTCCTCCTCGAGCAGCCGGTCGAGGGCGACCTGCGCGGTGGCCCCCTCGTCGAGGTGCGCGAGGGCGAGGTACTTGTAGGCGATGTTGGCGTCGGCCTGGGTGGCGATGGCGCCGACTCCTGCGGCCGCTGCCGGCACCGCGGAGCCCACGGCCAGGAACTTGGAGGCCACGGCGACGCCCCAGGACTCGCCGTCGTCGGACCGGGCCACGATCGAGAAGGTCATAGCCGAAACATAGCCGGACCCAGCGCGTCCGTAGCGGCTCCTGTGGGCGAGGATGGACCCGTGCTGACCCGTCTCGGCTTCCCCCGCGTGGGCGAGCACCGCAGGTTCGTCACGGCGATCGTCGCCGACACCGTCGGCAGCGGGTTGTTCATGCCGATGACGTTGCTCTACTTCCTCGCGATGACCGACCTGTCACTGGTGCAGATCGGGTCGGCGCTGTCGCTGTCGGCGCTGCTCACGATGCCGGGTGCCTTCGTCATCGGCAGCCTCGTCGACCACCTCGGTCCACGTCGGATGATGCTCGCGGGAAACCTCGTCCAGGCGGTCGGCATGCTGGCCTACCTCTGGGCCGACTCGCTGCTGGTGGTCGCCTTGTGGACGACCCTGCTCAACATCGGCCGCCAGGCCTTCTGGGGGTCGTTCGGCAACGTCGTCACCGCCATCTCGGCGCCGGGGGAGCGCGAGATGTGGTTCGGCTTCCTCCAGGCGGTCCGCAACCTCGGCTACTCGGTCGGCGGCGTGCTGGCCGGGGTCGCCCTGCAGATCGGCACGGACCTGGCCTACCAGTCGGTGGTGGTGCTCAACGCCCTGACGTTCGTCGTGGCCTTCGTGCTCCTGCTCGACGTGCCCGACCACCGCGTCGCGCGGGCGCACGACGCGCCCGTCGAGGGCTGGGGCGTCGTGCTGCGCGACCGGGCCTACCTCCGCCTCGTGCTCGGCCAGCTCGGCTTCGTCGCCGGGATGATGGTGCTCAACTTCGCCCTGCCGGTCTACGCCGCCGAGACCATCGACCTGCCCGGCTGGGTGGTGGGTGCGATCTTCACCCTGAACACCGCGCTCGTCGGGCTCGGCCAGGGACTCGTCGTACGCCGCATGACCGGGCGGGTACGCGCCCGGATGATGGGCCTGGCGCAGCTCGTCTTCGTCGCCAGCTACGTGCTCTTCGTCGTGGCCGGGTGGCTGCCGGTGTGGCTCGGCGTGGTGGTGATCCTGGTCGGGGCCGTGGTCTACACCTTCGGCGAGCTCACCGGTGGCCCGGTCTTCAGCGCCACCGCGGCCGAGGCCGCGCCCGACCACCTCCGCGGTCGGTACCTCGGCCTCTTCCAGCTCGGCTGGGGCCTCGGCGGCGCTGTGGCGCCGGTCTCGTTCACCTGGCTGCTCGCCCACGGCCCGACCACGTTGTGGTCGGTGCTGGCGCTCATCGCCCTCGCCAGTGCGGCGTACCTCCAGACGCTCCCGCGGGTGCTGCCCGCGGCGGGGCTGCGGGTCACCCAGCGCGTGGAGGCACCCCAGGCCTGAGCGGCCCGCCCTCAGGCCTGACCGGTGCCCGCCAGCAGCTCGGCGAACCACTCCTGCGAGTCGTCGAACGGCTTGTGCCCGGCGATCCGCTCGAACTCGATGGAGCGGAGCTCGTCACCGCGGTCCTCGTCGTGCCCGATCACGCCGGGGCGGCCCTCGAGGGCGCAGGTGACGGCCAGCTCGGCCATCTCGCGGATGAGCGCGAGGTCGGTCTCGTTGGCCGGCGCCGAGCGGGAGAAGTAGCCGGACTTCTGCACCATGTGCTTCTCGGCGCCGATCTCCCGGGAGAAGCGCTCGGCGAAGTAGCGACCGGGGTTGATGGTGTCGATCTTGACGTGGCCGAAGGGGTCGCGCCCCACGGTCTCACCGGAGGCCTCGAGGTCGGCGACGATGTCGTCGATCCCCGCGCCCTCGGCCAGGAAGATGTTGACGCAACCGATCTCGTCCATCACCGCACGCAGGCGGGTCGCCTCGGCCGCGAGGTCGATGCCGCGCTCGGGGACGTAGACCGCGTGGATCGCCCACGTGCGGGCGTCGAGGCCGATGCCGGGCAGCCACTCCTGCTCGGCGTGCCACGCCATGTAGTCGCGTGCGGCGGCCGCGGTGAGCCAGCCGCTCGCGCGCCCCATCACCTCGTGCACGATGAGCATCCGCGGGTTCGAGCCGTGCTCGGCGAGCACGTTCTGCGCGAAGCGCGAGGCCTGCTCGGCCGCGGACTGGGCGCCCAGGCTCTGCCGGATCGGGACGATGTCGTTGTCGATGGTCTTGGGAAGGCCCACGACGGTGAGCTCGGAGCCCTGCTCGCGCAGGTACGCCGCCAGGTCGGCCGCCGCGGTGTTGGTGTCGTCGCCGCCGATCGTGTGCAGCACGTCGACGCCGTCGGCCTGCAGGCGCTCGGCCGCGACCTGCAGGGCGGTCTCGGCCTCGCCGATCAGGCCGCGCCTGCGGCAGTCGTCGTCGTTGGTGAGCTTGACGCGGCTGTTGCCGATCGGGCTGCCGCCGTAGCGGTGCAGCAGGGCGGCGCCGGCCCGTTCCTCGGGCCCGATCACGACGCTGGTGCCGGTGAGCAGGCCGTGATAGCCGTGCTTGTAGGCGATGAGCTCGATGTCGGGGTCGGTGGCGTCGTAGGTCTCGATCAGGGCACCCACGGCGGAGGACAGGCACGGGGCGTAGCCACCGGCCGTCAGGAGCGCAACACGCTTCGGCATGTGAGCACAGTAGTTTGATCGATCCAAGTGTGGAAGCCCGTCCACGGGCCGCTTCGGGCCTGCGCGACACGACGTACGTCCACCCGCTCGGTGGTTGCTCCGTCCCGCACCGTCGCGACATGGTGTGCTCTCACCGTGTCGTGGCACGGACCGACCAGGGGGAGTCTCGATGAGTACGACGCAGGCCAGCCAGCACGACGTCGACGAGCCCGGGGGCTCCGACCTCAAGCGGGTCCTGGGGCCCAGGCTGCTCCTGCTCTTCATCGTCGGCGACATCCTCGGCGCCGGCGTGTACGCCGTCACGGGCCGGCTCGCCGGCCAGGTCGGGGGCATCGCCTGGTTGCCGTTCCTGGTCGCCTTCGCAGTCGCCACGGTCACCGCGTTCAGCTACCTCGAGCTGGTGACCAAGTACCCCCAGGCCGCGGGTGCCGCGCTGTATGCCCACAAGGCCTTCGGCATCCACTTCATCACCTTCCTGGTCGCCTTCACCGTGGTCTGCTCGGGGATCACCAGCGCCTCGACGTCCTCGAACCTGCTGGCGGCCAACCTGCTCATCGGCTTCGGCAACGACGACCCGAGCTCCGGCGCCGTGCTCGCGACCGCCCTGCTCTTCATGGTCGTGCTGGCCGCCGTCAACCTCCGCGGCGTCGGCGAGAGCGTGAAGTTCAACGTGGTGCTGACGCTGGTCGAGATGGTCGCGCTCGCCATCGTGATCGGGATCGGGATCGTCGTCATCGCCTCCGGCGACGGGGACCTGAGCCGCGTCACGGTCTTCGAGAGCCCGGACGACAAGGGGCTCTTCATGGCGGTCACCGTCGCGACCGCCATCGCGTTCTTCTCGATGGTCGGCTTCGAGGACTCGGTCAACATGGTCGAGGAGACCAAGGACCCGCTGCGCATCTTCCCGCGCACGATGTTCACCGGCCTCGGCATCGCGGTGGTGATCTACATGCTCGTCGCGATCTCGGTCGTCGCCGTGATCCCGCCCGGCCAGATCGCCGAGCCCACCAACGCGGAGGCGGGGATCCTGCTCGACGTGGTCAAGGTGGGCGCACCGAACCTGCCCATCGACACGATCTTCCCGTTCCTCACCGTCTTCGCGGTCGCCAACACCGCGCTCATCAACATGCTGATGGCCAGCCGGCTGATCTACGGCATGGCCCGCCAGGACGTGCTCCCGCGCTCGTTGGGCAAGGTCCTGCCGGGCCGCCGCTCGCCGTGGACGGCGATCCTCTTCACCACGCTCCTCGCGCTGGGGCTCATCAGCGTGGTCACCCTCGACTCCGAGTCGTCGGTCGTGGCCGCGCTGTCCGGCACCACGGCCCTGCTGCTGCTCGCGGTCTTCACCATCGTCAACGTCGCCTGCCTCATCCTCCGGCGCGACCCCACGCCGGACGGGGCGTTCCGGGCGCCGTCGGCGCTCCCCGTGGTCGGCGCGCTGTGCTGCGCCTACCTCCTCGGCCCGTGGGCGCGTCTCGAGGCCGACATGGTCCAGTACCGGATCGCCGCGGGCCTGCTCGCGATCGGCGTCGTGCTCTGGGCGCTCACGTGGGCGACCAACCGCGGTGTGCGGGCGAAGAAGACCGGCTTCCGCGACATCGACCACCTCGAGGAATGAGCCGGTTCGCCGCGACACCGTCGGGTCCTGTGCCCGTACGTCGGCCGCGCCGTCTACGGTTGGTCGAGTGACACGACGACCTCTCGGACCGCTCTCTGCGCTGCTGGTCGTCGGCGCGCTCTGCTGCACGATGCTCACGCCCCCGGCCGAGCCGGCCGGTGCGGCACCCGGCTCCGACTACCCCGCACCCACGATCGACACGGCGGCCCGTGCCGCGCGCGAGCGGTCCCGCGAGACCCGACGCGAGGCTCCGAGCGGGGTGGAGCGCGAGCAGGTCGTGCCCCGGGCCGAGCCGCTCGTCGAGACGAGCGCGCGCGGCCCGCGCGATCGCCCCGCTGTCCCGCCGGCGCCCGAGCTGACCGGCGGCTACCGCTTCATCTCCGCACCCGACTTCCTCAACCAGGACGTCGCCGACCTCACGGCGGACGGCCGCAAGCACTACGTCGTCGAGGCGACCGGCGAGGTCGCCAACTCCACCAACGCCTCCTACGAGACGGCGCTGGACCGGGTGCTGGACGAGATGGCCGGCCACGGCACGCGTGACGTGCTGGTCGCAGGCGACCTGGTGGAGGGTCGCTGGGGGCGCGACGACTCGAGGACCGGCGTGTTCGGCCCGGTCCGCACCCAGGCGCAGCGGCTGCGGGCCTGGCGGCGTGCCGCCGACGTCTACTACCCCGCCTGGCTCCAGCGCTTCGCCGACCACGGGCTGACGACCTACCCCGCCGTCGGCGACCACGAGGTCGGCGACGACCCGTGGCGGGTCCGCGGACGCCACCCGTGGGTCGACTTCAAGCGGCGCCACGTGCCGGAGTTCAAGAAGATCTTCGCCGACCACGCACTGAGCGGCAGCGACGGCCGACCGCGGTTCGCCGACCGGCCCCGACGCGGGCCGGCCCGGCACACGGCGTACGCCGTCCGCCTCGACGCCGACGTGCTGCTGGTGACGCTCGACGTCTTCGAGCGCCGCGGGGGGGACGTGCACATGTCCGTCGACGCCGCCCAGCTGGCCTGGCTCGAGCGCGTGCTGCGCACGGCGCGCCGTGACGAGGTGCCGTGGGTGGTGGTGCAGGGCCACACGCCGATGCCCGGCCCCGTCCGGGTCCGCAACTCCACGCACCTGGTCTACGAGGAGGGCCGGTCCTCGAGGCTGTGGCGGGCGATGGTCGACGGAGGCGTCGACGTCTACCTCAGTGGCGAGGTGCACGACCAGACCGTCCGCCAGCGCGACGGCATCCTCGAGGTCTCGCACGGTTCGCTGTTCTACCGAGGCGAGGCGTCCTACGTCCTCGGCCAGGCGACGGCGGGGCGGCTCGTCCTGGAGAACCACCAGTTCCGGGGCAAGGTGGGCTACGCCGACCGCCTGTGGACCACGTCGCGCCAGGGAGCGCCCGGGACGATCTCCTACCCGCTCCCGTCGGTCGTCACCGGCACCCTCGTCGCCAGCCGCACCCGCTCCGGCGGACTGCGGGTCGAGGACGCCGCCGGAGTCCTCGCGCCGAGACGCTGACCCTGATCGAGTCGCTCAGGGCGTCTCCGCACGGACCAGGCGCACGGCCAGCAGCAGGTCGATGAGGTCCTCGACCCGGCGGACGTCGCAGCCGGTGCGCTCGGCGATCCGGTCGAGGCGGTAGTAGACGGTGTTGGCGTGCACGTGGAGGTGCATCGCGGTGAGCTTGGCGTTCAGGTCGTGGGAGACGTAGGTGCTGAGCGTCTCGACGAGGATCCCACCGGTCGCGAGGTCCTCCTCGACGAAGGACCGCACCAGCCGCGCGTTCTTCTGGCTCGAGATGAGCAGGTCCAGGGTCGACATCTCGTCCATGGCGCGCACGCCGGGACGGCCGAGCAGCGAGCCCATCGCGGTCCGGGCGTCCTCGTAGGCCCAGGGGATCTCGCGGAACCCGGTGCGCGCACAGCTGAGCCCCACGCTGGTCAGGATGCCGTCGGCCAGGAGGGAGACGACCGCCGCCCGCACGCCGTCCACGACCTGGGTGGGGCCGTGGGGTCCCACCGGCAGCAGTGCGACCACCTCGTGGTGGCGCGCGACGACCATGCCCCGGCCGGCGACCGTGAGCGCCGCCCGCAGCCTGGCCCGCTGCTCGGTCCCGACCACCTTCGAGGGCAGGGTCGCCACGAGGGCGACGAGGGGCTCGTCGTCGGACAGGCCCATCTGGGCCAGCGCCAGCTGGCGCTCCTCCACTGTCGGCGGCTTCCCGGCGAGCAGGTCCTCGAGGAGGTCGCGGGCCAGGCGGGCGGAGTCGGCGAGCTGGTACTGCTGGGCCTCGAGGTACGCCTCGGCCGCGGCGGTGCTCCCGACCTCGATGGTGCGCATCACCTGGTTGACGAGCAGGAGCGCGGCGTCCTTGGTCGAGGGCCACTCGTTGACGCCCGCGAGGATGTCGTCCCACAGGGTCAGCTGGCCGACGCGGAAGGCCTTCATGAAGTCGGACAGGGTGATCCCGAGCTCGACGCGGCGCATCGCGTGCTGCCCGCTCCAGGGGAAGTCCGACCGGAGCGGATGGCGCCGCTCGTTGACGCTGGCGAGGAACGCGGCGAAGACCTGCCGGCAGTGGGCCTCGACGTCGTCACGCAGTCCCGCGTCAGCACGGGCGCCGTAGGCCGGCACCTGGTGCCAGATCGTGTTGGTCGCGTCGTGCGCGATCACCGACTCGCGCCGCTGGACCCACTGGGCGAGCTTGTCCGCGCCGTGGGCCTCGCCGGCCAGCGCCACCGTCCCGTTCGTCACCGAGTCTCCCCTCGAGCTGGTCGCCCATGGTGACCTGCCGATCGCGGTTGCGCCACCCCCGCGCCACCTTGTGGTCCGGCCACAGGCCAGGCGGTCGTGACTTTGGGCCGACGACCAGTGACATCAACGGCGAAGCGGGTCCACGATGTGACTGTCGTCACTTCGCCCCTCGGAAGGAACCCGGTCCACGATGCTCTCCGCCCGCAACCTCGAGGTCGTCTACGACGACGTCGTCCTGGCCCTGCGCGGCGTGAGCATCGACGTGCCCGAGGACGGCATCGTCGCCCTCCTCGGCTCCAACGGGGCCGGCAAGACGACCCTCCTGCGCGCCCTCACCGGGCTCCTGGACATCCACCAGGGCGAGGTCGCCAAGGGGCGCGTGACCCTGGACGACCAACCGATCCACCGGATGAGCCCCGAGCGGGTCGTCCGGCACGGGGTGCGCCAGGTGCTCGAGGGCCGTCGTGTGTTCGTGGAGCTCAACGTCGAGGAGAACCTCAAGGTCGGCGCCCACACCGCCCGCTCGCGCATGGCGGACAACCTCGAGCGGGTGTACGCGTTGTTCCCGGTGCTGGGCGACCGACGGGCCGCGACCGCGGGCTACCTCTCCGGCGGTGAGCAGCAGATGCTGGCGATCGGGCGCGCGATGATGTCCGAGCCGCGCTACCTCCTCCTCGACGAGCCCACCCTGGGCCTGGCGCCCAAGATGGTCGAGAACATCCGCGACGTGGTGCTCGAGATCAACAAGGGCGGCACCGCAGTCCTGCTGGTCGAGCAGAACGCCACCATGGCCCTCTCGATCGCCCACCACGGCTACGTGATGGAGACCGGACGGGTGGTCCTCGACAAGCCGGCCGCCGCGTTGTTGAACGACGACGACGTGCGCGAGTTCTACCTCGGCCTCCATCCCGGTGAGGACGGCCGCAAGTCCTTCCGCGACACCAAGCACTACCGGCGCAAGAAGAGGTGGTCGGCATGACGGACCAGGCGGCGCACGCCGCACCCGTGGCCCGGCTCGACGACGTGCACCTGTCCTTCGCCGGCGTGAAGGCCGTCAACGGTGTGAGCTTCGAGGTGCGCCCCAGCGAGCTGTTCGCCATCATCGGTCCCAACGGTGCCGGCAAGACGTCGCTGTTCAACGTGCTCTCCGGCGTCTACCGGCCGCAGCAGGGCTCGGTGGAGTTCATGGGCGAGAGCATCCTGGGTCGTCGTCCGCACCGGATCGCCGCCATGGGGATGGCCAGGACGTTCCAGAACATCGCACTGTTCGAGCACCTCACGGTGCTCGACAACCTCATGCTGGGCCGGCACCAGCACATCACCTACGGCTTCCTCCAGGCCTTCGCCTGGGTGGGCACGGCCCGCCGCCAGGAGGTCGAGCACCGGCAAGCGGTCGAGGAGATCGTGGACTTCCTCGAGCTCGCACAGTGGCGCAGCATGCCGGTCGGGCTGCTGCCGTACGGCGTGCAGAAGCGCGTCGAGCTCGGCCGGGCGCTCGCCATGGAGCCCAAGCTGCTGCTGCTCGACGAGCCGGTCGCCGGGATGAACCAGGAGGAGACCGAGGACACCGCCCGCTTCGTCCTCGACATCCGAGACGAGCTCGACGTCCCGATCATCATGGTCGAGCACGACATGGGCCTGGTCATGGACCTCGCCGACCGGGTGCTGGTCGTCGACTTCGGCACTCCGATCGTCACGGGCACGCCCGACGAGGTGCAGCGCCACCCCGACGTGGTGCGCGCCTACCTCGGCAGCGAGGTGGGGTCGTGACCAGCCCCGTCACCCGGATCCGCGCCCACGCCGAGTCGATGCCCGACGCGGTGGCGCTGCGCGACAAGCACCTCGGGGTCTGGCGGGAGTGGACCTGGGCGACCTACTGGGAGCACGTCCAGCTGGCGGGCCACGCCTACCTCGCCCTGGGCGTCGTGCCTGGCGACCGCGTCGCGATCCACTCCGAGAACCGGCCGGAGTGGCTGATCTGCGACATGGGAGCGTTGGCCGCCCGCGCGGCGTCGGTGGGGGTCTATCCCACGAACCCCGCCGCCGAGGTCGGCTACCTGCTCAACGACTCCGGAGCCAAGGTGCTCGTCGCGGAGGACCAGGAGCAGGTCGACAAGGCCTTCTCGGTGCTCGACCAGGCGCCGAACCTGGTCCGCGTCGTCTACCTCGAGCCGCGGGGCATCCGTCACCGCTACGACAGCGAGCTGCTGCTCTCGTGGGAGGACTTCCTCGACCTCGGTCGCGACCACCGGGAGTCCCACCCGGACGCGCTCGCTCGTGCGCTGGCCCAGCAGGAGCCCTCCGACCTCGCCACGCTGATCTACACCTCCGGCACCACGGGCCCCCCGAAGGGCGCGATGCTCACGGTCAGCAACGTGGAGTGCGCGATCGAGGTCCTCGTCGAGCAGGGCGCCTTCACCGACCCGCCGCCCGGGCCGGGGGACCTGACCCTGTCCTACCTGCCCCTGGCCCACGTCGCGGAGCGGATCTTCTCCACCTGGTTCAACGCCGCCGCGGGGACGCAGGTCAACTTCGCCGAGTCCATCGAGACGGTCCCTGTCAACCTCCGCGAGGTGCAGCCCACGATCCTGTTCGGCGTGCCCCGCATCTGGGAGAAGCTGCTGGCCGGCGTGGAGACGCGGCTGTCCGGCGCCTCCTGGCTCAAGCGCACGGTGTCCAGGTTCTGGCTGGGCGTCGCCGAGGACATCGGACAGCGCCTGGTCGCGCAGGGCGGCGTGCACAGCACGTCGACGCGCCTGCGCTACGCCGTGGGCTACGTGTTCTTCTACCGCGCGCTCAAGGACCGCCTGGGCATGCGGAAGGTCCGCTACGCCGCGTCCGGGGCTGCCCCGATCGCACCGGAGGTCCTGCGGTTCTTCATGGGGATCGGGGTGCCGATGCACGAGGTCTACGGGATGACGGAGAACACCGCGGTCGCCACCGGCAACCGCCCGGGCCGGATCCGCCTCGGCACCGTGGGCGAGGTGCACCCCGGCACCGAGCTGCGGATCGACGAGGAGACGGGGGAGATCCTCACCCGCAGCGGGGCGACCTTCGCGGGCTACTGGCAGCGCGAGGAGGCGACCCGGATGGCGCTGACCCCGGACGGGTGGCTGCACACCGGCGACGTCGGCGAGTGGGTCGAGGGGACGCACGTGAAGATCACCGACCGCATGAAGGACATCATCATCACCGCGGGCGGCAAGAACATCTCGCCGTCGATGATCGAGAACGAGCTCAAGGCCTCGCCCTTCATCCGGGAGGCGATCGTGATCGGCGACGGCCGCAAGTTCCTCACCGCGCTCATCGGCATCGAGCTCGACACCGTCGGCGAGTGGGCGCAGCGCCGCCAGCTCGGCTACAGCACCTACCGCGACCTGAGCGCCAAGCCGGAGGTCGTGGAGCTGGTCTCCGGCGTGGTCGACGCGGTCAACGCCGACCTGTCGCAGGTGGAGCGCATCAAGGCCTTCCGGCTGCTGCCCAAGGAGCTCGACCACGAGGACGGTGAGCTGACCGCCACGCAGAAGGTCAAGCGCTCCGCGATCTCCCAGATGTTCGAGGACACCGTCAGCGACATGTACACCGGAGCGACACGATGACCCAGTTCCTGGAAGTGGTCCTGCGCGGGCTCGGTTCGGGCTCGATCTACGCGTTGCTGGCCCTCGGCTTCGTGATCATCTACAAGTCCACCGGCGTGATCAGCTTCGCCCAGCCCGCGATGATGCTGACCGGCGCGACGATCACCAGCTACGTGGGTCCCGCCCTCGGCGTGATGCTCTTCACCGGCTTCTCCTTCTTCGTGTCGGTGGCCGTCGCGGCGCTCCTCACCGCGGTCCTCGCGCTGGTGATCGAGCGGGGTGCGATCCGGCCGATGGTCGGACGCCCGGCGTTCGTGGTGGCGATCATCACCATCGGCATCGACATCGTGGTCCGCGTGGTGACCAGCGGCTTCATCGGCCTGGGCGCCCGCAACATCCCCAACCCGTGGGGCCTCGAGCGGGTCGAGCTGGCCGGCCTCCGGGTCCAGGAACGGCACCTGGTGTCGCTGGCGACGCTGGCCCTCGTCGTGGCGGTCCTCTTCTGGTTCTACCGCTACACACGCCACGGCCTCGCCATGCGGGCCGCCGCCTTCGACCAGGAGGCAGCGCTCACCCAGGGCGTCAGCGTCGGCAGCGTCTTCGCCCTGTCGTGGGCCATGGCGGGTGCCCTCGCGGCGGTGGCGGGGTCGCTGCTCGCCATCTCGGCGGGTGTCGACCGGCAGATCTGGATCGTGGCGCTCGTGGCGCTCCCCGCGATCATCCTGGGCGGGCTGGACTCGCTCGAGGGAGCCGTGGTCGGCGGCCTCGCGGTCGGGGTCGTGGAGGCCCTGGTCGGCACCTACCAGCGCGACTACGCGCCGTGGCTGGGCGACAACTTCGCCGTCGTCTCGCCCTACGTCCTGATGCTGCTGGTGCTGCTCGCCAAGCCCTACGGCATCTTCGGAACACCGGAGGTGAGGCGCGTATGACCACTCTCTCGACGGGCTCGGACCGGGCCCCCCGTCAGGCTGCGACCCGCGCGCGACGCGGCGCCCGGCTGTCCGGACGACCCCAGCTCTACCGGTCGTACGCCCAGGAGCTGGCCCTGTTCAACACCCGGCCCAAGCGGATCTGGGTCGGCATCATCGTGCTGGCCGCCCTCGGGCTGTCGCAGATGCTGACCGACAACCACCTCAACACCCTGGCGCTGGCGTACGCCTTCGCGATCGGCGCTCTCGGTCTCAACATCATCACCGGCCTGGCCGGGCAGGTGTCCCTGGGCCACGCCTTCTTCCTCGGTGTCGGCGCCTACACGGCGGCGGCGATCTCCGGTGACCCGGACGGTCGCACGATCGGCTTCGGCATCACCAACATCCTCGTCTGGCTGCCCGCCGCCGGTCTCGTGGCCGGCCTCGCGGGTGTGCTGGTGGCGCCGTTGGCGACGCGGCTGCGAGGGCTCTACCTCGCGATCGTCACCCTGGGGCTGGTGTTCATCGGGGAGCACCTGTTCCGCGAGTGGAGCGACCTGACCGGTGGCGCGGGCGTGGGTCGTGAGGCGGCCGTGCCGGAGCTGTTCGGCATCGAGTTCGCCCGCGACGGCGACTACCTGACCTCCGACCAGAAGTTCTACCTGCTGATGCTCGTGCTGCTGCTGGTGTTCGCGCTGGGTGCCCGCAACCTGGCGCGCTCGCGCACCGGGCGGTCCTTCGCCGCGGTCAGGGACCGCGACATGGCCGCGGAGATGATGGCCATCAACCTGCCCCGCGCCAAGACCGTGGCCTTCGCGATCTCCTCGTTCTACGCCGGCTGCTCGGGCGCGCTGATCTACAGCATCATCGGGTTCTTCGAGCCGTCCAGCTTCGGGCTGCTGCTGTCGGTGCAGTTCATCGCGATGGTGCTGATCGGGGGAGCGGGCACGGTCAGCGGGGCCGTCATGGGTGCGCTGTTCATCACCCTCCTGCCCACCCTGACGCGCGAGCTCCCGGCGTACCTGCCCTTCATCTCGGGCCAGGTCACCGACACCCCCAACGTCTTCCAGCTCGAGCAGGTCCTCTACGGCCTGCTCATCGTCGGCTTCCTGCTGTTCGAGCCACGCGGGCTCTTCGGCATCTGGATCCGGATTCGCAACTACTGGAAAGGCTGGCCCTTCAGCTACTGAGCGGCCGGACACACACAAAGGAGAGCACCGTGAAGTCAAGGAAGTCCGCAGTGCTGCTGGTCGCGCTGGCGCTGCTCGCCACCGGTTGTCGCGGTGGCGGGGAGGCCGACGGGGGATCATCGGACGTCAGCGCGCCGGGGGTCACCGACGAGGCGTGCCCCGATGCGGTCAACGCCGACAACGGGTGCATCTACCTCGGCACCATCTCCGACCTGACCCAGGGTCCGTTCGCCCCGCTGGGCGTGCCGATCACCGAGGCGCAGGCCGCCTTCTGGAACCGCGTCAACGAGGACGGCGGCATCGGTGGCTACGACATCGACGTCACCAAGTACGTCAAGGACAACCTCTACAACCCGCAGACCCACCAGCAGGTCTACGGCGAGATCGAGGGCGAGGTGCTGGCGCTCGCGCAGACGCTGGGCTCGCCGACCACGCTGGCGATCATCCCCGACATGGACCGCGACGAGATGGTCGGCGCCCCGGCGTCGTGGACCTCGCTGTGGGCCTTCGAGGACGCGATCTTGGAGTCGGGCGCGAACTACTGCGTCGAGGGGATGAACGCCGTCGACTACATGGTGGCGGAGAACGACATCTCCTCGGTGATGGCGGTCGGCTTCCCCGGTGACTACGGCGGTGACGGAGCGGCGGGGGCCGAGATCGCTGCCGAGGCCAACGGGATCAAGTTCACCGGGGTCGAGACCGCACCCGGCCAGGAGTCCCAGGCGGGCGCCATCAGCGCCATCGTGAAGCAGAAGCCCGGTCTCGTGATCCTCGGGACCGGCCCCACCGAGACGGCGGTCATCGTCGGTCAGGCGGCCGCGCAGGGCTTCACCGGGAAGTTCATCGGCCTCGGCCCGACCTGGAACCCGGCGCTGCTGGAGACCCCGGCCGCCCCGGCGCTCGAGGCGCTCTACATGCAGTCCGGCTACTGGGGACCCTTCGGCACCGACACGCCCGGCCACCAGGCCATGCGCGACGCGCTGGGCGACGTCGCCCAGCCCAACGACGGCTACACGGCCGGCTGGGCGTGGTCCTATCCGTTGAAGGCGGCGCTGGAGGAGTGGCTCGAGGGCGACTACGACAAGGACCGTGCCGGCCTGCTCGAGGCGGTGCAGTCGCTGGAGACGATCGACTACGAGGGGATGCTCCCGGAGGAGGCCGGCAACAGGACCGGTGACCCGGACGAGACGATCTTCCGCGAGTCGGTGCTGAGCAAGGTCGACCCGTCCGCGCCGTCCGGCGTGACCATCGTCGAGGACTTCGGCGCCGGCCCCACGGTGTCCGAGCACACCTTCGAAGGCGCGTGCTTCGAGGGCTGATCCGACGTCGGGCAGAGCCCCTGCCCGGACCCTGACCGCCCGGAGAGCGGTCAGGGTTCGGGTGCGGGCGCTCCGCCGCCGTACCCTTGCGGGGTGAGTGCCATCCCCACCCTCGAGCAGCTGCACGCGCTCGGGCCCCACCAGCAGCCCACCTACCCCGACGCCGGGGCGGTCGATGCTGCCGTGGCCCGACTGAGGACCGCGCCGCCGCTGGTGTTTGCGGGCGAGTGCGACGACCTCACCGCGAAGATCGCCGCGGTCTCCCGCGGGGAGGCGTTCCTGCTCCAGGGCGGTGACTGCGCCGAGACCTTCGCCGGCGTCACGGCGGACAACGTCCGCAACAAGCTGCGGGTGCTGCTCCAGATGGCCGTCGTGCTGACGTACGCCGCCTCGGTGCCCGTCGTGAAGCTCGGCCGCCTCGCGGGGCAGTACGCCAAGCCGCGCAGCAGCGACTTCGAGACCCGTCCGTCGCCCGACGGCCCGGTGACGCTGCCGGCCTACCGCGGCGACGCGGTCAACGGCTACGACTTCACCCCCGAGGCCCGGGTGCCGGACCCGCAGCGCCTCGTCGACGTCTACAACTCCTCGGCCGCCACGCTCAACCTGGTGCGCGCGTTCGTCACCGGCGGTTACGCCGACCTGCGGCAGGTGCACACCTGGAACACCGACTTCGTGCAGTCCTCGCCCTTCGGCCAGCGCTACGAGGCGATGGCCGACGAGATCGAGCGCGCCCTGACCTTCATGAAGGCCATCGGCGCCGACCCCGACGAGTTCCACCGCGTCGACTTCCACTCCAGCCACGAGGCGCTGCTGCTGGAGTACGAGCAGGCCCTGACCCGCATCGACTCGCGCACCGACGAGCCCTACAACGTCTCGGCCCACTTCGTGTGGATCGGCGAGCGCACCCGTCAGCTCGACGGCGCCCACGTCGAGCTGCTGTCGAAGATCAAGAACCCCATCGGCATCAAGCTCGGGCCCACCACGACCCCGGACGACGCGCTGGCCTACTCCGCGCGCCTCAACCCCGACAACACCCCGGGCCGCCTCACCTTCATCACCCGCTTCGGCGCCGGCAAGATCCGCGACGGCCTCCCCGCGCTGGTGGAGAAGGTCACCGCCGAGGGCCTCAACGTGGCGTGGGTCTGCGACCCGATGCACGGCAACACCTTCGAGGCGTCCTCGGGCTACAAGACCCGGCGCTTCGACGACGTGATCGAGGAGGTCCAGGGCTTCTTCGACGTGCACCGCAGCCTGGGCACCTGGCCCGGTGGCGTCCACGTCGAGCTCACCGGTGACGACGTCACCGAGTGCGTGGGCGGCGGCGAGGAGATCGACGAGGCCGGCCTGGCCAACCGCTACGAGTCCGTGTGCGACCCCCGCCTCAACCGGGTCCAGTCCCTCGAGCTCTCCTTCCTCGTCGCAGAGATGCTCCGCAAGGCCTGAGCCCGCCCGGTCTGGGCGCCGAGCGGTGCGTGAGGCAGGTTCTACGAGTTCGGAAGATGTCTGGCTCACCGCTGCCCGACTGGCCGGCGTACGAGCGGTGCGTGAGGCAGGTTTCGCGGGCTCGGAAGATGTCTGGCTCACCGCTGCCCGGCGGGGCGGCTCCGCCGTGCCACGGGTAGGTTCGCCCCGTGATCGACCTGCGCTCCGACACCCTCACCCGTCCGACCGAGGCGATGCGGGCCGCGATGGCCCGCGCCGAGGTCGGCGACGACGTCTACGGCGAGGACCCGACGGTCACCGCCCTGCAGGAGCGGGTCGCCGGCCTGTTCGGCCACGAGGCCGCACTCTTCACGCCGACGGGGTCGATGGCCAACGTGCTCGCCGTCGCCTCCGTCGTGCAGCCGGGCGAGGAGGTGCTGTGCGAGTCGTCAGCCCACATCGCCCGCGCCGAGCTGGGCGCACACGGCGCGATCAGCGGCATCACGATGCGTACGTGGACCGGTGAGCGCGGCCGCCTCGACCTCGCGGCGATCGACGGCCTCCATGCGCCCGACATGGGGCCGTTCTTCGTGCGCACGGCCGCGGTGTCGGTCGAGAACACGCACAACTTCGCGGGCGGCACGGTCGTCGCGATCGACGACCTGCGCGACCTGCGCACCTGGGCTGACACGACCGGCACGCGGGTGCACCTCGACGGAGCCCGGCTGTGGAACGCCCACGTCGCCACCGGGACGCCGCTCGCGGACTACGGCCGGATCGCCGACGTCCTCGCGGTCTGCCTCTCCAAGGGCCTCGGCGCGCCGGTGGGCTCGCTCATGGTCGGGTCGGCCGACGCGATCGCCCAGGCCCGCGTGCGGCGCAAGCGGATGGGCGGCGGCATGCGCCAGGTCGGCATCCTGGCTGCGGCCGGGGCGTACGCCCTCGAGCACCACGTCGAGCGGCTGGCCGACGACCACGCCCACGCCCGGCTGCTGGGCGAGGCGCTGGGCCTCGACCCGGCCGACGTCGACACCAACATCGTGGTCGTCGACCGGCCCGACGCGGCATCGTTCGTGGCGCGCGCCGGCGAGGAGGGCGTGCGGATCGCGGCGGTCGGTCCCCGCGCCGTACGCCTGGTGACGCACCTCGACGTGTCGCGGGCCGACGCCGAGCGGGCCGCAGTGGTGCTCAGCCGGCTCGTCGCCCGATGACGGTGACCTCGCTGATCGCGGTGTAGTCACGACCGAGGTTGCCGCTGCCCGGCGGCGTGACCGACGTGATGGTCACGGTGAGCGTCGACGTCTCCACCGGCGGCACCTTCATCCGCTGCATCGCCGGCCGCTCCGCGAATGTCTGCTCGACCTCGGTGCCGTCGTCGAAGGTCCACGTGACCGACAGGATGCGACGGTTGTTGGGGTACCAGTCGACGCCCGCGACCTGCTTGGCGTAGCCGTTGATCAGCCCGACGCGGTTGATCACCCCCGGCTCGGCGAGGGTGATGACGACCTGCTGTCCGGTGGCGTCTCCGGCGGTGCGCCACGCCGTGGCCGGGTTGCCGTCAGCCATCTGGGAGGCCTCGTAGGCCACCAGGGTGCCGTCGAGGTCCGTGGTGGCGGGAGCCGTCGCGGGCACCTTGAAGGTCGCGGAGTCCGCGAGGTCGAGGCGCTTGCCGATGCCTCTCGGGACGTCGGAGGCGGAACCGGACGGGTCCTCCTCGGCCGGGGTGGTGGCGCTCGACGCGCCGGTCTCGGGATCGGCCGCGGTGGCGTCGCCGTCGGTGCCGAAGACGCGGATCAGCACCACCGCCAGGACCATCAGCGCGACGGCGAACGCGACCCAGACCGCCCACGCCCACCCGCGCACCGGGTCGTCGGCCGTGGGGTCGTCGACCTCCTCGTAGGGAAGCAGGTCGTCCCGGGGGTCCCACGTGCTGCTGCGCGCCGGACGTTCGTCGGGAGGCGGAGACTTGTCGGGCGGAGGCTCGACGCGCGGGGCCTCGACGGGGCCGGTCGGCGGGACCGGGGTGGGGTCAGCCGCCTGCACCGGAGCGGGGGCCGGGTCGGCCGGGGGCGGGGGAGCAGGCGCCGGGGCACCGATGGGGTGCCCGCAGTTGAGGCAGAACCGGCCCACGCCGAGCTCGGCCCCGCACGCCACGCATCTGTCCACGGCCCCACCCTAGGCGGGCGGATCCACCGCGTCCGCTGGTCTGCGGACGTCGGGACGGCGCGGCCGGGCCTCAGACCGCGATGTGGGGGACCTCGCCCTCGACCGCGCGCCGGGGTGCGAGCTCGACGGTCAGCATCGCGACGAGCACCATCGACCCGCCCAGCAGCAGGCGTGTGGTGACGTCCTCCCCGCCCAGCCAGACGGCGAAGAGCGAGGCGAAGACCGGCTCCATGCTCATGATGATGGCGCTGCGGGTGGGTGGCAGGTGGGCCTGCGCCCAGGTCTGTGCGAGCAGCCCGAGCGCACCGACGACGACGGCCATGTAGGCGACCGAGACCCAGTCGCTCGTGCGGTCGGGGAGCACGATGCCGTCGTGAGCGGTGGCCAGGGTGCAGATCAGCGCGATCACGATGATCTGGAGGATCGTCATGCCGACCGCGTCCTGGGCCGTCGACCACGCGCCGAGCCCCACGATGTGCAGGGCGTAGAGGACCGCGGAGGCCAGCGTGATGAGCTCGCCGTAGCCGATGCTGAAGCCACGCAGGGCCAGCACGCCGAGCCCGATGGTGGCCAGCAGCACGGCGGCCCACGTGACCGGCGGGATCCGGGTGCGCAGGATGGCGGCTGCGAGCAGCGGGGTGAAGACGACGTACAGACCGGTGACGAAGCCGCTGATGCTCGCCGGCGTGTGCGCGAGGCCGGCGGTCTGCAGGATCTGCGCGATGCCGTAGAGCACCCCCAGCACGACGGCGTGACGGCGCACCACCGGCGAGAGCCGACCGACCGCGCGGGGTGCGACGAGCAGCAGCACGACCGCGGCGATGCTGAACCGCACGGCGAGGAAGTCGAGCGTCGGCACCCGGTCGAGGAGGTCCTTGATGAGGAAGAACGTCGAGCCCCAGCAGGCCGCGATGGCCAGCAGTGCGGCCGCCGCGAGCAGGGTCGTACGCCGGGTCTGCTCGTGCTCCACGGAGGAAGGCTAGGACCTCAGATGAGGAACAACGTGATCGTCGAGCCCTTCGGCACCGACTGCCCGGACCCGGGGTCGGAGCTGAACACGAAGCCGAGGCCGAGGTACCCGTCGGCCTCGTCGGTCTCGACGTCGAAGCCGAGCCCCTCGAGCAGCGACGTCGCGGCCTCGACGCCCATCGCCCGCACGCGCGGGACCTCGACGAGCTCGGGGCCCTGGGAGACGACGAAGGAGACGGTGTCGCCGCGGAAGAGGGTGCCGCCGGTGGGGTCCTGGGAGATCACGAAGCCCTCGGGCACGGTGTCGCTGAACTCCTCCCCGGCGACGCTCACCTCGAGACGCCGTGCCTCGAGCGCCTCCCGGGCATCGTCGAACGACTTCCCCGTGAAGTCCCTGACCTCGATCGGCTTGCGGCCGCGGCTGAGCACCAGGTCGACGACTGCACCCGGCTTGAGCGTGGTGCCCGCCTTCGGCGAGGTGCGGATCACCTGCCCCTCCGGCACGGTCTCGCTCCACCTGCCCCGGCTCTCGCCGAAGACCAGGTTGGTCGCGGCGAGCGCGTCCTGTGCCTGGTCCTCGGTGCTTCCCTCGAGGACCGGCACGTCGTAGCGCTCCGGTCCCAGGGAGAGGACGAGCGCGACGGTGCCTCCGCTGAGGACCCGGTCGCCCGGTCCCGGGTCGGTGCCGATCACCAGGCCCGGCGCGACGTTCTCGGAGTAGGCCGGCTCGCCCTCCTCGACCTCCAGCCCGGCTGCTTCGAGCTCCGCTGTCGCGGCGGCCCGGTCCAGGTTCAGCACCGCGGGGGTCGTGGTGTAGCGCGCCCAGCCGAACCAGTAGGCGCCGAGGCCGATGCCGGCCACGAGGAGCAGTGCGAGCAGCAGGAGGACCGGTCCCTTCGCCGAACGGCGCCGCGCCGTCGTCGCGACGGGCGCGACCCTGGACGGAGCCCGTGCCGGTGCAGGGCGCGGAGCGGGAGCAGGAGGCTGCGTGGGCCCAGGAGGGGCGGTGGCGGTCATCGGCTCGGTCACCGGCGCGGCGACAGGGGCAGTGGCGGTCGGCACGAGGTGGCGCTCGAGCGCGGTCGTGCGGTCGGGGCTGCCGTCGTCGACCAGCCCGGAGTCGCGGGGGTCGACCTCGGTCAGCAGCGCGAGCGCGCCGGCGTCGAACGGCTCGGGGGTGGTGTCGTTGCCGACCGGGTCGGCGTCGTCGGCGTCGGGCGTACGCCGGGGGAGCAGGTCCGCGGTGAGCTCGGGGTCGGCGGCCAGGCCCTCGCGCAGTGCCTGCTCGACCCGGTGCAGCTGGTGCAGCAGCACGCCTGCGTCGGCTGCGCGGTGCTCGCGGTCGCGCGAGGTGGCGCGGGCGACGAGCGCGTCGACGTAGTCGGGGATGCCGGGCTGTCCGTCCGAGGGCATCGGCACGTCGTGGTGGACGTGGCGGTAGGCCACCTGGATCGGCGACTCGCCCTCGTGGGGCTTGCTGCCGGTCAGCAGCTCGTAGAGCACGACGCCGGCGGCGTAGACGTCGGCACGCGCGTCGGCCCGGCCGTCGACGACCAGCTCGGGCGCGAGGTAGGAGACCGTGCCGATGAGCACGCCCCCGGTTGCGGTGTGCTGGGTGTCGGCGCTGACGGCCTTGGCCAGTCCGAAGTCGGCGACCTTGACCCGACCACCATGGGCCTCGTCGGCGATGAGCACGTTCTCCGGCTTGACGTCGCGATGGATCAGGCCGGCCCGGTGGGCGGCCGCGAGGGCGGAGACGACCGGCTCGAGCAGCGCCAGCGCCCGGGCCGGCGGCATCGGCGCCTCCTTGCGGATCACGTCGCGCAGGGTGTGCCCGGGGACGTACTCCATGACGAGGAAGACGGTGTCCTGCCCGTCGGAGGTGTCGTCGCCCTGGTCGTAGACGCCCACCACGTGCGGGTGGTTCAGCCGGGCGGCGGCGCGGGCCTCGCGGACGAACCGCTCCGCGAACTCACGGTCGTCGCCGAGGCCGGGGTGCATCACCTTGACCGCGACCGTGCGGTCGAGGCGGGTGTCGGTGGCCTCGTAGACACTGGCCATGCCACCGCGCGCGATGCGGGGGCCGATGCGATAGCGGCTGTCCAGCAGCCGGCCGACCAAGGGGTCGCGGGAGCCGCCGGACGCAGCCGCGCGGGCGTGCTCGGATGGCTCCACTGCTCGACCTCCAGCGCCGGATCGCACAAGCGGACGGGGAAGGATCCGGCCCCCTCATCGTACGGAAGTGCGGGGCGCGGCCACGCGCAGGCACGGGCCCGGGCGTGGCGCGCTCCGCCCGGCCTGCCACGCTCAGGAGGGCGGGCGGCCGTCCTCGAGGCGGCGCTTGATGGCCTCGACGTTGTCGACGTAGGTCCGGGTCTCGTCGTAGAGCCCGTGGCGCTGCACCGCGCCGAGGCCCTGGTAGTAGGCGCCGATCTTGTGCGTACGCCGCTGCGTGTGTGCCGAGAGCACCTTGAGCAGCAGCACGCCGGCCTGCGCGTTGTCGCCGAGCTTGCGCAACCGCAGCGGCCGTCCGGCGTACTGCTCCATCCAGCGCGCGGTCGACGGCAGCACCTGCATGGCACCGATGGCGTTGGCGCTGGAGACCACGCCCGTCTGCCAGCCGGACTCCTGCCACGACACGGCCAGGGCGAGCTGGGGATCGACGCCGTGGCGACGCGCGGCGCCCGCGACCACCCGCCGGACCTTCTCCCGGTCAGCGTCCGGGTGCTGCCACATCGCGGTGCCCCGGCCGCCGTCGCGGCCGCCGCCGTCACGTCCGCCGCCGGTGCGACCCACCACGGGGATCTCGATCCGGTCACCGGCACGCAGCGCCGCGCGGCCGTCGAAGTGGTTGTGGGCGACGATCTCGGCCGTCCACGCGTGGAAGCGCACGGCCAGCCCCGACGCGGTGTCGCCGGGCTGGACGACGTAGGACCGCAGGGTCCGGTCGGCGGGCAGCCGCTCGTGGTCGGCACGGGCCGGTGCCGCGGTCAGCACGGTGGCGAGCGAGGCGGCGAGGACGCCGACGGCCGTGGCGAGCGCGCGGGTCCGGGCTCGGTCACGTCGGGGGTGGTGATGTCGGGGGTGGTGATGTCGGGCGTGGTCTGCTCGGGGCACAGGGTCGCTCCTCGTCCCGTCCGCTGCGCCCGGGGCACGAGGTCCCGGGAGGGAAGCGCGCGAACGAAGCAGTCGACGCTAGCGACCGGCGTACGACGAACGCGAACGGCGGCCGGGCCGGGCGTGTCGCCCGATCCCGGCCGCCGTGGCGGTGTCGCGTGGTGCGGCAGCGGGTCAGCAGGCGCCGTTGAAGGTGCTGAGCTCGAGCTGCGGGGCCTTGATCGACTTCTCGTTGGGCGCGCGCATCGACCAGTAGCGCATCCAGTCCATCTGCATCCGCGCCGGGTCCATCTTCTTGCCACCCTTGGCGCGCAGCTCGAACTTCAGCTGGCGCGGCACCGGGTCCAGCGCGTCGGCGCGGCGCTCGGTGTTGATGACGTGTCCGTCGACGAACCAGGAGATGTGGTCCTGGGCGACCTCGACGGCGTAGGTGTGCCAGCGGTCGTTGCGCAGGTGCCGGCCGAGGAAGCCGCGGTAGGAGCTGTTCGGGAGCGTGTGGACGTAGGACTTGACGGTGTTCGTGCCGAGGGTGAAGTTCTCGATGCCGATGTCGCGCCCACCGCAGTGCTGGTCGCGGGTGCCGCCGGGGACGAGCTCGGTGACGACCTTGAAGGGCTTGCCTCCCTTGACCTTCGACATGGTGCGGGCCCGCATCCGGATCTCCCAGCGGCCGTAGGTGTGGCCCTTGAGGTCGAGCGTCGCGGAGACGCTGCCGCGCCGGGTGCTCATCAGCGTGAGCATGCCGTTCTGGGTGCGGACGACCCCGCGGCCCTTCTTCTTCCAGAAGGCCGGCTTGGGGCCGATGAACTCCTGGCGGAACACGCCGTGCTGGTACCAGCCGAACGTGTTGCCCGCGTGGACCGGTCCCGGGGCACCGTCGTAGTGGTCGGCCGAGGCGGGCGCGACGACGGGGGAGAGCGTCAGGGCGAGCAGGCCCACGAGGGCTGCGGCGAGGGCAGATCGGAGGGGGTGCATCCACGACACGCTACGGATCCGGTGCCGGAAGCGACAACTCCGCCCGCGGTCCGCCGGTGCGCCGCGACTCACCGCCCGCGACCCTCCTCGCCTAGGCTGCGGGCATGAGCGAGCACAGTGAGCCAGGCACCCCGGGCACGAGTGACGTCCCCCTCGCCGAGCGTGACCTGGCCGCCCTCGTGACGGAGTGGCTGGACTGGGGCCAGGTGGCGGCGCTGCTCGGCGTGACGCCGGCCAAGGTCCGCACGATGATCCGCGAGCACGAGCTGGCCGCCGCCGTGCCCCGGCCGGGCGCGGGGCCGTGCGTGCCGGCCGACTTCTTCCAGGACGGGCTGATCGTGAAGGGTTTGCCGGGCCTCCTCACGTTGCTGCACGACCACCGCTTCGACGACCGCGAGTGCATCGCGTGGCTCTTCACCGACGACGACCTCCCGGGGCGTCCGATCGACGCGCTGCGCGAGAACCGCGGCAGCGAGGTCAAGCGGCGCGCGCAGGTGCTGGAGTACTGATGCCTGCCTCGGCCGCACGGCAGCGCTACCGGTGGGTGGTGCTGCTCGCGGCGGCCGCGATCCTGCTGGTGTCGATGTTCATCCCGGCCGACCGGGACGGCACCGACCCCAGCGCGGGCGACGCGCCGTCCTCGTCGAAGCCGTTGCCCCGGCTGGACGACGCGGCCTCCGACGCCCCCACCACCTTCCCGTCCACCGGCTCGGCGAGCGGGCTCCCGCTCGTCCGGCTCGCCGACCTCCCGCCGGAGGCTTCCCGGACGATCGACCTGATCGAGGCTGGTGGGCCGTTCCCCGAGCCCGAGCACGACGGCGGGGTGTTCGGCAACCGCGAGGAGCTCCTTCCCGACCAGCCGAGCGGCTACTACCGCGAGTACACCGTGCCGACGCCCGGCTCGTACGACCGTGGTGCGCGCCGCATCGTCGCAGGCTCGCCCGGCGAGTACTACTGGACCGACGACCACTACGGCTCGTTCTCCCGCGTGGAGGTGGGCTCGTGAGCGGGCTCGCCGCGGTGCTGGCCGGGCGCGTGGCACCCGGGATCCACCGGTGGCACGGCGCGTTCGACGCCGCCGACGTACGCCACAGCGTCGAGCACGCCGGGTGGGGCTTCGCCCACGTCGACGGCTGGACCGGCGCGGACTCCAAGGCCCACTTCCTCGACGCCGTCGGTGAGGCACTCGACTTCCCCGGGCACTACGGCCGCAACTTCGACGCCCTCGCCGACTGCCTGCACGACATCGGCGCCGGTCGCGAGGGGGTCGTGCTGCTCTGGGACGGGTGGGCCACCCTGGCCCGCGCCGACGAGCGGGCCTTCAGCATCGCCCTGAGCGTGCTGGGGTCCCGGGTCAACGACGACCGGGGCGTGCCGTTCACGGTGCTGCTGCGCGGCGAGGGCCCGGTGCTCCCCGGGATCACCAGCCTCGACTGAGGTCCCTCAGCGACTCAGACGGTGCGCTGGGTCGCCGCGGCCGCGAGCTCGGTGAGCACCACGCGGGCCTCGTCGTCGATCTCGGCGGCCTGCAGCGTCTCGACGGCGTGCTCGGCCAGCGAGCCGATCACCGCCTCGACCTGCGCGCGGGCGCCGGAGTCCTCGATGATGGCGCGCAGCTCCTCGACGTCGGTCGCGCCGAGCGGGGTGCCGAGCGCGTCGTCGAGGCGCCGGGCGGCCGCCGGGGGAGCGGCGTCGAGGGCCAGGGCGACGAGCACCGTGCGCTTGCCCTCCACGAGGTCGTCGCCGGCCGGCTTGCCGGTCTCGGCCGGGTCGCCGAAGACGCCGAGCACGTCGTCGCGCAGCTGGAAGGCCTCGCCGAGTGGCAGGCCGAAGCGGCCGAGCTGCTCGAGCTGCGCGGCGGTGGCGCCGGCGAGGCCGGCACCGATGTGGAGGGGGCGCTCGATGCTGTACTTCGCGGACTTGTAGCGCAGCACGGTCATCGCCGTGTCGACGTCCGCGTGGCCGCGGGCCTGGACCGACACGTCGAGGAACTGCCCCGCGATCACCTCGGTGCGGCAGAGCTCGAGGAGCGTCACGCCGGCGGCGACCTCGTCCGCCGCGAAGCCGGAGCCGCGCAGCAGGTCGCCCGACCAGCCGAGCAGCAGGTCGCCGAGCAGGATCGCAGCGGCGGCGCCGTACTGCTCGGGACCTCCTCGCCAGCCGGCCGCGCGGTGCTCGCCCTCGAAGGCGCGGTGCGTCGCCGGACGACCACGCCGGGTGTCGGAGGCGTCCATGAGGTCGTCGTGGACGAGCGCGCTGGCGTGCAGCACCTCCAGCGACGCGCACGCGCGAGCCAGCGCGGCGGCGTCGGCGACGTCGGACCGCACCGCGCGGTAGCCCCAGTGGCAGAAGGCGGCACGGAAGCGCTTGCCGCCGCGCACCGCCGTACGCGCCTCGTCGATCAGGCGGCCGGCGTCGGGGCCCAGCGGCGCGAGCTCGGCGGCGCGTCGGTCGAGGAAGTCATCCAGCACCTGCTGGACCTGGTCGCGGAAGGGTGCGGGATCCCAGGTCGTCACGTCGTGGAGCCTAATCAGTGGACAAGGGCACCAGCGCATCGCGGGGCTCCGTAGGCTTGCGCCCATGAGCGACGGACGGGGCCTGAGCATGCGCGACCTGCTCGCGCGCGGCGAGCGGTCCTTCTCCTTCGAGTTCTTCCCGCCGAAGGACGAGGCCGGTGAGGAGCAGCTCTGGCAGGCCATCACCGACCTCGAGCCCTACGGGCCGACCTTCGTCTCGGTGACCTACGGCGCCGGCGGCACCACACGCGACCGCACCGTCGCCATCACCGAGAGGATCGCGCGCGAGACCAGCATGCTGCCGGTCGCGCACCTGACCTGCGTCGGTCACACGGTCGGGGAGCTCACCACCATCCTCGACGACCTCAGCCGGGCCGGCGTGCACCACGTGATGGCGCTGCGCGGGGACCCGCCGAGCGGTCCCGGGAGCCCCTGGACGCCGACCGAGGGCGGGCTGACCTACGCCAACGAGCTGGTCGCGCTGATCCGCGAGCGGGCCGACATGCGCATCGGGGTGGCGGCCTTCCCCGAGGGCCACGTCGACGCGGTCGACCTCGAGACCGACGCGCGCGTGCTCAAGGCCAAGCACGACGCCGGCGCCGAGTTCGCCGTGACCGACATGGTGCTGCGCGCCTCCGACTACGTCGGCCTGGTCGAGCGGGCGCGAGCGGTGGGCGCCGACCTCCCGATCATCCCCGGCATCATGCCGATCCTGAACCTCCGCTCGATGCAGCGGATGGTGGAGTTCTCCCGCCGCCAGCTGCCCGAGGAGATCACCACCCGGCTCGAGCCGCTCGCCGATGAGCCCGAGCGGCTGCGGGCCGAGGGCATCGCGATCGCGACCGAGCTCTGCCGCGACCTGCTCGAGGCCGGCGCCCCGGGCCTGCACTTCTACACCCTCAACCGGTCGAAGGCGACGCGCGAGATCTTCGCCAACCTGCGCATCACGGTCTGACCCGGCGCCGCCACGGCCCCGGCTACGGTGGCTCGCATGATGACCGTCACCGTCACGGGGACCGGCACCGTCCGCGTCGCGCCCGACAGCGCCGTCGTCCGGCTGTCCGCGGTCGCCCGCGGCGCCGGCGTCGCGGAGGCCTACGACACCATGTCGTCAGCGGCCGGCGCGGTGGTCGAGGTGGCACGGCGCCACACCGAGCAGCGCCGGATCGCCTCCACGGGGATCACGGTGTGGCCCTGGCACGACCACTCCGGCACCCGCCTGGGCTACGAGGCCCGGCACACCTTCGCCGTCGGGTGCGCCGACCTGTCGGCGGCGGGCGCGATGCTCGGCGAGCTCGCGGCCGAGGTCGGCGACGCCCTCGCGGTCGACAGCGTCGGGCTCGAGGTCACCGAGGACCACGGCGCGGGCGACAAGGCGCGCGAGGCGGCGTTCCACGACGCCCGAGACCGTGCGGCGGCCCTCGCCCGGATGGCCGGTGGCGGCCTCGGTGCGGTGCAGACGATCGTCGAGGGCGACGCGACGCAGGGCGGCCCGCAACCGCTTGCCCGGATGGCGATGACCCACGACGCCGGCGCGATCGAGCCGGGCGAGGCGACGGTGACGAGCACCGTCACGGTCGTGTGGGAGCTCGCCCACTGACGGCTCTCGTCAGGCGCGGCCGACCACTGCGGCGACCAGCGCGGCGCTGAGGCCGGCGAAGGGGAGTCCCGACC
Source organism: Nocardioides furvisabuli (assembly GCF_021083185.1). GTDB lineage: Bacteria > Actinomycetota > Actinomycetes > Propionibacteriales > Nocardioidaceae > Nocardioides > Nocardioides furvisabuli. The sequence continues at coordinate 106,461 of NZ_JAIGQB010000002.1, read as the reverse complement.
CGGTGGTCGCGTGCGCGCCGGCGGTGAGCACGCCCGGGATCGGCGTACGCGGCCCGAGCCGGTCGCGCGACGTGCGCGGCCCCTGCCACAGCACGCCCCACGGCGACCCGCCCCACTCCTCGACGAGGTCACGGGGGCTGCGGTCGACGCGCGCGACGACCTGCTTGCGCACGTCGACGCCCTGCCGGGCCAGCGCCAGCAGCACGTCCTCGGCGATGCGGCCGCGCCCCAGCACCGTCCAGGCCGCGGCGCCGTCGGGTGCCCGGCCCCCCGTGCGCACGACCAGCAGCGGGTCGCCGTGCACCACCACCTCGCTCGGCAGGTCCGGGACGTCGCCCGCCAGGCCGACGTGGCAGACCACGGGCGGCATCGCCGGCATCGTGCGCCGGACGTACGACGCCAGGGAGGGCAGGCGGCGCGGGTCGATCGCCACCACGACGTGGTCGGCGTCCAGCTCGCCGTCGGTGGTCCGCACGGCCGCCACCCGACCTTCGCGCACGACGAGGTCGAGTGCCTCGGTGCGGGTCAGGACCGTGACGCCGCGCAGCTCGAGCCGCGCGGCCATCGCGGTGCCGAGCGCGGCCAGGCCGCCCGGGACGGTCCAGGCCCCGAAGCGCTGCTCGAGGTAGGTGTCGACACCGGCGTGCACCGGTGCGTTGCGCGGCTCGTGGCCCGCCATCACCACCCGGTGTCCGGCGACCAGCCGCAACCGCTCGTCGCGGAAGGCCCGGCGCAGCCGCCTGTCCAGCGACTCGCGCCGCCCGAGCAGGTCGATCAGCTCGCGCGGCGCGACGTCGGCGTCGAAGGGCCGCTCGAACCACTCCTTGCGCAGCAGCTCCCACGCCTCGCCGTACGACGCCACGTGGTCGACCCACTGCTGGCCCAGGCCCGGCCCGAGGCCCTCGAAGGCAGCCAGCTGGGCGGCGCGTGACCCGCCGGGCACCCGGACCGACGACCCGTCGCGGAAGCGGTGCTCGCGGACCGGGTCCAGCGGCTGCAGGTCGAGCTCGCGCTCCAGCGGACGGCCCGACTTGCGGAACAGGTCGCGGACCACGGCGGGCAGCAGGGTGCTCGCAGGGCCGGCGTCCCACGTGAAGCCGTCGTGCTCGACCGAGGTCAGGGCACCGCCGAGGTGGTCAGCGCGCTCCAGGAGGATGACGTCGTGGCCCACCTTGGCCAGCCGCGCACCCGCCGCCATGCCGCCGAACCCGCCACCGACCACCACCACGCGCGCCACGGGTGAACCCTAGGCGACCGGCCCTCCGATGGCAGTGCGTGTCGTGCCCGCCTTCCACCGACGCCAGCCGCGGCGGATCAGGCGCGAGAGGAAGAACAGCATCACGAGCCCGAGCAGGAGCAGCACGCCGGCCACGGCGGCCGCCGCCCGCGGGTGCTCGAGCGAGAACCACACCACGGTCAGGACCGCGGCGTCCTCGGTGAGGCTGGCCAGGATGTTGGTCGCGGGCTCGGGCGAGGTGTTGATCGCCAGCCGCCCGCCGGCCTTGGCGAGGTGGCTGAGCAGTGCGGTGCCGCCACCGACGACGCCGAGGACCGCCTGGTCGAGCGACGAGGCCTCGCCGGCCAGCAGCACGCCGATCACGGCGCCCGCGGTGGGGCGGATCGCCGTGGAGATCGCGTCCCAGGTGGAGTCGATGTAGGGGATCTTGTCGGCGATGAACTCCATCGCGTAGAGGAAGCCCGCGACCGCCAGCACGTCCCACCGCCCGAGCGCGTCGGGGATCTCCGCGACCGTGCCGACCCGGTCGGCGATGCCGAGGACGAGGACGACGAGGTAGGCGTTGATGCCGCTCGCCCATCCGCTGGAGAAGGTCAGGGACAGCGCGTCCACGGGTCAGGCACCGTCCTGCGGGCTCGGGTCGGCCTCGACGTCCACCTCGACGGCTCCCGTCATCGTCACGAGCTCGTCGTACGTCGTGGGGAAGACCGCGGCAGGATGGCCCGCCGCAGCCCAGACCACGTCGTGGCGGCGCAGCCACGGGTCGATCCAGGTGCGGACCGGCTCCGGGTGGTCGATGGGGGAGACGCCGCCGATGACCTGTCCGGTGTGGCGGCGCACGAACTCGGGGTCCGCGCGCTTCAGCCGACCGACACCGATCCGCCGCGCGAGCGCCGCGGTGTCGACGCGGTGCGCCCCCGACGTGAGGACCAGGACCGGCTCGCCGCCGGCGTCGAACAGCAGGCTGTTGGCGATGGCGCCCACCTCGCAGCCCAGTGCCGCCGCGGCAAGTGCCGCAGTGTGGGCGCTGTCGGGCAGGATGACCACGTCACCCGTCCCGCCGCGCCGGGTGAGCTCGCCTCGAAATGAGGTGATCGATGTGTGCTCGGTCGACATGACGCGAGCCTAGCGACGACAACCGATGAGCTTCAGGAGTGATGCATGGCGCGCGACGTGCCCCGGTCCGTGACCAACAGCGTGCGAGTGCTGGGCCTGATCGTGGCCACCTCGGGGGTGATCACCCTGCTGACCTGGCTGATGCGCGACGAGGTGATCCTCGGCTGGGCCCAGGGCAACCCGACGGCACAGGAGCTGCTGGCCCAGGGCGGCATCGAGCAGCTGCGCGACGACCCGATCGTGCCAGGCTTCGTGGCGCTGGCGGTGGTGGCGTTCATCGGCTTCGCCCTGCTGGCGGTGGTCCTCGCCTCGTTCTTCCTCGGCGGCCACGCCTGGACCCGTCCGGTGCTCACCGCGACCGCGGGCGTCGGCGTTCTGGTGGGGGCGGTCTGCCTGGACTCCCACCTCCCCACGATCTTCGTGGTGCTGTCGGCGCTGGTCATCCTCGAAGGACTGGTGCTCTCGTTCTTCCTCTGGCAGCGCGAGACCACGGCCTACCTCCGGCGCGCCTGAGCCTCGCCCGCCTGCCGGCTCCACCCGCTCCTTGGGCGATCCCTCGAGCGACTCCTCGCCCGCTCTTGACGCGTTGTCGGTGGGGAGGAGTAACGTTCGGGGTGTTCGAACAGATGTTCGATGCGACCCGGGTGGCGGTGACCTCGACCCCCATCTCCGCCCGGGTCGGCCCCGGGGTCGACGGAGTGCGAGGAGGCGTGATGAGGCAGTACGACCCCGTCGAGGTGCGACGCGGCGAGGAGCAGGACCCCGACCAGTTCCTGTGGCGCGGCCGCCTGTGGAAGGTGCGCTCGGTGCTCGCGCACCGGGTGGAGACAGGCCCGTGGTGGCAGGGCGCGGCCGACGGCGACGGCGCGGCCAGCCACCCGCTGGCCGAGCGGGAGCTGTGGCGGGTGGAGGCCGGACGCGGTGCCTCGCCCGGCCGTCGTGTGCCCGACGAGGAGTCCCCGCCAACCTGCGGCGTGTTCGACCTGTCCTTCGACTGGACCGACGGGCGCTGGCAGCTCGTCGGCTGCCCGGACTGAGGCGTCGACATGGACCACACCCTGAGCCCCCACCTCGTCCCCGCGTCCGCCCACTCCTACCTCCAGCGCTCGGCCACCTCGCTCCACGACGCGATCACCGCGCGCGACGTGCCCACCCGCTATGCCTGCGCCCACGTCGCCGCGCTGTGTGCAGCGGCCGCACTGCTTGCGGCGCGAGCCAAGCCGGCGCCGCGGGGCCGACGGCAGAAGAACGCCTGGGTCCTGCTCGCCGAGGTCGCGCCCGAGCTCACCGAGTGGGCGAGCTTCTTCGCCTCCGGTGCCGCCAAGCGCGCCGCCGCCGAGGCGGGCTCGACCCGTGCCGTCAGCGAGCGCGAGGCCGATGACCTGGTGCGCGACGCCGACCGGTTCCTGGCCGTCATCGAGCAGGCGCTCGGCCTGGTGCCGCACGCCAGCGTGGCGTGAGGTGGCGCCGGCGGCCCGGCAGGTTCGCGGGCCGGCCTCTCGCGCAGCCTGGGGCACCGCAGCCCCGGGAGCCCGGGACGAGCCCGGCCGCGGTGACGCTCCCACTAGGGTTGCCCCCATGCCGCAGCCCTCTGCCAGCTCCTCCGCCAGCGAGCGTCGTCAGTCCGTGCGGACCGGCGTGGTCTGGGACGGTGTGCGCCGCGTGCTCGACGCGCCCGGTGCCTTCCCCGAGCAGCAGGCGCGGATCATCGACGTGGGCGGTGGCACCGGCGGCTTCGCCGTGCCCCTGGCCGAGCTGGGACATGCCGTCCAGGTCATCGACCCCAGTCCCGACGCGCTGGCCTCGCTGGACCGCCGCGCTCGCGAGCGGGGCGTCGCCGATCGGGTCACCGGGCAGCAGGGCGACCTGTCCGACCTGCGCGGGCTCGTCGAGGACGCCGACCTGGTCCTGTGCCACGGCGTGCTCGAGATGGTCGATGATCCCGCGGCGTCGTTGTCCGCGATCGCCGGGGTGCTTCGTCCCGGGGGCCACCTCAGCCTCCTCGTCGCCCAGCGCCACGCCGCCGTCGTGGCCCGCGCGATGGCCGGCCACTTCCAGGCCGCGCGCGAGCTGCTCGACGGCGACCACGCCTCCGCCGGTCGCAGCGGGCACCGCTTCACCCACGACGAGGTCGTCGACCTGCTCGTGGGGGCCGGCATGCAGCCCGCCGCCGTCCAGGCCGTGCGGGTCTTCGCCGACCTCGTCCCCGGGAGCCTTCTCGACCTCGAGCCCGGCGCGTCCGCGGCGCTGGTCGAGCTCGAGCGCGCCGTTGCCACCCGTCCGGAATACCTTCCCCTCGCCGCGCAGCTGCACGTCATCGCCTCTCGCTGAGCGGCCTGCGGCCGGGGGCGCCCGGTGACCGACACCCCGCTGCTGCACGTGGACATGGATGCGTTCTACGCCTCCGTCGCCCTGCGCGAGCGCCCCGACCTCGTGGACCAGCCCGTCGTCGTCGGCGGCAGTGGGCGCGGGGTGGTGCTGGCCGCCAACTACGTCGCCCGCCGCTACGGCGTCCGCTCGGCCCTGCCGATGACCCGCGTACGCCGCCTGTGCCCGCACGTCGTGGTGCTCGCGCCCGACTACGCCACCTTCACGAGCGTCTCGGCCTCGGTCATGGAGACCTTCCGCGAGGTCACGCCCCTGGTGGAGGCGCTGTCGCTCGATGAAGCGTTCCTCGACGTGCGGGGGTCCGCGCGGCGCCTCGGCTCGCCTCGGCAGATCGCCGAGCGGCTGCGCTCGATGATCCACGACGAGCAGGGCATCACCTGCTCGGTCGGCGTCGCGGCGTCGGTGTCGGTGGCGAAGGTCGCCAGCCGCCGCGCGAAGCCTGACGGGATCGTCGTGGTGCCCCCGGCGGAGCTCACGTCCTTCCTCCACCCGCTCGACGTGGGCGAGCTCTACGGCGTGGGCGAGAAGACCCGGGCGCTGCTGCACCGGTTCGGCTTCCTCACTGTCGGCGACGTGGCACACACGCCGCTCGCCACCCTCCAGGCCGCGGTGGGCGCGCACCTCGGGCGCCAGCTCCACCACCTCGCTTGGGGCACCGACCGTGGCGAGCTCACCGTCCGGTCCGGGACCTACGAGCCGGAGCGCTCGATGGGCGCCGACGAGACCTTCGCCCGCGACACCGACGACCGTGAGGTGGTCGTCCGCGAGCTCCTGCGGCTCTCGGCGCGGGTGGCCGGACGGATGCGCTCGGCCCGGGTGGCCGGGCGGACGGTCACCCTCAAGGTCCGCTTCTCCGACTTCACCACCATCACCCGCTCGCGCACGCTGGCCGAGGCCACAGACGTCACCGTCGAGATCCACCGCACTGCGACCCACCTCTACGACGCCCTCGGCCTCCAGCGAGCCCGCCTGCGCCTGGTCGGCGTACGCGTGGAGGGGCTCGTGCCTCGCGCGACGGTCCACCACCAGCTGGCGCTCGGGGAGCCCGAGCGAGGGTGGGCGGAGGCCGACCGCGCGGTCGACCGGGCGACTCGCAGGTTCGGCGCCGCCGCGGTGCGTCCGGCGAGCCTCGTCCGTCGGGACTGACCGCTCGTACGGCGCCGGAGTGACCCCCGACGGACGGTTCGCATGTCCGGGTCAGGGGAATTTCACCATCACGCCTACCGTAGGTGCAGGACCGTGCCTAGACTTGAGGCACGAGGTGAGGAGGAACCGTGGAGCTCTCCGAGGAAGAACTGCGACTGCTCGAGCAGATGGAGCGCGCGCTCGTCGAAGAGGACCCCAAGTTCGCCTCGACCCTGCGCGGCACCTCGTTCCAGCGCGCCGCCCGTCGCCGCATGGTGCTCGGTGGCGGCATCCTCCTCGTGGGCGTCGGCGCGCTCATAGGGGCCGTGCTCCTCGGTGACAACCCGCTGGTCCGCACCGGTCTGGGCGTCCTCGGCTTCGTCGTGATGCTCGGTGGCGCGATCCTCGCGCTGACCTCGTCGCGCCATCCCGGCCAGTCAGCACCGAAGGTGCGCGCCTCGGGCAAGTCCGGCTTCGGCGTCGTCGACGGCGGTCGTCAGCACCGCCCGGGTCGTGCGGGCCGCCAGCGCTCCAGCGCTCCGTTCATGGAGCGCATGGAGGAGCGGTGGCGCCGTCGCCGCGAGCGCGGCGTCTGAGACTCGCCGACCGGGCGGTTCCTCGCGCCGGAGCTCGCTGACCGGGCCGTTCGTGGCGCAGATCCGCGCCGACCGGGCAGTTCCTCGGTGCTGGACCCACTGACCGGGCGGTTCCTTCGCGTCCGTAGGCCGAGCCCTGGAGTACGAGGACGTGCCCGCTCGGCACCTCCCCGCGCGAGGAAGTGCCCGCTCGGCACCTCCCAGCGCGAGCAAGTGCCCGCTCGGCACCTCCCAGCGCGAGGAAGTGCCCCCTCAGCCGACGAGCTGGTCGACCGTCCGGCCGGTCTCGTGGTCCGGGGTCTGGGTCCGAGCCACCCCGGAACGGCTGCGCGGGCGCCAGGTGCTGCGTCGGCCGACGACCGAGGCCGGCCACCACGAGGCACGACGGACCTCGCGCGGCGTGACGCCGGCGACCAGCGCCTGCTCCACCAGCTCCGCGTCGTGGGCGTGCTGGGCGGCGGTGAAGGACTCCGGGTCGCGGGCGTAGCGGCTGCGCTCGAGCGCGACGACGAGCCGGTCGAGGGCTTGCGCCGCGTCAGGCGCCTGCTCACGGCCGCGTCGTGGACGGTCCGGCCGGTCGCGACCCACCGCGGGGGTGGCGAGGAGTCCCCCCAGCCAGTCACCGACGCGCCGGGGTGAGCGGCCCACGGGCCAGTCGTGGCCGAGGTCGCGGGTGACGGCGCGCAGCTCGACCCAGAGGTCCTCGACGTCACCGGCGAGCCGGCGGCGACGGCGGGCGTCGCGCACCAGTCGCGGGGTCAGCAGCACCAGGGCCAGCAGGGCGAGGCCCAGCGCGGACGCGATGATCGGCACCCACGGGATCGAGGTGGTGTCCGCGTCGGACGCGCCCGTGTCGGCGCTGGGCTCGTCGCCGCGCTCGGGGAGCAGCTCGGTGGAGCGGCTCGCGCTGGGGCTGGGGCTCTCGGTGACGGCCTCGAACTCGGCTGCGGTGTAGGCGGGCGGCTCGCTGGCGCGTGCCTGCGGCGTGGGCTCGAAGCGCACCCAGCCCGACCCGGGGAAGTAGAGCTCCGGCCACGCGTGCAGGTCGTGGGAGGAGAACTCCCACGCGCCGTTGGTCGACCTGTCCGGAGCCAGGAAGCCGACCGCAACGCGGCTCGGGATGCCGATGACGCGCGCCATGATGGCCATCGAGGCGGCGAACTGCTCGCAGTAGCCGACCCGGTCGTCGAGGAGGAACGCCCGCAGGTCCGCCCCGCCGCTGCCGGCCGACTCGGCCTGCGCGACGTCGTATCGGAAGCCGCCGTCTTCGCGGAACCACTGCTGCAGCAGCTGGGCCTTCTGGAAGCGGGTCTGGCCGTCCGCGGTCACGGTCGCGGCCAGGCGCTCGATCTCGTTGTTGAGCGACGACGGCACGTCGGTGAAGGTGCCGGCCACGCTGCCGGCTCCCGACACGGCGTCATTCATCGCCTGGGCGTCGTAGTCGAGCTGGACGCCCGTGAAGTCGTAGGTGCGGTCGGCGGTCGTGACCTCGTCGCGCGCACCGATGAAGTCGCGTGTGTTGACGTCGTAGCGCCAGTCGGTTCCGGCCGCGATGCGGCTCACCTGCGCGGTGGTCGGCAGCCAGGTGGACTCGAAGTCCGGCCCGATGCGGACGTCGTACTTGTGCTCCTTGCGCGCCACGGCCGGGCTCACCCCGTCCAGGGGCGGGAGGGCGCCGGTGGCGGTCTGGGTGTCGGGGATCTCACGGTCGCCCGGGGTCCACGACTCGCCGTTGAAGCGGGTCAGCACCGAGAGGCGCAGGTAGGTCGGCCGCGGTCCGGCGGTGGTCACCCAGAGCAGGGGGATGTCCCGGCCACGGCTCAGGTCGCGGCGCAGGTCCACCATCGGGTCCTGCACCTCGACCTCGCGGGTGCCGGGGCCGTTGCCGTCGAAGACGCTCATGCTCATCGTGGGCACGGCCGCCGGCACGACCACGGCCAGCGCGATCGCGGCGGCCCCCAGGGCGATGGCGGTGTTGCCGATCGCACCGGTGCGGACCGAGAAGGACGACCGGTCCGCCTCGGGCGAGCGTCCCCAGCTGGTGACGTGGTCGCTGTGCTGGAGGAAGACGAGGGTGAGGAAGAGGGCCGCGACAGCGGCGAAGAGCCACCACGAGACGGCCTCGCCGGTGACCGCCACCGGGAGGGTGTACGCCGCCAGCAGCACGAGTCCGGCCACCGGTGCGCGGCGCAGGGTGCAGGCGATGACGTCGACGAGGAGCACGACGAGCGTGCCGCCGATCAGCAGCAGCGGGTGCACCGGCGGCACGCCGAGCTGCACGGGTGCGGCATAGCTGCGCGAGCTCTCCAGCGCACCGTCGAGGGCGAGGAGGAAGGCGTCGACGTTGGCGGGCGTGGGCAGGGGCGAGCCCGTGGTGGTGCCGAGGACGAGCAGCGCGCCGAGCACGACCTGCGCGGCGACGATCGCCGCAGCGGGGAGTCGCGCCCAGCGGGCGAGGGCTCCGCCTCCGGACAGGACGACGCCGATCATCAGCAGCGGGATGCCGACGCGCGCGAAGCCGGCGGTCAGCACGCTCCACGAGAGCACCGTGACCCACGCGGCGAGGAGGGCGATCCCCGCGATCCGGAGCTGGTGCGGCAGCGTGCTCCACGACGACCTCATCGGGCGGCTCCTGCCGGTGCGACGGCACGGCTCTGCATCATCCCGAGCTCCTGCCACGAGGTGTCGAGGCGGTCGCGCGGGCCGAGGGTGACCGAGCGCCACCCGCTGGCGGTGAGGTGGGTGGTCGCGCCGACGCCGGGATGCACGGGCAGGTGGGGCGCCCAGGCGTCGACGTCGAGGGCGATGGCCAGGCTCGACGACGCGTGGTGCTGGAGCCGGCGGAGGAATGGTAGGTCGCGCTCACCGAGGCCACCGAAGACCCCGATCGTGAGGCCCCCGTGGCCGGGTTCGGCGAGCCACTGGGTGTCGGGAGCGGGGGAGTGGTCGAGCTGCACGACGGCCAGCGCCTCCAGCAGCGGGATGGTGCTGGCCTCGGCGGTCTGGGAGTGCCACTGCGTCTCGCGGCTGTCGCCGGACGCGGTGACCAGGCGGACGGTGTAGCCGTGGTGGGCCAGGTGGACCGCGATCGAGGCGGCGGCGGACACGGCCCCCTCCAGCGAGCTCGCCGCGCCCTGCCCGCGGTGCGAGGTGCCGCGGTTGTCGAGGAACACCGTCGCGCGTGACTGCCAGGGCTGCTCCTCGCGGCGCACCATCAGCTCACCGGTGCGCGCCGAGCTGCGCCAGTGCACGCGCCGCAGGTCGTCGCCGCGCCGGTACTCGCGGACGGTGACGTCCTCGGCGCTGCCGGTGGCGAAGGCACGCGGACGGTTGTCGCCCGAGCCCGTCCAGGCGCCGCCCATGGGGATGCTCGGCAGCGGTATCGTCCGCGGGGTGACGGTGAGGCGGGTGGTGGCGTGGAACGTGCGCCCGAGCTCGACGAGCCCGAACGGGTCGGTCACCCGCACCGACATCGGACCGATGTCGAACTGGCCGCGCAGCTCCGAGCGGACCTGGTAGGTCGCGTGGCGGCGCCACCCGTGGCCCAGGCCCTCGAGCACGAAGCGCGGTCGGGTGCCCAGGACGTAGGGGAGCCGCTCCTCCAGCAGCAGCACGCCTGTGGGGGTGCGCGACTCGTTGGCGACGGTGAGCTCGACGGTCGCGGGCTGGCCGGCGACGACGAGCTGGGGGGAGACCGTGCGGACCAGCGCGAGGCGGTAGCGCGAGCGCCCGACCCACCACGCGGTCAGCAGCGGCAGGACGGCGACCAGGACGCCGATGCGGACGACCGAGGAGTGGCCGACCACGATGGCCGCCACGATCGTGGCGGTGCCGGCGGCCAGGAACGCCCGTCCGCGGACGGTCAGGGCAGCGAGCGCCTCACGCACGGCTGGGGGCGTCGGGGACGGGGACCGACTCGATGATCCCCGACAGGATCGCCGCAGTGGTGCGCCCGCTCATCGTCGCCTCGACGTTGGGCAGGAGGCGGTGTGCGAGCACCGGCGAGGTGATCCCGTGGATGTCGTCGGGCAGGACGTAGTCGCGGCCCTGCGTCGCCGCGACCGCCTTGGCGGCGCGCACCAGGTGGAGCGTGGCGCGCGGTGAGGCGCCGAGGTGGAGGTCGTTGCTCGTGCGGGTCGCGGTGGTCAGCGCGACGGCGTAGCGGTGGACGGCCGAGGAGACGTGGACCCGGCCGACGATCTCGATCACCTTGCGCAGCTCGCCGGAGTCGGTCACCGGCTCGAGGTCGTCGAGCGGATTGTGGGCGGTGTGGCCCTCGAGCATCGCGATCTCGGCGGCCTCGACGGGGTAACCGACCGAGACCCGCGCCATGAAGCGGTCGCGCTGGGCCTCGGGAAGGGCGTAGGTGCCCTCCATCTCGATGGGGTTCTGGGTGGCGATGACCATGAACGGCTTCTCGAGCGTGTAGGTCGCGTTGTCGACGGTGACCTGTCGCTCCTCCATCGCCTCGAGCAGCGCGGACTGCGTCTTGGGGGAGGCGCGGTTGATCTCGTCGCCGACCACGATGTTGGCGAACACGCCGCCGGGGCGGAACTCGAACTCGCGGGTGTCCTGGTTGAAGACCGAGACGCCGGTGACGTCGGAGGGCAGCAGGTCCGGGGTGAACTGGATGCGTCGCACCGAGCAGTCGATGCTGCGCGCCAGCGCCTTGCTCAGCTGGGTCTTGCCCACGCCCGGGACGTCCTCGATGAGCAGGTGACCCTCGGCGAGCAGGACCACCAGGGCGGCGTTGACGACGTCGGGCTTGCCCGCGATCACGCGCTCGATGTTCTGGCGTACGGCGCCGGTCACCCGGCGCACTGTGTCCAGGTCAGGCGCCTGCCCGGTTGCCCCAGTGGTCACGTCGTGCCATCCCCTCGTTCGGTCGCCACCACGGTATGTGGTGCGCGCAACATACTCGTCCACAGCGACGGCACGCGGGGCTGAAAGCCGCTTTCCCCACTTCCCACCACCCGGTGCGCCCACCTTCCCCCACCGGCGCTCCACCGGAGCCGTCCGGAGGCCCGGAACCGACCGATCTGAGCGTGGAACCGCCGTGCCGCGCGCTCCGCGCCGGGAGTCGTACGCCGACCGCCCGCCGCAGCGACGAGGCGGGAGATCTCCGAAATTCCCGTGTGGGACACGCTCGATCTGGTTGACGGTGGAGCGAAGTGGAGTACTGTGGTGCGAAGTGGGGGACAGGGTCGATCTGCCCGCCGAGCAAGGGGAGGTGCCGGATGTTCTTCGGCACCTACACGCCCAAGCTCGACGAGAAGGGCCGGCTCTTCCTCCCGGCGAAGTTCAGGGACGAGCTGACGGAGGGACTCGTGGTGACCAGGGGACAGGAGCGCTGCCTCACCGTCTGGTCGCTGGAGGACTTCGGCCGGCTCACCGATCGGCTCCGCGAGGCGCCGGTCACGCAGAAGAACACCCGCGACTACGTCCGCATGCTGTTCGCCGCCGCCAGCCAGGAGGTGCCGGACAAGCAGGGACGCATCAACATCCCGGCTCCCCTGCGGGAGTACGCCTCGCTCCGCAAGGAGTGCGTCGTCATCGGGTCGATGAACCGGATCGAGATCTGGGACCCGACCGCGTGGGCGACCTACTCCGAGGAGCAGGAGCAGAAGTTCTCCGAGCTCAGCGACGAGGTCTTCCCCGGCATCTGAGCGACACCGACACCCGCAGCACCGCACCTCCAACTCCACAGCTGACGTCGCGACCCGTATCACCAGGTCTCGAGCCCGCTCCCTCGCGTGGCCATCTGGGGCACTTCCCCGGCACCAGAGGGCCTCCCCAGAGCAGGGAGCGGGCAGGGACCTGGTGCGGCGGCTCGCCCCGTGCCACACCGCGGGGAGTGTCAGCCGCACCGCCAACTCCGCCAGCACCCGTCAGCCAGCACGCACCAGCACCACCGAGCACCAGTGGGGTCGAGACCATGAGCAGCACCCAGCCCTTGGGACGCACCGCGGCGACGCCGCTGCGGGTGCGCGACCAGGCGCGCGAGGCAGCTGCCCTGATCGCCTTCTCGGCGGCCACGGCCTCCTGCCTCGCGGTGGCCCTCCTGCTGCTCACCCGCCTGGGCTCGCAGGGCTGACTCGATGATCACTCCCAGCCACGCCCCGGTGCTGCTCGACCGGGTCGTCGCCCTGCTGGCGCCTGCTCTCGAGGAGCCCGGCTCGGTCTACGTCGACTGCACGCTCGGCCTCGGCGGCCACAGCGAGGCGGTCCTCGAGCGCCTCCCGCACGCCCGGGTCGTCGGCATCGACCGCGACCCCGAGGCGCTGCGGATGTCCTCGGAGCGACTGGCCGCCCACGGCGACCGCTTCACCGCCGTCCACGCCGTCTACGACGAGCTGCCCGAGGTGGTCGGCTCCCTGGGCCTGGACCACGTCGACGCGGTCTTCTTCGACCTCGGCGTCTCCTCCATGCAGCTCGACGTGCGCGAGCGTGGCTTCGCCTACTCCGAGGACGCGCCGCTCGACATGCGCATGGACCCCACGACGGGCCCGACCGCGGCGGACCTGCTCAACACCGCGACCCCGCAGGAGCTCACCCGCATCCTGCGCGAGTACGGCGAGGAGAAGTTCGCCAGCAAGATCGCCCGCGAGGTCGTACGCCGCCGCGAGTCCGCGCCGTTCACCACGAGCGCCGACCTCGTCGAGCTGCTCTACGCGACCATCCCCGCCCCGGCCCGGCGTACGGGCGGTCACCCGGCGAAGCGCACCTTCCAGGCCCTGCGGATGGCGGTCAACGACGAGCTCGCCGTGCTGCGCCGAGCCGTCCCCGCCTCCCTCGAGGTGATCGGGGTCGGCGGTCGCGTGGTCGTGGAGTCCTACCACTCGCTCGAGGACCGGCTGGTCAAGCGCGCCTTCGCCGACGCCACCCGCCTCGACGTGCCGCACGACCTGCCGTTCGTCCCCGAGGGTGCCGAGCCCGCCCTGCGTCTGGTCACCCGGGGCGCGGAGCAGGCCGACGAGCACGAGATCGCCGAGAACCCCCGGGCCGCCTCCGTCCGGCTGCGCGCCGTCGAGCGCGTGCGTCCCACCTCACGCCCCGCCTCCCGCTTCCTTCCCCCTGGAGCCGTCAGATGAGCAGTCCCGTCCCGCAGCCCCGGACCCGCGTCACCCGGATCGCCCAGGAGGCCGTCGACAAGGCGCGCCTCTCGGTCGTCCCCCGGGTCCGCACGCGCGCCCCGCGGGTGCCGTTCGTGACGCTGGTCAGCCTGGTGCTGGTCGGCGGCATCGTCGGACTCCTCCTCTTCAACACCTCCATGCAACAGGCGTCCTTCACGGCCGCGGCGCTGGAGACCCAGGCCGACACCCTCGCCGGGCGCGAGCAGACGCTGCGCATGGAGCTCGACGAGCTCCGCGACCCGCAGCGCGTGGCGATGCAGGCTCAGCAGATGGGCATGGTGATCCCGCCGGCCCCCGTCTTCCTCGACCTCGAGACCGGGAAGACCAGCGGGGTCCGCACGCCCGCCACGAAGGACGACGCGATCCAGCTGGTCCCACCCGCCCCGCCCATGCCCGCGGTGCTCGCGCCGGCGCCGACGGTCGTCGAGGTCCCGGCGGCAGCGGCCTCGGAGCCGGTGGTGGGCGAGCAGGCCCAGGCCGCCGAGCGCCGGACGAAGAACCGCGACCGGTGACGGCGCGGTCCCACGGATCCACGCCACACCACCCATAGATTTGCTGTCAGGCACCGGAGCAAGCGCCGGGGCCGGGAACGAGGGAGACCAGTGCCGAGCAACCGCGCCACCGGCCACGGCAAGCGCGGCGCCTCACGCGGAGCGCCGATGGTGCGACTGCGCATCGGCTTCGTCCTCATCGCCATCGTCCTGTCGTTCTTCGGCGCGCGGCTGGTCCAGCTCCAGGGCGTCGACCCCCAGGCGTACGCGCTGCGCGCCGCCGCCGAGGGTGCCGCGCGGGTGACGCTGGTCGCCGAGCGCGGTGACATCCTCGATCGCAACGGCATCCCGCTGGCGGACTCCATCAAGGGCAAGATGGTCGTCGCGGACCCCGCGCTCACCGCCGACCGCGCCCCCGAGATCGCCCGGCTGCTGTCGGACCGGTTGTCGATCGACTACTTCCGGACCCTGACGGCCCTGCGGGGCCGCCAGGAGGGCAGCCGCTACGAGTACGTCGCGCGCCGCGTCCCGAGCACGCTCGCCAGTGACACCCTCGCCGAGATCGACGCGGCCGGCTTCTCCGGCATCAGCCTGCAGGACGACCCGATCCGCGACTACCCGGCCGGTGACGTCGCCGCCAACCTGCTCGGCTACATGGGCACCGACGAGCCGCTGGGCGGCTTCGAGCGCACCTTCGACGAGCAGCTCGCCGGCGTCGACGGCGAGGCCACCTGGCAGTCCACGTCCGGCAGGGGCATACGCATCCCGCTGCGCGAGAGCACCCTCAAGGCCGCGCAGAACGGCGCTCCGCTGCGCACCACCCTCGATCGCGACCTGCAGTGGTTCACCCAGAAGGTGCTCGCCGAGTCGGTCCAGCGGTACCGCGCCGAGAGCGGCAGCGCCATCGTGATGGACACCCGCACCGGCGAGATCCTCGCCCTGGCCGACGTGCCCACCTTCGACGCCAACGAGCCGTCCGAGGCCGACGAGGAGGACCTCGGCTCACGCGCGATGAACGACACCTACGAGCCGGGCTCGGTGCAGAAGGTGCTCACGGCCGCCTCGCTCATCGACGCCGACAAGGCCTTCGCCCGCCAGAAGTTCAAGGTGCCGGGCAGCCTGCCGCGCCAGGACCGGGTCATCGGGGACTGGTTCGACCACGGCAACATCCGCCTCACCCTGGCCGGCATCATCGCCAAGTCGTCCAACATCGGCACGGTCCTGGCCGCCGACGCGTTCTCCCCGGTCGAGCTGGTGTCCTACCTCCGGCGCTTCGGCCTGGGCCAGCGCACCGACATCGGCGTGCGCGGCGAGACGGCCGGCATCCTGACCGCCGGCGAGGCGATGACGTCGCAGACCAAGGACCGCGTCGCCTTCGGCCAGTCTCTGTCGGTCAACGTCGCCCAGATGGCGGCCGCGGTCAACACCATCGCCAACGGTGGCGTCCTGGTCTCCCCGAGCATCATCGCCGGATCCGCGGTCACCGACGACGGGACGACGGTGGGCACCGACGTCGCCACCCGCACCCGCGTCGTCAGCAAGCAGGCGGCCCGCGCGACCGCGAAGATGATGGAGAAGGTCGTCGACCCCGAGGACGGCGTCGCCCCGGCCGCCCAGGTCCCGGGCTACCTCGTCGCCGGCAAGACCGGCACCGCCCAGCGCGTGGCCCCCGACTGCGGCTGCTACGACGGCAGCACCACCGTCTCGTTCGGTGGCTTCGCCCCGGCCGACGACGCTCGCTTCACCGTCTACGTCGTCATCCACGCGCCCAGGGTCGACGGGGGCGGCGGCTCGATCAGCGGCCCGGTCTTCTCCCGGATCATGGGCTACGTGCTGGGCCGCTACGGCGTGGAGCCCACCGGTGGGAAGCCGTCGCGTCTGCCTGTCGAGTGGTGAGTCGATACGCTCGCTCGGTGGACCATCCAGTCGACCAGCCTGCCGAGGCGAGGAGTGCCACCCGGCCCCTTCTGCCCCCGGCGACGCCCGCCACGGAGCTCGCCGCGTGGCTCGCGACCCTGACCGACGTGGACGTCCACGGCGATCTCGGCACACCGGTGTCCGGCGTCTCCCTCAGCACCGACCGGGTCCGGCCCGGTGACCTGTACGCCGCGCTCCCGGGCACGCGTGCCCACGGCGCGACCTTCGCCGGCCAGGCGCTCGACGCGGGTGCGGTCGCGGTGCTCACCGACCCGGCCGGGCTCGACCTGCTGCCACCGCGCACGCCGGCGATCGTCGTGGCCGACCCGCGCCTCGTGCTGGGACGTCTCTCCGCACGGGTCTACGGCGACCCCGCTCGCGGGCTGCGCGTCATCGGCGTCACCGGCACCCAGGGCAAGACCACCACCACCCGCATCCTCGAGCAGGGACTCACCGCCTCCGGCGTGACGTCGGCCGTGATCGGCACGGTCGGCACCCGCATCGCCGGGCACGACGTGAAGACCCAGCTCACCACTCCGGAGGCGCCGGACCTGCACGGGCTCTTCGGGGTGATGCGCGAGCACGGGGTGGACGCCTGCGCGATGGAGGTGTCCAGCCACGCGCTCGTCCTCGGCCGGGTCGACGGCGTGGTCTTCGACGTCGCGACCTTCCTCAACCTCGGGCGCGACCACCTCGACTTCCACAGCGACCTCGACGACTACTTCGCCGCCAAGGCCGGCCTCTTCACCCCCGAGCGGGCGACGGTGGGCCTCACCAACGTCGACGACGAGTTCGGCCGCCGGTTGCTCGAGGTGGCGACGATCCCCATGTCGACCTACTCCTCCCGCGGCGCCGACGCGGACTGGCGTGCGGTCGACGTCGCGCTGACGCCTGCGGGTGCCACCTTCACGGTCGTCGGGCCGGGCGTCGAGGTGCCGGCCGCGATCGGCATCCCGGGGGAGTTCAACGTCTCCAACGCCCTCGCCGCCATCGCGTCCGCCGCCCTCGCCGGTCTCGACGCGCGTGCGGTGGCCGACGGCATCGCCGGCGTCAGCGGGGTGCCCGGTCGGCTCGAGCCGGTGGCGGCCGGCCAGGACTTCACCCTGGTCGTCGACTACGCCCACAAGCCCGACGCGCTCGAGGCCGTGCTGACCACGCTGCGTCCGCTGACCGAGGGACAGGTGATCGCTGTCGTCGGCGCCGGTGGCGACCGCGACACCCTCAAGCGGCCGCTGATGGGCGAGATCGCCTCACGCCTGGCCGACGTGCTGGTCGTGACCGACGACAACCCGCGCACCGAGGACCCCGCCGCCATCCGCTCTGCCGTGCTCGAGGGCACCCGCGCCGGTGCGGCCGAGGTGCTCGAGATCGGTGACCGCCGCGAGGCGATCCGCGAGGCCGTACGCCGTGCCGCCCCCGGAGACGTCGTGCTGGTCGCCGGCAAGGGCCACGAGAGCGGCCAGGAGGTCCACGGGGTGGTGCACCCCTTCGACGACCGCGTGGTGGCCCGCGAGGAGATGGTGTCCCGGGAGGACCTCCGATGATCGAGATGACCCTGGCCGAGGTCGCCGATGTCGTCGGGGGCACCGCGCACGGTGACGCCGTCGTCACCGGCGGCGCCTTCCTCGACACCCGCACCCCGGAGCCCGGCGGCCTGTTCGTCGCCCTTGCCGGCGACCGCGTCGACGGGCACGACTTCGCCGCGGCGGCGGGGGAGGCCGGTGCCGTGGCCGTCCTCGGCAGCCGCCCCACCGACCTGCCCACCGTCGTGGTCGGCGACGTGACCCTCGCGCTGGGACTGCTGGCGCGCCACGTCGTGGATCGCCTGCCGGACGTGGTCGTGCTGGCGATGACCGGCTCCCAGGGCAAGACCGGCACGAAGGACTACCTCGCCCACCTCCTCGCCGAGTCCGGCCCGACGGTCGCCACCCGCGGCAACTTCAACAACGAGCTCGGGGTGCCGCTGACGGTGCTGCGCGCCACCTCCGAGACCCGCTTCCTCGTGGTGGAGATGGGCGCGCGCGGCGTCGGCCACATCGCCCGGCTGTGCGAGATCGCGCCGCCGCACGTGGCTGCGGTGCTCAACGTCGGCACCGCCCACATCGGCGAGTTCGGCAGCCGTGAGGCGATCGCCGAGGCCAAGGGCGAGATCGTCGAGGCCCTCGCGGGCGACGGCACCGCGGTGCTCAACGCGGACGACGACCTCGTGCGCGCGATGGCCGCCCGCACCTCCGCAGGCGTGACGACGTTCGGCCTCGACGGGGCGGACGTCGCCGTCAGCGAGGTCACCACCGACGAGATCGGCCGCCAGTCCTTCGAGCTCGTCCACCGCGGGTCGGGCGCCACCGTCCACCTCGCCCAGGTCGGCGCCTTCCAGTGGCGCAACGCCGCGGCCGCCGCGGCCATGGCGCTCGCGGTCGGGCTCGACCTCGACACCGTGGCCGACGCGCTCGGCGACGCCGAGCCCGCGAGCCGGTGGCGCATGGAGGTCGGTGAGCGTGCCGACGGCCTGGTCGTGCTCAACGACTCCTACAACGCCAACCCCGAGTCGGTCCGCGCCGCGCTCGACACGCTCGCCGGCATCGGCGCGCGCACCGGCCGGCGTACGGTCGCGGTGCTGGGGGAGATGCTCGAGCTCGGCGACGGTGCCCGAGCGGCCCACCACGACGTCGGGGCGTACGCCGCCGAGGTCGGCGTCGACGTGCTGGTCACGGTCGGCCCGGCCGCGGACCCCATCCGCGAGGGTCACGACGCCGCCCGGAGCGGGGGAGTGAGCATCCCCACGGCGGGGCGTGACGCGGCCGTCGACTGGCTGCGGCACAATGTCTCGGCTGCTGATGTCGTCCTGGTGAAGGCATCACGGGGGGCGGCGCTGGAACTGATCGCCGAGGAGCTCCTCCCGCCGGAGGACGAAGGGAGTCGCACCAGATGAGAGCCATCCTGTTCGGAGGAGGACTCTCCCTGCTGATCTCCCTCCTCGGCACGCGCTACGCCATCCGGTTCTTCACGCGCCAGGGTTTCGGCCAGCCGATCCGTGACGACGGCCCCACCACCCACCACGTCAAGCGCGGCACCCCGACCATGGGCGGCGCGGTGATCATCCTGGCCACCGTCGTCGGCTACTTCGCCGCCAAGCTCATCACCGGTCAGGCGCCCACGGCCTCGGCCCTCCTGCTGCTCTTCCTGCTCGTCGGGATCGGTGCGGTCGGCTTCCTCGACGACTTCCTCAAGGTCAGCCGCCAGCACAACCTCGGCCTGCGCAGCCGCGCCAAGATGATCGGCCAGACCGTGGTCGGGCTGGTCTTCGCCTACCTCGCGCTGTCGCCGGTGCTCGAGGACGAGCGCGGCTGGCGACCGGCGTCGGACCACCTGTCGTTCATCCGCGACTACGAGGGCTTCGCCCTCCCCACGGTCGCGGCGATCCTGCTGATCTGGCTCATCGTCACCGGCGCGAGCAACGCGGTGAACCTCGCCGACGGCCTCGACGGGCTCGCCGCCGGTGCCTCGATCCTGGTCTTCGCCGCCTACACGCTGGTCAACATCTGGCAGAACAGCCAGTCGTGCGCGCTCGAGGCCGGCCCGAAGTGCTACGAGGTGCGCGACCCGCTGGACCTCGCGGTCGTGGCCGCGGCGATCACCGGAGCCTGCTTCGGCTTCCTGTGGTGGAACGCCTCCCCCGCCCAGATCATGATGGGTGACACCGGCTCCCTCGCCCTCGGCGGCGCGATGGCCGGCTTCGCGATCATGACCCGCACCGAGCTCCTGCTCGTCGTCATCGGCGGGCTCTTCGTGGCCATCACCCTGTCGGTGATGATCCAGGTCTCGGTCTTCAAGCTCAGCCGCGCCAGCGGGCTGGTCCGGTCGGTCTTCAAGATCCAGGCCGGCCACCGCGTCTTCCGGATGACGCCGCTGCACCACCACTTCGAGATGCTCGGCTGGGAACAGGTCACCATCGTGATCCGCTTCTGGATCGTCACCGGCCTCGCGGTCGCCACCGGCCTCGGCATCTTCTACGCCGAGTGGGTCGCAGGCGTTGGCTGACGACGTGACGGGGGTCGACCGGCTCGGCAGGACCAGCGACTGGTCCGGCGTACGCGTCGTGGTCGCGGGCTTCGGCGTCTCCGGCTACGCCGCCGCCGACAACCTGCTCTTCCTCGGGGCCCAGGTCACCGCGCTCGACGAGACCACGAGCGAGGAGAAGGCCGAGAAGGCCCAGCTCCTCGAGACGCTCGGGGCCACCGTCCGTCTCGCGCCCGGGGCCACCGACGTGCTGCCCGAGGACGTCGACCTCGTCGTGACGTCGCCCGGCTGGAGCCCGACCGCGCCGCTCCTCGCGCGGGCGGCCGAGCGCGGCGTCCCGGTCTGGGGCGAGGTGGAGCTCGCGTGGCGCCTGCGCGATCTTGCGCACCCGGCGCCGTGGCTCGCGGTCACCGGCACCAACGGCAAGACCACGACCGTGCAGATGCTGCAGTCGATCCTCACCGCTGCCGGCTTGCGCGCCGCAGCGGTCGGCAACGTCGGACTGCCGATCGTCGAGGCCGTGATGGACCCAGAGCCCTACGACGTGCTCGCCGTGGAGCTCTCCAGCTTCCAGCTCCACTACACCCACTCGATGTCCGCGGAGTCGGCCGTCGTGCTCAACCTCGCCGAGGACCACCTCGACTGGTACGCCGACGAGCCGGGCGCGCCGTCGGGCGTCCCGACCGGCATGGAGCGCTACGCCGCCGACAAGGCGCGCATCTACGAGCGCGTGCAGCGCGCCTGCGTCTACAACCTCGCCGACCCCGCCACCGAGGCGATGGTGCGCGAGGCCGACGTGGTCGAGGGCGCACGGGCCGTCGGCTTCACCCTGGGCACCCCCTCGTCGGGCGACGTCGGGATCGTCGACGACCTCCTGGTCGACCGCGCGTTCATCGAGGACCGCGGCTCCAGCGCCGCCGAGCTCTGCACCCTGGCCGACCTGGCCTCGCCCGCGCCCCACTTCGTCGCCAACGCGCTGGCCGCGGCGGCGCTCGCGCGGGCCCACGGCGTGAGCCAGCAGGCGGTGCGCGACGGGCTGCGCGCCTTCCGCCCCGACGGGCACCGCATCGCCCACGTCGCCGAGTCGCAGGGGGTGACCTGGATCGACGACTCCAAGGCCACCAACCCGCACGCAGCGCAGTCCTCGCTCGGGGCCTTCGAGCACGTCGTCTGGGTCGCCGGCGGACTGGCGAAGGGTGCCCGCTTCGACGACCTGGTGCTCGCCGCCCGCGACCGGCTGCGGGGAGTGGTGTTGCTCGGTCGCGACCGTGCGGTCATCGCCGACGCTCTTTCGCGACACGCGCCCGATGTGCCCGTCATCGACGTGGGCGCGGACGAGACTGGTGCTCCGATGGAGCGCGTGGTCGACGCGGCAGCCGGGCTCGCCAGGTCCGGTGACACGGTGCTGCTGGCGCCGGGATGCGCATCCATGGACATGTTCCTCAACTACGGCGCGCGCGGCGACGCGTTCGCAGACGCCGTGCACTCCCACATCGCCCGCCACGACCAGACCTGACGCCATCCGGAGGGGAGCCGCGACGATGACCACCGCGAACCCCGAGGACGTCGCCGTCGGCCCCGACGCCTCCGCCGCCGGGGTGCGGGCGCCGCTGGGCTCCGGGATCGCCGCCGCGTGGCGGTGGAGCCGCGACGCGGTCGCCTCGACGACGGGTGCGGTGCGTGACGCGCTGGAGAAGCCGCTCGCCTCCTACTACCTGCTGCTGGGCTCGTCGGCACTGCTGCTCACCATCGGGCTCATCATGGTGCTGAGCGCGTCCAGCGTGCGGTCGTTCCTCCTCTACGACGACTCCTACGCCGTGGTGAAGCGCCAGCTGCTGTGGGTGGCCATCGGTCTCCCGTGTGCGTGGGTCGCCTCTCGCCTGCCGATCAAGCACGTGCGTCGGCTGGCCTATCCCGGCTTCCTGCTGACCCTGGTGCTGCTCGCTCTCGTGGCCCGCTTCGGCGTGCTGATCAACGGCAACAAGAACTGGCTGGCGATCGGGCCCTTCACCATGCAGCCCGCCGAGGTCGCCAAGCTCGCCATCGTGCTGTGGGCCGCCAACATCTACGCCCACAAGGAGCGCCGCCTGCGCGAGCTCCACCACCTCCTCGTGCCGGTGGTGCCCGGGCTCTTCGCCGTCATCGGTCTCGTGCTCGTCGGTCGTGACCTCGGCACCGCGATGGTCCTCGCGGCGATCCTGCTCGGCATGCTCTGGGTGGTGGGCGCCCCGATGCGGCTCTTCGGACTGAGCCTGTCGGTGCTCGGCGTCGCCGGGGTCGCGCTCGCTGCGACCGACGGTGAGCGACTCCAGCGCATCACGCACTTCACCGATCCGTTCAAGGACTACACCGACGCCGGCTGGCAGCCCGCGCACGGCCTCTACGCCCTCTCCAGCGGCGGCTGGCTGGGACAGGGGATCGGCGCCTCGACGCAGAAGTGGGGCGACCTGCCCGAGGCCCACACCGACTTCATCTTCGCGGTGCTGGGCGAGGAGCTCGGCCTGGTCGGCACGCTGCTGGTCATCGCGCTGTTCTTCACCATCGCCTATGCCGCGATCCGCGTCGCGCTCACCACGCAGGACCCGTTCGTGCGCTACGCGACCTTCGGCATCGTGGTCTGGCTGCTCGGTCAGATGATCATCAACGTCGGCATGGTGCTGGCCGTCCTGCCCGTCATCGGCATCCCGCTGCCGATCGTCTCCTACGGCGGCTCGGCCCTGCTGCCGTCGCTGGTCGCGCTCGGACTGGTGATCGGCTTCGCCCGCCGCGAGCCCGAGGCGGCGGCCGCGCTGGCGGCGCGCCGGCGCAACCGCTCCGCGGGACTGTCCGCTGCGACCCACTCCGACCCGCATCGCTAGATTTGCCCTGATGCGCGTACTCCTCGCCGGCGGCGGCTCCGCCGGTCACACCTCGCCCCTGCTCGCCACCGCCGACGCCCTGCGTCGCCTGGACCCGGCGACGGAGGTGACCTGCCTCGGCACCCGAGAGGGCCTGGAGGCCCGACTGGTGCCGGAGGCCGGCCTGCCGCTCGAGTTCGTGCCCCGAGTCCCGCTGCCGCGCCGCCCGAGCGCCGACCTGCTCCGTACGCCGACCCGCCTCCGCGCCGCGCGCGCTGCCGCCCTCGAGGTGGTCGACCGGGTGCGTCCCGACGTCGTCGTCGGCTTCGGCGGCTACGTCTCGGTCCCCGCCTACCTCGCCGCGCGCAAGCGCGGGCTGCCCATCGTGGTCCACGAGGGCAACGCGATCCCCGGCATCGCCAACAGGCTGGGCGCGCGCATGACCCAGCACATCGCGACCAGCTTCCCCGGAACCGACCTGCCGCACGCGGTCTGCACCGGCCTGCCCGTCCGACGGCTCGTCTCGACGCTGGACCGCGGCGCCCTGCGCGGCGAGGCGCTCGCGTCGTTCGGACTCCGTGACGACCTGCCCACCCTCGTGGTGACCGGCGGCTCGCAGGGTGCCGCCCGGATCAACGCCGCGGTCTCCGGCGCCGCGCCCGCGCTCGCCGCGGCCGGCGTCCAGGTGCTCCACATCGTCGGGCCGAAGAACGAGCTCGAGGTCGCCTCGGGGGAGGTCCCCTACGTCGTGGTCGGCTACGTCGACCGGATGGACCTGGCCTACGCCGCCGCGGACGCGGTGCTGTGCCGCTCCGGCAGCAACACCGTCACCGAGGTCTCCGGTGTCGGCCTGCCCGCGATCTACGTCCCGCTCCCGATCGGCAACGGCGAGCAGGCGCTCAACGCCCGTCCCGTCGTCGACGCCGGCGGCGGCCTGATGGTCGCCGACGCCGCCCTGACGCCGGAGTGGGTCGCGGCGAGCGTGCCGGGGTTGATGACCGACACCGCCCGACTGGAGGCGATGGGGACTGCGGCCCGGGGGGTGATCCCCCTGGACGCCGACGAGCTGCTCGCGCGGATGATCCTCGACGCCGCTGGATCGGGAGCGCACTCGTGAGGATCCCGGTCCCCGACGAGATCCTCCCCGCCGCCGAGCTCGGACGCGTCCACTGCGTCGGCATCGGTGGGGCGGGCATCTCCGCGATCGCCCGCATCATGGCCGCCCAGGGCGTGCCGGTGACGGGCAGCGACGACCACGACACCCCCTTCCTGCCCGCGCTGCGCGAGCTCGGGGTCACCTGCCACCGCGGCTACGACGCCGCCCACCTCGGAGACGCCGACACGCTCGTGGTGACCACGGCCGCCCGCGAGGACAACCCGGAGGTCCTCGAGGCCCGGCGCCGCGGCCTGCGGATCCTGCCGCGCTCGGCCGGGCTCGCCGCCGTGATGGCCGGCTCCCGGGTGCTCGCGGTCGCCGGCACGCACGGCAAGACGACGACCACCGGACTGCTCACCTCCGCCCTGCTCGCCGCCGGCGTCGACCCGTCGTACGCCGTGGGCGGGGTGCTGACCGCGACGGGGCGCAACGCCGACGCGGGCAGCGACGACCTCTTCGTGGCCGAGGCCGACGAGAGCGACGGCGCCTTCCTGGTCTACCGGCCCCACGCCGCGATCGTCACCAACGTCGAGGCCGACCACCTCGACAACTGGGGCACCGAGGAGGCCTACCACCGCGCCTTCGACGACTTCGCCGACACCATCGACCGCGCCGGCTTCCTGGTGTGCGTCGTCGACGACCCGGGCGCCGCGCTGCTGGCCGGCCGGACGCGGGACGCGGGTCTCGAGGTCGTCACCGTGGGGGAGTCCGACGACGCGGACCTCCGCATCGAGGGCCTCACCCTCGACGGGTCGACGTCGGTGTGCCGCGTCCTGCGCGACGGTGCGGAGCTCGGCGAGCTGCGCCTGCGCATCCCGGGTCGCCACTACGTCCTCGACGCCGTCGCGGCCCTGGCCATGGGCCTGCGTCTCGGCTGCGCCTTCGACGACCTCGTCGCCGGGCTCGGCGCCTTCACCGGCACCGGCCGCCGCATGGAGCTCAAGGGCGAGGCCGCGGGCGTGCGGGTCTACGACTCCTACGCCCACCACCCCGTCGAGATCAGCGGTGACCTCGAGGCGGCTCGCGCGCTGGCCGGGGAGGGACGCGTCGTCGCGGCCTTCCAGCCGCACCTGGTCTCCCGCACCCGGATCTTCGGCGAGGCGATGGGCGTGGCGCTGGGGGCGGCCGACGAGGTCGTGGTGCTCGACGTCTACGTCGCCCGCGAGGAGCCCGACGCGGCCGTCACCGGACGACTCGTCGCCGACGCCGTCCCGCTCCCGGCCGAGCAGGTCGCCTACGTCGACGGGCTGACGTCCGCGGCCCGCGCCCTCGCCGAGCGGGCCCGTCCCGGCGACCTCGTGATCACGCTGGGCGCCGGCGACATCACCGGCGTCGGGCCGCAGGTCCTCGACCTCCTCGGGGGTGCGTGAGTGGAGCGCGAGGAGCGCACCTCGCAGCGCACCCGCCGCCGCTTCGCACGCCGTCAGTGGGCCCGCCGCTGGCTCTCGCTGCGCTACGTCCTCGCAGCCGTCGCCGTCGTGGCGCTGCTCGCCTCGTCGGTCTGGCTGGTCTTCTTCTCCGCGACCCTGCAGGTGCAGAAGGTCGAGGTGGTCGGCAACGACCTGCTCAGCGACGCCCGGGTCCGTGAGATGGCGGACCTGCCGCTGGGGGAGCAGCTCGCCCTCGTCGACCTCGACCGCGCAGACGCACGTGTGGGGTCGCTGGCCGAGGTCCGCTCGGTCGACGTCACCCGCGCCTGGCCCGACGGCGTACGCATCGAGGTGGTGGAGCGCACGGCGGTGGCCGTCGTCGACGTCTCCGGACGCCTGCGCGGGCTCGACGCCGACGGCGTGGTGTTCCGCGAGTACGGCACCGCGCCGAAGGGCATGCCGCGCGTCCGCCCCGGAGCCGCGGCCGGCGCCGACGCGCTGAAGGAGGCCGCGACCGTCGTCTCGGCCCTGCCGCAGGACCTCGCCTCGCGCGTCGACCACGTCGAGGTGGCCACGGTCGACCAGATCACCCTGGTGATGCGCGACCAGCGACGGGTGGTGTGGGGGAGCGCGGAGGAGTCGGCGCTCAAGGCCCAGGTGGTCGACCGGCTCCTGGCCGCGCAGGAGGCGTCGGTGTACGACGTCAGCGTGCCCGGCAACCCGACGATCCGCTGAGCATCCGCCGCCCGCTGAATCACCCAGATTGGTGGGCGTGTCCACCGGTGTTTCGGCGTGCCCGCTGCCTAGGGTCTAGCGAAAGGCGAGGTTGACATAACTATAACCCTCAGGTTCACGGTTAGGGTTCCGCGGATCCCGAGGGCAGCAGTCGAGCAACCCGTCACCAGAACTTTCTCAGCACACCTCTCAAGGAAGGCCCCGGAGCCGTGGCAGCAGCGCAGAACTACCTGGCGATCATCAAGGTCGTGGGCATCGGTGGCGGTGGCGTCAACGCCGTCAACCGGATGATCGAGGTCGGCCTCAAGGGCGTCGAGTTCATCGCGATCAACACCGACGCCCAGGCACTCCTCATGAGCGACGCCGACGTCAAGCTCGACATCGGCCGCGAGCTTACCCGCGGCCTCGGTGCCGGCGCCAACCCCGACGTGGGCGCCAAGGCGGCCGAGGACCACGCCGACGAGATCGAGGAGGTCATCAAGGGCGCCGACATGGTGTTCGTGACGGCCGGCGAGGGTGGTGGCACCGGCACCGGCGGCGCTCCCGTGGTGGCGCGCATCGCGCGCTCGCTGGGCGCGCTGACCATCGGCGTCGTGACCCGTCCGTTCGCCTTCGAGGGCCGTCGTCGCGCCAACTCCGCGGAGGAGGGCATCAGCCAGCTCCGCGAGGAGGTCGACACCCTCATCGTGATCCCCAACGACCGGCTGCTCTCGATCACCGACCGCAGCGTGTCGATCCTCGATGCCTTCAAGCAGGCCGACCAGGTGCTGCTGCAGGGTGTCTCGGGCATCACCGACCTGATCACCACGCCCGGCCTGATCAACCTCGACTTCGCCGACGTGAAGTCCGTCATGGCCAACGCCGGCTCGGCCCTGATGGGCATCGGCTCGGCGCGTGGCGAGGACCGTGCGGTCGCCGCGGCCGAGATGGCCGTCTCGAGCCCGCTGCTCGAGGCGAGCATCGAGGGCGCCCACGGCGTGCTCCTGTCGATCGCCGGCGGCTCCGACCTCGGCCTGTTCGAGATCAACGAGGCCGCGGCGCTGGTCTCGCAGGCCGCGCACGCCGAGGCCAACATCATCTTCGGTGCCACCATCGACGACGCGCTCGGTGACGAGGTGCGGGTGACCGTGATCGCCGCCGGCTTCGACGGCGGCATGCCGAAGCGACGCTCCGACGGCAACGTGCTGCGCCAGGGTCAGCCCGCCCAGACGCAGGAGCAGACCCGCGCGGCCGCCCAGCAGCTGGCCGGAGGTCCGTCGACGCCATCCGGCCAGGGTGCTGGACAGCAGGGTCAGGGCCGGCCCGCGGCCCCCGCCCAGACGACGTTCGCCCCCTCGGCCCCGTCCCAGCAGTCCGCACCGTCACAGTCCTCCACCCCGTCCTCGGCGGCTGCCCCCGCACAGCCGCGCCAGCCGCGCCAGGTGCAGTTCGACGACGACGACCTCGACGTGCCCGACTTCCTCAAGTGAGCACGTGAACCTGCGCCATCGCGACCGGATCGAAGGCGACCTCGTGATCGAGGTCGCCTTCACCGACGTCTCCCTCAGCCTCGGCGAAGCAGCCGAGCCGGCCGTCCGTGGCACGGCACTGCGCCTGGTCGCGGAGGAGTCCGGCGCGATCCCGGTGCTCATGCACCAGGTGCACGGTGCCGGTGTCGAGCTGGTCGAGGCCCCGGGCGTCGCGCCCACCTGCGACGCCCTGGTCACCTCGCAGCCGGGCGTCGCCCTGCTCGCGCGGGCTGCCGACTGCGTCCCGGTGCTGCTGGCCGACCCGGCCTCCGGCTGGATCGCCGCGGTGCACAGCGGGCGCCCCGGCCTTGCTGCCGGCGTCGTCCCGACCACCATCGCCCGCCTGCGCGCGCACGGTGCGGACCCGAGCGTGGCCTGGATCGGACCCCACGTGTGCGGCGCCTGCTACGAGGTCCCGGCAGACCTGCAGGACGAGGTGGCCGCCGTCGTGCCGGAGTCCCGCTCCACCACCTCGTGGGGCACTGCGGCGCTCGACCTCGGGGCCGGTGTCCGCGCGCAGCTCGCCTCCGCGGGCATCACCGACGTCCGCTCCGTCGACGCCTGCACCCGCGAGGACACCTCGTGGCCGTCCCACCGGCGCGACGGCGCTGCCTCCACCCGCTTCGCCGGCGTCATCTGGAGCCACCCGTGAGCGCCCGCGCGGAAGAGGTCGCCGCCCGCCTCGAGGACGTACGCCGTCGCATCCGTGATGCCTGCGCCGAGGCCGGGCGACCGGACGACGACGTGTCGCTCGTCGTGGTCACCAAGTTCTTCCCCGCCTCCGACGTGCGGCTGCTGGCCGACCTCGGCGTCACCGACGTCGGCGAGAACCGCCACCAGGAGGCCGAGGCCAAGGAGCGCGAGTGCGCGGACCTGGGCCTGCGCTGGCACTTCATCGGAGGCCTCCAGTCCAACAAGGCCGCGGCCGTGGCGTCGTACGCCGACGTGGTGGAGTCGCTCGACCGCCGCAAGCTCGTCACGCCGCTCTCGCGCGGCGCCGGTGCGCGCGGGCAGCAGGTCGACGTGCTCCTCCAGGTCAGCCTCGACCCGCCGGGGGCGGGTCACCGTGCCGGTGTCGACCCCGACGACCTGGCGGCGCTGGCCGACGCGGTGGGGGAGTCGACGGACCTGCGGCTGCGCGGGCTGATGGCCGTGGCGCCGCTCGGGGAGGACCCCGCGGAGGCCTTTGCGCGCCTGGCGCGGATCCGCGCCACCTTCCTCGAGGCCCACCCCGACGCCACCGTGCTGTCCGCGGGGATGAGCGGCGACCTCGAGCAAGCCATCCGCCACGGCGCGACACACGTGCGTGTCGGGTCCGCGGTCCTCGGTGAGAGGCCCGCGGTCAAGTAGTGTCCACATCAGTCAAGCGGCGCCCGGACCCGGGCGCCCGGTCTACCGGAGGATCTGTCTCATGAGCGGCGCGATGCGCAAGATCGGCGAGTACCTCGGCCTGCTCGAGGACACGGGCCACTACGACGACTACGACGGCGACACCGAGACGACGACCCAGGAGGCTGTCGACCAGCGTCCGGTCACGCGCGAGCGTCGCCCTGCCCCCGTGTCCGACCTCGCCGAGCGCCGTCGTCCGGCGCCGGTCCAGACAGGAGTCGTGGCTGAGTTGAGCCGCATCACCACCCTGCACCCCCGCAACTACAACGAGGCCCGCCTCATCGGTGAGAACTACCGTGACGGCACACCCGTGATCATGAACCTCAGCGAGATGGACGACAACGACGCCAAGCGCCTCGTCGACTTCGCCGCCGGCCTCATCTTCGCCACCCGAGGCACGATCGAGCGCGTGACCAACAAGGTCTTCCTGCTCTCGCCGCCCAATGTCGCGGTCTCGGCCGAGGACAAGCAGCGGATCGCCGAGGACGGCTTCTTCAACCAGAGCTGAGGCAGTCTCTACCCGTGTACTACTTCGGCCTCACCCTCTACGTCGCCCTCTACCTGTTCATCGCACTGCTCTGGATCCGGTTCATCGTGGACTGGGTCCAGGTCTTCGCGCGGCAGTGGGAGCCCCGTGGTCCCCTGCTCGTGGCGCTGGAAGGTGTCTACTCCGCGACGGACCCGCCGATCATGGCGTTGCGCCGCGTGGTGCCGCCGCTGCGGATCGGCTCGGTCGCCCTCGACCTGAGCTTCATCCTCGTGCTCGTCACAGCCTGGCTGCTGCTGAGGGTGGTCGCCACTCTCTTCCTGTCGGCCTAGGCTGAACCATCCGCCACACGGGTCACTGTGCCCCGTGGATCCCCGGGCGCTATTGTCTCCTGACAGCAGAGCCACCGTGATATCGATCGTGAAAGTTTGGGTGAGGTCATGCCGCTGACGCCTGAGGACGTGAGCAACAAGCGCTTTACGCCCGTACGCCTCCGTGAGGGCTACGACATGGGCGAGGTCGACCAGTTCCTCGACGAGGTCGAGGCTGAGCTCGCGCGGCTCACCAAGGAGAACGACGACCTGCGGTCGAAGCTCTCCGCCGCCCAGTCCGGTGCGTCCGCTCCTGCACCCGCGACCACGTCGTTCGCGCCGGCGGCACCCGAGCCGGAGCCGGAGCCCGAGCCGGAGCCCGAGCCCGAGCGCGCCGCCCCGGCGGCCGTTGCCGCCGCGCCGGTCCAGACGGCTCGCGTCAGCAACATCGCCGACGCGTCCAACGCCGCAGCCCGCCTGCTCGAGATCGCCACGCGCAACGCCGACGAGCTCGTCGAGGACGCGAAGAACGAGGCCGACCGCATCGTCGGCGCCGCGCGCACCAAGGCCGAGCGCCTCGAGGCCGAGTCGAAGACCAAGGCCGACCGCATGGAGGCCGACGCCCGCCAGCGTTCGCAGATGCTCGACTCCGAGACGGCCGAGCGTCGCCAGCAGATGTTCGGTGACCTGGAGAAGGAGCGCGACAAGCTCAACAGCGACGTCGAGACCCTCCGCCAGTTCGAGCGCGAGTACCGCTCCCGCCTGAAGACCTACTTCACGCAGCAGCTGGAGGCCCTGGCCAACGGCAGCGAGAGCCAGGCTCCGGTCGACAGCTCGAGCGCGCCGAAGCGCCTGCGCTCGGTGCTCGGCGACGACGAGAGCTGAGCAGGCCACGCAGGCTCGCACACGCCTGTGAACAGGAGGACGGTCACCCGAGAGGGTGGCCGTTCTCGCATTTCGGCGAGCCAGTGTTGGAACCCCCGTCCCCAGCGGCTAACCTCCCTGCCACGTGTGGCTCCCGCCACACCCGATGCATGGCTGGAGGCCCTCGGAGATGGCTGGCACGCGCAAGTCCCTGGCCGGCACTGCCGCGGCCGCTGCCAAGCGGGTGATCGGTCGCCGCGGCGCCGCGCCCGAGGCCCCCACGCAGGAGAAGGCCGCGCCGGCGAAGAAGTCCGCCGCGAAGAAGGCGGCACCGGCCAAGAAGGCGGCACCGGCCAAGAAGGCGGCACCGGCCAAGAAGGCGGCACCGGCCAAGAAGGCGGCACCGGCCAAGAAGGCGGCACCGGCCAAGAAGGCGGCACCGGCCAAGAAGGCGGCTCCCGCGAAGAAGGCTCCTGCCACGAAGTCCGCTTCCACCTCCTCCCCGACCCCGAAGGCTGCTCCTGTGACCAAGGCCGTTCCCGCGTCCGCCGAGAAGGCTGCGCCCGTGAAGAAGGCCCGCAAGGCCACCCCTTCGACCCTTGTCGTGCTCGAGGGCGAGGACGCCTGGACCCGTGCCGAGCTCAACGAGGTCGTCAAGGACCTGCGCGAGCACCGCGAGCGCCTGGCGACCTCGGTGGACCACGCCGAGGAGGAGCTGGCGCGCCTCATGCGCGACGCCGGCGACGGTGCGGGCCACGACCAGGCGGACGTCGGCGCCACCAGCTTCGAGCGTGACCACGAGCTCACCGTCCTGGCCAAGGAGCGCGAGACCCTGGGGCAGCTCGACCGGGCCCTGGCCCACATCGACGACGGCACCTACGGCGTCTGTGACTCCTGCGGCAACCCCATCGGCAAGAATCGGTTGATGGCGGTGCCCCATGCCACACTGTGCCTGTCATGCAAGCAGCGCGAGGAGCGTCGCTGAGTTCCAGCGACACAGTCCAGGACGACCCGTCCCGTCGACGTCCCCGCGCCCTCCTGCTGTTCGCCTCCGTCGCGCTGGTGACGTACGCCCTCGACCTGGGGTCCAAGCAGTGGGCGCTCGCCGAGCTCGCCGACGGTGACATCTCGCTGCTGGGCGACTGGTTCGTCCTCCACCTGACGTTCAACCCCGGCGCGGCGTTCAGCACCGGCACCGACTTCACGATCGTCTTCACCGGCCTCGCCGTGGTCGCGGTCGTGGTCGTCCTGTGGCTGAGCCGGCGCATCGCCAGCACTGGATGGGCGCTGGCCCTGGGCTTCCTGCTGGGTGGCGTCGCCGGCAACCTCACCGACCGTCTGGTGCGCGACCCCGAGCCGCTGCACGGCCACGTCGTCGACTTCCTGATGCTGCCCAACTGGCCGGTCTTCAACATCGCCGACATCTGCATCAACGTCGCAGCCGGGCTGATCATCCTGCAGACCTTCCGAGGGATCGCCCTCGACGGCACCCGGGAGTCCGACGCATGAGCACCCACACCGAGCAGCGCACGGTGCTGGTGCCCGACGGTCTCGCGGGGGAGCGCGTCGACGCCGCCATGGCGCGGATGTTCGGGTTCTCCCGCACCAAGGCCGCCGACCTCATCGCGCAGGGCCACGTGCTGGTCGACGGCTCGGACGTCGGCAAGAGCGACCGGGTCCATGCCGGCGCCATGCTCGACGTCACCATCCCGGCCGAGCGCGACCCGCTGGAGGTGAAGGCGGAGATCGTCGAGGGCATCCGGATCATCCACGACGACGACGCCATCGTCGTGATCGACAAGCCGGTCGGCGTGGCCGTGCACCCGTCCCCGGGCTGGCGCGGACCGACCGTCGTGGGTCACCTCGCCGGCGCCGGCTTCCGCATCTCCACATCCGGGGCGAAGGAGCGCGAGGGCATCGTCCAGCGGCTCGACGTCGGCACCTCCGGCGTCATGGTCATCGCCAAGTCCGAGCGCGCCTACTCGGTGCTCAAGAACGCCTTCCGCCACCGCACGGTCGACAAGACCTACCACGCGCTCGTGCAGGGCCACCCCGACCCGCTGGCCGGCACGGTCGACGCCCCGATCGGTCGCCACCCGCAGCACGACTACAAGTTCGCCGTGATGGGCGACGGTCGCCACAGCATCACCCACTACGAGACGCTCGAGGCCCACCGGTTCGCCAGCCTCCTGGAGGTCCACCTCGAGACCGGGCGCACGCACCAGATCCGGGTGCACATGAGCGCGCTGAAGCACCCCTGCGTCGGCGACCTGACCTATGGCGCCGACCCCACCCTCGCCAAGCGCGTGGGGCTCGAGCGCCAGTGGCTGCACGCCATGCGCCTCGGCTTCGAGCACCCCGAGACCGGGGACCACGTCACCTACGAGTCCACCTATCCCGACGACCTCGCGCACGCGCTCGAGGTCATCCGTGATGAGCACTGAGCCGGTCCTGCGTCCGGCCACGGCCGCTGACCTGCCGGCACTCGCCGAGGTCCACCTCGCCGCCCGTGCGGCCGCGGGTCCGGCGTTCCCGCCTGCGGTGCACCCCGACGACGAGGTGCGCGCCTGGGTCGCCGGTTGGGACCTGACGGCGTACGACGTCCGCGTGGCCGAGCTCGACGGCCGCGTCGCCGGCTACTCCCGGGCCACACCCACCTGGCTCGACGACCTCTACGTCGCCCCCGGCGTGCAGGGCCGGGGAGTGGGCACCGCGCTGCTGCGCGACGTGCTGGCGGGGCATCCCGACGGCGTCGGCCTGTGGGTCTTCGAGTCCAACCATCCCGCCCGTGACTTCTACGCCCGCCACGGCTTCGTCGCCCTCGAGCGCACCGACGGGTCGGCCAACGAGGAGCGTGCGCCCGACATCCGGCTCGTGTGGCCCGGCAGCGACCCGGTGGCCTGCCTCCGCACGATGATCGACGAGGTCGACCTGTTGCTCGGCGACGTGCTCGCCCGGCGTACGGCGCTCACGCGGGCCGTGCAGGCCGTCAAGCCCACCGGCGCCCGCGACCCCCGCCGCGAGGCCGAGATCGCCCGGCGGGTCGCCGAGGTCGTCCCCGAGCTCGGCCAGGAACGCGTGGCGCGCATCGTCGACGTCATCATCACCGAGTCCCTCGACGCCGCCCGCTGACGTGCTGCCGCGTCCCGGGGAGGTCCTGCACTTCAGCGAGGACCCCGCGATCGAGCGGTTCGTGCCCCACGTCGCAGCGACGGCGCAGCAGCCGGAGGCAGGAGCATGATGGTGCCGTGCTGCTCCACGACGACGTGATCGCCGAGTACCTCGACTTCGCCGACTACGCGGCCGGCGACTCGCCCTGCTTCGAGGAGTGGGCGCGCGGCGTCGCGGACGACCCCGAGGTGCTGGCCTGGCTGGGCACGCTCCCGACGATCAAGCGCCAGCCCAACCTCGTCTTCGCGGCCGCCCGCTGGCACGGTGCTCCCGCGCCCGGGCCGTACGCCGGCCTGCGCCGGGTGCTGCTCGAGCAGGAGCCGGACGTGCGTGCCACCGTCATGGCCCGCGCCACCCAGACCAACGAGGTGGGCCGGCTCGCCACGCTCGTGCCCGTGCTGACGCTCGTGGAGGGCCCCCTCGCGCTCGTCGAGGTCGGTGCGAGCGCCGGCCTGTGCCTGTTCCCCGAGCGCTACGACTACGAGTGGCCGCCGCTGGGCGGGCTGCGGGGGAGCGGCGGGCCGGTGCTCACCGCGCGGGCCGGCGGAGCGCTGCCGGTGCCCGTCCGGCACCCGGCGGTGACCTGGCGCGCCGGGATCGACCTCAACCCCCTCGACGTGGCCGACCCCGACGCGACGGCGTGGCTGGAGAACCTGGTCTGGCCCGAGCAGGACGAGCGGCGCCGGCGCCTGCGGGCAGCGATCGACGTGGCCCGAGCCGACCCACCCCTGCTGGTGCGCGGCGATCTCCTCGACCGGCTGCCGGACCTGCTGGAGCAGGCGGCTCCCCACGGCACCCCGGTCGTCCTCCACTCCGCCGTCATCGCGTACCTCGACGAGCCCGGACGACGCCGCTTCCACGTGCTGATGGCGGACCTCGTCGCGGCCGGACGGTGCCGCTGGATCAGCAACGAGGGACCACGCGTGCTGCCGGACGTGACCGGTGGCCTCGCGGTCCCGCCCGGACGCTTCGTGACCGCGCTCGACGGCGTGCCGGTAGCCCTCAGCCACGGCCACGGCCACGCCCTCGACTGGCTCTGAGTCGACCCGTCGCAGGGCCGGGTGTCCTGTCGGTGGGGCCGTGCACACTGACGTAGGCTGACGGCCTTCCCCCATCTGGACACGAGGGCTGAGCAGTCAGCGCGACCCCCCAGAAACGACACCGTCAGCGACTCCTCGAAAGGTGCGGAAGTCTCCTCCATGTCGGCCGGCTCATCCTCACGCTCCTCGGACAGCTTCGTGCACCTGCACGTCCACACCGAGTACTCCATGCTCGACGGGGCGTCGCTGCTCGACGGCCTCTTCAGCCGCACCAGCGAGCTCGGCATGCCGGCGATCGCGATGACCGACCACGGCAACCTCCACGGTGCCTACGACTTCTACTCCAAGGCCCGCAAGCACGGCGTGAAGCCGATCATCGGCATCGAGGCCTACCTCACCCCGGGCACCCAGCGCGGTGAGCGTCGCCGGGTGCGGTGGGGCCAGGGGGACCTGGCCGAGGAGGGCGGCAACGACGTCGCCGGCGGCGGGGCCTACACCCACATGACGATGTGGGCCGAGAGCACCGAGGGCATGCACAACCTGTTCCGGCTCTCGTCGCGCTCCAGCCTCGAGGGCTACTACTTCAAGCCCCGGATGGACAAGGAGATCCTCGCCGAGCACAGCAAGGGCCTCATCGTCAGCACCGGCTGCCCCAGCGGCGCGATCCAGACGCGGCTGCGCCTGGGCCAGTACGACGAGGCAGTCCGCGAGGCCGCCGAGCTCCAGGACATCTTCGGCCGCGACAACGTGTTCCTCGAGCTGATGGACCACGGCATCGACATCGAGAAGCGCGTGCGCGACGACCTGCTGCGGCTCGGCAAGCAGATGGGCCTGCCGCCCATCGCCACCAACGACTCCCACTACAACAACCCCGAGGACGCCGCCGCCCACGACGCCCTCATCTGCGTCGCGTCCGGCAAGCGGCTCTCCGACACCAACCGGCTCAAGTTCGACGGCGGCGGCTACTACATCAAGTCGGCCGCCGAGATGCGCGAGCTGTGGGGCGACCGCTTCGGGATGCCCGAGGCGTGCGACAACACCCTAGCGATCGCCGAGCGCTGCGAGGTGGAGTTCACCGAGTCCACCGGCGGCTACATGGCGCGCGCCGACGTGCCGGCCGGCGAGAGCGAGGAGTCGTGGTTCCGCAAGGAGGTGTGGCGCGGCATCGAGGCCCGCTACCCCGGTGAGCTGACGACCCAGGAGGTCCGCGAGCGGGTCGAGATGGAGCTCGCGATCATCTCCCAGAAGGGTTACTGCGGCTACTACCTCGTGGTCGCCGACTTCATCAACTGGGCCAAGGACAACGGCATCCGCGTCGGACCCGGGCGTGGCTCGGGCGCGGGGTCGATCGCGGCCTATGCACTGCGGATCACCGACCTGTGCCCGCTCGAGCACGGACTGTTCTTCGAGCGGTTCCTCAACCCCGAGCGCCCCTCGATGCCCGACTTCGACATCGACTTCGACGACGCCCGTCGCGGCGAGGTCATCCACTACGTCAGCGAGAAGTACGGCGCCGACCGGGTCGCCCAGATCGCGACGTTCGGGCGGCTCAAGGCCAAGGCCGCCATCAAGGACGCCGCCCGCGTCCTCGACCACGGCTTCGCGATCGGCGACCGCATCACCAAGGCCTACCCGGCCGACGTGATGGGCAAGGGAGTCGCGCTCAAGGACATCTTCAACGCCGACCACAAGCGCTACAACGACGGCGGCGAGTTCCGCGCGCTGCACGGCCAGGACCCCGACGTCCGCACCATCTACGAGACCGCCGTCGGTCTCGAGGGCCAGATCCGCAACTGGGGTGTGCACGCCGCCGGCGTGATCATGTCGAGCGAGCCGCTCATCGACATCGTGCCGATCATGGCCAGGCCGCAGGACGGTGCGGTCATCACCCAGTTCGACTACCCGATGTGCGAGTCGCTCGGCCTGGTCAAGATGGACTTCCTCGGCCTGTCCAACCTCCGCATCCTCGACGACGCGATCAGCAACATCGAGGTCAACCGGGGCGAGACGGTCGTCCTGGAGGAGCTCGGCTTCGAGGACCGGGCGACCTACGAGCTGATGGGCCGCGGTGACACCCTCGGCGTCTTCCAGCTCGACGGCTCGGGCATGCGCTCGCTGCTCCGCTCGCTGCAGCCCGACGCCTTCGCCGACATCACGGCCGTCAGCGCCCTCTACCGCCCCGGCCCGATGGGCGCCGACTCCCACAACAAGTACGCCCGCCGCAAGAACGGTCGCGAGGCGATCGAGCCGATCCACCCGGCGCTCGCCGAGGCGCTCGAGCCGGTGCTGGGGGAGACCTACGGCCTCATCGTCTACCAGGAGCAGGTGATGGCGATCGCGCAGGTGCTCGCCGGCTTCACCCTGGGGGCCGCCGACAACCTGCGCCGCGCGATGGGCAAGAAGAAGAAGGAGGAGCTCGACAAGCAGTACGCCGGGTTCCAGGCCGGCATGCTCGAGCGCGGCTTCCCGCAGGTCGCGATCGACAAGCTGTGGGAGATCCTGCTCCCCTTCTCCGACTACGCCTTCAACAAGTCGCACTCCGCCGCCTACGGCGTCATCACCTACTGGACCGCCTACCTCAAGGCCAACTACCCCACGGAGTACATGGCCGCGCTCCTCACCTCGGTGAAGGACGACAAGGACAAGATGGCGATCTACCTCAACGAGTGTCGCCGGATGAAGATCCAGGTGCTGCCGCCCGACGTCAACGAGTCCCACGCCAACTTCACCCCGGTCGGCACCGACATCCGCTTCGGCCTCACCGCGGTGCGCAACGTCGGCAGCAACGTCGTCGACGGCATCGCCGCCGCCCGCGAGGAGAAGGGCCGCTACGCCGACTTCAACGACTTCATGGAGAAGGTCCCCGCGCTGGTGTGCAACAAGCGCGTGGTCGAGTCGCTGATCAAGTCCGGGGCCTTCGACGACATGTCGCACAAGCGGCGCGCGCTGGTGGCGGTGCACGAGACCGCGGTCGACCAGTTCGTCGACCTCAAGAAGAACGAGGCCATCGGCCAGGACTCCCTCTTCGGCGGCCTGAGCGAGGACGACGCCGGCTTCGGGGTGAGCGTGACCATCCCCGACATCGACGACTGGGACAAGATGACCCTGCTCGGCCACGAGCGCGAGATGCTCGGGCTCTACGTCTCCGACCACCCGCTCCTCGGCCTCGAGCACGTCCTGTCCCAGGGGACCGACTGCACCATCGGCCAGCTGATGCTCGACGAGGACCGCCCCCACGGCGCCACCCTCACGGTCAGCGGGCTCATCACCTCGGTCGCGCGCAAGATCACCAAGCGCGGTGACCCGTGGGCCACCATCACGCTCGAGGACCTCGACGGCGCGATCGACGTGCTCCTGTTCCCGAGCGCCTACACCCTCGCGTCCACGCTGCTGGTCGAGGACCAGATCGTGCGGATCAAGGGCCAGCTCTCGCGCGACAAGGACCAGCCCGAGCTGCGCGCCCAGGAGGTCAGCGCCCCCGACCTCACGCAGGGCCCCGCCGGTCCGGTCGTGATCAGCCTCCCGTCGACCCGCTGCACCCCGCCGGTCGTCGCCCAGCTCCGCGACGTCCTCGGCACGCACCCCGGGATGACCGAGGTCCAGCTGCGCCTGCTGACCCGCAGCTCCACCAAGGTGCTGCGCCTCGACGACAACCTCCGCGTCAGCCCCAGCCCCGCGCTCTTCGCCGACCTCAAGCAGCTGCTCGGACCGGGGTGCCTGACCGGATGAGCGACCAGGTGGTCGTCGAGCAGGAGAGACGCGGAGCGGCAGGAGCGCTCGGTCGTCTGGGCGTCCTCGTCGCGGTGTTCGTCGCCGCGGGCGCGGGCGCGGGCGTGGTCTGGGAACGGCTCTGGGACGCGCCCGGAGGCCTGACCTACCAGGGCCAGTGGTACCTCGAGCCCGCCGGCCCCGACGTGTCCTTCGAGGGCGTCGCGCTCTTCGTCCTCATCGCCTTCCCGCTGGGACTCGTGCTGGCCGCCCTGGCCGGGCTGCGGCGCGGCCACGAGGTCGTGACCCTCGTCGGCGTGCTCGCCGGTGCGTCGCTCGCCTCCGTCGTGATGTACGCCGTCGGCAGCGCCCTGGGACCGGCCGATCCGCAGGCACTGGCGGCGGCCGCACCGGACTACACCCCGCTCTCGGGCAGCCTCGCACTCACTGCTCCGGACCTCGATCGGGAGCCGTGGCTCTCGACCGCGCTGGTCGCCTTCCCGGCGGGCGCGATGGCTGGTCTGGTCGGCACCTACCTCTTGGGAAGTCGGGGCCTGTGACGGCCCTCGCGCGGGTAGGCTGATCCGCGACCACACTGGTAGTCCCGAGCACCTCGGGACGCTGCGACGGGGGAGCGGGAGCAAGATGAGCACGTCACCGGGTGGACCGGAGTACCTCGAGGGATCGGGGCCGGCCACGACCGCCCCCGACAACGACAACGACAGCGACAACCGCAAGCGGCTGATCGCGCTCGGCGCCATCGTCGCCGGCGGCGCGGTCGTCGCCGGCGGCGCCTGGGCGGCCACCAGCTTCTTCGCCACCGGCGAGCAGCCCGCCGAGGCACTGCCCGCCTCGACCGTCGCCTACATGAGCGTCGACCTCGACCCGAGCGGCGGGCAGAAGATCGAGGCGATCCGGACGCTGCGCAAGTTCCCGGCCTTCACCGACGAGATCGACCTCGAGACCGACGACGACCTCCGCGAGCGCCTGTTCGAGGAGATCACCTCCTCCGGCGAGTGCGAGGGCCTCGACTACGCCGCGGACGTCGCGCCGTGGCTGGGTTCGCGGGCGGCGGTGGCAGCCGTCGACCTCGGTGAGGACCAGCCCGCGCCGGTCGCAGTGGTCCAGGTGACCGACTCGGGCGCGGCCGAGCAAGGGGTCCAGACCCTGGTCGACACCTGCGGCAGCGGGGCCGAGGGCAGCGACGAGGGCAGCGAGAGCGGCGACGTGGGCGGCTGGGCCGTCGAGGGCGACTGGCTGGTGCTGGCCGAGACGGACGAGATCGCCGACCAGGTGGTCGAGGCCGGTGGCTCCGGCACCCTCGCCGACGACGCGGCGTACGGGAAGTGGACCGGCGAGGCCGGGGACGACGGCTTCATGACCTTCTACGTAGCCAAGAGTGCTGCGCAGTACCTCGGCGACATCGCCGGGCTGGGCGCACCGCTGACCGGGATGTCGCCAGGCTTCACGGGCGGGTCGGACGACGCGTTCGACCAGGACTGCCTCGACGCGGCCACCACGTCCGAGGAGTTCGAGGCCTGCTTGGCGGAGATGAGCGACCCGTCCTCCGACGCCGGGTCCGCCTCGGGCGAGGTGCCGCCGGAGGTCCAGCAGATGATCGACGACTTCGACGGCATGGCCGCCACCGTCCGTTTCGACGACGGGTCGGTCGAGGTCGAGTACGCCGTGTCCAACTACCAGCCCGACATGACGCAGTTCATCGACTCCGACGTGGGCGCCTCGATGGTCGCCGACCTGCCCGACGGCACCGTGGCCGCGCTGGGCTTCTCCCTCGAGGAGGGGTGGGCGGAGGCGTTCGTCGACTACATCGAGACCACGCTGCCCGACGGCGACTCGTCGATCGACGACGGGATCGCCGAGCTGGAGAGCGAGACCGGGCTCGAGTTCCCGGAGGACCTCGAGACGCTGATGGGCGAGGGCGTGACGATCTCCCTCGGCGAGGGCATCGACCCGGACGCGATCGCCAACGGCGGTCCCGGAGAAGTTCCTGCCGGCATCACCGTCAAGGGTGACGCCGAGGAGATCCAGGCCGTGCTCGACAAGATCAGCGACCAGGTGCCGTCCGAGATGGCCGACCTGATGAGGGTGACCGAGGGCGACGGCTACGCCGTCCTCGCGTTCCAGGACGACTACCGGGCCCAGCTGGAGTCGGGCGGAGACCTCGGGGGCACCGACGACTACGGCAGGGTCGTGGAGGACGGCGACGCCCAGTCGGTGTTCTACGTCAACTTCGACGCCGACGAGAACTGGCTGGTCCGGGTCACCGACGACATGCCCGAGGTCAGCGAGAACCTCGAGCCGCTCTCGGCCTTCGGGATCAGCAGCTGGGTCGACGGCGACGTGCTGCACGGCCAGCTGGAGCTGACGACCGACTGAGTCGCCGCGTCCTTCCTCAGCGACCGATGGTGGCGGTCACCGCACCGGTGACCGCCACCAGGTCGCACGGGGCGAGCTCGAGGTCGAGACCGCGGCGCCCACCCGAGACCAGGATCGTGCCGTGCTCGAGCGCGGAGGCGTCCAGCACGGTCGGGTGGGGGCGCTTCTGGCCGATGGGGGAGATCCCTCCCGCGACGTAGCCGGTGGCCCGCTCGGCGGCCGCGACCTCGGCCATCGCCGCCTTGCTCCCGCCGAGGGCGCGCGCCAGCGCCTTCAGGTCCAGCTGCCCGGAGACCGGGACGATGCCGACGACCAGCCGGCCGTCGAGCGTGGCGAGCAGCGTCTTGAAGACCCGCGCCGGATCGACGCCCAGCGCCTCGGCCGCCTCGAGCCCGTACGACGCTGCGCGGGGGTCGTGCTCGTAGGCGCGCACCTCGAAGGCGATGCCCGCGGCGCCCAGCGCCACCGTGGCCGGGGTGCCGCCGGGAGTCTTGCGTTTCGCCACGGCTGCTCACTCCTCGCGTTCGTGATGGTGGATTTCGAAGCGCTCGGCCGGCTTCGTTCCTCAGCCGCGTCGCTTGCTCGATCTGGCCGCGCCCACGCGCCGCGCTCGTGCCTCACGCGCCACTGCGCGTCTCAGTTCGGCGACCACGCGGTGCGCGCGACCTGGGTCGCGGGCAACGACGGGATGACGTTGATCGCGCGGAGCTCCTCGGTGAGCAGGCGCGTCACCAGCTGGAGCCGCTCGGTGGCGTCGGGCGCCTCGAGCAGCGACTGGCGCTCGGCCATCGGCAGCGGGGTGAGGGCCGACAGCGTCCAGGCGAGGTAGTCGGGGTCGCGCGGCAGCGTGCCGCTGAACGGGTCGCCCTGGAGCTCGGTCATCGCCGCCCGGAACGCCGTGAAGGTCGAGCGCGCGCGGTCGAGCACGTCGATGGGCACCTCGACCTCGGGCTCCGGCATCACCGCGACCATGCCCTGGGGGAACTCGTCGCCGCGCGACATCTCCTCCAGCTTCAGCCGTTCGCGCGCGACCGCGACGATGTCGAAGGTGCCGTCCTCCCGGCTGTCGACCTCGGTGAGCTGCAGCACGCACCCGACCCGGTAGACCGACTGGGCACCGTGGTCGCCGACCTCGTAGCCCTCACGGATCGCCACGGTGCCGAAGACCCGCGCTGCAGGGTCGTCCACCGTGAGCAGGTGCCGCACGAGCATCCGGTAGCGGTCCTCGAAGACGTGGAGCGGCAGGCTC
This sequence comes from Nocardioides furvisabuli, assembly GCF_021083185.1. Classification (GTDB taxonomy): domain Bacteria; phylum Actinomycetota; class Actinomycetes; order Propionibacteriales; family Nocardioidaceae; genus Nocardioides; species Nocardioides furvisabuli. Next base: position 64,216 of record NZ_JAIGQB010000002.1, on the reverse strand, counting down.
ATCCCCGGGAACACCACGGTGTTCAGCGGGAACATCGGCAGCGGGTCGCTCACGTTGCGAGACTAGCCGGGCGTGTCCACCCGGCACCCGCGACTTCGGTCCGACCCGCCGGGGAACCTAGACTCAGGGCCATGTCCCTCATCCGCCGCATCGACCTGCGGGACGCCGACCGGGCGTCCGTCGACTATCGCGCGAGCGTGCCTCGCGCCGAGTTCGACGTCGAGGCCGCGACGCATCAGGTGCAGCCGATCATCGACGCCGTCCGGGCCCGGGGTGTCGAGGCGATCACCGAGTTCTCCGCCCGGTTCGACGGCGTCGAGACCAAGGACATCACCGTGCCGCGCGAGGCCGTCAGGGCCGCGCTCGACGAGCTCGACCCGGGCGTCCGCGCCGCGCTGGAGGAGTCGATCCGACGGCTGCGGATGACGTCGGAGGCCGAGCTCGAGCACGACGTGACCAGCGAGGTCGCGCCCGGCGCGACCGTGACCCACCGCAAGGTGGCCATCGACCGCGTCGGCCTCTACGTCCCCGGCGGGCTCGCACCGCTGGTGAGCAGCGTCGTGATGAACGTCGTGCCCGCCCAGGTCGCCGGGGTGCGCTCGATCGCCCTTGCCAGCCCGCCGCAGGAGTCCAACGGCGGTCTGCCGGAGCCCGCGATCCTGGCCGCGTGCGCGCTGCTCGGGATCGACGAGGTGTACGCCGTCGGGGGCGCGCAGGCGATCGCGATGTTCGCCTACGGTGCCGGTCCCTGTGAGCCGGTCAACCTGGTGACGGGTCCCGGCAACATCTACGTCGCGGCGGCCAAGCGGCTGCTGCGCGGCGTGGTGGGTATCGACTCCGAGGCAGGGCCCACCGAGATCGCGATCCTGGCCGACGACAGCGCCGACCCGGCGTACGTCGCGGCCGACATGGTCAGCCAGGCAGAGCACGACCCGATGGCCGCCTCCGTGCTGGTCACCGACTCGCTCGCCCTCGCGGACGCGGTCGAGGCCGAGCTCGACAAGCAGGTCCACGCGACCCGTCACACCGAGCGGATCCTCACTGCGCTCAGCGGTCGCCAGTCCGCCATCGTGCTGGTCGGTGACATGGACCAGGGCGTCGCCGTCGTCGACGCCTACGCCGCCGAGCACCTCGAGATCCAGACCCGCGACTCCGCCCGGCACGCCGCGCGCGTGCGCAACGCGGGCGCGATCTTCGTCGGCCCGTGGTCCCCGGTGTCCCTGGGCGACTACTGCGCCGGCTCCAACCACGTGCTGCCCACCGCCGGCTGCGCCTGCCACTCCAGCGGGCTGTCGGTGCGCGCCTTCACCAAGTCGGTCCACGTCATCGACTACTCGCGTGAGGCGCTCGCCGAGGTCGCCGACCACGTGGTGGCGCTGTCGGGGGCCGAGGACCTGCCCGGCCACGGCCAGGCGGTCAGCGTCCGGTTCGACGCCGAGCCCACGCAGCCGTGACCGGCCGGTTCCCACCCCTGCGCGAGGAGCTGCAGGGGATCGAGCCCTACGGCGCGCCCCAGCTCACGCTGGAGCAGGCGCCGGTGCAGCTCAACGTCAACGAGAACCCCTACGGGCCCTCGCCGGAGGCCGCGGCCGACATCGCACGTGCGGTCGGTGAGGCGGCGGTGACGCTGAACCGCTACCCCGACCGTGAGTTCGTCGAGCTCCGCGAGGCGCTGGCGGCGTACCTCAACACGTCGGGCGGCTCGGGCATCACGCCCGGCATGGTGTGGGCGGCCAACGGGTCCAACGAGGTGATGCTGCAGCTGTTGCAGGCCTTCGGCGGTCCGGGACGCGTCGCGCTGTCCTTCGCGCCGACGTACTCGATGTATCCCGAGTACGCCCGCGACACCATGACCGAGTGGGTGGCCGGCCACCGCGCCGAGGACTTCTCCCTCCACCTCGACGTCGCGCGGGAGCTGGTCCTCGAACGCAAGCCGTCGGTGGTGCTGCTGCCGAGCCCGAACAACCCCACCGGCACGGCCCTCCCGCCCGAGGCGGTGTCCATGCTCTGCGAGGCCGCTGCGACCTACGAGCCCGGAGGACTGGTGGTCGTCGACGAGGCCTACGGCGAGTTCCGCCGCGCCGGTACGCCGAGCGCGCTGGAGCTGCTGCCCGAGCACCGCAACCTCGTGGTGACGCGCACGATGAGCAAGGCATTCGCGCTGGCGGGCGCCCGGCTGGGCTACCTCGCGGCGGACCCCGCCATCGGTGACGCGATCCGGGTGGTGCGGCTGCCCTACCACCTCTCGGCCGTCACCCAGGCGACCGCGCTCGCCGCGCTGCGCCACGCCCCGGAGCTGCTCGGCCGGGTCGACGACCTGCGCGCCGAGCGCGACGCGACGGTGACCTGGTTGCGCGAGCAGGGCTTCGAGGTCGCCGACTCCGACGCCAACTTCGTGCTGTTCGGCCGCTTCGGCGACCGGCACGCGGTCTGGCAGGGGCTGGTCGACCGCGGGGTGCTGATCCGCGAGACCGGTCCCGAGGGCTGGCTGCGCGTCTCGGTCGGCACGCCCGACGAGATGGCAGCATTCAGGAAGGCACTGATGGACGTGACCATCGACGCGAACGAGGAGCAAGCATGAGCCGCACCGCCAGGATCGAGCGCACCACCAAGGAGTCGAAGGTGCTCGTCGAGGTCGACCTCGACGGCACCGGCCGCTCCGAGGTGTCCACCGGCGTCGGGTTCTACGACCACATGCTCGACGCCTTCTCGCGCCACTCGCTGACCGACCTCGTCGTGCGCACCGAGGGCGACACCCACATCGACGCCCACCACACCGTCGAGGACACCGCGATCGTGCTCGGCCAGGCGCTGCGCGAGGCGCTGGGCGACAAGTCCGGCATCCGCCGCTTCGGCGACGCGACCGTGCCGCTCGACGAGGCGCTCGTCCAGGCCGTCGTCGACGTCTCCGGGCGCCCCTACTGCGTGCACACCGGCGAGCCCGAGGGCCAGGTCTACGTCGCGATCGGCGGCACCGGTGCGGCGTACCAGGGCTCCCTGACCCGCCACGTCTTCGAGACCATCTCCTTCCACGCCCACCTCGCGCTGCACGTGCGTGTGCTCGCCGGCCGCGACCCCCACCACCTCGTGGAGGCGCAGTTCAAGGCGTTCGCCCGGGCGTTCCGCGACGCGGTCGCGATCGACCCGCGGGAGACGGGCGTGCCGTCGACCAAGGGCAGCCTGTGACCCCTGACGTCGTCGTCCTCGACTACGGCTCGGGCAACCTCCGCTCGGTCGTGCGGGCCGTCGAGCGCGCCGGTGCCGAGGTGACTCTCACCGGTGACTTCGAGACCGCACTCGCGGCCGACGGCCTCGTGGTCCCCGGCGTGGGGGCGTACGCCGCCTGCATGGAGGGCCTGCGTGCCATCAAGGGCGACCGCATCATCGGGCGCCGGCTCGCCGGTGGCCGGCCGGTGCTCGGCATCTGCGTCGGCATGCAGGTGCTCTTCGCCGGTGGGGTGGAGCACGGCGTCGAGACCGACGGATGCGACGAGTGGCCCGGCCTGGTCACCCGCCTCGAGGCCGACGTGGTGCCGCACATGGGTTGGAACACCGTCGAGGTGCCGTCCGGGTCGCGGCTCTTCAGCGGCATCGAGGACGAGCGGTTCTACTTCGTGCACTCCTACGCCGCGCGGTCGTGGGACCTGGTCACCAACGACCGGACCCGCGCGCCGCTGGTGACGTGGGCCGAGCACGGGGGGGACCGGTTCGTGGCGGCGGTGGAGAACGGGCCGCTCGCGGCGACGCAGTTCCACCCCGAGAAGTCCGGCGACGCGGGCGCGGAGCTTCTCAAGAACTGGGTCGCGTCGCTGCGCGCCTGAGATCTGGTGCCGTCCTCCGGTCTGCACCAGTGGTCGCGGCGCGCCGTGGCGTGCCACAGTGTCGTGCGTGTCCAAGGTCGCAGTGGTCGGAGCCGGAGCGGTCGGGACCGCCATCGCCTATGCGGCACAGATCCGTGGCACCTGCCGTGAGCTCGCACTGTTCGACCTCAACGCCGCCAAGGTGCGCGCCGAGGTGCTCGACCTCAACCACGGCCTCCAGTTCACCCCGATGGCCCGCATCACCGGCAGCGACGACCTCGAGGTCTGCGCCGGGGCGGACGTCGTCGTCATCACGGCCGGCGCCAAGCAGGACCCCGGCCAGACCCGCCTCGACCTCGCCGCGGCCAACGTGGCGATGTGCCGCGAGCTCGTGCCCGAGCTCGTGCGCCTCGCGCCCGGCGCGCTGCTGCTGGTGGTGACCAACCCGGTCGACGTGGTGACCTACGCGGCGCTGGAGTTCAGCGGCCTGCCGCCGCACCGGGTCTTCGGCTCCGGCACGGTGCTCGACTCCTCCCGGTTGCGTTTCCTCATCGCCGAGCACACCCGCGTGGCCGTGCAGAACGTGCACGCCTACATCGCCGGCGAGCACGGCGACTCCGAGGTCCCGCTGTGGTCCACCGCCACCATCGGGGGCGTGCCCGTGACGGACTGGGAGGGCAACGGCGTACGCACCCTCGACGAGGAGGTGCGCACCCGCATCCACCACCAGGTGGTCTCCTCGGCCTACGAGATCATCGCCGGCAAGGGCGCCACCAGCCTGGCGATCGGCCTGGCCGTCTCCCGCGTCCTCGAGGCGGTGCTCGACGACGAGCACCGGGTGCTGCCGGTGACCTCACGCCTCGACGACGTGCACGGGCTCGCCGACGTCTGCCTGTCGATGCCGTCGGTGGTCGGGCGCAACGGCATCGAGAGCGTGCTCGCCACCCCGTTGAGCGACGACGAGCTCGAGGCGCTCACCTCGTCGGCCGCTGCGGTCACGGCCGTGGCGCGAAGCCTGGGCCTCTAGTCCGACGCGCTCTGGCCCGACGCGCTCCGGTCCGACTCGGCGAGCGCCTTCAGCGTGAGCAGCTGTTTGCGGGCCATCACCAGGTCGCCGACCGACAGCACTGGCGCGAGCACGCGGTGGGTGCGCGCGGCCACCTTCAGCAGCAGCCGGGTGCCAGCGGCCCCCGGCACGACTGCGTACGACATGTACGCCGACATGATCCGCGCCGTCATCTCGCGTCCGGGGTCGACAGCCAGCACCTGACCCTGGTCGATCCCGAAGGCGCGGGTGAACGGGGCGCCGGGGGAGGGCTCCGGCACGTCGCGCAGCTCGCGCGGCGAGCGGCGCCCGAGGTTGTCGACGAGGTCGTAGGAGTACGGCGCGATCCGCACCTGCCGCAGCCGCGCCCACACCTTGTCCGGCTCGGCGTGCACGGTGACGCCCCGCCATGCCTGGAGCGTGGGATCGGTGACGAGCGCGTCGCATCCGTAGCGCCGCTCGACCTCGGCCTGCGTCACTCCCCATCGATCGCCGATCACGCTGCCACGCTAGTCGGGACGCCCCACCGAGATTCGAGACCGTCGTGCTCCATCGGTGGTCGAGTGGCCGAGCGAGGCGTACCGCGACCCCGCCCCGCTGTCAATGACGTCCGTCAGTTTTAGACGCCCCGCTGTCGGACCCCTTCTCTAGACTCGAACGCATGATCGAGGAACTGGAAGCGGGTGCAGAGGCCGGGGCAGACGCCCTCGGCCCCGCAGCCCTGCTCGCCTCGATCAAGGCCTCCCGCTCCATCGAGAACACCGAAGCCGCACGGCAGCTCGACCTCGCCGCCCGCTGGGCCGACCTCCACCCACCCGAGTCCATCCACGCCGCCGCCTCGTTCACCGTGCCGGGGTGTGAGCACGAGGAGCCCATCGCCGGACCGGGCACCCCGCTGGTCGCGGAGTTCTGCGTCGCCGAGCTCGGCACCGTCCTCGGCATCACCAGCGTGTCGGCGAAGAAGCTCATCGGCCACGCCCTCGAGCTCCGCCACCGCCTTCCACGACTCTGGGCACAGGTCCACGCCGGACGCGTCCCGGCCTGGCGCGCCCGGGCGGTCGCGGAGGCGACCATCCACTCCACTCCCGCGTTGACGGTCGAGGCAGCGCGGTTCGTCGACACCCAGGTCGCCGCAGTCGCGGGGAAGATCGGTCCCGCGCAGCTCGACCGGCTGGTCGCCGAGACCATCAAGAGGTTCGACCTCGCCGGTCAGGATCCGGCAGCTGATCCGGAGGACGGGTATCTCCATGTCGACCCGCGCCACGTGACCATCCACGACCAGGACGTCCACTTCGCCGGCACCGTGCGGCTCGAGGCGGAGGTCGACCTCGCCGACGGACTCGACCTCCAGCGGGCGCTCGCCCACGGTGCCGCGACCCAGAAGGCCCTCGGCTCGCACGAGTCGCTGGACGCCCGCAGGGCCAAGGCGCTGGGCGACCTCGCCCGGACGCAGACCGCGCTCGACCTGCATGGCAGTGGTCTCGAGGCTCGTTCCGCTCGCACCTCAACCACCGAAGACGGGTCGGACTTGCCCACCGCCCGGGAAGTCGTGCTCCACGCTCACTTCGACGCCACCCTGTCCGGCGACACCACGATCTTCGGACCGACCGGACGGCTCGAGGAGGGCCAACGCCTCCTCCTGCTCGACCAGCTCAGGTCCTGGTGCGGCGACTCCCGCACCAAGATCACCGTCAAGCCGGTCATCGACCTCAACCAGCCGAAGGCCGGGCCGAGCTACGCGATCCCGGACCGGATCCGCGAGCACGTGGTCCTCCGCGATCGCGTGTGTGTGTTCCCGTGGTGCGGTCGCCCGGCGCGTGGGTGCGACGTCGACCACGTCACCGAGCACGACCATCACGCCGACGCAGAAGCCCGACCCCAACCCGGCCCCACGCACACCGACAACCTCGCGGCCCTGTGCCGGTTCCACCACCGCTTGAAGACCCACACCACCTGGCACTACGACATGGTCGCGCCCGGGGTCTTCGAGTGGACCAGCCCGCACGACCACCGCTACCGACACGACCGCACCGGCACCACCGCACTCGACCCACCCGGACCAGGCCAGGGACCGCCCCGGATCCCGTCACCGCGAAGATGACCCCGCCCCGCACCCCGCCACCCACGCGTTGGCGGGGCCACAGGCATGCCCGGGGATGCGGTTTCGCCGTTCCGGCCACGTCGGGCCGTGAGCGTGCCTACCGTTCCTCCGTGCCGAAGACGCGATCCAGGCCCTCCCCAGGACTGATGTGCCCGCTGTGCGGGGCCGACGTACCTGTCGCCGCACCAGCCTGCCGCGGGTGCCACCTGCCGATCGCCGACGTGCGCCGTGAGCAACCGGCCGCCCGGCCCGCTTCTCGGTCCAGGGCTTGGGCTCGCGCGATCGGCGTACGCGTGGTCGGGCTCGCGCTCTACGGCGCGGTGGTGGCGTGGTGCGCGTGGCAGCTGCCGACCACCTTGCCCTTCGTCGTTCCGGCGGCGGCGGCCGGAGTGCTCCTCCACGGTGTGAGGGCTCGTCCGTGGCTCGGCCTGGTGGCGTTCGCGGTCCTCGTCGTCGTGCTGCCGTTCCTGATGGCTCCGGCGCTGGGCACCGGTGCACTGTCCGACCTCGCCGAGTGGATCAACGACCCGCAGTGGTGACGAGCGCCCCGTCTCGCCCCAGCGAGGGCCCTCCCGGCCCGCCATGGAGCGGCTCCTAGGATTCACCCATGCCCAGCACCCCCGAGCAGCCCTACCTCGAGCTCCTGCCCGCCGTCGACATCAAGGGCGGCCAGGCCGTCCAGCTGGTGCAGGGCGTGGACGGGTCGGAGAAGCGCTTCGGCGACCCGGTCGAGGCGGCCCTGCGCTGGCAGGAGGCCGGCGCCGAGTGGATCCACCTCGTGGACCTCGACGCGGCGTTCGGGCACGGGCACAACCGCGACCTCCAGGCGAAGATCGTCGGCACCCTCGACATCCAGGTCGAGATGAGCGGCGGCATCCGTGACGACGAGTCGCTGGAGGCCGCGATGGCCACCGGCTGCCGTCGCGTCAACATCGGCACCGCCGCGCTCGAGCAGCCCGAGTGGTGCGCGAAGGCGATCGCGACGTACGGAGACCGCGTGGCCGTGGGCCTCGACGTGCGAGGCACCACGCTGGCCGCGCGCGGCTGGACCCGCGAGGGCGGCGACCTCTACGAGACGCTCGCCCGCCTCGACTCCGAGGGGTGCGCGCGCTACGTCGTCACCGACGTCAACAAGGACGGAATGCTCCAGGGGCCCAACCTCCAGCTGCTCCGCGACGTCTGCGCCGCCACCGACAAGCCCGTCGTCGCGAGCGGCGGGGTGACGACCCTCGATGACATCCGCGCGCTGATGACGCTCGTCGGCGACGGCGTCGAGGGCGCCATCGCCGGTACGGCGCTCTACGAGGGTCGCTTCACGCTCGAGGACGCGCTCGCGCTGACGAGGCCGGCCGGGAGTCCCCAGCTGTGAGCCTCGCGATCCGCGTCATCCCGTGCCTCGACGTCGACGGCGGCCGCGTCGTCAAGGGCGTCAACTTCACCGAGCTCCGTGATGCCGGCGACCCGGTCGAGCTCGCCCGGCTCTACGACGCCGAGGGCGCCGACGAGCTGACCTTCCTCGACATCTCTGCCTCCCATGAGGGCCGCGCGACGACGATGGAGGTCGTCAGCCGCTGCGCCGAGGAGGTCTTCATCCCGCTCACCGTCGGTGGCGGGGTCAGCAGCGTCGACGACGTCGACCGCCTGCTGCGCGCCGGCGCCGACAAGGTCGCGGTCAACACCGCCGCCATCCACCGCCCCGAGCTGGTCGCCGAGATCGCCGACCGCTTCGGCAACCAGGTGCTCGTGCTGAGCGTCGACGCCCGTCGCGTGGGTCCCGACCACGAGGGCACCGCCAGCGGCTTCGAGGTGACCACCCACGGTGGGCGCAGGAGCGCCGGCCTCGACGCGATCGAGTGGGCCGTGCGCGCCGCCGAGCTGGGCGCGGGGGAGATCCTCCTCAACGCCATGGACGCCGACGGCACGACCGACGGCTTCGACCTCGAGCTGATCCGGGCCGTACGCCGCGAGGTGAGCATCCCGGTCATCGCCAGCGGGGGAGCGGGCGCGGTCGAGCACTTCGCGCCGGCGGTCGACGCGGGCGCCGACGCGGTCCTGGCCGCGACGGTCTTCCACTTCGGCACGCTGCGTGTCGGCGACGTCAAGGCCGGTCTGTCCACGGCCGGCCACCCGGTCCGCTGGGGCGCGCACGCGCCGTAGGATCAGCCCATGCTGAAGACCGCCCGGCCGCGCTCGATGCGGCACATCGTCCTCGCGGTGACCGCGACCGCGACCCTCGCCCTGACGGCGTGCGCCCCGACCGACGAGGCCGACTCCGGCTCGGACAGCGCCGCCGACGACTCGTCGGAGTCGCCCGCGGCCGACGAGTGCACGCCCGACTCGATGGAGACCGTCGCCGACGGCACCCTGACGATCGCGACCGACGACCCGGCCTACGAGCCGTGGTTCGTCGACAACGACCCGACCAACGGCCAGGGCTACGAGTCCGCGGTGGCGTACGCCATCGCCGAGCAGCTCGGCTACACCGCCGAGCAGGTCACCTGGGTGACGGTGCCGTTCAACAAGGTCGTCCAGCCGGGGCCGAAGGACTTCGACTTCGACGTCAACCAGGTCTCCATCACCGAGGCGCGGCGCGAGGCTGTCGACTTCTCCTCCGGCTACTACGACGTCGTGCAGACGGTGATCACCAACAAGGGCAGCTCGCTGGACGGCGTCACCAGCATCGCCGACCTCGCCGACGCCAAGCTCGGCGCCCAGGTGGGCACGACGAGCTACACCGCGATCATCGACCAGGTCCAGCCCTCGGAGGAGCCGGCCGTCTTCGACACCAACGACCAGGCGGTGCAGGCGCTCAACAACGGCCAGATCGACGGCATCGTGGTCGACCTGCCCACGGCCTACTTCATGACGGCCGTCCAGCTCGACGACGGCACCATCGTCGGCCAGCTGCCGCTGCCCGACGGTGAGCCCGAGCAGTTCGGCGCCGTGCTCGACAAGGACAGCCCGCTGACCGACTGCGTGTCCGGCGCCGTCGACGCGCTGCGCGAGGACGGCATCCTCGACCAGATCGGCCAGGAGTGGCTGGCCCAGCAGGGCGCTCCCGAGCTGTCCTGATGCCGGGACGGGTGGCCTCCGGGGCCACTGGGGACTGGGCGCCGTCCGCGGTCCAGCGCGACCGCGACGAGTGGCGGAGGCGTCGTACGCTCCGCAGCGCGGCGATCGCGGCGGGCAGCACCCTGGTCCTGCTCGGCGTGATCGCTGCCGCCGTGGTCAGCTCACCGGGCTGGGACCGGGTCCGCGAGACCTACTTCAGCTGGGACAAGGCGGTCTCGTCGTTCCCGGCGGTGCTCGACGGGCTCTGGCTCAACATCCGCGTCATGGCGATCTGCTGGGTCCTGATCCTCGTGCTCAGCCTCACGATCGCCGTGGTGCGGACGCTGCGCGGCCCCGTCGCGTTCCCGCTGCGCCTGCTCGGGACGGCGTACGTCGACATCTTCCGCGGCCTGCCGCTGCTGCTCGTGATCTTCCTGCTCGGCTTCGGCGGCCCCGCCCTGCGTCTGCAGGGCCTGCCCACGTCGCCCCTGTTCTGGGGTGGCACCGCGCTGGTGCTGTCGTACTCGGCCTACGTCGCCGAGGTCTTCCGGTCCGGTATCGAGTCGGTGCACCCCAGCCAGCGGCTCGCCGGTCGCTCGCTCGGCCTCTCCTACGGCCAGACGCTGCGCCACGTCGTGCTGCCGCAGGCGTGGCGGCGGGTGATCCCGGCGCTGATGAACGACCTGGTCTCGCTCCAGAAGGACTCCGGACTGATCGCGGTCCTCGGTGTCTACGACGCCATCCGCAGGGCACAGATCGAGACGTCGCTCGACTTCAACTACACGCCGTACGTCGTCGCGGGCGCGCTGTTCTGCTGCCTCACGATCCCGATGGCCAGGCTGACCGACCGCTACGCCCGCAAGAAGGGCTACCACGGAGCAGGAGGCCACCTGTGAACACCGAGCTGCTGCGCCTCGAAGGCGTGCGCAAGTCCTTCGGCGACCACGTCGTGCTCAGCGACGTCGACCTCTCCGTCGAGCCGGGCCAGTGCGTGGTGCTCATCGGCGCTTCGGGCTCGGGGAAGTCGACGCTGCTGCGCTGCGTCAACCTCCTCGAGGTCGTCGACGACGGCGTCATCACCTTCGAGGGCCGCGACATCACCGACCCGCGGGTGGACGGTGACGAGGTGCGCTCGCGGATGGGCCTGGTCTTCCAGTCCTACAACCTCTTCCCGCACCTCGACGTCATCGGCAACGTCACCCTCGCCCTCAGGCTGGTCCACGGGGTCGATCCGGGGGAGGCGCGCACCCGCGGCCTGGCCATGCTGGAGCGCGTCGGCCTCGCCGAGAAGGCCACCGCCCGCCCCGACGACCTCTCCGGCGGCCAGCAGCAGCGGGTGGCCATCGCCCGTGCGCTGGTGGCCAACCCGCGCCTGATGCTCCTCGACGAGGTGACCAGCGCGCTCGACCCCGAGCTAGTGGGGGAGGTCCTCGACCTGCTCGGCGAGCTCAAGGGCGAGGGCGTCACGATGCTGCTCAACACCCACGAGATGGGGTTCGCGCGCGACGTCGCCGACCAGGTGTGCTTCCTGCACGCCGGGCGCATCCACGAGCAGGGAACCCCCGAGCAGGTGCTCGGCGACCCCCAGCAGGAGCGCACCCGCGGCTTCCTGTCCCGCATCCGCGCCTGAGCCCACCCGTCCGGTCGATCGGATTCGTCCGCTGTCGGTCCCGAGGAATAGCCTGACCCGGCTGGTTGGTTGCGCTCGGCAACCGACGTGGTCGGCGGACGACGGACAGGCGAAGGGGCGGGCGACACCGGTGGGCGAGGACGCGGAGCTGAAGGGCACCACCACGCGCGACGGCTTCCGGGTCCTCTGGGTCGGCGTCAAGCGCGAGCCCAAGGTCTTCACGGTCGCCACGCTGGGTGCGGTCCTCTTCGGCGTGCTCACCGTCGCGGACGCGTGGGTGCTCGGATGGTCCACGGAGAACGTCCTGATCCCGGCCTTCGACAACGGCGAGATCGGCACCGACATGCTGGTCTGGGTGTTCGCGCTCTTCATGTCCGTGGCCGTCCTGCGCGCTGTCGGCATCGTCGCGCGGCGCCTCGGCGGCGGCATCATGTACTACCGGATGCAGTCCCACACCCGTCGTGCGGTGACCAGGCAGTACCTCTCCCTCCCGATGGAGTGGCACCAGCGCCACCCGACCGGCCAGCTGCTCTCCAACGCCTCCTCCGACATCGAGGCCGCCTGGTCGCCGATCATGCCGCTGCCGATGGCGCTCGGCACCGTGGTGATGATGGGCATCGCCGTGGTCCAGATGTTCGTCGCGGACGTCGTGCTGGCGCTGGTCGGGCTGCTGGTCTTCCCTGCCGTCGTGGGGGCCAACCTGCTCTACCAGCACTACTCCTCGCCCCTGATGACCCGCGCGCAGGGCCTGCGCGCGGAGGTCAGCGAGATCGCCCACGAGTCCTTCGACGGCGCCATGGTCGTCAAGACCCTCGGCCGTGAGACCGAGGAGACCGACCGCTTCGGCGCCAAGGCCCGCGAGCTGCGCGACGTCAACATCCGCGCCGGCCGCATCCGTGCGATCTTCGACCCGGCCCTGGCCAGCCTCCCGGGACTCGGTGTCCTCGTCGTGCTGGCCGTCGGCGTCGCGCGCGTCACCAGCGGTGCCACCGACGCGGGCGACGTCGTGACGGTCGCCTACCTCCTCACCATCGTCTCCTTCCCGATCCGCGCCATCGGCTGGCTGCTGGGCGAGTTCCCGCGCTCGGTCGTCGGCTACCGCCGCGCCCAGGCCGTGCTCGACGCGCAGGGGTCGATGAGGTGGGGCGAGGCGGAGCTGCCCCGCACGGACAAGGGCGCCCTCCTCGAGGTCGAGGACCTCCACTACTCCTACGACGCCGACACGCCCCTGCTGCGCGGCGTCGACTTCGACGTACGCCCCGGGCGCACCGTCGCGCTCGTCGGCGCGACCGCGTCGGGCAAGAGCACGCTGACCAGCCTCATGACGCGACTCGTCGATCCCGACTCGGGCACGGTCCGCGTCGACGGGCAGGACGTCACGCAGCTGCGCAAGGGCGAGCTCTCGGGCAGCGTCTCGCTGGTCCCGCAGACCGCCTTCATGTTCGACGACACCGTCCGCGACAACGTCACCCTGGGTGCCGACGTCGCCGACGAGGACGTGTGGGCGGCCCTGCGCACTGCGCAGGCAGACGGCTTCGTCGCGGCCCTGCCGGGCGGCCTCGACTCGTTGCTCGGCGAGCGTGGCACGTCGTTGTCCGGCGGCCAGCGCCAGCGGCTCTCCCTGGCCCGTGCGCTCGTCCGGCAGCCCCGGCTGCTGATCCTCGACGACGCGACCTCAGCGGTGGACCCCGAGGTCGAGGCACGCATCCTCGCCTCGTTGCGCGACGACGTCGGCGGGTCCGCGGCATCGCTCGTGGTCGTCGCCTACCGCAAGGCCACGATCTCCCTGGCCGACGAGGTCATCCACCTCGACGGCGGCCGCGTCGTGGGTCGCGGCACCCACTCCGAGCTGCTGGCCACCAGCCCGGCCTACGCGCGGCTCGTCAACGCCTACGAGATCGACGCCGACGCAGACGCCGGTGCCGGGGCCGGCGCAGAGGGGACCCAGCGATGAGCGCGACCGCACCCACCTCCGGCACCACGATGCACTCCGGGGAGAAGATCGGCGCCTGGGCGACGATCCGCCTCGGCATGAAGTACTCCCCGGAGCTCCGCGAGGGCCTCGGCTGGACGCTCGTCCTGGCCGTCATCGCGTCCTGCGGGCAGATCGTGGTGCCCATCGCGGTCCAGCAGACCCTCGACAAGGGGCTGAACGGTCCCGGCGGTCCACGCTTCGACTTCGTCGCCTGGATGGGTGTGCTGGCCGCGCTCGCCATCATCGTCACCAGCGTCGCCTCCTACGCCATGACCAACCGGCTCTTCACCACCTCCGAGCACGGTCTGGCCACCCTGCGCACCAAGGCCTTCCGCCACGTCCACGACCTGCCCCTGCTGACCCAGAACACCGAGCGCCGCGGCGCCCTGGTCTCGCGCGTCACCTCCGACGTCGACCAGGTGAGCCAGTTCCTGGTCTTCGGTGGGCTGATCTTCGTGGTGAGCATCGGGCAGATCCTGGTCGCCACCGTCCTGATGCTGGTCTACAGCTGGGAGCTCGCCGCGGTCGTGTGGCTGTGCTTCGCACCCCTCTTCGGTTCGATCCGCTGGTTCCAGAAGAAGCTCTCCGCGGCCTACACCGTCGTGCGCCAGCAGGTGGGCGTGCTGCTGGGCGCGATCTCCGAGCCGGTCGTCGGCGCCGCCGTGGTGCGCACCTACGGCGTCGAGGACCGCACCCAGCGCCGCATCGACACCGCGATCTCGGACTGGCAGAACGCTTACACCCACGCCCAGACCTACACCGTCACGTCGTTCTCCCTGGGCGGCCTGTCGGGCGGTCTGGCCAACGCCGGCGTCATCATCGTGGGGATCCTGCTCGGCTTCACCTCCGACATGACCCCCGGCCGGGTGCTCGCCTTCGCCTTCCTCGTCACCCTGTTCGTCGGGCCCGTGCAGATGGGCACGCAGATCCTCACCGATGCGCAGAACGCCATCGCCAGCTGGCGTCGCGTCCTCGGCATCCTGGAGACGCCCGCCGACCTCATCGACCCGGGTCCCGAGGGTGAGGCGCTGCCGCGCGGTCCCATCGACGTGCGCTTCGACCACGTCGCTTTCGCCTACCCCGCCGGACCGCCGGTGCTGCGTGACATCGACCTCGCCATCGACGCCGGCACCCGCGTGGCGATCGTGGGGGAGACCGGGTCGGGCAAGTCGACCTTCGCCAAGCTGCTCACCCGCCTGATGGACCCCACCGAGGGCTCGGTGCTGCTCGACGGCATCGACGTACGCCGCATCGACGCCGGGTCGCTGCGCCGCAGCGTCGTCCTCGTGCCGCAGGAGGGCTTCCTCTTCGACGACACCATCGCCGCCAACGTGCGCTACGGCAAGCTCGACGCGACCGAGGACGAGATCCGTGCCTCCGCCGTCGAGCTCGGCATCGACGACTGGCTGGCCGGCCTCCCGCGCGGTCTGCACACCCAGGTCGGTCAGCGCGGAGAGTCGCTCTCGGCCGGTGAGCGCCAGCTGGTCGCGCTGCTGCGGGCCCACCTCGCCGACCCCGACCTGTTGGTCCTGGACGAGGCGACCAGCGCGGTGGACCCGTCGCTGGAGATGCAGATCGGCCGCGCGCTCGAGCGGCTCATGCAGTCGCGGACGTCGGTGACGATCGCGCACCGGCTCTCGACGGCGGAGAGCGCGGACGAGGTCATCGTGGTGGACAAGGGCCGCGTCGTGCAGCGCGGGCCGCACGCCGAGCTGGTCGGTCAGGGCGGCAGCGTCTACTCAGGGCTCCACCGCAGCTGGATCGCCCAGCACTCCCACGGCTGAGCCGGGGACCGGGTCGGGCCTCAGGAGGCGAGGACCTGGCTGATGAGCAGGTCGGCGTCGAAGAAGTCCGACTCGGTGCCGGGCGCGACGAGGGCCGCGGTGCGGGAGATGAAGTCGTGGATGTCGCCGGCCCGCGCCTGCAGCACGAGGTGGCCGTCGGGAGAGCTCAGCTCGATGCTGACCATCGCGCGGCCGCTGACCCCGATGGTCGGCGACACGTGCACGTCGCCGTCGCCGGAGGGGCTCTCGGTGCCCCGCATCAGCAGGTCGCGGCCGAAGGTCCACACCAGGTTGCCGTCGGAGGTGATGAACGTCATCGCCACGGCGAAGGGGTCGGAGCTGCGGTAGCCGAGGACGGTGTCGATCTCGTGGCGGACGCCGCGCTCGTCCATGCACTCGACCGTGATGTCCAACGCGACATCGGACAGGGTGTGCCCGCTACCGGACATGTTCATGGAGGCTCCTAGGGGTGCGCCCGGGAGTGAGGCCGGGTTGAGTTGCTCATGAGACGGCATCCGACCCCCCTCGTGATGCGAAACCGCAAAAGATGGTCAACACTGGTTTAGACCGGATCTTGATCCGGACTCATGACGAACTTGACGTTACATGCGATTAGAGCCCTGCGTGGGCGTGTGGGCCAGCCCGGTAGGTTTTTCCCATGACAGGGGCAGCGAAGCGCATCGGTCTCGAGATCCTGGGATGGGTGCTCCTGCTCCTGGGTGTGGCCGCGATCTTCCTGCCCGGACCCGGCCTGCTCGGCATCTTCGCCGGGCTCGCCCTGCTCTCCCAGCAGTACGACTGGGCCGAGCGTCGCGTCGAGCCCGTACGCATCCGCGCGCTGCTAGGTGCCGCGGAGGGCGTGGAGACGTGGCCGCGCATCGTTGCCTCGTGCCTGGGCGCCGTGGTGCTGGCTGCGTGCGGCGTGCTCTGGATCATCACGCCGCCGGCACCTGGGTGGTGGCCCGTGTCGGAGACGTGGTGGCTGCCGGGCGGGATCTGGACGGGCATCACCCAGGTCGCCTCGGCCTTCATCGCGATCGCGTTGATCGTCTACAGCTACCGCCGCTTCCACGGCCACCCGGAGAAGGCCGAGGAGCTGCGCCGACAGATCAAGGGCGAGGGCTCCGAGCGCGAGCAGGCCGCCAACCGCTCCTGAGAGCCTCCACGCCCCCCTGATTGCAGGGGAGCTGCCGCCATGGGATATCGTTCCGGCGTCGCGGGCGATTGGCGCAGTGGTAGCGCGCTTCGTTCACACCGAAGAGGTCACTGGTTCGAACCCAGTATCGCCCACCGAGTAGAAAACAGCCCCTGACCTGCGGAAACGCAGGATCGGGGGCTGTTTCGATTTGGTCGGCGTGTCCACTACGTGTCCACCAACGGTCCATCAATGGCCGGTAGAGGGAAGCTTTCGGAAGGCTGCCTCGAGCTCGTCCAAGCGGATCCGGATGTTGCGGCGTCCGCATCGATAGGCCGGGATCGAGCCGTCGCTGATGCGACGACGAATCGTCTTCGTGCTCAACGACATCACTTCAGCTGCCTCCTCGATGCTGAGGTACACGGGCAGCACCCGCGGTCGCGGGATGCGGGGGCTGGCGTGCTTCTGCTTGGTCGCCATGGGGCCTCCTGGGCGGTTGTGGGTACCTAGGAGGTGGGTTGGTCGTCCCGCGCCCGTTGGGCAGAAGGAGACCGACCATCAGGTCCGGCAACGAATGCTGCTGTCAGTCCTAGCCGGCCACGAGGCGATCCCGACGCGACCGAGTCTGGCGAGACTCGGTCCAGGTGATCGGCTCTCGGATCTCAGCACCTCCTTGAACCCCGGACCGCTGTCGGTTGAGCGGGTTAGGCTCCGAGACGTTCGGGTCGCACGGGGCGGCCATGATCACGGGCAGGGGGACCCCAGTGGGCTTATTCGAGCGGTGGCTCAAGCAGAAGCCTCGACCAAAGCCGTCGCAAGGGCGCTCGTCGGGATCCCTTTTTGACCTCGCCCCACCCGAGGTGACTGCCGTCGCGCCCTCCGAGGCACCGCGCAGCGCCGCGGTGGGTCAAGTCGCTGGGAGGCCCAACTCGGTGACGGCTTCCGCGCCGAACGCATCCAGTGGCGGCGTCCAGCAACTCTCACGCACTGCCCAGTGGATCGGGCCGGGCGCGAGCACCAATATTGGCGGACAGCTAATCCCGGGCGGGATGCTCTACGTAGGTCGTGGTCTGCGGGCCGCCACCGGGTCGGGAGTCGAACCGGCGCTGATCGACCCGACGCTGACCGTGCGGGGATCCAGGCCGGACCACAGCGGCGCCACGATGAGCTACTGGCCGACCTATGCCGACATCAACCCGCAGGCCCGGGCTGCGTACTTGTCTTGGCTCGCCGGGGGCAGACGCGACCCGAACGCCTACATCGGTTACGTGTTCCTGTTCTTCTACGGCCTTGAGCGTCGCGCTCTGGTCGACATCCCGAGGGACTCTTCGCTTCTTTGGGAGGTCCCGCACCTTCGAGCCGAGGTGCAACGCCTTCTCGACCTGCACCGGTCTAACAGCTCTTTTTGTGGCTACGCCTCCCGCTTCCTCGACGTGCTGGACCTCCAAGGCAGTCAGGGCGGGTCTGGGAACAGTAAGCCGCCAGCCCTCGATCTGACGCGCCGATACGAACCGCCGATTGCGCTGGCAGTCGAGGTCGGATCATTCGCGGCTGATAGGAAGCCGGTGCCGGCAGACTGGGCCCTGGCCTGGGCGTGGTACCACCCCGAGATCCACCTCCGGACGCCTGCGACCCGCTGCCGCGAAGAATTCGCGACCCTCTTCAAGGCGCGCTACACGAAGTCCCACCAGGATGGCATCACCGTACGGCCCACGAAGAAGCAGATCGGCGTGGAGTACTACGCCGCTAGCGCCGGGATCAGAAGCGCGTCGTTGAGTATGAAGATCCCCGATGTGTTCACGGCCGCTGTCCCCACGCGGCAGCTTGCCAAGATCGTCGACTCCGTGACTGAGGATCTCGACCCCTACAGCCGCTACCTGGGGCGCAACCCCGATGGCCGCCACAGCCTCGGAGCCGCCGCTCTGCTGCCTGAGGATCTGGCCGGCGACCCGGGTCCGGAAGTAGCGCAGCTGCGCGATTGGGCACACCAGCTCGCCGACGCCGGCGAAGTCACCGCTGGGTCCGACCTGATGAGCCGGTGGCCGACCAAGTCGCCTGACCGGATGGCCAAGAACGAGTCAGTCACGCTCGCCCAGCTGCTGGGTCGACACGGATACGGGATCGAGCCCGACGTCCGGCTCGGCGGCCCGGCAATCACGCCTGCCACGCCTGTGGTCGTGTTTCGTATCGGCGCGCAGCCTCCCCAGGCGGCGACACCGTCCTACGCTGCGGCAGCAACTCTTGTCCATCTCGCCACCGCTGTCTCCGCGGCGGACGGTCACGTCAGCTCCGCCGAACAGGACCACCTCGTCGCCCACCTGGAGAACGCCCTCGAGCTGACGGCAGGCGAACGAGCCCGCCTCGAAGCGCACACGCGCTGGCTCGTGGCGAACGGTGTGAAGCTAACTGGCCTCAAGAAACGAGTCGAAGTCCTCACAGTCCCCCAACGGCAAGCCATTGGCGACCTCCTGGTTGCCGTCGCTGCCGCCGACGGAGCGATCTCCCCCGAAGAGATCACCAGCCTCACCAAGATCTACCAGCTCCTCGACCTCGACACCGCTGAGGTCCACACTCGCCTCCACGCTCACCTCACCGGGGCGCGACCGGCCCCTGCGACCGGCCCGGTCACTGTTCGCCCGGGCGGTAAACCTGATCCCGGCTATCCGATCACGCCGCCTTCGGCAACCGGTGGGATGCACGCCCGCACCGATTCCGAGGCGGACGGCGTGGAGGGTGGCGTCCGGTTGGATCTGGCCTCGATCGAGGCGAAGTTCGCCGAGACTGCTGCGGTCTCGGCCCTTCTCGCCGACATCTTCAGCGACGACGGTCGCGAGCCTCGGCCGGTTCCGACCAGCGCTGGCGCAGGCGCAGGCGTGGTCAACGAGAAGTCAGCGCCTCCTGCCACCGAACCTGCCCTCACCGCCGACTCGGTGGCCGGGCTCGACGCGTCACACTCCGCCCTGGTGCGCACACTCGTCACTCAGGACACCTGGGGAAGGGCCGAGTTCGAGGAACTCGCCGCGACCTGGCAGCTCATGCCCGACGGGGCCTTGGATCGGATCAACGAAGCTGCCCTGGACGCCGTCGACGAACTACTCCTCGAAGATGACGACTCCGACGCCTTCACCGTCAACGACTATGCGCGACAGGAACTCCTCCGATGACTGCCACTCCTTCCAGCAGTACTAGTGCCACGGACCGAATCCGGCCCCGTGACCGCGACGCGATCGTCAACTCGCTGCGCGCCGGTGTCGTTCCCCGCGCCGGGCAGCAACACATTCAGGTCGGTCGGGTCAACGAGCTCAACGCGCTTCTCAACGACATCGACCGGATCGTCGACGACGGGTCTGCAGCACGATTCGTCATCGGTGAGTACGGGTCCGGGAAGACGTTCTTCCTCAACCTCGTTCGCTCCGTCGCGCTGCAGAAGAAGCTCGTCACCGTTCACGCAGACCTGTCTCCCGACCGCCGTCTCCACGCAACTGGCGGCCAGGCACGCAGCCTGTACAGCGAACTGATGCGGAACATGTCGACGCGCGCCAAACCTGACGGCGGAGCGATGGGCAGCGTGGTCGAACGGTTCGTCACCACCGCGCTGGCCGAATCTCGCGAGAGCGGCGTACCACCTGAGGCAGTCATCCGCGCCGGCCTCAACCAGCTGACCGAACTAACCGGCGGGTACGACTTCGCCGAGGTCATCTCAAAGTACTGGCAAGGCCACGACACCGGCGACGAACAGCTCAAGTCCGACGCTGTGCGATGGCTGCGCGGCGAATTCTCCACCCGGACCGACGCCCGAACGGCGCTCGGCGTCCGGACGATCATCGACGACGCCAACTTCTACGACCAGCTGAAGCTGATGGCACGGTTCGTCCGCCTCGCCGGGTTCGACGGCCTCCTGGTCTGCCTCGACGAGATGGTCAACCTCTACAAGCTCGCGAACAGCCAGGCCCGGACCTCCAACTACGAACAGATCCTTCGGATCCTCAACGACGCTCTGCAAGGCTCCGCGGCCGGCGTCGGGTTCATCTTCGGCGGAACCCCCGACTTTCTCACAGACTCGCGACGCGGCCTCTACTCCTACACCGCGCTGCAGTCACGACTGACCGAGAACACCTTCGCGACCGGGGGACGGGTCGACATGAGCGGCCCTGTGATCCGGCTCGCGGCCCTGACACCCGAAGACCTTTACGTACTCCTGACCAAGCTGGTCCACGTCCACGCCGCGGGGGATCCGGAGGCCTACCTGCTCCCTGATGAGGCGCTCGAGGCCTTCATGACGCACTGCGCCTCAAAGATCGGGGAGGCGTACTTCCGCACCCCACGAAACACCATCCGCAGTTTCCTAGACCTGCTCGCAGTACTTGAGCAGAATCCCGAGCAGCAGTGGGACCAGATCATCGACGCGGTTCCCGTCCACCGGGAGTCCAACCCCGATCTCGAACCGCTCGAGGACGCCGCTCCGGCACCAGAAACCGATCGGGCGAAACCGGGCATGCCGGAGATGGGGGTCCAGATCGGAATCGCCGGCAGCACCCCGTTGGCACCCGAGCCCGTCAGCAAAGACGACGACGAACTGCACAGCTTCCGGCTGTGACATCAGACCCGGCCACCGCCTACGCCCGGCTCCACCCGTCGGTTCAACGGTGGGTCTGGAACCAGGGCTGGGATCGACTGCGTAGCGTTCAGGCCGAAGCAGTCACGTCCGTCCTGGCCGGGAACGACCTGGTCATCGCGGCCGCTACCGCATCCGGCAAGACCGAAGCCGCTTGGCTGCCGGCCTGTTCAGCGATCGCGAGCGCCAACGACGACGGCACCAACCAGCCCGGCGTCAAGGCGCTCTACCTCGGGCCACTCAAGGCCCTCATCAACGATCAGGCTCAGCGCCTCGAAAGCCTCGGCGAGCTCGTCGACATCCCCGTGCACCGCTGGCACGGCGATGTCGCCGGTAGTAGCAAGCGGGCCGTGGTCAGGAACCCCGACGGCATCCTGCTCATCACCCCCGAGTCCCTTGAGGCCCTGTTCGTCCGGGAGGGAACGAAAGTCGCCACGATGTTTGCGGGGCTGCGCTACATCGTGATCGACGAACTGCACTCCTTCATCGGGATCGAACGAGGGGCCCAGTTGCAGTCCCTCATGCATCGCATCGACCTGGCGGTGCGCCGGCGAGTGCCCCGCATTGGCTTGTCCGCGACGCTTGCCGACCTCACCATCGCCGCTGAGTTCCTACGCCCAGGGCACGCCGGGTCCGTCGCGATCCTGGACAACCCCGATGGCGACACCGCCGAGATCAAGCTTCAACTCCGCGGGTACACGAAACCTGACCCAGCACAGATCGCTCCTAACGCCGCGGCTGGTGAGGACCTGGCAGCGGACCCAGATGCTGACGACGCGGTCCACGCCACCGACGACTTGGCGATCGGCAACCACCTCTTTGACACCTTGCGCGGGCACGACAACCTCGTCTTCGCGAACAGCAGGGCCAAGGTCGAGGCCTACTCCGACATCCTCGACAAGCTGTCGGCGACTCATCGGGTCCCGAACGAGTTCTTCCCCCATCACGGCAACCTCTCCAAGGAGTACCGCGAAGACGTCGAACGTCGCCTCCGAGCATCGGACGTCCCGGCGACAGCGATCTGCACCTCCACGCTGGAAATGGGCATCGACATCGGTAGCACCGACTCCGTCGCCCAGATCGGCGCTCCCGGGAGCGTTGCCGCCCTGAGGCAACGGCTCGGGCGGTCTGGGCGTCGAGACCAGCCGGCAGTGCTGCGCATGTATGTAGCCGAACGCGAGCTCAGCGAACGCACCCCGCCCCCGGATCAAGTTCGGGCGCAACTGATACAGAGCGTCGCCATGGCGAACCTGATGCTCGAGGAGCACTGGTACGAGCCGCCGAACATCGCCGACCTTCATCTCTCGACCCTGACCCAACAGGTCCTGTCCGTGATCGCGCAGCACGGTGGCGCCACCGCCGCCGAGCTCTTCACCACGCTGTGCGCGACGGGGCCGTTCAACCGCATCGACAGAGCGACGTTCGTCGATCTTCTCCGCAGCCTCGGAGAATCCGAGCTACTCATCCAGTCAAGCGACGGGCTGCTCCTCCACGGGCCCGTAGGCGACAGAATCGTGAACCACTACACGTTCTACTCGGCCTTCCAGACCAGTGAGGAGTACCGGCTCGTCGTCCGCGGCCGCACGCTCGGATCGATCCCCGTGGACCACCCGGTCCTGGTCGGGAGTCTGCTGATTTTCACCGGACGTCGGTGGCGCGTCGTTGACGTAGACACCAAGTCCCGCGTCATCGAGCTAACCAGGTCCAGCGGGGGCCGGCCGCCCATGTTCTCCGGTGGCGGCGCCGAGGTCGCCGACCTCGTGCGTCAGCGGATGCGGAGCCTCTATGAGTCCAACGTCGTGCCTGCCTATCTGAATGCTCCTGCTCAAGGGCTTCTCGACGAGGCCAGAGCGTCGTATCGCCAGCTCCTCCTCGGCGAACGGGAGCTGGTGGGTTGGGGTGCCGACACGCTCGTGTTCTGTTGGCGCGGAGACAGGATCCTTAACACTCTCGCGATCGCCCTCAACCAGGCCGGTCTGCGAGTCAGCATTGGCGGGGTGGCGCTCACCGTCACCGGCGCCACGACAGCCGACGTCCTTGACACCGTCGCCGCGATCCTCGCCGAGCCGCAGCCATCGCCGGAAGCTCTGGCCGCGAGCGTCCTGATCAAGGAACGGGAGAAGTACGATCAGTACCTCTCCGACGACCTCCTCAACCGCGGATACGCAGCCGCCAACCTAGACGTTCCCGGCGCCTGGGAAACCCTCCGCCATCTCGCCGTAACCCAAGTCATCGAAAGCGCCGAGAGCAGCTGGGACCAGGGCAATGCCAGTTCGGCGACGCCGCAGACGGCCCCCGTACTTGGCGTCACCCCGTTCGCGGTGATCGACGTCGAAACCACCGGATTCGCGTCCCAAGACGATGACCGCGTCATCGAGATCGCTGTGGTCCACTGCGACCCGACCGGGAAGATGACTGGTCGCTGGACAACCCTCATCGATGCCGGCCGCGACCCCGGGCCCACCCACGTCCACGGCCTCACCGCAGAAGAACTCGTCGGCGCACCCGTGTTCGCTGACCTGACCGACTGGTTGTCCGAAATGACGGCCAGTCGGGTGGTCGTGGCGCACAACGCACCCTTCGATCTAGCATTTCTAGCCGCGGAGTACGAACGTGCGGATGTCGACACCCCAGCATGGGCGAGTCTCTGCACGCTCGAACTGACGGGCATCGTGGGCCTGGGCAACGCGCGAAGCCTGCAGGAGTGCTGTGCCGCCGCGCAGATCACCCCGACCGGAGCCCACTCGGCGCTAGGCGATGCGCAAGCTACGGCCGAACTTCTCGCCCATTGCCTCGACCTTGCCCGTCATCAGGGCATAACCGACCTGGCCGATCTCGGGTGTCGTGACACGCTTCCGAGCCCCATCAGCGATCGGACAACGCGGCAACCGCGGCTGCTGCCGCGGACCACCATTAGACCCCCGGACTCCGAGGCCGTCTCGATGGCGCGCTTAGTGTCTCGGGGCCGTACGCAAGGCGCGCTCGATGCCGCAGCCATCTCCTACCTCGCCCTGCTCGACTCCGCCCTGGTTACGAGCCGCAATGGCCACCACCTCGACCGGCGAGATCTGTTGGAAAGTGCGCGAGCCCTCGGGGTCGAAACATCCAACGCCGCAGACCTCCTTGACTCGTACCTCGCGTCATTGCTGGCGTCCCACCCGACGGTCGAACAGGAAGCGAGTCTTCGGAGACTTCAAACCATGGTCTGAGCCAGCCGCTTTGTGCGGCTTCCGGTGGCCAGCGGCTGGAACCCCCGGACCGGGTGCCTCGAAACCCCGGGCGGAGCCCGCAGACGACATACGGCGCTCAGGAAGAGTGAGCGGCCAACTGAAGGGCCCGGTAGATGAATCGCTGGTCGCCGAGGCGGCGACGCAGCTGCTTCTCGAGCCCAGCAATGGGGACCAGGTTCTGCGGAGCGCGCTGGTCCTTGTACTCCACCGACGCGTACTTCGGCAGCAGCACCTGGGACAGGTTCGCGAGCCGAATAGCCTCACTCGCCGGCATGTTCGCGGCACACTCGACGCGGACGACACCCACCCACGGGGAGCCGGGCTGGCACGGCAACCGCAGGTACCACGCGTGCCGGTCCCACGACGTGCCCATCAAGAACACCGGCGTCCGCTCCCCAGCACGCAGGCTCGCCACGACCGCGTTGAGCTCCGGCGGGAGGTAGATGGCCCGGTGCGTCTTGATGAACCCCAGCGCGCGGGGCAGGTGATCGCGTCCGCGGAGCGGGCCGTCGATGACCAGCAGGTCGTCCTCTGCCCCGTGCGCGACGACCTGCGTTCTGGCGTTGACGGCGGTGATCAGCTCGAGTGTGGCGAGCTCGCGCTGCAGCGCTGCGGACAAGATCACGCTCGGCGACTCGACTTCGTCTGCCGCGACGTGGTGGGTCACGAAGTCACCTGCTCGTGTGCTCAGGTCTCCCGCGGCGGGGTCGGTCGTGAACATGCCGCGCCGATGTTCCGCGGTGAGCAGGTGCGCGCCCGACTCCGGGCAGCAGCACAAGGCACCGGCGGCGTACGACGCGGCGACGCCCAGCGCCGCCGAGACGTCGAGCGCGTCCGGGATCCATACCCGCGCCTCGATGCGTCGTACCCCGTCGATGAACACCAGGGCGTCTGGTTCTGCCAGACCTGTTCGCGGAGCGATCGGTGCCCACGCGTCGCCGGAAACCTCGACGGCGACGTCGACGCGTGCCGACGACTGCTCAACCGCGGACGTCTCCCCGGCATCCTCCATCGCGGACCCGTACGACGGGTCCCACCCGTCGATGTGGAACCGGGTTCGGGCCTGCTGGCTCACGCTCATGTCGTCTCCCGTTCGACGCTGGACGTGCGGCCGTCGTGGTGAACCACGAACCGGGTCGGGGTGCGTTCGGCCAACGCGGCCACGTGCGTGACCACTCCAACCATGCGTTCGCCTTGCGCGAGCGTCTCCAGCGTGGCTGCCACTGTCTCCAACGACTCGGGGTCCAAGGTGCCGAACCCCTCATCGAGGAAGATCGAGTCGAGCTTCGCGTTTCCCCCGGCGGCCAACGTAGCCAACTGCTCCGACAGTGCCAGCGCGAGCGCGAGGGAGGCCTGGAACGTCTCACCGCCAGAGAGGGTCTTCACCGAGCGCTCGGAGTCGGCGTCGAAGTGGTCGATGACGTGGAAGTCGCCCTTGATGTGCGTGAGCGTGAACTGTCCATCCGAGAGCTGCATGAGGGAGTCGGAGGCTCCCGCAACCAGGGTGTCCAACGCTGCGGTCGCTAACCAGTTCCCGAACTTGTCGGCCCGCAGCAGCGACCGCAGCTCGCCGGCCACCGTCGCGGTCGCCCTGGCGGCATACTCCTTCTCTGCCAGCGCTCCTGCACGCTCACGCGCGTCTCGTAGCGCCTTCGCCTGCGACGACGCCTCGGAGTGGGCCACCGCCACGATCCGTTCCGCCGCGCGCGGGTCGTCCGCCACAGCGCTGGCCTCCAGGCCGTGCTCGGTCAGCGTCTCGACCAGGGCAGTCAGGTGCCCGGCCGCTAGCTCGGCAGTCTCCGTGCCGGCGTGCAGTGCCACGTCGCGATCGTTCCGCGCCTGCTCGACCTGCCCGGCAGCCCATGCCACCAGTTCGTTCCAGCAGCCGGGGAGGTCGTTCTCGAGGCGCTGAGCTTCGAACGCCGGCGGCGCCCACGCCCCGGCCACGTCCCGGGCACTTCCCAGGGCGTCGCGGTCCTGGACCACCGCAGCGACCGCACCGCGCACCTCGTCCGCGGCCTGCTGGGCAACGAGCCGTGTCTGCTCCTCCAGTGTCGATGCGGCTGCACGAGCGTCCTCGAGCTCGCGGGCGTTCTCGAGCAGGCCCGACAGGTCTGTGCGGGCTGGCGCCGTGGCGAGCTGTGAGTCGATCTCGTCCTGGCGCGCGGCAAAACCGGCTGCTCGCGTCTGCGCCGCAGCGGCAGCGCCCGCGGCTTCACGCGAGAGCGCCGTCAACTGCGTTGCGCGGGTCTCGGTCTGCGCGAGCAGGGTCTCGCTGTCGGCGAGCCGGTGCGCCGCCTCCTCGTGGGCGGAGCGGGCTGCCGGCAGACGCGCACTGTCCACGGTGTCCAGCTCTACATGAGCCCAGGACGCGAGGGCCTGCCAGCCGGCTGCGGTTCCTTCCACGGTGGTTGTATCCACCGTTGGGGCTCCAGCGTCGACGAGACCCGCGTGGGTGCGTGCGAGCGCCAGGCGAACCTCGTCCAGCTCGCCAGCGACCGCATCCCGGTCACGCTGCGCGACGGCCAGGGCCCCCTCTGCCTGGACGACAGTGGTGCGCGCCTGGTCGCGGTCGGTGAGCCGCTGGGACGTCTCGGTCATCGTCTGCTCCGCAGCCGCCAGCATCAGCGCGACGTTCTGCACAACCTCGACCGGAGTCGGGGCCCACGACTCGTCGGCCCAGGCTCCCACGGGTACGCCGACGAGGGTCGCGGCGCCGGCCAACTCCTGGGCCACCGCGTGCGCGGTCCGACTCGCGTGCGCGGCCGTCTGCTCGGCGCGGGCGAAGAGGGACGCCGCCTGCTCCTGCGACTCCTGCGCGCCCCGACGGGCCTCCTGGAGTCGCGTTTGTGCCTCGGACACCTTGTCCTGCGCAGCGTGCAGGTCGGGCACGTCTTCTGTCGGAGGCACCTCCTGGACGGTCTGCGTGCACACCGGGCAGGCGTGCCCGACTTCGAGCGCGGGTCGCAGAGCTGCGGCACCGGCAGCCAGCCGGGCACGGTCGAGCTCGTCCTGTGCCCGGGCATGCAGAGCCTCAAGGGAGGCGACTTCGACTTGGACGTGTTCGGCGAGTTCGCGCGCCGTCGCCAACGCCGCCTCGACATCACTGTGCTTCTGTGACTCGACGCGCAGTTGGTCAATCTGCGTGGTCAGCGCAATGAGACGCCGCGAGTCGGGCAGTTCCCGCGAGGCTTTGTCGAGCCGCGTCAGGCTCTCTCGCGCCGAGACGACCAGGAGTTCGGCTCCGGCACGGGCGTCGCCTGCGCGTTGCGCACGCTCGAGGATGGTGTCGAGATTGGTGGGGACCGTGACGCTGCGAAGTCGGGCGGCGCGCGCGTCGAGCGTGTCCAACTCCTGCTTCGCGGCCGCAGTGGCGCGTTGTGCGTCGGTGGTTGCCGTGCGCGCCGTCGCGAGGGCTTCGCTCGCCTCGCGAGCGTCTCTGGCCGCGTCCTCGGCTGCGGTCGTCTGGGCCTGCTCGTCCTTGCGGGCCGCGACGAGCAGGGAGCCCACGTTGTCCGCCTCGCCGTAGAGCCGTTCGAAGCCTTCGATGGTCACACGCTGCGGACCGCTCGCAGCAGCGTCCATGGCACGGCGCATCGCGGCGGCGGCGTTCGTGGCCGACTCATCGGCTGTCGAGGTTGCCGCCCGTGCGGCGGTGAGGCGCTCGTGCCGTTCCTCCAAGCCTGCGGGGGCGCTCAGGTCGGCGAGTGCGGTGAGCTTCTTCTCCGCGGCCGCCTGTGCTTCCTGGTGCTGGCGCTGCTGCTCACGCGCCGAGGTTGTGAGGCTGACCTGGTCGGCGATCTTGGAGGAGAGGTCGTCTAGGCGTGTGGCGTCCGCTTCGGCGGCGGCGAGCGCCTCGACGGAAGCGTGCGCCAGCGTGCCGAGCTGTTCGGCGTAGACCTCGGCCTCCTTCTGGGCGTCCGCTGCCCGGCGGCCGGCCCGCTTGGCGATCTCCTCGTAGTGCCCCGCGCCGAGCAGCTTGAGCAGGATGTCTTGGCGGTCTGAGGACTTGGCCTTGAGGAACCGCGCGAATTCCCCCTGGGGCAGGACGACGCACTGGCAGAAGTCGTCGAAGTCGAGGCCGAGCAGCTCGGAGACGGCCGGGGTCATGTCGCGGACCTCGCTGGCGAGGACCTCGCTGGGTGTCTCCTCACCCGGAGCTGGAGCCGCGGTGGGGTCGGCGAATCGTTCCAGGCGGGCGTTCTTCTGCTGGATGGTGTTCGTGCCGACGCGTCGCACTTCGCGTACCGCCTGATACCGCTGCCCGCCAACGTCGAAGATGAGGGAGACGGTGCACCGGTTCGTCGTGGGCGCGAGCGCATAGGCGACTGCGTTCGCGCGTTCCCACCGGTGAGCGGTGCCGTACAACGCGAACGTGATCGCGTCGATGATCGTCGACTTGCCGGATCCGGTGGGTCCGACGAGCGCGAAGTAGTCGACGTCGGTGAAGTCGACGGTGGTGGGTTCGCGGAACGAGGCGAACCCGTCGATGTCGAGACGAACTGGGCGCATGGTGGGTCCTTCTCAGCGGGTGCTGGTGAGCTCGTCGTGCAGGGTGTCGAACAGCGCCTTCACGCGCTTGTCGTCGGATCCGACGTGGGCACAGAAGTCGGCGAACAGCTCGGCCGGGGTCTTGGAGGCGACCTGCGCGCTGCTGACCTTCCCTGAGCTAGTGGCGGTGAAGTCGGGGTGGATGTGGATCTCGAGCGCGTTCGGGAGCACCTCGAGGATGTCGTCGCGCAGGCCGGCGTACGTGGACTGCTTGACCCGCACGCGCAGCCAGTCGTCACCGGTCGCATCCACCTGGGCACGCAGCTCCTCCACGGACCCCTCCAGGGTCCGCAGCCGACGCCCGGCGGTGACGGGCAGGTCGGTGACCTTCGCGGGCTTGCCCGGCTCGGTCTCGACGAGGACGACGACGGGCGTGTTGTCCTCCTCGCCGAAGTCGACGGGCAGCGGCGCACCGGAGTAGTGGACCGGGGCCGCGGCGGGGAGCTCCTGGCGGCGGTGCAGGTGCCCGAGGGCGACGTAGTGGGTCTCGATCGGGAAGATGGCGGCCGGGACGTGGTACTCGAAGATCGACTGTGCCACGCGCTCACCGCCACCGAACGACCCGCCGGTGCACGTCAGGTGTGCGGTGAGGATGTTGACGCCCGCCGGGTCGTAGCCCTCGCCGAGATGGGTGACGATGTTGCGGACCCACTGGTCGTAGGAGCCGACGTTGCGGGCAGGGACGTTGTCGCCCGGCGCGATGAGCTGGGCGGCCCTGATGGCGTAGCGCTGGGACAGGAACGGGATGGCGGCGACGTTGACGGGGGAGTCGTCGCTGCGCGCGGCGAACGTGTACACGCCGCCCTTGTCTCGGGCTCGTGCTTGTCCGAACAGCTGGATGCCGGCGCGACCCATGAGCGGCCGGTAGGCCTCAAACGTGCCGCCGTGGTCGTGGTTCCCGGCGATCGCGATGACCTCGATGCCGTCGCTGGCCATCGTCATCAGCGTGTTCACAACGAGACGCTGGGCGTCAGCGGTCGGCGCGTAGGAGTCGTAGATGTCTCCGGAGATGACGATCGCGTCAACGTCGTGGGCGCGGGTCAGGGCGACGATCTCGGCGAGGACGGCCTTGTGCTCGTCGAGCCGGTTGCGGCCCTTGAGGGTCTTGCCGACATGCCAGTCGGAGGTGTGAATGAACTTCATCGGCAGGGCTGCCTTCTCGTCAGGTCGGTTGTCGGCTGCGGATCGTGGTCGGTCGGCTTCGTAGCGGGCCGTGGCTCAGAACGGCGGTTCGTCGGGTCCCGGTTCGGCGATGGCGCCGTCGTCGCCGTCAAGGTCGGGCAGCAGCGAGAACGGGTCAGCGGCTGCAGGCTGGGCGGCCGCGTCGCCCCCGCCGGCGGACGCGCTGTTGGAGAACGTCGGGTCGACGACCTCGGATAGGCGGGTCGCCCAAGCAGGGAACGGGAACTCGACGGCGAGCGGGACCGGGATCTCGGGCTGGGAGACGAACATCGTGCCGGGCTTGGCCAGCGTCGCGCGACCGCGCTGGGAGGCGGGAAGAAACCCGTACTCCGGGCGCCCGGCCTCAGCGGGGTCGAGACGCCCGACGACCTTGATGGAGGAGTTCGACACGATGCGGCGCTCAACCTCGGAGGCGGTCTGCTGGGCGCCGATGAGGATGATGCCGAGGCTACGACCGCGTTCGGCGATGTCGAGCAGGACTTCCTTGATCGGCGACGACCCGTCGCGAGGTGCGTACTTATTCAACTCGTCGAGCATGGTGAACAGGAGCCCACCGGCCCCGGCGGCTTCCTTGCGTTCAGTCTCGGCGGCCAGGACCACACCTACGACGAACCGCTGCGCCCGGTCGTGCAAGGCGTGCAGGTCCACGACGGTGACCTGCTGGTTGGACGTGGAGATCTGCCGGTTCCCGGCCGCGGGCAGGTCGCCACGCAGGATCGGGGTCAGGTGCCGTTCACTGGACCGAAGCCGGCGGATGAAAGCGTTGATCGTGCCGATGCCGGTCACCGGTCCCGCCCACCGGCGCCGCTCGACCTCGTTGGTGTCGTCGGTGAGCTTGTCGCACACGATGTCGATGAGCTCGGGCCACGTGCGCGCGTGGCGTCCGTCAATGGACACTGCGCCGTCGTTGCCAGCCGCGACCGCGTCTGCCTTGAGCCGAGCCGCGACCTGGTGGACGACCATCGTGTACTGGTTCTTCTCATCCTCGACGTCGGTGAACACGTAGCGCATCAGCTCGCGCTGGCAGAACTCGTCCAGGGTCCACCAGAACGCGTTGACGCCGGACGTGCGCCCCTTCACGTTTGGGCGCCCGGTCAAGTCGCCGGGCGCGGGCGGGGAGAAGAAGCCAGTGGAAGCGAACGGGGCCGCAGCCAGACCCAGGCGCGAGTACACGCTCGCGTGGGTGTCGGTGAGCTTAGAGTTTGGCTGGTCGAGGAACAGCAGGTCCTCACCCTTGACCGAGAAGATCAGCGCCTTCGCGTTCGTCTGCCTACCGCCGAGGGCGCCAGAGGTGAACACCGAGTGCAGCAGGAAGAGCGCGAAGCTGGTCTTCGTCGCGACGCCGGAGATACCGGAGATCGACACGTGCGCACCGCGAGTACCGTCGAGGAACTCGAGGTTGAGGAACACCGGCTGACCGTCGCGGCCGAGACCGACGGGAACCTTGGCGTCCATCTGATCGAAGTACAGTGCCCGGTCGCGAACCTCGCCGGATGCCCGGTGGGCCGCCGACCCTGGGCGCGGGGGCACGAACAACTCGGGGTCAACCCGGGTCGTGGTCACCTCGGCGACCTCCTGCACCTGAGCGGGCATGACACCGTCGGCGATCAAGAAAACATCCGAACCAAACGACGCACCCTCGTGGCGTGAGATGACGTCGGTGACGATGCCGGAAGTGACGACCTTCCCGACACCGGGGACGTCGCGGGTGCACGTCACGACGTCGTCGAGCTGGAGGTAGGCGCCGTCAGCGACCGCGACGTGGAACTTCAACGGCGTCGAGTCAGCGGTGCCGGCCACCTTGCCGACTTCCATCAGCGTCCCTGGCAACGACCCAGCTACCAGAGCTCCGTCAGTTGCGGGCTCTGCCGGGGCGTCCAAAGCGAAGTTCGGACGGTCTTCGGCGGTGGCGTCCACACCAGCGTCCGGACCGGAGCTTGAACCGGAGGTAGTGCTCACTGTGCTCACGCTGAGGTGTCCTTCGGTTGTCGTGTCAGAAGGCGACGATCGTCCTGCCCGTCAGGCTATGCCTGACTACCGACAACTGCCGCCGAAACGCCAAGTGGCTTGTCCGCAGGGCGGCGAACGCCATCAGACGCGCCGAATCGCAGCCGTTCGAGTTAAGCCAGCGGCGTTGCTTCTCCGGCGTGATGTAGCAGGGGTAGCCAGCAAGGCGTTCGTGCCCGGTCCAGCGTCACGCACTAGCGGCTCGTCGCCGCCGTGCCTAGGCGGCATGGTGGGTGGTCGCGTCGTTGGAATGCCTCAATCGTTGACCAGTTGGGCCAAGGCCTCGATCGGGTCGGCGGCGGGCCACCGACTGAACTCGACCATGTCGCCGGCCCTCTGGGTGAGTCTCCGACCTGAAACGCGGCGCGCGAGTCCGCCGTCCTGTGGATCGGCTGAACCGCCGACGAGCGGCCCGTCGCCGTGTCGTCGTGAGCGTTGAAGCACAGAGTTGTGACAAGCGATGCCTAGCGCCAGTGGAGTTGGCGAGTGCGCCGTCAGGCGGCGGAATGGGCTAAGTCCACGTGTCACCGATTCGTGCAGCAGTCCCGCACCCCCTGGCGCGGTCGCAGCACAGGTGTACGTCGACGGCATCTCGCGCAGTTCGTTGCCTATGCAGTGCAGGGCTCTATGGGCGCGGCTGACAGGTGCACCCAAAGGAAATGTCTCCGAGGCGCTCGGCGCTGATCTTCCCGCAGCGAGAGCACTCGACCCGGTGAGGGTCGTAAGCCATAGACGGGTTGGTAAGCGGCCCGAGGTAGATATAGCCGTGCTCCTCGGCGGTGGATTCTGCTCGCTCGTAGGTGACCGGCTCGTTGTCGCCATACGGTCCAAGCGCCGCCCGCTGCTCAGCCCCCCACGCGCGCCAGTAGCAGGCCCGGCAGGTCTCGACGTTCGCGGCGTTGTTGTCCTGCACGTAGACAAATCGGTAGTGCGCGACGTTGCCGCACCGTAGGCACCGGGTGAGCAGCCAGTCCTTCGGATGGGTGAAGGACTCCAGCGGCTCCAAGCCCCCTCTGCCGAGAATCACGTCGATGTGGGCGTAGCAGTAGGTGGGGTTCTTGTACGTCTTGAAGGCGGCACCGTTGGTACAGGTATCGATTGAACAGACCTGGTCAGTGGGAATGGGTTCTCGGCGCAGAGGCTTCGGCGACTTGGGGGGCTTCGGCGGTGTAGGTGCTGGTCGTTCCGCAAGTGGAACCGACCGGAGGGGATCTCGCTTCGGTGGAGTACCCGTCCCCGGGTTGGGCATGGGGAACAGGTCGGCAACGTTCGCGAAGTCAGTGATTGGCTTGCCTTGGATGCATCGCGCGAAGTCGTCCTCAGTCATGACCTCGATGGGTTGACCTCCGTCCTGTAGGTCAAACGCCTTGCGCGCCTTGCCAGTGACGCTTGAGCCAGGCCGTAGAACGGCGGGATTGATGTCGCCCACCACCAGCACGTGGGTCCGCTTCGTGGTGTTCTGATCGGGCGTGGCACCGACACGAGCGCACTCCTGTCGAGCAACATCACGGGTCATGGACATCAACGTGCCGGTGAACACGACGACCCGACCGTAGAGGTAGCCGCTCGGGTCTGCGTCGGTGTTGACCTCGATGGGCGTGAAGTTCCTTCCGCCACTGCCGAGGGCGACGCTGCCGGTGTAGATGCCGTTACTCATGTGCCCGATACCCAACTGATGGGCGGCTACTAGGTCAGCGAGCTCGGTGACTCCCGCTGCGTCTGCTAGGCCATTGATCACCGACACAACACCGTGTGCGTCGGCCAACGGATCGTGATGGTCGCCCATCTGCGAACCGAGCGACTCCACTACGTACGGCAGTCGATACGACGGCAAACTCAGTGCGCGTCGCGCCATGACCATCGAACACAAGAAGCGCATCTCGGGCCACTCGATGTTGTCCACCGCGCAGGCGTAGCGAATCACGCCGATATCAAAGCCTGCGTTATGTGCCACCACCACGTCGTCCCCGATGTATTCCACGATGGCGGGGAGGACGTCGTTCCATCTGGGAGCGTGCCGAACCATGCTGGCGTCGATGCCGTGCAGCGCGGTGTTGAAGGCGTCGAAGTAGTCCACCTGATGAGGAGGACGAATCAGCCAGCGACGCTCATCGACGGCTTCGCCGTCCCGCACCCGGACCAACCCAACCGCACAGGGTGAGCCCCGGTAGGCATTGGCAGTCTCGAAGTCGAGCGCGGTGAAGTCGAGCATCGTCAGACCAACGCCTGCTCGTGGACCCGTGCTGCAAACAACTCAGGGAAAGCGGCGACCTTTGGCGAATTCAGTGACTCCGGCATGATCCACGGCGTCTCCCCTGTCCTCGGGCGGATCGTGCGGCGGCGACGCTCCTCGTCGGTTTTGAGCCACGCCGTCCACGCTTGGGCGAGGTAACTCGCCGTAGCAAAGGCCCTGCTGGCCGGGGTGTCGTCCACTGGTGCAAAGTCTGTAGGGATGGGGCTGACAGGGAACACCGGCATCGCGATTGAGGCCGACCGCGTTCGGCGCTTGTGATCCCTGACAGCCTCAGAGATGGCGTGCTGATGCGCCTCGGTATAGGCCACGAGGTCGGTGAGGTCAGACTCGGTGAGCGGGTTCCCCGCTACTGGTAGCCCGTCGAGGGTGGTCCCGTTTGTTACGAGCACCCCGCAGCAGCGGGTTAGCGAGGAGACCGCATCGATGGCGTCCTCGAGGTCCTTCGCCGCATCTACTTCCACGGCGTTGACGTGCCGAGCCTGCGTATCCTTCGCCGAGGTCACCCAGAGGGTGATGGTGTCGCTCCCCGGCTGACTGTCGATGGTCGTGATCCCGCGCATGTTTCTGTTCCCCCTGGCTAGCCCGTCTGGCGTCGCCGCAACGAGGCTAGCGACAGCCGGAGACATTCGTCGCTCGTTTGCGAGGGACGGGAGGCGAGTAGCGTTGGCTATGTGACCGATTCGATGTCGAGAATGCATCTCTCGACGGCTACGAGGTAGAGCGAGCCGGCGGTCAAACCATCTTGGAGTACGGGATCCCGGCCGGGCAGCTCGACGAGTTCAAAGCCACATTGTCGCCCCCATCGAGGTTGCGGCTGAGTTCCGCTAACTGGCGCGGCGTAGGCGGCGCTGTGCAGCGCCTCAGGAACGCCCGATGTCCACGCGGTGCAGCGCTCCCTATCGGGCCTCAGCTTGGGCACTGAGAGGCTCCGCAAGGACGGTTGGTTCCGAGGCACAAGTACGCTGGGGAGTTCGATACCCAGGTGAGTGAGTTGCCACGCGAGGGTCTGCGTGTCTTCACTTAGATGCCTAGAGCATCGTTCCGGCGCTGCGGTCGATGCACGATGGCGGAGTGGAGTTCGGCCCGGCTCCTGGCCGCATCTTGGGTGGGAGCGGACGGCTCGGATGAGGGCCGGAGGCGGTTGTGGACCAGGTTCGTCATGGTGCTGAGTGCCTCAGCGCTGAACGGTGTGAAGCGCTCTCGGACGGGGGCGACGAGTTGGCCGCTGTCTTCGACGAGGCGGGGGAGTGTGACTCGACGCAGGTAGGCGTGGCGCTCGATACCGGTCTCGATGTGGCCGGCGATCTGGGTGTCGATCTTGTCGAACAGAATGGTGAATGCACGAAGCACCCGGAGGTCACGGTCGACGTCCGGTCGCAGTGCTCTGAGCCTGCCGATGACGTCGGCGCTGTCAGCGACCGCGAGTTCACCGGTGCCGATGAGGGAGCCGACGTCGCGTAACTCTCGCTGGAGGTCGGCGTAGATTTGTTGGCGTCCGAGGCACTGGTCGCGGAGACCGGTGTCGATGTTCGTTGCGAGCTCGGCGATGCCACCGGACAGCACTTGCTGTGAATGGACGATTCGGCGCAGGTTGATGGCGCTGGGCAGCGGTCGCAGCCTGACGGCGAGGTTCCGTTCGGCTTGGAGGACGCCGAGCAGTCCAGGACGGGCTGGGCCTGGCATGACGTTCGCCGGAGCCCTCCAGCCGAGTGCGTCTATCGCGTAGCTGGGCGGCTCAAGGCTTGAGTCCAGGGCACACGCGAGGGCGCTCCAGCCGAGCCGCTCTGCCCGATGGAGTCTCTCCCAGCCCGGGATGGACCTGTAGCGCTGGTCCAGGATCACGAGCGCGCGGACAACGGCCGCGATGTCGCCGACGAGGGTGTGGACCTGGGGGACGTCGAGGCTCTCGTGATGAAGTCCGGCGGCGAAGTCGTGCTCGCCAAGAGCCGCGCCCCGGGCGGCCTGTCGCCAGTGCTCGACCAGCGGCAGCTCCCGTGGGGCCACCAACTCGTGCAGCTCGGGTAGCCGCGCGCTTGAAGTGTCTACCGTGTGGTCGAGGGCGAGCCTCAAGGACGCCAGTCCGCCGTGTTGAGTCGGGGGGAGTCGGAATGGGGTGGGCGCCGCGGGTGAGAGGTTGCTGGACGCGTACGGGGCGACTGCCCGCGAGGCTTGCTGGCACCACACCAGAACGGATTGCCGGTATCGACGGATCTGCTTGCCGACCTCCTCACGGTCCGCCCTGCTGGTGGTCACAGGGACTGAGGGACTTCCCCCGCCTCCCAACCTGAGCTGGACCCGGTGCTGTGCGAGGAGTGCGGACAGCTCGGCCCGCAGCAGCGCTCCGTTTTTGCCGTACATCAGCGCTTGTCCAGCGCGCAGGCACCCTCGAGCGATGCCAGCAGGAGTTCGCCGTGCAGCGCGTCCACGCCGTACGTGGTGAGCCGCTCGACGGCGGAGGTGGCGAGGGCCATCAGGATGTCGCGGTCCACCGCGGGGCTCGTCGCGTCGAGCGCGAACGCGTCGTCACCGTGAACCAAGTCCAGCTCGATGAGCGCGAGGTCGTACGCCGAGGACGCTTCGAGAGTCGTCGCGTTGTCTGCGAGGGCGGCGATGTAGGAGCGAGCTTCTGAGAGCAGGACAGCGTGGGCGAGCAGCATGGTGCTTCTCCCTTTCGACGAGCCGGCGATCCGACCACCGTGCGCTCACAGGTCGTGCAGCTCGGTTCGAGAGTCGTGGCCTGTGGACGGACGCTGAATGGGCGCACTGGGATGGGGCGATGACAGCGCTCGAGCCCGCTCCTCGATGACGCGTCGAGCGGCGACGTCGTCGTCGACGAATCGGATGAAGTCGGCGAGACGGTCGGTGATTTCAGACTCGGCGTTGGTCTCGCTTTGTGCCTCGCCCGGCCAGGTTGTCTGCCGCGTGGGGCGGTCGCGGTCGAGCCTGCACCCGGCGGTCGAGACCCACTCACGCAACCGGTGCCGGGCCTCGGCGAAGTCGCGATGCCATCCGATCGGACTCGACGGCGAGCTGTCGGGGTCGTACGCGCTGAGCCAGTGCGTGTGCAGGGCGGAGAGCTCCCACACCAGCTCGTCGTGGCGGTGCCACAGCGGCGGGACGACAGCGGGGGACAGGCCGAAGGTCTTGCGGAGCCAGTCAACCCAGGCGTCGAGATCCATCCACTCCGCGAGGGCCTCATCTGCCGAGAGCAGGTTCCAGTTGATAGGGCGCAGAGGGGCGTCCGGGTCGAAGTCGGAGGACCGTAGTTCGTGTCCGGTGTCTCCGTACGTGGCGTCGTCTTCCTGATCGAAGTCGGGTCCCCAGAGCCCCTGCCGCTCCGATCGATTCAGGTCAGCGCTCATGAGTGGCAGCCCCGTCAGAGACTGATGGCCGGCGTGGCCTGATTGACCACCGTCATCTCGTTGTGCGGCGCTTCAGGCTGCTTCGCCGGCGTGCGGTCGACGACATAGCGGGTCCAGGCACTGTCGTGGCCGATGCGGCGTGCGACGAACTGCTCGCGGATCTCGCTCGGCTGGCCGGGTCGTTCCTGCTCGTACTCGTGGATGTAGCCCGAGGCGATGATCCGGTCGCCGGGCTTGAATCTGGAGTACGCGAGCTCGGCTGTGCGCTCGAACATCACCAGGTCGGCGTAGACGGGGTCGAGTCTGGTGAACGACCCGTCGATCTCCTTGCGGTGCTGCTCGATGCCCACCCGGCAGTAGAACCGTGCGTGGCCCTTGTCGGTGAAGCTGAGCTCGGGCGCTGTGGCGATGTAGCCGTGCAGACTCATCTGCGTGGGAATCGTCATGGCTGGCTCCTAAGGCCACGCGGCGCCTCGGGTGGCAGCCGCTCTACCCGTGAGGTGCGCCGCGAGACCCGCGGCGAAGGGCAGCCTCGACGAGCGCGCGCTCCCTTCCCAGTTCCTCCGCGTCTTTCCGCGACGTCCACGGGCGGAGGTCTGTGACCAGCGGGGGGGCGCTGCGCAGAAGGACGAGCGCCTTTCCGAACGGGAGGGTCCGGATGGTCTCGGGCGGCATGACGGGCACTCGGCGCGTTGAGCGCTGGAGCGACCGCGAGCCGTAGTCGCCGATCGAGATGGTGTCGGTGCGTTCGTCGCGCTCGCCGATCAATGCGGAGAGGTCTTGGAGGTCGCGCGCTGACGATGCACCGCCCAGGATGACTTTGACGATCGAGGCGTCCCAGATCGCGCCGGCAGCGTGATCGCCCCACTTGTCTCGGGCCTGTGACAGCGACTGGAGGACGGGCATGGTCGTGATGCCGGTCCCGCCCCCTTCTGCCATGAGCATGGGCAGGGACGGCAGTGGTGAGAGGTTGCCGATCTCGTCGAGCGCAAGGAGCAGCGGCGGATCGAGTCGTGCGCCAGGGGAGGACGCAGCAAGGTGGCGGGCGGTCTCGACTAGGTCCTCGATGAAGGCTGCGACGAGCGACCAGGAGGCGCCAGCTCCGGCACCGGTGGCCAGCAGGTAGAGCGTGCCGTTGTTGGTGAGGAAGTCAGCTGGGTCGAAGCTCTCACCGGGATCGGGGGAGACCGCCCTGAGGACGCGAGGGTCCGCCAGGCATGACAGCGCGAGGGAGACGCCCATCCAGATCGAGTCACGGGTGCGGGGATCGGCATGGATCATGGACTCGAGCGAGTCAGCCCAGCCGGGGGCCGCCTTCGGGTCGCTGGACAAGATGGCCACCGCGTCTGCCGCTGCAGAGGGCGCGAGCGTCCAGCCGAACAGCTCGCGCGGGGTTCGGTTGTCGAGGGCCGCTGCGTGGAGCAGTGCCTGAAGCGCGGTGCGGGTCTTGCCCTCCCAGAAGCCGCCGGACTCGACACCGCCGGTCGAAAGGCCGGTGGCCGACGCGAGCCCGGTCGCTCGGATCATCGCGGTCAGGGGATCGCTGCATCCTCGGACGGGTGACCAGCGCAGGCCGGCGGGCAGCCCATCGGCAAGGCGCTGAGGGTCGAAGACGGCGACCGGCCCGCGCCGCTGGCGCTCGAGGATGGTCGCGGCCACGTTGTCCGGCCGGGTCGCTGTGGTGATGACGGCCCCCGGGGCGTCGAGGATCGCGTTGACGACCACGTGCAGGCCTTTGCCTGATCGTGGCGGGCCAAGCACCAGGATGGAGTCCTCGACCGAGGCCCAAACGTCGTGACCACGCGAGCGGCCGAGGCGGTAGCCGACCTCCGACGGTTCCGGTCGGTTCAAGGACGGCCGAAGTGCCTTGCCGCGGGCCAGCAAGGCCTTCCGTGAAGCGAAGGCCCGTACGTCGCGACCTGTTGCCACCCCAGCCAGGCGCCGCGGGTCGCTCGACGGCCGATGCCTGATCATCCTCATGCGTCG
This sequence comes from Nocardioides furvisabuli, assembly GCF_021083185.1. Classification (GTDB taxonomy): domain Bacteria; phylum Actinomycetota; class Actinomycetes; order Propionibacteriales; family Nocardioidaceae; genus Nocardioides; species Nocardioides furvisabuli. The sequence goes on along the minus strand of NZ_JAIGQB010000002.1, from coordinate 24,508 downwards.
CCACAGCACGAGTGAGCTGGCGACGACGATGGCCACCATCAGCGCGAGGACGCCCCAGTAGACCCACGCCGCGAGACCAGTCGATCCCAAAGCCTCAGCAGGGTGGGTGGGGTCGCCGAGTACCTGAAATCCTGCCTCCCAGCCATGCTCCGGCTGGTCAGCGCCGGACAGCCAGGCCGCCGCGGATCCTGCCAGTCGAAGGGTCGCTGCGATGACACCGATCGCTGCGACGAGGACGAGACCGAGGTTGACGAGCTCATCGTCGGCTCCGTGACCGCGGGGGTTCATCCCGAGACGCCGCTCACCACGACGGCTCCGGACTGCTGTCCCACGAGCACGAGTCGACCAGCGTGGGACTCAAGGAGGGCAGGCGGGAGGCGAAGGGTGGCCACGCCGTCCTCGCTCGCGGTCTGGTGCGCGACGACGACAGCCACAGCGACGTCCTCGAGGGGGAGGAACCGTCCACTGGCCGTCTCGCCAGTCGTCTGGTCAGGTGGGTCGGTGGCTGGCCGGGGAGGATCGGGCGGTCGTACGTCTTGAGGCCCGGGTGTGACGATGTCGGTGAATGCCGAGCCGTCTGCTTCCCGCACCTCGACACGGATCGGCGTCTCGAGATCAGTGGCGAGCTTGCAAAGCAGTCGCTGGAGGTCCTCCCGGTGCAGCGGGGTGTCGGTGGCGTACGGCTCTCGATCGAGTCGGACGGCCACGGTTCCGTCGACGTGGACCCGGACGTCGACCAACGGCATGACGACGGGAACACGCTGTGCCGCACGTGGGGCTGCGCGGTCCTCGCGGCGGTAGGAGGCGGCGGCGTTCAGCATGCTCATCGGCTCAACACCTCCGATGGCCGCGGCGGTGCGGACGCCCTTGCCGGTGCCACGATGTGCCGGCTCGACGGAGCTTCGCGGTCGAGTCCTGGTGGATCGCCATTGCCGACCTTGCGAGTCTCCAGTTGGCCAAGGATCGCCACGGCTGCGCTGCGGACCCGTTCGGCCGTGGACTGCACGACCTCGACGGGAGACTTGCCTGGAACGGTGCCAGCCCACGTGGCGACGTACGGCACGGTGTAGTCGTCGGTCGCCAGACCGTGCCCGGCGCCCACCATGAGCGCGACGGACTCCGCTTCGACCTCCGCGATGCCGCGGTGCATCGCGGCATCGGCGTTGTCAGGTCCGTGAAGCATAACGTGACCCAGCTCGTGGGCCAGCGTCTTGACCTGGGCGGCGTCGTCCATGTCCATGCGGACCGACACGTCGCGGGTTGTGTAGTCCGTGAGTCCGTTGGCGCCGCCGATCGCCTCAGCGTGTGACACCAGCCGGAGGTCGAAACCGTGCGAGGTGATCTGATCCGCGAGGCCGTCCCACAATCCTGCCGGGGCTTGTCCTTGGAGCAGCACGGGGCGCGGTGGTTCGGGAACCGGGTCACCGTCGGTCTGACTCAGGTCCCAGACGTGGGCAGGCTTGAGGCCAACCAGGCGCGTGCGCACGACCTCGCCGGGCTTGGCCTTCTCACCTTGGCCGAGACGTCGCCACGACTCCGCGCTGGTCGGAGTCGACGACGCGAACCGTGCTGTCACGGGTGCGAGGATCGCGTAGCCCGACTGGCCCTTCATGACCTGCCGGCCCAGGCTGAGCCACTGCTTGAAGCCAGCGACGTACGACGGTGCAGGCTCGGGCACGCGACCTTCCTGGTAGGCGTCCGCGTGCTGGACATAGATCAGCAGCGTGTTGTTGAACGAACGGGTGCGAAACCTGGCCGCGAACTCCATCGCCCGCTTCCAGTCATCTCCGGTCACCAGATTGCCGACGGACTGGGCCAGCTTCTGCTGCAACGCGTCGAGCTTCTCCTCGCGGGAAGCGACGCCTCGGGGCTGAGCTCTCATCGGACGACTCCTGTCTCTCAGACGACAGGTGCGTCCCCGACACCATCTGGCCGGCTACGCCCCGGACGCCCGCGCAGATGTGTCAAACAGCTCGAGCTCGGCGGGATGCAGCTGGTGCTGCACCACGAAGGACCTGTCCTTGATCCGCCACAGCCCCTGGCCGGTCCCCAACGTCGGCAAGAGCGACTGCTCAGTTCCGGTCAGGCCCAGGGCCGTCGCGGTCGAGCCGAGCTGGTCCGACTCCTGCCGGTAGACCACGCGTGTCTCGGCATTGGCGAGCAGCGACGACGCGAGGGCACGCATCGCTGAGCCTTGGTCGCCGACGTTGTCGAGGTCGGAGAGCTTGTGGAAGATCAGCATGTTCGCGATGCCGTAGTGGCGCGCAAGTCGCCAATGCGCGTCCATCCGGCGCAGGAGCGCCGGGTGAGACATGAGTCGCCAGGCCTCGTCATACACCACCCACCTCTGCCCGCCGGACGGATCGAGAAGCGCGGACTCCATCCACGCCGATGCGCACGTCATCAGCACTGAGATCAAGGTGGCGTTCTCGGTGACGCGAGAGAGATCGAGCGACACCATCGGAAGGGTCGGATCGAACCGCACCGTGCTCGGGCCGTCGAACAGCCCGGCCAGGTCGCCTGCGACCAGACGTCGGAGCGCGTGTGCGACCAGACGTCCGTCCTCTGCGAGCCGACCGTCCGTGTCGGAGGCCGCGTCGGGGGAGAGGAGACGGTCCACCACCATCGGCAGCACAGGCGTTGGCGAGGCGCGGACGACGTCACCAAGGGCGACGTCGATGGCCGTGTGCTCGAGCGGTGTCAGTCGGCGGTCCAGCACGGTCTCGGCCAGGGCGCCGACGAGGTCCCGCCGCCTGGCCGTGACCTGCGCCGTCCACTGCGCGTCATCGAGACCGCTGGGACGAAGGCCCTCGTCGAGGGGGTTGAGTCGGTTCGCCATGCCGTGCCCGAGCGCGATGGCCTTGCCGCCGACGGCCTCGGCGACTGCGGTGTGCTCACCCTTCGGGTCGCCCGGCACGTACACGCGACGCCCGAACGGGATCGAACGGGTGTAAAGGCTCTTCGCCAGCGCGGACTTGCCAGCGCCCACGATCCCGGCGAGAACGAGGTTCGGTGCGGTGATGAGACCGCGGGAGTAGAGCACCCACGGGTCATAGACGAAGGAGCTGCCTGAGTAGAGATCCTGACCGACGAAGACGCCGTCACTTCCGAGGCCACCCTCGGCGAGGAACGGGTACGCACCCGCCAGCGTCGCTGACGTGTCTTGATGGCGTCGTAGGCGCAATCGGCCTGGAGTACGGAGGGCGGCGGGGCCGGGCTCACCTGCCCGGGGCAGCACGACGGTGGCGCGCCGCTCGGCTGTCAGCTCGTCGGCTTTGGTCTTAGCTGCAGCCTTCCGTGCCTCGCGGTCCACAGAGAGCAACGACTTCGCAGCACTCTGCCGGATGCGACGGTCACGGCGTCGCTCGCGACGGGGCGACACCAACACGGTGCTGTGCAGGCGGCCTTCATCCCAGCCCGTCACAGCGAGAGCCGCCGATCGAACGCGAGGTCCTCGAACGTGGGCATCGGCGCCTCCTACTTGATGTGGTCGGGAAGGAGGTGTGTCTGGAAGCCCGTCGCCAGTCGGTCGCGCGCCACCCTCACACGTCTCGGCACAGCGGTAAGGCTGCTGCCGAGAACGCCTGCGCCTGCTGGCCCCAGAGCCGACGGGTCTCGCAGGAGGCCTGGATAGCTGCCTGCTCGAGGTGAGCCACGGCGCGCTCGAGCTCGTCGAGGTCCGCGGCGCTGACGGCGATCAGTCCTGTGGTGCGCAGGATGCCGTGACCTGCGGTCAGGTCCGCCTCCTGCTGGAGTACGTCGTTGTACTCCGCGGACTGCTGGGCGTCCTCGATCTGGCCGATCCGCTGACGTTGCGAGGCGTCGGAGACGTACTCGGTCTTCTTCTTGCGGATGTCGCGCGCGGCCTGATCGGTGCGCATCGGGGTGTAGAGCAGCGTGAAGGTGCGTCGAACGCCCGAGGACAGGAGCACGGGCGCGAGGAACCCGGGGTAGACCAAGGATCGCGGCCACTCGCTGACCCACAGCACGCAGTGGTGGGCTGAGTCGCTGCGCACGCTTGACCACTGCTCGGTGACACCGACTGGCCCGGCCGCGGCGAGGTCACGACCGAGCTCACCGTGGCGTTCGAGCGCTCCGGCGACGACCGGGTCGTATGCCGAACGCAGGATCACCGCCAGGTCGCCAGGCTCCAGCCACGCCGACGGTGCGAGGTCGGCAGCCCTCAGGGCAGCGGTGGTCGTCGACATCTCCTGGCGGAGCACTGCGGCAGCGCCGCGGTTGCCCCCGCCCGCGGCGTGAATCGCACGACCAGCAGCTTTCATGTCGAGCGAGATCGAGACGGTGCTCGCGTGCCGTTCACCGGCGGGACCGGCACGGTCGATGAGTTCGGCGTACGTCGTGGACGTCCACGAGTCGTCCTGCACACCGTGCTGGGACCACCACTGCGCCAGCCCTCTGCCCGAGTCGGGCAGTGTCCTCTCCATCACCTGCAGGGACGCGATCCGTCCGGATCGACAGGCGGTTGCCAGAATACGGCCCCAGCTGGCCACGCGACGTTGTTGCTCGATCGGGTCGAGCAGGATGAATGCCGGATGGGTGACGCTGACGATTGCCGTCAGTGTTGAGCGGTGCGGGTCGTGGATCATCACGGCTCCGCTCTCGGGGTCGAGCCACTGCCGCAACCGCGCAGCATCTCCCGGAAGCGCCAGAGTCCCCACAGGACGCGGTCTCACGATCCGGCGTCGGAAGACCAGCTGGCCCCCGGTCGAGCGCCACACCCAGCGCGCCACTACGGGGAGCCACTCGACCAGCTTGCGGCCACCGATGCCGACCCACGCGAGTGCGGCACACAGGAGGAGCATCGGGGCGACGTACAGCAGGAGGGCGCCGCCGCCCAGGTACAGCGCGACGACCAGTGTGACGGCACCCATGCCGACCACGACGAGCTGTGAGCCGGAGAGACCTAGCAGGACTCCGCGACGGGTGAGGCGGGAGAACTTCACCGGCGCGAGGTCGTAGTCGCGCCCTGCTGAACCAGTACTCATCGCTCTCGGCCCTCCTTGGCACTCGACGCGGGCACCGGGTCAGCCACGTGAGGTGGCGACGGTGCCGCAGGGCTGGGTGGTGCTTGGTTGGCGGCATCGATCTGTTGGGTAGCCGCAGCGCCCACCGAGCGGCCGGTGCTGACGCCAGCCGAGAAGGACTGCTTCGCGACCGCCAGTCCCGCTGCGACGCCGCCCCCGGCCGCGCCTCCTGTCCGCCCGCTCGACACCCCGCCCGCTGAGCCTCCGGCCGCTGAGCCTCCGCCCGCGACGCCTCCACCTCCGCCTCCAGCCCCGCCTCGAGCCCCGCCCCGGCGAGACCCAGGAGCTGCGGCTGGGGCAGGCGAGGAGCCTCCGCCACCCGTCGTCGGACTGCCGCCTTGTGGTCCGCCACCGAGGACCTTGCGGGGCGTCGACCCGGACTGTCGGTTCAGGGGGATGGGCATGGGGCGGTTCATCGCCGACTTGGTCTCCTGTTCGGCCGACATCGCGTGGTGCATGTCGAAGCCCATAAAGCTGATCGCCTTGTAGGTGAGGTACGGGGCGAAGGCGGCCATGAGCATGAGCACGACGCCGGCGATCGGCTCGCTTGCCGATGCGAGGTCGGAGTCGATGGGGGCGGACACCTGCGCGGTCGCCAGCAGGAAGATCACTACCAGCACGACCTTGGACAGGATGAGGGCGAGGACGAAGCCCGCCCACCTGCCGATCCAGCCGCGTGTGTGGTCCCAGCTCGCCCCTGCAAGCGCTATCGGTGCGAAGACGATCGCGATGAGAAGTAGTGCCTTTCGTACGAGCAGGCTGATCCAGACGATCACCGCGCCTCCGATGGCGAGGCCGGCGATGAAGATGGTCACGATGGCTCCCGCTCCGGGTGCGGCAAGGCTGATGGCGCTGAGGCCTGCGACCAGGAGCATGATCCGGTCGCCCATCTCCTCCATGTTGGTCCCGGCGGCCTTGACGATGCCGACGCTCAGCTGGTCGGTGAGCTCCAGGGCGGTGGCGAGCAGGGTGAGCGCCACGAACGAACCGAGGACCGATTTCGCCATGCCGAGGGCGGCTCTGGACAGGGCTGCGGGTTCTCTCCGGAGCATGCCGCCGATGACCTGGAGCATGAAGAAGCCGAGCATCACGAAGACCGCGACGCCGAACAGGATGTTGTAGACCTTGGTGTACTGGCTGCTGGTGACGTCGACCATAGTGGTCGAGTCGAAGACCCTCCAGACCGATTCGAACATCCAGCCGGCGGCGTTCCCCATGGACTGCGCGAGGTAGTCGAACGGAGCCGAGACCAGGGAGCCGGCCGCTTCTCCGGCCACGTCGCAGACACCTGAGATCACGGGTATGTCGCAGACGTCGACCATCGTGTCGTCCTCTCGTCTCAGACGCGCGTCAGACCGACTGGCCGACGTTCCAGAAGAAGTTGACGAGGGTGACGGACGCGCCGGTGATGATCGCGGCGCCGAGGCCCACCAGGACGCCGACCTTGCCTCGTCCGGCCAGGTGCGGGTTGGAGGAGTTTGCGCCGAGAGCCCACACGATCGCGGAGATGATGAGGGCCAGCACCGCGAGGATGAGGCCGACGGTCATGGCGGCGCCGACGACGTCTCGTAGCTGTCCGATGCCCGGCAGGCCGTTGGAGTTGGGACTGATGGTGATGTCGTAGGGGAGCAGTGGGGCGCGGTAGAGCACGATTCCTCCTGGGCAGGGGTCAGGGTCTTGCAGTGCAGGTGCGTGCGCGACGCCGGTTCGGAGGCAACGCGGGAGATCCGGGCGCGCTAGAGGGTGGCTACAGAGATGCGCCGATGGAGAGGAGCCAGTTGGCCCAGGCGAGTGAGCCCCCGATGAGTACGGCTCCGCCGAGGGCGACGTAGAGCCCGGTCTTTGCCTTGCTGGCCGTCGGCCAGCTTCCCTGTGCCGATCCGATCGCCCATGTTGCTGCGCATGCGATCACCATGAGTACGGCTATGACGAGGCCGTAGGTGAGCAGTGCACCGACGATCGTCCGCAGGTCGCCTGCTCCGCCGACCGCACCGAAGTCGGGACCAACCAGTGGAAGAAGGGCTGTCGTGATGCTCACGCCTGGCAGGTGCTCAAACAGGTCCAGCCCGCAACGAGGGGGGCTCCCGACGTCAGCTCGCCGCCGTGAAGTGCAGGTGGTCGAAGTGCCCGCCGGTCACGCTGGTGGGGTCGTGCATCCCGCCACCGTCGTAGGAACGCCAGCCCTCGCTGCTGCGTGCCACCGACCAGATGCGTCCCTGCCAGATGAGGTACTCCACGCCGAGCTTGCCGGCGTTGATCTTGAGCCAGTTGGTGACCTTCCATCCGAGGTCGAGGGCGGGCCCGGTGGCAGCCGTGCCGATCGAGTTGCCGAACGTCCCGTCGCAGGCGCGTCCGACCTCGTGCTCGGAGTCATTGCCGGGGCGCTGTGACCAGCATGCCCAGGCGGTGTCAGGGAAGGCGGCCCGGACCTGGGCGAGGACGTGGGCAGTCTGTTCGGTGATGAGCCCGTCGGTCGTGGGGTCGTCGACCAGGCCGTTCGGGTTGGTTCCTGGGTAGGGCGTCGCCGGTCCGCTCGTGGTCGCGTCACAGCTGTTGTCTTCGCTGCCGTTCACTTCGGCTGCTCCGTTCGCGCTCAGCCACGGCTCGGGGTCGATGGGCGCAGCGTTGGCTCCGCCGGGTCGGGCCTCGAAGTGCAGGTGGGCGCCGGTCGAGTAGCCGTCCGATCCGACGTCTGCGATGTGCTGGCCAGCGGTGACCGCGTCATCGACGCTGACGTGGATGCCTTCGGCGTGCATGTGGGCGTACGCGGTTGCCACCGGCTGTCCACCGACGGTGTGCTCGATCACGATGAGGTGTCCGTATCCGACGGCGGGCCCGACCGACACGACGCGTCCGTCGGCAACGGCGACGATGGGTGTGCCGGCATTGGCTGACAGGTCCACTCCCGTGTGGAGCTTGCGTTCGCCAGTGATCGGGTGGACGCGCATCCCGAAGCCACTCGAGCGTGTCCACGACCCGGCCGGGAGCGGGAGGACCACGCGTGAGGTCTCTGGCTCGGTGCCTGCGGGCGTGCCCGTCGACGGGAGCGAGGAAGTGGCGGTCAGGCATGAAGCCTGGGCGGCCGGGTTGAGCACGAGGCCAAGGCTCAGCAGCAGGATCGCAGGCCCGAAGAGGAGGGCAAGGACGGTGATGAGCGCAATCTTGGCCATGCTCAGTCCAGCGGCTCATCGAGCCTCGAGAGGCGCAGCAGGTGGCACTGAGGGTAGGACGGCGCGCACACGATGAAGACCGTGAAGGCAACCTCATGCTCGGAGGCGACGGGTTGTCTCTCCCAGATTCCGGAGCGGTGTCGAGTGCCCTCGATCGTGAAGGCGGTGGTGCCGGGAAGCAGTTCGTTGCCTGCTTGGGCCTCTGCCTCGTCCCACAGCGAGGGTGTCACCACCGACTCGATGGCGAGCCACTGCGCGGTCTCGTACTGGGCCAGCTCGGCCCAGGTCTCCTCGGTGGGCAGGTAGTTGTCGAGGTCAGAGACCAGACCGGGGGAGGACTCACCCGTGGGGTCACTCACGGCGACGAGCTGTTGGACGTGATCGGACCGGCCGACGAGCGTTGCCGTGTTCCACTCGAAGATGGCGTCGGCGACGAGGCGGGCGAACGCGTCGGGCTCGCTCGTCGGGCGCAACGGGGCGAGGTCGCGGACGGGGGAGACCGGGGCCATGGTCGTCATCGCCCGGGGTGTTGCGGGTGCGACCCCGGTCGTGCCCGGCGTCGCCGGCGAGGGACGTACCTGCAGCGAGTAGATGACGAGGGCGACCGACAAGGAGCCCAGCGCGAGGCCGGAGATGATCAGGTGTCGTCGGCGGACAACTTCGGAACGTGTCGGGTAGCGCATGTGTGTGAGGTGGCCGCGTGTTCCCGCGCGCGTGTCACCGCCTCGACGAACGCGATCGTCTCGTCGACGACGCGGAGGAAGAGGGTCCAGTCGTCCGGCTTCACCTCGCGTGCCACCTGGTCGACGTCGTACCGCTTGGACCAGCCGTCGAGTTCCGCCCACGTCAGGACGAACGCGCGGGTGGATCGCTTGGCGGTGGCCGCCGCCGACGCCCGCTTGGTGCGGTTCTCGCGGACCCGACGTCTGTGGTCAGCCTTCGCCTCGGCGAGGGCTTCGTCCGTGAGGGCGTCCACGTCCGAGTCCTGGGTCGAGGTCATCCGTGCTGCAACGCGCTGCGCTGCCTTGACTCGCTGGTAGCCAGGATCGACCGGACCGCCGTTGCGGATCACGCCGAGCTCGTCGGTCGCAACCTGGCGGATCGTCTCGGGTTGGGACCGGTCCGCGGCGATGCGTTCCATCTCTAGGATTTGCTCGAGCCGGGCGTAGGACGCCTTGCCCGTGACCATCTCAGCGGCCCGGCGACGGGCCGATCCCAAGGACCCCGGCCCCGGTGATGCTGATTCAGCATGACCGTGCTGACCTGCGGATTGATCGCTCTTCGCCCCGTACTGGGTGGCCGCCTGTCGGCGCCGTGCGTCCTCCCTCACCAGGTCGAGAAGCTCGTGGTAGAGCTTGGCTGCCTCGTCGGGGGTGAGGGGCTGGTGGGTGATGTTCTCGTCGCGCTCGGCAAGCAACCGGGTCAGCTCGTCGCTGATGCCCGAGCGCACCCAGACGCGAAGGGTCTGCCAGCCGAGCTCCTTGGCGGCCGCCAATCGACGGTAGCCACAGATGAGGTAGCCGTCGGGGGTGATGGTGACCGGTTGAAGGAGGCCAACGCGGGTGAGCGATTCCGTCAGCTTGGTCAGGTCACCGGGATTCCGACGGTGACGCTCACCGACGACGATCGAGTCGATCTGTCGTTCGAGCTCGACGAACCCCTTGTCAGACACGGCTCGTGCTCGCCGACGTGTACTCGGGCGCTGCGTGCTCGATGAGTCGGGCGAGTGCCGCGTCCTCGAACAGCTCGTCGAGACCCTCGCCGGACATCAGACGCAGCAGGATCCCGCGCCCCTCGCTGGTGTGAGAGCGATCGGGATGCTGGTTTCCGAGCACACCGCGGAGGACGGCAAGCCAGGACTTGTGATCGACGTCCAGGAGCGCGGGTCCATTCCCGTCGCGCCGCAACGACTCGAAGGCGCTCAGGCGGGTGCCGGTGCGGATCAGGCGGGCGGCGATGTACTCCAACCCGAGCCGTGCAGTGCGGCGGGACCACCCCAGCTCGACGAAGAACTGGATCGCCTGGTCGAGGGCGAAGTAGGCGTTCGTCGGCTCGTCCTCGACGGACTCCTGCCCCGGATCGTCGATCGTGCTGAGGTCGTCCTCGACCTGGAAGGCCGGGTGGTAGTTCGCAAGCTCGTCGTCGCGCTCACTGAACCGTTCGGCGTCGTGGTAATCGGAGCCGGAGCTGTGGCGCGCCTGCTGGGTTGAGCAGAGCATCCCTCGGGCCCGCGACTCATAGACGAGGCTCAGGTGGACCGCGTGGGTGATCACTGCCCACGGATCCTCGGCCAGCCGGGTCGCCCGGGCGTTCATGATCTCAAAGGCGTACGTCGCGGCGTCTGTGGGTTCCAGCCCGTACTTGTGAGCGAGTGCGCCGTACTTGTCCATGGCGTACGCCATCAGTTCGGCGGCGTCGGGGTCGGTCTCCCATGCACCGGGTCCGGCGTAGGCGAGGTCGAGCAGCAGGAGTCGAAGTCCTTCTGCGGTGGCGTAGATCGGGTTGTTCACAGTCCGAGTCCTTCCGGTGGGGTGGCCGTCGTCGCGGAGGGCAGCGACTGGCCTTGAACGGGATGGGGCAGGCGTCTGGCTGCCTTGGTTGCGGCAGCCGCTGGGGCGCGTCGAGCGCGTCGAGTCAGTTCGTCCTGGAGGTTGATTCCGCGGCCTGCCCATCGGGCCCCGATCAGCGTGGAGACCTCGCTGGGTCGGACCCACGTGATCGTCGGTCGGACCGGCTCCGCAGCCGACTGGATTGGCTGGAGTAGTGAGGGGTCGCCGTGAAGCACGAGGGCATTCGGAGCAGGGTCGGGTACGGCCGTCGGCATGGGTTCAGGAAGCGCGCGACCGAGACGGCGTTGGTAGGGCGCGTGGGTGTTCACAGTCCCACCCCCTCAACCGCTCTTGTAGGGCGTGACGGCGGCCGCAGCGGCGGCGCTGGCGCTACTCGCGCGACGATCCGGAAGGCAGATCGGATGGTGGTCAGTGTCTCGGGCTCTGGCAGTCCTGCAGCATGAGCTGCCTGACCGAGCAGCGAGGTCGTGCTGCCGAGGTCGTGTCCGTCCTCAGCCATCCGGCACGCCGCCCAGAACAGCCCACCGTTGCGAGCGCCTTCAGGACGCGAGGCGACCCACGCGGCCAGTTTGTCGGGGGCCCTGCCGATCGAGGGCGAGGCCGTGGACGGGCGCAGCGGCTTGGGCGGGTCAAGGAGCCGCCGTAGCCCCGAGGCGTTGACCGGCGTGGGCCGGTGGTGCTCGGCGACCGCGATCTGCTGGTAGCGGCGGTCGACGCCTCCGTCGGTGCGCGCGCAGGAGGGCGGGATGATGATGTAGCCGCCGTCGCCGCGGAAGTCGATGTGCTGGCTCGGCACCTGCCACGACCTCTGGTCTGTAGCGGTGGTGCGAAGGAAGTAGGCGTGGAGGCCGCCGGAGGGAGTGCGGACCAGCCACGCCCATCCCTCGACTAATCCAGCCCTTCGCGCACGCTCGAAGGCACCGAACCCGGACCGGGCGCCGTGGACGTCCACGTCGACTACGTCGACGCCGCTGGCCGAACCGGTCGGGACACCGAGATTGGCGTCAGGCCATCGCCGCCACCATGACCTGACGATGTCGGTGTCAGTGCTGGCGTCACGGAAGCCGTGGACGGTAAGGGGCTGCTTGCCACGGGGGATGCACGGAAAGACTGGGATACCGCGGCCTGCGACCTGCGCCGCCGCCGTCGCCAAGTCCGGTGCTTGGGCGGGCCAGTGAAACAGCTGCTGATCCCACCGCGCCGATGGGTGCTGGTGTGCTTGTTGTTCCATGCAGTCGACTGTCCACATCCAAGGCACCAAAAAACGCCCGTCCTGGTGACGCCCGTCCTAAGCCAGCCTGGGACGGGCGAGCGCGAACGTGTCCTTCGGATTGGGCCGGGCCCCGGAGTCAGCGCACGGTCTTACTCTTGAGCGGAGGCCGCGGCATCGGGGTCGACGTTGCCGATTCCACCGCACGCGAAGCTATGGCGAACCGCCCAGTTTGGGTGTACCGGCAGGCGCTGCACCCCGCCCACAATGACGCACACGTTTCGGGGGTAGGTCTAGTCCCGCCGGGGCCGGATGCCGACCACGCACTTCGCGATTCACAAGCCAGCGAGGCAGCTCGACGACCAAGCGACGAATGACGCGCCGGATCCTCTAGGTGGACCATGCGCAGCACGGACTGACGCTCGATCCTCCAGCCCCCACGCCAGTTTCCACACTCCGATCATGTACGCCGAGAACCGCGCGTCCGGGCCACTTTGGGAATTCCGTCCGCAGCGGCGTTGACCTGCTCACGTTCGCACCTCCGCGGCTTGAGTCAACGCTCAGTTGACTTAAGAGACTGCGGGTTTGTTGCGGGCTTCGGCACCATGCGACCACAACCTTCCGACGTCAGCACAAGGCGCTGCGAATGCACATGGTCGGCTATGTTCACCGCTAGATGAGAAGCGCGAAGTCGCAGGCTGCGACAAACGGTGACCACAGCGCATGAACGGTGCGGTCGGCCGGTAGCACGATGTGAGCGCGTTCTCGTGCACGGGTCAAGCAAACGTAAAGCACGCGAGAGCCGGTGGCAAATGGTTCGCTTTCAGGACCGTGGTACTCGTCTGGCTGCAGCATTAGGACGGTTGCGTCGGATTCCCGACCCTTCGTCTGGTGCAGATTCATGAGTTGAACCGGGCGTTGCCTGCTTGCTCGGAAACCAACAAGCGTCGAGCTGCGGAGTTCCTCGACTTCTGCACCGACGTCGGCAAAGGTGCCACCGCGTTCGAGCAGTCGGAGCGATCGTCGCAGCTGGCGGTTGGCTTCTAGCCAGGTCTCTTCGCCTCGGGGGAACGACAGCGTCTTGTGGATGCGGCCGATACGAAGGACCAGTTCGTCAAGGTCTGGCGGAGGGCCGACGACTTCCCTCAGGCTTCGAATGACCTCCTTGATGGCCTCTTCAAACCTCGGCATGGTCCTATCGACGATGGCGGCAGGGACCCGCTTCTCCTGACGGCCACGACTGATTGACTGGACGTAAACCGCAAGTGCCTTGCGACCGCCGCGGATCTCGCCGAGAACGGAACCCAGAATCTCGTATTGCGCCTGGATCGCGTCTCCGAAGGACTCGGTGAATCCGACCTGCTCGTGGACGATCCCAGCGGACGCGAGCCGAGTTGACAGCTCGGCTGTCGCAGCATGGGTGTGGGTGTAGATGCTCACTGACTTGTTCATGGCACGCTCTGCAGCAACGACATGCGCAACGCCGTCCGCTAGGTCCTGCGTCGGTGCGCGATGCAGCACGATGCGGCCGCTGGTCACGGCATGCGAAATCGCGGGATCGTCGAACCGACGTTCCATGGCGGCCAGCGCGGCTGCGGGAAGAACACCTGACGGGTCGCGGTGGCTTAGCGGAGGCAAGGTCAAGGTGACCGCTCCAGTAAGACGTGCCGCCTCTGCTACCCGAGCGTGAGGGTCGATGTTTTTCATGCCGGCGTAGATGCACTGATTCGGGTCGCCCAACAGGATCCGCTGACCGGACGGCGCCACCGACTGCACGAACGCCCATTCGGCATCACTGGTGTCCTGGAACTCGTCGCAGATGACAGTCCCGTAGCGCCGCTCGTAGTAATCCCTGACCGCTGGAACGTTCAGTAGTTTGGTTGCCTCGGGCACGAGCTGGGCGTAAGTCAGGCCGGGGAATGTAGCGGCGCTAAGGGCGGTCTCGGCGGCAGACTGAACTCGCAAAGGATGCGGGTATCCGTAATAGCGGCCAAAGTTGTTGAGGATCCGCCACGCCAGGCCGTGAAAGGTCACAACATCAACGTTGCGCTGGTGGGCGCCGAGCACGCCGGCGGCTCGGTCGACGATCTGGCTGACCGCAGTCCGTGAGAACGAGATGAAGAGGACTCGCTTTAGATCGGTCTGCACCGGGAGCGTCCCGACCGGAGCTGCTGCTCGAGCTGCCTGTCTGGCGAGTTCTTGGTCGCCGAGGCGCTTAGATGCGGCCGCGGCAGCGGTCGTCGTCTTGCCGCATCCGGCCCCGCCGATGACAACGACCACTGGGGCGCCTTCGTCGACGACGTCCTGCTGCTCGACGGATGGCTGGTACGGCATGGCGTTTAGACGGTCGCGGTCGGGTCGGCAAGATCAATGCGCTTCGCCCCCGAGTAGGAAGGTTGCGAGCAGGTCGCAGTCGCGTCGAGCGCGGCGACGACGATCGGCGGCAGGGCGCCCGTCTCTTCGAGCAACGCGCCGAGGAACTGTTCGTGCAGACCCTTGCTGTGCAGCACCTTCATCACAACATTGGACACGTCCGGGTCAGACTTACCCAGTGTCGGGTCAGCCAGGCCGTACATCGGGAAGACCTGAGACGCGGCTACACGTAGTTGCGTCGCTGTCGCTCCTGTGAGGATTGCGCGTTCGATTGCCATGCTGTCGGGCAGCCTGACAAGTGCATCGCACGCAGCCTCGATATCGGAAAGGACCGTTCCGGCGGTCTTCGCCGGATCGCCATCAACCATTGCGACGACGCGGTACCCGAGTTGGTGCGCCAGCTTGGCGACCTGAGGAATCTGGCCTGTTCCGCCGCCCGAACCGGAATCCGCAGTGATCAGCCGGACACCGTGCGCAGCGAGTGGAAGGGCAGGCGTGGAGCGCCTTCTGTCCGCAGCACTGAGGGCCGACAAGTCGTGACGTCCTTCCGAGACTGCGACCGCCGTAGCAGTGAGGGCAGGGAGAAGTTGCGACTGGATGTGCCGATGCAGACCTGCTTCCTTTCGATCGGCGGGCGGAACAACCTGGTGCGCCAGACGCTGACCCGTGTGACGCGTGAGTCTGACGAACTCGGACGTCTCGAACGCGCGTGCCCCGTCCGCACGACGCGTGGTGAGCCACGTCTGCGACGCAGCGCCGCGTAGCGCGTTCGCCAGGTGCTCTGTGGTGGGTCCATCGAGACCTTCGCCGACATCGTCGCCAACGATGATCGCACCGTGGGTGGATGCCGCCAGTAGCAACGCCTCGGCCGCCGACAGAATCGCGACGGTAGTTGAACCGTGGCTCTCCAGTGGCAGCGATCCGGCGTCGTCGAGTCGCAACGCTGGCTGGAATGCGCGGAGCAGACCGGCCAAGGATCCGCCATCCGGTAGGAATCGGATGTCCTTCGCAGACACAGGAGCATCGCCGATTCGGCGAGCGGGGCCGGCGTCAGCGACGAGTGCGTCGAGAACGCCCTCGATGGACGGATTGGCTGAGAGCGTCGTTGCGGCAGCCACTACATCGACCTCCAAAGCCTGGAAGGCAGCGGTCGCTGCGACCGGGTCTGCGTCTGACACCAACTGACGGAGGAGCCCCTCCGGGCGAAGTTGCAGCGGACGTGTCGGGTCCAGGAAAACCACCGGCAGGAGGGCCCTGATCGCGGCGGGCACGCGGACATACTTGTCTGCCGCCGGATCGCTTAGGCTCGGGTAGTAGACACGATGCTCGACTTCGTCAGTCGTCGCGTCGTAAGAAACTCGGTAGGCAAGCCGAAGACCCAAGGGCGCACTCGGTGCCGCGTTGCCGGACACATCGACAAGACCGTTACTGAGCAGCGGCTCGAGGGCGCCGTCGGCCTCCTGCTCCACGGCGTGGGGAAGACCGACCAGCGTCACCTCAACTTCGGCAAACGGAGCCAATGAAGTAGTCGGTTCCGCTCCGACGGCACTAGGCACCTGACTCTGCCGAATGTCGGCGGTAGAGGGCTGGCTGCGCGTTGAGCGTGGGTCGAGGACCCGTCGCAGAGCTGCCACCAGGTCGGAACGGCCCGCACGCGGTTCTCCGATCACGAGCACATGCCCGCGAGGATGGAGGTCGAGGACGCTCCACCCGCGAAAGTCTCTAATGCGAAGCCGAGAGATGTGCACATGCAGCCTTCCGCCGAGTTCAGGTGCTCATTGTCCCGTTCACATCGACTGCCAGCAGTCGACACACCGACGCCGTCTCGCCGCTCCCGGCAAGCGAGAGGTGCGGCCATGCCCGGGCACCGTGACGCCAGCCAACGTCCACGCTCAAAGGACCAAGCCGGTCTGGCGGTTCTGCACACGACGCGACGACTTCCCTGCTGCCCCCGGAGATCTTGTCAGCGGCCGCTTCTGCCCGTTCTGCGCGGGAAAGCAAGCCAAGACCCGCACCTGCTCGGCCACCACGCATCCGTACCTGGTCTGCGAGACTGGCCCAGAGCGTCCTGACGATCCGATCGTGGCGCGGGCCTCGAACCTCGCCATCCAATTCGCTTGCCCCCAGCGCGGCGCTCTCGTTCGGTCAGCGCCAGGGATCGACTCCGACGCGTGAAACGTGGTCGCTGCGGGTTGCGCAACCGTCCGCCCGCCGCCGCCTCGGACGGGCAGCCCGCTCACCGGTAAGGGGTGTGCCCAGTCCTCCGCGACGTCATGAGGTCACCTCGACCCGCGCGGTGTCGCGTCGAGCCGGCCGCCACCATCGGCGGCCACGTTGGAGCCCACAGGATCGTGACCGAGGCTGGCGGCGGCGTGGTCGGCGTCTGCTCGCATCGCAAAGGAGAGGACGGAGTCACGGTCTCGCCTTTAGTGCTCGAGGACCAACGGCCGCGCCGACGGTGGTCCATCCGGTGCTGGCAGCCAAGGCGCAAGCGGCCGTTTCGAGCGCTTCGCCGGGCCGGGCGCACGGTGGTCACTTCGGGTCACTGGTGTCGAGTCCCGTGTCTGCGTGCCTTGATCATTGATCGATCGGGTAGACCCGTCGTATGGCAAGGAATCGAGGCTCGGCCAGCAAGGGCAAGGGCAAGGGCAAGGGCAAAAGCAAGAGCACGGGCAAAGACCAACGAAAGCGCGGTGACGACAGGACGCGACGAGTCGCGACTCGCAGACCAGAGGGTCTCGAAGGCAGCAGCGGTAAGCGCCGCAGCTTCTCGCAACGCGTCGGGACGAAAGGGGAGCTCGCGTTCCGGGTGTTCGCGGAAGCGCACGGGCTGCTGGCGACGAAGTGCGAAGAGGACTTCGGCATCGACTTCATGTGCCAGATCGACCTCGACCACGACAGCCGTGGAGCGAGCGACATCGCGAACACGCTCGTCGGCTGTTGCGTGCGAGCGACGACGTCATCGGACAAGAAGGTCAAGCTCAATGTCGGCGATGCACGCAACCTGCTGAACTCGCGCACACCACTGATCTTCATCCTCGTCGCGCTCGACCAAGGAGGAGCCGCGTCAGTCCACCACCGGCTAGTTGACTCGAAATTTGGGGACGAGCTGACGGAGTTCCTTGCAGGTACAGCCGCGGAGATGACCGTCACGGCAGACCGTTGCGGGAACGAAGACACCTTCGACGCCGACCTTCGAGCGTGCCTGAGCCACGGTTTCAGCGAAACCATGCGACTCGGGCTTGCCGAGAGACGTCTGAGCAGGATCCTTCCGGCGGCGTCGGTGGAGATCCGGCGGACCCCTCAGGGCCAACTGACGTTGGTCGAGACGGTCCACATCTTTGACTACTACGAGAGCGAGACTCCGGAGCAGGAGCGCGCGGTCGTGCATGCGGCATTCGGCTCGATAGAGCACGGCGCCGATCGCTTTCGTGCACTCGTCCCGAAGCCCGAAGTCCTCAAGTACCTCCGAAACCTTCCTGCTCCGACAGTACTTTCGGGGTTCCTGTCAGAGTCGTCGGTCAAGCTGCAGTGCTCGTCCGCCTTCGGTTCCGTGACCGCGGAGTTCGTCCTGCGCAGGACGAGAACTCATTGGGCCTACGTTCACTCCTCGGGGCTCAGCTTGATTACCTCGCATGCCAGGCTCGTCGAGGGGAAGCGTGTGCACGAGACCGAGGTCTTTATCGACCCTCTCGTCGACACCAAAATGGAAGACCTCGGGTCCTTCGCCGACTTCCTCTCCGCATGCGGACCAGGTTCCACGATCGTTCAGTTGGGCGATGACGGAAAGCCGGACGGGGCAGGTTTCGCGACGGACGCCACGTTCGTGCCGTTGCACACCGTCGCCAAATTCGTCGCTAGTTGGCGCAGATGCACAACAATTGAGGGCTGGCCCCGGGAGTCGGTCTCGCTCAGAGACGTTACGGACGCCGAGGTTTTCCATTCTCTCACGGGCCTCGCTGCGACGTTGACCGACGAGCGCGTCATCGCCAGGTACTCGTTCTACCTTGCTCCCGCTCAAGAGGACAGAGATGTTCAGGACCTGAGCCCTGCTCCGGTGCGGGCTAGTCTGCCCGTCATAGCGAATTTGTCGGCAGACACCGTCCTCGTGCGATTCAACGTGACCGCGTCGACTCTTAGCCTAGATGGGGAAGTCTGCGGCATGCGCTTCCATTCGGTGCAGGGCGCGGTTGCCGAGAAGCGGGCGCTGGTACAGAAGTCGACCATCTTCCCGGAGGCCGTCTACGGCGGCAATGACACCACGACAGCCTTCGGTCCGGACCTGCGAGAGGGCCGGGTGCCTCGCGAGATTGAGGCGGTGTCGCTGAGTTGGGACGAAGGTGACGACGACGATTGAAATCGTCTGGGCCGATGGTAGGAGTCATTCGCGTTAGGGAGTGGGCTGACGCCCGACCCAGCGATGAGTGCGCGCGCTAGACCTGCGTCTTACCGCCGCCTGCCGGCGCGCCCTGAAACGGCCCCAACTGACAAGTTGTACGGCGGCATGTGTCGTGTGGGCGGATGGCGTGAGCCCACAGCCGCCGACGCAAATCCATGATTCGGCACAGGCGGATCGCAACGCTCGAGACTGAACTTCTAAACCTCGATGGCCAGCAGGTCTGAGAGCGCGGCGTCCACCTCGGCGGTGTAGGAGGGCTCGAAGCCGAACAGCCCGAAGTGACCGGCGATGCTGTGCAGCATTCTGAGTTCGGCGCCCGGGATCATCTCCTGCTCGGGGATGCAGTCGCGGGGTGGGAAGAACATGTCCTGCTCGATCGGCATCACGAACGTCTTGGCGGTGATGCTGCCGAGCGCAGCTGCGAGGTCCCCGTTGGTGTTGCGCGCCACGTCCCCGCGTTGCCACTTCCAGCCCATCGACAGCAGCGCGTTGGGGTCCATCATGCCGAAGATGAGCGCGGTGAAGTTCTGCTGGAACTCCTCGAACGTCTCCCACCCGAGGCCTTCCACCAAGGGAGGGATGTCCCTCCAGAACTCCGTCTTCCAGAAGTCCGTGGTCAGTCCCATGACCGCCCAGATGTCGGCATGGCGCCGCAACCCAGCAGCCACGTCGGTATTCGCGGCGTACTCCCCACCGTTCCAGGCAGGATCTGACGTGATCGCGTCCATCAAGGTCTGGGTGTAGAGGAAGTCGTGCGGCAGGTTCTGGGCCGTACCTGCGATGGGAGCTGCACGCAGCACCTTGTCGGGGAACCGAACCGCCCACTCGTAGGTCTGCTGAGCGCCCATGGAACCGCCCACTACAAGCGCAAGTCGTTCGATGCCGAAGTGTTCGCGCAGCAGTTGCTCCTGTGCGCGGACGTCGTCGCCGATGCGCACATGAGGGAACTTCGACATCGCGATCGATGGGTCCTCGGTGTTGTGCGGTGAAGTCGAAAGGCCATTGCCGATCTGATTGATGACCGCGATGAAGTACTTGTCGGGGTCCAGGGCCCGCCCCGAACCGATGTAGACCTGCTCCCAGGTGGCATGGGTCCCTGAGAACCACGTCGGAATGCAGATTGCGTTGGACTTGTCCTCGTTGAGGGTGCCGTACGTCGCCACAGCCAACCGAAGATCCTCGATCACCCCACCCTCTTCCAACTCGAAGCGGCCGATCGAGATCAGCTCGTAGGCTCCCTGGCCCTCGGGTGTGTAGAAGTCGTTCTGCAGCGGCATGAGATTCTCCTTGTAGTCAGGTGCCAAGCCGACGGGCCGGTCGCGTCCAAGATCGCGGTGATGAAGGGGCCGCCGCGTGACCCAATTGCACTGTAGGCAGTGCGCGCGCCAGGTGCTAGGCCCTCCTCCTCGGTGTGGGGTCGGTGATGCCCGGCGGCCGCGAGGCGATACCTATTGAGGGGCCATGGGCGCCAAGAGCTCTCGCGGGTTGGTGAGTGGGGTCTCGTCACATGGTGCGTCAAACCGCCGCCTGGCGGACGCGCTCCGCCCGTGTTGAATAACCGCGGCAGAGGATTCGGTCGTTGCACTAGACAGAAGCCCAGTGTCTTCACGCATGCTCGATCTATGACCGACTCCTGGACCATGCATGACCTTCGCGATGCCCTCGACAAGTTCGAGCGCGAGCTGCGCACCGCGGGACTGACCGACAACACAGTCACGACCTACATCGACCGGGCCGATCGGTTCCTTCGCTACCTGTCGGGCGACTACACGCCCGGTCGGTAGCGGGAGCCTTTCCATCTGCGTCCTATCGCCGCATGCCGTGGCGCGCAGACCCTCACCTTGTTGAGATGGTCAGAACCTCGTCTGCCGGCGTGCCTCGCTGCCCGGGCTGGTGGCAGCGGTGCAGACGATTCTCGTTGGTGCCGACACGCCACCCCAGCGCAGCCGCTGCTGGCTAGCGTCATCGATCCGAAGTCGACTCCCCAAGAGTCCCGCGACTTCTTATTCTGACAGCCGACACGGTGGGAGCAGGTCGCGTCTCAGAAGAACGACACGGTGTGGGACGACGCCTTCGCGACGCCGGCTTCCGACCAGTTGAATGAGATCTTCACATGGGACGCCATCCCCCACGACAAGATGACCGGAAGCGAGATTTCTCCGCCGTGCCGAGGAAGTGTGAACAGGCCGGGATCGGTCAAGAGCATCGGTGCCTCGGAGTTCTCGTCACCCCCAGTCGGCGTGAGGTCGAACGAGATGTCCTCCGCGTCGGCGTCTCCCGTGTTGCGGAGGATCAGCCGGTATGAGGAGCCCGCCTTCACTGCACGAGCTTGTAGCGCTGCGCCCTCTCTCGCCGGGTTTCTCGCGTCATTCGGTGCACCCAGATCGAGCGCCACGATGTCGGCCTCGATCGCGCGTCTCACCTGATCCCTCAACGACCCTGCGGTGTCGAAAGACCCGTACAGACCTAGTTTCTCGATCTCGTTCTTGAACGCGTCCAGCGTCGCAAGCGCCTCCGGGTCAACATGCGCGCGGGCAATCGGCATCGACGAGAAATAGACATGGACCCGTTTGCCGGCGTCCTTCGCCTCATGCAGTTCCTCCGCAGTGCCTGACGCATACCGCGGCGTCTCCTGGCCGAGCTTCGAGTGGAAGATCCCGATTACGACATCGGCCTCATCAACCAGTTGGCGGTTGATGACCGTCTGGCCATCCTCGCCCGTCAATTCCGGGACCGCGTTGGTTTCCCATCGGCGCGGGAGCAGCACGACCGACGACGTGGCCGCCCTGTCGCCGTTCCACTCGTGAAGCGCGTGTTCGACAGCGTCCCGGAGTTCGGCGGTGTCGGAAGGAGACGCGATCAGGACGCGAAGGACGTTTGCGGAGAAGGCCACAAAGCTGACGCTAGCCGGTGGGGTGGCCCATATTCCGGAGTCCCGCGCCTATAGGTCATTCCGCCGTGATGAATCGATGAGTGCGAACCGGTCGAGGCCAAGTCGTCCTATCCGCCGATAAGCGGAAGGACGGCCTTCGGAGACGTCACTCGCGCTGATCGTCCTGAGCCTCGGGTTGCCCGGTTGTGCTAATCGCGGGCGTGCCCATGCTTGCGGTCGAGGTTATCGGTTGCGGATACACGGTGATCCCGGTCCAGCGCAGCACGCCGTACTCGTTGCGACGCCACACCCGTCCCGCTGTATCGCGGAAGCTCAGCGCCACCCGGAAGTCCGCGAGCGTCCCCTCCCCGTCGTGCATCCACTGCGGCCAGTCGTGCAGCTGAGTCCCTGGTGGCAGCAGCCCTAGCTCCTCAGTCTCCACGCCGGACGGCCCAACGAACTCGAGCTCGACGTCGTAGACCGGCAGGCTAGACCCGGTCAACTGCACCGAGAGGGGCCCGAAGTCCTCGACGTCGTACGGCCACGCGGCCACCAGATCGGCCTGTTCGGCCCGCTCCGCGGCTTCCCGCAGATCAGCGTCGCGCTTGTCGCGAGCCTTGTCGCGCTCCTGCTCGATCTGTAGCAGTTCGCCAGAACGACGCACAGCCACTATCGCGGCGACGAGCGCTCCCAGCGTGACAGTGGCCGTTACCCAGGTTGCGAGGTCGCCCCACGTGTTCGGGTCCATGCAGGCCAGTATCGAGGTGCGCTCCTCCCGCGCCCGGCAGGCTCACCTGAGCCGCTGGCGGTCCGCGTCAATCCGCCGCTTGCAGGCGTCGGTCGTGGTCGCGCTTGATCCACTCGGATGGCTCCTGCACGACTCCTGACAGCTCAACGATGAAGGGGGGCGCGGTCCCGACGTCGGTCCCTTCCTGTCGGAGGGGGCAACTACGTTGCCCTGCATGGATGTGACGAAGTGGGGCGCAGCGGAATGGGCTGCATTTGGTGCTGTGGGCGCGGTCGTTGTCTACATCGTCCTCGGTGTGATCGCGCTGAGGCAGCTGGCCGAATCGAGACGCCTCCGGGACTTGGAGCACCGGCCGTACGTGCTCGTCGATTGGTACTTCAAAGGCTTCTTCGTTGCCTTGGAGGTCCGCAATATCGGGCGGACCCCGGCTCGTGACGTTCGGGTGACCTTCGACAAACCCATCCGGGCCGCGGCGAAGACACGGGCGCCTAACTTCAGCATCTTCAATGCTCCGATCCCGATGATGGCTCCTGGGCGAGTGATCAGGCTGCCAATGGGCACCGGGCCGGAGTTCTTCGGAGAGAACGCGGACATTCCGCTCTCGTATACAGCCCAGCTCAGGTACACCGACATGACCGGGAAGCAGAAGTACGACGATCCCCCAATCACCCTCGATCTTGGTCCGTACCAGCACACGACTGCGCCCAGGGACCATGCCTCTGACTTGGTGGATGCGGTTCGCAACGTCCGGGACACGCTCAACAAGTGGGGCTCGCATAGAGGGCTCCAGGTCGTCTCGACAGACAGGCTCCGTTACGAGCGCCGTGAGCATCGGTGGGATCACCTCTACGAGTCGAGACAGATGCTTCGCGAGGGAGGCATCCGGAGGCTCTGGCAGTTCGAATTGCAGCGCCTGAAGAGGCGATTCAGGTAACTCCGCAGGCGGCGGAATACGTGTTGCTCGCTCGGGTAGAAGGTGCGAGCGCTGCACCAATGCGTCTAACCGCCGCCTGTACTCCCGGGCGAACCACCCGGTGAGCGCCTCGTGACCGATGCGGCCGCTCGGGCACTGCAGCACGTAATCGCGATCAGTTCACTTCGCTGTCGCAGGAAACGAGGAGCTTCTGGTCCTGTCGAGTGGCGGCATTGCCGCCCGGTCGGCCTCTACTCTCGTTGGCGCCTCAGTGATGGGCTCTACCTCTGCCAAGACGAGGGACCGGACACGACAACCGTGCGGTCGGCGGGGGTACCGGCGTCGCGAAGCTCCCCCTCATGCAGACGTCGGGTCCATGAACGTCCTGCGGCGTCAACGAACTGGAGGAACACCCGAGTCTCGTACCTCGGGTCCACCCTCTGAGTGGTGACAAGTTGAATGGCATCTCGGTGCGTAGCAGAGACAACTACGTCGGTTGTGGTCTCGGGTTCGACAGAGAAGAAGGCGGTGGAGCCGAAGTCCAATTCTTCCGCGAAGCCGTCGGCGCGTCTGACCACGATCGTCGCCGCCAGCCGAACCTTCGCAACCGGGAGATCGGAGGCGTTCCGGACACGCACGTTAAGGCCGCTCACCTCAATGACCGGATACTGGCCGGTCTGTTCGTCGAAGGGGCCCGTTCTCCACTGCATCTCTAACGGCCAAGCAACAACGCGGCTCGCTTGGGTCGCGCGGTTGTCCTTCTCCCAGCGGTGCTCACGGTCCGACTCAAGCCGGAAAGCACGAGCTGCATAGAGCCCGGCGACTATGGCTGCCCCGACCGCGGCCAAGGTTGCACCGGCTTCGATCCACGCCGGCCACTCCGCGGTTGGACGGCCAGCCAGCCACCAAGCCGTGCTCGAGATGCCGATGGTGAGGAGCACGACGGACGTGGCCGCGAGCATGATGTCGATTGCGCCCGCGCGCTGCTTCTCGGCGGTCATGGTGTGCATCCTGCATCGTCCGACGAGCGCATTGGCGAACAAACGGCACAAGTCCGATGGCCACGGCGTCACGGGTTGGCTGTCGCGTGCCGGGTTCAGTGGAGGCTCTGAACTGACGCGCCGACGGTAGTCGGTGTGGGATTGTGCCGGTAGTGCTCGTCCTCGAACTCGACTGGTGGGACGAGTCCGATCTCGCCGTGCAGGCGT
>NZ_JAIGQB010000019.1 GCF_021083185.1 Nocardioides furvisabuli | reverse complement strand
ACGCCTGCACGGCGAGATCGGACTCGTCCCACCAGTCGAGTTCGAGGACGAGCACTACCGGCACAATCCCACACCGACTACCGTCGGCGCGTCAGTTCAGAGCCTCCACTGAACCCGGCACGCGACAACGTCTGGACCTGACGTCCGCGTGCGTCAATCCACCGCCTGTCGGGGAGGTCGCAACATCCGAACTGCCGATGAGCGTGTGAGTGTGGCCCTCGGGTCGCAGATTGGCAGCGGCCGAGTCCAATCGAGATGGCGTCAGCTTTGCCTCGGCGTCAGCGGTGATCCTTGTCGGAGGGTGCTGGCAGGCTTGGCGCATGCCCTACGTCGTTACGAACATCGCCGCCGTCTACCAGTCGAACGAGAAGGACCACGGCCCAGGAGCCGCAGACATGCTGGAGGCCTACCTGAACGCCGCCGAGAAGAATGGCTACCAGCTCGTGAACGTCGTCGGCGAGCACGACTTCGTCGAGGCAGGCGGCACGGTTCGGGCGTCGGTCGCGCCTCTGCTGGTCCTGCACCGGCACCCGGCCCAGACCTAGGCCGCGCGGAAGGGAGTACGACGCGGGGCGAACGTCGGAGCCTGCGGGCTCTGGCCGCCGCCCACATCGCCGCCTGTCGGGGCGGCGGCGCTGCTGTTTGGGACTTCGTTCCTCGAGGCCGATTGTGCGTGGCCTGATCGCCATCGAGCAGGTCCGTCGGAACCAAGAACGCAGCATGTAGTCCGTACTACATATGCGTACGCTCGAAGAGAGCACGCGGAGTAGACGCCGCAACCAACTCCGTCGCTGGGAGAGCCGTGATCGAGAACCCCTTGGACATGCTGCGCGACGGCGTGGTCGGCACCTTTCAGCCGCTTGCCGAACCGGGTTTGAAGAAGTGGTTCGACGGCCACATCAAGATCGCAGATGACCGCGCGACCATCGCGGTGATCGCCCGCAAGAAGCGAGACCCCGCCGCCGAATGGGCGAACGACATGGCGAACAGCCGGATCGTCGCAGGCATCACCGAAGCGGGAACCGTCTTGGCGCCGGTCGAAGCAATCCATCGCAGCACGACGCGAGGCGACTTCTCCATGCCGGTCGTGCGATGGCACCTCGGAAACCTCCTGGTGAACGTCGATTTCGACGAAGTCGACGACGACACGATCTCCGCTTCGCAGATGCACTACGTCGGCCTCGGGTCGTGGTCCGGGCGGCCCGACCACGTGGACGAGCCGATCACCGAGCGAGACGGCTACGGGTGGCGGATTGAAGTCCACCAAGGGCAAGAGCGGACGGCCGAGATCGACCCCGCCTTCGATCTGACCATCGAACACGACTGGACTCTTACCGGGCCCGAGGACCAGCGCTCACTCCAGCGGCCACTGAAGGTCGGTGTCCGTTCGTCGGAGCGTCGTCCACTTCGGGAGCACGTCGAGAGACTCGATGCGGTCCACGCACTATTGTCGATCGCTCACTGGAAACCTGTCTCGGCCATTCGCGGAGTCGCGCAACTCGCCCCTGGGTCCAAGAAGCGTGCACTGCTGTGGGACCACACGATGGTGGCTGAGGTCGTTCGGCCCGACAACAACGAGTTCCCGGTCTTCACGCTCGCAGACATCGGAGACCTGACGGGCCTCGCCGCATGGGTGAACGTGTGCCTGACCAAGCCTCGTGCCGTTACCCCGATCGTCAGGCACCGCCTGTTTCAGAACCAGACACCGGAGGCGCGACTGCTCTATACGGCGGCTGCTTTGGAGTACTGGACGGCCAGCAATGCCCGAAACCCAGATGCGCCGTGGGCCAAGAAGGTGCCCGAGCGGAAGGTGCCGGAGGCGATCGGCAACTCGGTGGGCCAGGCCTGGGAAGCATGGATCGGCGATCCCGACCGCTGGTCCAAGCAGTTCTACGGCACGTACGTGCACCTCAAGCACACCGCCAATCTGGTCGATCCCGACGTCGTCGATGCACTGGAGTACTCGGGCAGGTGGCTCTTGGCTGCCTCGATTCTCGACCAATGCGCTGACTCGACGGCGTCCTCCGACCGCATCTTCTCCGGCCGCGGATTGAGGTACCCGGTCCCGGGCCAAGTACGAGGAGTGCTCGACGAGGCACCCGTTCCACGGGACGACCGTCGGTAGTTTGCCCCGACCCCGGTATACCCCAGGGACGCAGGCCTCAATGCGGTCCGCAGCCACAGAAACCCCGCCAACCGGAGCGCGTGACCACTGCCACGGGTACCCCGTTCAGACTCGACGTCAGCACCTTCACAAGCGCTTACGCCGAGCATGCGCGAGATCCGGATGTGCCGCGACGAGTGCGTCTTATCGCCGCCATTGCCCGTCCCTGCTCCCTATGCAGGCAGTCGCTGGTCCCGGTACGCGCGGCACGTTTGAGACGTCTTGTCGCAATCAGTTGCTCCCGGACGGCCCCCGGGAGGTCCAGCCTTGACGGGAGGCCACATCTCGAGTTCTCTCAGGCAGGTCGACTGGCGGCAGGTGGTCGTCTGTTCGGTTGAAGACATCATCCACGAGGATGCGGTCAGCGGCCTCGACGTGCCCCTCGATGTCGGTCACCTTCACCAGATCGAGACGACAGATGTCGTCGTACGGCGCTGCCTTACACGCGGTCTCGGCGGCTCTCCGGGCCGTTGCTAGGTCGCCCTTCGCGAGCGCGTCGACGACGACGACGTGCGCGGTGTCGACAATCGCGCAGCCAGTTGTTTCGTGAAGTCGTTCGCCGTCGAGCAACCAGCTCCAGCCCCGCTCGCGCAAATGGCTAAATGGCACGCCCTCAACCAGACTCAACGCGGTCTCGAGGTCGCTGATGCCCTCTGCGCCACGGGCTTCGCCTCGGGCACGCAGTCGGCGGAAGAGGTCGAGGTCGACCAGCACGTCTTGAATCTCGTAGGTCTTGACTCCGGTCTTTCGGAAGGTCGGGGAGTCGTTTGCCGGCGGCAGGTATTCGCGACCTGTGCGTTGGCTGTCTCCCAGCCAGGCACGCAGCGAGCCGAGGTCAGTTCTTGCTCGCGACCCTGCGATCGAGAAAGCATCGGCCACTGCAGTGCCAGTTACTCCTGCGGGGTGCAGAGCGATGAAGGCGAGCAGCTCGACGAAGTAGGGCCTGCGCTTGGCAATCGCCGGGGCGACCACGCCGTACGCGCGAGCGCTGACCGGGCCCAGCAGGGCTAGCCGGGGGCGGATGCTTTCGGTGTCGAACCAGTCGGCAACGTCCTGGTCCAGGGTTGGGTCGGACTGCTCGACCTGCCTGCGCACCTGTGCCGGAACAACCGGAGCGAGGGTGACCACGTCCTCCGCCGTCGTGGCGGCAGCGTCGAGGTACTCCTCGACCGGTCGTGGCAGTAGCGATCCTTCGCTGGCTCCCTGAACCTCGCGGCCCCCTGCCAGGTCGGAGCGAACAGCTCCTGCGTGATCTGTCAGTGCCCGCCACCCGTCCGCGGCCGAGGTGGTCGTGGGGATGCGTATCGCTTCGCTCTCGCGGGTGAGATCGACGATCGCTGCGCACGCAGATGCTTCGGCGACGGTGAGGCCGGCGGCTTGTAGGTCCAGGTCGAGGGCGGGCGCGAGCAGGCGTCCGCGGCTGTCCATCTCGAGGACGAGCGATCCATGGACGGGCGCGTTGACGGTCACGAGGGCAGTGCCCAGCCGAGCGGTCGCAGAGGCAGTCAGCAGCATCGCGAGCTCGCTCGCACCGTCGCCGGTGGTGATCACTGCCCAGAACGGATCGGGCTCGCCGGAGCCGGATTGCTGGGCGGTGGCAAGGTTCTCGGCGATCGAGGCGATGATCTTGTCCCCGTTGTCGTGGTGATGAAGGCGCAGGGTGTCGAGCTCGGCCAGCTCCTGACCGAGGCCGATGACGTTGACGTTCACGAGCACCGACCACGGGTTCAGTGCCAGTTCCGCAGCGACATGGCGTGCGAGGGAAGTTGCAGCTTCTGTGCCACCGCTCAGGCTTGCCACACCGAACGACTCCAGATTCAGGAGGTGAAGTCCGCCGGCTTCGTCCTGGCCGATTGAGACGAGCAGTGGGTACGGGGCGATCACGTCGGCGTTCGGCCCCTCTGCGCGCAACTGTGTCGACCAGACCTCACCAGCGCCCGCCCACGGAGCAGGGAGCTCGGAGTCCTCAGCAAGATGGAGTGTGACCGTGTCGTCGGCGAGGACCGCCCGCACCAGGCGTGGGATAGCGAGCCCTGCAGCCGCCGTGTCGGCGGCGAGCGCACGCAATGCCTGGTCGAGCTGCGTGATGGTTGCTGTCATCCGGGCTCCCGCGTGCATCGCTGTCTTCTCGACGGCGCGCAGCTCTGGCGGGGGAGCGGCCACGGTCTGGCCGGGGCGGCGGTACCGGAGCTGGGTGTTGCGGTGGGCTCGCACCGCGAGCAGGACCAGACCGGCGAGTAACGCTCCGGCGCCCGTGAGGCCCGGCAGCAGCCAGGGGGTAGCGGTCTCGTCGACCGCTGGGGACGTGGTTTCCGCCGCAGGCGTCGGGTCGGGCTCCGGCACAGCTGCACGGGTCGGGTCGACTTCAGGGGTGGGCTGCACCTGCGGGGAGACGACGACTTCTGGTACTTGGTCTTGAGGTGCCCCGGTCTTGCCGCCGCGATGCGTGGTGTCGGGGATCGTGATCGTCCAGCCGGGCCTGATCAGGTCGGGGTCCGTCAGGTGTGCCCCGTTGTGCTGGATCGTATAGCGCGATGCCTCGAACAAGTCCGGGTAGCGCAGCGGGTCACCCAACTGCGTTTCAGCGATCTCGGAGAGCGTGTCACCGGGTTGCACCTCGTACTCCTCTACCGGCTGGTCGGCGGCAGAGGAGTCCGCTTCGCGAGGGACCTTGAGCACAGTGCCAGCGACGATGAAGTCGGGGCGCCCGTGGAGCACCTCGCGATTCAGCTCGACGATCTCGGTGTAGCGCCCGCCCTCGCCGAGCATGCGTTCGGCAATCCGCCACAAGCTGTCGCCCCGTTTGACGGTGTAATCGATGATCACCGGCATTGGAGCCGCCGAGACACCGGTCGGGGCGGGCGCTGACTCGGCAAGGACGGGCGCCGTGTCAGCGGACCTCAAGTGCGGCGTGTGCGGGACGGGCGCCGCTGAGGCCGCGTGGACGGGCGCAGGCGAGACCGCCAAGGAAACTGGCGGACTTGCGATGAACAACAGCGCGGCCACGGCGACGAGTTGGCTGGCACCGTGCTGCGGGAGGCTGAGCCCGGGAAGCGACGGGGCCGGCACTCCGCGTATGAGGGCGAGGGCTTCGACGACGACCGAGACTGCGACGACGATCCACGCCGTCCACG
>NZ_JAIGQB010000018.1 GCF_021083185.1 Nocardioides furvisabuli | reverse complement strand
AATGTATGTCCGGCGGCGTCCTACTCTCCCACAACCTCTCGGTTGCAGTACCATCGGCGCTGAAAGGCTTAACTTCCGGGTTCGGTATGGGACCGGGTGTTTCCCGTTTCGCTATGGCCGCCGTAACTCTTTCAACCTCGTCCACACCACCTGCCAGCAGTTGAGGGCTGGCGTGGGTTGGGTGTGTTGGTTGGGAACTGCCTAGTGGACGCGAACATGCTCATCGCTGTTCGTTACGTGTGCGCGGGTTTGTCGGGGTAACACTTGTGTGTGTTCTTGTACGGTGTTGGGACAAGCCCTCGGCCTATTAGTACCGGTCGGCTGGGCATTGCTGCTGTACACCTCCGGCCTATCAACCCCATGTTCTGTGGGGGGCCTTACCCACTTACGTGGTGGGAAACCTCATCTTGAAACGTGCTTCCCGCTTAGATGCATTCAGCGGTTATCACTTCCGAACGTAGCCAACCAGCCGTGCTCTTGGCAGAACAACTGGCACACCAGAGGTTCGTCCATCCCGGTCCTCTCGTACTAGGGACAGCCTTTCTCAAGTTTCCTGCGCGCGCGGCGGATAGGGACCGAACTGTCTCACGACGTTCTAAACCCAGCTCGCGTGCCGCTTTAATGGGCGAACAGCCCAACCCTTGGGACCTACTCCAGCCCCAGGATGCGACGAGCCGACATCGAGGTGCCAAACCATCCCGTCGATATGGACTCTTGGGGAAGATCAGCCTGTTATCCCCGGGGTACCTTTTATCCGTTGAGTGACCACGCTTCCACATGCCGTGGCCAGATCACTAGTTCCGACTTTCGTCCCTGCTCGACATGTCTGTCTCACAGTCAAGCTCCCTTGTGCACTTACACTCGCCACCTGATTGCCAACCAGGCTGAGGGAACCTTTGAGCGCCTCCGTTACATTTTAGGAGGCAACCGCCCCAGTTAAACTACCCATCAGGCACTGTCCCTGATCCGGATAACGGACCTAGGTTAGACATCTAGTACGACCAGAGTGGTATTTCAACGTTGACTCCACCTCCACTGGCGTGAAGGTTTCACAGTCTCCCACCTATCCTACACAAGCCGTACCAAACACCAATACCAAACTATAGTAAAGGTCCCGGGGTCTTTCCGTCCTGCCGCGCGTAACGAGCATCTTTACTCGTAGTGCAATTTCGCCGAGTCCATGGTTGAGACAGTGGGAAAGTCGTTACTCCATTCGTGCAGGTCGGAACTTACCCGACAAGGAATTTCGCTACCTTAGGATGGTTATAGTTACCACCGCCGTTTACTGGGGCTTAAATTCTCAGCTTCGGCATTGCTGCCTAACCGGTCCTCTTAACCTTCCAGCACCGGGCAGGAGTCAGTCCGTATACATCGTCTTACAACTTCGCACGGACCTGTGTTTTTAGTAAACAGTCGCTTTCCCCTGGTCTCTGCGGCCCTTCACGCTTCCCCCAGCAAGTGGGTTCACGATCCGGGCCCCCCTTCTCCCGAAGTTACGGGGGCATTTTGCCGAGTTCCTTAACCATGGTTTTCTCGATCGCCTTAGTATTCTCTACTTGATCACCTGAGTCGGTTTGGGGTACGGGCGGCTCGTTGCTCGCTAGAGGTTTTTCTCGACAGCATAGGATCACCCACTTCGCCAATAAGGCTCCGCGTCACGTCTCAGACTCCACACTGAAGTGGATGGTGCGGATTTGCCTACACCACGTCCTACACGCTTGCCCACAGACAACCATCGCTGTGGTTGGGCTACCTTCCTGTGTCACCCCATCGCTTGACTACTACCAGCTCGGGTCCCACGCTCCACCCACCAGCCTCGCCCCGAAGGGTCCGGTCCGATGAGCTTCGGGTGGTTAGCATCACCAGGTTCGTCATGGGCGCAACTTCGCCGGTACGGGAATATCAACCCGTTGTCCATCGACTACGCCTGTCGGCCTCGCCTTAGGTCCCGACTTACCCAGGGCAGATTAGCTTGACCCTGGAACCCTTGATCATTCGGCGCACGGGTTTCTCACCCGTGATTCGCTACTCATGCCTGCATTCTCACTCGTGTGGGCTCCACACCTGGATCACTCCGGCGCTTCACTGCCCACACGACGCTCCCCTACCCATCCAGCGCACTGAACACCGATCAAGTCGATGCTGATGTATTCGCTGAATGCCATAGCTTCGGCGGATGACTTGAGCCCCGCTACATTGTCGGCGCGGAATCACTTGACCAGTGAGCTATTACGCACTCTTTCAAGGGTGGCTGCTTCCAAGCCAACCTCCTGGTTGTCAATGCGACTCCACATCCTTTTCCACTTAGTCACCGCTTAGGGGCCTTAGCTGATGGTCTGGGCTGTTTCCCTCTCGACTACGGAGCTTATCCCCCGCAGTCTCACTGCTGCGCTCTCACTTACCGGCATTCGGAGTTTGGCTAACGTCAGTAACCTTGTAGGGCCCATCGGCTATCCAGTGCTCTACCTCCGGCAAGAAACACGCAACGCTGCACCTAAATGCATTTCGGGGAGAACCAGCTATCACGAAGTTTGATTGGCCTTTCACCCCTATCCACAGGTCATCCCCTCAGTTTTCAACCTAAGTGGGTTCGGTCCTCCACGTCGTCTTACCGACGCTTCAACCTGCCCATGGATAGATCACTTCGCTTCGGGTCTTGAGCGCGCTACTGAATCGCCCTATTCGGACTCGCTTTCGCTACGGCTTCCCCACACGGGTTAACCTCGCAACACACCGCAAACTCGCAGGCTCATTCTTCAAAAGGCACGCCGTCACCCCCACCACAAGTGGCATAAGGCTCCGACGGATTGTAGGCACACGGTTTCAGGTACTATTTCACTCCCCGCCAGGGGTACTTTTCACCTTTCCCTCACGGTACTTGTCCGCTATCGGTCATCAAGGAGTATTTAGGCTTAACGGGTGGTCCCGCCAGATTCACACGGAATTTCAGGGGTTCCGTGTTACTTGGGAACACGCTCCAGAGCCAACGCTTTACGTCTACGGGCCTATCACCCTCTACGGTACGGCTTTCCAACCGACTTCGACTTCCACACTGGTTTCTTACTCTGTACTGAGCCGGCAGACTCAATAGAGCGGTCCCACGACCCCCCAGATGCAACCCCTGCCGGGTATCACACACCTGAGGTTTAGCCTCATCCGATTTCGCTCGCCACTACTCTCGGAATCACTGTTGTTTTCTCTTCCTGTCGGTACTGAGATGTTTCACTTCCCGACGTTCCCTCCACACACCCTATGTGTTCAGGTGCGGGTAACACGACATGACTCGTGCTGGGTTTCCCCATTCGGACACCCCCGGATCACAGCTTGGTTGCCAACTCC
Organism: Nocardioides furvisabuli; assembly: GCF_021083185.1. Taxonomy (GTDB): domain Bacteria; phylum Actinomycetota; class Actinomycetes; order Propionibacteriales; family Nocardioidaceae; genus Nocardioides; species Nocardioides furvisabuli. The sequence goes on along the minus strand of NZ_JAIGQB010000018.1, from coordinate 2,278 downwards.
CCAGGGCTTATCGCAGGCTCCAACGTCCTTCATCGGCTCTTGATGCCAAGGCATCCACCATGTGCCCTTCATAGCTTGTCTCAACAACGTCAAGACAACACACAAAAGACTCACCAGCCCACCCCCCAATCAAAGGAGCAGGCCAGCACACAAACGACACGACCAGCCAAGGAAAGACCAGCCATGCCTACGCAACTACATCCACCAACACACTCACCCGCAAGCACTCACGAAGAGCACTCACGACAAGCATGCCGACAGATCAGCTACAAGATGCTCGCGTCCACTATGCAGATCTCAAACAACAACCCCACCAACACCCCCCACACCCACCCCGAACACCCCCACAGGCACAAAACCCACAAGGACAACCAGAGCACACGAGCATGACGGACAAAGGGAGGACCAGAAGCAACCAACACCACCCCCACCCGAAGACGGGGACCGGCTGATTCTTCAGGACCCAACAGTGTGCTTGACCCCATCCCCCACCAACGCAGGGCCATGAGTAACCAGACCACCCACACCAGACAAGCTGGCGCACATGACCTGACCATCGACGATTCCACTAGTGAACACCACCATGCGTGCCAGAACATTCGCCTGGCATCGGGGCGTGTGCTCCTTAGAAAGGAGGTGATCCAGCCGCACCTTCCGGTACGGCTACCTTGTTACGACTTCGTCCCAATCGCCAGCCCCACCTTCGACGGCTCCCTCCACAAGGGTTGGGCCACCGGCTTCGGGTGTTGCCGACTTTCGTGACGTGACGGGCGGTGTGTACAAGGCCCGGGAACGTATTCACCGCAGCGTTGCTGATCTGCGATTACTAGCGACTCCGACTTCATGGGGTCGAGTTGCAGACCCCAATCCGAACTGAGACCGGCTTTTTGGGATTCGCTCCCCCTTACGGGATCGCAGCCCTTTGTACCGGCCATTGTAGCATGCGTGAAGCCCTGGACATAAGGGGCATGATGACTTGACGTCATCCCCACCTTCCTCCGAGTTGACCCCGGCAGTCTCCTATGAGTCCCCACCATTACGTGCTGGCAACATAGAACGAGGGTTGCGCTCGTTGCGGGACTTAACCCAACATCTCACGACACGAGCTGACGACAGCCATGCACCACCTGTACACCCCCAAAAGAAGCCCCATCTCTGAGGCGGCAGGGTGTATGTCAAACCCAGGTAAGGTTCTTCGCGTTGCATCGAATTAATCCGCATGCTCCGCCGCTTGTGCGGGCCCCCGTCAATTCCTTTGAGTTTTAGCCTTGCGGCCGTACTCCCCAGGCGGGGCGCTTAATGCGTTAGCTGCGGCACGGAATCCGTGGAATGGACCCCACACCTAGCGCCCAACGTTTACGGTGTGGACTACCAGGGTATCTAATCCTGTTCGCTCCCCACACTTTCGCTCCTCAGCGTCAGGTCATTCCCAGAGAACCGCCTTCGCCACCGGTGTTCCTCCTGATATCTGCGCATTTCACCGCTACACCAGGAATTCCGTTCTCCCCTGAATACCTCTAGTCTGCCCGTATCGGAAGCAAGCGCCGTGTTAAGCACGGCGTTTTCACTCCCGACGCGACAAACCGCCTACGAGCCCTTTACGCCCAATAATTCCGGACAACGCTCGCACCCTACGTATTACCGCGGCTGCTGGCACGTAGTTGGCCGGTGCTTCTTCTGTACCTACCGTCACTTGCGCTTCGTCGGTACTGAAAGAGGTTTACAACCCGAAGGCCGTCATCCCTCACGCGGCGTTGCTGGATCAGGCTTCCGCCCATTGTCCAATATTCCCCACTGCTGCCTCCCGTAGGAGTCTGGGCCGTGTCTCAGTCCCAGTGTGGCCGGTCACCCTCTCAGGCCGGCTACCCGTCGAAGCCATGGTGAGCCATTACCTCACCATCAAGCTGATAGGCCGCGAGCACATCCCTGGCCGAAAAACTTTCCACACACCCCCATGCGAGGGTCTGTCATATCCGGTATTAATCACCGTTTCCGGTGGCTATCCCGAAGCCAGGGGCAGATTACTCACGTGTTACTCACCCGTTCGCCGCTCGAGTACCACCGAAGTGGCCTTTCCGCTCGACTTGCATGTGTTAAGCACGCCGCCAGCGTTCGTCCTGAGCCAGGATCAAACTCTCCATCGAAAAACATGAACCAACCCAACCAAAGCCAGGCCAGCCACAATCAATAAGAGCCACATCCCCTGACTGAACAAAACTGACATCTGTCAGAATCATTGTCAAAGAAACCGCGACCCAACCACCCCAACCCCAAAAAA
>NZ_JAIGQB010000017.1 GCF_021083185.1 Nocardioides furvisabuli | reverse complement strand
GTCACGCCGCAGATCGACCGCCATCCGGATCGCCCGCTCCCGAAGCTCCTCGGGGTACTTCCTCGGTGCTGCCATGACTCTCATCCTTCCGTGGAATGAGAGCCTCCATCAGACCCGGCACGCGACAGGCCGTTGTGACGACGATGTTCGGATTCCAGGGACCGAAAGTTGCTACTCGAACTGGCGATCGGCCTGGTCGCGAGGGGTAACGTCATGCCGCCGACATTCGGAGAGGCGAGCTCGCCTAGCGATCACTCTTCCTTCAGGCGGACAGTTCCGGCCACAACATTCTCAGGCGTCACGACCCCGGGCGAGTTTCGGAGGGGGCGAGCTGTGAGTCATCCCGCCGCCTGTCAGCGGCTATTCGCGACAATGCCAAGCACATCCGCCAACCGCTCCACATGCTCCTCACCGAGGGTCACGTCGTCCGGAACCGTCGAAACCGGACGAGGCGGAGGCGCCGCACTCATCCTCGTTATCCCCTACCGAGAGTCGAAGATAATGCCGCTTCACCTCTGACCCCCGCCCTGTGTTCGTCTGGCTGTGGCAGGAGGAGCGGACCGGCTGGCGAAGGTCGCGATGACGTGTGTCGACGTCCGGATCCAGGAGCGCCGCGTCCGTCTCGCGGAGTCGGCAGGTCAGCAGCGGGCGGCGGTGATCCGGTCCGTGCTCAACCGGCTCGAGCTCAGCGACGGTCGCTAGCGTTGCAGGTGGTGCCGGACGAGCTTCGGCGGCTGGGTGGCGACGTGCTGCCTGGCCTGGTCGTCGGCGGAGGTGCGGCATGAGTGACGTCGTCTACCTCGGCTGCGCGTCCTCCACGTAAGCAGGCGGTGTCACCTTCCCCGTGATGTCGCTAGTCAATCCCGGCAGAGCAGCTTCTAGGGTGGCGACGGCTCGATCCTGTTCTCGACGGTCCAACTTGCTCGTCACAAACAGGTGGGTAACAGCGCCGACAACCCCGAGGCCGGCGCCGATCCAACCGCTCGCGAGGCCGGACGAGACATCGAACACCGTCAAGATCACGACGGCGAGGGTCACCAGCACAACGCCCTCAACTGTCGCCAGTATCCGACCGCGGCGCCGCCGGGCCTTCGCGTGGTCGGCTGGTTCGTACTGCTCCAGCCTGGCCGTTACCCGCCGTTGCAGCCGGTCGCGTACCGCTGAGTGCTCGTCGTGGAGCAGCTTGATCAGCTCGAGGTCCTCACGGATGGCTCGACGCAAAAGCCCCCGTCGGCCGCCCACCTGGACCGCGAGAAGCGGGATGCCGCTAATTAGCAACCCGACAACCGCTTTCCACACTTCGCCCATGAACGCGGACCGTAGCCGCCCCCACCGACCACCGCTCGAGAACGCGTGATCGAGCACCCCCGCCGCCACTCGCTCGCCGACCTCGTCGACGAGCTCAGCCACTCCACCACCCCGCGAGCACGACACGGCCTGCGTCGGCCCCACCCTTCTCGCCCAACTGTGGGCCAACGACCTCCCCTCCGCTGCCGCAGAGGAGGGCGCCCGCGCCGGCTACCAGTCGAACCCCGCCTCCCGCCTCTACGCCCTCGACACCGCGGCATCGACCTCGAGGCACCCCGATGGATCAAGTACCTCAGCGAGGACGACCGCTACGCCGACACCGCCGCCACCGTCCGCGGGCTCCACTCCCTCGCTGCCTTGGCCGACCACGAGACCTAACGGTCCAGATCCGAACGCCCGCACTCTGTGCCAGCGGGTGAAGTATCTCCACGTGCAGACGACTTCCCGGTCTTTTGCGTGCCCGGCCACGCGCCCGCCTCTTCGCACGTCCGAAGGACGTTAGTCCGGCACCGTTCAGCTGAGGGTGACCTCGTGGTTGCCGCCGGCCTCGGTCAACAGGGCTCGGTCGGACAGCACCACGCTAACGCTTGCTTGCCAGCCGCCAGGTGCGTCCCAGTCGATGGGGCTGCACTTCGCGCCCACCTCCACTCGATTCGCGAGCGCGGTCTGCTTGTCGACCAGCGACTCAGCAAAGGCGATCGCAGCGTCACATGCCTCTGACGCGGACCCGAAAGTCTCGGCCGAGGAGGCATCGAGCTTGACGACGAAGGGGTTGCCAGTGATCGTCCACGCCGGCTTCTCCGACGCCCAGGGCGCCAACAAGCCGGCGATGCGGTCCATCTGCCCGGTCACGAAAGCGTCCCTGCCTCGATCTCGGTAGCCACTCCCCGCATCGCCTGCTCGTTGACCTTGAAGCCGGGAACGTCAGCCTCCAACCGCTGCACGAGAACGTCAAAGACCTCGTCCGCCGGCTGGCCCTGCATCTCGTCGCGGACCTGAGCGATAGCGGTACGGAGCTGCTCGTTCATCTGGTCCTGGATGCGGTCGATGCCGGGCTGAATAGCGCGCTGCAACGCGGCCTCATCAATGCGGACACGGTTCTTGGTCATTCTCGGGCGCTCCTCCGTAGTAGGTGTCCACAAGATAGGGCGCCCCACCGACAGAACACATGGGTCTCCCCAGACCGCGCAAGAAGGACTGCGACGACGTCCTCCACCGGCCCGCTCACTTACATGCGCATGAACACTTTGCCGACAGCCATGTTTCGCATCATCGCGGGCCCGTCCTGCGGCACCCTGCCCCTTGCGGGATGCCCGCATGATCGCGCTCGTTAGTCATCTGGCCGTTAGGTCGCGTCTTTCCGCCGCGTGCCGGCTTACCCGTCCTGCAACACCGCGCTCACCTTGTCGAATAGCCCCTCGAGTCGCCGGGCCTGCGCACGTGGCGTCAGGTTCGGCACGAGGAACTCTGAAGCGACGTGATTGGGCGTGATCCGGATAGTTGAGCCACCGTCGGAAGGGATCACCTGGCAAACGACATCGCCGCGGGTGCCGAACGCGCCCGAACGCAACTTGCCTGACACGGTGCGCGTATAGGTATCCGTCTTGCGTACCCGCACAGGTCGCCCACGTCGACCTCCTGCAGCCTCTACGAGCGCTGAGTAGACAACATCGGGGGGCGCTGGGTAGAACCGCTCCAGCTGAAGGCTCTTCATGGCATCAACCCTATAGATCAAGACGATGTCGATTGGGCTCCTCTCGAACTTGCCATGCCCGTGAACATCGCCCGAGTTTCGCAGCCGTCAGCCGCAGCCGAGCGATTAGCTTTAACTCATAGCTCACTGCCCATTCCGACGCCTAGCTGCGCCGACATCCGCCGGCGGCGCTACCCGCGCCCACAGCCAGTCGCGCTGCAACAGTGATGGCGCCTGCGGTGGTGGACCTAGAAAGGGGGCCATCCCAACCCAACGGCAAACGCGGCGTATGCCGCTGCGATCGTCGCGACTCCCACCGCAGCGCCCCATGGACCTCGAATCCAAGCAGGAACTGCGGGACTCTCCGGGAGAGAAGAGCCTTGGACTACAGCCGTGGATCCGGCGCCAACGGCGCGAGGGCTGTTGATAATCACGCTGTTGCGCTTGGCGCCATAGATGACCACTTGGACTGCTTGGTCTGCGACTTCTTTGCTTGGTACGTCACCATCGCGCACCCCCGCGCCGCGCAGCTCGGCAACCATCGACAAGAGCGTCGTACGCACCGAGTCGACGATGGAATCGAAGACGTGAGGACTGACGTCGTAGTAGATGCGCTCAAACCGGGCCGAGTACTCCGGACTGCGATTCATAAAGTGCGCGAGCAGGTCGAGGCCTGACGGCTGCAAGCGCGCTGATTCGCTCTGTTTGGCGTGCTTCTCAAGCTGGGCAACACCGAAGTCGATCACCAGCCCGTTTGCGAGGTCGTCGCGGGCAAAGTCTGGCAGGTCCATGACTGACAACTGCTTTCCGGCGAACGCGAGACGTCCCGAAAATCCGTCTGCCAGCAACGGGGCAGCCACGCGCCGATATTTGGGCATCTCAACTGTTGTGCCGCTGTACCCCTCAAGCTCTCGACGAGCCCAATCGCGCAGGTCCGTCGACTGAGCCTGACCACCCAAGGTGATGCACAGGCGTAGCAGATCAGAGAGCGACGACTTCCCGTCTAGGGCGTCCTGCTCAATCCTTGCCAATAGTCCAGCCTGCGCGCGCATCGTGACCTCCTCGACCTGTCGAGGTCGACACTAGCTAGCACCACAGACACCCTGCCGACGTCTCGGCGGGTTGGTCGTACCTGACGCGGTTGAGCCTCGAGTTAACGCGCTCACCTCTCGACGTTGGTCGTGGGACCGCCACACTGCCCCGGGCGAGTTGCACCGTCCCCGAGTCCGGACTTGCGTCCTTCCGCCGCGTGAGGGACGCGTCCGCTACCGCAGCAGGGCACCCTCACTTCACGCGTCGCAGCGCTGCTCCAATTGTGTGCCCAGATGTGGCTCGACCAGGGCCTATGCACGCCGACTTAGAGAGCTTCATCATGGACGACGGGTGCGCTGCGCTACCTCGGATCGAACTTGTAGCTCAATCTGGTCGAGGCGGAACCAGCGGCGTCCGCCATGCACCACGTAGGGCACCTGACCGCGAGCGGCCCTTCCGCCCAGTGCGATCTCAGTGCAGCCCAGCACAGCCGCGGCCGACGGCGCGAGCAGCCACTCATGCTCCTCGTCGGGCGGTCGAGGGCCCGACGCCTTCGCAGCACGCCGAGCACGCCGAGCTTCCAGTTTCGCAGTCTCTGCCGCCCGGGCCTCGGCGAGACTGAGGACCTCGCTATGCGATAGCGACGGCGCCTGCACCCGCGATTTCAAGTCGCCGCGGCGCAGCATCTTGGGGATCAGGCTCGGGTGCACGCCCAGGAGCGCGGCTGCCTGGCGCTGCGTCACCCACTGGGGGTCGGACACGGTCGCAGAGTAGCCGCGTTTCCTCGTCCGAAGGTAGGCAAATCGGACAGGGCTTGCGCTCTCAGGTCCGGGAAGGCGCCGCCCCTCAGCCATCCGCGTGCCGAGCGGTCCGTCCCTTCAGTGTTCCTGCGACAGCGTCGACGGACCACTACGCCATCAGTTGCTCCCGGACGGCCGCCGGGAGGTCCAGCCTTGGTAGGAGGCCACGTCTCGAGTTCTCTCAGGCAGGTCGACTGGCGGCATGTAGTCGTCTGCTCGGTTGAGGACATCGTCGACCAGCATGCGGTCAGCGGCATCCACGTGCCCCTCGACGTCGGTCACCTTCACCAGGTCGAGGCGGCAGATGTCGTCGTACGGCGCTGCTTTGCACGCGGTCTCCGCAGCCTCTCGGGCCGTTGCCAGGTCGCCCCTCGCGAGTGCGTCGATGACGATGACGTGCGCTGTGTCGACGATCGCGCAGCCGATCGTTTCGTGAAGGCGTTCGTCGTCGAGCAACCAGCTCCATCCCCGCTCGCGCAGGTGACTAAAAGGCACGCCAGCGACCAGGCTCAGCGCGGTCTCGAGGTCGCTGATGCCCTCTGCGCCGCGGGCTTCGCCTCGGGCACGCAGTCGGCGGAAGAGGTCGAGGTCGACCAGCACGTCTTGGACCTGGTAGGCCTTGACACCGGTCTTTCGGAAGGTCGGGGAGTCGTTTGCCGGCGGCAGGTATTCGCGACCTGTCCGTTGGTTGTCTCCCAGCCAGGCACGCAGGGAGCCCAGGTCAGTTCTTGCTCGCGAGCCTGCGATCGAGAAGGCATCTGCCACTGCAGTGCCGGTGACGCCTTCGGGGTGCAGGGCCAGGAAGGCGAGCAGCTCGACGAAGTAGGGCCTGCGCTTGGCGATCGCCGGGGCGACCACACCGTACGCGCGAGCGCTGACCGGTCCCAGCAGAATCAACCGGGGACGGACGCTTTTGCTGTCGAACCAGTCGGCAACGTCCTGATCCAGGGTGGGGTCGGACTGCTCGACCTGCCTGCGCACCTGTGCCGGAACAACCGGAGCGAGCTTGACGACGTCCTCCGCCGTCGTGGCGGCCGCGTCGAGGTACTCCTCGATCGGTCGTGGCAAAAGCGAGCCTTCGCTGGCTCCCTGAGCCTCGCGGCCCCCTGCCAGGTCGGAGCGAACAGCTCCTGCGTGATCTGTCAGTGCCCGCCACCCGTCCGCGGCCGAGGTGGTCGTGGGGATGCGTATCGCTTCGCTCTCGCGGGTGAGATCGACGATCGCTGCGCACGCAGAAGCTTCGGCGACGGTAAGACCGGCGGCTTGTAGGTCCAGGCCTAGGGCGGGCGCGAGCAGGCGTCCGCGGCTGTCCACCTCCATGACGAGCGATCCAGGGACGGGCGCGTTGACGGTAAAGAGGGCAGCGCCCAGTCGAGCGGTCGCAGGGGCAGTCAGCAGCATCGCGAGGTCGCTCGCACGGTCGCCGGTGGTGATAACTGCCCAGAACGGATCGGGCTCACCGGTGCCCGGTTCCTGGGCGGCGGCGAGGTTCTCGGCGATCGAGGCGATGACCTTGTCCCCGTTGTCGTGGTGATGAAGGCGCAGGGTGTCGAGCTCGGCCAGTTCCTGCCCGAAGCCGATGACGTTGACGTTCACGAGCACCGACCACGGGTTCAGTGCCAGTTCCGCAGCGACATGGCGTGCGAGAGAAGTTGCAGCGTCGGTGCCACCGCTCAGGCTTGCCACACTGAACGACTCCAGATTCAGGAGGTGGAGTCCGCCGGCTTCGTCCTGGCCGATTGAGACGAGCAGGGGGTACGGGGCGAGCATGTCAGTCGTCGGCCCCTCCGCGCCCAACCGTGTCGACCAGACCTCGCCGGCGCCCGCCCACGGAGCAGGGAGCTCGGAGTCCTCAGCAAGATGGAGTGTGACCGTGTCGTCGGCGAGGACCGCCCGCACCAGGCGTGGGATGGCGAGCCCTGCAGCCGCCGTGTCGGCGGCGAGCGCACGTAATGCCTGGTCGAGCTGCTTGATGGTTGCTGTCATCCGGGCTCCCGCGTGCATCGCTGTCTTCTCGACGGCGCGCAGCTCTGGCGGGGGAGCGGCCACGGTCTGGCCGGGGCGGCGGTAGCGGAGTTGCGTGTTGCGGTGGGCGCGCACCGCGAGCAGGACCAGACCGGCGAGTAACGCTCCGGCGCCCGTGAGGCCCGGCAGCAGCCAGGGGGTAGCGATCTCGTCGACCGCTGGGGACGTCGCCTTCGCCGCAGGCGTCGGGTCGGGCTCCGGCACAGCTGCACGGGTCGGGTCGACTTCAGGGGTGGGCTGCACCTGCGGGGGGACGACGACTTCTGGTACTTGGTCTTGAGGTGCCCCGGTTTTGCCGCCGCGATGCGTGGTGTCGGGGATCGTGATCGTCCAGCCGGGCCTGATCAGGTTGGGGTCCGTCAGGTGTGCCCCGTTGTGCTGGATCGTGTCGCGCGATGCCTCGAACAGGTCCGGGTAGCGCAGCGGGTCACCCAGTTGCGTTTCAGCGATCTCGGAGAGCGTGTCACCGGGTTGCACCTCGTACTCCTCTACCGGCTGGTCGGCGGCAGAGGAGTCCGCTTCGTGAGGGACCTTGAGCACAGTGCCAGCGACGATGAAGTCGGGGCGCCCGTGGAGGACCTCGCGATTCAGCTCGACGATCTCGGTGTAGCGCCCGCCCTCGCCGAGCATGCGTTCGGCAATCCGCCACAAGCTGTCGCCCCGTTTGACGGTGTAGTCGATGATCACCGGCGTTGGAGCTGCCGAGATGCCGGTGGGGGCGGGTGCTGACTCGGCGAGGACGGGCGCAGTGTCGGCGGACACCAAGCGCAGCGTGTGCGGGACGGGCGCCGCGGAGGCCGCGTGGACGGGCGCAGGCGAGACCGCCAAGGAAACTGTCGGACTTGCGATGAACAACAGCGCGGCCACAGCGACGAGTTGGCTGGCACCGTGCTGCGGGAGGCTGAGCCCGGGAAGCGACGGGGCCGGCACTCCGCGTATGAGGGCGAGGGCTTCGACGACGACCGAGACTGCGACGACGATCCACGCCGTCCACGCGGCCGCGGCTATGACGGTGAGGGCAAGGGTGCCGTCATCCGGGCGGGACAGCAACAGTCTCAGCTCGTTGAGCTCGATGTCCCACGGGTGGGCGCCGATCGCGATCAGCATGAGCGGCATGCCGATCACGAGGATCAGGACGATCAGCGTGGCCGCAAGTCCCTGGAGTCTCTGGCGAAGCGTGGACGGGGTCATTGTTCGCTCCCTGCGACGGTGCGGATCAGTCGTGCCGAGGCCTCACCGGTGACGGGCAGGCCGCCGAGGCCGATGA
>NZ_JAIGQB010000016.1 GCF_021083185.1 Nocardioides furvisabuli | reverse complement strand
TACGTCGGCAACGGCCGACGCCCTGGCCCCCGCCCCAAGACCGCTGAAGTGTCACCGAAGTCCTGAGACATGAACTGTCACCGATGTCCTGATACAGAACTGTCACCCATGTCCTGAGACATCACACAACCCACTGTCGGACCCCTTCTCTAGACTCGAACGCATGATCGAGATATTGGAAGTGGAGCCGGAGGACGGGGCAGACTCCCTCGGCCCCGCAGCCCTGCTCGCCTCGATCCGCTCCCGCAAGGCCGCCGAGGACCAGGCCGCGGCAGATGTTCTGGAGCTCGCCGCCCGGTGGGCTGACCTCCACCCACCGGAGTCGATCCACTCCGCGGCCTCGTTCACGGTCGCGGGGTGTGAGCACGAGGAGCCCATCGCCGGCCCCGGCGCTCCGCTGGTCGCGGAGTTCTGCGTCGCCGAGCTCGGCGCTGTCTTGGGCATCACCAGCGTGTCGGCGAAGAAGCTCATCGGTCACGCCCTCGAGCTCCGCCACCGCCTCCCCAGGTTGTGGTCGCAGGTCCACGCTGGACGCGTCCCCGCTTGGCGCGCGAAGGCGGTTGCAGAAGTCACCATTCACTCGAGTCCGGCCCTCACCCGTGAGGCAGCCGCGTTCGTCGACGCGCAGGTCGCCGCGGTCGCAGGTCGGATCGGTCCCGCCCAGCTGGACCGCCTCGTTGCGGAGACCATCAAACGGTTCGACCTCGCGACCGCCGACCCGGCCGCCGACCCCGAGGACGGGTACCTCCACGTCGACCCCCGCCACGTCACCATCCACGACCAGGACGTCCACTTCGCCGGCACCGTGCGGCTCGAGGCCGAGGTCGACCTCGCCGACGGCCTCGACCTCCACCAGGCCCTCGCCCACCGAGCCGCCACCCTCAAGGCCCTCGGGTCGCAGGAGTCACTGGATGCCCGTCGGGCGAAGGCGCTCGGTGACCTGGCCCGGACGCAGACCGCGCTCGACCTCTTCCAGCACGGACACACCAGCGGGCCGGACGGGCAGGATCTGCCGGTCGCGCGGGAAGTCGTGCTCCACGCCCACTTCGACGCCACCCTGTCCGGCGACACCACGATCTTCGGGCCGACCGGACGGCTCGAAGAGGGCCAGCGGCTGGTCCTGCTCGACCAGCTCCGGTCCTGGTGCGGCGACTCCCGCACCAAGGTCACCGTCAAGCCGGTCATCGACCTCAACACCGAGAAGGCCGCGCCCGGCTACGCGATCCCGGACCGGATCCGTGACCGCGTGGTTCTCCGCGACCGCGCCTGTGTCTTCCCGTGGTGCGGTCGCCCCGCCCGCGGGTGCGACGTCGACCACGTCACCGAGTACGACCATCACGCCGACGCAGAAGGTCGACCACAGCCCGGGCCGACGCACACCGACAACCTCGCGGCGCTGTGCCGGTTCCATCACCGGCTGAAGACCCACTCCGCCTGGCGCTACGACATGGTCGCGCCGGGAGTGTTCGTGTGGACCAGTCCGCACGGCCATCGCTACCGACGCGACCGCACCGGCACCACCGCCCTCGACCCGCCCGACCCCGGTCCACCCGAGCTCGGCCCACCCGAGCTCGGCCCACCCCGGATCCCGTCACCGCGAAGGTGACCCCGCCCCGCACCCCGCCACTTCTGATGGCGGGGTCACAGGCACGTCCGCACTCGACTGCGCCACGCCTTCGGTCCCTCTGGTGGGATCAGATGGGTCCCAGTCGAGTGCCGCGCACGACTCAGACTGCCTTGACGTACCTCCGGCACGGCGACAGGAAGGTCTCCCCACCGGCGGTCACCTCGTACGGCAGGTCGCCCTCGTCGCGCCAGCCGCACCTCTCGTAGAACCGTCGCGCCCGGGCGTTGCCCGTGACCACCGCCAGCCAGGCGACCTCGTGCCCCCCGGCGGCGACCTGCCGCTCCGCCTCGGCGAGCAGCACCTCGGCCAGTCCGGTCCCGCGTGCACCGCGGCCGACGAAGACCTGCTCCACCTCGTCTCCCACGACCATCACGAAGCCGAGCAGCTCACCGTCGGCGGACACCGCGACGGTCGTGTCGGCGACCCGGGAGGGCGTGCGGTCGTGGAAGGCCGGCAGCGTGCGCGCGGCGGTGAGCCCCTCGGGCACGTGTCCGGCGTGACCGTCGTGCCAGCCCCGGTGCCAGAGGTCGGCGACCGCGGCCATGTCGGCGGCGACGGCCGGTCGGATCGAGGTCACTGGCCCACCCTAGGATCGCCGGCATGAGTGACGACGCGCTGGAGCGGATCTGGACGCCCCACCGGATGGCCTACGTCCGCTCGGCCGTCGACGACGAGGGCTGCCCGTTCTGCGCGATCCCCGGCCACCCCGACGACGAGTCGCTGGTCGTGGCGCGCGGAGGGTCGACGTACGCCGTGCTGAACCTGCACCCCTACAACCCCGGTCACCTCATGGTCCTGCCCTACCGCCATGTCGCGGACCTCGCCGACCTCACGCCAGGGGAGGCGGCCGAGCTCATGACGATGACGCAGCAGTCGCTGCGCGCGATCCGGGCGGTGAGCCAGCCGCACTCGTTCAACGTCGGGCTCAACCTCGGGCGCTCGGCCGGCGGCTCGCTGTCGGAGCACCTGCACCAGCACGTCGTCCCGCGCTGGACCGGTGACGCCAACTTCATCACCGTCGTCGGTGGCGCCAAGATCCTCCCGCAGCTGCTCGCCGACACCCGCCGGCTGCTCGCCGGCGCGTGGGACGCCGAATGAGGGACGTCGCGGGCGGCCTCCCTGATGAAGCCACGGCATCCCCGCTGGTCGTCGAACGATACGATGCCGGGCGCCACAAGAAAGCCTTGGTCGCGCTCCTGCTCGAGCTGGCGGCGGTTGATCCGCCCTACCCCTCGCGTCTCAGCTCCGACGGCACGGCCGAGTCGTTGGAGTCCTGGCTGGCTGCTGAGCCCGGTGCAGTGGACTGGGTCGCCACCCGTGACGGCGAGGTGCTGGGCCACGTACGCGTCACGGACCCGCACCCCTACCTGGTGGCGCACGGTCCCGCGATGGGCGTCGAGATCGACGCACAGACCCATGGCGAGGTGGTGAAGTTCTTCGTCTCCACGGTCTGTCGACGTGACGGAGTCGGCAGAAGTCTCCTCACGACGGCCATGCGGCACATAGAGTCCTCGGAGCGCAGACCCGTGCTCGCCGTGCTGGACGGATCCACGGGTGCCATCGCGTTCTACAACGCGATGGGTCTCGTCGAGATCGGTGCCTTCGACGGCGAGGAAGGTCTCAATCACGTGTTCATGGGCTCCCCGGAGGGGGCTTGACCGAAGAACGGGGAAGCCGATGAGCGGCGAGATGATGAACGTGGTGGCAGCGTCGATGTCCGCCGTCGCCGCGTTGGCCGCCCTAGCAGTGGCTTGGCTGAGCCTTCGTGACTCGCGCAGGTCGATGGCGATGCACGAGCGCGAGCGCGCCGTGGCCATGGACGCCGCGTTCCAGGCGCGTCTCGACCCGCTCTACCCCGATCTCCGCCGAGTCCTGGGGCGCGTCGATGACGGCGTCCCGGAGCCGATCCGCCATGTGTTGCTGCCGTTCTTCGTGCTCTACAGCGACTGCTTCGCTGCCCATCGCGATGGGTTGCTCAACGCCCGAGACTGGCGCGGCCTCGAGCGGGAGCTGGCGTTCTGGGCCCAGAAGCCCGTGGCCCGGCGCGCATGGGCGGCCTTCAGCCAGCAGGAGTGGACCGAAGGCTTTGCGAACCACATGCACGAGGTGCTCACCGGCGATGCGGCCTATCCCAACCTCGCGGACGACACGTTCCGCCCGCCGGAAGTGATCTGGCTGGAGGACGACGAGCCCGCCCCCAGGACCTGACGGCCCTATTTCTTCCTGGGCACCAGGGGCTCGGAAGCATCGCTCTTCCCGGCCGCCTTCGCGTGCTTGTCGGCGCGCTTCTCCTTGATGGACTTGCCGGACTTCTTGGACATGCCTTGCCGTGGCGACTTGTCGCTCATCGGGGCTCCTCGATTCGGAAGCCTGACTGGCTCCGTCCTGCCACAGTACGCCTGCGCACTACCGTGGGCGCCATGGATGACGCGCACCTCGCTGCCGATGCCTCGCTGGCAGCCGACCTCGTGCGCGAGGCGGCACTGCTGGCCGCCCGGATCCGCGCCGAGGGACTCGACGTGTCGCGCAAGACCAGCGGTTCCGACATCGTGACCCAGGCCGACACCGCGGCCGAGCGGCTCATCGTCCAGCAGCTCACCGCCGAGCGCCCCGACGACGCGATCGTGGGGGAGGAGGGCACCTCGCGCCCCGGCACGTCGGGGCGCACCTGGGTCATCGACCCCGTCGACGGCACCTACAACTTCTCCCGCGGCAGCGACTGGTGGTGCAGCGCGATCGCGCTGCACGACGAGGCCGACGTCCTGCTGGGCGCCGTGCACCACGCCTCCACTCTGCGCACCTGGGTCGGTGGGCCCGACCTGTCGACCACCCTCGACGGTGAGGCCCTCGCGCCGCTGCCCGAGACGCCGCGCGAGGCGCGCTGCGCCACGACCTACCTCCACCCGCCGTTCTACGGCAGCGAGGTGGGGGAGGCCTTCACCCGTGCGCTGGGCGAGGTCGGGACGCTCCGGATGCTCGGCTCCGGCACCATGGACGTGATGGCCATCGCGTCGGGCCAGTGGGACGTGCTCTTCCAGCACTCGGTCGCCGACTGGGACCGCCTCCCGGGCGCGGCGATCATGCGCGGCGCCGGCGGCGAGTCGGTCGTCGTACACGCCGCCGGGGTGGACTGGACCGTCACCGGAGCGCCCGCGGCCGTGGCGGACGTCCGGGCCGCGCTGCTCGGGCGATAGCCTGCGGCCGTGCTCGACAGGTTCAAGCAGTTCTGGCAGGGCGTCATGCTCGCGCCCTTCGTCAACCTCTTCATCCGCCTCGGCATCAGCCCGGACGTGGTGACGCTGGTCGGCACCCTCGGCGTGAGCTTCGGGGCGCTGTTCTTCTTCCCCCGCGGCATGGTGTGGGAGGGCGTCCTCTTCATCACCGCCTTCGTCTTCAGCGACCTCATCGACGGCGCGATGGCCCGCAAGACCGGCCGCAAGGACGACTTCGGCGCCTTCCTCGACTCGACCCTCGACCGCGTCGCCGACGGCGCGCTGTTCGGCGGACTCGCGCTCTACTTCGCCTGGCAGGCCGAGAGCCGGCTCTACCTCGTGCTGTGCCTGGTCATCCTGCTGATGGGGGCCGTGACGTCGTACGCCCGCGCCAAGGCCGACCACCTCGGCTACGACGCCAAGGTCGGCATCGCCGAGCGCCCCGACCGCCTCGTCGGCATGCTCGTCCCCGCCTTCTTCGCCGACGTGCTCGACCTGCCGATCCTGCTCGAGGTGGCGCTCTGGGCGCTCGCCGTCGCGGCGACCGTGACCGTCGTCCAGCGCATCTGGGTCGTACGCCGCCAGGCGCTGGAGCGCGCGGCCTCGCAGGCCTGATCGGGGGCGCTGTCGAGGGCGGAGCCCGATGCCTCCTATGGGATGAGCCCGGACTACGATCGGGTCATGGCTGAGCACACCCCTGAGACCCCCATCGAGCACGGCACGAGCCGCGTCAAGCGCGGCATGGCCGAGATGCTCAAGGGCGGCGTCATCATGGACGTCGTCACCGCCGAGCAGGCGAAGATCGCCGAGGACGCCGGCGCCGTCGCGGTGATGGCGCTCGAGCGCGTCCCGGCCGACATCCGCGCCCAGGGCGGCGTGTCGCGCATGAGCGACCCGGACATGATCGACTCGATCATCGAGGCCGTCTCGATCCCGGTGATGGCCAAGGCCCGCATCGGCCACTTCGCCGAGGCCCAGGTCCTGCAGTCGCTCGGCGTCGACTACATCGACGAGTCCGAGGTGCTCACCCCGGCCGACTACGCCAACCACATCGACAAGTGGAAGTTCACCGTCCCCTTCGTGTGCGGTGCGACCAACCTCGGCGAGGCGCTGCGCCGCATCACCGAGGGCGCGGCGATGATCCGCTCCAAGGGCGAGGCAGGCACCGGCGACGTGTCCAACGCCGTCATGCACATGCGCACCATCGGTGGCGAGCTGCGCCGCCTGCACTCCATGTCCGAGGACGAGCTCTACGTCGCGGCCAAGGAGCTCCAGGCGCCGTTCGAGCTGGTCAAGGAGGTCGCGGCCGCGGGCAAGCTCCCCGTCGTGCTCTTCACCGCCGGCGGCATCGCCACCCCGGCCGACGCGGCGATGATGATGCAGCTCGGCGCCGAGGGCGTCTTCGTGGGGTCGGGCATCTTCAAGTCCGGCAACCCCGCCCAGCGCGCCGAGGCCATCGTCAAGGCCACGACCTTCTTCGACGACCCGGACGTGGTCGCCAAGGTCTCGCGCGGCCTCGGTGAGGCCATGGTCGGCATCAACGTCGACGAGATCCCGCAGCCCCACCGCCTCGCCGAGCGCGGCTGGTAGCCACCCGCCTCAGCGCACCGCCCGCGCCACCACGGCCGCGGCATCGACGAAGCCGTACGCCTCCTCGCCCGCCTGGGCGGGGAGGCCGAGGCGCACCACCGTCGTCCGCGTCGTCGGGTCGACGAGCAGCACCTGCCCGCCGAAGCCGAGCGCGGCGAAGACGTCCTGCCCGACCGACGGTGCGAGCTGTCCGGTGACCCGGCGCAGCGGCTGGCCCTGCGCGTCGACCGCGTCCGTGGCGCCGCGCAGGGGGCCGGGACGGTTCAGCCACCACAGGTAGCCGTAGGCCGCGTTGTGCGGGGTCGAGGAGCGAGCGACGGCGTCCGCGACGTAGCCCATGTCGACCAGCCGGGTGCCGTACGCCTTGCCCTTGCCGAGCTGCAGCGCGCCGAAGCGCGCGAGGTCGAGGCACGTGGTCTGCAGGCCGTAGAACACCGCCGCGTCGTCGGCCCGGTCGGTGATGAACCTCGTGCGCTGCATGCCGAGGGGCTCGAAGAGCCGCGTCTCGGCATACCTCGCCACCCCCATCCCGGTCGACCTCTCCAGCACCTGCTCCAGCACCTGGATGGCGGCGTTGTTGTAGGCCCACGCGGTGCCGGGCGCGTGCTGCTGCGGCAGGCCGATGGCGTACGCCGTCCGGCTGCGCGCCGCGAGCAGGTCGGCGTAGTCCGACTGCAGCGACCAGAAGCGCCCGCTGTCGTTGGCGAGGAGGTTGCGCACCGTCACCGTCGCCGAGGCGGTGCCGCGCCACTGCGGGACGTAGCGCGAGACGCGGTCGTCGAGGCGCAAGTCACCGTCGCGCACCGCGATGCCGACCAGCGTGCTCGTCACCGACTTGGTGATCGAGTAGACCTCGCGCGGGGCGTCGCGCCGCAGCGTCCAGTTGTCCTCGTGGACGAGCTTGCCGTTGCGGAGCACGGCGAAGCAGGTTGAGTCGCGGCGCCGCGCCACCTGCGCGCCCTCGCGCAGTGCGCTGCCGCGCAGGCCCACGCTGGCGGGGGAACGCACCGGCCAGCCCTCGACACGGTTCGCGTCCGCTGCGGCTGCGGCTGCGGCTGCGGCTGCCGGGGCCGCGGTCTCGGGGCGGTCCAGCGGTCCGGCGCACGCCGTGGTGACCACGACCGCGCCCGCGGCGGTGAGGGCGGCGAGGCGACGACGAAGTCCCATGGCCGCAGGATACGACCGGCCCGACCCGGCTGAGCGTGGATCGACCCGCGGTCCTACCCTCCCTGTGTGCCTGCCGCCCAGCCCACCATCGGCGTCCTCGCCCTCCAGGGCGACGTCCGCGAGCACCTCGCGGCGCTGCGCTCGCTGGGTGCCGACGCGATCTCCGTACGCCGTCCCGCCGAGCTCGCGGCCTGCGACGGCCTCGTCCTCCCGGGCGGGGAGTCCACGACGATGGTCAAGCTCGCGAGGATCTTCGACCTCCTCGAGCCGCTGCGCGACGCCGTACGCACGGGCCTGCCCGCCTTCGGCACGTGCGCCGGGATGATCCTGCTCGCCGACCGCATCGAGGACGGCGCGGCGGGCCAGGAGACCATCGGCGGCCTGCACATCACGGTGCGCCGCAACGCCTTCGGGCGCCAGGTCGACTCCTTCGAGGAGGACCTGCACGTCGACGGGCTCGCCGACGCGGTGCGCGCCGTCTTCATCCGGGCGCCGTGGGTCGAGGCGGTCGAGGACGACGTCGAGGTGCTTGCGCGCGTGGAGACCGGTCCGGCCACGGGTAGGATCGTCGCCGTCCGGCAGGGCCCCCTGATGGCGACCTCGTTCCATCCCGAGGTCGGCAGCGACGACCGGGTGCACGGCATGTTCGTGGACCTGGTGCGCTCGGCCTGAGCGCGGACCGACCAGCACGTCGAGAAGAAGAGGGACTCATGTCAGGCCACTCCAAGTGGGCAACGACCAAGCACAAGAAGGCCGCGATCGACGCCAAGCGCGGCAAGCTCTTCGCCAAGCTCATCAAGAACATCGAGGTGGCGGCCAAGCAGGGCGGCGGTGACCCCGCGGGCAACCCGACCCTCTACGACGCCATCCAGAAGGCCAAGAAGAGCTCGGTCCCCAACAAGAACATCGACTCCGCCCTCAAGCGCGGCTCCGGCGCCGAGTCCGGTGGCGTCGACTACAAGACGATCTCCTACGAGGTCTACGGGCCCCAGGGCGTCGCGATCCTCGTCGAGTGCCTCACCGACAACACCAACCGCGCCGCGATGGAGGTCCGCACCGCCGTCACCCGCAACGGCGGGACGATGGCCGATCCCGGCTCGGTCTCGCGCCTGTTCACCCGCAAGGGCATCGTCGTCGTGCCGAAGTCGCAGGACCACGACGGCACGGTCCGCGAGGTGACCGAGGACGACGTCCTCGAGGCGACCCTCGACGCCGGCGCCGAGGAGGTCAACGACCTCGACGAGGCCTTCCAGGTGCAGAGCGAGGCCACCGACGTGGTCGCCGTGCGCACCGCGCTCCAGGAGGCGGGCATCGACTACGACTCCGCCGACGTGGAGTTCGTCGCCAGCCTCGAGATCCCCGTCGACGCCGACGGCGCCACCAAGGTGCTGCACCTCGTCGACGCGCTCGAGGACCTCGACGACGTCCAGGACGTCTTCACCAACGTCGACATCCCTGCCGACGTGATGGCCGAGCTCGAGGCCGCCGACGCCTGACGGCGGTCCACCGATCGCGCTGTAACGCCGGGTTGGTGCTTGTTCTACCCATGTTCTACGGGGGTGCTTACAAGCACTAACTGTGATCTCCAGCCAGGTTGTCCAACCGGGTGATGGGTGGTTGGCCACCGAGGGCTGAGTGGGGCCGGTGGTGGTTGTACTGATGAAGCCATCCTGACAGTGCTCCTCGACGGACGTCTTCTGAGG
>NZ_JAIGQB010000015.1 GCF_021083185.1 Nocardioides furvisabuli | reverse complement strand
CTCCGCGAACTCGAACTCGACCCCACCCGCGACTACCAGCCCACCGGACGGCCACCCGGCCCCACAAAGCAATAGCCGGACCTACAACTTCGTAGGTCCGGCTATTCCAATGTCCTGCGACATCACAACGTCGGGCTGACAGGATTTGAACCTGCGACCCCCTGTAGGGATCAGGCCCACTTTTCCAAGGCCCCTGACTCCGGAGTTCTTGCGGGTTCCCTCGTGATTTCAAGGGCTTGTGCGACTTGCTGGTCCAGATTACATGGGGTCATCTCGGGTCATCTGCCGATGGTTTCTGGAGAGTAAGTGGAGACTTGTCGAGTCCCGCGCGGCGCTCGTCGCGTCGCCGGACGCGAGGATCTGCGCTTCCACGATCTACTGCACGGCGCTCTCACCGAGGCCGTTCGCCACGGAGCCACGCTCGCCGAGCCGATGGCGCGGGTCACTCCACCTGCCAAGCGGCGATGCGCCAGCAGCAGGCCGCATCGGACCGGCTCGCTGAGCTGGCGCGCAAGCGGGCCGAGGTACGCGGCCGGATGGCGGACAGCGGGGCTGCCCCAGACGCCTGAGGACGCACTATCTGGCCAAGCTGCCGGTCGCGCGCGCTGGCAGAGCACGCCCTCGACGTCGAGCAGTGCGGCCAACGCCACCGGCAGGCTGTCTTGACGAACGGCAACTCATGCGAAACCATCGCCATATGGCGATGACAGAGATCCCGAGCGGTCAATCACCGCGCAACGAGCAAGCGGTCGACGGACTCGCTGCGGCAGCGTGCCTCTTCCACGGGTTCAGCGACCCGTCCCGGATCGCGATCCTGCGCCACCTCGCCTTGGGCGAGCACCGGGTGGTGGACCTGACCGCTCACCTCGCGTTGGCCCAGTCGACGGTCTCCAAGCATCTCGCGTGCTTGCGCGACTGCGGCTTGGTCACGTCCCGGCCCGAGGGCCGCGCCACCGTGTACACGCTCAACCACGAGGAGGCGCTGACGGACCTGTGGGTCGCCGCCGAACGGCTACTCGCCGCCACAGGTGAGGCAGTGACGCTCTGCCCGAACTACGGCACCGACAGCCTCCTCTCCCCCGACGACACCAAGGACGCCAGATGAGCTCGCCCGACACCGCCCGCTCCCGCGCAGCAGACCTCTCCCCCGAGGACCGCAGCCGTCTAGGCCGCCGGGCGCAACTACTGGCCGGAGCGTCGGTGGCCTACAACGGGATCGAGGCCGTTGTCGCCATCACGGCGGGGCTCGTCGCGGGATCAGTCGCGCTCGTTGGGTTCGGTCTGGACTCGATCGTCGAGGTCTCCAGCGGGCTCATCATCTTGTGGCAGTTCCGCCACCGCCTGCCCGAATCCCGCGAACAACAGGCCCTGCGCCTGATGGCGCTGTCGTTCTTCGCACTCGCCGCCTACGTCACCTTCGAGTCAGTCCGTGCGCTGCTCAGCAACCACGACCCCGACACCTCGACGGTCGGCATCGCGTTGGCTGCGGCGTCGCTGGTCATCATGCCCTTCCTGTCCTGGGCCCAGCGGCGCACCGGCAGGGCTCTCGGCTCCAACGCGGTGGTCGCGGACTCCACGCAGACGCTGCTGTGCACCTACCTTTCGGCCGTGCTGCTCGTCGGGCTGGTCCTCAACGCCACCCTCGGTTGGTCCTGGGCCGACCCCGTCGCCGGCCTCATCATCGCTGCGGTCGCGGCTAAGGAGGGCCGCGAGGCGTGGCGCGGGGAGAACTGCGGCTGCGGGCCCGTCGGCCTCGGCGCAGACGACGCCGCCGACGGATGCTGCAGCGGCGGGACCTGCACCGACGGCTGCTGCACACCCACCGATCAGACCGACCACACGACGCCTGCTGTCGACGTGTTCCAGCTCGACCGGCGGCACTGATGTCGCGACCCACGAACCATCTTCCAAGGGCTGCTGCACTGACCGACGCGGAGACCGAACGGCTTACGCGTCGCGGGCTCCGGCTGGCACAGTTCACCGTCGCCTACAACGTCGTCGAAGGTGCGGTGGCCATCACCGTCGGCCTGATGGCCGGGCTTGTCTCCCTGGTCGGTTTCGGGTTGGACTCCGGCATCGAGTCCGCTGCCTCGGTCCTCGTGGGATTGCGGCTCGCAGCACGTCTACGCCACGGTGAAGCTGACGAGGCCAAGGAGCGACGGACCCTGAAGGCCGTTGCGGTCACGTTCTTCGTGCTGGCCGCGTACGTCGTGTTCGAGGGCATCCGGTCGCTGCTCGAGGGTGAGCCGCCGGAGAACTCGATGGTCGGCATCGTGCTGCTCGCCGCGTCGGTGGTGGTGATGCCGCTGCTCGCGCGGGCCAAGCGCCGCGTCGGAGAACAGCTCGGCGGAGACCCGCTCATCCTGGCCGACGCCGCAGAGACCCGCATCTGCGTCCTGCTCAGCATCTCCACGCTCATCGGGCTGGGCCTGTACGCCCTCACCGGCGCCGCATGGCTGGACCCGGTGGCCGGGTTCGTCATCGCCGCGTTCGCCATCCACGAGGGTCGCGAGGCGTGGGAAGGCGAACTCGTCGAGGACGACGACGACGAGCAGGATGAGGATGATGACTGAGCTGGACAACGACGCGGTCGCCGTGGCCGCACTGGCCGTCTACGCGCTCTACCTGGGCGTCGGGTTCGGGCTGCGCACCTGGGTGCAGTGGCGCCGCACCGGCGACACCGGATGGCGAGGCATCTCCGGCCGCTTCGGCTCCCCCGAGTGGTGGGCTGGAGTCCTGTTCACCGTCGCGCTCGTAGCCGGCGTCCTTGGGCCCATCACCGCACTCCTCGGACTCGAGCCGGTCGCGGTCCTTGACGGAGCGACTACTCATTTGTTGGGTGCCGCCCTGGCGTTCGCCGGCGTGCTGGCCACCGTCGCCACCCAGCTCGCGATGGGCACCAGCTGGCGCATCGGCGTCGACGACACCGAGACCACCGAGCTCGTCACTACTGGCCCGTTCGCGCTGACTCGCAACCCCATCTTCGCCGCCATGGCCACCACCGGGCTCGGCCTGGGGCTCATGGTCCCCAACCTGGTGGCAATGCTCGGGTTCGTCCTGCTCGTCGTGGCACTGCAGCTGCAGGTGCGAGTCGTCGAGGAGCCCTACCTCCTGCGCACCCACGCCACAAGGTACGAGTCGTACGCGGCCTCCGTGGGCCGGTTCCTACCCGGACTTGGACGTCTGACGAAGCCTCGGGCCTGCGACTGAACAGTGCTCCCATGCTCGTGATCGAACATGCGTCGTGACCGGTAGAGCCGCGGACCGGAGGCCTTTCGAGCGTGCCTCTCAGGCGCCGAACAGCAGGAACAGGCCCATGAAGGTGTAGAGCACCATCGCGAGGAGCAGCGGGAGCTGACCCGTGACCTGGTGCTTCTTGGGCAGGACCTCCAACGCACGGTCATGGGCCGCGATCACCCCGAGCACGTGTCCGGCCACGATGGCCAGGACCTTGGTCGTGGCCAGGAAGGTCGGGTTCTGGGCGAGCCAGTAGTTCACCTCCCAGTCAGCCGTACCGAACAGGTCTGCTCCGACCCCCATCGGGTCGCTCAGCTGGATCAGCGTCAGCTGCCCGGTCTGGATGAAGAAGCTGAGGTAGTGGGCGACCATGTAGCCGACGATGATCGGGACGACGGAGTGCGCCAGACGGCCGGG
This sequence comes from Nocardioides furvisabuli, assembly GCF_021083185.1. Lineage (GTDB taxonomy): Bacteria > Actinomycetota > Actinomycetes > Propionibacteriales > Nocardioidaceae > Nocardioides > Nocardioides furvisabuli. The sequence goes on along the minus strand of NZ_JAIGQB010000015.1, from coordinate 22,365 downwards.
CAGCTGCCTGCGGTCGACGCCACCCACACCGGTGGCCATGGAAGCGGCAGCGAACGTCACGCCGACGATGGCGACAGCGACCAGGAGCCCGATCGTCCCCCACACGGTCGAGCTGATGTTGCTGCCCTGTAGGAAACGGATCCATGTCGCGGTGTCTCGCCAGCTGTCGTACGCGGTGCTCCCGAGCAACACCGCAACGACGGCGACGAGCCCGCCGTCAGCGGGGATGCGCGACAGATGCCGCAGCGGACTGACCCACACCAGGTGGCCGCGGGCGTCCCGTCCCCAAGGGGACAGGTGGGCCAGCAGCGTGGAGTAGACCTCGAACGGGTCGGCCCGTTCGAGCCAGCGATCGCCGTAGACAGCGCTGCCGACCACCATCACCGCCACGTAGATGGCGATGGACAGCCTGAGCGGGCCCAGGTACGTCGAGTCCGGAGAGACCAGCTCGAGCCACACGAAGGCGAACAGCCCGATGGCTGCGGGCCAGTAGCCGAGACGTGCCGGGTAGTCCCGGAGCCCGCGCGAGGGTGGTTGGCCCGTTGCCCTGGACACCAGCAGGTGAAGCGTCCGGACAGGGCTCACGGCCCGATAGAACCGACCGAACAACAACGACGCAGGCACCAGGCCCACCCACAGCCAGACGTAGACCACACCGAAGATCGGGTTGATGAGGGTGTCGGGCCCGAAGAGCGTGGGCCACAGCATGAAGCAGAAGAAGAGCAGCCCCAGCGCACGCAGTAGGAGCGACCAACCGGCAGTGTCGAAGATCCGCACCAGCACGATCGGCACTTGACGGTCTGGGCCGCCGGCGAAGCGCGGTGTCCGCCAAGCGAGCAGGAGGACGACGAAAGACAGGGTCAGCGCTGCGGTGCCGGCGGCGATGGCCATCGAGGCCGGGATCGGCAGGTCGGAACCGCCGCCCAGACCGTGCATGGGCAGGATGAACTGGTTCATTCAGCGTGCCTCGATCAGGGCGACCACAGCACTGGTGTCGTGCTCCTCGACCTCGACGCTGCCCGGAGTCTCGATCACCAGCTGTGCGCTGGTCCGTCCGGCGTCGAACTCGACGTACTGCTCCGGCGTCGAGTGGACGTGCAGCTCCCCGGCACGGTCGGACTGGATCTCGATCATGAGCTTCTCCCCCGTCTCCAGCTCAATCTCCTCCGCGTTCGGCTGGACGTTCGGGCCATCGATCCTCACGAGCAGCTCGGGTGCGGCCGGCGTGGGCTCCTCTTCCGCCGTCGCCGTGTCACTCGGCGTGGGGGTTGGGGAGATCGACGGCGTGGCGGACGAGGTCGGCTCAGTGGTCGGCTCACTGGTTGGCTCGCTGCTGGAGCACGCAGCGAGGACGGTCGTGGCAGCGACGAGTGCCGCAAAGGTCTTCGTGGAACGGACGAGTGTGGACATAGCAGATCTCCTGGATCGGGACGGGGCAGGGCACGCCTACGGACGCCGCTCCGCGGCGTACGTGCGCATGAAGTCGTAAGTCAGATCGCAGTCAACGGGGGTCCGCGTCGCCCGAAGCCACCGGCGAGGGGGTTGCGCAGCCGACTTGGCCGCTGGGCGCCGACGCTCCATGGGCCCACTTCGGGCTCCACCACGGCCGCACAGTCACTCCGGACGGTGACCCGGAGGAGTGCATGGGCCACGGACCAGCCCACCAGCACCAGTACGGTCCAGAGCGCGCGTTCGCCCTGCGCGAGCCACCACGCGACGACGCCCGCCGCTGCCAGGTGAGCGAGGGCCATTGCGGCGTTGGGGCCGGTGAGGTCACTGACGACGTGGGTGAACCAGTGAGGTACGACGAGGTCGCCGCCGGCATCCGGCTCGACACGGACCTCCGTCAACTCCCGGAGTGACCCGCGGCGACCTGCGCCGACGTCTGTCGATGGCATCGACTGCACCAAGGCCGGGCCACGAGAAGGATGGCCTCCGCCGTGACCCGCAGAAGCAGTGAGCACCAGATGGGTGGCGAACTGTCCCCCACCGACCAGGACCACAAGGCGGAGCAAGCCCGCCGGGCGGCCCATCGACGCGATGCAGACCGAGCCCAGCGCCAGCACGATCGCGGTCATCCAGGCCGCAGACGGGAGATTTCCCCCGCCCGCGACGTGAGCCGCGACTCCGAGGCCGACAGCCACGACAGCCGTCACCGCTCCCCGCGCTGCCCGCAGGACGGGACTGACGAGGAGGTCGTTCACGGACCGATCCTCTCGCACTGGCTTGTCGACTCGTAGGTGGGTGGCCGCGGACCAGGACGGCTTCCCGCCCTTGTTACTATCTCGAATAGTAGACCCCGTGGAAGGTGACAGACGTGCGCAAGCAAAGCCAGGCGGCCCTGACCGTCGCCGCGGTCGTGGTGATCGCGATCGTCGGTGTGTTCGTGGTGAACCAGGTGCGAGGAGGCGACGAGCCGGCATCCGCTGAGGTCTCACGCGCGATCGCGGACGGAGCGATCGTTCGGGACGACAGCCACGTGCTGGGAGAGGAGGGCTCCAGCGATGTGACCTTCGTCGAGTTCCTCGACTTCGAGTGCGAGGCGTGCGGCGCCGCTTACCCCATCGTGGAAGACCTTCGGGAGAAGTACGCCGGCGAGGTCACCTTCGTGATCCGGTACTTCCCGCTCCCCGGGCACGTCAACTCTGGTGCGGCCGCGCGCGCGGTGGAGTCGGCCGCGCGCCAGGGCGAGCTCGAGGCGATGTACAGCAAGATGTACGAGACCCAGGCAGAGTGGGGCGAGTCGCAGGAGCCGAAGGACGAGCTGTTCAGGACGTACGCAGAGGACCTGGGTCTCGACATGGATCAGTACGACGCCGACGTCGCTTCCGAGGACGTCGCCGACCGGGTCGCCCGCGACGTGGCTGATGGTGAGTCGCTGGGTGTGTCAGGAACTCCGACGTTCTTCGTCGACGGCGAGCTCTTCCAGCCGCGCACCGTCGAGGACTTCACCGCGGTGATCGATGAGGCCCTGGCCGAGTGAGCAGTGACCGTCGCCTGGCCTGGGGGCTGACCGCTGGCGGGGTCGTCGGCTTCATCGCTGCTGCGGTGCTCCTCGTCGAACGCATCAGGCTCGCGCAGGACAGCGACTACGTGCCCACCTGCAGCCTCAACCCCGTGCTGAGCTGTGGGTCGGTGATGGAGACCGCGCAGGCGTCGTTGCTGGGATTCCCCAACCCGATCATCGGCGTCGCCGCGTTCCCGGTCGTCGTGACCACCGGGGTGGCCGTCCTGGCCGGCGCCCGGCTGGCACGCTGGTACTGGCTCGGGCTCCAGGTCGGCGTCACCGCAGCGTTGGCGTTCGTGGCCTGGTTGGCGTTCCAGAGCATCTACCGCATCGGTGCCTTGTGCCCCTACTGCATGGTCGTGTGGGCGGTCGTGATCCCGATGTTCTGGTACGTCACTCTGCGCAACCTGGCCGGCGGTGCGTTCGGCGAGAAGCTGCGGCGCAGCCGCGCGTCCGTCGTGTCGGCGGAATGGCACGCGCCGATCCTTCTCGTGCCATTCCTCGTCCTGCTCGGGTTGGTCGGCGAGCGGTTCTGGTCCTACTGGTCCACGCTCCTGTGAGGGTGCGAGCGTGATCGGCGGCGCCCAGGGCGCGATACTCGATGGCTCGATGCTCATCGCGTTGCCGATCGCCTTCACCGCGGGACTGCTGTCGTTCTTCACACCCTGCTCGCTGCCGTTGGTACCGGGCTACCTGTCCTACGTCGCAGGCATGGCCGGCAGCGAGTCGCAGGTCACCCGCGAGCTCGGTGGTGGCGCGCCGAGCGGTCGCTCCCGCACGGTGCTCGGCGCAGCGCTGTTCGTGCTCGGTTTCGCTGTCGTCTTCACCAGCTACGGCGTGGCTTTCGGATCGCTCGGCGCCCGGCTCCTGGTCCATCAGGAGCTGGTCGTGCGCTTGGCTGGAGTGCTGACCATCGCCCTGGGAATTCTCTTCGCCGGCGTCGCCGGGCGACTCCCCGTGCTGGGTAGCACTGTGCGGGTGCGGATCGTCCCTCGTGTCGGGCTCGCCGGCGCGCCGCTGCTGGGCGCCGTCTTCGCCGTCGGCTGGACGCCGTGCATCGGGCCCGCGCTCGCAGCGGTGCTCACCCTCGCCACCACGACGGCGACTGCCGGGCGCGGAGCGCTCCTGTCACTTGGTTACGCGATCGGGCTCGGCCTCCCTTTCCTTCTCGCGGCAATGTCGCTCACGCGTTCCATGCGGGTCTTCGCTTGGGTCCGCGAGCGCTCGGCGCTCATCACTCGTGGGGGTGGGGTCCTCCTCGTCATCGTGGGACTTCTGCAGGTGACGGGGCTGTGGTCGCAGGGAATCGCTGCCATGCAGGTGCTCGTCCTCGGTTGGCAGGCCCCGCTGTGAACACTCGTCCACGCAGGAGCCTCTTCTTCATCTCGACGGTCGTCGTGACCGGCATCATCTGCTGGGTTGTGTTCGCGCAGTCCATGGCGGCAGATCAGACTTCCCCGAGCCGTTCCTCAGGCGCTCGCGACGTAGTGCAGCAGTACGAAACGGGCGAGCGGACCACCGTCGGGTCCTTCGATGCCGAACTGCTCGACGGCTCTCGCCTGAGCAGCGACAGCCTGCGCGGGACAGTGACGGTCGTCAACGTCTGGGGGTCGTGGTGCGGTCCGTGCCGGGCCGAGGCTCCAGAGCTCGTCGAGGCGGCCCGGAAGCTCGGTCCCAGCGCTGCCTTCTACGGGATCAACGTGCGGGACAGTCCTGACGCCGCCCGAGCGTTCGAGCGAGCCTTCGACATCCCTTATCCCAGCATCCATCCCGATGACAGCGCCACCGCCATCCTGGCGTTCGGGGGCGTGCTGACTGCGGCTGCGGTGCCGAGCACGGTGGTGATCGACGCCGAGGGCACCGTCGCGGCTCGGGTGATCGGGCAGATCGACGCCGCCACGCTCATCGGCCTCGTGGAAGACGCGCAGTGAGGGCGACTCGGACTGGAGCGCCGAGCCGGAGGGATTGTCAGTCGTGCGCAGGTACGTCGGCAACTGTGCAGCAATCCATCGTGGCGGCCTCCACTGCGGGGGCGAGCGCAAGCCCGAGCGGCAGCGCGAGCACCAGCGCCACGGCAGTCCCTGCCAGCGCACCAAGCCCTCTGACGGGAGACCCGGCCGGCGAGGTGAGTCGTCGTACGCGCGCCAGAGCAGCGGTGTCGCTTGCGGCGAGAGCTGCCTCCGGACGGGCGCCCGTTCCCAGCGCCACGATGGCAGCGGCGAGCGAACGACGGTCGGCTGGGCTGATGGCGGCGTCGTCTGCTGCCATCTCGAGGAGCACGGCGGTCTGCTCGTGCGCATCCCCGAAGAGCGGGACCCACGGGAAGGTCTTGGCCAGCGCCCCCGAGTAGGCCAGCGCCAGGTCGTGTCGCGCTCGTAGGTGACGACGCTCGTGGCCCAGGACCAGCTCGCGCTCACGATCGCCCAGGAGGGCGATCGCCGCTGAAGACAGCACCACAGTCCCTTCCCCACTGCCCGGCAGGCAGTAGGCGACGGGAACCTCGTGCTCGATCACGGTGAAGCCACCCGGATCGCGCCGACCGATGAGAGCCAGTGCATCAAGCTGTGATCGACGCACCCTGCGTGTCCGCGCGACGCTGCGGACCGTCGTGGTGACGAGCATCGCCGTGAGGCACGCGACCATCGCGAGGCCCAGGACGCCGGGCCAGCTACCGAGAGGCGTCTCGTAGTGCTCGACGATCGTGAGCGTGTGGGCGCCCATGAGGTAGGCCAACGAGAACCTCAGCGGAAGGAACGGGAGCGCCAGGGCGATCGCGGCCAGCAGGATGGACGCCATCACCGACGTCGACAGTGCTTGCCAGCCGATGACTGCCACCCGGGGAGAGCGTGCTGCCCATGATCGACTCAACAGCCACCGTCCGAGCGAGGACGCGAGACACGCGAAGGCGACCAGCAGGAGTGCGGCGGTCACGGCGCGTCGTCCACTCGCTCCGACAACGCCGACAACAGGTCTGCGGCCTCGTCGCGGTCCATCTTCCCGACCAGGTGGAGGAGGGCGGCAGTGCGGTCCTGACTGTCGGCGAGAACTTCGTGCAGGACGGCCGCGGTGTGCTCGTCCCGCGAGGAGACAGGTGAGTAGAGGTAGGCCTTGCCGTGCTTCTGCCGCGTCACGAGGCCCTTCGAGTGAAGGTTGTCCATGACGGTCATCACCGTGGTGTACGCGAGCTCACGCTCCTCTGTGAGCGTCTCTCGCATCTCTCTCACGGACACGGGATTCCCCACACTCCACAGGTGCTGCATCACCATGGCTTCGAGCTGACCCAGCTGCCTCACCTGCGTTGCCCCTTCTCCCGATCCTTGCTACGAGCTTCCATCGTAGGAGGCAGGCGTCTGTGTGTCAGGTCCGCCTGTGCCAGCTGGCCCAGGTAGGTGTTGTACGCCGTCAGCTCCTTGTCGCCTCCTCGCTCCTCCTGACGGTCGTACCGTCGGCGCTCACGACGATCGGCTCTCACCCAACCTGCGATCAGGGCGACAGCCATGATGAGGATCGGGTACTCCCCCATCACCCAGCCGATCGAAGCGCCGACGTACTGGTCGTCGAGCAGCGACCGACCCCACGGTCGGCCGAGGGCCTCGAACCAGCCAGCTGCCAGCACCGTGGAGCTCGACATCAGGCTGACGGCGAAAAGAGCATGGAAGCCGAACGTGACCAAGATGAGGAGCACGCGGAGTGGATACGGCGTACGTCGGGGTGCAGGGTCGGAGCCGACCACGCTCTCGGTGAAGAGGTAGCCGGTGAGCAGGAAGTGCACGGTCATCACCACGTGCGCGGTGTGGGACTCCAGCGACATCTCGAAGGCCGAGGTGTAGTAGAACGCCACCATGGAGACGACGAACATCCCTGCAGCCACGACGGGGTGCCCGAGCACGTGAACAGGTAGGGAGCGGCTCACGCTCAGCGCCCACTCCCGCGGCCCTCTCGATCCGTCACCGCGGCGCGCCAGCGACCGCAACGCAAGCGTGATCGGTGTCCCCAGAACCAGGAAGACCGGAACCGCGGTCGCAACGGTCATGTGCTGGACCATGTGCATGCTGAACAGCACGCGGCCGTACGTCCCCGGCGCACCGTTGGTGGCCCACAGGAAGAGCAAGCACCCGACCAGCCACGACGCGGTGCGCAACCATGACCACGTATCCCCTCGCCGTCGCAGGCGTCGGGCAGCCAGCAGGTACCAGGCGATCGCGGCGACCCCGAGCGGGAGGAAGAGCGCGTCGACGTTCCACGCAGTGATCCATTGCGAGGCATCGAGCGGCACGGGCAGCGGCCTCCCCAACAGGGACTCGGCTGCAGTGAGGGGGCGTGGCGGCTCCTGCGGAACAGGTGGGGCCGTGCGGGCGAGCGCGACTCCCAGTCCGGCTGCGCCCGCCAGGACTGCCAGCTCGACGCCGGCGAGTCGCCAGAATGCGAGGTCCGCGCCGCGTGCCACGGCGGCGAGGGTGCGGCGACGGTGCCACCAGCCGGCCGCCGCCAGCATCGCGACAGCGGCGAGCTTTGCCCCGAGGATCACCCCGTAGGAGGACAACAATGATGCCGGCGACGGTAGGCGTAGCCACGCCCCGAAGGCTCCCGAGATCGTCACGATGCCCAGGCACCATCCGGCCAGGCTCGAGTAGCGGCGCACCGAGTCGAGCAGCGAGTCGCCCAGCAGTCGCCGCACCAGCACCAGCGCGACGAGCCCGCCGAGCCAGACGCTGGTGCCGACGAGGTGGAAGAACTGGAGGTTGACGGCTTCGTCGTGGTTGAGGCTGCTGGCTGCGTGCCCGGTCAGGGCCATCGGCCAGAGGGCCATGAGACCCATGAACGCGGCGATGCCCGCTCCCCCGATCCGACGGACCAGGGTGCACGCAAACGCCACCGCACCGGCCGCGCCGACGCCCCAGAGTCCGTAGCGACCGAGCTCGAACTCCAAGGCGAAGAAAGCAGCCTGGCTGGCGAATCCGGGCACCCCGATGGCGCTTCCGGCGGAATCGGAGTAGACCAGCGCCAGCAGGACGATCCCCGACACGGACCACGCCGTGGCCGCCAGCTGCGCGCATCCCACCAGGCGCAGCTGCGCCGACCCAAGCCGCGACTTCGTGTCGCCGTGAGACGGCGGTATGCACACGGCAGCGACGACCAGCACCCCCACCGTCACCATTGCAGCCAGGTCACGGATCGCCTGGACCACGGGCAAGCCCACGCGGGTGAGAGCACCCGGATCAGGCAGGCCCTCGACGCCGAGCGGCGACAGCCCGCCCGACAGACCCGCGGCGACGAGCGCCATCATCACCGTCACGACAGGCGCAAACACCACCCAAGGCACCCCGGCCCGACGCGCCCATCTCATTCGGCCGGGTTGCGGCGCGCCAACCGCATGATGGTCCAGACAGAAAGGGCCAAGAGCACCAGCACCCCGCCGCCGAGCACCGCAAGCGGCCAAGACTCCCCCCGATCCCGGGCAGGAGTCGCCGTCGCATCCGTCTCGACGTCCGAGGTGGTTGCGCCACGGCCTGGGTCCTTGGGCTGCGGGTCCTCGGACGGCAGGCCGCCACCGGCCCGTACGACGAAGTCGACCGCTCCTACCACCGGGTGACCGTCGGCGGAGACGACTCGGAAGGTCGTTCTCCACCTGGTCGCCGAACGGGCGTTCGGCCGCAACGAGCTCGGAAGCAGTGCCACGAGGGTGCTGGGGGCTGCCCCGCCGCGGAGCTCGAGAGTCACGATCGCCCCGTCGCTGGCGCGCAGGTTGACCGTGCTGAGCCTCGCCTCGATCTCCTCCGAGAACTGCAGCCGCACCTCGCGTGGGACCTCATCGAGCACGGCCCCGTCAGACGGGACCGAATCGACTAGCTCGGTGTGCGCGTTCGCCGGCGACATCACCAGTCCTGCGGAGGAACCGGCGAGGGTGAACGCAGCGATCAGGATGGCAAGGGCCCTTCTGACGGGGCTCACCAGTTCGCCCTCGACACCAGGTAGAGCACGACGCCCGTGCCGATCGTGGCAATCAGACCGAGGATGATGGTGGAGATCGCATTGCCGTCCATGGTCACACTCCTGCGTACGAGTGGAGGCCGGGGATCCAGAGGTTGACCCCGAAGAAGTTGAAGAGGAAGGCGAGGAACCCGGCGATCGCGAGAAGGCCGGCCCGACGTCGCCACCCGACGGTCGAGAGTGCGTGCAGGTGCGCGGCGTAGAAGACCCACGTGATGAACGCCCACGTCTCCTTCGGGTCCCAGCCCCAGTAGCGCCCCCAGGCGTTCTCGGCCCACACTGCACCAGCGATGACGGCGAACGTCCAGATGGGGAACGCAACGAGGTGGACCGTGTGGGCGAGTGCCCCGAAGTGGTCCTCCTGGTCGTTCCCGCCGCGGCGTTGGCGGACGAGCTGGGCGACGGTCGCCAACGCGCCGACGGTGAACAGGGCTCCTGCTGCGATGGCCGCCGCGACATGGACCACGAGCCACCGTGAGTTCAGGACCGGCACCAGGTCGTCGACCGGGGTGTAGAGCGAGGTGACCGACACCCCCAGGAGCACCAGCACGAGCGCGACCGTCCACGGCGCGAGACCTCCAACAGGCCGTCGGCGGCTGTAGATCAGGAAGGCCACTGCGACCGCTGCGGACCCTGTTAGTCCGAACTCGTACATGTTCCCCCACGGGGCTCTGCCTGCCGCCACCCCGCGCGCCACGACTGCCAGGCACACCAGGATCGTGCCGAGCACCACTCCGGCCTGACCGGCTCCAGCCAGTCGGGTCGAGCCGTGCGTCGGCGCCGACCGCAGCGCCGGTGCGTCTCTGGGTCCTTCGAGGGCAGGGACCGGGACGGACAGGGGCGCCGTCCGGGTCCGGGTGCGGGACAGGGCCGCCGCGGGGGCCAACACGACGAGGGCGAGCGAGAAGACCGCCAGAGCCGACGTCACGAATGCATCAGAGAGTGCCGCTGCGTCGAATGACGTCATTCTTCCTCCTTGTGTTGGCGGCCATCTGCGGGCGACAGACCGATCGCAGATGCCAGGGCGTGGAGCTCACCGGGCGGCACTGGCCGTCGAGAGAGCGACCGTGCGGCGACCTCGACAGTCCCGTCGTCGTTGCGTCGGACCCAGATCCGTCTGCGAGGCACAGCGAGCGATGCCGTCAGACCGAGCATCAGCAGGATCGCCGCGACCAGCGAAACCTCCTTGCCCGGGTCGCGAGCCACCTGGAAGTTGGCGAAGCGCGACAAACCGTCGAAGGTCACGGAGCCGAGTCCGTCGGGCAGCCGCACCGTCTCCCCCGGAGCCAGCCTCACCCGCCACGGCTTCCCCTCTCCGTCGCGAACCTGTTCGAGGTCGGTGAAGTCCAGCTCGTAGACCGATTGCGTGGTCCCGTCATCGAGACCGAGGTCGCCGGTGAAGGCCATCAGCTGGACGATCGGGTTGACCTGGTCCGGGAACGCGGAGACGCCCATGCCGTCTGGCCCTTCGACCGCCGTGGGAAGGAAGAGGCCCTGCAGCGCCAGCGGGGCCGGGCGGGCGTCGGGCACCTTCACCACGCCGTCGGAGGTGAACGCTTGGTCCACGGGCAGGAAGATGGTGGGCCCCGAGGCTGCGACGTCCCCGTTGCCGTCCCGCACGGTCAGCTCAGGCGCGTAGCCGTGACCGGTCAGGAAGAACTTCGTGCCGTTGATGTCGAGGGGCCGGTTCGGGCGAACCGTGAAGGTGCCGTTCTCCTCGTCGCCCTCGTAGGAGACCGCCGCCTCGAACGAGCGCGGCTCGCCGAACCGGGCGCCCTCAGTCTCGAACTCCGCCTCGAAGTCATCGAGAGTCACCTCCAGCGGTTCGAGCCCGTTCACATCCGCCCATGGCGCGGGCGTCAGGGCGTCGTACGAGGAGGCGACATTGGCGAACGTGGTGCCTTCGACAAGTGCGACGCGACCTTCGTAGCCGAAGAGCTTGCCGCCGGCAACACCGAAGAGCAGCACCAGCAGCGAGAGGTGGAACGCGAGGTTGCCGAGCTCACGCGAGCGCCCCTTCTCGGCTCGCACCTCGTGGCCTGTGCTGGTGACCCTGAACCTCCGGGCACGCAGGTAGGCAGCCGCAGCGTTCAACGGGTCGGTCGTTGCCGCGGCGTCACCACGTCGATGACCCGTCTCGCGTGACAGGCGTCGCGGAGCCGGGGGCGGTGCGGCTCTGAAGTCACGCCACAACTGGGCGCACCTCGGCACCACGCAGCCAGTCATGGAGACCAGCAGCAGCACGTAGACCGCCGCGAACCACGGAGCGCTGTAGACGTTGAACAGGGACAGGCGATCCAGCCACGGGGACAGGTCGGGGTGCTGGCGGTAGAAGTTCGCCACCGCCGCGGGGTCGCTCGCGACACCTCTCTGCGGCAGGAGAGAGCCCGGAACCGCAGTGAGGGCCAGCAGCACCAACAGCACGATGGCCGTCCGCATCGAGGTGAGTCGGCGCCACGCCCAGCGCGCCCAGCCCGCAAGCTCGGTGGGACGCGGTCGAACGGGGGACGCGGGATCGCTGATCGCAGACCCGGAGGCGTCCTCCGATTCAAGCGTGTGGTCCTGCTGTGCGACGTCCATCGACTACATACTATCGCGCATAGTAGACATGCCTGACTCTCGGGCTTGACCCGTCCGCGGCAGACAGGCGGCCAGGCGCCCAGCGCAGGTTGTCACCGGCGACGCGCGCGGGATTCGGGTCGTCCCGACGTCTACTATTCTGCGTAGTACGTCTTGGGAGCGCCCGCGCACGCCGCGGCGGGCGGACAGCAAGACCCGTCGAAGGAGCCGCCTTGCGTCGTCGAAGGCTTGTGGATCGGAACGAGAACGACAGCACAGCGCCGGTGTACGCCGAGCGGCTCAGAGTTCCGACCCGCTGGTGGGCGCTGGGATCGCTCTTGGTTGCCAGCTTCTGGCTCGCGATGGCAGTCGCCGTCCCGGAGACGCTCGCGTGGTCGGTGACAGGGCTGCTCTTCCTCCTTCTCATCGCCCTGTTGAGCTCCTTCGGAGCACCACAGATCGTGGTCACGGACGAGTGGCTCTACGCCGGTCGAGCTCGTATCCGACGGTCGTTCCTCGGGCCTGCGACATCACTGAGTGCGCCTCAGATGCGGCTCGCAGCAGGACGCGACGCCAACGCCCGCGCCTATCTGCTGCTCAGGCCGTACATCGCCACCGGGGTCCGCATCACCATCGACGATCCCACGGACCCCGCGCCGTACTGGCTCCTCAGCTCTCGTCGAGCCACGGAGCTGGCCGCGGCGCTCAGCGCCGGGCGCTCCCCGTTACCCTGAACCAGAAGGCCGCTCCCGCACGAGCGAGGCCGCATGTGTCCGCACGGCGCCCCTCGAGGAGAGAGACGTGAGCAGCAGCAAGCAGCGGAAGGCCCGCCAGAGGGCAGAACACGAGCAGTGGGAACGCGACCAGCTTCAGCTGGCCCAGCGCCGCCGTCGCAATGTGCTGCTCATGGCCGCAGCAGCGGTGCTCACCCTGACGCTCGCCGTCGTAGCGGCAGTCATCTCTACCTCTCGCGACGCTCCGCCGCAGACGGTCGGGGAATCCGCCAGTGAGCCGGCGAAGCTGATCCCGGAAGAAGCGGCTCGCGAGGCCCAGGCCGCCGAAGTCAACAAGGCGATCGAAGCCGGTGACGCCATAGCCGAGGACTACACCGTCCCAGCCGGCACCCCGGTCCGCAGCGGGCTGAAGCCACCGCCCGACGATCGCCCGGTGGCGTGTGCGGGAAGAGCACCGGCGAATGCCCGGGCCACCCGCCCCCGCTATCCCGGCGGTCCCGCGAAGGTGCTTCGCGAGGGGATCGACTACGTCGCACGAGTCGAGACCTCCTGCGGCCCGATCACCATCGACCTGTTGGAGAAGCACGCCCCTGTCGCGGTCAACTCGTTCGTCTTCCTTGCCCGGGAGGGCTTCTACGACGGCCTCCTCTTCTTCCGTGACTTCGGAGGGGTGGCAGCTGCCCAGGCGGGCAGCGGTGACAACACGGTCGGATGGGACATCGGCTATCGACTGCCGGACGAGCTTGCCTTCGCGAAGCGCAGGGGTTACCCCGTCGGAACGGTGACCACCACGAGCGAAGGCCCCTACACCGCGGGGAGCGACTTCTACATCGCCTACGGCGAAGCGTTCGACGCCGGCTTCGAGACCCAGCGGACCCAGACCGTGCTCGGGCGCGTGCAGAGCGGAATGGGTGTCATCGACACCCTCACCTCCCTGGACCGGGTTGGGATGGGCGGCGAGGACTACGCGGAACGATTGTTCATCGAGTCGGTCACCATCGAGGAACGCTGACCTCAGAAGGTCGTCACGTGGACGTGGTCGTAGTGGTTGGCGGTCGCCGAACCGCGGTCCTCCATCCCCCGCCAGCCTTCGGCCGAGCGCTGCACGGACCAGATGTTCCTTGCGTGGATCGCGTAGCTCACACCAAGCGCCGAACTGTTCGCACGGATGAACTCCGCAACCTCCCACCCCCGGGCACCCGACACCATGATGTCGACGGCGATGCCTTGCGCGTGCTCGCCGTCGCTCCGCAGAGTGCCGTACGTCGTGATCTCCGGGAAGTTGGAGCACACCGCTTGATGGACCGCTCGGATGTTCGAGCTCACGCCGGCCGGCACCGAGGTGCCGTTGTCACATCGTCCGCTCAGTCCGCGCTCCGGTGAAGGCTTCTCCACGCTGAGGTATCCGGCCGTCACCCAACGCGCCTTCCCGTCGACGACGACTTCCTGGCGCCCCCCGAGCTCACGGCCGGTCAGCAAGACCTTGACCGATGCGTCCAGCAGGCCGACCTGCTCCGCCTTCTCGCCTGGCGCGGTCCAGAGGTTGAGGTCCGTGGTCGTCCACTGAGTGGTGTCTGCCGACTCGACCGCTCGCCTGATCGCCGCTGGGCGCATCATCTTCGCAGCCGGGGTCAGCGTGGCTGCGCCCGCGGGACTGGCGCCCGCGGGACTGGCGCCTGCCCCAGCGGCGGGACGCGCGGGCCGGCGCTCGCTTCGCGATACGAGAGGGTCACGCGTCAAGGCCGTACCTTCGCGCGGTGAGTCTGTCGACGAGACCGGTGGCGACAGTGCGTCTGTCGCCGCAAAGTCAGGCGCCGGCACCGGGACGTTCTGCACCCCGAGTCCGACCACCACACCAGTCGCGACGATCGCGACGGGGCCAGCGACGAAGGCCGCACGGGGAAGCGATCGCTCCCGGCGCCGTGCGTGCTTGGCCGTCCGTCGAGAGCGCGCCATTCCGCCTCCTGTTGGTTCGCATGTCGCCATGGGTGTCCACGATGGACCTCACGATCTGAGCTCACCCGAAGCACACTCGCCGAGGTCCTACTATCGGCCATAGTATGGACGACGGGTCGATCGGGCCAACTCGCTGGAACCAAACTGATTGCGTATATGCGCGGTTTTGCAGGTATGGTGGGTCTCATGGTTAAGCGGAGCGAGCGCATGGAGATGCCGACGGACGATCAGGTCGACCTGGCGGTCGAGGCGTTCAGGATGCTGGCCGATCGCAAGCGCATCAGGATCCTGTGGGCCCTGTTGCACGGTGAGTCATCCGTGAACGAGCTGGCTGAGCGCGTGGGCGCGAGCTCCTCCGCAGTCAGCCAGCACCTCGCAAAGTTGCGCCTGGCGGGCTTGGTGCAGGTCAGGCGGGAAGGAACCTTCGCCTACTACACGGCGGCCGACGAGCACGTGCACCGGCTGCTGGACGAGGCGTTGTTCCACGCCGACCACGCAGATCATTCCGAACAGGTGGCATTGGTGCACCGACTCCACGACGACAGGCAGAACAGGCAGGGCAGCTGATGGGCGCCGGGCATGGACACGGGACGGGCCACGCCGGTGCGCGACACCGGTGGCGCCTGGTGGTCGCCTTCGGCCTCGTCGGGTCGTTCTTCGCCGTGGAGCTCGCGGTCGGTCTGATCTCCGGATCGTTGGCGCTCATCTCTGACGCCGGACACATGGCCGCCGACGTGGTAGCGCTGGGAGCGGCGCTCGCTGCGACAAAGCTCGCGGCCCGTCCCGACCGGTCGGGACGACGCAGCTACGGCTCGTACCGCGCCGAGATCTTCGCCTCGGGTTTCACCGTGCTCATCATGCTCGGCGTGTCGGCGTACGTCGTCGTCGAAGCGTTGGCGCGCCTGGGACAGGACGTGGAGGTCCAGGCAGGCCCCGTCCTGGTGGTCGGGGCCATCGGTCTGCTCATCAACGTGGTGTCGATCGTGCTGCTGCGTGGCGGCGCCGACGAGTCGCTCAACATCAAGGGGGCGTACTACGAGGTGGTGGCAGATGCCGCCGGCAGCGTCGGCGTCATCACCGCAGGCATCCTCGTCGCGGCTACCGGGCGAGGCTGGTGGGACACTCTCGTGGCCTTGGCGATCGGAGTCTTCGTCGCCGTCCGTGCCGTCGTGCTGGGTCGGGAGGTGCTCGCCGTCCTGGGTCAGCACGTCCCGCAGGGTATGGAGCTGGACCAGATCGTCCAGGACCTGGAGTCCACCCAAGGTGTGGTCGACGTGCACGACCTCCACGTCTGGACACTCACCTCGGGAATGTACGTCGCTACTGCCCATCTCGTGGTGGCCGACACCGAGTCGGCCCAGGCCGTGCTGGAAGAGGCGCGAGGCGTGATGCGTGTGAAGCACCAGATCGAGCACGCGACCCTCCAGGTCGAGTCTCGTGCGTCGAAGGCGTGCAACGAGGCGACCTGGTGACATTGCGAGGCGAGCGATCGCCCCGGGCGACGAAACGAGCGGCGCTCCTGGTCGCAGCGGTCGTCGTCGGCGCGGTGGTTCTGGCGGCCCCGGCCTTCCAGTCCCCGGAGGTGGTGGACGACGGCTCGGCGGGGGTCCCCCCAGCCGAGGACGAGACACCACGTGGCGACCGCTCACAGGGCCACGACTGGGCACCGGACGACCCCAGGGGTCGCCCGGCGGTGCCTCCTGCGCCTCGGCTCCCCCGCGCGTACCGCTTCATCTCTGCGCCCGACTTCCTCAACCAGGACGTAGCGGACCTGACCGACCGGGGTGGCCGACCAGTGCCCGACCCGACCTCAGGCCGCGTCGCCAACTCGACCAGTGCGTCCTACGAGGACGCCCTGCTCGAGATGCTCGACGAGATGCGATCCCAGGGTGCGCGCGACGTCCTCGTGGCAGGTGACCTCGTGGAGGGTCGATGGGGTCGCGACGACTCCGGCGCCGGCGTCTTCGGGCCGATCGAGACACCTTCCCAGCGGTTCAACGCCGCGCGCGCGGCAGCGGACGTGTACTACCGGTCGTGGGCCCGACGCCTCGCTAGACACGGGCTGACGCCCTTTCCGGCGCTGGGTGACCACGAGATCGGGGACAATCCATGGGCCAGGAGGGGCGACGAGTGGATCGACTTCAAGCTCGACCACGTGGACGAGCTCAAGAAGCTGTACTCCGATCACTTGCTCCGGACACGTGATGGCGCCTGGCGGTGGCCCGACCGTCCAAGCTCAGGGCAGGCTCGACGGACGGCCTATGCGACCCGCCTGGACCCCAACGTGCTGCTCGTCACCATCGATCCGTTCACACGCTCGCAGGACGACGTCCGGATGCGGGTCGATGCGGCACAGCTGCGATGGTTGCGGCAGGTGCTGCGAGGGGCGCGGGAGGCACGAGTTCCTTGGGTCGTCGTCCAGGGCCACACCCCGATCACGGGGCCGGTCCGCCACCGCAATTCAAGCCGGCTCCGCTACGAGCGCGGGACGAGCTCCCCGCTGTGGAAGGCGATGGTCGATGGCGGCGTCGACGTCTATCTCTGCGGCGAGGTCCATGACCAGTCGGTCAACATCCGTGACGGCATCATGCAGGTAGCTCACGGCTCCCTGTTCTACCGCGGAGAGGCGTCGTACATCCTGGGCCAGGCCACTCGTCGCCAGCTGGTGCTCGAGAACCACCAGTTCCGCGGCCAGATGGACTTCACCGACCGGCTCTGGACGACGTCGCGGCTCGGCGCTCCCGCCGCCGTGAGCTACCGGTTCCCCTCCATCGTCACCGGGACATTGAGCGCCCGGCGAACGCCAGATGGTGGCCTTGCCGTGCAGAGGACAGCTGGCATCCTCGATCCAGTCGAGTGACTCACCGCAACGCGGCTGCGAACGTCTCGGCGGCGAAGCTCAACAGACCTGACGCCGCTTGCGCCGCCTCCGGCACCGATCCCTGGCACCCACGGATGTTCGTGTCAGGTTCAGCCGTGCAAACTCGCTCCCCCGCCATCGGTTGCGTCCGGGTCTCTTCCGAGGAGCGGTCGATCCCCGGAATCCGGTCTGGCTGACCACCCAGCACGCACCCGCCCCAGCGGTGAGCGGCGGACCTGAGGCGGACCTCAGCGGTCGCTGCGGACCCTGGAGAGCGTCGCGAGGGCTTCGTCTCGCTGCCACGGCGACATTCCCGGGTCGGTGGCCAGTCCCCGCCGCAGGTGCGTACGTGCGGCGCGGGTCATCCCGAGGGCGGCCTCGATGGTGCCGCGGTGGATCCAGAACCTGGCTTCGGGCGTGCCGAGGCGCGTGGCCGCACGCGCGATCGGGAGCGCTTGGGCGTCACGACCGGCGCGGTGCAGAGCCCACGCGTACGCATCAGCGACGTGGACACTCGTGCGCCGCGAATACTCTGCCTGGGCCTGAACGAGTGCTTGCTCAACGGACCCGTGATCTGACTCGAAGATCGCAGTCTCCAGGTCACTCCCCACACCGCTGGCGTCGAGGAGGTCGATCGTCGCCCGGACCACGTCGTACTGCGCCTCAGCCTCCTCCGTTCGGCCCAAGTGATCGAGGAGCTCCCCCAGCTCGGTGATGTACTCAGGCAGCGGCTGTCGGGCAGTGACGTCCTGCCACGTCTCGACCGCTCCTTCGAGGTCCCCGCGCGCTGTCTGCAGGCGCGCAGTGGAGACGAGCGACAAAAGGATCTTCGGCGCTACTTGCTGCGCGGTCTCGAGGTCACGTCCCGCAGCTTTAAGACGCCCCTGCTTGCGCAGGATGTCGGCGCGCAGGGTCAGCAGGTACCCGCGGTCCGCACCGCCACCGTTCGCTGCTGCGTCGCGCAGGATGTCGCCGGCCCGGTCGAGCTCGCCCCGAAGCTCGTACGCGTAGGCGTAGCGAGCTGCGATTGCGGTGCTCGGCCGACGCCGATCGGCGATCCTGAGCGCCCGTAGCTGGTCGTCGTACCTGCCGAGTTCGGTGAGCGTGTCAATGCGGATCGCGAGGCTGCCCACGTCGTACGGATTGATGCCCAGGGACTCCTCCGCGCTCGCGAGTGCCGCATCGAAGTCGTGCTTGGCCGACTCGATCGCCGCGCGGGCCGCCAAGGCAGTGAAGTTCTCGTCGGGCTCGATGCTGAACGACCGCGAGGCGGCCTCTTCTGCCATCTTGTAGTAGGACGCCAAGCCGGTGAGGCGCGCTTGCTCGACGTAGGCGACCGCGAGGTTGGCCCAGGACGCATGATCCTTCGGCACTCGGCGCAGGGTGTCTTGGAGCGAGATGATGGCGGCCTCGAGGTCTTGTCCGGAGTCCGGCACCACGCGGGCCACGGCAGGAGCTGGCCGCTCTGCCGGTTCGTCGGACGTCGTCGCGACGCCGATCCCACCGGAGATCGCTAGGACGAGTCCGACGCCGATCGCCATCGCGGTCCTGCGCATGTGCAAGGCCTTCCCGTGGAACGTCTGAAGTCACAAGATGTTCGGTGCGCGGTGGGGCTCGGATTGGTGGGTCCCCGACGTCGGCGGCCCCACATGAGTGCCTCTGCACACAGCGCGTCGCCAACATCTCGACGTCGGCGACGACTGACGCAAAGCCGGCAGCCGCCGCGTCGGACATCGACGCTCGCGCATGCCAGGGCATGACGTTCATGTACCAGCCGATAGTTGTGAAGGCGGGTGGCGCCGGGGGCTCTACCCCCGCAGACCGCGGCATCCGGCAGTGACGGGCGCCGGCGGCACCGCACTGACAGCTAGCGGCGACACGTCACCAGACGATGATCCGCCTGGGACCGGCTTCCTGAACCAGCGAACCCTCCGGGCGTGGGGCCACATGGTTCACCCGTCGAGATCGCCACATTTCGCGAGCCACCGGGTCAAGGTACGTACTGGTGCCCACAGCCCCAGAACGGCGAACTTGATGGAATTCCAAGCGAAGACCCCCACCAGACAGTTGAGAAAGCGAGGACCGCCTCGCTCAACGAGCGTGGCGCAGATGCTCATGGCGAACAGGTAGGCCGGAATCGCGACCACGGCAACGGGGACTGCCCACCTCATGCCGCCCGGGGTGCGGAGCCAGTCGACGAGACGGTTGGTGGGCATGTGCGAGCGCAGGTAGCTGCGCACGCAAGCGCTGGCGTTCCACAGCAGTGCAAGCATGGAGGCCTCCCTCGCGAGACGATTTCACCGCACCTTGCACACCACATTCGAAGGGACGGGCGCGGGCGTGCCGGTCCTGTGGACAAGTCCCGTACGACAATCTTGTGGACCCGGCCGGTTAGACGAGCGCCCGTCTTTGTCGATCGATGCTGAGGTCACCGCCGTTCTGCGTGCGGTCCGTGTCGCCAGCGATCGCCCGCGCCCGCCGGATTGCCTGCCTCGCTCGGTCGACATCGAAGTTCTGCACTGTGTGTCGGACCTCTCCGAGAGCGCTCCGACCGTCAACCTGGTAGCGATCGCGATAGGCGGCGACAGTCCTGACCTCGTTGAGCCAGCGTCTGCGGTCTGCGTCGCTCCTAGGTGGCGTCCCAAGGCGCTTGAGCCAGGACGCGTCGACCTCCACTGCGTTGAGGGCCAATGCGGCGGCCCGCGACTCCATCAGCGTGTGTCGTTCTGTGAGCGCGATCATCATCTCGGAACTCATCGGCCCCCTGGCCGCCGGGATCAAACCGGCAATGTACCCATGGTGAGCAGCTCTCCTGTCACGCTCGGGGAGTGCCTTCTTGCGGAGTCGGCTGATCAACACAGCTCCCACGTCCTCAGCGTCCTCAAGTGATCGCTGTGCCACGAGCGCCGGCAGGAGCCGGTTGACGTCGTGACCGTTCGCTTCGGCACGCCGCAATTCGGCAGTGAGCGGACTGAACGAGTCGGACCCGAGAACTCGGTCGACCTGCTCGTCGGTCAAGCCGCAATTCCCCACCACGCCGACCCAGCGGTCCCGCTGGGCAACGGCGGCGATGGTTTCATATTCCGCCGCGAGCTGCGCGATGGATGACCACCTCTCTTGCTCCTCGACGATCATCTGGTGGGCGGACAGGTCCGCGCCAGAGTGCTTCAGGACCCCGTACAAGACAGTCCGGGCGTTCACTTCGTCGGGCTCCGGCGGGGCGTGAACCTCGTCTGGCTCGTTGAGTGCGACGTACGCGATGTTCGCTTCTCTCCCCCGTGTCATGGAGACGTACAGGTTCTCGCGGGTGGTGGCGCGTGAGACGACGACGTGCGAGGTGTCGACGGTGATGCCTTGGGCGCGGTGAGCCGTCACGGCGTACCCGAGCTCGACGTGCACTGCGACGTACGCCGCTGGCAGCGTCACGCTCTCCCCCTTCACGCCGAGACGCTGGACGGTCATCGAGCCGTCCTTACCCACACCCGTGACGCGCCAGCGGTCACCGTTGCGGACCCATCCGCCACCCGTCGTCGGGAGACGGCGGTCGTTTCTGCGGGTGATGACAAGGTCACCGATCGACGTTCGGGTGCTGTCGGCGAGGTTTACCTCGATGTTTCCCGCCGGATCGCCACCGGCGATGCGGTCGGCGCGGGCTCGCGTGTTGAGGTACCTCACGGTCTCGGTCGCGTCTGCTACAAGGATCGCGGCGCGACCAGCCTGGACGTCATCACTCCAGGCGAGGTAGGCAGCGTCCACCATCTCGTCGGTGGTGCCCTCGCGGACCCGGTCGCGTTGGGCGTACGTGCCGACGACTTCGACGCGGCCGAAGCGCAGGTCGAGCGACGCGGCCTTCTCCCACTCGTTGGTGAAGCGATGGACCTCGGTGAGCTCAGGAGTGTCGGGACGGGCGGAGGCCAGGAGCGTGAACGCCCCTCCTGCCTCGACCGACTGGAGCTGCGCCCAGTCCCCCACCAGCAGCACCTTCGCCCCGGCCCCTGACGCTAGAGCGGCGAGTCGGTCGA
Organism: Nocardioides furvisabuli; assembly: GCF_021083185.1. Lineage (GTDB taxonomy): Bacteria > Actinomycetota > Actinomycetes > Propionibacteriales > Nocardioidaceae > Nocardioides > Nocardioides furvisabuli. The sequence continues at coordinate 1,236 of NZ_JAIGQB010000015.1, read as the reverse complement.
GAGCCGAGGTGCCGGCGAGTGTGGCTTCATCGATGATCACGAGCTGTCCTTTCTCGAACTGCGCCCGCCCGCGGTCGTGCTCGTGCAGCCACTTGGCGGTGTTCTCACACCCGATGCCGAGGTCTTCGGCGAGCACTTGAGCGGCGACAGCGCTCGGGGCAAGCCCGACGACACTGCCCTTCCCGTGCTGGATCGTCCAGGCTGTCTTCAGAGCGTGCATGGCGGTGGTCTTGCCTGCGCCGGCAGGACCGACGAGAAGGTCGACCTGCCGGCCGGACACGGCAATCCGTGCGAGCGTCTCGACCTGCTCAGCACTCAATAGGTGTTGCCTGAGAGCCACGCGCTCGAGGAGGTGAAGGCTGACTGACGGAGCCGTGAGGTTGGTCGATCGAGCCAGCAACCGGTCCTCGGCCGCGAGCAGCGCTTCGGACGTGAAGACCACCGAGTGCCGCGGTCGGAACACTGTGGAGCCGTCCTTTCGCCGGAAGACCTCGGGGCTGATGGCCAGCTCCGGCGGGGTCAGGGACTGCGACTGCCCCTTCGCAGCATCGACGACCATCCCCACTACTGCTTCGCGGTCCTCGACACTGGCGAAGCGCCATCCCATCGTCTGCCGGGACGCCTCGGCCCAGAGGTTCCAGTGCCGCCACGTCGACCGCTTTTCGCTGACCGCCCCGAGCACCGAGGCGCCCACCTCGGCCACGGCGTCGAGCGGGATGTCGTCGGCCCGAAGGGTTGGGCGGGCGAAAGGACCCGCGGTGGTTCTGCGTGCCCACTCAACTGCGCTGGCGCCGAGAATCGGGTGCGCCCGTTTCCTCCATTCGGTGGTGAGGTCGAAGAGCGATCGGATGATCTTCTCGGGACGAGTGGCCAGGGTCGCCTTTGCTCGCAGCTCGATGATCCGCGTGGCGGAGGGGCGGCGCCCGTGGCGGGCGACGTACTCCTCGATCAGGCGGTCGGTCTCCTCATCGACCATCCGGGATCGGCCAGAGAACTCGTGGATGAGCGATTCCGGGACGGGTTCCAGTTCCCAGGCAACGTTGTGGTTCTTGCCTCTGTCGCGCTGCTCCCACTCGATCCCGAAGGTGCGGGTCATGCGGTCAGCAAGTACCGCGTTGTAGTGAGCCGACAGCGCCACCACGGCCGCGTGGAGTGGCCGTCCGTCCAGGCTGCGCCACCGCCCGTCCTCTGCGGTCTTGACCTTGTTGGAGATGACGACGTGCGTGTGGAGCTGCG
>NZ_JAIGQB010000014.1 GCF_021083185.1 Nocardioides furvisabuli | reverse complement strand
GTTACGGCGGCCATAGCGAAACGGGAAACACCCGGTCCCATACCGAACCCGGAAGTTAAGCCTTTCAGCGCCGATGGTACTGCAACCGAGAGGTTGTGGGAGAGTAGGACGCCGCCGGACATACATTGTGGAAGTGGGGTCACCTTCGGGTGGCCCCACTTTTGCGTTCCCGGACGTTTCCCGGGTCACGGAGCATGCCGATCGTGGGCCTGCAGGTGTCCACAGGTGGCTCCCTAGCGCAGGTGTCCACAGGCACACCGGCACTGCCGCGCGGTTGTCGGTCGCCAGGGGAATGGTGTGGTCACAGGAGGTGGACTGTGACCAAGACACAGACGAAGGACGCCGGCGACCTCGAGGTCGCCCTCAACGACGTACGACTGGTGGGTCGACTCACCAGCGGTCCCACGACGGTGGAGCTGCCGAGTGGTGACGCCGTGATCACCTTCCGGGTGTCGGTGCCCAGGGCCGGTGCGACGACCGGTCAACGAGTGGACTCGGTGCCCTGCGCCGCGTGGAGTGCTCGTGTGCGTCGCAGCGTGCTCACCTGGCGGGTCGGTGACCTGGTCGAGGTCGAGGGCGCCGTCAGGTGCCGGTTCTACCAGGCGGGGGGCGCCACCCGATCCCGCGTGGAGGTCGAGACCTCGGCCGCGAGGATCATCCGCCGAGCACCGGGCGCATGAGCACCCCAAGACTGGGCTTGGGCTGGAATGACGTTGCCTTCTCCGGGAGAAGACCCCCGGACTCGACCAGGGCCCGCACCTGCTCGAAGTCAGGGCTGGGCAGGAGGACCGCCGGCGCGGCAGGGCCCGCTGCAGCCAGCGCCTCGTCGACGTTGTGGTGGTGCATCACGCGGACCTCCGATCTGGTCAGACGCGGAAGCACGGAGTCGTGCACCCATGACACGGGTGCGTCCTGGGGGAGGGCCGGCGGTGTCACCACGTGCCACGACTCACCGTCGGTCAGCACGAAGTGCGTGCTGTCGAGCGCGAGCAGGGCCTGATGGCGCTCGTGAGGAGTGACCTGCGCCCCCGCGGCGCGCGAGGCGCCGAGAAGGTCGATGAGCGTGGTGCCCGGGAAGGTCCGGTGGATGGCCCCGAGGAACAGGGGAGTGTCGTCCTGGTCGACCAGCATGGCCAGGCCGGTGTCCCACGGCGTTCCAGGGTGCTCCTCCTGCAGACGCAAGTACGCGGCGTACCGGTGGTGGCCGTCGGCGAGGAGGCAGCGAGTCGTCGCGAGGAGCCCGGCGATCCCTGCGAGGGTGTCGGCGTCGCGGATGGCCCAGATGCGCTGGCGCTGGCCGGTGCGGTCGAGGTAGCGCCAGTCGGGTGCGCTCTGGCTGACGGACGTGACGATCTCCCGCAGCTGGGCTCGCCCGTGGTGGACCAGGAGGATCGGGGCAGGGTTGAGGTCCATCTGCAGCATCCGGTCGGCCAGCTCGCCGGCCTGCTCGGGATGGATGGCCTCGTGTGGCCACACGGCTCGCTCGTCGAAGGACGTCGCCCGACGCGACATCGACAGCGCGCCGACGAGGCCGCGCACCGTGAGGCCACCGACGGTGTACTCGTGGAGATAGATCGCGGGTGCGGTGTCCGCTGTGGCGCGACCCTGCGCGATCCACTGCTCCAGACGGGCCGCGACGTCGCGATAGGGTCGCGCCAGCGCTCTGGCCGATGCGGGATCCCCGACCCGCTCGGGCGCCAGCATCACCGCACGGAACGGCAGGAGCTCGAGAGGCGTCGCGACGTACGGCGGCACGACGCTGGCGAGTTCCATCGGAGCATCGTAGGGGGACACTCGTCACAGCCCGGAGAGGGGTGCAGCATGCTCGAGGAGTGCAGGACTCCGATCGTGCAGGCGCACGACCTGGTGATGTTCGACCTCGACGGCGTGGTCTACGTCGGGACCGATGCCATCGAGGGCGTCGCCGAGAAGGTGGACCGGATCCGTGCCAGCGGTCGGCACGTCGCGTTCGTGACCAACAACGCCGCACGCACCCCCGACCAGGTGTCGGAGAAGCTCGTCGGGATGGGCGTCCATGCGGAGCCGGCTGACGTGGTGACGTCTGCGCAGGCCGCTGCCCGCGTGCTCGCGGATGCCCTCGGCGAAGGCGCCAAGATCCTCATGCTCGGGGGGGACGGTCTCCGTGCGGCGCTCCTCGAGGCGGGCCTCGAGCCGGTCGAGGATCCGGACGGTGCCGTCGCGGTCGCCAGCGGCTACGGACCCGACGTCCGGTGGCGCGACATCATGCGTGTCGCGAGCCTGGTCCGCGACGGGCTGCCCTACGTGGCGAGCAACGCCGACATGACCATCCCCACCGCCTACGGCCTGGCCCCCGGGCACGGCGTGCTGGTGCAGACGATCACCGGCTTCGCCGGCGTCGAGGCCACCGTGGCCGGCAAGCCCGAGAAGCCACTGATGGAGGAGACCGTCCTGCGGGTCGGCGGGGACCGGCCGATCATGGTGGGGGACCGCCTCGACACCGACATCGAGGGCGCCCACGCGATCGGCGTACCGTCGCTGCTGGTGCTCACCGGGGTCACCTGGCTCGAGGAGCTCGCCACGGCGGGCACGCAGCTGAGACCGACCTACATCTCACCGGACCTGGCAGGGCTCTTCGAGCCCCATCCGGCCCCTGAGGTCGATGGCGCTCGCGCCGAGCTGGGCGGGTGGTCCGGCACGGTGGTGGACGGCCGTCTCGAGGTCGACGGCGCAGGGAGCGACGCGGACTGGTGGCGCGTCGCTGCGACGGCGTGCTGGCTCCACCTGGACGAGGTCGGCCAGCCCGCGGACGTCACCGACACGGTGCCGCCCGGACCGGTCCGACGCCTCGGCGCCGAGTAGGGTCGGACCCATGGACGAGCAGCGTGGCGCCCCGGCGTACGAACCGGGTGCGGACGCAGGGGATGGGCGCGTCGATGGCGTCTCCCACCGTGAGGCACCGAGCTACGAGCCGACCGGTGTCGAGGCTGTGGACCGGGTCCTGGCCGACGTCGCCGCGATGGTCGGATCGCCGCTGAGCGAGCACGTGCGGGTCTTCGAGCAGGCGCACGAGCAGCTGCGTCGCGCGCTCGACGCAGAGCCCGTCGCCTCGCACCAGTCCGGCGACGAGCAGGGTTCCTGACACCCGTGCCCCCACGACGACTTCGCCTCGACCAGGAGCTCGTGCGCCGCGGTCTGGCCCGTTCGCGGGAGCACGCCAGCGAGCTGGTGGCGACCGGGCGTGTCACGGTCTCCGGCGCGGTGGCGACCAAGCCCGCGACCGGCGTGACCACGGACGCGGCGATCGTGGTGCGCGAGGACCCGACGTCGGTCGACTACGTCTCGCGCGGTGGACACAAGCTCGCAGGAGCGCTCGAGGCCTTTGCGGCCCACGGCGTCAGGGTGAAGGGCAAGCGGTGCCTCGATGCCGGAGCCTCGACCGGCGGGTTCACCGACGTGCTGCTGCGGGCCGGCGCACGTGAGGTGGTTGCGGTCGACGTCGGCTACGGGCAGCTGGCCTGGTCGTTGCAGAGCGACGACCGCGTGCACGTGCACGACCGCACCAACATCCGCGAGCTGACCCTCGACCTCATCGGCGATCCGGTCGACCTCGTGGTCGGGGACCTCTCCTTCATCTCGCTGACCCTGGTGCTCGACCCCCTGCTGTCGGTGACCCGCAGCGACGGTGAGCTCGCGTTGATGGTCAAGCCGCAGTTCGAGGTCGGCAAGGAGCGCGTCGGCAAGGGCGGTGTCGTGCGTGACCTCGGCCTGCGGGCCGAGGCAGTGACCACGATCGCCGAGCTCGCGGCCGAGCGCGGCTGGGGTGCGGTCGCCGTGACGGTCAGCCCCCTGCCCGGACCATCGGGCAACGTCGAGTTCTTCCTGCTGCTGCGCCACGGCCCGGCAGCGATCGGCGCCGACGACATCACGGCGGAGGTGCAGCGCGCCGCAACACTGGGGGTGGCGGGTGAGAGGGTGGTCCCGTGATCGCCGAGAGCCCCGTACGCCGCGTGCTGGTGCTGGCCCACACGGGACGCGCGGACGTACGTGACGTCGCTCGTGCGTGCGTGCAGCAGCTGACCGAGCACGGCATCGCCGTACGCCTGCTGGCGGACGAGGCGGACGACCTCGGTCTCGCCGACGCTGACGGGCTCGTGGAGACGACCCTTCCCGACCACGTGCCCGGCGAGGGCTGCGAGCTGGTGCTCGTCATCGGAGGGGACGGCTCGATCCTCCGCGCCGCCGAGCTGACCCACGAGACCAGCACGCCCCTGCTCGGCGTCAACCTCGGCCACGTCGGCTTCCTCGCCGAGGCCGAGCAGGAAGACGTCGAGTCCACGATCGCGGCGATCGTGGAGCGCAACTACACCGCCGAGGACCGGCTGACCTTGGACGTGTGCGTGAAGGTCGGGCAGGACACCCTCTTCTCCACCTTCGCCCTCAACGAGGCCAGCGTCGAGAAGGCTGCCCGCGAGCGCATGCTCGAGGTGGTCGTCGAGGTCGACGACCGACCCCTGTCGCGCTGGGGCTGCGACGGCGTGGTGTGCGCGACCCCCACGGGGTCGACCGCCTACAACTTCAGCGCCGGCGGCCCGGTCGTCTGGCCCGAGGTCGAGGCGCTCCTGATGGTGCCGCTGAGCGCCCACGCGCTCTTCGCCCGGCCCATGGTGGTGGCGCCCACGTCGGTGCTCGCGGTCGAGGTGCTGGCCAACACCGAAGGCTCGGGTGTGCTCTGGTGCGACGGGCGGCGGACCGTCGACCTGCCGCCCGGCGCCCGCATCGAGGTACGTCGCGGTGCCCGCCCGGTCCGTCTGGTGCGCCTGCACCAGGCGCCGTTCACCGATCGGCTGGTGGCGAAGTTCGGACTGCCGGTCGAGGGTTGGCGAGGTGCCGCGGAACGTCGTCGCCGCGACGGTGGTGACCACGATGCTTGAGGAGCTGCGGATCCGCTCGCTGGGCGTCATCGACTCCTCGACCCTCGAGCTCGGGCCCGGCCTCACGGCGATCACCGGCGAGACCGGCGCAGGCAAGACGATGGTCGTGACCGCACTCGGCCTGCTGCTCGGCGGGCGCGCGGACCCCGGCGCCGTACGCTCCGGGACAGGACACGCGCGCGTCGAGGGAGTGGTGTCGGCGGGGGACCTGGCTGGGTTCCGCGAGGCTGTCGAGGAGTCCGGAGGAGTCGTCGAGGACGACCGGGTCGTGCTCGCTCGCAACGTCGCGGCACAGGGACGTTCGCGCGCCTGGGTCGGCGGGGCATCCGTGCCCGTCACCACGCTCGCCGAGATCGCCGAACCGCTGGTCGCGGTGCACGGCCAGTCCGACCAGCACCGCCTGCTGAAGTCCGGCGCCCAGCGTGCATCGCTCGACCGGTTCGCCGGCCCCGCGATGGCGAAGACCGCGGCTGACTACGCCGGGATCTACGCCGAGCTCGCTGCGACCGAACGCACCCTCGCCGACGTGATCGGGTCCGCCCGGGAGCGTGCCCGCGAGGCCGACCAGCTCCGCTTCGGGCTCGGTGAGGTGGAGGCGGTCGACCCGAGGCCGGGTGAGGACCTCGAGCTCGCTGCCGAGGAGACACGGCTCGGTTTCGCCGACACGCTGCGCACCGCCGCCGAGACCGCCCGCGAGGCGCTGTCGAGCGAGGACGGCGCGCCCGACGCGCTGGGCACCACGAGCGCTGCCCGCCAGGCCCTCGACGGGGTCCGCGAGCACGACGCGACCGCGGGGGAGCTCGCCGACCGCGTCGCCGAGCTCGGGCACCTGCTGGTCGACGTCGCGGGCGACGTGGCGTCCTACGCCTCGAGCCTGGAGACCGACCCCTCACGCCTCGCCCACGTGTCCGAGCGCCGGGCCGCGCTGACGGCCCTGACCCGCAAGTACGGCGAGACCATCGACGAGGTGCTGGAGTGGGCCGAGGACGGCGCCAAGCGGCTGCTGGACCTCGAGGACGCCGACGGCAGCGTCGCGGAGCTGGAGGCGCGCCGCGACCGCCTACGCGCAGAGCTCGGTGTGCTGGCCTCGAAGCTGAGCAAGCAGCGCACGAAGGCAGCGGTGCGCCTCGGCAGGGCCGTCAGCGACGAGCTCACCTCGCTGGCGATGCCGCACGCGGTCGTCACCATCGCGGTGACGCAGTCCGAGGTGGCAGCGCCCGCCGTCCCGTCCGGTCCCGTCCTGCACGTGGACGGACGTTGGCTGCGCGCGACCTCGTCCGGCGTGGACGAGGTGGAGTTCCTGCTAGCCGCCAACACCGGTGCCGACCCGCGGCCTCTGCACAAGGGGGCGTCCGGCGGTGAGCTGTCCCGCGTCATGCTCGCCCTCGAGGTGTCGCTGGCCGAGACCGGTTCGGTGCCGACCTTCGTCTTCGACGAGGTCGACGCCGGCGTCGGCGGCAAGGCCGCCATCGAGGTGGGGCGCCGACTTGCTGCGCTGGCGCACTCCTCGCAGGTCCTCGTGGTCACCCACCTGCCACAGGTGGCGGCGTACGCCGACCGCCACGTGGTCGTGCACAAGTCCAGCGACGGGTCGGTCACCACCTCGGGCCTGGTCACCCTGGGCGAGGACGAGCGTGAGCGCGAGCTGTCACGGATGCTGGCCGGGGTGGAGGACTCCGACAGCGCCCGTGCCCATGCCCGCGAGCTGCTCGCCGCCGCCGCGCCCGAGCGGGCGTGCCTCCCTGAGGGGCAGGGTCGCGGCTGAGAGCATGGCGCGGTCATGAAGTTCGCAGTGCGCTCCCGCCCAGCCCCCGCTCTCCCCGGTGTCCGCGGCCCGGCCAGGATCCACCGGCGCACGGCCAGCCTGCTCGGCCGACTGCACGTCGGTGACGTCGCGGTGCTGGACCACCTGGACATGGATCGTGACACCGCGCAGGCATTGATCGACGCCGGGGTCGTCGCCGTGGTGAACAGCGGCCCGATGGTGTCGGGACGCTTCCCGAACCTCGGGCCCGAGCGGCTGGTCGAGGCCGGTGTCCTGGTGGTCGACAACGCGGGCCCGGGGGTGTTCGAACGCCTCAAGGACGGCACCGACGTCCGCATCGATGCGGGAGTGCTGCATGCCGGCGACACGCTCGTCGCGACCGGTCGCGAGGTGACCGCGGAGCTGGTCCGCTCCGAGATGGGGCGCGCCCGCAGCGGGCTGAGCGCCCAGCTGGAGAGCTTCACCCACAACAGCACCGAGTTCCTGCGGCGCGAGCAGGACCTGCTCCTCCATGGCCAGGGCGTGCCGCGGACCGCGACCGACATGGCCGGGCGACCGGTCGTCGTCACGGTGCGTTCGCACGGCTGGCAGGACGAGCTGCGCGGCATCAAGCCCTTCGTGCGCGAGCAGCGCCCCGTCCTCGTCGGCGTGGACCACGGAGCGGACGCCCTCGCCAAGGCCGGCCACCGTCCCGACGTCGTGGTCGTCAGCGGCGTCGACGACCTGCCGAGCGCTGCCGTGCTCCGCAAGGCCCGCGACGTGGTCGTCCTGGTCGAGCGGGGTGCGCCACGCAGCGCCACCGAGCAGCTCGAACGGCTCGGCATCCGGCCGTTGCGTTTCGAGACCACGGCCACCGCCGAGGACGCAGCGCTGCTGCTCGCCTCGGCGCGCGAGGCCTCGCTGATCGTCGGGGTCGGCATGCACGCCACGCTCGACGAGTTCCTGGACCGGCGTCGCGCCGGTCTGGCGAGCACCTTCTTGACCCGGCTCAAGGTGGGCCCCGACCTCGTCGACGCGAGCGCCGTGCCGCAGCTCTACGACGGCGCCGTACGGCCCCGGCACCTCGTCGGTGCGCTCATCGCCGGAGCGCTCGCCGTGGGCGCCGCGGTGAGCGTCACCCCCGTCGGCCAGCAGTGGGTCGACGACCTCTCGCCGGTCGTCACGAGCAGCACCACCGACCTGATCGACAACGTCCGAGGAACACTCCCGTGATCACCCTGCGTCACCACGTCCTGACCATCGTCGCCGTCTTCCTGGCACTTGCCGCGGGCATCGTCCTCGGGGGAGGTCCGCTGTCCGACGTGGGCACCACGGTGACGGCTGCGAGCCGCGACGCCGCCGAGCCGGCCGACGACGGCGGCAAGGCGGACTACTCCGAGCGCTTCGTCTCCACGCTCGCTCCTCCGGTCCTCGCCGGGCGGCTCGCAGACCGGTCGGTCGCGATCGTCACCGTCCCCGGCGCGGACGAGCAGCTCGTGACCGCGCTGACCGAGCAGGTCGGCGCAGCCGGCGGCACCGTGAGTGCGCGCTACGACCTGCGAGCGGACCTCCTGGACCCCGACCAGAAGTCGCTGGTCGACACGCTCGGCAGCCAGCTGCTCACCCAGCTGGGCTCCGACGACGACGTCGCCGCCGACGCGTCGACGTACGACCGGATCGGCCAGCTGCTCGGTCTCGCCATCGCCACCAAGGAGGCCGAGGGCCAGGACGTCAGCGGCAAGGCCCGGGCCGTGCTCGACGCCGTCAGCGGCGCGGACCTGATGGACGACCAGGCGGACGTCGAGCGTCGCGCGCCCCTGGTGCTGCTGGTGCTCGGCGACGATGCCGGGGACGAGGGTTCCGACGCGGTGCTCGCAGGGCTGGTCGAGGGCCTCGCCGCCCAGGCTGCCGGCGTCGTCGTCGCCGGGGTGACCGCGGACGGGGGAGAGGGCCAGCTCGGACGGCTGCGCGCCGACCCCGCCGCAGCAGCGGTCGCGAGCGTGGACGGCATCGACACCGCCGCCGGCCGGGTGACCGCGATCATGACCCTCCAGCGCTCGCTGACCACACCCGGTGGCGCCTTCGGTGCGTCGGGTGCCGACGGACCCGTCCCACTCGGGTAGGATCGAAGCCCGTGAAGAGCCGCACGCCGACCAAGCACGTTTTCGTCACCGGAGGCGTCGCCTCCTCCCTCGGGAAGGGGCTCACCGCCTCGAGCCTGGGCCAGCTGCTGAAGTCGCGCGGCCTGCGCGTGACGATGCAGAAGCTGGACCCCTACCTGAACGTGGATCCGGGCACGATGAACCCGTTCCAGCACGGGGAGGTGTTCGTCACCAACGACGGCGCCGAGACCGACCTGGACATCGGGCACTACGAGCGTTTCCTCGACACCGACCTCAACCAGATCGCCAACGTCACGACCGGTCAGGTCTACTCCACGGTGATCGCCAAGGAGCGTCGCGGCGACTACCTCGGCGACACCGTCCAGGTCATCCCGCACATCACCAACGAGATCAAGGACCGCATCCTCGCGATGGGCGGACCCGACATCGACGTGGTGATCACCGAGATCGGCGGCACCGTCGGCGACATCGAGTCGCTTCCGTTCCTGGAGGCTGCTCGCCAGACGCGGCACGAGATCGGTCGCGACAACTGCTTCTTCATCCACGTCTCCCTCGTGCCCTACATCGGGCCGTCGGGCGAGCTGAAGACCAAGCCCACCCAGCACTCGGTGGCCGCCCTGCGCTCCATCGGCATCCAGCCTGACGCGATCGTGTGCCGTGCCGACCGAGAGCTGCCCGAGAGCATCAAGCGCAAGATCGCGCTGATGTGCGACGTCGACGACGACGCCGTGGTCACGGCAGCCGACGCCCCGTCGATCTACGACATCCCGAAGGTGCTCCACCGCGAGGGCCTCGACGCCTACGTCGTACGCCGTCTGGACCTGCCGTTCCGCGACGTCGACTGGACCACGTGGGACGACCTGCTGCGCCGCGTGCACCACCCCTCGGAGGAGGTCACGGTCGCGCTGGTCGGCAAGTACATCGACCTTCCGGACGCCTACCTCTCGGTGAGCGAGGCGCTGCGCGCCGGCGGCTTCGCCCACGAGGCCAAGGTCAACATCCGCTGGGTCGCCTCCGACCTGTGCGAGACCGACGCAGGAGCTGCCAAGCAGCTCGGCGACGTCGACGCGGTGCTGGTGCCCGGCGGATTCGGCGTGCGCGGCATCGAGGGCAAGCTCGGCGCGCTGCGCTACACCCGCACCCACGGCATCCCCACCCTCGGCCTGTGCCTCGGCCTGCAGTGCATGGTCATCGAGTACGCCCGCGACGTCGCCGGCCTGACCAAGGCCGGGTCGACCGAGTTCGACCCCGACACGGTCGAGCCCGTGATCTCGACGATCGAGGAGCAGAAGAAGTTCGTCGACGGGGCCGGTGACCTCGGCGGCACGATGCGGCTGGGCCTGCAGAAGGCCGCGCTCCTCGAGGGCAGCGTCGTGCGCGCGGCGTACGGCGCGGACGTGATCGAGGAGCGCCACCGCCACCGCTACGAGTTCAACGACGCCTACCGCCAGACGCTCGCCGACGCCGGTCTCGTCTTCTCCGGGATCAACCCCGAGCTGGGCCTGGTGGAGTTCGTCGAGCTCCCCGCCGACGTGCACCCCTACTACGTCGCGACGCAGGCGCACCCCGAGCTGCGCTCGCGCCCCACTCGTCCGCACCCGCTCTTCGCGGGGTTGGTCGGTGCCGCGATCGAGCGGCAGCGCTCCGAGCGGTTCCCGCTCGACGAGTCGGGGCTTCGCCGCAAGGACGACGCGGAGGACTGAGAGGGGTCCGCGCGCAGCCGGGAGCGGACGACGAGCTGCGGGGTGTGCCCGGTCGGCGCTCCTGGGCGCGAGGAAGTGCCCGGTCGGCGCGTCTGGGCGCGAGGAAGTGCCCGGTCGGCGCTCCTGAGCGCGAGGAAGTGCCCGGTCAGAGCTGGCGGGCCTGCAGGATCCGGCTGAGCACGAACGAGTTCGAGCGCAGCTGGTTGCGGGCGTACGCCATCAGGCTGGTGTCGTCCGCCGCGGCCTCTGCGGCGGCGAGGAAGTCCGCGTCGCCCGCACCGAGGGGGTACATCGCGCGGATGGTGAGGCCCTGGTTGAGCAGGCCGCCCTTGAGCGTGCGCAGCTCCTCGAGGTAGCGATGCGTGAACGGTGCGAGCAGGTCGGCCTGGCCGGGACGCCAGAACGTCGAGCCGAGCACGAGCGTCTCGCGGCTCGCCGGGACGGCGTAGTCGACGAAGAAGGCCCGCCAGACCTCCTCCTTGGCCTCGAGGTCGGGGCGGGCGGCGAGCACCGCGAGGCGGCGCATGCCGGCATCGGGGTCGGGGTCGGCCTCGAGCAGGCGCGCGACGCGGTCCTCGTCGTAGTCACCGAGCTCGGCGCGGCGTACGGCCATGCGCCAGGCGAGGTCGAGGTCGGTGGCCTCCTCGGCGGCGGCCTCCAGGACCGACCAGTGGTCGGCGGTCGAGGCGGAGGCGGCCAACGTCCGCAGCGCGGCCTGGCGGGCGTCCGGCACGTCGACCAGGCCCACGACGGCGTCGGCAAGCCCACGGAGCAGGTCGGGCGACTCCGCACCCGGGGCCCAGCGGTCGGCGACGAGCAGGGCCTGGCTGAGGAAGGGCTCGATCAGCGCGGGGCTGGTCTCGGCCCGCAGCGCGGTCGCGAGAGCGGCAGCGACGTCCCGCGGCGCGACGTCGCCGAGCAGCAGCAGCTGACCCGCCGTCGCGGCCACCAGCGCGCGGTCGAGCGGGTCCTCGAACTGGTCGACGTGGCGCAGCATCCGATCCAGCGAGGTGGCGTCGGGCTTGACCGCCGCGAACGTGTGGTCGCCGGCGTTGACCAGGCGCAGGTCACCCGCAGGGAGACTCACTGCGGTGCGGAACCCGTCGACCTCGTGCGAGGAGCGACCCATCGCGACGAGCGCGTCGCCGGCGGAGTCGAAGACCGCGATGTCGAGCCGGTGCGGTCGCGGCTCCTGCCCATCGGTGGTCTCGACGACGAGCTCGTCGCCGACCAGCGAGATGACGTCGGTGCCGGCCTCGTCGAGCCACGCCTTGGTCCAGGCGGACAGGTCGCGCCCCGAGGCGCGGGAGTAGCAGTCCATCAGGTCGTCGAGGCGGGTGTTGGAGAAGGCGTAGCGGCTGAAGTAGTCGCGCAGGCCCTCGACGAAGGCGTCCTCGCCGATGAAGGCGACGAGCTGGTGCAGCACGCTCTGGCCCTTGACGTAGGTGATCGCGTCGAAGTTCGACATCGCCGCGGAGACATCGGGGACGTCGCTGCGGATCGGGTGGCGCGCCGGGCTCATGTCCATCTCGTAGGCGGTGCGCTTGGACACCGCCAGGAAGGTCGCCCACTGGTCGGTGAACTCGCTGGCGCCGGCCATGCCCCAGTTGGCTGCCCACGACGCGAACGCCTCGTTGAGCCAGAGGTCGTCCCACCACCGCATGGTCACCAGGTCGCCGAACCACATGTGTGCCATCTCGTGGAAGATGAACTCGGCGCGGACCGCACGCTGTGCGTGGGTCGGGGGCGTGCGGAAGAGCTGGCCGTCGCCGTAGGTGACGCAGCCCCAGTTCTCCATCGCACCACCGAGGTTGGGCACGAAGACCTGGTCGTAGCGCTCCTGGGGGAAGGGGTAGCCGAAGCGCTCGCCGAAGAACGCCAGGCCCTGACGGGTGAGGGTGACCATCTCGTCGAGGTCGCGCTCGAGGATCGGCACGAGTGACTGGCGGCAGTAGAAGCCGAGGTCGTAGCCGTCGTGCTGTCGGCGCACCTCGTGGAAGGGGCCGGCGTTGACCACGACGACGTACGTCGACAGGCGGGGCGTGTCGGGGAACGTCCAGGTCCGCGCGGCGGAGGAGTCGGCGTCCTCGATCGACTCCGGGGCGCCGTTGGAGGTCACCAACCACGAGGAGGGCGCGGTCACGACGAAGCGGTGGGGCGCCTTGAGGTCGGGCTGGTCGAAGCACGCCCACACGCGGCGCGCCTCGTCGGGCTCGAGGCTGGTCCAGACGTAGACGAGCTCGTCGCTCGGGTCGACCGTGCGGAGGATGCCCTCGCCGGTCGCGGTGTTGGTGGTGCTGGCCTCGACCACCAGGACGTTGTCGGCGGCCAGGGAGGGCAGCGGAAGCCGCCCGTCGGTGACCGTCGTGACGTCGAGCTCCTCACCGTTGAGGGTCGCGCGAGCGACGTCCATCGCGACGTCGACGAAGGTCGAGGCGCCGGGCTCGGAGCAGGTGAAGGTGATGGTGCTGACCGAGGCGAAGACCTCGCCCTCCAGCAGACCCGTCATGTCCACCGCGATGTCGTAGCGCTGGACGTCGAGGAGGTCCGAGCGGGTGGCGGCTTCGTGCTTCGTGAGCGTCGACAACGTCATGAGGGTGACCGTACTCACCGTGTCCATCCGCGCTAGCGTTCGGGGCATGGTCACCCCGGACGGCGCTGTGCCCGCAACTCCTCCTGCCGAGCTGCCCGCGGACCGGCCGATGTCCTGGCCGGTGGTCTCCAGCCGCTACCTCCATCGCGACGACTGGGTGGTGGCGTTGCGCGAGGACGTCATCACCCGCCCCGAGCACCCCGAGCACCCCGAGCAGTTCAGCCGGATCAGCCTCGAGCACCCGGGCGCGGTCATCGTGATGGCCGTCGACGAGCACGACCGGGTCGTGTGCCTGCGGCAGTACCGGCACACCAGCGGCCACGAGTTCGTCGAGCTGCCCGCGGGCCTGCGCGATGCCGCGGACGAGCCGCCCGTCGAGACCGCGAAGCGCGAGCTGCGCGAGGAGGTCGAGCTCGAGGCGGCGGAGTGGCGGCTGCTGCTGAGCACGTGGTCCAGCGCAGGGATCAGCGACGAGGTCCACGACATCTTCCTCGCGCGCGGGCTCTCGCACGCGCCCCGTGGGAACTTCGAGATGCGGCACGAGGAGGCCGAGATGGAGGTCTTCTGGACTCCCGTCGCCGACCTGCTCGAGGCGGTGCTGCAGGGCCGGGTCCGGCAGGGTCCGCTCGCCCAGGCCGTGCTCGCCTACGAGGTGCTCCGGCAGCGGGGGACCCTGGAGGCGCACTGACCTCCTGCGGGAGTAGTCTCGCTCCCGCTGTGAGGGGCGACACACAGTCGTGCGCCCCCGGACCATGAGGAGCTAGGCATGAAGGTCGGCGTACCCAAGGAAGTCAAGAACCGCGAGTACCGCGTGGCCCTGACCCCGATCGGCGTGCATGAGCTGGTCCAGCACGGTCACGACGTCGTGGTCGAGAAGTCCGCCGGCGAGGGGTCGCAGATCCCCGACGAGGAGTACGTCGCCGCCGGCGCGACCATGCTCGACACGGCCGACGACGTGTGGGGCAGCGCCGACATGGTCCTCAAGGTCAAGGAGCCCGTCGCCGAGGAGTACCACCGGATGCGGGAGGGCCAGACCCTCTTCACCTACCTCCACCTCGCCGCCGACAAGCCCCTGACCGAGGAGCTGATGGCGCGCAAGGTCACCGCCATCGCCTACGAGACGGTCCAGCTCCCCTCCGGCAGCCTTCCGCTGCTCTACCCGATGTCCGAGGTCGCGGGCTGCCTCGCGCCCCAGGTCGGGGCGTACTCGCTGATGAAGGCCAACGGCGGGCGCGGCGTGCTCATGGGTGGCGTCGGTGGCGTGGCCAACGCCAAGGTCGTCATCATCGGCGCCGGCGTCTCCGGCCAGAACGCCGCCAACATCGCCCTCGGCATGGGCGCGGACGTCACGCTCCTGGACACCGACCTCGACAAGCTGCGGATGTCGTTCTGGCGCTACAACAACCGGGTGCACGGCCTCGCCTCCTCCAAGCTCGCGATCGAGCAGCAGGTGATGGAGGCCGACATGGTGATCGGCGCGGTGCTGATCCCCGGTGCTGCGGCGCCCAAGCTGGTCACCAACGAGCTGGTCTCGCGGATGAAGCCCGGCTCGGTGCTCGTCGACATCGCGATCGACCAGGGCGGCTGCTTCGAGGACTCCCACGCCACCACGCACGACGACCCGACCTACGAGGTCCACAACTCGGTCTTCTACTGCGTGGCCAACATGCCCGGCGCGGTGCCCAACACCTCGACGTACGCCCTGACCAACGCCACGCTGCCCTACGCCGTCGCGCTGGCCGACAAGGGCTGGGCGCAGGCACTGCGCGACGACCCGAACCTGGCGCTGGGCCTCAACACCCACGACGGGCAGCTCACCAACGCTCCGGTCGGCACCGCCGTCGGCATCGACTCGGTGGGCCTCGACAGCGTCCTGGCGTGAGCCCTGGGGTCACGCTGCGGCGGGCGGTGCGCACGTACCTCGACCACCTCGCGGTCGAGCGCGGGCTGGCCGCCAACACGCTCAGCTCCTACCGCCGTGACCTGGGGCGCTACGACGAGTTCCTGACCGGCGAGGGCATCGACGACCTGGACGCGATCACCGAGGCCACGGTGTCCGCGTTCCTGGTCAGCCTGCGCGAGGGCAGCGACGCCCACCCGCCGCTGAGCGCGACCTCGGCCGCGCGCACGGTCGTGGCCGTGCGCGGCTTCCACAAGTTCACGGTCTCCGACGGGCTCGCACTCGCCGACCCGGCGGCGGCGGTGAAGCCACCCACCCCGGCGAAGCGGCTGCCCAAGGCACTGCCGCTGTCGGACGTGGAGGCCATCCTGGAGGCGGCTGGCGCGCCCGACACGGTGCTCGCGCTGCGTGATCGTGCGCTGCTGGAGGTGCTCTACGGCACGGGTGCGCGGATCTCCGAGGCGGTGGGCCTCGACGTCGACGACCTCGACCAGGTCGACGGCACGGTCCTGCTGCGCGGCAAGGGGGGCAAGGAGCGGCTGGTGCCGGTCGGCGGCTATGCCCGCGACGCGGTGGAGGCCTACGTCACGCGGGCGCGCCCAGAGCTCGTCGGCACCGGACGCGGAGGTCCCGCCCTGTTCCTCAACTCGCGGGGCGGGCGGCTCTCGCGCCAGAGCGCCTGGGCGGTGCTGGTGAAGGCCGCCGAGCGGGCGGGCGTGACCGCCTCGGTCTCGCCGCACACGATGCGCCACTCCTTCGCCACGCACCTGCTCGACGGCGGCGCAGACGTGCGCGTGGTGCAGGAGCTGCTCGGCCACGCCTCCGTGACGACGACGCAGGTCTACACGCTCGTCACGGTCGACAACCTGCGCGAGGTCTTCGCGACCGCGCACCCCCGCGCGCGCGGCTGAGCGCCTCCGGCCCCGGCACGCCGGGGCACAGGTGGTTGGATCGAGGCATGCCGGACGCCGTACGACTCGACACCCGGGTGCCGACGGGCGCCGACCCGGACGCCGTCTACGACGCCTTCACCGGCTGGGTGGTCGACCAGGGGCTGGACCTCTACCCGCACCAGGACGAGGCGGTCATCGAGCTGCTCGGCGGCAACCACGTGATCCTCGCGACGCCCACCGGGTCGGGGAAGTCGCTGGTCGCCATCGGCGCCCACGTGGCAGCGCTCGCACAGGACAAGGTCAGCTTCTACACAGCGCCCATCAAGGCGCTGGTGAGCGAGAAGTTCTTCGCCCTCATCGAGGTCTTCGGCGCCGACAACGTCGGAATGCTCACCGGTGACGCGGCCGTGAACCCCGACGCCCCGATCATCTGCTGCACCGCCGAGGTGCTGGCCAACATCGCGCTGCGCGAGGGCCGCGGCGCCGACGTCGGCCTGGTCGTGATGGACGAGTTCCACTTCTACTCCGAGCACGATCGCGGCTGGGCCTGGCAGGTGCCGCTGCTGGAGCTCGTCGACGCCCAGTTCCTGCTGATGTCTGCCACCCTGGGCGACGTCTCCTTCTTCGTCGAGGACCTCGAACGGCGCACCGGCCGCGACACCGCGGTGGTGGACGACGCCGAGCGCCCCGTGCCGTTGAGCTTCCGCTGGTCGATGGAGCCGCTCGACGACACCCTCGAGGAGCTCGTGACGACCGGCCAGGACCCCGTCTACGTCGTCCACTTCACCCAGGCGGCCGCCGTCGAGCACGCGACCAACCTGCTCAAGTCGCGGCTCGCGGCCAGCGGCGGGGGACTGAAGGTCGACAAGGACGCGATCGCCGAGCGCATCGGTGGCTTCCGGTTCGGCACGGGCTTCGGCAAGACGCTGTCGCGGATGGTGCGCAGCGGCATCGGCGTCCACCACGCGGGCATGCTGCCGAAGTACCGCCGGCTCGTCGAGACGCTCGCCCAGGCCGGGCTGCTCCGGGTCATCTGCGGCACCGACACGCTCGGCGTGGGCATCAACGTGCCGATCCGCACCGTGCTCTTCACCGGGCTGGCCAAGTTCGACGGCACCCGGCAGCGGGTGCTGCGGACGCGGGAGTTCCAGCAGATCGCCGGCCGCGCGGGCCGTGCGGGCTACGACACGGCCGGCTACGTCGTCGTGCAGGCACCGGACTTCGTCATCGAGAACGAGCAGGCCAAGGCCAAGTCGGCCGCGCGGGTCGCGGCCGGGAAGAAGAAGTCCAAGGCCCAGCTCAAGAAGGCACCCGAGGGCACGGTGGTGTGGACCGAGCAGACCTTCGACAAGCTCGTCGCCGGCCTGCCGGAGCGGCTGAGCAGCCGGATGAAGGTCGACAACTCGATGCTGGTCAACGTCGTGTCGCGCGAGGAGGACGCCTTCGCGGTGATGCGTCGTCTGGTCACCGACAACCACGAGGAGCGCCGCGCCCAGCTCCGGCTGGCCCGGCGTGCCCTGCGCCTGTCGCGCTCGCTCGTGCGCACGGGCATCGTCACGCGGTTGCCCGAGGTCGACAGCTTCGGGCGCCGCTACGTCCTCGCGGTCGACCTGCCCGAGGACTTCGCGATCAACCAGCCGCTCGCGCACTTCGCGCTGGCCGCCTTCGACGTGCTCGACCCCGAGTCGGAGACCTACGGCCTCGACGTCGTCTCGATCGTCGAGTCCGTCCTCGAGGCGCCGCGGCAGATCCTGATGGCCCAGCAGCACGCCGCCCGCGGCCAGGCGATCGGTGAGATGAAGGCCGACGGGCTGGAGTACGACGAGCGGATGGCGCTGCTCGAGGAGATCACCTGGCCGCAACCGCTGCGCGAGCTTCTCGAGGCGCTCTACGCGACCTACCAGCAGACCCACCCCTGGCTCCCCGACGACGCCCTGGGGCCGAAGTCGGTGGTGCGGGAGATGTGGGAGAACGGGATGGGGTTCACCGACTTCGTCGGCCGCTACCAGCTCGCCCGCTCCGAGGGCCTGGTGCTGCGCTACCTCACCGACGCCTATCGGACGCTGCGCCACTCGGTGCCCGAGGCGCACCGTGCTCCGGAGGTGGAGGACGTCATCGAGTGGTTGGGGGAGACGGTGCGCCAGACCGACTCCTCGCTGCTCGACGAGTGGGAGGCGCTGTCAGACCCGGCGCACGCGCCGGGCGCGGTATCGCACCACGAGCCGCCGCCCCCGCCGCGCCCGCTCACGCGGCAGGAGCGCCCCTTCCGGGTCATGCTGCGCAACGCGATGTGGGCACGCGTGGACGCGGTCTCCCGCGACGACCTCGATGTCCTGGTCCGCCTCGAGCGGGCAGCCGCGGACCGCACCGACCCGCCGCGGCAGGTCGTCGTCGGCCGGTCCGTGTGGGACGAGGCGCTCGAGGCCTACTACGCCGAGCACGACCGGGTGCTGACCGACGCGGACGCCCGCGGTCCGGACCTGCTCGTCGTGGGGGAGGAGCGGATCGGCGAGCCGGTGGGGGCCGAGGAGGGCACCGAGGCCCGGCTGCGTGACGTACGCCAGACGATCCACGACCCCGAGGGCGACCACGACTGGGTGATCGAGGCCGTCGTCGACTGCGACGCCACCGACAGCGCCGGTGAGCTGGTGCTGGCGACGGTCGCGATGCGGCGCCTCGGCGACGTGTGAGGGCCGTTCCCCCCCAGGGGTGGACGCGGTCGTGCACCTCCCCGATTTTGGGGCCGAGAAGGTAAAGGACCCGCCGTATCGTCCGAAGAAAGTGGCGACCGCTCCCGGGGGTGCAGGATGAACGACGAGCACGAGGACCAGCACGACGACCACCCCGAGGACGGGTTCGAGGTCGAGCCGGACGAGGAGCCGTACGACGAGACCGGCGCGGACGACTGGCCCGAGTCGCCAGACGCGGGTTGGCAGGCCGGTGGGACCGGGGCACTCGTCGCGGCCGGACTGGCAGGCGCCGTCACCGCGCTGCTGCTGGTCCTGGTCTGGACGGCGTTCGGTGGCGACGAGGACGACGCCCGGGACGCCGCCGACGACGCTCCGCGAGCGGCCCGCGCCAGCGTCGCGTCCACGCCGACGCCGCTCGCCGGCACCGAGCAAGGCCGCCGGTCACGGCTCGCCCGGTGCGTGCGCGCGCAGGAGGGCCTCCAGGAGACCTTGGCGACAGCCCGGCCCGCCCTGGACCAGTGGCAGGTGCACGTGGGTGCCATGAACAAGCTCGTCGTCGGGGAGATCACCCTGCGACAGGCGACGGAGTTCTGGGAGAGGACCCGGGTGGGCGCGCAGCGCCGGGTGGGCGAGTTCGACGAGTCCCTCGCCGTGCTCCGCACCGAGGGGGTGGACTGCCCCGGTCCGGCGCTGCTGGCGCGAGGCGCCCGGGCCCTGCCGGCGTGTGCGCGCGAGGTGCAGGCAGCGGTCCGCGCGCTCCAGGCAGCGCGGGTGTCGGTCGCCACGTGGGAGGAGCACATCCGCCACATGGACATGCTGCGGCTGGGGCAGATGACGCCCCAGCAGGCCACGGAGATGTGGCTGGCCAGCTGGCGGCGCGGCGTCAAGGACCTCGACGACTACGAGGCGGCGAGCGGGACCGCGAGGGAGCTCGCGGAGCGCCAGGACGGGTGTGCCTAGCCAGGTTGGTCGCAACCGCCGCGCAACGGCTAGAGTCCGCGCGACACGGCCCGGGCCGATCCCGGACCTGCCACGAAGTGGTGCGGGACGTGTCGACGTGTCGACAAAGTCGAACGGGTCCGGCATGGTCCAATCGGGTTCCAGGTCGATGCACGACCGAAGCGACGAGGAGCGGACATGAGCAGTGCGGGACGTCCCGGTCACGACTTCGGCAGCAGTGCCTCCGAGATGCCTCCTCTCGTCCGACCACCCCAGCCGCAGCAACCCGCCCCCCCATCTCGAGACGAGTACGACGTGACGCAGCCGATCCCCTTCGAACGACCGATCGCCGAGGCGGACACCCAGCCGTCCGCCGTGGTGCCGCTCGGTCCCACGGGGCGCCCGATGCCGGTGTTCCCGGACCCGGCCCCGCTCACCGGTCACGGCGGTGCGCGCGTGGTGTCGATGTGCAACCAGAAGGGCGGCGTCGGCAAGACCACCACCACGATCAACCTCGGTGCCTCGCTGGCCGAGTTCGGCCGCAAGGTGCTGCTGGTCGACTTCGACCCGCAGGGGTCGCTGTCGGTCGGCCTGGGCCTCAACCCCCACGAGATGGACGCCACCATCTACAACCTGCTGATGGACCGCGAGACCACCCTCGACGAGGTCGTGGTGCCGTCCGGCATCGAAGGCATGGACCTCCTGCCGTCCAACATCGACCTCTCGGCCGCCGAGGTGCAGCTGGTGCACGAGGTGGCGCGCGAGCAGACCCTCCAGCGCGTGCTGGCCCCCGCGCTCGCGCACTACGACGTCATCCTCATCGACTGCCAGCCCTCGCTCGGCCTGCTGACGGTCAACGCCCTGACCGCTTCCGACGGCGTCATCGTCCCGCTGGAGTGCGAGTACTTCGCGCTCCGCGGCGTGGCGCTGCTCAAGACGACGATCGACAAGGTCCGCGAGCGGCTCAACCCCAAGCTCGAGATCGACGGTGTCCTCGGCACCATGTTCGACGGGCGCACGCTCCACAGCCGCGAGGTGATGGAGCGCCTGGTCTCGGCATGGGGCGACACCGTCTTCCACACCGTCATCCGCCGCACGGTGAAGTTCTCCGACGCCACCGTCGCCGGGGAGCCCATCACGTCGTACGCCTCGTCCTCGACCGGTGCCGACGCCTACCGCCAGCTCGCGAGGGAGGTGCTCACCCGGTGGCCCGCCGAGTGAGCATGCCGGCCGCGGACGACCTGTTCCGGCCGACCTCCGACTCCGAGTCGACCCCCGCCGAGCGCCCGCGCCGCGTGCGTGCGGTCGCCGACGAGGCCGAGTCCGGTCCGAAGCGGCCGAGCGGGCGGATCCGCCACGACGAGAAGATGACCGTCTACGTCACCGCCGACGAGCTCCTCGACATCGAGCACGCCCGGCTCACCCTGCGCCGCGAGCACGGCCTCGCCGTCGACCGCGGGCGCCTGGTGCGCGAGGCGCTGGCCCTGGTGCTGGCCGACCTCGAGGCGCAGGGCGTCGAGAGCCCTCTGGTCCAGCGACTGCTGGACGAGTGAGCGGCGCCACCGACCTCGCCGAGCCGGGGAGCGAGACCCCGGCGTTCGCCGTACGCCTGGACAACTTCGAGGGACCCTTCGACCTGCTGCTGGGGCTGATCGCCAAGCACAAGCTCGACATCACCGAGGTCGCGCTGTCGCAGGTCACCGACGAGTTCATCGCGCACGTCAAGAACCTCGGCGGTGCGTGGGACCTCGAGCAGACGACGTCCTTCCTCGTCGTCGCCGCGACCCTGCTCGACCTCAAAGCTGCGCGCCTTCTCCCCCAGGGCGACGTCGAGGACGAGGAGGACCTCGCGCTCCTCGAGGCGCGCGACCTGCTCTTCGCGCGGCTGATGCAGTACCGCGCCTTCAAGCTCGTGGCCTCGGTGCTCGAGGAGCGCATCGCCTCGGAGTCGCGCAGCCACCCGCGCGCGGTCGGGCTCGAGGAGCGCTTCGCCACGCTGCTGCCCGAGGTCCTCATCGGGATCGGCCTCGAGCAGTTCGCGCAGCTCGCGGCCAGGGCGATGGAGCCCAAGCCGGTGCTGGAGGTCTCGCTGCACCACATCCACGCGGCCAAGGTCAGCGTGCGCGAGCAGGCGCAGCTGGTCGTCGACCGGCTGCGGCGCACCGGGACGATGACCTTCCGCGCGTTGTGCGGTGACTCGCCGGACCGACTCACGACGGTCGCGCGCTTCCTCTCGCTCCTCGAGCTCTTCCGCGAGGGCGCGGTGTCCTTCGACCAGGTCACACCGCTGGGCGAGCTGACCGTGCGCTGGACCGGCGCGGAGGACGGCGACGTGGAGATCAACGACGAATTCGACGGCGCCCCGCCGCCAGACGAAGATGGCGGCAGCGGGAACGACGACCTCACGGCGGACGTCCCGGCCCCGGACACCCAGGAGGACCAGTGAGCGAGCACCCCGCGACCGCACCGGGCGACGTGGAGACCCTCGAGGTCGCCGTCGCCGAGCTGCGGCCCGCGCTCGAGGCGATCCTCATGGTCTCCGACGAGGCGCTCGACGAGGTGCGCCTCGCCTCGGTGGTGGGGCACCCCGTCGCCGACGTGCAGGCCGCCCTGCACACCCTCGCCGCCGAGTACGCCGAGCAGGGCCGGGGCTTCGACCTGCGGTCCGTCGCCGGTGGCTGGCGCTTCTACTCGCGACCGGAGTACGCCGCGGTCGTCGAGTCGTTCGTGCTGGAGGGCCAGCAGGCCCGGCTCACCCAGGCCGCGCTCGAGACGCTGTCGGTGGTGGCCTACAAGCAGCCCGTGTCGCGGGCCCGGGTCTCGGCGATCCGCGGGGTGAACGTCGACGGCGTCATGCGCACGCTGCTCACCCGCGGGCTGGTGGAGGAGGCCGGGCAGGACGAGCAGAGCGGTGCCAACCTCTACCGCACGACCTCCTACTTCCTCGAGCGCATCGGCATCACCTCGCTCCAGGAGCTGCCGGAGCTGGCTCCGTACCTGCCCGACATGGACGACCTCGAGGACGAGCTGGCGAGCGTCGCCGGCCTCGACGCCCCGCCGGCGGACCCTGCGCCGGAGACCGCACCCGGGTCGCGGCCGACCCCGGCCGGCGTACCCCCCACCCACGCCTCGCCGCACAGCGGCGCCGGCACCGAGCCCGACGGCGGGACCGAGATCGCATGAAGCCTCACGACGCCCCCGACAACGACCAGCCCAGCTCGCAGCGCCCCGAGACCGACGAGGACGGGCTGATCCGGCTGCAGAAGCTGCTCGCCCAGTCCGGAGTCGCGAGCCGACGCAAGTGCGAGGAGCTGATGCTCGACGGGCTCGTCGAGGTCGACGGTGAGGTCGTCACCCGACTCGGCACCAAGGTCGACCCCCGCACCGCGGTCGTGCGCGTGGAGGGCAAGCGGCTGCCGCCGATCAGCGACAAGGTCTACCTGGTCCTCAACAAGCCCCGCGGCGTCGTGTCGACGATGTCCGACCCGGAGGGGCGTCGCACCCTCGGCGACCTCGTGGCCGACCGACCGGAGCGTCTGTTCCACGTCGGGCGCCTCGACACCGACACCGAGGGCCTGATCATCCTCACCAACGACGGTGACTTCGCCCAGCACCTCGCGCACCCCTCCCACGAGGTCGACAAGACCTACGTCGCCGAGGTCGACGGCGAGGTCCACGTCCGCACCGTGCGCCGGCTGCTCGCCGGCGTCGAGCTCGAGGACGGCCCGGTGACGGTCAGTGCGGCGCGCGTGCTCGGCGGCGACCCCCGCCGCGAGGGCAGCAACCGCTCGATCGTCGAGCTCACCATCCACGAGGGCCGCAACCGCATCGTGCGCCGGCTGCTCGACCACGTCGGCCACCCGGTCCGCCGCCTCACCCGCACCCAGATCGGTCCGGTCACGCTGACCCGGCTGCGGTCCGGGGAGATGCGCGAGCTCACCGTGGCCGAGCTGGGCGAGCTGATGGACAGCGCGCAGCTCTGAGCCGCAGCGCCGTTAGGGTTCTCCCGTGGCAGTGAGGGCAGTGAGGGGCGCGACGCAGCTCGAGGAGGACACCCGTGAGCACATGCTCGCGCGGGTGGCCGAGCTCGTGACCGACGTGATGGAGGCCAACCACCTCGAGGTGGACGACTTCATCTCGATCATCTTCACCGCGACCAGCGACCTCACCAGCGAGTTCCCGGCGTACGCCGCGCGACAGCTCGGTTTCTCCGACGTCCCGCTCGTGTGCGCGCGCGAGCTCGAGATCGAGGGGTCGATGCCACGCGTGGTCCGGCTGATGGCGCACGTCGACGCCGACCTGCCGCGCTCGGACGTCACGCACGTCTACCTCCACGGGGCCGCCCACCTGCGACGCGACCTCACCCGGACCACGAGCCATGACTGAACGGCCCCTCCCGGCCCTCACCGGCCCGGTGGAGGTCGTCGGGGCCGGTCTGATCGGCGCCTCGATCGCGCTCGTCTGCCGGCGCCTCGGTCTCGACGTCGTGCTGCGCGACACCTCCGCGGAGAACCTCCGCACCGCCTCCGGGCTCGGCGCGGGAAGGTCCGCGTCGTCCCACGAGCGTCCCCAGCTCGTCGTGGTCGCGGTGCCCCCGGCGGCGATCCCCGACGCCATCGTGGCCGCGCTCGGACGCTCCGACGCGGTGGTGACCGATGTCGGCAGCGTGAAGGCGGCACCTCTCGCCGCGGTCGCGGGACGTGTCCGGCCCACGGACCTCGCGCGCTACGTCGGGTCCCACCCGATGGCCGGCAGCGAACGCTCCGGCCCCCTCGCCGCGAGCGCTGCGCTCTTCGACGGGCGCCCCTGGGCCATCACGCCCCACGACGTGGCCGAGCCCGGCGCGGTAGGGCTGGTGGAGTCGCTGGTGCTGGAGTGTGGTGCCTCGCCACGGCTGATGGCACCCGACGAGCACGACCGTGCGGTCGCGCGGATCTCCCACCTGCCGCACCTCGCAGCGGTCCTCGTCGCGGGGCGGCTCGCCGCCGCCCCCGAGGAGCACCTCGCCCTGTCCGGGCAGGGGGTGCGCGACGTGACCCGCGTCGCGGCGAGCGACC
This sequence comes from Nocardioides furvisabuli, assembly GCF_021083185.1. Taxonomy (GTDB): domain Bacteria; phylum Actinomycetota; class Actinomycetes; order Propionibacteriales; family Nocardioidaceae; genus Nocardioides; species Nocardioides furvisabuli. Next base: position 38,235 of record NZ_JAIGQB010000014.1, on the reverse strand, counting down.
CGGCGCTGTGGCAACAGATCCTGGAGGCCAACGCGGGGGCGGTGCTCGACCTGCTCGGTGAGGTACGTGCCGACCTGGACGCCCTCATGACGGCCGTCGCGGACGACGCCGGGGCCGACCTCGTCGAGATCCTCGCGCGCGGCAACGCCGGCACGGCGGCGATCCCGGGCAAGCACGGGGGGCCGGCGCGACCGACCCGGTCGGTCTTCGTCTCCGTGCCCGACCACCCCGGCGAGCTGGCCCGGCTCTTCGGCGACGCCGGCGAGATCGGCGTCAACATCGAGGACGTGCACATCGACCACGACCCCGGGCGTCCGGTGGGCCTCACCGAGCTGGTGGTCGACCGGGGCCGGGCCGAGCACCTGCTCGCCGCTCTCGAATCCCGCGGGTGGACGACTCACCGGTAATCTTCTCGCCCGTGAGCAGCGCCGAGACACCGTCCCTCGTCATCGCCGTCGACGGCACGTCCGGATCGGGCAAGTCGAGCACCTCGCGCGGCGTGGCCGAGCGCCTCGGCCTGCGCTACCTCGACACAGGCGCGATGTTCCGCGCGATGACCTGGTGGCTGCTGCGCGAGGGCGTCGACGTACGCGACGGGGGAGCCGTCGCCGCTGCCGCGGGCCGTCCGCACATCGAGTCCGGGACCGACCCGCTGGCCCCGACCATCACGGTCGACGGCAGCGACGTCTCGGTCGAGATCAGGGGCGAGGACGTGACTGCCGCCGTGAGCCCGGTGAGCGCGGTGCCCGAGGTGCGGGCCCTGCTGCTCGACCTCCAGCGTCAGGTGATCGCCGACGGCGGCATCGTCGTCGAGGGCCGCGACATCGGCTCGGTCGTGTGGCCGGAGGCGGAGGTGAAGGTCTACCTCAGCGCCGACCCCGACGCCCGCGCCGTACGCCGTGCAGCCGAGCAGGGCGGCACCGACGTCGCCACCACCCAGCAGTCGCTCCTCGAGCGCGACCGCATCGACTCAGGACGCGCGACCGCACCGCTGACGATGGCGCAGGGGGCCGTCCACGTCGACAGCACGCACCTCACCCTCCCCGAGGTCATCGACCGCATCGTCGCGCTCGCCGAGCAGGCCGCGGCGGAGCGCACGTGAGCAGGCCCGACCTCCCGGCAAGCAGTGCGGAGCACCCGGCCACCCGGATGCTGCGGGCGCTGCGTCCGGTGTCGGGCTGGCTGGTCCGGCGCCACTTCCGGGTCGTGGTGCACCACACCGAGCGAGTGCCCTCCGTCGGCGGCGTGATCCTCGCCGCCAATCACACCGGCATCGTCGACGGCCCGCTGCTGGCGGTGCTGTCCCCGCGTCCCGTGCACGCGCTGACCAAGCGCGAGATGTTCGAGGGCCGGCTGGGCGGCTTCCTGCGCCGCACCGGCCAGATCCCGCTGGACCGCCTCCACGCCGATCCGGGCGCGGTCCGGTCGTCCCTGCGCGTCCTGCGCGACGGGGGAGTGGTCGGCATCTTTCCCGAGGGCACCCGCAGCAGCGGGAGGTTCGACCGCTGCCATCCCGGCGCCGCCTACCTGGCGATGGTCACGGGCGCCCCGGTCGTCCCGGTCACCTTCACCGGCACCCGCGGTGCCCCCGGCAGCTCGCTGCCGGCTCGCGGCGAGGCCGTCGACGTGGTCTTCGGGCGTGCGTGGCGCACACCACAGCAGCCCTGGCCCCGCACCCGGGAACAGGTGGGTGCCACGGCGGCGTTGTTGCGGGAGCACCTGCTGTCCGAGCTGGACAGCGCCCTCTCGCAGACGCGCCGATCGTTGTCCGAGCCCCCACCTGCGGGACAATCCGAGGACGACCCCGAATCCGGGCTCGTCGAAGCATGAGAGAGCTGTGATCACGCATGAGTGACTACGACGTCGACAGGGTCGAGGCCGACAGCGGCCCGACCCCGGTCCTGGCCGTGGTGGGCCGGCCCAACGTGGGCAAGTCCACCCTCGTCAACCGCATCATCGGCCGGCGAGAGGCCGTCGTCGAGGACCGCCCCGGTGTGACCCGCGACCGCGTCTACTACGACGCGATCTGGGCCGGTCGCGCCTTCACCGTCGTCGACACCGGTGGCTGGGACCCCGACGCCCGTGGCCTGGCTGAGCGGATCGCCGGCCAGGCCGAGGTCGCGGTGTCCCTGGCCGACGCCGTGCTCTTCGTGGTCGACGCGACCGTGGGCATCACCGACGCCGACGAGGCCGTCGTACGGATCCTGCGTGCCTCGGGCAAGCCGGTCGTGCTGGCCGCCAACAAGGTCGACGACGCCCGCACCGAGGCCGAGGCCTACGGGCTGTGGAACCTCGGCCTGGGCGAGCCGTGGGCAGTGTCGGCGCTGCACGGTCGCGGCTCGGGCGACATGCTCGACGCGATCCTCGCCGCGCTCCCGGAGACCCCGGCGCAGTCCTTCGACGAGGTCGGCGGACCGCGGCGCATCGCGATCGTCGGCAAGCCCAACGTCGGCAAGTCCTCCCTGCTCAACATGCTGGCCAAGGAGGACCGCGTCGTCGTCGACAACGCCGCCGGAACCACCGTGGACCCGGTGGACGAGCTGATCACCCTCGGCGACCGCACCTGGCGCTTCATCGACACCGCGGGCATCCGCAAGCGCGTCAACCAGGCCTCGGGCCACGAGTACTACGCCTCGCTGCGCACCACGACCGCGATCGACCGCGCCGAGGTCGCCGTGCTGGTGCTCGACGCCAGCCAGACGGTGTCCGAGCAGGACATGCGCATCATCCAGACCATCCGCGACGCGGGCCGCGCGATGGTCATCGCCTTCAACAAGTGGGACCTCGTCGACGAGGAGCGCCGCCACTACCTTGAGCGCGAGATCGAGCGCGACCTCGTGCAGCTCAAGTGGGCCCCGCGCATCAACTTCACCGCCCGCACGGGCTGGCACGTCGACCGGCTGGTCCCGGCGATCGACAAGGCGCTGGAGGGCTGGGAGACCCGCATCGGCACCGGTGCGCTCAACACCTTCCTGGGCCGCCTCGTCGCCGAGCACCCGCACCCCGTGCGCAGCGGCAAGCAGCCGAAGATCCTCTTCGCCACGCAGCCCTCGACGGCCCCGCCGACCTTCGTGCTCTTCACCAGCGGCAAGCTCGACGCGGCCTACGAGCGCTTCATCGAGCGACGCCTGCGCGAGGAGTTCGGCTTCGTCGGCACGCCCATCATCATCAACCAGAAGCCGCGCGAGAAGCGCAAGCGCTGACGGCCGCAGCGCTCAGGGGGCGATCCCCTCGGCGCTCAGCCACGCGAGCGGGTCCGTCGGCCCGGCCGCGCCGGGTCGCACCTCGAGGTGGAGGTGCGGGCCGGTGGAGTTGCCCGTCGAGCCCACGGTGCCGATCTGTTCGGCCACGTCGACCACCTGGCCGGCGTACACCGAGGCCTCGGCCTGGTGGCAGTACCAGACCTCGGTGCCGTCGGGGAGCACCACGATCGTGCGCAGTCCGTAGGGGCCGGCGTACGCCACCTCGGTGACGGTCCCCGCGGCGATGGCGACGATCGGCTCGCCGAGCGAGGCACTGAAGTCCTGGCCGCCGTGCTCTGCCTCCCACAGGGGACCGGTGAGGCCGTAGCCTGCGGACAACCGGTACGACGCCAGCGGCAGCACGGCGCGGACCCGCTCGGGGTCGCCGTGGTAGCCGTACGCCGCGAGGACGGCCTTGCGGCCGAGCAGCGCCCGGTCCCGCGCGTCGGCGCGGCGGTTGAGGGACAGGAGCGTCTGCTGGCGCTCGCGGAGCTGCTCCTGGACCTCGATGGCCTGCGCGAGCGCTTCCGCCTGCGCGCCCTCGCGCACCGAGGTCTCCGGCGCGGCCTCTGCCGGTAGCGCACCCAGGCACACCGTCGTGACGACGACGGCACAGAGGGTGCCGACTCGGCGCGGCAGTGATGACATGTGAACCCCCACGGTTGACGATTCATCCTGTGGCGCGCGACGGGGTTCGGGGTGGAAAGCCCGGCAAATGGCTCCAACGGACTACGTGTCCACCCTCGTCGGGGCGGATGGGCGGGGCGATTCCGTTGCTGCGCGGGGGCTGCGGTAGTGTTCGGACCGCTCCGCAGGCCTCGCGCCGGGAGCGTTCGGGCTGTAGCGCAGCTTGGTAGCGCACCTGACTGGGGGTCAGGGGGTCGCAGGTTCAAATCCTGTCAGCCCGACCGATTGAATCCGGCTCTGACCAGCAAACATGCTGGTCAGAGCGGGGTTCCGGTCTTGGAGAGTCGCGGGTTTCCGTTCAGGAAAGACTCGAAGATTTGAACCGCTCGCCAGAAACTCGCCACAAACCCCTTCCGCCGGCTCTTCGATGGGTCGGTCGCAGTGACGACCACGGACCACTCACGGACCGCCCCGGTCGCCTCGGAACGCTCTGCCCACCTCACGGGTATGACCACCGACACCACCACCGGACGCGGCCTGGAGCCGCTGATGAACATCGAAGAGCTTGCCGAGTACCTGGGCGTGCCCGTCACGACGATCTACGACTGGAGAGTGGCGGGCAAAGGCCCGTGCGCCATCCGGGTAGGCCGCTCGCTGAAGTTCGCCGTCAGCGACGTACGCGAGTGGCTTGCGCACCATCGCGAGACCTCGCCGGGACACGCGCCGCAGGGTCGGTAGGGACCCGTGGCTAGGCCGCGCACACCGATCGGCACCTTCGGCGAGATCGACCTGCGGACGAATCCGGACGGCAGCGTGCGGGCCCGGACCCGGTTTCGTGACGACGACGGGCAACTACGCGCCGTCGAAGCCACCGGTCCCACGCGCAAGTCGGCTGAGAGGAACCTCAAGGAGAAGCTTGCCCGCCGCGGCCACTACGCCACGGGGATGGGCGAACTCTCACCGGACACGACCTTCGCCAAGCTCGTCGAGGTCTGGCTCGAAGACATCGAGCTCGAGGACCGCATTGCTGTGAGCACCCGTGAGTTGTACGAGCGCGACATGCGCACCCTGGTGATGCCAGCCTTCGCGCACCACACCCTGCGCGAGATGTCGATCAGCAAGATCGATCGCTTCCTGAAAGCACAGGCGAAGATCAGCTACAGCCGCGCCAAGCACGCCAAGGTCGTACTCAATCTCGCCCTGGGCTTGGCCCTTCGCTACGAGGCCATTCCACGCAATCCCGTGCTGGGCACCGCTCGGCTGCGCCGACCTCCCTCGACGGCGATGGCGCTGACCATCACCCAGGTCGAGGCGATCAGACACGCCGTCCAGAACTGGCGGCGGGGGTCCGGGCTGTCTGGACCCAAACCTGATGGTCAACTCGAGGCGATCATCGAGGTGATGCTGGGAACATCCGCTCGTATCGGTGAGGTGCTGGCGATCCGCAAGCGGGATGTGGATGTCACCTGCGCGCCACCGACAGTCCGGATCTGCGGCACCGTGATCTCTCCGTCGGGTAAGCCGACCTACCGCCAGGACCATCCGAAGACGTCGAAGTCGCGCCGCACGATCTCGATTCCTACTTTCACCGCGGAGGTGCTGCGGCAGCGTCTGGTTGTGATCGCCAGCGAAGATCCCGAACACCTGGTGTTCTTCAGCCGCAATCACACTCCGCTGACGACGAACAATGTCCGACGCCGCCTGCGAGCGATCCTCGACGACGCCGGAATCGGGGGCGTGACGCCGCACTCGTTCCGGCGGACCGTCGCAACGGTTCTCGACCGCGCCGGCGGAGCCGACCTCGCCGCCGAGATGCTCGGCCACACCTCGTCCGACATCACTCGAGCGCACTACATCGAACCTGACGAACGCGTGAATCCTGTTACTGCTGAGATCCTGGAGTCGCTTGCCCCGCGGCGATCAGAAGATCGCACCAACTGAATAGCGCCACTGGGCTGCTACTTCGAACCCAGTATCGCCCACCGAGTCACAAACAGCCCCTGACCTGCGAAAACGCAGGATCAGGGGCTGTTTCGACTTCGGCCGCGTGTCCACTACGTGTCCACCAACGGTCCATTAGTGGCCGGTAGAGGGAAGCTTTCGGAAGGCTGCCTCGAGCTCGTCCAAGCGGATTCGGATGTTGCGGCGTCCGCATCGATACGCCGGGATCGAGCCGTCGCTGATGCGACGACGAATCGTCTTCGTGCTCAACGACATCACTTCAGCTGCCTCCTCGATGCTGAGGTACACGGGCAGCACGCGCTGTCGCGGGATGCCGGGACGAGCGTGCGTCTGCTTGGTCGGCATGGGGCCTCCTGGGCGGTCGTGGGTACCTAGGAGGTGGACTGGTCGCCCCGAGACCACGCAGGGCATCGGTCACCGCCCGCGACGGCAGCGAGGGCAACCGGTGCTCGACAGGCGAAGGCAAGAGAATGGCAAGGCCGCCGGCCTCAAGAATGCCGGACGCTCAACCGCAGCCCCGCCGCGGCGTCGGTCAGGATGTAGGTCGGCGTGGTCGCATGCGCGATGCGGACGCCGTCGACCTGCCAGTGGTAGAGAGCGACGTCGCGGACGGCGGCCACGGCCCCGGGCGGGAGGCAACGGTCGCGCCCACCCATCGGCTTACCGGTGATCGAGGGGAGTGCGGTGGTGGCAGGTCGAGGGCGGCTTCGTTGGGGTTAGTGATGGCTTCTTCGGTGTTTCCTCTGCATGCCCATGCGGCTCAGGCGGCTCGCATGCCAAAGGTACGGAGGTCACGACCCGCCGAGGATTCGTGGTTGCGGACGAACTGTCGGGGGTCAGCGGTAACCTTCCGGGCGTCCAGCCAACCGCTGTCAGCGGTGCTCCAGCTACTCAGAAAGTGAGCGATTGTGGCGCTCGTCGATGCTCTTCTCGAGAAGATCAGCGACCCCAAGTTGCGGCAGGCGTTGCGCGAGCAGGTCGACGGAATGCTGAGCAAGCAGTCGTTCGGCTTGGTCTTCCAGGAGCACAAGCCCGAGACAGTCGAGCTGCACAACTTCAAGATCCGCAAGGGCTGCAAGGTCCGCATTCGCAGTGACGACAACGGAGCCCTATATAGCGTCAGTTTCGTGAAGAGCGGAAAGGCTACCGTCGCATCGTTTGACGAGGTTCCCGAGCTCCGGGAAGTCGACATCGATGACCTCGTCGTGGTGCGCGAGTTCGGCGATGCGATCTACCCCGGGTTGAAATGGACGGGCAACGTCGTGAACGGCGGCGACAAACCTCCGCACCTCGTCATCAACGCCGAAAACTTCCACGCTCTCGAAACGCTTCTCTATACGCACGAGAATAAGCTCGACGCGATCTACATCGACCCGCCTTACAACACGCGGGACAAGGATTGGAAGTACAACAACGATTACGTCGACTCCGACGACGTCTATCGGCACAGCAAGTGGCTGGCCATGATGGAGCGTCGCCTCGAGCTTGCGAAGCGTCTGCTCAAGCCGGAGGACTCGGTGCTAATCGTGACAATCGACGAGAAGGAGTGCCTGCGATTGGGGATGCTTCTCGAGCGCGTGTTCAAGAACGCTCGAATCCAAATGGTCTCGATCAACATCAATCCTGCCGCAGTTGCTCGCAACGGCATGTTCGGCCGCTCCGACGAGTACGCCTACTTCGTCATGATCGGCGACGCTGGCCCGCAGCCGATCGCATTAAGCTCAGACTGGATTACGACAAAGGGCCGGACGCACCTCGGTGGGATCAGGTGGGACCTGCTCCGCAAGTCCGGCTCTAGCCCGCTTCGAGAGGGCCACCCGGGCACCTTCTACCCGGTGTTCATCGCTGAGGATGGCCTCGCGATTCACTCGATCGGCGAGCCCCTCCAAGTCGGTCAGAACCGTAACACTGTCGAAGCGCCCGAAGGCACGGTTGCGGTGTTCCCCATCCGCAAGGACAAGACCGAGGGGCGTTGGGCGGTCGGACCGGATGTGGCTCGTGAGATCTGGGCTGACGGCTACCTGCGCCTCGGAAAGTTCAAAGGTGAGAACACGCCGATCTACTACCTCGCTCGCGGAGAGCGGAACAAGATTGACCAGGGCATCTACACCGTCCTTGCGCGTGCCGCCGACGGATCAGTTGTCACCGACACGCTCGACACCTCCGACCGCTACTTCATCCCGGGCACGCAATGGAAGATCCCCGGCCACGACTCGACGCAGTACGGGTCCCGGCTGCTGCAGGCGCTGATGCCTGACCGCAAATTCCCTTACCCGAAATCGCTCTACGCAGTGGAGGACTGCCTTCGGTTCTTCGTCGCCAACAAGCCTGATGCTGTCATCCTCGACTTCTTCGCTGGCTCCGGAACAACGATGCACGCAGTGGCCAGGCTCAACCGTCAAGACGGTGGGCGTCGACAGAGCATCTGCGTCACCAACAACGAGGTCTCTGAGGCGGAGGCCAACGCACTTACCGAGCGAGGCCTCCGACCGGGCGATGCCGAATGGGACGCTCAAGGCATCGCTGAGCTGATCACCAAGCCTCGGGTGACGGCTGCGATCACAGGTAAGACGCCCGACAACGCCGCCATCAGCGGCGAGTACAAGTTCGTCGACCCTTTCAAGATGTCGGAGGGGTTGGAGGAGAACGCTGAGTTCTTCAACCTGACCTACGAGGACCCAGACCTCATCGCTGCCGGCCGGAAGTTCAGGGAGCTCGCACCTCTGCTTTGGCTTCGAGCTGGGGGAAGTGGCGCGATCATCGACAAGCGGGCCGATTCATGGGCCCTTCCCGACGACGCCCACTACGGCGTGTTGTTCGACGAGAACCACTGGCGTGAGTTCGTCGACCTGGTTACCGCCCGGCGCGACACGCTCCGCCACGTTTTCATCATTACCGCGTCAGAAGCGGCCTTTCAGCAGATCATTAGCGAGGTTCCCACGGGAGTGGACAGCACTCAGCTGTACGGGCACTACCTACATACCTTCGAGAAGAACACCAAGGGTCGCTCGTGAGATTTATCCTGAAGGACTACCAGTTCGCCGCGTCCGCGCAGATCACGTCGGCGCTCAAGCGCGCCACGAAGGGTGTTCTTGAGGACCCTGAGGAGGTCTGGGCGATCACCCTTAGTGCTCCCACGGGCGCCGGTAAGACCGTGATCGCCACCTCGGTCATCGAGACCGTCTTCGACGGCAACGACCAGTTCGGGCCGGACGATAGGGCCACGATTCTGTGGGTGACTGACGACCCCGCCTTGAACGAGCAGACGAAGCGCAACATGAACTTGGCGTCGTCGACTCTCGGGCCGAACCGCTTCGAGACAATTGATTCGGGCTTCGACCAGCCGACGTTCGACCCGGGCCATATCTACTTTCTCAACATCCAGAAGCTGGCGCGCAGCAACCCTTTGGCGCGTTCGAATACTGACGGTCGGACGAACTCGATCTGGCAGACCATCGCCAACACGATCGAGATCAACGGTCCCAACTTCTACGTCGTCATCGATGAGGCCCACCGCGGCATGAAACAGGAGAGCGATCGCCAGACGATCATCTCGCGCATCATCAACGGTCAACCCGGCATCAACCCGCCCGTGCCGATCGTTTGGGGTATCAGCGCCACGCCGGAGCGCTTCGAGAAGGCCATGGCGGGGCGGTTTCCCAAGTCGTTCGACGTGCCGATCGAGGACGTCCGAGCGTCTGGTCTGTTGAAGGACAAGATCGTTCTCGACAACCCCACGGGCAACCAGATTGGCGGCGACACCACATTCATCCGGGCCGGCGTTGCGCAGACGGTTGCCTTCGAGAGGGCATGGGAGTCCTACGCCACCACACAGAACGAACCTCCGGTGCTGCCCGTGATGGTGCTGCAGGTGGGCAACACGCCGTCCGACGCGGAGATGACCGAGTACCTCGACGCCGTCTTCGACAGCTGGGACGGCCTCACCGACAAGAACGTGGTCAACACGTTCGGCGAGCATGTTGCGATCTCGGCCGGCAGCCACACGATCGGGTACCGGGCGCCACAGGACATCCAGGATGACACCGACATCCGGGTGGTGCTCTGCAAGGACGCCATCTCGACCGGATGGGACTGCCCCCGCGCTGAAGTGATGGTCTCGCTCCGGACGCTCAACGACTACACCGCGATCGCCCAGCTCATTGGCCGCATGGTTCGCACGCCTTTGGCGCGCCGCATTACGACCGATCAGACGCTCAACGACGTCCACTGCTACCTGCCGTCCTTCAACAAGGACCAGGTTGCAGCGATCGTCGCTCGCTTCGCCGAGGGCAAGAACGACGAGCCGCCGGTGGAGATCATCTCGAACCCGGTGACGCTCGAGCACAACACCAAGCTCCCCGACGAAGTATTCGACCTGCTCGGTGACCTGCCGACTTATGTCGTGCCTGGTCGCGTCTACCGAACCCAGATTGCCCGGCTTCATACTCTGGCCACGCTGCTGGCCGGCGATCACATTGTCGAGGACGCGCTGACACAGGCGCGCATACACCCGTTGGGGGTCCTCAAGACTCGCCGGCAGGCGATGGAGGCCGATGGGAGCTTCAAGGCTGCCCTCGACAAGATTCGGGCGTTGCGCATCGAGCGGTCGTACCTGCTGCTCGCGGCAGACTCGATGGACGACTTGCCTGCTGAGGTGCAGTACGACCTCGACAGGGACGACAACAACATCGAGGACTTGTTCCGCGTCGCGAAGCGCAAGCTCCCCGAGGGCTTGGCGCTGAACTACTGGAACAGCATTTTCGACGCCCACGACGACGACTACGATCCGACGGAAGCAAAGGCCGAGACCGCGGTGCTTGCGCTAAACAAGGACGTTGTTGAGGCAGTCGAGTCGGCCGCTGAGAAACTCGTCCAGCAGTGGCTGAAGAAGTACCAGCCGTCAATCGCGAAGTTGTCCGACGTCAAGAAGGCGCTCTACGAGCCGGTCAAGCGCGAGACCCGGACGCCCGAGCTGACTGAGTTGATTCTGCCGAGCTCGAAGACGACGGCGGATGTCCAGCAGATGTGGGAGTTGCACGTTCTGGCGAACGACGAGGGCAAGTACCCGTCGCCCCACAAGGGGTGGGAACTCAGGGTCCTCGAGCGCGAGTTCAAGGACGACGATCTCGTTGCTTGGTACCGCAACCCGACCGGCACCAGCGCGGCACTGCGCATTCCGTGGCGACTCGGTCAACTGGACAAGTCGATGTACCCGGACTTCATCATGTTCCACCAGACCGACGAGGGCATCCGGCCGTCGATTATTGACCCGCATGGGCAGTTCCTGCGGGACGCCCCAGGCAAGCTCAGGGGCTTGTCTGACTACGCGGAGGCCCACGGTGGCACGTTCGCCCGTATCGACGCTGTTGTTGAAATTGACAAGACACTGGTCGCCCTCAATATGAAGTCCGAGGTCGTTCGTGAGGCGGTCCGCAAGGTCACCGACGACACGCTCGACGAGCTGTACGAGAAGCATGGTGGCGACTACTCGTGACGAAGAGCGCGCTATTCCGTAACGCGGAGTGCCGCAGGGGCACTGTGGTGAACTGTCCGTCTTCTTGACGGTCTTCGCGCGTATCGGTACGCACCAAGGGCTGCTCCGGTCGCATCGAGGAGCGAGGAAAGTAGCCTGGGATCTGCATTAAGAGCGGCATGTGGGCGCTGTGCAGCACTCCCTTTCGGCCCTAGGTTGGGCGCTGAGGGTCTCCGCAAGGGCGGTTGTTTTCGAGCCACAGGTGCGCGGGAGTTCGATGGCCAGGTGAGGGAGTTGCCGCGTCAGCGCCGATCGTGTCACTCAAAGACCGAGAGCATCGTTCCGGCACTGCGGTCGATGCACGATGGCGGAGTGGAATTCCGCCCGGCTCCTGGCCGCATCTCGGGTGGGAGCGGACGGCGCGGATAAGGGCCGGAGGCGGTACTGGACCAGGTCAGTCACGGTGCTGCGTGCCGCATCGCTGAACGGTGTGAAACGCTCTCGGACGGGGGCGACGAGTTGGCCGCTGTCTTCGACGAGGCGGGGGAGACTGACCCGACGCAGGTAGGCGTTGCGCTCGATGCCCGTCTCGATGTGCTCCGCGATCTGGGTGTCGATTTTGACGAACAGCGTGGTGAAGGCACGAAGCACCCGGAGATCATGGTCGACGCCCGGTCGCAATGCTCTGAGCCTGCCGATGACGTCAGCGCTGTCAGCGACCGCGAGTTCACCGGTACCGATAAGGGAGCCGACGTCGCGTAGCTCTCGCTGGAGGTCGGCATAGGTTTGTTGACGTGTGAGACACCGGTCGCGGAGACCGGTGTCGATGTTCGCGGCGAGCTCGGCGACACCACCGGACAGCACTTGCTGTGAATGGACGATGCGGCGCAGGTTGATGGCGCTGGGCAGCGGTCGCAGCCTAACGGCGAGGTTCCGTTCGGCTTGGAGGACGCCCAGCAGTCCAGGACGAGGTGGGCCTGGCATGACGTTCGTCGGGGCCCTCCAGCCGAGTGCGTCTATCGCGTAGCTGGGCGGCTCAAGGCTTGAGTCCAGTGCACACGCGAGGGCGCTCCAGCCGAGCCGCTCTGCCCTACTGAGTCTCTCCCAGCCCGGGATAGACCTGTAGCGCTGGTCCAGGATCACGAGCGCGCGGACAACGGCCGCGATGTCGCCGACGAGGGTATGGGCCTGGGGGACGTCGAGGCTCTCGTGATGAAGTCCAGCGTCAAAGTCGTGCTCGCCAAGAGCCGCGCCCCGGGCGGCCTGTCGCCAGTGCTCGACCAGCGGCAGCCCCTGTGGGGCCACCAGTTCGTGCAGCTCGGGTAGCGGTGCGCTTGAAGCGTCGACCGTGTGGTCGAGGGCGAGCCTCAAGGACGCCAGTCCACCGTGCTCAGTCGGGGGGAGTCGGAATGGCGTGGGCGGCGTGGGGGAAATGTTGCTGGATGCGTATGGGGCGACTGCCCGTGAGGCTTGCTGGCACCACACCAGAACGGATTGGCGGTATCGCCGGATCTGCTTGCCGATCTCCTCACGTTCCGCCCTGCTGGTGGTGACAGGGATCGAATGACTGCCCCCGCCGCCCAGCCTGAGCTGGACCCGGTGCTGTGCGAGGAGTGCGGACAGCTCGGCTCGCAGCAGCCCTCCGTTTTCGCCGTACATCAGGGCATGTCCAGCGCGCGGGCACGCTCGAGCGATGCCAGCAGGAGTTCGCTCTGCAGCGCGTCCATGCCGTACGTGGTGAGCCGCTCGACGGCCGCGATGGCGAGGGCCATCGGGGCGTCACGGCCCACGGCGAGCTTGGCGGCGTCGAGCGCGAACGCGCCGTCACCGTGGACCAGGTCCAGCTCGATGAGCGCGAGGTCGTACGCCGAGGACGCTTCGAGGGTCTTCGCGTTGTCTGCGAGGGCGGCGACGTAGGAGCGAGCTTCTGTGAGCAGAGCAGAGTGGGCGAGCAGCATGGTGCTTCTCCCTTTCGACGAGCCGGCGGTCCGACCACCGTGCGCTCACAGGTCGTGCGGCTCGGTTAGAGATCTGTGGCCTGTGGACGGACGCGAGTAGGCGGAGTGTGATGGGGCGACGGCAGCTCGAGCCTGTTCCTCGACCAAACGTCGCGCGGTGACGTCGTCATTGACGAAGCGAAGGAAGTCGGCGCGCCGGTCGGTGATCTCAACCTCGGTGCTCGTCTCGGCTGGTGCCTCGCCCGGCCAAGTTGTCTGTCGCGTCGGGCGGTCGCGGTCGAGCCTGCATCCGGCGGTCGAGACCCACTCACGCAACCGGTGCCGGGCCTCGGCGAAGTCGCGATGCCATCCGATCGGACTTGACGGCGAGCTGTCGGGATCGTAGGCACTGAGCCAGTGCGTGTGCAGCGCGGAGAGCTCCCACACCAGCTCGTCGTGGCGGTGCCACAGCGGCGGTACGACCGCGGGGGACAGGCCGAAGGTCTTGCGGAGCCAGTCGACCCAGGCGTCGAGATCCATCCACTCCGCGAGTGCTTCGTCTGCCGAGAGCAGGTTCCAGTTGATCGGGCGCAGTGGGGCGTCCGCGTCGAAGGCGAAGGACCGTAGTTCGAGCCCGGTATCCCCGTACGTTACGTCGTCCTCGTGATCGAAGTCCGGTCCCCAGAGCCCCTGCCAATCCCGTTGATCCAGGTCAGCGCTCATGAGTAGCAGTCCCGTCACAGACTGATGGCTGGCGTGGGCTCGTTGACCACCGTCATCTCGTTGTGCGGCGCTTCAGGCTGCTTCGCCGGCGTGCGGTCGACGACGTACCGGGTCCATGCAGAGTCGTGGCCGGTGCGGCGTGCGACGAACTGCTCGCGGATCTCGCTGGGCTGGCCGGGGCGGTCCTGCTCGTACTCGTGGATGTAGCCCGAGGCGATGACCCGATCTCCGGGCTTGAATCGCGAGTACGCCCGTTCGGCAGTGCGCTCAAAGATCACGAGGTCGGCGTAGACGGGGTCGAGTCTGGTGAACGACCCGTCGATCTCCTTGCGGTGCTGCTCGATGCCCACCCGGCAGTGGAACCGTGCGTGGCCCTTGTCGGTGAAGCTGAGCTCGGGCGCTGTGGCGATGTAGCCGTGCAGACTCATCTGCGTGGGAATCGTCATGGCTGACTCCTGAGGCCGTGCGGCGCCTCGGTTGGCAGCCGCTCTACCAGACAGGTGTGCCGCGAGACCCGCGGCGGAGGGCAGCCTCGACTAGCGCACGTTCCCGTCCGAGCTGCTCGGCATCTCCACGCGACGTCCACGCGTGCAGGTCGGTGACCAGCGGTGGAGCACTGCGTAGAAGGACGACCGCGCTACCGAACGGGAGGGTCCGGATGGTCTCGGGCGGCATGACGGGCACTCGGCGCGTTGAGCGCTGGAGCGACCGCGAGCCGTAGTCGCCGATCGAGATGGTGTCGGTGCGTTCGTCGCGCTCGCCGATCAATGCGGAGAGGTCTTGGAGGTCGCGCGCTGACGATGCACCGCCCAGGATGACTTTGACGATCGAGGCGTCCCAGATCGCGCCGGCAGCGTGGTCGCCCCACTTGTCTCGGGCCTGTGACAGCGACTGGAGGACGGGCATGGTCGTGATGCCGGTCCCGCCCCCTTCTGCCATGAGCATGGGCAGGGACGGCAGTGGTGAGAGGTTGCCGATCTCGTCGAGCGCGAGGAGCAGCGGTGGGTCAAGTCGTGCGCCGGGGGAGGACGCAGCAAGGTGGCGGGCGGTCTCGACGAGGTCCTCGATGAAGGCTGCGACGAGCGACCAGGAGGCGCCAGCTCCGGCACCGGTGGCCAGCAGGTACAGCGTGCCGTTGTTGGTGAGGAAGTCATCCGGGTCGAAGCCCTCGCCGGGATCGGGGGAGACCGCGTCGAGTACGCGAGGGTCCGCCAGGCATGACAGCGCGAGAGAGACGCCCATCCAGATCGAGTCGCGGGTGCGGGGATCGGCATGGATCATGGACTCGAGCGAGTCAGCCCAGCCGGGGGCCGCCTTCGGGTCGCTGGACAAGATGGCCACCGCGTCGGCGGCTGCAGAGGGCGCGAGCGTCCAGCCGTACAGCTCGCGCGGGGTTCGGTTGTCGAGGGCCGCTGCGTGGAGCAGTGCCTGAAGCGCGGTGCGGGTCTTGCCCTCCCAGAAGCCGCCGGACTCGACACCGCCGGTCGAAAGGCCGGTGGCCGACGCGAGCCCGGTCGCTCGGATCATCGCGGTCAGGGGATCGCTGCATCCTCGGACGGGTGACCAGCGCAGGCCGGCGGGCAGCCCATCGGCGAGACGCTGAGGGTCGAAGACGGCGACCGGCCCGCGCCGCTGGCGCTCGAGGATGGTGGCGGCGACGTTGTCCGGCCGGGTCGCTGTGGTGATGACGGCCCCCGGGGCGTCGAGGATCGCGTTGACGACCACGTGCAGGCCTTTGCCGGATCGTGGCGGGCCGAGCACGAGGATGGAGTCCTCGACCGAGGCCCACACGTCGTGGCCACGCGAGCGGCCGAGGCGGTAGCCGACCTCCGACGGCTGCGGTCGGTCCAACGAAGGCCGAAGTGCCTTGCCGCGGGCCAACAACGCCTTGCGCGAAGCGAAGGCCCGTACGTCGCGACCTGTTGCCACCCCAGCCAGGCGCCGCGGGTCGCTCGACGGCCGATGCCTGATCATCCTCATGCGTCGCCACAGCACGAGTGAGCTGGCGACGACGATGGCCACCATCAGCGCGAGGACGCCCCAGTAGACCCTCGCCGTGAGACCAGTCGATCCCAAAGCCTCGGCAGGGTGGGTGGGGTCGCCGAGTACCTGAAATCCTGCCTCCCAGCCATGCTCCGGCTGGTCAGCGCCGGACAGCCAGGCCGCCGCGGATCCTGCCAGTCGAAGGGTCGCTGCGATGACACCGATCGCTGCGACGAGGACGAGACCGAGGTTGACGAGCTCATCGTCGGCTCCGTGACCGCGGGGGTTCATCCCGAGACGCCGCTCACCACGACGGCTCCGGACTGCTGTCCCACGAGCACGAGTCGACCAGCGTGGGACTCAAGGAGGGCAGGCGGGAGGCGCAGGTTGGCCACGCCGTCCTCGCTCGCGGTCTGGTGCGCGACGACGACAGCCACGGCGACGTCCTCGAGAGGGAGGAACCGTCCACTGGCCGTCTCGCCA
Organism: Nocardioides furvisabuli; assembly: GCF_021083185.1. Lineage (GTDB taxonomy): Bacteria > Actinomycetota > Actinomycetes > Propionibacteriales > Nocardioidaceae > Nocardioides > Nocardioides furvisabuli. The sequence continues at coordinate 21,805 of NZ_JAIGQB010000014.1, read as the reverse complement.
GTTGTCTGGTCCGGTCGGGCAGTGGCTGGCCGGGGAGGATCGGGCGGTCGTACGTCTTGAGGCCCCGGGGTGACGATGTCGGTGAATGCCGAGCCGTCTGCTTCGCGCACCTCGACACGGATCGGCGTATCGAGATCGGTCGCGAGTTTCCAAAGCAGTCGCTTGAGGTCCTCACGGTGCAGCGGGGCGTCGGTGGCGTACGGCTCTCGATCGAGTTTGACCGACACGGTGCCCTCGACGTCGATTCGGACGTCGACCAGTGGCATGACGACGGGGACACGCTGTTCCACACGTGGGGCTGCGCGGTCCTCGCGTTGATAGGAGGCGGCAGCGTTAAGCATGCTCATCGGCCCAGCACCTCCGACGGCTGTCGCTTCACCGGCGCGCTCGCAGGTGCCACGGTGTGCCGGATCGTCAGCGCTTCGCGGTCGAGTCCTGGTGGATCGCCATTGCCGATCTTGCGAGTCTCCAGCTTGTCGAGGATCGTCACGGCTGCGCTGCGGACTCGTTCGGCCGTGGACTGCACGACCTCGACGGGAGACTTGCCTGGGACGCTGCCGGCCCACGTGGCGACGTACGGCACGGTGTAGTCGTCGGTCGCCAGGCCGTGCCCGGCGCCCACCATGAGCGCGACGGACTCCGCTTCGACCTCCGCGATACCGCGGTGCATCGCGGCATCGGCGTTGTCAGGTCCGTGGAGCATGACGTGACCCAGCTCGTGGGCCAGCGTCTTGACCTGGGCGGCGTCGTCCATGTCCATGCGGACCGACACGTCGCGGGTCGTGTAGTCCGTGAGGCCGTTGGCGCCACCGATCGCCTCAGCGTGTGACACCAGCCTGAGGTCAAAACCGTTCGAGGTGATCTGATCCGCGAGGCCGTCCCACAATCCTGCCGGGGCTTGTCCTTGGAGCAACACGGGGCGCGGTGGTTCGGGAACCGGGTCACCATCGGTCTGACTCAGGTCCCAGACGTAGGCAGGCTTGAGACCAACCAAGCGCGTACGCACGACCTCTCCGGGCTTGGCCGTCTCACCTTGGCCGAGACGTCGCCACGACTCCGCGCTGGTCGGAGTCGACGACGCGAACCGTGCTGTCACGGGTGCGAGGATCGCGTAGCCCGACTGGCCCTTCATGACGTGCCGGCCCAGGCTGAGCCACTGCTTAAAGCCAGCGACGTACGACGGTGCAGGCTCGGGCACGCGACCTTCTTGGAAGGCGGCGGCGTGCTGGACATAGATCAGCAGCGTGTTGTTGAACGAACGGGCGCGAAATCTGGCCGTGAACTCCATCGCCCGCTTCCAGTCATCTCCGGTCACCAGATCGCTGACGGACTCGGCCAGCTTCTGCTGAAGCGCGTCGAGCTTCTCGTCGCGGGAAACGACGCCTCGGGGCTGAGCTCTCATCAGGCGGCTCCTGTCTCTCAGACAACAGGTGCGCCCCCGGGACCATCCCCGCGTGGGACTACTCGCGTCAACGGCTAGCTAGAGGCAATCGAAAGAGCCATTACCGTGCGGTTCCGCCCACGCCGGGCTGCCGTAGGGAACAGGCGGTGAAGGCTTGGCTGCGGCCACGCGCACCCCGAACTTCACCTCCCGGAGCACCTGCCGTGACGAGCACGACCCTTGTAGACCTACTCGACTAGACCGAGTTGACCTCCTCGCTCGATAGCCAGCGCAAGCCGTGCAGTCCCTCGCTGTAGTCCAGCGGATGAGTGTCGAGAACGGGATATATCGACCAACTCGCGTGGGGGTACAGCCGCGCTAGAACGAAACTAGCCATGAAAACTGCGTCTTTCGGGCCGAAGGGATAAAGGACGATTGGTGAATCCAAGAGTTCCGCGGCGGGAATCAATTCATTCACCAGGTGATTATACGTGTCCGACACGAGTGTCTCATTTCTGAATTCGCGGAACTCCCACCCTTTCGAGGGCCAAATCTGTGCGAAGCCAGAGTCAACAACCCTCGGACCGGCTAACACCAAACTACTAAGGTAGCTGACCAACTGATCGTTTTGTGCCAGCGTGTTTGCCTCGAAGTCCGCGCGATCGCTCCGTGTGACCAAGACAATCAGGCCGGCACTCGGCTCGAGTTCCTCGAGTGCGATCGCTGCTCGACCCGCCTCGGCTCCAAGTATAAAGAGCCCGAGCGATAAACCTTGGTTCCTTAACGACGGATGTGGGCCCAACGGTAATGTGAGAGTTGCCTGCACGCCGCTGTCGATGCTTCTCTGAACGTCGCCGTAGTTCTTGGGCGTGGCGTAAGCAAGGGTCCAACTCACCTCCGGGTGGACAGCTAGCCAGCTTGCCGCCGCTAAAAGGTGCGGCTTCGTCATGCAGGTCACGTCCACGACCAGCCGTCCCCGCTCTAATTTCGCAGCGTCATCAAGTACCTGCGCGAGATCATCCATGGCGTACGGATTTGAGGATGACCGGTGGCACACCCAATCCGTTTGCGACCTAGTGATGTCTTCGATTTTCTCCCAGTTTGTCTGCCTGCGGGTAGTTGCAGTCGCACCGGGTGTTGCCGTGGTGCCATAGTCCAAGAACACGCCTTGGAGTTCGCGGTCCCGTCTTGAAAGCGCCGCCAACGCGCCGACGCACCTTTCCTCGTAGGAGAGTGCGCCTACAAGAAAAACGTTCTCACCGGCGCGTCGTTCTGTGGACAAAGATCGATTCACCTCACGACTCCTTTGCACGCTCGGAAGGCGCTACGGGCCGCGTCGTAAAGTCGGCTTTCAGCCGTGGGAATCTCAACGTGGCGTTGAGGTAGTCGTCGCACACTGTCTGCTATCCACGGGACAGAGCTAGAGAACTCCGGAGTTAGAACGAAAGCCTGCCGGGACAGACCGTTTCGTTTACCCGTGCCGACGTCGGGACGAGCCACAAGATCTCCGATAAAAAACTGCGCCGCGTAGTCCTGCTCGCCGCCATCAATGCAGGCGAAAACAAACTGGCCGCCGACATACTCCAGGGTGTCCTGGAAACTGCGCAACTGCTCAGGATAGACACGAGTGAGTGTCACGCGATTCTCTTTCGCGAGATTGTCTATGCGGGCGAAGATCCTGTCACACCACGCCGAGTCCTCTGATTGCAGCCAGACCGCTTCGCCTGGCACTGCTCGCAGTCTTGGCTTCTGGTACGGCTTCTTCACCCTCCTAAGAAGTTCATCGAGCGAAGCCGCGAACAAGGGCATGTCAGCACCTGCGTATGTGTGAACGGTCGAACCGGTGACCCATGTCGGCAGTGCCGCCCGTTCGCCAGGGTTGCGAACACACAGAACGACTTCCTTGTTGCCGGCGAAGCCGTACTCGAACATCACTTCTCGGCTCGGACCTGTCACGTCGACCACCGCATACTTAGCTCGGTCCATTCGACGACGGATCTCTGCTGCCCAGTCACCCGAACCCAAGTGGTTTCCATCGGTAATCGTAACGTCCACAGACAAATGTCTCTCAATAGAGGAGCGCATCTGTCGCGAGACGGGATCAGCAAATACGTACGAAACGAAGACCTCGGGGCGCTTTTGTGGGGCAGTCATCAGATGCCTTCCTTGAAGCTCCTCGTTTGACACCCGGTGAACTATTTTGTCCATTGAATGAACCTCTGATCCCAAAGCAGTAGTGGTGGGATCTCGAACCTTGTGGGTAGGAGGTTTGCGTCCCATATCTCGCCCTCGGTTAGGTGAAGGGCCTCCGCGGCGAGCGCTCGCCGGACTAAGCGGGCGGTCTTATTGTCAACGGTGTCATCAAGCTCGTACGCCTCAAGCTCTAGGACTGTCTGGCCGGTTGCACCACCGATCGCGGAGAGGTGCTGCTTCCGGAAAGAGTCAAGGACGGCGGCGAAGTCCCGAACCACCGGTCTCATGCGAACGGTTACGTTGCTTCGAATTCGACGCGACACGTTCGTTATCTGCCGAGCGAGGTCGTTCGATGTGAGTTGGGGAGTCTGCATGATGTACGCGAGTTCGACCATTTGCCGGATCGAGTCCCGGCCAATCATGCTGACCCACGGCGCGACATCTTCTGCCGAGATGTCTGAGCCATTGACCGTGAGATATCGCGCCACGGCTTCCCGAGAGAACGCCTGCCATTCGTGACTATAGGGGGACACTCCGAGATGGATTATGTTGTAGTGATCCCCAGGGACCAGTGTCGGGTCGTGAATCCCGAAAACTTGTTCCGCGATTCCTGGTCGGCTCGCGACAACGCAAAGCAACTCAAACGATTGATCCAGCAATTTAACCAAAAGAGACACGCAAGCTGCTGGAGCGTCTTCGGCGCGATCAAGAAAGATGAGCGTCTCTACATCCCTCCGACCTGCAATCTTTAGAAGGCAGGACATGAGCCGTCGGGCGGCCGGCAGTGTGTCCCAGAAATCCAAATGATGGTCGCCGACTGCGAACGCCAGGCGTTCGAGGTTGCCCGCGGTACACTTTCTGGTCGTCGAAATCTCTGCTGGCAGAACGGGGCTGAGGATCGACAGGGATTCGTGCGCAAGTCCGCACGCTGGGCCATCATCCTGGATGGCTTGTGTCAGGGCCGCCACTGCCAAGAGTGCGGCTGTCTTGCGCTGTATACGCGCATCGAGGTCAGGGTCGACGGCGAGGTCTCTTCCTCCTAGGCCAGCCTCCCGAGTTATCGGGAATAGGGCGTTGAGCAAGTTGATGTAAATCGCGCCAGGGTATGCCGATTGTTTGCGATAACGAAGAAACGTTGTCTTCCCTGAGCCCCGCGAGCCAATAAGAAGCGCGCTCCGATTTATGTCAAGTGGAGCCCCGGGATGCGGGATGTGGATGGTTTCAAGGTCACGGATCTTCTCTCCATCGGCTTGGACGAACTTGGGTCCGTTTCCGTCCACCCTTCCACCCCCTGAATCGCGACCGGGACACATGATCTCGCAGGATGAGCCCCCTGACCACCACGGATCTGTGGGCGGCGTCGGCGGCGGTCTTTCACGCCACGGTTCAAGTCTGCTGACCAGCGCTTGCGGTGCTCGCTGCGACGACGTTACGTCCTCGTTCTTGGTGTCATAGGTACGTCCGCTGATGTGTTGACCGGCGGTGTCCTGTCGGCCCTGTCGCGGCTGAAAGGACGCTGGCCAGGTCGACCCAAACCTGGGAATGGCTGGCAAGCATGTGGCGAGGGTTATGAGCCAGAGATGCTTCGGATTTCCTACCTCGCTCCCGACGCTCGAGCAGATGTGTCGAACAGCTCGAGCTCGGCGGGATGCAGCTGATGCTGCACCACGAAGGACCTGTCCTTGATCCGCCACAGCCCCTGGCCGGTTCCCAACGTTGGCAACAGCGACTGCTCGGTCCCAGTCAGGCCTAAGGCTGTCGCCGTCGACCCGAGCTGGTCCGACTCCTGCCGGTAGACCACGCGCGTCTCGGCGTTGGCGAGCAGCGACGACGCGAGGGCGCGCATCGCTGAGCCTTGGTCGCCGACGTTGTCGAGGTCGGAGAGCTTGTGGAAGATCAGCATGTTCGCGATGCCATAGTGGCGCGCGAGTCGCCAATGCGCGTCCATCCGGCGCAGGAGTGCCGGGTGGGACATGAGGCGCCAGGCCTCGTCGTACACCACCCACCTCTGCCCGCCGGACGGATCGAGTAGTGCGGACTCCATCCAGGCCGATGCGCACGTCATCAGCACTGAGATCAGGGTGGCGTTCTCGGTCACGCGGGAGAGATCGAGCGACACCATCGGCAGGGTCGGATCGAACCGGACCGTGCTCGGGCCGTCGAACAGCCCAGCGAGGTCGCCGGCGACCAGACGTCGGAGCGCGTGGGCGACCAGGCGTCCGTCTTCTGCGAGCCGACCGTCAGTGTCGGTGGTCGGGTCGGGGGAGAGGAGCCGGTCCACCACCATCGGCAGCACAGGCGTTGGCGAGGCGCGGACGACGTCACCGAGGGCGACGTCGATTGCCGTGTGCTCCAGCGGTGTCAGCCGGCGCTCCAGCACGGTCTCGGCCAGGGCGCCGACCAGGTCCCGTCGCCTGGCCGTGACCTGCGCCGTCCACTGCGCGTCATCGAGACCGCTGGGCCGAAGACCCTCGTCGAGGGGGTTGAGCCGGTTGGCCATGCCGTGCCCGAGCGCGATGGCCTTGCCGCCGACGGCCTCGGCCACCGCGGTGTGCTCACCCTTCGGGTCGCCCGGCACGTACACGCGGCGCCCGAACGGGATCGAACGGGTGTAGAGGCTCTTCGCCAGCGCGGACTTGCCGGCACCCACAATCCCGGCGAGGACGAGGTTCGGTGCGGTGATGAGACCGCGGGAGTAGAGCACCCAGGGGTCATAGACGAAGGAGCTGCCTGAGTAGAGATCCTGACCGACGAAGACGCCGTCACTTCCGAGGCCACCCTCGGCGAGGAACGGGTATGCACCCGCCAGCGTCGCTGAGGTGTCCTGATGGCGTCGTAGGCGCAATCGGCCGGAAGTACGAAGGGCGGCGGGGCCGGGCTCACCTGCCCGGGGCAACACGACGGTGGCGCGGCGCTCGGCTGTCAGCTCGTCGGCTCTGGCCTTGGCTGCTGCCTTCCGTGCCTCTCGGTCCACGGAGAGCAAGGACTTCGCAGCACTCTGCCGGGTGCGACGGTCACGGCGTCGCTCGCGACGGGGCGACACCAGCACGGTGCTGTGCAGGCGGCCTTCGTCCCAGCCCGTCACAGCGAGAGCCGCCAATCGAACGCGAGGTCCTCGAACGTGGGCATCGGCGCCTCTTCCTTGATGTGGTCGGGAAGGAGGTGTGCCCGGAAGCCCGTCGCTTTCCTCTCGCGCGCACCTCACCCTCAGACGTCGCGGCACAGCGGGAGGGCTGCTGCCGAGAACGCCTGCGCCTGCTGGCCCCAGAGCCGACGGGTCTCGCAGGAGGCCTGGATGGCTGCCTGCTCGAGGTGAGCCACGGCGCGCTCGAGCTCGTCGAGGTCCGCGGCGCTGACGGCGATCAGTCCTGTGGTGCGCAGGATGCCGTGACCTGCGGTCAGGTCCGCCTCCTGCTGGAGTACGTCGTTGTACTCCGCGGACTGCTGGGCGTCCTCGATCTGGCCGATCCGCTGACGTTGCGAGGCGTCGGAGACGTACTCGGTCTTCTTCTTGCGGATGTCGCGCGCGGCCTGATCGGTGCGCATCGGGGTGTAGAGCAGCGTGAAGGTGCGTCGAACGCCCGAGGACAGGAGCACGGGCGCGAGGAACCCGGGGTAGACCAAGGATCGCGGCCACTCGCTGACCCACAGCACGCAGTGGTGGGCTGAGTCGCTGCGCACACTGGACCACTGCTCGGTGACACCGACTGGCCCGGCTGCGGCGAGGTCACGGCCGAGATCACCGTGGCGCTCGAGGGCTCCGGCGACGACGGGGTCGTATGCCGAACGCAGGATCACCGCTAGGTCGCCCGGCTCGAGCCACGCCGATGGTGTGAGGTCGGCAGCCCTCAGGGCAGCGGTGGTCGTCGACATCTCCTGGCGCAGCACGGCGGCAGCACCGCGGTTGCCCCCGCCCGCGGCGCGTATCGCACGACCAGCTGCTTTCATGTCCAGCGAGATCGAGACGGTGCTCGCGTGCCGTTCACCGGCGGGACCGGCGCGGTCGATGAGTTCGGCGTACGTCGTGGACGTCCACGAGGCGTCCTGCATGCCGTGCTGGGACCACCACTGCGCCAGACCTCTGCCCGAGTCGGGCAGGGTCCGCTCCATCACCTGCAGGGACGCGATCCGTCCGGATCGACAGGCGGTGGCCAGGACACGGCCCCAGCTGGCCACGCGACGCTGTTGCTCGATCGGGTCGAGCAGGATGAAGGCCGGATGGGTGACGCTGACGATTGCCGTCAGTGTCGAGCGGTGCGGGTCGTGGATCATCACGGCTCCGCTCTCCGGGTCGAGCCACTGCCGCAACCGCGCAGCATCGCCCGGCAGCGCCAGAGTCCCCACAGGACGCGGTCTCACGATCCGGCGCCGGAAGAGCAGCTGGCCGCCCGTCGAGCGCCATACCCAGCGCGCCACCACCGGGAGCCACTCGACCAGTTTGCGGCCACCGATGCCGACCCACGCCAGGGCGGCGCACAGGAGCAGCATCGGGGCGACGTACAGCAGAAGGGCTCCGCCGCCCAGGTACAGCGCGGCTACCAGGGCGACGGCACCCATGCCGACCACGACGAGCTGTGAGCCAGAGAGACCTAGGAGGACTCCGCGTCGGGAGAGGCGGGAGAACTTCACCGGCGCGAGGTCGTAGTCGCGCCCCGCCGAACCAGTACTCATCGCCCTCGGCCCTTCTTGGCACTCGACGCGGGCATCGGGTCAGCCACGTGAGGTGGCGACGGTGCCGCAGCGCTGGGTGGTGTTTGGTTAGCGGCATCGGTCTGTTGGGTAGCCGCAGCGCCCACCGAGCGGCCGGTGCTGACGCCAGCGGAGAAGGACTGCTTCGCGACCGCCAGTCCCGCTGCGACGCCGCCACCGGCCGCGCCGCCCGTCCGCCCGCTCGACAACCCGCCTGCTGAGGCTCCGCCCCCGACGCCTCCACCTCCGCCTCCAGCCCCGCCTCGAGCCCCGCCCCGGGGAGACCCAGGAGCTGCGGCTGGGGCAGGAGAGGGACCTCCGCCACCAGTGGTCGTGCTCCCGCCCTGCTGTCCGCCACCGAGGACCTTGCGGGGCGTGGACCCGGACTGGCGGTTCAGGGGGATGGGCATGGGCCGGTTCATCGCCGACTTGGTCTCCTGCTCGGCCGACATCGCGTGGTGCATGTCGAAGCCCATGAAGCTGATCGCCTTGTAGGTGAGGTAGGGGGCGAACGCGGCCATGAGCATGAGCACGACGCCGGCGATCGGCTCGCTTGCCGATGCGAGGTCGGAGTCGATGGGTGCGGACACCTGCGCGGTCGCCAGCAGGAAGATCACCACCAGCACGACCTTGGACAGGATCAGGGCGAGGACGAAGCCCGCCCACCGGCCGATCCAGCCTCGTGTGTGGTCCCAGCTCGCACCTGCAAGCGCTATTGGCGCGAAGACGATCGCGATGAGAAGCAGAGCCTTTCGGACGAGCAGACTGATCCAGACGATCACCGCGCCTCCGATGGCGAGGCCGGCGATAAAGATGGTCACGATGGCTCCCGCTCCGGGTGCGGCAAGGCTGATGGCGCCGAGGCCTGCGACGAGGAGCATGATCCGGTCGCCCATCTCCTCCATGTTCGTCCCGGCGGCATTGACGATGCCGACGCTCAGCTGGTCCGTGAGCTCCAGGGCGGTTGCGAGCAGGGTGAGTGCCACGAACGAACCGAGGAACGACTTCGCCATGCCGAGGGCGGCTCTGGACAGGGCTGCGGGTTCTCTCCGGATCACGCCGCCGATGACCTGGAGCATGAAGAAGCCGAGCATCACGAAGACCGCGACGCCGAACAGGATGTTGTAGACCTTGGTGTACTGGCTGCTGGTGACGTCGACCATGGTGGTCGAGTCGAAGACCCTCCAGACTGACTCGAACATCCAGCCGGCTGCGTTCCCCATGGACTGCGCGAGGTAGTCGAACGGAGCCGAGACCAGGGAGCCGGCCGCTTCCCCGGCCACGTCGCAGACACCTGAAATCACCGGGATGTCGCAGACGTCGACCATCGTGTCGTCCTGTCGTCTCAGGCCCGGATCAGACCGACTGGCCGACGTTCCAGAAGAAGTTGACGAGGGTGACGGACGCGCCGGTGATGATCGCGGCTCCGAGGCCCACCAGCACGCCGACCTTGCCTCGCCCAGCGAGGTGCGGGTTGGACGAGTTCGCGCCGAGAGCCCACACGATCGCGGAGATGATGAGGGCCAGCACCGCGAGGATGAGGCCGACGGTCATGGCGGCGCCGACGACGTCTCGGAGCTGCCCGATGCCCGGTAGGCCGTTGGAGTTGGGACTGATGGTGATGTCGTACGGGAGCACTGGGGAGCGGTAGAGCACGATTCCTCCTGGGCAGGGGTCAGGGTCTTGCAGTGCAGGTGCGCGCGCGACGCCGGTACGTAGGCAACGCGGGAGGGAGCTCGCTTGCTACAGGTGGCTACAGAGATGCCCCGAGGGAAAGGAGCCAGTTGGCCCAGGCGAGTGAACCTCCGGTGAGTACGGCTCCGCCGAGTGCGACGTAGAGCCCGGTCTTTGCCTTGCTGGCCGTCTGCCAGCTTCCCTGTGCTGACGCGAACGTCCACGTCGCTGCGCATGCGATCACCATGAGTACGGCGATGACGAGGCCGTAGGTGAGCAATGCGCCGACGATCTTCCGCAGGTCGCCTGCTCCGCCGATGGCACCGAAGTCGGGTCCTACCAGTGGAAGCAGGGTTGTCGTGATGCTCACGCCAGGAAGGTGTGCGTCCAGGTCCAGCCCGCGAAGTGGGTGGTTGCCTCGCGAGTCAGCTTACGGCCGTGAAGTGCAGGTGGTCGAAGTGTCCGCCGGTCACGCTGGTCGGGTCGTGCATCCCGCCACCGTCGTAGGAACGCCAGCCCTCACTGCTGCGCGCCACCGACCAGATGCGGCCCTGCCAGATGAGGTACTCGACGCCGAGGCTGCCGGCGTTGGACTTGAGCCAGTTGGTGAGCTTCCATCCGAGGTCAAGGGCGGGCCCGGTGGCAGCCGTGCCGATCGAGTTGCCGAACGTCCCGTCGCAGGCCCGTCCGACCTCGTGCTCGGAGTCGTTGCCGGGGCGCTGCGACCAGCATGCCCAGGCCGTGTCAGGAAAGGCGGCCCGGACCTGGGCGAGGACGTGGGCCGTCTGCTCGGTGATGAGCCCGTCGGTCGTGGGGTCATCGACCAAGCCGTTCGGGTTGGTCCCTGGGTAAGACGTCGCGGGTCCGCTCGTTGTCTCGTCACAGCTGGCGTTCTCGCTGCCGTTGATCTCGGCTGCTCCGGTCGCGCTCAGCCACGGCTCAGGGTCAATGGGCGCAGCGTTGACTCCACCAGGTCGGACCTCGAAATGCAGGTGGTCGCCCGTCGAGTAGCCGTCCGACCCGACGTCTGCGATGTGCTGGCCAGCCGTGACCGTGTCATCCACGCTGACGTGGATGCCCTCGGCGTACATGTGGGCGTACGCGGTTGCCACCGGCTGTCCACCCACGGTGTGCTCGATCACGATGAGGTGTCCGTACCCGCTGGCGGGCCCGGCGGATACCACGCGTCCGTCGGCAGCGGCGACGATGTGGGTGCCGGCATTGGCTGACAGGTCTACTCCCGTGTGGAGCTTGCGTTCGCCCGTGATCGGGTGGACCCGCATCCCGAAGCCACTCGAGCGTGTCCACGACCCGGCCGGGAGCGGGAAGACCACGCGTGAGGTCTCTGGCTCGGTGCCTGAGGGCGCGCGCGTCGACGGGGACGAGGAGGTGGCCGACAGGCACGAGGCCTGGGCGGCGGGGTTGAGCACCACGCCGAGGCTCAGCAACAGGATCGCGGGGCCGAAGAGGAGAGCTAGGACGGTGATGAGCGCAACCTTGGCCATGCTCAGTCCAGCGGCTCATCAAGCCTCGAGAGGCGCAGCAGGTAGCACTGAGCGTAGGACGGCGCGCACACGATGAAGACCGTGAAGGCAACCTCATGCTCGGAGACCACGGGTTGGTTCTCCCAGAGTCCGGAACGGTGTCGCGTGCCCTCGATCGTAAAGGCGGTGGTTCCAGGAAGCAGCTCGTCGCCTGCTTGGGCCTCTGCCTCGTCCCACAGCGTGGGTGTCACCACCGACTCGATGGCGAGCCACTGCGCGGTCTCGTACTGGGCCAGCTCGGCCCAGATCTCCTCGGTGGGCAGGTAGTTGTCGAGGTCAGAGACCAGACCGGGGGAGGACTCACCCGTGGGGTCACCCACGGCGACGAGCTGTTCGACGTGCTCGGCCCGCCCGACAAGCGTTGCCGTGTTCCACTCGAAGATGGCGTCGGCGACGAGGCGGGCGAACGCGTCAGGGTCGCTCGTCGGGCGCAACGGGGCGAGGGCGCCGACGGGGGAGACGGGGGCCTTGGTCGTCATCGCCCTGGGTGTGGCGGGTGCGACCCCGGTCGTGCCCGGCCGCGCCGGTGAGGGACCCATCTGCAGCGAGTAGATGAAGACGGCGACCAACAAGAGGCCCAGCGCGAGGCCGGCGATGATCAGGTGACGTCGGCGGACAACTTCGGAACGTGTCGGGTAGCGCATGTGTCTGAGGTGGCAGCGTGTTCCCGTGCGCGTGTCACAGCCTCGACAAACGCGCGCGTCTCGTCGACGACGCGAAGGAAGAGCGTCCAGTCGTCCGGCTTCACCTCTCGTGCCACCTGCTCGACGTCGTATCGCGTGGACCAGCCGTCGAGTTCTGCCCAAGTCAGGACGAAGGCGCGCGTGGATCGCTTGGCGCTGGCTGCCGCCGACGCCCGCTTCGCACGGTTCTCTCGGACTCGACGCCTGTGATCAGCCTTCGCCTCGGCCAGGGCCTCGTCCGTGAGGGCGTCCACTACCGAATCCTGGCTCGAGGTCATCCGCGCGGCAACGCGCTGTGCTGCCTTGACTCGCTGGTACCCAGGATCGACCGGACCGCCGTTGCGGATCGAGTCGAGCTCGTCGGTCGCCACCTGGCGAATCGTCTCGGGCTGGGAACGGTCCGCCGCGATGCGTTCCATCTCCAGGATCTGCTCGAGCCGTGCGTACGACGCCTTGCCCGTCACCATTTCTGCGGCCCGACGACGGGCCGATCCCAGGGCTCCTGGCCCCGGTGATGCTGATTCAGCATGACCGTGCTGACCTGCGACTTGATCGTTCTTCGCCCCGTACTGGGTGGCGGCCTGTCGGCGCCGCGCGTCCTCCTTCACCAGGTCGAGAAGCTCCTGGTAGAGCTTGGCTGCCTCGTCGGACGTGAGGGGCTGATGGGTGATGTTCTCGTCGCGCTCGGCAAGCAACCGAGTCAGCTCGTCGCTGATGCCCGAGCGCACCCAGACGCGCAGGGTCTGCCAGCCGAGCTCCTTGGCGGCCGCCAATCGACGGTAGCCACAGATGAGGTAGCCGTCCGGGGTGATCGTGACCGGTTGCAGAAGGCCGACGCGGGTGAGCGATTCCGTCAGCTTGGTCAGGTCACCGGGATGCCGACGGTGACGCTCACCGACGACGATCGAGTCGATCTGGCGCTCGAGCTCGACGAACCCCTTGTCAGACACGGCCCGTGCTCGCTGACGTGTACTCGGGCGCTGCGCGCTCGATGAGGCCCGCGAGTGCCCCGTCCTCGAACAGCTCGTCGAGACCCTCGCCGGACATCAGACGCAGCAGGATCCCGCGCCCCTCGCTGGTGTGAGAGCGGTCGCGATGCTGATTTCCGAGCACACCGCGCAGGACGGCGAGCCAGGACTTGTGATCGACGTCCAAGAGCGCGGGTCCGTTCCCGTCGCGCCGCAGCGACTCGAAGGCGCTCAGGCGGGTGCCGGTGCGGATCAGGCGGGCGGCGATGTACTCCAACCCGAGCCGTGCAGTGCGTCGGGACCACCCCAGCTCGACGAAGAACTGGATCGCCTGGTCGAGGGCGAAGTAGGCGTTCGTCGGCTCGTCCTCGATGGACTCCTGCCTCGGATCGTCGATCGCGCTGAGGTCGTCCTCGATCTGGAAGGCTGAATGGTAGTTCGCAAGCTCGTCGTCGCGCTCACTGAACCGTTCGGCGTCGTGATAGCCAAAGCCGGAGCTGTGGCGCGCCTGCTGGTTTGAGCAGAGCAGCCCTCGGGCCCGGGACTCATAGACGAGGCTCAGGTGGACCGCGTGTGTGATCACTGCCCACGGATCCTCGGCCAGCCGGGTCGCCCGGGCGTTCATGATCTCGAAGGCGTACGTCGCGGCGTCTGTGGGTTCCAGCCCGTACTTGTGAGCGAGCGCGCCGTACTTGTCCATGGCGTACGCCATCAGCTCGGCGGCATCGGGGTCGGTCTCCCATGCACCGGGTCCGGCATAAGCGAGGTCGAGCAGCAGGAGTCGAAGTCCTTCTGCGGTGGCGTAGATCGGGTCGTTCACAGTCCGAGTCCTTCCGGTGGGGTGGCCGTCGTCGCGGAAGGCAGCGACTGGCCTTGAGCGGGATGGTTCATGCGTCTGGCTGCCTTAGTTGCGGCAGCCGCTGGGACGCGTCGAGCGCGTCGAGTCAGTTCGTCCTGGAGGTCGATCCCGCAGCCTGCCCATCGGGCCCCGATCAGCGTGGAGACCTCGCTGGGTCGGACCCACGTGATCGTCGGTCGGACCGGCTCCCCAGATGGCTGGACCGGCTGGGGGAGTGAGGGGTCCCCATGAAGGACGAGGTCATTCGGTGCAGGCTCGGGTACGGCCGTCGGCATGGGCTCAGGCAGCGCGCGATCGAGACGGCGTCGGTAGGGCGCGTGGGTGTTCACAGCCCCACCCCCTCAACCGCTTTCGTAGGGCGTGACGGCGACGCCGGCGCTACTCGCGAGACGATCCGGAAGGCAGATCGAATGGTGGTCAGGGCCTCGGGCTCGGGAAGTCCTGCAGCATGAGCCGCCTGACCGAGCAGCGAGGTCGTGCTGCCCAGGTCGTGTCCGTCCTCAGCCATCCGGCACGCTGCCCAGAACAGTCCGCCATTGCGCGCGCCTTCGGGACGCGAGGCGACCCAGGCGGCCAGTTTGTCGGGGGCCCTGCCGATCGAGGGCACGGTGGCGGACGGGCGCAGTTGCCTAGGCGGGTCAAGGAACCGCCGCAGCCCCGAGGCGTCGACCGGTGTGGGCCGGTGGTGTTCGGCGACCGCTATCTGCTGGTAGTGGCCGTCGACGCCTTCACCGGTGCGCGCACAGGAGGGCGGGATGATGATGTAGCCGCCGTCGCCGCGGAAGTCGATGTGCTGGCTAGGCACCTGCCACGACCTCTGGTCCGTGGCGGTGGTGCGAAGGAAGTAGGCGTGGAGGCCGCCGGAGGGAGTGCGGACCAGCCACGCCCACCCCTCGACGAATCCGGCAAGTCGCGCACGCTCGAAGGCACCGAACCCGGACCGGGCGCCGTGGACGTCTACGTCGACCACGTCGACGCCGCCGGCCGAACCGGTGGGGACGCCGATGTTGGCGTCAGGCCATCGCTGCCACCATGACCTGACGGTGTCGGTGTCGGTGCTGGCGTCATGGAAGCCGTGGACGGTGAGGGGTTGCTTGCCACGGGGGATGCACGGGAAGACTGGGATGCCGCGGCCTACGACGAGCGCCGCCGCCGTCGCCAAGTCCGGAGCTCGCACGAGCGAGTCCAGGAGCCACGGACTCCAGCGGGCAGAGCCTTGCCGTTGTGGTTGGTCGTCCATGGGCTCGACTGTCCACAGCTATGGCACCAATTTCCGCCCCTCCTCGGTAGCGCCCGTCCTCGCGAGCATGGGACGGGCGGAGGCGTGCTGCCAGGTATGTGCACGGCGGACGCCGGGGCCTCAGCGCGAAGTATCGGTTAGCGTGGGGCCACCCAGAGGTTGAGACATACCGGGCGATCCCAGCGCACGAAGCTAGGTGAATCGCCCAGATTGGGCGTACCAACAGGCGCTGCACCCCGGCTCCCCTCTGTTGTCAACGGGTGACTTCGAGGGTCCTTGTCGCTTGGCTCTTCCGGGGTGGCGCCGGTGCGGCGTAGCGTCGGCTGTGCGGGTCCGGGAGTGGCTGATCCGAAGTGTCGATGTGCGGGTGTAGGTCGACCGCGCTGGATTGAAGAGCCGCCCCGCAGTGCCCTCCCGGATCCGTGCCAGCGCCGGGGGCGTCCGCGACGAGTTGCTTGTAGATCGTGTCTGAGAGGCGTCGCTTGAGGCAGCGCAGTGCCTCGGCCGGCTTCTTTCCGGCGGCTCGCTTGCGGCGGTAGTAGGCCCGGCCGTCGGTGTCGGGCCGCAGCTGCGTGACGGCGGCGATGTGGATCACGTGGTTGACCCGCCGATTGCCGGCTCGTGAGAGTCGGTGTCTGTTCTGCTCGCCCGAGGAGGCGTCCAGTGGCGCGGTGCCGGTCCAGGAGGCGAACCGGTTGCGGTCAGCGAACCTGGCCACGTCGCCGACGTCGGCGAGGATCCGGGCAGCTACCACAGGACCGATGCCGTGGATGTCCATCAGGTGCGACTGGCGGGCCTGGACCATCGCCTTGAGCTCGGCGGTGGCCTTCTTCATCTTCGTCTCGGTCGCGATCAGGTCGGCGAGCTCCTCGGCGGCGATGCGGCGTCGGGTCTTCCCGGCGATGTCGCGGGGTCGGACGCTGGCCAGCATGACCTTGGCCTGGCCGGAGGTGAGGTCCTTCTTCGCCTGTCCTGGCAGGAGTTCTGCCAGCAGGGCGTGGAGTCGGCACACGGTCTGGACGCGGCGTCGGGTGAGGGCTTCGCGGCGGTCGGCGAGCATCCGCATGGCTTCGAGTTCCCCGTCGCGGTGCAGGACGCGGAGGGTCTTGGTGCGTACTCCGACGACGGCGACGGAGTGGGCGTCGAGGGCGTCGGTCTTGCGGTTGTGGCCGGTGTCGAACAGACGGACTCGGGCGGCGAGCTTGGCCGGGACGTCGACGACGTGCTCGCCCGCTTCGAGGAGTCGTTGGGCGAGGGGTCGTCCGGCTCCGTTGGCTCCCTCGACTGCCCAGACCCGATCGGGCCAGGTGCACGCATAGGTGCGCATGGCGTTGTAGCCGGCGTGGTCGGTGCTGAATCGTCCGGTGCCGAGCTTGGTCTCGTTTTGGTCGAGGACTTCGATGGTGGCCGACAGCTTGTGGGGATCGACGCCGATGACGACGCGTCCGACTGGGTTGCTCATGTGCTTCTCCCGCCTGTGAGTTTCCGGATGGACGGCGAGGCGGGCATTGCTACTACGAGCTGGGCAGTCCCCTCTTGAGCCACGCCTCGTCAGCAGTGCTCGGCGGGCCGCAAACCGGAAGAGGACCACACCGCGGTCGGCAGTGGGCAGCCCAAAAGAGAGCGAGCCCGCCGAGCACCTGGGTCGAGTCTGGCCAGACGTCGACCTTGGCGGGAGTCTCTAGTAGCCCAGAATGACGCTGTGGGTCGGCACGGCGCCCGTCATGTAGCCACGATCCGGTCTGACCCAGCCGACGTAACGTCGGGTCCCTTACGTTGGATGGGAAGGATGGGCCGCTGGACCCGAACGGAGAGGGTCATCGCGACTACGCCCGTCGGGCCTCGTCCTGAAAACGGCCGGTCATGTCCAAGGCGGTGCGTGACCAGCCCTCAGCCGACGGCCTAAAGTCGGCCTTGCCTCTTTCGACTACTTAGTGAGGGGCCATCCGTAGCGGCAGAGGAGCCGCAGGGAGCGAGGTCGGTCGTGAGCAGCGGAACGCCGCCGGACTGGGCTGCGCTCTACGCAAAACACAGGGACAAGATGTGGGCCTCCGCACTTGGGATTCTTCGTGAAGGTGGACGACAGAGCGAGGCAGAGGATGTCGTGCACGACGCGCTCCGCTCCTTGATGGAATCGCCACCTACCGGCGTCCAGAGCTGGGAGGCGCTAATGATCGCAACTGTGAAGCGCCGCGCCGTCGATGTTCTGCGGTCCGCGCGGGTACGTCGCGACGGTGGCGAAATCTCGGACGCTGCGGCAACGCAGCTCGGGTCCGAGGAGTTTCTCGCCGACGACGTGGCGGAAGCGGTCGACCATGAGCGCGTGGGCGGGCTGATCTGGGATGCCCTGGGCGGACTTGATGCGCGAGACCGTCAGATCGTCTGGGAGCGAATCGTGCACCAGCGCAGCCTCCGAGAACTCGCGGAGGAATTTGGTTTGTCTGAAGGTCGCATCAGTCAGATCACCAAGGCCGGGCTGACGTCCCTCCGAGACGCACTGGAAAAGCAAGGAGTAGAAGGGTGGTGAAGGGATGAACGCAAAGGACCCAGACCCGAAGTTCGACGCGCGCGTAGATGAGTTCGTGCGCACTGGACGCATGCCGTCGCTCGAAGACTTGGATGAACCCGAGCGCTCCGAGACCGCCGCGTTGCTGGATATCGCTGGGCTGGTTTGGGAACTGGGCCACGGAGCACCACCGCTCGAGGCGGACCCGATTGCAGCCACCCTCGGTCTAGTGCCTGACCTGACGAAGTCGTTGGATAAACGAGCGCTCAAATCCGCCATGCTGCGCGCAAGGATTGACGCTAGTGAGTTGGCTCGTCGCCTCAAGGCGCGCGAGTGGAGCGTTGAAACGCGCGATGTCTTTATGTGGACCAGCCGGGGCGGACCTGACGTTCCGCCCGCACTAATTCGTGCGGTCGCGGATATCCTCGGCACGACGTCAGATCGGCTTACAAGCCAGAGGCAGGCGACCGCCTTCGAGGTCGCAGTACGCGAAGTTGTCCAGACCCCTGCGTTCGAGGCACTTGCGCAGCGTTGGGCGCTGCTACAGCGCAGTAGCCTGGTGGCTGCCCGGTCCGCATTGGCTGCTCGCGTGCCGCTGGCCGTGAATCGCGGCGACCATCCAGACCCGAAGCAGATGCTTGCGTCCCTCGGAGAAGTTGTCGCATCCCTCGAGGCAA
Source organism: Nocardioides furvisabuli (assembly GCF_021083185.1). GTDB lineage: Bacteria > Actinomycetota > Actinomycetes > Propionibacteriales > Nocardioidaceae > Nocardioides > Nocardioides furvisabuli. The sequence goes on along the minus strand of NZ_JAIGQB010000014.1, from coordinate 3,391 downwards.
ACGAACGCCGTGATTAAGACGTTCGATGATTGTGTAGCTGCCGCACTGGCCGCCCTTCCCGACACCGTGGCGCAGCGTTTCGCGGGTGCACCTAAAGAGGCATTGGAAGGCCTCGGGCTAACTGTGCGGCCAGCCCAACATCTCACGGAGAGTCGCGAGGGCGGAGGCTGGTGCGACGGACAGTCCTATCTCAGCGATGGTGTCGTCCTTTTCCGTCCGACCGGCAACCGCCGCGAGAACTTCACCTTGGCGCACGAGCTTGGCCATTGGCTCGTTGACCAAGTGGACGGGGTCTACGACTGGCTCAGCCGACAGGAGAACGGGGACCGCCTGCTAGAGACGGTCTGCGACGCGGTCGCACAGTCGCTGCTTATCCCGGCGCGCGTCGTCGACGACATAGTGGCAAGCCGGCAGGTATGTGCTCAGACGCTCCTGGACCTGGTAGACGCGACTCAAGCGAGTCGGCCGGTGTGTGCGATCGCCCTGTCTCGACACCTGCCATGCGCCGGGGCGGTTGTCATCATTGACCGTGAATCCGGCGCGGTCACCTACTCAAGTGTGCAACCTGACCCGTTCGAGGGCTGGCCGGTCGCTATCCCGTGGCCCGGGCAGGACGTGCCTCCTGGCCACCCGCTCCGCAACCTTCGCGACGGTGCGTCACTAGGACGGAAGTCGTTCTGGGCAACACCGTGGGGGCAACGTCAGGAGTTCTACATCGACGCTGTCGGTCTTAGCAGGGTCGTGGTCGCCGTCTTCGCCGACCGTGATCTCTGGGGCGTTGAGACGACTCACTTCGACGCCCCGCGTGAGTTCAGCCACCGTCTGGAGGCAGACATTCGGTGCTGCGGGGGGACGCAGAAGGCCCGCGGATTCCCGTGCCCGGAGTGCCGGCGACTCTTCTGCCCCAAGTGCGGCGGCTGTCTATGCACGCAGCGCGCGTCCAACGAAGCCACCTGTCGGGCCTGCGGCTTGGAGAAGGCAAAGCACCTCATGGATTCGAGCGGCTTCTGCGTTGACTGCATGTGACCGGGCCGTTGTACCGCTCATGTCAGCGGCCAGTGTCCCTGGCGGCTGGTCGACGACAGATGGACCCAAGACGACTTCACCCGATGGTCGGTCACCGTAACCGGTTTCGCCGCGCTAAAGCCGTCGAGGCTTGCACCGACTACTAGGTGAGGGCGCATGAGAAGAGCGCCCGACCGAACACCAAGGAGGTCGCCATGTCAGCGAACAAGACCGAGCCCACCGTAGGCCACCAGCACGAAGAGCGCTCAGTGCAGATCGTCGTCAACACCCGCCCCCATCAGTGGGCTGAGAGGACGATCTCCTACGAGGAGGTGGTCAACCTCGCCTACCCGGCCCAGCCCATCGGCGAAGGCGAGGAAGTCACCGTGTCCTACACGCGGGGCCACGACGAGAAGCATGAGGGCTCGCTGACCCCAAACCACAGCGTCAAGGTCAAGAACAAGATGGTCTTCGATGTCTACCGCACCTCTCGGTCCTGACGCGGACCTCCGTCGCCTCCTCGACGACGGACACGACATCAGCGTCATCGACGGCCACTTGGTCGTGAAGCGGGTTCCGTACGTGACCACGGACAAGGTGGTCGCGTACGGGTTCCTCGCCTACCCCGTTACCGTTAGTGGCGACAGCATCGTCTCTGGAACCGACCACCGCATCTGGTTCGGTGGGTCAGCGCCCTGCAACGAGGTCGGGAACCCGTTCGCCTTCGCCAACGCAGAGACCCTGACCATCTCGCCCGACCTGACCGCGAACTTCATGCTCTCCAGCAAGCCGGGCCCCCAGGGCTACCCGAGCGAGTACGAGAAGGTCACCGCCTACGTTCGCATGCTCACCCACCCCGCGATGGCGCTCGACGCCGCCGTCACCGCGACACCCGGCGCGGCATGGCAGCAGGTCGAGGGCGACCTGCCCTTTAGGTATCGAGACACCGCCACCACCCGTGCCGGCCTCTCGGTCATCGCCCAGGTGTTTCTCGGCCAGCGAATCGTCATCATCGGCCTCGGCGGCACCGGCGCATACATTCTCGACCAGGTCGCTAAGACGCCGGTGGCGAGCATCCTGCTCGTCGACGGCGACGTGTTCGATAACCACAACGCGTTCCGCGCCCCCGGTGCCCCGACTCTCGAGCAGCTGCGCGAACGTCCGGCCAAGGTCACCTACTTTGCCGACGTCTACGGGCGCATGCACACCGGCATCGACAGCGAGCAGACCTACCTCGACGACGACAACCTCAACCTGCTCGACGACGCCACCTTTGTCTTCGTCGCTATGGACGACGCCACGATGAAGCCCGCGATCGCCACGCACCTGCTCGAGCGCAACATCCCGTTCATCGACGTTGGCATGGGCATCGAGGAGATCGATTCCAAGCTCTCCGGACTGCTCCGGATGGTGTTCGCCGGCCCTGACGCCAACGTCGAGGACGCGCTGGCCCGCATCCCCAAGCCCGCGGAAGAGCGAGACGACTATGGGCGAAATATTCAGGTCGCCGACCTCAACGCCCTCAATGCGGTCCTCGCAATCGGTCGCTGGAAGCGACACCTCGGCTTCTACGCCGACGCCACATCCGAAGACTTCGCGACCTACTCGATGTTCACCAACCACGTCACCAACGAGACCGCCGCCGAGGAGGACAACGCTCTCCATGAGATCCAGCCCGGCAGTCACGTTGGGACGGGAGGACCGGTGAGCGCAGCGTGACCGTCGAGGCTCTCACTCCGGAGTTCGTCGACAGCTTCCCGAGGATGCTTGAGCCCGGGAAACTCTACGTCTCCATCGAGTTCACGACCTGCGCTCACTTGTGCGCATGCGGGTGCGGGGAAGAGGTCATCACGCCCCTCTCGCCAGCCCAATGGTCGTTCACCTTCAACGGCTGCGACGTCTCGATGCGTCCCTCCATCGGCAATTGGACGCTCCCGTGCCAGTCCCACTACATCATCCAGCGAGGTCAGATCCGATGGTCGTACCAGTTCACCAAGGACGAGATCGCCGCCAACCGTGCTCGAGACCGCCGCGCTCTTGAAGGCCGGGATGTGCCCATATCCGATCTCGCTGTTCTTCCAGACGCCGCGCCGCGAAAGCCCGGAAGTCAGCGGTTTAACCACTTGTGGGAACGGATCTGGGACCTCATTCGGGGCTGAGCCATACGTAAAGGCTCGGACGAGGGTCCCTTAGCGATCGAGCCGCGTCGCGTTGCGTTGCAACTGTAGGTGTGGCGCGGCACGAGGTCTTGACACAACGTGTCGCGTGCCGGGTCTGATGGAGGCTCTCATTCCACGGAAGGATGAGAGTCATGGCAGCACCGAGGAAGTACCCCGAGGAGCTTCGGGAGCGGGCGATCCGGATGGCGGTCGATCTGCGGCGTGAC
>NZ_JAIGQB010000013.1 GCF_021083185.1 Nocardioides furvisabuli | reverse complement strand
GGGCTGCAGACCGATAGTGAGCCACACCAGAAAAGCCGGTGGGCAGCCGCTTGGAGAGCTGCTCGCCGATCACCTGGACCGAGTCTGGCCAGACGTCGGTCCTACCGGAATCGTCTAGTAGCCGCCTGACGGCGTGAATATCTCGACACGAGACCAACCCGGAACGCCGCTTAAGTCGTGCGCCCACGCTCCCAAGGAGCGGGGCGGCTCCGAGACCTGGATGTCAGGTGCCAGGATCGACATTCGCCGCACCAGTATGAGCCGGTCGGCACCTTGCGTTCACGGCCTTGGCCTTCGAACTGAATGGCGCGAAGTGCGCGTTCGGCGGACCACCGGTTGACGTATCGAATCTTGGAGCAACGGGGCATCGCGACGTTCCTCAGGTCGCGTGCGCCACTGGTTAAGTCCAGCCCGTCACGATGACGTCGCGGTTATGCCGCTAAGCCCGGTTCGGAGCATGTGTGTCTCCGGATGACTCCGGAAAGATAGCGCTTGGGCGCCATCTGACGCCAGAGACACGTGTGCGGCCATCCGTCGTGAGCCGGGCTGCCGCACGAACGAGGGCGTGGCCCTGGGCAGAGGCGTCGACCTCCGCCAATGAGGGTCGGGGAGCCGGGTTCACCCGAAGCGCCACGGTGCGGGCGTGCCTCGGTTTGAATTGAGCCTCACGCCTTCGCCGGAGCTGCCATGTCAAAGCACCATCCCTACTCGCGCCTGGAGTTCAGGCGACGGCTCAAGGCCTGGCTCTTTCGCAACCTGAGACTAGTCGGAGGCCTGACTGCTGGGTTGCTTGCATCAGTCGCCTTTGCGGCCAGTCTTCTGATAGCCACGGCCCCTGATTCTCGCCTGACGTGGTGGTTGCTGGGGGCAACACCGACCGCGATGACTGCGGCATACCTGCACCTCCTCCACACGGCATTCATGGCGCATGACTCGGAAGCGATCTGGCACGTGCGAGGCGCTTGGGGAGAGGACAACACCCGCGACGAGTTGCGACGCGCCAAGCGCAAGAAGCTCGTGTGGGGCTGGATAGACAGCCTCGGACTACAGGTTGGCGACATCGATCATCTAGTCGTGACCCGTAGAGGTGGGTTGGTGGCGGTGGACTCGAAGTGGCGGAGCCGCATTGATGACAAGGCGGACATGGCACGCGCGGCGCAGAAAGTGCGTCTACGGGCGGAAGCTTTGACTCGCGACTTCCTGAAGGGCGACTCACGAGGGAGCCGACGCGCGAAGGTGAATCCGTTGAGTGTCACCTCGGTTGTCGTCCTGTGGGGACCTGCGCAGCGCGGCGTCCCACGCGGGGCGAACGTTGACGGGATCGAGTTCATCGCAGGTCGAGACTTCGTGGCCTGGCTGCAGCGGCTCGACGGCGAGCAGGTCGACAAGGCGGCAGCGGATGACATCGTGCGGAAGCTGGAGGAGCGGCGCGCATCTGTGCAGGCTTCCCGAGCTGCGCCCGCCTAACAGACGGTCCTTGCCGGAGTGAGCGGCTAGGCCACCGCCGCCGGACCCCACGGCCCGGCGGCATACAGAGGAAGCGCTCAGCTGCGCTTCCCCGGCGAGAAGATCAGCACCGTGAACACGACTGTCAGCAGGACCCCCGCAGCGACGAGGACCTTGATGCCGGCAGAGACGTCGACGAAGAATGCCGGCAGCGAGGTCAGGGTCACGATGATCATGCTCGCGGCGGTGAGGCGGGCGGCCGGTCGGCTGCCGGTGCGCCATGCCATGACCCCGGCGCCGAGAGCGACCGCTGCGAGGACCGTACAGGCCCAGAGGATCGCCATCGGCGGGCCGGTCTCGCCCTCGGGCACGGGGGTGAAGGCGCTGGGCAGATTGACGAGCGCGTAGGCCATGGCCAGGCCGAGGCCGACCTTGTTCTTGGTGCTCCAGGGAGCGCGAGTGGTGGTGTCGGCGGGTGCGGTGGTGGTCATCAGAAGCTCCTTGCGAGGTGGTGGTGCTTCCAGAGTCGTCGCGCGCCCAGCGGACGGGATCGGCGTACGCTCCCGATCATCAGGGAGGAATCCCGGCTCGGGTAGGAGCAGGATCCCGGGTCACGGACCCTCGCAGGCAGGACGATGTGCTCATGGCCCCGATCCGCGTCGTACTCGTCGACGACCACCCGGTCGTGCTCGGCGGACTGCGCGCGCTGCTCGACTCGCTGCCGGACTTCGAGGTGGTGGGCACGGCGACGGACGGCGAGGCCGGCGTACGCGAAGTGGTGCTGACCAAGCCCGACGTCGTGCTCATGGACATCCGGATGCCTGGCATCGACGGGCTCGAGGCCACGCGCCGGATCCGGGAGAGCGCCAGCGGGGTGGCGGTGCTGGTGCTGACCATGTTCGACGACGACGACACGGTCTTCGGGGCGATGCGCGCGGGCGCGCAGGGCTACCTGCTCAAGGGGGCCGACCAGGCCGAGATCGACCGCGCGATCCGGGCCGTCGTCGCGGGCGAGGCGATCTTCAGCCCCGGCGTTGCGCAGCGGGTGCTTGGCTACTTCGCGGCACCGCCCTCGGTCGCCGACCCGTTCCCCGAGCTCACGGCCCGCGAGCGGGAGGTCCTCGACCTGATGGCCGCCGGCGAGCGCAACCAGGTGATCGCCGACCGGCTCTTCCTCTCGCCGAAGACCGTGGCCAACCACATCTCCTCGATCTTCGTGAAGCTCGCCGTCGCCGACCGGTCGGCCGCCATCGTGCGCGCGCGGCGGGGAGGGCTGGGCGGGTCATGACCGCCGTCCTCGCTGCCACGGCCTTCCTCGGTGTCGTGACGACGGCGTCGGGGTGGTTCGTCCGGCAGAGCGGCCGGGCGCAGTGGTCCGCCGCCTGCCTCGTGCTCGGCGGCGTCGCGCTCATCCTCGGATGCGCGGTCGTCGTGCTCGACCTCGACGGCGCCGCCTCCCCGGTCCTCCGCCTGGCCGGCTGCCTGCTGCTGCCGCTGGCCGTGCTGGCATACCCCCGTCTCGCCTGGCGCGAGCCGGTCTCCTTCGTGCTGCTCGTGGTCGTCGTCGCCGCCGGCGTGCTGGGCGTCGCGTGGGAGGAGTCGTTCGAGCTGATGGGGTTCGTCCTCGTGGGCGCGCTCCTGGTCCACGTGTGGTGGGCGCTCGAGCGGGGGGACGCCGAGGACCGCCGCGCGCTGGCGTGGAGCTCGCTGGCGTGGATCGGCGCGGCGCTGGCGGCCGGGTTCGTGGCCTTCCTCAGCGAGTCGATGGGCACCACCACCGCCCCGGCCCTCGACGCTGCCTACGTCGCGTTGCTCGCCGTCGGACCGGTGGCGATGGTCGTCGGCGTCGTGCGCCCCGAGGTGGTCGACGTACGCGGTCTGGTGACGCGGGCCGTCGTCGCGGCGACCGTCCTGATCGTCTACGTCGCCGTCGCGGTCGGGCTCACCTCGACCGTCGAGCAGGTCAGCGGCCGACCGCTGGAGCCGGCGCCGACGGTCGTCTTGTGCGCGGTGCTGGCCTTCGGCGTGCGACCCCTGCAGGTGCTGCTGCGCGGCGTTGTCGACGAGCTGCTCTTCGGTGACCGGCCCGACCCGCTGGCGGCGGCGACGTCACTGGCCGACCGGATCGGCGACGACCCGGCGCTCGCGCTGTCCGCCGTGCGCGAGGCGCTCGTCCTGCCGTACGCCAGCATCCGCTCGGGCGGGGAGGTGCTGGCGTCGTCGGGGGCCGAGGTGACGCACACGCGGGTGCTGCCGCTGCGGCTCGGCGAGGACGAGGTGGGGGAGGTGGTTGTCGGGCTGCGGGCGGGCGACCTCGGGCTGTCCCGCGCCGACGAGGACGTGCTGCGCATCGTGGCCCCGCTGCTGGCACAGACGCTGCGCGCGCGGCAGATGAGCGCGGACCTCCAGCGGTCGCGGGAGGCGGTCGTGGCCGCCGTCGAGGAGGAACGCCGCCGGCTGCGGCGCGACCTGCACGACGGGCTCGGGCCGACGCTCAGCGGCGTGGCCTTCGCGACCGACGCTGCGCGCAACCAGGTGCGGTCCGATCCGGACAGGGCCGACGAGCTGCTGGTGCAGCTGCGGTCAGACACCGCGCACGCGATCACCGAGATCCGGCGCCTGGTGGAGGGGCTGCGGCCCCCCGCGCTCGACCAGCTCGGTTTCGAGGGGGCGGTCCGGCAGCACGCGTCGACGCTGCACTCGTCGGCCGGCCTGCCGCTGCCGGTCTCCGTCTCGGTGCCGTCCGCGCTGCCCGCGCTGTCCGCGGCGACGGAGGTGGCGGCGTACCGCATCGCCGTCGAGGCGCTGACCAACGTCGCCCGCCACGCCTCCGCCACGTGTGCGTCTGTCTCGTTGGAGGTCGGGGACCGCGGGCTCGTGCTGAGGGTGCGCGACGACGGCGGAGCCGGCGGCGCCTGGACCCCGGGCGTCGGGATCGCGTCGATGCGCGAGCGCGCGCTGCAGGTCGGCGGGACGCTCACGGCGTACGCCACCGACGCCGGCGGGGTGGTCGAGGCGTCGCTGCCGCTGGGGCTCGCGGAATGACTCGACGGCCGACGGCACGTGCTCAACCGCCGAACGCCGCCCTCAGGTCGAACCAGGTCGTCTCGTCCGTCGTCGGTGCCACCGTGATCTCAGCGAGCAGCCACTCGAGGCCCTCGAGCTCGAAGCCCGTCAGCGGGCGAACTGTTGGGTCGCGCGGGCACCTTCCTGGAGCTGGCGCAGACACGCGGCGCAGAAGGTCGCGCGCGTCTAGTGTCCGGAGGCATGGAGGACCTTGTGCTTCGCGTCCGTCTCGTCAGCGGCGACACCATGGATGTCACGTACGACGACCGCGCGGGAGCGAGCGAGGGCGAGGTCATCGATCACGTCGTCACGACGCTGTCGGAGGATTCCGGCGTGCTGCGCTGTCGGCACGGCGGCCGACTTCTCGTGCTGTACGCGCGGGGCGTGGCGACCGTCGAGGTCGCGCCCCGTGGGGCCGTTCTCTGACCGTCTGGCCCCTGGCCAGCCTTGGTCTCACCGTGTGCCCGCTCGCGCTCGACTGCGTAAGCGAGCACCCTCGGGCACACGGTGAGCAGGTCTAGGTCTACTCCGCGTCTCGGGTCCGCACAACCATGGTTGAACGCGCCACTTCTTCCATCCCGTCCGACCCCTGCGCGTCAGCGATTCCCTGACGCGTTCGCTCGCGTGTGTAGAGCCACGACTCACCACCGTCGCGCGCCAGCGCCCACCCCACGAGGATCACTGCGGCCTGCCGGAGCCCAGCCTCCTCGACCCGGTCGGCGATGTCCGCGAGCGTCCCGCGGAGCACGAGCTCGTCCGGCTGGGACGCCCGGTGGACGACGACCACTGGGCAGCCGGCGCCGTACTCCTCGACGAGCTCCTCCGCCAGCGAGCGGGTCCTCGTGATCGCGAGGTGCAGCACCAGCGTCGCGCGGGTCGCGGCGAAGGCGGCGAGCGACTCGGTCTCCGGCATCGCGGTGGAGCGGGCCTGCGTCCTGGTCAGCACGACGCTCTGCGCGACCAGCGGGACGGTGAGCTCGCGGCCGACGACGGCTGCCGCGGCGGCGTACGCCGGGACTCCCGGGCACACGTCCCACTCCACCCCGGCCGCGTCGAGGCGAGCGGTCTGCTCGGCGAGGGCGGAGTAGAGCGACGGGTCGCCGGAGGTGAGGCGTACGACCTCGCGTCCCTCCGCTGCCGCGGTGACCATCACGTCGGTGATCTGGTCGAGGTCGAGTGCCTGGGTGTCGACCTGGCGGGCTCCCGCGCAATGGGTGAGGACCTCGGCGTCGAGGTAGGTCCCCGGGTAGAGCACGACGTCGGCCGCCGCCAGCAGTGACGCCGCGCGCAGGGTGATCAGGTCGGCCGCGCCGGGGCCGGCGCCGACGAAGTGGACGGTCACTCCACGAACCTCGGCGTCCACACCTGACCGGACGCGGTCACGGTGGTCGACGAGGCGCCGACGATCAGCAGGCACTTCATGTCCACCGTGTCGGCCTCGAGCTCGACGAGGGTGGTCACCGTCAGCGACTCCTCGGCGCGGCCCACGTCGCGGCCGATCACGACGACCGTGTCGGGGCTGCGGTGCGCGAGGAACAGCTTCTGGAGGTCGGCGACCTGGGTGGTCCGGCTGCGCGACGCGGGGTTGTAGACCGCGAGCACCAGGTCGGCCTCGGCGATCGCGTGCAGGCGCCGCTCGATCACCGGCCACGGCTTGAGCCTGTCGCTCAGCGACACGACCGCGAAGTCCGCGCCGATCGGGGCGCCCGCCCTGGCGGCGACAGCCTGCACGGCGCTGACGCCGGGCAGGACCTCGACGGGTACGTCGGGGTAGTCGGCCGCGGCCTCGAACACCGCGCTCGCCATCCCGAAGACCCCCGCGTCGCCCCCGGAGACGACCGCCACCCGGTGTCCCTGCTGGGCGAGGTCCAGCGCGAGCCGGGCGCGGTCGACCTCGACGGTGTTGCCGGAGGCGTGGCGGGTGAGGCCCTCGCGCTGGGGGACGCGGTTGACGTAGGGGGCGTAGCCGACGACGTGGTCGACGTGGGCGAGGGCAGCTCGTGCCTCCGCGGTGAGCCAGGCGTCGGGGCCGGGGCCGAGGCCGACGACCTGGAGGGGCGTTGGTTTCGTGACGGGACCTCGTCCCTCCTCAACCAGCGGCGAGTGCGTGCCTTCCTCGACCGGCGATGGATGGCCCCTCCTGCCGCCGGGGTCCTCGGACAGCGAGTCGCCGGGGACGACGATCAGCGAGAAGTACGGCACCGACGCGGGGTCGACGTCCACCACGGGCATCCAGCGCTCGGCGGGCATCGACGCGCGCTCGACGTACAACGCGTGCTCGAGGCGCCCGGCCTGGCGCAGGGCCTCGACCACGCCGGAGAAGCGGCGGCCGAGCTTCATGATGATCGCGCCGTCGGTGTCGGCGAGGCGGCGCGCGAGCTCGGGGACGTCGAGAGTGCCGGGCAGCACGGTCAGCACGTCGGTCTGCCGCACGAGCGGCGAGGCGAGGACGGCGGTGGCGGCGGCGAAGGCGGGCACGCCCGGGACGACCTCGGTCTCGAAGCGCGGGGCGAGCCGGTCGTGGAGGTACATGAACGATCCGTAGAACAGCGGGTCGCCCTCGGCCAGCACCACGACCGTACGGCCCTGCTCGAGGTGGACGCTCAGGCGCGAGGCGCACTCCTCGTAGAACTCGGCCATCGCGCCGGCGTACCCGCCCGGGTGCGCGGTCGGGCCGGTCGTGACGGGGTAGCGGAGCTCCTCCTCGATCGCCGTGCCCGGGATGAGGTCGGCGGCGATCCGGCGGGCGTTGGACTGCTTGCCGACGCCGGCGTGGAAGGCGATCACGTCGGCGCCGCGGATCAGCCGCGCGGCCTTGAGGGTGACCAGCTCGGGGTCGCCGGGGCCGAGGCCGACCCCGTACAGCCGGCCGGTCACTCCCGCTCCTGGGCCAGCGCGTTGAGGGCGGAGGCGGCCATCGCCGAACCGCCGCGGCGGCCGCGGACGGTGAGGTAGGGGATGTCGAGGCCTTGCCGGGCGACCTCCTCGAGCGCCTGCTTGGACTCGGCGGCGCCGATGAAGCCGACCGGGACGCCGACGATCGCGGCCGGTCGCGGCGCGCCGTCGAGCAGCATCTCGAGCAGGTGGAACAGCGCGGTCGGGGCGTTGCCGATCGCGACGACGGACCCTTGGAGCCGGTCCTCCAGCAGCGACAGAGCGGCCGCCGAGCGGGTGGTGGCCATCAGCACCGCGAGGTCGGGCGTACGCCGGTCGCGTAGCGCGCAGAGCACCTCGTTGTCGCGGGGGAGGCGGGCGCGGGTGACTCCCGAGGCGACCATGTGGGCGTCGGTGACGATCGGCGCGCCGGCCTCGAGCGCCTCGCGGGCGGCGCTGACCAGGCGGGGGTGGATCACCAGGTCATCGGTCAGGTCGGTCTGACCGGTGCCGTGGACCATGCGCACGGCGACGCGCTCGGCGTCGGCCGGCAGGTGGTCGAAGCGGGCCTCGCGGCGGATCGTCGCGAAGGACTCGTCGTAGATGGCGGACCCGTGGGTGATGTAGTCGTAGCGACGGGTCGGTCGGGCAAGCAGGCTCATCACGGCTCCTCGGGGTTCGCGCCCCTGGGTAGGCAGGTAACGCCGCGCGGGCAGTGTCTGGCTCGCCCCCGATCTCGCTGGGGGACTGACAGTGGCGGAACCGCCCCGGACTTGCACCGGGTTCCTGCGTCGCGTGACGGGGGCAGCCTAGGGCAGATCAGGCGCGCGGGAGCACTGCGCAGGCAGTTCGCGGCGCGAGTGGGTCGGCTGAGCGGGGGCTTCGGCGCTGATCGCTCGAACTGCCTGCATGGTGCACGCGGATGGGGTTAGCGGGCGACCAGTGACTTCCACGGCGTGACGACCAGGTGCTCCGGGAGCCGTTGGACCGCCGACCGGTCCAGCACGCCGCCCGCCACCTCGACGTGCGAGATGCCAGGGGCGACCTCGCCGTGCGCCGGGGGCTCGCTCGCTGTGGGCACGCGGGGGTCGGGACCGTGGTCGTCGGGCACGGCGGGCAGCTCGTCGACGTGCCACGCCGCATCGTCTCCATCGCCGCGGACCTGCTGGAAGGCGCGGGCCAGGCCGGTGAGGCGAGCAGCCGCCTCGCGCAGCGGGACGACCGGACCCCAGTTGGACGACCCGATCCGCAGCTGGACCTCGTCCGCCGAGAGGGCGACGAGGCCGAGGTCGCAGGTCCGCGAGACGAGGTCGCCCCGGCCGTCGTCGAGGACGAAGAGGAAGCGGCCCGGGAGCCTCGCGAGGGACGGCGTGGCGCAGATGCGCTCGTCGAGCTCGGCGGTGACCTCGCGGAGGTCGGCGCGGCCGCCGTGCAGACCGGTCAGCGGTGAGACGAGGACGTTGCGGACCAGCTCGTGGTCGGGGTGCGGGAGCAGGCCGGTGGCGCGGATCGCCTCGACGACCTCAGGAGGTACGTCGCCGTCCACCAACGGGAGCGCGCGGAGCTGGAGGTTCGCCCGCTTGGTCAGGTGCACCCGCCCGTCGCCGTACGCCTCGGCGACGTCGAGCAGCGCCAGCAACGTGGTGCGGGTGAGGTGGCCGCCGGGGAGGCGGAGGCGTACGAGCGCTCCGTCCTCGGCCGGCCAGGGACGGAAGACTCCGGGGCAGAGGTCGCCTCGGGTCCGGTCCATGCCGCCGGATGATTGCACGGCGTGGTTTCGAGGCTCGCTCCGCTCGCACCTCAACCACCGAAGAGGTGGGGCTGCCGCTAGGCTCGCCGCACCACTCCGCGTGGGACCCAGGAACCCGGTGTCATTCCGGGGCGGTTCCGCCACTGTGAGGGCCTGCGCGCAGGCCCGTAGCCAGATACTGGCCCACGCGGATCCCATCAGAGGGGCGAGAACCCCGAGGAGGATCCGTGCGCATCGCACTGCTGTCCACGTCCGACACCGACCTGCTGAGCGCGCGGGAGTCCGGCGCCGACTACGTCCTGGCCAACCCGGCGCGACCCGGGCACCAGTCGATGGCCGAGGTGATCGAGGGCTGTGACCTCGTCGTCGGCCGGTTGCTCGGCTCGCCCCAGGATCTCTGCTCCGGCTTCACGCGGGTCGCCGCGACCGGGATGCCCGTCGTCGTGCTCGGTGGCGAGCAGTCGCCGAGCGCCGAGCTGATGGAGCTGTCGTCGGTGCCGATCGGCGTCGCGGCCGAGGCGCACCGCTACCTCGCCGAGGGCGGGCCGGCCAACCTCCGGCAGCTCCACGCCTTCCTCTCCGACACGGTGCTGCTGACGGGGGAGGGGTTCGAGCCGCCGCAGGTGCTGGCGCAGTGGGGGGTCGCTGAGCGGGAGGTGGTTTCGAGGCTCGTCGCTGGCGCTCCTCGCACCTCAACCACCGAGGGGGTGAGGGTCGGGGTGCTCTACTACCGCGCCCACGAGGCCAGCGGGAACACCGCCTTCGCCCACGCCCTCGCCGACGCGATCGACGCGACGGGCCACGCGGTCGGCGTACCCATCTTCGCCGGGTCCCTGCGGTCCGCGCCCGACGAGCTGTACGACGCCCTCGGCACGCTGGACGCACTGATCGTCACCGTGCTGGCCGCCGGCGGCAGCGTGCCGGCGGGCGCGAGCGCGGGCGGCGACGACGAGTCGTGGGACGTCGCCCGGATGTCGGCGCTCGACATCCCGATCATCCAGGGCCTCTGCCTCACCTCCAGCCGCGCCGAGTGGGAGGCGTCCGACGACGGCGTCAGCCCCATGGACTCCGCTACCCAGATCGCGATCCCGGAGTTCGACGGGCGCATCATCACCGCGCCGTTCTCCTTCAAGGAGGTCGACGCCGACGGCCTCCCGCGCTACGTCGCCGACCCCGAGCGCTGCGCCCGGGTCGCGGGCATCGCGGTCAGGCACGCCCGGCTGCGGCACATCCCGAACGCCGAGAAGCGGCTCGCGCTCGTGCTGTCGGCCTACCCCACCAAGCACGCGCGCATCGGCAACGCCGTCGGGCTCGACACCCCCGTCTCCGCGATCCGGATGCTGCAGCGGTTGCGGGAGGAGGGGTACGACCTGGGCGACGGCGAGGTCGTCGAGATCCTCGACCGCGACGCGACCGACACGGAGAAGGGCGATGCGCTGATCCATGCGCTGATCGCCGCGGGCGGGCAGGACGAGGAGTGGCTGACGCACGCCCAGCTCACCGACGCGCACGTGCGGATCACGCCGGAGCAGTACGCCGCGTGGACCGCCGACCTGCCCGCGGACCTCCGCGCCGACATGGTCGAGGCGTGGGGCGAGGCACCCGGCTCGCTCTTCGTCAACGATGCCGGTGAGCTCGTGCTCGCGACCGTGCGCGCCGGCAACGTCGTGCTGCTCATCCAGCCGCCGCGCGGGTTCGGGGAGAACCCGATCGCGATCTACCACGACCCCGACCTCGCGCCGACGCACCACTACCTCGGTGCCTACAGGTGGCTCGAGCATGGCTTCCGAGCCGACGCGGTCGTCCACCTCGGCAAGCACGGCTCGCTGGAGTGGCTGCCCGGCAAGAACGCCGCGCTCTCCGCCAGCTGCGGCACCGACGCGGCGCTCGGCGACCTGCCCATGGTCTACCCGTTCCTCGTCAACGACCCCGGCGAGGGCGCGCAGGCCAAGCGCCGCGCCCACGCGACGATCGTCGACCACCTCATCCCCCCGATGGCGCGCGCCGAGTCGTACGGCGACATCGCCCGCCTCGAGCAGCTCCTCGACGAGCACGCCAACATCGCCGCGATGGACCCGGCGAAGCTGCCGGCGATCCGCGGTGAGATCTGGCAGCTGATGCACGCCGCCGAGATGCATCGCGACCTCGGGCTGGACGAGCAGCCGGACGACGAGGAGTTCGACGACTTCATCATGCACGTCGACGGGTGGCTCTGCGAGATCAAGGACGCGCAGATCCGCGACGGGCTGCACGTGCTCGGCGAGGCGCCGACGGGGGAGGCGCGGGTCGACCTGGTGCTGGCGATCCTGCGGGCCGCGCAGGTGTTCGGGGGGCAGGCGCAGGCGGTGCCGGGGTTGCGGGCGGCGCTGGGTCTGGTGGGCGGGGAGACGGTCGAGACCGACCGCGTCGAGGCCATCGCGCGTGACCTCGTCGAGCAGATGGACAAGGCCGACTGGGACCCCGCGCGTGCGGCGGAGCTGCACGACGACCCCGAGGTGCAGCGGGTGCTGGAGTTCGCGGCCACCCAGGTCGTGCCGCGCCTGGCGCGCACCACCGACGAGATGGACGCGGTCGTCCACGCGCTCGACGGCGGCTTCGTCGCCGCCGGGCCGTCGGGCTCGCCGCTGCGCGGGCTGGTCAACGTGCTCCCGACCGGTCGCAACTTCTACACCGTCGACCCGCGCGCGGTGCCGTCGCGCCTGGCGTGGCAGACCGGGCAGGCGATGGCGGAGTCGCTCGTCGCGAAGTACGTCGACGAGACCGGCGGCTGGCCGGAGTCCGTCGGCCTGTCCGTCTGGGGCACGAGCGCGATGCGCACCAGCGGCGACGACGTGGCCGAGGTGCTCGCCCTCCTCGGCGTACGCCCTGTGTGGGACGAGGCGTCGCGGCGCGTCAGCGACCTGCAGGTGATCCCGCTCGACGAGCTCGACCGCCCGCGCATCGACGTCACGGTGCGGATCTCGGGGTTCTTCCGCGACGCCTTCCCGCACGTGGTCGCCATGCTCGACGACGCCGTACGCCTCGTGGCGGGCCTCGACGAGCCCGACGAGCACAACCACGTCCGGGCGCACGCGCGCGCCGACCTGGCCGAGCACGGCGACGAGCGGCGCTCGACCACACGGATCTTCGGCTCCAAGCCTGGCTCGTACGGCGCCGGCATCCTCCAGGTCGTCGAGTCCGGCAACTGGCGCAGCGACGACGACCTGGCCGAGGTCTACACGGCGTGGGGCGGCTTCGCCTACGGCCGCGACCTCGACGGGGCGCCGGCCGCGGACGACATGCGCACCAACTACCGACGGATCAAGGTCGCGGCCAAGAACGTCGACACCCGCGAGCACGACATCGCCGACAGCGACGACTACTTCCAGTACCACGGCGGCATGGTCGCCACGGTCCGCGCGCTGACCGGCAGCGACCCCAAGGCGTACGTCGGCGACTCGACGACCCCCGACGCGGTGCGCACCCGCACGCTGCAGGAGGAGACGAACCGTGTCTTCCGCTCGCGCGTGGTCAACCCGCGGTGGATCGCGGCGATGCAGCGTCACGGCTACAAGGGCGCCTTCGAGCTCGCCGCGACCGTCGACTACCTCTTCGGCTTCGACGCGACCGCGGGCGTCGTCCACGACTGGATGTACGAGTCGCTGGCGAAGGAGTACGTCCTCGACGAGACCAACCAGCAGTTCCTGCGGACATCCAACCCGTGGGCGCTGCGGGGCATCGTCGAGCGGCTGCACGAGGCCGCCGAGCGCGGGCTGTGGGAGGAGCCGGACGCCGAGGTGGTGGCCGCGCTGCAGCAGGTCTACCTCGACGTCGAGGGCGAGCTGGAGGACCGGTGACGCGCATCCGGGTCGTCGGGATGGGGTGCCACCCGGACCAGCTGACCCTCGAGGCGCGTGAGGCGATCGCCGGCTGCGACTACGTCATCGCCGCCGACAAGGGGCCGGACGATCCGTTGCTGGCTCTTCGCAGGGCGATCTGCGCCGACCTGGGCGTCGAGCTGGTCGCCGTCCCCGACCCGCCGCGCGACCGCGACGACCCCGCGGACTACGACGGTGCGGTCCTCGAGTGGCACGACGCCCGTGCGACGGCGTACGGCTCCGTGGTGGCGCAGCGTCCGGGCACTGTCGGGTTCCTGGTGTGGGGCGATCCGGCGTTCTACGACTCGACCATCCGCGTCGTCGAGCGGCTCGGAGTGGCGTACGACGTGCTGCCCGGCGTCTCCGCGCTCTCGCTCCTGGCGGCCCGGCACCGCGTCGTGCTCCACGAGGTCGGCCGGCCGGTTCTGGTGACGACCGGCCGCCGACTGGCGGCCGAGGTCGCGGCCGGGCACGACAACCTCGTCGTGATGCTGGACGGTCGGCTGCAGGCCACGTCCCTCACCGGCGACTGGGACATCTGGTGGGGCGCCAACCTCGGCAGTCCGGCAGAGGAGCTGGTCGCGGGCCCACTCGAGGACGTCGTCGAGGAGGTTCGCGCCGCCCGGGCGCGGGCGAAGGAGGCCGACGGCTGGGTGATGGACACCTACCTCCTCCGCCGCGCGTGAGCGCACGGCGTGGTCTGATACGTCCGGTCGGATCGTGCTGGTCCGGCGCGCACCGTGACCGTCGACGAGGAGCAGGCAGTGGGGCAGGCCAGGGCTGAGGCGACCCGCACCGGGGTGCTGATGGCGGCCGCGGCGGTCTTCGAGCGCAAGGGGTTCGCCGGGGCCACCATCGCCGACATCCTCGACCAGGCGTCGGTGACCAAGGGCGCGTTGTACTTCCACTTCGACTCCAAGGAATCCCTCGCCGCAGCGATCATCGAGCAGCAGGCCGACTGGCGCGAGGCGCAGGCCCCGGAGTCGAGGTGGGCGATGCAGCGCATCATCGACCTGAGCTTCCGCTTCGTCCACGCTCTCCGGTCGGACCCCTTGGTGCGGGCGAGCATCCGTCTGACGCTCGAGCGCAACACCTTCCGCACCGACGACCCCAGCCCCTACGAGGGGTGGGTCAGCACCGTCGCGCAGCTGTTCGTCGAGGCGCGTGACGCCGGCGAGCTGCACACGGACGTCGACCCCGACCGGGCCGCCGCCGTCGCGGTGGCCGCGCTCACGGGCACCCAGCTGGTGTCCGAGGCCCTGAGTGGTCGGGAGGACGTCGTCGAGCGCGTCGAGGACCTCTGGCACCTGCTCCTGCCGGGCCTGGTCCCGGCGCGCGTCCGGAACAGGCTGACGGTGCGTGCGACGCCGCCCACCACTGACTGACGACGTCCGGCAGCGGGATCCATCGATCTGTCTGGCATCAAAACCGACCGGACGGTATGGTTTTCGGGATCCCAGGACAGGAGCGTCATGTCACACATCGCCGTCTTCAACTTCCCGGCCATCGGCCACATCAACCCGAACCTCGCCGTCGTCGAGGAGCTCGTCTCCCGCGGCCACCGCGTCACGTGCACGGTGACCGAGCACTTCGTCGAGGCCGTCAGGAGCGTGGGGGCCGAGCCGCTCGTCTACGACTCCGCCTTCGGCGAGTTCTACCGTTCGCCCTACACCGCCGACGCCCTCCAGGGCGAGGGCCTCCGCTGCCTCGACGACGCGCTGCGCGTCGTGACGGCCGCGGAGGGGCACTTCGGTGCCGACCTCCCCGACCTGGTGCTCCACGACTTCATGGCGTGGGGCGGGCGGTTCTACGGCTCGAAGCACGGGATCGAGCAGGCGCGGCTGTTCCCGTCGTACGGCATCAACGAGAGCTTCTCGATCCAGGCTCGCTTCCCGCTGGCGACCTTCGAGGACGAGAAGGTCATCGAGATGGTGGGCAAGCTCGCCGCGCTGCTGCCCGAGTACGGCCTCGACCCGGACCCGATGGCGTTCTTCCAGGACATCCCGGAGCTCGGCATCATCTTCATGCCCCGCGCCTTCCACTACGACGGCGACACCTTCGACCAGCGCTTCGTCTTCGCCGGCCCGTGCCTGCGTGACCGCTCGGGCTTCCAGGGGAGCTGGGAGCCCCGCACGCCGGAGAGGCCGACCCTGCTGGTCTCGCTCGGCACCGCCGCCACCGGCTGGGCGGAGTTCTTCCCCATGGCCGTCGAGGCGCTCGCCGACAGCCCCTACGAGGTCGTGCTCGCGACCGGCGACCACATCACGCCCGAGGAGCTGGGTGGGCTGCCGGCGCACATCACCGCGCAGCGTCACGTCCCGCAGCTCGACGTCCTCGAGAAGGCGACCGTCTTCGTCACTCACGGGGGGATGAACAGCGTCATGGAGTCGCTCCACCACGGTGTGCCGATGGTGGTGATCCCGCAGATGAACGAGCAGCCGCCAACGGCCTGCGGGTCGACGAGCTGGGCCTCGGCATCCACCTCGAGCGCGACGACGTCAAGGCCGAGGTGCTCCGCGACGCCGTCGACCGCGTGGCGGCCGACACCGACGTCGCGGCGCGGGTGCGCGCCCTCGCGGAGGAGATGCGGGCAGTGGACGGACCCGTGGTGGCCGCCGACGCCATCGAGTCGCACCTCGCGGCGAGCTGATCCCGCACGTGGTGGGAATTCTGCAAAGTTGAGGGGAATCGACTCAACTCCTGGCGCGTTGTGACGGGTGAGGGCCAGAGTGGTCCGCGACACCCACCACGAAGGAGCAGAGTTGAGCGCGTTCGGTGCCGAGAAGTTCACCACCCGCAGCCGCGAGGTCGTCGAGGCTGCCCAGCTGGCCGCCACCACCGGCGGCAACACCCACACCGAGCCCGTCCACCTCCTCGTCGCGCTGCTGCGACAGGAGGACGGCAGCAGCCGCAGCCTGGTCCAGAAGGCCGGCGTCGACCCGGCCACGCTCCTGGCGCAGGCCGAGCGCGTGCAGCAGCAGCTGCCCCGGGCCACCGGGTCGACCGTCCAGCAGCCCAGCGCGTCGGCGGCGCTGACCCGCGTCCTCGCCTCCTCGCTCGACCTCGCCGGCTCGATGAAGGACGACTACGTCGCCACCGACCACCTGCTCGTCGCGACCGCCACCGTCGAGTCGCCCGCGCAGAAGGTGCTGACCGACGCCGGCCTGACGGCCGACGGCCTGCGCGAGGCCATCACGGCCGTCCGCGGCAACCGCCGGGTGACCAGCGAGAGCGCCGAGGCGTCGTACGAGTCGCTGGAGAAGTACTCCGTCGACCTCACCCAGGCCGCCGAGGACGGGCGCCTGGACCCCGTGATCGGGCGCGACGCCGAGATCCGCCGCGTCATCCAGGTGCTGTCGCGGCGCACCAAGAACAACCCCGTGCTCATCGGCGAGCCCGGCGTCGGCAAGACCGCCGTCGTCGAGGGCCTCGCCCAGCGCGTGGTCGCCGGCGACGTGCCCGACTCCCTCAAGGGCCGCCGCGTCCTCTCGCTCGACCTGGCGGCGATGGTCGCGGGCGCGAAGTACCGCGGCGAGTTCGAGGAGCGGCTCAAGGCCGTCCTCGAGGAGATCAAGGACGCCGGCGGGCAGGTGATCACCTTCATCGACGAGCTGCACACGGTCGTCGGCGCAGGCGCCGGCGGTGACTCCGCGATGGACGCCGGCAACATGCTCAAGCCGATGCTGGCGCGCGGCGAGCTGCACATGATCGGCGCGACCACCCTGGACGAGTACCGCGAGCGCATCGAGAAGGACCCCGCGCTGGAGCGCCGCTTCCAGCAGGTCTTCGTCGGCGAGCCCAGCGTGGAGGACACCATCCAGATCCTGCGTGGCATCCAGGAGAAGTACGAGGCGCACCACGGCGTACGCATCACCGACGCGGCTCTCGTGGCCGCCGCCACGCTGTCCGACCGCTACATCACCGGGCGCCAGCTGCCCGACAAGGCGATCGACCTCATCGACGAGGCGTCGTCCCGGCTGCGGATGGAGCACGAGTCCTCGCCCGAGGAGATCGATGTGCTCCGGCGCCAGGTCGAGCGGCTGAAGATGGAGGAGTTCGCCCTCGACAAGGAGACCGATCCTGCCTCGGCGGAGCGGCTCGAGGTGCTGCGCAAGGACCTCGCCGACCGGGAGGAGGAGCTGCGCGGGCTCGAGACCCGCTGGGAGCGCGAGAAGGACCAGCTCCAGGGCGAGGGCGAGCTGCGGCGCCAGCTCGACCAGCTGAAGATCGAGGCGGAGAAGAAGCTCCGCGAGGGTGACCTCGCCGGGGCCTCGGAGATCCAGTACGGCCAGATCCCGGCGCTCGAGAAGCAGATCGCCGAGGTCGAGAAGGCCGAGGCCGTGGACCTCGAGCCGCTGGTCGGCGAGGAGGTCGGCCCCGAGCAGATCGCCGACGTCGTCGAGGCCTGGACCGGCATCCCCACCGGGAAGATGCTCCAGGGCGAGAGCGCCAAGCTGCTCGAGATGGAGTCGGTGATCGGCGAGCGGCTGATCGGGCAGCGCGAGGCCGTGACCGCGGTGAGCGACGCCGTACGCCGCTCGCGCGCCGGCATCTCCGACCCCCACCGGCCGACCGGGTCCTTCCTCTTCCTCGGGCCCACCGGCACCGGCAAGACCGAGCTGGCCAAGGCACTGGCCGACTTCCTCTTCGACGACGAGCGCGCGATCGTGCGCATCGACATGAGCGAGTACAGCGAGAAGCACTCGGTCTCGCGGCTCGTCGGGGCCCCTCCCGGCTACGTCGGCTACGACGAGGGCGGCCAGCTCACCGAGGCGGTGCGGCGCCGGCCCTACAGCGTGGTGCTGCTCGACGAGGTCGAGAAGGCGCACCCCGAGGTCTTCGACATCCTGCTGCAGGTGCTCGACGACGGGCGGCTGACCGACGGTCAGGGCCGCACGGTCGACTTCCGCAACACGCTGCTGGTGCTCACCTCCAACCTGGGCTCGAACTTCCTGGTCGACCCGATCCTGGAGCCGGTGGCGAAGAAGGAGTCGGTGATGGGCGTGGTGCGCGCGCACTTCAAGCCCGAGTTCCTGAACCGGCTCGACGAGGTCGTCATGTTCGACGCCCTGTCGAAGGAGGACCTCACCCACATCGTCGACCTCCAGCTCGCGCTGCTCGAGAAGCGGCTGGCGGTGCGCCGGATCACCATCTCGGTGACCGACGCCGCGCGGGCCTGGCTGGCCGAGACCGGCTACGACCCGGCGTACGGCGCCCGTCCGCTGCGGCGGCTGATCCAGAGCGCGATCGGCGACCCGCTCGCGCGCAGGCTCATCGCCGGCGAGGTGACCGACGGTGGTGCGGTGAAGGTCGACGTGGACGACGGCGGGTTGGTGCTCGCCTGAAGCCGGCCACCGCTGTAACGCCGGGTTGGTGCTTGTTCTACCCATGTTCTACAGGGGTGTCTACATGTACCAACCCGGCGTTACAGCGCGCGCGGCCGGCCGATGCCGGTTGCGACGTGGGGGATGCTGGGGCGCGTGAGTGCCGCCACCGACGACGTACGCCCGTGGTGGCGCCTTCGCGACACCCCGGTCCCCGGCGGCGTGCCCGACCTGGCGCGGGCGCTGCTGTGGACCGAGCTGGCGATCGTCCTGCTGCTCTCGCTCGGGCGGTCGGCGGTCTACAGCATCGTCAGAATCGTCTCGGCGCTCACCGCACCGGGGCCGCTGTCCTCGCAGGCGGCCAACCTCAACACCTCGCTCGCCCCCGACCGGCCGTGGCTCGACCTGACCTACCAGCTGCTGAGGATCGGCTTCGCGCTCGTCCCGGTCGCGCTGGCGGCCTACCTCCTGGTGCGCTCCGGGACGCGGCTGCGCGAGGTCTGGGCCCGCGACGGCGGCTGGAGCACGTGGGGTGACTGGGGTCGCGGTGCGTGGCTCGCGGCGGGCGTCGGGTCGGTGGGCGTCGTGTTCTACCTGGCGACCTTCGCCCTCGGCACGAACCTCACCGTGGTCGCCCAGTCGCTGCCGGGGGAGTGGTGGCAGGTGCCGGTCCTCGTCCTCGCCGCGGCCGAGAACGCCGTGCTCGAGGAGCTCGTCGTGCTGGGCTTCGTGCAGGTGCGGCTGCGCCAGCTCGGCCTCGGCGACACCGCGGCCATCGGTCTGGCGGCGCTGCTGCGCGGCAGCTACCACCTCTACCAGGGCCTCGGCGGCTTCGTCGGCAACCTCGCGATGGGCCTGCTCTTCGGCTGGCTCTTCCGCCGCTGGGGACGGGTGATGCCGTTCGTCGTCGCCCACACCCTGCTCGACGTGGGCGCCTTCGTGGGTTACGCCGCCCTCGCCGGGCGGGTCAGCTGGTTGCCGACCCTCTAGGTGCCGGCAGCAGGCACAGGACGGGTCTCCGGAGCGGCGAGCCACAGCGGGATGGCGAGCACGCTCACCACGGCCGTGGTGGCGAACGCCCAGCCGAAACCGGCCTGGTCGGCGACCAGTCCGACGAGCACCGGGCCGAGGATCGCGCCCGTGTCCTGCGACATCTGGAAGGTGCTCAGCACCGTGCCGCCGCTGCGTCCGGACCCGACGACGTCGGCCACGCTGGCCTGCTGGCCGGGATTGACCAGCCCGGCGCCGACGCCGGAGAGCACGGACAGGGCCAGCAGCACCGCGAGTGAGCTGCTGAGACCCAGCGGACCGAGCGACAGCGCGGTCACGAGGAGCCCGACGACCACGAGGGGACGCCGGCCGACCGAGTCGGCCAGGCGGCCCGACACCTGCAGGGTGGCGGCGGTGCCCGCCGCGGCGAGCGCGAGTGCGACGCCGGCGACCCAGGTGTCGTCGTGCACGGCGACCGCGAGCTGCGGCAGGACGGCCACCCGGACGCCGAAGTTGCACCACCCGTTGGCGAACCCCGACCCGAGGGCAGCCACGTAGGTCCGGTGCGCCAGTGCTTCGCGCAGGCGCATGGGCGGCTGCTGGGAGCCGGCGTCGGCCGGTCGCAACCGCGCCTCGCGCAGGCGTACGCCGACGAGCGCGGCCGCGGCGACCAGCGCGACGGCGTACATGACGAACGGCACCCGCAGCCCGAGGCCGGCGAGCGCACCGCCGAGCACCGGGCCGAGCATCCCGCCGATGAGGAACGCGCTGGCGTACGACGACGAGACCCGCCCGCGCATGTGCGGCGGCGCCAGTCGCACCAGCAGCGCCATCGCGGACACGGTGAACATGGTCGACCCGATGCCGCCGAGGCCGCGCAGCACGAGCAGCTGGACGTAGGTCTGGGCGAAGGCGGTGGCCAGGGACGACGCAGCGACGACGAGGAGCCCGGCGAGGTAGACCGGGCGCTCGCCGAGACGCTGGACGAGGGCGCCGCCGGCGGGGGCGAAGACGAGGCGGAAGAAGGCGAAGGCCGACACGACGACCGACGCGGCGGCCACACCGACGTCGAAGGTGCGGGCGTAGGCAGGCAGGACGGGGGAGACGAGCCCGAAACCGACCGCGATGAGGAAGGCGGCGACCAGCAGGACCCGGATCTGGGCCGGCAGCGCCGCGGCGCCGCCACGAGGACGGTTCGTCACTCCCCGGCGTCGACCGCTGCGTGCTCCGACCCCTCGAGCTGCGTCCGCGAGCGACGGCCGAGCAAGCCGCCGGCCCACAGCGCCCACAGCACCAGCACCGGCTGGAAGAACAGCCGGGTGAGCCGGGCCCGGTCGGTGTCGAGCCCGAAGGCGTCGGTGCCCTCGACGTACTGCGCGATGTTGCCGGGGAAGATCGCGACGAAGAAGGCGGCGAGCACCATCCCGACGGTGCGGCGGTGGCGCGGCAGCGCGACGAATGCTGCGCCGAGCCCGATCTCCACGACGCCGGAGCCGAGCACCGTGAGGTCCTCGTCGGCCGGGAACCAGTCGGGCACCTGCGCGCGGAACTCCTCGCGCTGGGTGGTGAGGTGCAGGACGCCGGCGGTGACCAGGAAGCCGCCGAGCAGGACTCGACCGAGTGTCTGGGCCTTCATGGTCCTCAGCCTACGGAGCGGTCAGCAGCACGCTCGGGTTCATCAGGCCGTCGGGGTCGAGCGCGCGCTTGAGGGCGCGCATCAGGTCGACCTCCACGTCCGACTTGTACGCCGCCGCTGCCGCCGCCTTGGTCCGCCCCAGGCCGTGCTCGGCGCTGATCGAGCCGTGCGCCGCGGCGACCGCCTCGTGGATCGCCGCGGTGAGGTCGCCGGCCGCGGCGCGGAGGTCGTCGTCGCGACCGATCGGCGCGTTGAGGTTGTAGTGGAGGTTGCCGTCGCCGACGTGGCCGTAGGTCACCGGGCGGACCCCGGGCAGGACCTCCTGCAGCACCGGGCCCATCGCGTCGGTCCAGGCAGCGAGGTCGGCGATCGGCAGGGTGACGTCGTGCTTGAGGGTCGCGCCCTCGACCTTCTGCACCTCCGAGATCCCCTCGCGCAGCGACCACAGCGCGCTCCGCCGGCCGGGACCGGTGGCGATCGCGGCGTCCATCGCCCGACCTGCTTCGACCGCGTCGGCGAGCAGGGCCTCGAGCGTCGCGTCGAGCCCGCCGTCGGCGGCGGACCCGGCGAGCTCGACCAGGACGTACCACTCGCTCGGTGCCTCGAGCGGGTCGACAGCCCCGGGCAGGTGCGCCAGGACCAGGTCGAGCGCCTGCCGGTTGGCGATCTCGAAGGTCGACAGGTGCACCCCGGCATGCTCCTGGGCGATCCCGAGCAGCGACACCGCAGCGGCGACGGACGGCACCGCGACCCACGCGGTCGCGTGCCGTGGCGTCGCCGGGAAGATCCGCAGGACGGCGCCGGTGATCACTCCGAGCGTCCCCTCGGAGCCGACGAAGAGCTGGGTGAGGTCGTAGCCGGTGTTGTCCTTGCGCAGGCCCCGCAGCCCGTCCCAGACCCGTCCGTCGGGCAGCACCACCTCGAGGCCGAGCACCAGCTCGCGTGTCATGCCGTAGCGCAGCACCGCGGTGCCGCCGGCGTTGGTGGCGAGGTTGCCGCCGATCGTGCAGCTGCCCTCCGAGCCCAGCGACATCGGGAAGAGGCGGTCGACGGCCGCGGCCGCGGCCTGCACGTCGGCGAGCACGACCCCGGCGTCGACGGTGAGCGTGCCGGCGACCGGGTCCACGTCGCGCACGGTCCGCATCCGGCCCAGCGACAGCACGACCGCGGTCCCGGAGCCGTCGGGCACCCCGCCACCGACGAGGCCGGTGTTGCCGCCCTGGGGGACGAGTGGCGTACGCGTCTCGGCGCACGCGCGCACCACCTCGGCCACCTCGGTCGTCGAGCCCGGCCGGACCACCGCGAGCGCGCGCCCGCGGTGGGTGCCGGTCCAGTCGACGACGTACGCCGCCACGTCGGTCGGCTCGGTCAGCACGTGGTCGTCGCCGACGGCGGACCGCAGACGCTCGAGCAGGTCGGTCACGGGGTCTCCTCGCGGGTGGGGTGGACGGCCATCCTGCCCCGCAAGGTTGCCACCAGTGGTGTCGCGTTCTGCGATTCCGTTCCGCGGCGGCCCGGGTCCGTGTGAGAGTGGGCGCCCGCATCGTGACGACTCGGCCACAGGGGGTGAGATGAGTCAGTCGGACGGAGAGGCCCACGAGCCGTCGACGTGGATCGACGACCAGACCCGCGAGCACCTGCAGGTGCTCGTGGAGGGCGTTGCCGTCCTCGCCGGCTTCGAGCAGTCCTCCCTCACCCTCCGTCGCGCTCATGACTTCGAGGTCGTGGCGGCCGCAGGAGTCGAGGACGGCCACGTGGGTCGCTATGTGCCTGCCGCGTCGATCGAGGACGAGCTGGCCATCGCTGACGAGTGGGGGGTGTGGCGCTTCGTCCCGCACGACCGCGCCAGCGCGGAGGCGCTGGAGTACAGCCACATCCCGGACGTGTCCCCGCTCGACGGCGCCGACGCCTGGCACCCGCTCGACCTGCTCGCCGCCCCCATCTTCGACGACCACGGTCGGCTGCGCGGCCTGCTGTCGGTCGACAGCCCGCGCGACGGCCGCCTGCCGAGCCCGGAGAAGCTCGAGGTGCTCACCCAGTACGCCGGTGTCGCCCGGACCCTGGTGCTGCTCGCGCTGGAGCGTGAAGAGCTCTCCGAGCGTGTCCGGCTCGCGAGCGAGGCTCGCGAGATCGTGCGCAAGGCGCTCGGCGAGCCGACCCTCGAGCTGGTGCTCGAGGCCTGTCGGCACGCCGTCGTGTCCTGCTTCGGCGCGGTCGGGATGTGGTTGACCGCCTTCGACACCGAGGGTGGCACCACCACCACGACGTATGCACTGGACGAGGACTACGTCGTGCCGCCCTTCACCGAGATCGACGACGTCGTCATCGGTCTCGCGCACCGCTACTGGGGCGAGCAGTACGCCGCGCCGTTCTCCCGCGCACACGCGAGCCAGCCGGGGCTCCCACCCGAGGGTGCCGAGCGGTTGCTCGGGGTGCTGGACCGGATCGGCATCGGTTCGGTGCTCTTCGTGCCGCTCGGGGTGGGCCCCGAGTGCGTCGGCTTCCTCGTGCTGACGCGCGTCTCGGAGACCAGGCAGTGGACCGACGTCGAGCTCGACACGGCCCGTGACATCGGCCGCGACCTCGGGCGTGCGGTCGCCAACGCACGCCAGCTCGCCCTCGAGCGCGCCGTCGTCGAGCGGCTGCGCCGCCTCGACAGCTATCGCGTCGAGGTGGTCAACACGCTCGGGCACGAGCTGCGCAACCCGCTCTTCTCGATGAGCGCCAACCTCGAGCTGCTCGAGGTCGGCGACCTCGATCCGGACGCGCGCCGCTCGGTGGAGGCGGCCTCCCGTGGCGCGTCACGGATGCGCGCGGTCATCGAGGACATGCTCACCATGGCGCAGATGGCCGACCCGCGCCGCGAGTTCGACCCGGTCGACGTGGACCTGCGTCGGGTGCTGCGCGACGTCCACCAGGAGTGCTGCGCCGCCGCGAGCGCCGCGCAGGTCGTCTGTGAGCCGGAGCTGCCCGACGAGGCGGTCGTGGTGCGGGGCGAGCCGGAGGAGCTCTTCCAGCTCTTCTCCAACCTGATCGGCAACGCCATCAAGTACTCCGATCCCGGGGGTCGGGTCGCCGTGCGGGTGGCGCTGCGTGACGGCGAGGTGGTCACGACCGTGGAGGACACCGGGATCGGCATCTCGCCGCACGACCAGGACCAGCTCTTCCGCGAGTTCTTCCGCTCGACCAACCCCGAGGCGCTGTCCCGTCCGGGGACCGGCCTGGGCCTGGCGATCGTGGCCCGCATTGTCAAGCGGCACTCCGGGACGATCGAGCTCGACTCCGAGCGCGGCCGCGGCACCATCGTGACCGTCACGCTCCCGCCCTGGACCGGGCCCGTCGCCGACGACGACGTCAGCGCCGAGGTGGGGGACGGAGACCGAGCGTCATGAAGGTGCTCAGCGGGTCGTCGGCGTAGTCGCCGAACGGCGGGCACGGCACGAAACCGGCACGGGCGTAGAAGGCCCGAGCGGGTGCGAAGAACTCCATGCTCCCCGTCTCCAGCGAGACCCGCTCGACGCCCCGCGAGCGCGCGTCGTCGAGGACGTGGGCGAGCAGGCGCGAGGCGACGCCGCGGCCGCGCAGCCGGGGTTCGGTGCGCATGCTCTTGAGCTCCTCGTGGTGCGCCTCCAGCCCAGCCAGTGCCGCGGTGCCGACCAGGTCCTCACCCTCGGTCGACACCCACAGCCGCACGTGCGGCTGCTGGAGCGCCGACAGGTCGAGAGCGTGCCGGCTCTCCGGCGGCGCGGTGGGCTCCATGTCGTCGAGGTGCGCCTGCAGGAAGGCGGACAACCGGGGGTCGGTGAAGTCGGCACGGGAGATCTGCACGCGTCCATCATCGTCGAGCCGCCGGTGGGACCGGGACGGCGTACGACGACGCGGTGGCCGCGGCGACGATGCGCACGCGACCACCGCGTCGGTGGTGGATCCGGTCAGCCGGTCAGCCGGTCAGCCGGTCAGCCGGTCAGTCGGCCGGGAGGAAGACCCGCTGCGGGATCGTGTCGTACGTCGCCGGGTCGAGCGAGGCGATGGAGCCGTCGGCGACCCGGTCGACGAGACCGCCGAGGCCGATCTCGATCTGCTTGCGCAGCATGCCGTTGCGCTTCATGCCGTCGTACTGCGTCTGGCTGGAGGTCTCGAAGAGCACCACCGCGCTGCCGCGCAGCGCGAACGACCCGAGCGCGGTGCCCGGCAGGTTGATGTCCTGTGGGTAGAGCGTGACGTCGCCGTAGCCGGAGCGGCCCTGCTGCTGGAGCGCCTCGTAGACCGCGACGTTGGCGCGCTCGGAGGCGTCCATGTCGAACTTCGGCCACGTGCCGAACTCGGCCGGGTCCTCGATGAACTTCGCCGAGATCGACAGCGGCGACATGCTCTCCAGGTCCTCGGTGGCGTAGCAGGACCACTGGTTGTGGAGGTCGACGAAGTAGTCGACGGTGCCGAACTCGGACTCGAGCCCGCGGTAGACGTCGCGGACGGTCTGGGCCTCGGGCGTGATGTACCACCCGGTGTCGGCGCTGTTGCCCGGGAAGTCGCCCGGCTGGGGGACGTAGTCGAGGTCGGGGTTGAAGTCGCGGTTGACGTCGAAGCCGCCGACCCGGGTGTTGTAGTTCCACGCCGGTGCGACGCCTGCGAGCTGCGGGAAGGCGGCGACCACGTCGGCCCACGTCATCTCGTTCTGGCGGGTGTCGCGCTCGCCGCCGTCGACGTTGAGCCGCGGGATCGCGACGATCGTGACCTCCTCGCGGAGGGCGGCCGCCTCGCGGGTCGACCCGCCCCAGCGCCTGAGCAGGTCGAGGAGCGCCTCGGTGCCGTGGTTCTCGTTGCCGTGGATCTGGGACTCGACGAGCACGACGGTGTCGCCCTCGCCGACGCGGGCGCTGTAGATGTCGCGCCCCTGGTTGCTCTCACCGATGACCTCGACGTCGACGGTGCCGCCCGTCGTGCGCTCGATGTTCTCGAGGGTGCGGGTGAGCTGGGCGTGGTCGACGAAGCCGTTGTTGCCGGAGCCCGAGGCTTCCGTGCCGCAGTGCGACTCCGTGGGGATGGCCGTCGCCGACGGTGCGGTGGCGGTTGCGACGATCCCGAGAGGAAGGGCCAGTCCGGTCAGGACGGCCGTCCAACGTCGTGCAGACATGTGTGCTCCACATCAGTTGTGCCCGGCGAGCCGAGCGATCGACAGGTCCTTCGCACCGTACGTCCGAGTCCCGGGGGCCACTACACCCCCACGGTGCGCGCATCGGTGGTACGCGTGCGGGTGCCGACGGGGTCTGAACACCCCTCGCCGTCCCACCACCGAGCAGTAGGGGGAACCCGGTCACGATGTGACGTAGGGCGCGTGGCGCGGGCGTTGTCCCGCGCCCCGGCGGGGTACTGATCCGCACACGCACGACCGAGGCCGGGAGGCACACCCACATGTCGAATGACGCCATCGTCCTGCTCAAGGACGACCACCAGCAGATCCGCAAGGTCTTCAAGGACTTCGAGGCAGCCGGCGAGAACGCCGAGAAGCGCAAGGGCCAGCTGGTCGACAAGATGATCAAGCTGCTCACGCAGCACACCTACATCGAGAACGAGGTCATGTACCCCCGCGTGCGGGAGCTGCTCCCCGACCTCGAGGACGACGTGCTGGAGTCCTACGAGGAGCACCACGTCGCCGACGTCCTGGTCGTGGAGCTGTCGGCGATGAAGCCCAGCGACGAGCGCTTCGACGCCAAGACCACCGTCCTCATCGAGAACGTCACGCACCACATGGACGAGGAGGAGCAGGACTGGTTCCCCAAGGTCCGGGAGGGCCTCGGCCGCAAGACCCTCCAGGAGATCGGCGAGGCGATGCTCGAGGCGAGGAAGACGGCGCCGAAGCGGCCCTCCCAGCCGAGCGCGCTGAAGAAGACCATCGACGCCGTGATCTCCTGACGCTCCCTCACGCCCCCGGCGCGCCGGCGTAGCCCTCCCGGTAGGACGGCAGCGCCGGCGCCCAGCCGGTCGAGCGGAGGCGGGCGTTGGACAGCCTCTTGCCGTGACCCTGCCCGGGGTCGGCGGCCGGGGGCGGCGGGGCGTCGAGACGCTCCGCGAGGAAGGCCGCCACGTCGCCGAGCTGGGCGGGTTCGTCGTCGGTGCCGAGGTAGAGCCGCCCCGGCTCCTGCGACATCGTGAGCAGGTGGACCACAGCCGCAGCCGCGTCGCTGCGGTGGATGCGGTTGGTCCACCGGTGCGGGTCGTCGATCCGGCCCTCGCGGACCTGGTCGAGCAGCCGCGTGCTGCTGCCGCCGTACAGCCCCGAGAGGCGGAGCACCGTGCCGTGCGGGACCCGGTCGTGGAAGGCGTCCTCGGCTGCGACGAGCATCCGCCCGGGACCGTCCGCCGGTGCGGTGGGCGCGGTCTCGTCCTCGAGGTCGGGCAGGTCCCGGCTCGCGTGGGCTGCGGTGGACGACACCAGCACCGCCCGCTCGGGCAGCTCCGCGAGCGCGTCGAGGGCGCGGGCCATGCCGTCGACGTACGTCGCCCGGTAGGACTCCTCCGTGCGCGGTCGGGCGGTGAGCGCGACGACCACGAGGCGGGGCCGTACGTCGGACAGGTCGGGCGCCTCGCGGGTCAGGTCGACCGCGCGACCGACGAGCGGCGCGGGCACCTTCGAGGCGTGGCGGCGCAGGGCCAGCACGTCGTGGCCCAGGGCGGCGAGGCGCAGGCCGACCTCGGCGCCGAGGTCCCCGGCGCCGACGAGGAGGACGTCGTGGGGCACCTCCGCAACCTACCCAGCCGGGCAATCCGGACCGGTTGACCGCCGACCCCCAAATGTGGTGAACGGGACGAGGCGACAGGAACGGGTGCGTCTCCGCCCCGTAGAACGGCACCAACCTCTCGGGGCGAGGCTGGAGGTCGCATGCGGCGCATGAGCACACGGGTGTCCCGTCGACACGGCATCGTCGTCCCGATCGTCGTGCCGATCGTCGTCCTGGCCGGGCTGCTGGCTCCCCCCCAGGTCATGGCGTCGGCGCAGGCGGCGTCAGTCACGTCGGACGTCAGCGCGGTGCCGGACAACATCCCCGGCGTGCTGGAGCTGGAATGTCCGGGGGCGGGGGTGTGCATCGGGACCTCCGACACCGACGAGGGACTGGACCGGTTCGTCGGGAGCACTGGCGAGGGACGCGTGTGGACCGTCGACCCGGTCCCGGGATCGACCGGCACGGACACCTACGTACTGGGAGTGGCGTGCGCCTCGGTGTCGTTCTGCTACGCGTGGGGCGGGACCGACCGACCCGCGGTGTGGTGGACGACCACGCCCGGGCGCGGCGGATGGCAGGTCACGGTGCTGCCGGATGGTGCGGCGGGCGTTGGAGCCATGACGTGCGCGGCCGCGGGCGCGTGCGTGGCGGCGACCACGATCGGGAGCGACGTCGCGACCAGCACGGGCACCGTCTGGTCGACCCCTGGCATCGGCACGGGATCCTGGACCGCCCGCCCCCTTGACCTCGCCTACCGTGTCTCGGGCATCGAGTGCCCATCCGCGACCACGTGCGTGGCATGGGGGGATTCGGCGAGCTTCCCGGGACACTTCCAGACCGATCCGACGCTGTGGACGACCGCGGACGCGCTGGGCGGTGCGTGGACGCGCGTCCTGCCGACCGCCACCGGTTCCGGGTACTCGTACACCATCAAGAAGGTGGACTGTCCCGCTGTCACCCTGTGCGTGGCGAACGGGGTGTCCGGCTGGTCCTCGGGCGCGACCAGCTTCCTCTACAGCGGCTACTTCGCCTCGGCGGCGCCGACGAGCCCCGACGCAGGGACCTGGGTATGGCACGAGGGAGAGGGGAGCCGCTTCGAACCGGGACCGCTCGCCTGCCTGTCGGTCGCGGTCTGCCTGTCGTGGGACGGCATGCGCACGATGGGATCGGCGCCGGACCCGACCGACTGGGAGCCGCCCACACCCCTCGACCTCCCGGTGGAACACGAACTGCGCCTGAGGGCCTTCGACTGCTTCGCCGCGGACCACTGCTACGCCTGGGGCAGGGACAGCGGGCAGGCCACGCTCGGTCCGCTCATGCGGACCCGGCTGTGGCGCGGCTCCGTCCTGGGGGGAGCCTGGACCGTCAGCCCGCTGCCGGACGTGCCCGGGCACGAAGGACGGATCCCGCAGGCGCAGGTCTCCTGCAACTCGGCTTCGTGCACCGCTGTCGGACGCCTCGCCGACCCGGAGGTCTCCTGGGACTCGCTCGGCCCCCTTGTGTGGGTGGCGGCCACCGGAGGGCCATGGCGGCTCACCGCAGCGTCGCGCGCGGTCTTCCCCGACCTCGCCGACGACCCGAGCCGGGTGCGTTCGCGGGTCAGCCTGACGGTGACGTCAGTGGCCGGTCGCCCGAGACGGCTGGAGGGCAGGGTGCGCGCGAGCGACGGGTGCGCCCGTGGTCGGACTGTCTCCGTGATCGGCAAGGGCGGCGCGGCCGTCGCCCGGGTGACATCCCGCGCGGCCGGCCGCTACTCGATCAGGCTCAAGCCGCGGGTGCGAGCCCGGCTCGGGGTGCGCACGCACGTCGTCGTGGCGAAGAAGCAACGGGCAGCGATGACGTGCCTCCGGGCTCAATCGCGAGCCGTCCGCGTCCGGTGACGGCACGCCCGACCGGGGCCCGACGCGTCAGCGCGCGGCCAGGAACTCGTCGACCTCCGCGGCCGTCGGCGCCGACTCGGGCCCGCGCCGGGTCACCTTGATCGCGGCGGCCGCGTTGGCCCGGCGGCACCCCTCCACCCAGGGCGTGCCGGCGGCGACCTCGGCCAGGAGGGCGCCGGTGTGCGTGTCGCCGGCCCCGTTGGTGTCGAGCGGCTTCTGCGGGAACCCCGGCACGTCGGTGGCCTCGCCGCCGACGTGCACCGCGCAGCCGCCGGGACCGTCGCGGACGATGGCGACGGCGTCGCCGCGCAGCAGCGGGGCGACGGCGCTGGTGAGGCCGGCGAGGTCCTCGGGGACGGGCCGGGCGGCCGCGCGCAGCAGGCCCTCGGCCTCTTCGGCGTTGCTCGACCACACGTCGGTCACCTCGAGCATCGCCTCGCGCACCGCGGCCGGCAGGTCCGCGAAGGCCGCGCCCGGGTCGAGCACGACGACCACGTCGGGGTCGAGCGTCGGCAGCCAGGCGAGCAGCGGGTCGCGGGTGCGGTCGAGCGCCAGCGAGAAGCCGGTGACGCACACGAGGTCGCCGGCTCCCGGGGCGGAGCTCGCGAGCGACTCCACGCTGATCTCGCGCTCCGCGCCGAGGGTCGTCACGAAGGTGCGCTGCGCGCTCGGCTCGACCATGACGACGCAGATGCCGGTGTCGAGCGTCGCGACCGCCGGGGCGGAGACGGCGATGCCCTCCGAGCCCAGGGCCGCGCGCACCAGGTCGCCGTGCGGCCCGGTCCCGTGCGCGCCGGCGTGCACGCACGCCGCGCCGAACCGGGCGGCGGCGACGAGCACGGTGACGGCCCCGCCGGCGTAGTCGGTGGCCGAGGCGGCCATCACGTTCTGGCCGCGCACCGGAAGGTCAGGCACCTCGACGACCACGTCGACGAGCGCCTGGCCGGTGTGGATGACCCGGCTCATCGGTTCCCCTCGGCGAGCACCTCGTCGCTGGGGGCAAGGGTGATCTGCGGCGGGTAGAGCGCCATCACGTCCAGCGCCGCGCGGTGGTTCTCCGGGGTCGAGCCCGCGCAGGCGTCGGTGACGACCGTGATCGTGGCGCCGGCGTCGGCGGCGGCCAGCGCCGTCGAGACGACGCAGCAGTCGGTGGACACCCCGGCCAGCACCAGGTGCGGCGTCGGGCCGGTGACCGCCTCGAGGGCCGGGCCCCACTTGCCGAAGGTCGGCAGCGAGACGACCTCGCTGCCCAGCCCCTGAGCCGACGGCACCAGCTCGAGCAGCGGGTCGTCCTCGGCCACGTCCGCGAACGGCCAGGCCTCGAGGTACGCCGCCCAGCTGCCCTGCGGGTCGGCGGCCGGGACCCAGCGGGTGACGACCGTACGCCGACCCGCCGCGCTGGCGAGTCGGCGTACGGGATCGACGACGGCGGGGAACATCGGGGAGCCCCACGGGCTCGAGGCGTCGGCGAAGATCCGCTGCGGGTCGATGACGACCAGCCAGGCGTCGGGATGCATGGCGCCAGCCTGTCAGAGCCGCGCTACTTCACCTCGGCGCGCAGCACCGCGCGCAGGCCGATGGCCAGCGGGACCCACAGCCAGACCAGCGTCGAGACGCCGAGCTGCTGCCAGTGCTCCCCGGTCATGGTCTGGTCGAAGAGCCGGGTGACGGCGAAGTTCACGTCGACCCACGGCTGGAGGTCGCGGAACCACTCCTGAAAGGCGGCGAGGGTGCCGAAGGCCACCGGCAGCACGAAGGAGTAGACGAAGTAGCCCACGATCGCGCCGGCCGAGCTGCGGAACAGCACGCCGAGCATGAAGCCCATCAGCATCCCGAGGATGTTGGCGAGCACGATGTTGCCGAACTGGGTGGCCGTGATGTCCCAGACCGCGTCGAGCCCGGTGACGGCCGAGCCCACGACGTTGCCGAGCGCTCCGACCGCGAGGGCCAGGAACATCGAGGCGACGCCCACCAGGACGGTGGCGACGACCTTCGCGCCGAGCACCCGCCCGCGCCACGGCACGAGCGTGTACGTCGTCAGGCCGGTGCGCTGGCTGTACTCACCGGTGACGGAGAGGATCGCGATGATCGGCAGCACCACCGACAGCGGCATGCCGATCGCGGTGGAGAAGGTGTTCTGGGTGATGGCCTCGTCGGGGGCCCAGATGATCACCACCGCGGTGGCGAGCACCGCGACGATGCCGACGCTCGCCATCAGCCAGAAGCCGGCGCGGGTGTCGAACATCTTGCGCAGCTCGACCGCGACGAGGCGGCTCGTCGGGATGGGGCGGACGGCACGCGCCACGGCGGACGCGCCGGTCGTCGTACGGGTCGGGGGAGAGTCCGGGGTCGCCGGCTGGATGTCTGTCGCGGTGGTCATGCTGCTGCTCCTTCTCGGGCGGTCTCGGCGGTGAGCTCGAGGAACATCTCCTCCAGGCCCGCGCCGTCGGCGGGCCGCAGCTCGCGCAGGGCGACGCCGGCGCGGTGGGCGGTCTCGCCCACGAGCTCGGGATCGGCGTCGGCGCGCAGGCCGCCGTCGATCGGGGTGGTGGTCACGGCTGCCTCGTGCAGGGCGCGGGCGAGCCGCTCGACGTCGGCGGTGCGCACGAGCGTGCCGGCGGCGGCCAGCAGCTCGGCCTTGGTGCCCTGGGCCACGATGCGGCCCTGGCCGATGACGACGAGGTCGTCGGCGATGACCTCGATCTCGTGCAGCAGGTGCGAGGACAGCAGCACGGTGCCGCCGTCGTCGGCGAAGCCGCGCAGCAGGTCACGCATCCAGCGGATGCCGGCCGGGTCGAGGCCGTTGGCGGGCTCGTCGAGGACGAGCACGTCGGGGTCGCCGATGAGGGCGGTGGCGATGCCGAGGCGCTGGCGCATGCCGAGGGAGTAGTTGCGCACCCGGCGCTCGGCCTCGTCCTCGGTCAGGCCGACCCGGGCGAGGGTCTCCGCGACCCGGGTGCGGGGCAGGCCCATCGTCTGCTGGGCGATGGCGAGGATCTCGCGACCGGTGCGACCGGCGTGCTGGGCGGAGGCGTCGAGGAGGACACCCACCTCCAGGCCGGGGTTGGCGAGCTCGCGGTAGTCGCGGCCGGCGATGGTCACGCGTCCGGTGGTCGGGCGGGTGAGGCCGACCATGACGCGCATGGTCGTGGACTTCCCGGCACCGTTGGGGCCGAGGAATCCGGTGACACGGCCGGGTGCGGCCGTGAAGGACACGTGGTCGACGGCCGTGAAGCGGCCGTAGTGCTTGGTGAGGGACTCGACACTGATCATGGGTCGAGCCTCGCCGCGCGGGGCCGTCGCGCGCATCGGGGACGAGGCCCCGTCCGTCCCTGAGGGCGACCCTGAGAAGCCCCCCAGCGCCCGCACGCGACCGCGATGAGCGGTCTTGGGTGGCACTGGGGACAATGGAGGGGTGAGCCAGCCCACCGAGCAGCGTCCGCCCCAGGTCACCCTGGCGTCGGGCATCGTCATGTTCGCCTCGTTCATGGTGCTGGTCACCGCCTGGGAGCAGGTCTCCACGATCGGCTCGCTGGAGACGCAGGAGTCGATCCGCGACGTCCTCGCCGAGTCGCCGTTCTCCTCCCTCGGCCTCGACGTCAGCAGTGCCTCGGACCTGCTCCGCTACGCGTGCATGGTCGCCGCGGCCGCCGCCTGCGCCACCGGCATCCTGGGCTGGTACGTCCGCAAGCCCGACCGTTCCGCGCGGCTGGGGCTCACGATCTTCGCGATCCCGGTCTTCGTCACCGGCCTCGCCGCCGGCGGCCTGGCCGGGTCCTTCGTCGCGGCCGGCGCCGCGATGCTCTGGATGGCCCCCGCGCGCGAGTGGTTCGCCACCGGCCGCTGGACGCCCCCCGCGCCCGCGCCCGAGAAGAGCAAGGACAAGGACCGGGGCACCAAGCGCACGGACGACCCGTGGCGTACGCCGTCCGGCGTCGGTGCGCCGGACGCCCGATCCGCCCAGCGGGGCGGGGCGTCGGCGCCCCCGCCGGCCACGCGGCCGTTCGGCGAGCCGGACACCGCGGCCCACTCGCCCTACGGCC
Organism: Nocardioides furvisabuli; assembly: GCF_021083185.1. Lineage (GTDB taxonomy): Bacteria > Actinomycetota > Actinomycetes > Propionibacteriales > Nocardioidaceae > Nocardioides > Nocardioides furvisabuli. The sequence continues at coordinate 63,852 of NZ_JAIGQB010000013.1, read as the reverse complement.
AGCCGCTCGGCCCGCGCGGTGGCGACGAGCGCTCCGCTGTGCCCGCGGCCCCGGAGCAGCAGCAGCTGCTCCACGAGCGGCCCGGCGCGATGGTGGCGGCCTTCGTGATCACCGTGGTGACGGCCGGTGGCCTGCTCAGCCTGTCGCTGCTGTGGATCGTGATCGCCGGGCTGTCCCCGGACTTCCTGATGAGCGTGATCGAGGAGCAGCAGCCCCAGGTCGTCGAGGACGGCCTGACCCTCGAGCAGCTGCGCGGCACCGTCCTGGCGCTGGCCGGCGGGTTCGTCGCGTGGTGCGTGGTGGCGCTGGTCCTGGCCGGCTTCGCGATGGCGCGCCGCGACTGGGCGCGTCGCGGGCTGATCGTCAGCGCCGCCTTCAGCGCCGGCGCGTGCTTCGCCCTGGTGCTCAGCACGCCCCTCACCCTGATCCCGGCTGCAGCGGCGGTGGCGACCGTCCTGTGCCTGCGCCGGGTCGAGGTGCGGCGCTGGTTCGCGGTCGACGCGCGCTGAGCCTCGCGCCCTGCGCCGGCCACCGACCTCGTGGTGAGATAGTCCCATGAGCGACCAGGAGCCCGGGCCCACCCACACGCCGTACGGCCAGCCAGGCCCCTACGGCCAGCAGGGACAGCCGTCCCCCTACGGCGGGCAGGGGCAGCCGTCCTACGGCGCGCCCGCCGGGCAGGGCGACCGTCGTCCCGGCACGGTGACGGCCGCTGCCTGGATCACCATCGTCTTCTCGGGCCTGACTGCGGTGCTCTTCGGCTTCGCCGGCCTCGCCCTGCTGGTCGCCCGCGACCAGGTGATCACCGAGATGGAGCGCGTCCCGGAGTTCCAGGACGCGGGGATCGACGCCGACGCCGCCGTCGGCGTGCTCGTCGCCTTCATCCTGGGCCTCGTGGTCTGGGCGGTGATCGCGCTCGTGCTCGCGGTCTTCGTGCTCCGCCGCTCCAACGTCGCGCGCATCCTGCTCGTCATCTCGAGCTCGGTCGTCGCGCTCTTGTCGCTGCTCGGCATCACGAGTGGCGTCTCGGTCATCACGCTGATCGCCTCGGTGGCGACCATCGTGCTGCTCTTCGTCGGCGGCGCCGGCGACTGGTTCGCCCGCAAGGGCTCACCCGGCGGCTACCCCGGCGGTGGTTACCCGTCCGCCGGCCACCCCGGCGCCGGCTACGGCACGGACCCCTACGGAACCGGCAGCCAGGGCGGCGACACCTACGGGTCCAACCCGTACGCCACCCAGCCGCCGCCCGAGGCGCCGCGGGCCGACAACCCCTACGGCCAGCCGCCGTCGTCGGACAACCCCTACGGCCAGCCGCCGTCGGACGGGTCGGACCACCCGCCCCGGGACTACCCCGGCCGCTGAGGCGCGCTGCGCATCGTCAGCGCGCGAGGTCGGCCGCTGCGAGGCGGCGCAGGCCCTCGGCGATGACGTCGGGCTGCTTGCAGAAGGCCCAGCGCACCAGCTGCCGACCGGCGTCGGCGTCGTCGTGGAACCCCTGGGTCGGGATCGCGACCACGCCGGCGCGTTCAGGCAGCGCGAGGCAGAACTCGCGGCCGTCGGCCCAGCCGAGGTGCGAGATGTCGGTGGTCGTGAAGTAGGTGCCCTCCGGCACGCGGGGCGAGAGCCCGGCCGCGGTGAGGCCCTCGCACAGGAGGTCGCGCCGGGACTGCAGGTCCCGGGCGAGCTCGACCGGCCAGTCGGGCTCGTGGTCGAGCGCGTGCGCGACGGCGGGCTGCAGGGGCGAGCCCGAGGTGAAGGTGAGCCACTGCTTGGCCGCGAGCACCGCTCCTACGAGCGCGGCGGGTCCGGTGGCCCAGCCGACCTTCCAGCCGGTGAAGGACCACGACTTGCCGGCGCTCGAGAGCGTCAGCGTGCGCTCCCACATCCCCGGCAGCGTGGCGATCGGCACGTGGGAGAGACCGTCGAAGACGAGGTGCTCGTAGACCTCGTCGGTGATCACCAGCACGTCGTGCGCGATCGCCAGGTCGGCCACCACCTGCAGCTCCTCGCGGGTCAGCACGGTCCCGGTCGGGTTGTGCGGGGTGTTGAGCAGGATGACCTTGGTCCGGTCGGTGACCGCTGCCCGCAGCTCGTCGGGGTCGGGTCGGAAGGACGGTGCCCGCAGCGTCACCGATCGCCGGACCGCGCCGCACATGTCGAGCATCGCGACGTAGGAGTCGTAGTAGGGCTCGAGCACGACCACCTCGTCGCCGGGGTCGACGAGGCCGAGGAGGGCGGCGGCGACCGCCTCGGTGCAGCCGGTCGTCACGACCACCTCCTGGTCGGGATCGACCTCGAGGCCGTAGTGGCGCTGCTGGTGGCGCGCGATCGCGGCCCGCAGCGACGCCACGCCGATGCCGGGGGCGTACTGGTTGGCGCCGCCCTCGAGGGCGCGCTCGGCCGCCTCCACCACCGACCGCGGACCGTCGACGTCGGGGAAGCCCTGGCCGAGGTTGATCGCCCCGGTCCGCAGCGCGAGCGCGGACATCTCGCTGAAGACGGTGGGCGGGATGTGGGCCAGGCGGGCGGCGAGGGGCTGGGGCTTCGCGGTGGGCACGGCCCCACGCTACCCAGCGGCCTGGCTAGGGTCGGCGGTGTGAGCACCGACCCCACCCTCGCCGCCGACATCGACGCCACCTGCCGCCTCACGGGGGAGTTCACCCTCCGCTCGGGGCAGGTCGCGGACACCTACTTCGACAAGTACCTCTTCGAGGCGCAGCCCGTCCTGCTCGACCGCGTGGCCGCGCAGATGGTGGGACTGTTGCCCGAGGGCACCGAGCTCCTCGGCGGGCTCGAGCTCGGCGGTGTCCCGATCGCGACCATGGTCAGCGCGAGGACGGGCCTGCCGGCGCTGTTCGTGCGCAAGCAGGCCAAGGAGTACGGCACCGCGAAGCTGGCCGAGGGCCCCGACGTGTCCGGTCGACGGGTCACCCTCGTCGAGGACGTCATCACCACCGGCGGCGCGGTCCGCGACGCGACCCGCGCGCTGCGTGAGCTCGGCGCGGTCGTCGAGGTCGTGGTGTGCGCCATCGACCGCTCCCCGGAGGGCGAGGACCCGCTGGCCGACGTCGGGCTCGAGGTCCGGTCGGTGCTGACCCGCGCCGACCTCGACGCCGTACGCGCCGCTGGCTGACGTCGCGGACCCGTGATCTAGGGTCACGGGGTGCTGTCCCGCCTCCTCGCTGCCCAACCCGGTGCTGAGCTCGACGGCGTCGCCGGCTGGGCCGTCGACCTCATGGAGCGCCTCGGCCCCGTCGGGGCTGCGGTGGTCATCGCGGCGGAGAACCTCTTCCCGCCGCTGCCCAGCGAGGTGATCCTGCCGCTGGCCGGCTTCACCGCCAGCCAGGGCTCCTTCACCCTCGCCGAGGCCCTGATCTGGACGACGGTCGGCTCGGTGGTGGGCGCGACGCTGCTCTACGCCCTGGGCCTGCTGTTCGGCCGCCACCGGATGTACTGGGTCTGGGAGCGGCTGCCGCTGACCAAGACCTCGGACCTCGAGCGCACCGAGGAGTGGTTCGCCCGCCACGGCCGCAAGGCGGTCTTCTTCGGCCGGATGGTGCCGATCTTCCGCAGCCTGATCTCGGTGCCCGCCGGGATCGAGCGCATGCCGATCTGGCAGTTCCTCGGCCTGACCCTGGCCGGCAGCGCCATCTGGAACACCATCTTCGTCCTCGCCGGCTACTACCTCGGCGAGCAGTGGCACGTGGTCGAGACCTACGCCGGCACCTTCCAGAAGCTCGTCATCCTCACGGTCGCGTCGGCCGTGGCGTGGTGGGTGCTGCTGAGGGTCCGCTCGCTGCGCCGCCGCCCCGCCCCGCCGTCGGACTGACCGCCGTGGGTGAGGAGCCGCAGCAGCGGGCGCCCTACGACCCGATGCCCCACGGTGCACCCGAGGTGGGCGTCGGTCCGTGGGAGGGCCCGTGGCCCCAGGGCGGGCAGTGGGACCCCGACCTGCTGCGCGACGGCGACCGACGCAACGTCGTCGACCGCTACCGCTACTGGACGATGGAGGCCATCGTCGCCGACCTCGACACGCGCCGGCACGGCTTCCACGTCGCGATCGAGAACTGGCAGCACGACTTCAACATCGGCACGATCGTGCGCACCGCCAACGCCTTCCTCGCCGCGGAGGTCCACATCGTCGGCAACCGACGCTGGAACCGGCGCGGCGCGATGGTGACCGACCGCTACCAGCACGTGCGCCACCACCCCGACGCCGCCGCGCTGGCGGCGTACCTCCACGGGCTCGAGCACCCCGTGCGCCTGCTCGGCATCGACAACCTCCCGGGCAGCGAGCACCTCGAGACGATGGAGCTGCCGCGCCGGGTCTGCTTCCTCTTCGGCCAGGAGGGACCGGGCCTGTCCGAGTCGGCGCGCGAGGTCTGCGACGGGACCTTCTCGATCGCGCAGTTCGGCTCCACCCGCTCCATCAACGCCAGCTCGGCCGCGGCCATCGCCATGCACAGCTGGGTCAGGGCGTACGCCGACCTCGGCAGCGCCGACGCCTGGCGCGGCTAGCGCTGCCGGGCCGAGCGCGGCCGGGGCCGGGATGTCCCCACGGCACCCCGGACCCGACCGCGGGTCCTCGTGAGCGTCAACCTAGGCCTGACGCCGCGCGGACGCCATACCCGTGCGGGTGCAGTTTGCCTCCCCCCTCAGGCGTACCGCTGCGGCGCCAGCACCGCCTCGAGGGCCGCCAGGCCACGGCTGCTGTGGCTCTTGACCGTGCCCTCCACAATGCCGAGCTCAGCGGCCGTCTCGCGCACCGACAACCCGAGCCAGTGGCGCAGCACGACCACCTTGCGCTGCTGCTCGGGGAGCGCCTGCAGCGCTTCGAAGAGCGCCGAGCGCTCCTCGGTCGAGGTCGGCCCGTGGGCGGCCACCTCGGGCAGGTGCTCGCTGGGTCGCTCGCGCCGCCACGGCCGACGGGACTCGTCGATGTTGGCCCGCACCATGATCTGGCGGACGTAGGCCTCCTCGTTCCCCTCGTGGCGGATGCGCGGCCAGGCGACGTACAGCTTGGTCAGGGCGGTCTGCAGCAGGTCGTCGGCGCGGTGCCAGTCGCCGCAGAGCGCGTAGGCGATGCGGCGCAGGCGAGCCTGGCGGGCGGCGACGAACTCGCTGAAGGCTGCGTCGCGGTCCGTGCTCCTCATCGCATGCCCTCGCCGGAGGCGTACTGCCGGCGTGCCCACTCGACGAAGGCGTCGAGGGACTCGAAGCGACCGCCGGCGTGGACCACCTCGAGCTCGTCGTCCACCACGCGCCACGCGACGTATTCCGACAGGCCGGTCACCTGCAACCGGGCAACTCCGGTGCGGTCGGACTCCAGCGCGAAGCCGCCCCCCAGGTCGACCTCGCGGGTCTCCCGCACGGCGACGAACGGGGACGCGGACGCGATCGTGCCGGCCGGGGCCAGCTTGAGCCACGCGTCCGGGGTCGCGGTCACGTCCGCAGGAGAGTCATCGGTCCCCAGGTCGAGGGAGCGCTCGATCCTCACCTTGTCGGCCAGCCATCCCGCGAAGTTTCCGGTCGCCGGCTCGGTGTGGAGCGAGGTGGACCCGTTGTCGTAGGTGACGAGCGAGTACTTCTCCTCCCCCTCGAACATCACGCGCAGACCGATCGACGACCGGCCCGCGCGGGCGGGCTGATCCATGGGGTCGGCGACGCTCTGCAGCACCGGCCCGGCACCGGGCGCGAGCACCAGTCCGTCGTCGGTGAGCGTGGCGGGGTTGCCGACGAAATCGACGTCCAGCCCCGTCTGCTGGTCAGCGGTCGACTGCAGCTCCTCCGGCCCCAGCCGCCGCTCGCGCCTGGTCTCGGCGTCGGACCCTCCCGCGCTCCGGTCGGGGGCTGGGCCCTGGGTGGCCAGCGGCGCCTCGCTGCGGGGCGTGCTGCCCGGGCTGGTCGACCAGACCACGCCACCGACGAGCACCACGGCGGCCGAGATGATGACGGCCGCCGCCGCCCGCCGACGGCGTACGGCGCTCCTGCCAGCCGCGACGTAGTGGCCCGCAGGGACGTCGCGGCCGTCCCCGAACGAGCTGTCGAGCTCGCGCTGCCAGTCGATCTCCGTGCTCATCGAGTGTTCCCCCTGCGGGTGAGTGTGCCAGCCGTGGAGACGGAGCGGTGGCACCGAACGGTTGTCACGTGGTGAGACGGGAGCTCGCAGGATTTCGGACCCACCAGTAGCCACTAGGGTTGGGAGTGCCTGTAGGACCCCTTCTGAGGAGAACCGCCGATGCCCATCGCCACCCCCGAGGTCTACGCGCAGATGCTGGACGCCGCGAAGGCCAAGTCCTTCGCCTACCCGGCCATCAACGTGTCGTCCTCCCAGACGCTCAACGCCGCGCTCAAGGGCTTCGCCGACGCCGGCTCCGACGGCATCATCCAGGTGTCCACGGGCGGCGCGGAGTACCTCTCCGGCCCGTCCGTGAAGGACATGGTGTCCGGCTCGGTGGCCTTCGCCGCCTATGCCGCCGAGGTCGCGAAGAACTACCCCGTCAACATCGCGCTGCACACCGACCACTGCCCCAAGGACAAGCTCGACGGCTTCGTCCGCCCGCTGCTCGACATCTCCGCCGAGCGCGTCGCGCGCGGCGAGGCCCCGCTCTTCCAGTCGCACATGTGGGACGGCTCCGCGGTGCCGCTGGAGGAGAACCTCCAGATCGCCGAGGAGCTGCTCGCCAAGTGCGCCGCGGCCCAGATCATCCTCGAGATCGAGGTCGGTGTCGTCGGCGGTGAGGAGGACGGCGTGGCCAACGAGATCAACGACCAGCTCTACACCACGCCCGAGGACGCGATCGCCACGGTCAAGGCGCTCGGCGCCGGCGAGCGCGGTCGCTACATGACGGCGCTGACCTTCGGCAACGTGCACGGCGTCTACAAGCCCGGCAACGTCAAGCTGCGCCCGGAGATCCTCAAGACCGCGCAGGAGGCAGCCGCTTCCGAGCTCGGCCTGGGCTCCGACGCCCGCCCGTTCGACCTGGTCTTCCACGGCGGCTCCGGCTCGTCCGCGCAGGAGATCAGCGACGCGGTCGACTTCGGCGTGATCAAGATGAACGTCGACACCGACACCCAGTACGCCTTCACCCGCCCGGTCGCGGCGCACATGTTCGCCCACTACGACGGCGTGCTGAAGGTCGACGGCGAGGTCGGCAACAAGAAGCAGTACGACCCGCGCGCCTGGGGCAAGGCAGCCGAGGCCGGCATGGCCGAGCGCATCGTGGAGGCCTGCCAGAACCTGCGCTCCGCGGGGACGTCGCTCGCCGGCTGACCCACGCCCGGCACGACGACGCCCGCCCTGCTCCTACGAGCAGGGCGGGCGTCGTGCGGTCCGGGCCGGTCAGCGGCCCCAGCGCCGCGAGCACTCCTTGAGGTCGACCCTCACCTGCTGACCGCGCTCGACCACGACCGGCACGGTCTGCAGGACCTGCCCGTCCTTCTCGCACGTCAGGGTCCAGGCCTCGACCAGCGGAGCGGTGAGCTGCTCCGTCGCGTCGTACAGGGCCGCGGTGAGCGTGTAGGTCGGTGTCACCGACGCGAAGTTCACCACCCGCAGGACGTAGGTGCCCGGCGTGGGGGCGTTGATCGTCGCCCGCTCCTTGTCGCCCACGAAGTTCCCCGAGCCGCCGACCTCGGTCAGCGAGCCGTCGGCCTCCTTGCGGTAGACCTCCAGGTCGAGGTCGTCCGGCGTCGGCCAGTCGAGGTCGACGTGCAGGATCTCCTGGTCGGTCTCGGTCACGACGAGCTCGTGGTCCACCGAGGTCCCCGGTGCGACGGTGCCGGTGAAGGTCTCGCTGCGGGTCGGCTCCTCCGCGAGCAGCTTGACCAGGCGTGCCTGGACCGCCGGGCGGGTGGACTGGTTGACGTCCCAGCTGAAGGTCTTGGCACCAGTGACCATCGAGCTCTCGAGGGAGTCGGTGAAGTCGTTCTCGGGGCTCCAGGTGGGCGTGGAGAACTCCTTGCGCAGCCGCAGCGTCGCGCCCGCGGGGGCCTTGCCCGAGATGACCGCGTGGCTGCCGCGGTCGATGGCCTCCTCGAAGGCGATGAGGTACGCCTCGCGGTTGCCCTTGCCGGCGTACGCGCCTGCTCCGAGGTACTCGTCGACCACCTGGGCGAAGGGCGGGTGGAACTCGTCGGGGCCGATCTCGAAGGTGTAGCCGTAGCCGCCGGTGGCGTTGTAGGACCAGTCCTCGGTGGTGCCGGTCGTGTCGTAGAGCTCCCAGCCGTGGATGTTGGCATAGCCGTTCTGCGCGGTCATCCGCGCGCCGACCTTCTTCATCGCCTCCTCGTCGGGGGCGTCGCCCACCGGCAGCCCGTCGGCACCGATCGTCGTCGGGTTCACGCCGTTGGGCCGCAGCACCAGGTTGGAGAAGGTGTGGTTGGAGATCATCATCGTGACCTGCCGCGAGGAGATCAGGTCGCGCACGTTGCGGGTCTCCGGCTCCGAGAACGGCTCGGCGCCGCGGTAGGTCGGGTCGGCGAAGAGGTCCGAGGCGCCGGGCCCGCCCCACAGCCCGCCGTAGTTGCGGTTGAGGTCGGTGCCGACGAGGAAGCCGCCGGGGCTGGTCAGGCTGAAGGCGGCGCACGTGCCGTCGGGGGTGTCCTGGCCGTCGACGACCCGGCAGTTCTTGCGCTTGTAGGCGTTGCCGGGGGTGCCGAGGATCGAGGCGGTGCCGCCGCCGTCGAGCTCGCGCAGGTCGACCAGCTGGCCGTCGGTGAAGGAGAGGTGGAAGCCGTCGGGGTTCACCACCGGCACCACCACCATGCGGCCGCGGTCGAGAAGGCTGCGGATGCGCGGGTCGCCGGCGCGGGCGCCCTTGACGAGGTCGACGGCGAACTCCATCGCGTGCTCGCCCGAGGGCCACTCGCGGGCGTGGTGCACGCCGAACATCGCGAAGGTGGGTCGACCGTCACGGGCCGCGACGTCCGTCGCGATCTCGACGCCGTGGACCGTCCGCCCGTCCAGGGTCTTCTCGGGCAGCGTCAGCAGCCTGACCAGGCCGGGGTTGGCCTGGGCCATGGCCTTCATCTCGGAGTTGTAGTCGGCCAGGCTGCGGTAGGCGTCGCGGCCCGAGGGCAGCGCCGTGCGCAGCCGGGTGGCCGCGAAGAGGTCGTCGAGTCGGTTGATCTCGGCCTCGCGACGCAGCAGGTCGGGGATCCGCACGTCCCACGTGAAGCCGGCTGCCCGCAGGGCGTCACGGTCGGCGACGGTGTGGAGCACGATCTCGACGTAGTCGTGACCGGCGTGCTCGGTGAGGTCGAGGCCGAGTGCCTGGAGCCGCGACTTGTCGGCACGGGTCGGGGTGTCCACCGTGACCAGCCGCGGGGCGAACAGCTCGGTCGCGGAGGTGAGCGGGTCCTGGGCGGCGGACGGGACGGTGAGGGCTGCGACGGTGAGGGCGAGCGTCGAGGCCGCGAGTGCGGCCAGCGTCGACGCCTTCCGGAACCGGGACGGGTGAGTGCGCATGAGTTCCTCCGGGGGCGTGTGCGGCGGCTGAGGGGCGCCGCGTTGACCGGAACAACGCGGCGCCCTGCGTCAGGTCACGCCCACCGGAGGAGCTGCTGTCAGCGCGCCGGTGCGTTCCCCGCGATGTCGTCCGGGTCGCCGTACGGCATCTCGTGCGAGCTGTGCTCCACGAGGTCCTTCTGCACCCGCGGGTCGTCGGCGTCGGCGAAGTAGTCGAACGGGATCGTCTCGTCGCGACCGTTGGACACGTTCGCCGCCCGCAGCGCCACCGTCAGCACGGTCGCGACGGCCACGTTGATGACGAAGGCCGTCATCGCGATGTAGCCCATCTCGCCGATGCCGGGGATGTTGTCGAGCGAGCCGCCGAAGGCCTTCCCGGTGACCGGGTTCTTCACGTTGTAGGCCCCGACGGTGCCGTAGACCATGCCGACGGCCCAGCCGACGAGCAGGCCGTAGCGGTGGAACCACCGCGTGAAGAGGCTGAACACGATCACCGGGAAGGTCTGGAGCATCCAGATGCCGCCGAGGAGCTGGAAGTTGATCGCGTTCTGCTTGTCGAGGGTGAGCACGAAGATCAGCGCGAACGCCTTCACCAGCAGCGACATCAGCTTGGAGACCTTGGCCTCCTGCGCGGGGGTGGCGTCCTTCTTGAGCCACTCCTTGTAGATGTTGCGGCTGAACGTGTTGGCCGCGGCGATCGACATGATGGCGGCCGGCACGAGCGCGCCGATCGCGATCGCGGCGAAGGCGACCCCGGCGAACCACGCCGGGAACATGTCCTCGAACAGCTGCGGGATCACCAGCTGCGCGTTGGGCTCGCCGTCGAGGCCGATCGGCTGCGTGCCCGCAGCGATCGCGACCCAGCCGAGCAGGGCCAGCAGGCCGAGCACGAAGGAGTACGCCGGCAGGATGGCGGCGTTGCGACGGATCGTGTTGCGGGAGTTCGACGACAGTGACGCGGTGATCGAGTGCGGGTACATGAACAGCGCCAGCGCGGAGCCCAGCGCCAGGGTGGCGTACGCCCAGCCCTGGCCGGCGCCGGGGATGAACGATCCGGTGGGGCCGCCGGTCGCCTCGTTGGTGGCGGCCATCTTGTCCTCGGCCGCGCCGAAGATCGCGTCCCAGCCGCCGACCTGGCCGGGCAGGTAGACGATCGCCACGATGATCACGAGGTAGATCAGGATGTCCTTGACGAAGGCGATGACCGCCGGAGCCCGCAGGCCGCTGGAGTAGGTGTAGGCCGCGAGCAGCGCGAAGGCGATGAAGAGCGGCGCGTCCTTCTGGACGATGTTGTCGCCGCCGCCGAGCCCGGCCACCTCCAGCACCGCCTGGATGCCGACGAGCTGGAGCGCGATGTAGGGCATGGTGGCCACGAAGCCGGTGACCGCGACGGCGAGGGACAGCCCCCGGTCGTCGTACCTGCCGCGCACGAAGTCGGCCGTCGTGACGTAGCCGTGGCGGTGGCTCACCGACCACAGCCGCGCCATGAAGATGAAGATGATCGGGTAGAGCACGATCGTGTAGGGCACGGCGAAGAATCCGGCGACCGCACCGGTCGCGAACATCGCGGCCGGGACGGCGACGAAGGTGTACGCCGTGTAGAGGTCGCCGCCGAGCAGGAACCACGTGATCCAGGTGCCGAACTTGCGACCGCCCAGGCCCCACTCCTCGAGCGACTCCATCGAGTCCGCGCGCATGAAGCGGGTGGCCATGAAGCCGGCGACGGTCACCAGGGCGAAGAGGGCGATGAGGACCGAGAGCGCGACGCCGTTGATGCCGTCGGTCTCGGCGGCCATCACGGTCAGCTGCGGCGTCATCGGTCCCCACCCACCTTGTGCGTGGTCTTGCCGCGGGCCGACAGCGTGAGCTTGTACGCCGTCCAGGTCAGGGCGGAGCAGATGAAGACCCAGAGGAACTGGTACCAGAAGAAGAACGGGAAGCCGAGCAGCGTCGGCTCGACCTTCGCGTAGTGCGGCACCCAGAGGAGCACGACGATGGGGATGAGGAGCAGGACGGCGGCGAGCGCCATCTTGCCCTTGTCGGTCGGGGGGACGCCCGGGTCTTCAGGGCGCGACTGCAGAGGTGTGTTCCCGGAATTCACCCGCGAGACCTTACCGGCGCGGCGACGCGCGTCACCCCTCCGTCGGGGTGGCTCGACCAGCGGTCGATCTGCCGCGACGAGCGGTCAGAGGAGCTCGTCCGCCGCCGCCGGGCTGGATTCGCGGAGGAAGGTGGAGCAGCGCTCCCACTCGGGCGTCTCGCCGATGGCGCGCGCAGCCGTCGCGAGCAGGGCGAGCGAGCGCAGGAAGCCGCGGTTGGGCTCGTGCTCCCACGGCACGGGTCCGTGGCCCTTCCAGCCGTTGCGTCGCAGCCGGTCGAGTGAGCGGTGGTAGCCGACGCGGGCGTAGGCGTAGACGGTGACGTCGTCGGCGCCGGCCTGCTGGGCCTCGGCGGCCATCGCGGCCCAGGCGGCGGGCGACTCCGGGTGGCGGCGTACGACCGCGGCGGGGGCCTCGCCGCCGGCCAGCTCGGCGTCGGCGGGGTCGGCGGGAAGGTGGGTGGGCGGGGGACCGGCCATCAGGTCGCCGCCGAAGGGTCCGGAGGTCATGGCCCAACCCTAGGCGGGCGTCCGACACACTTCGGTCATGGCCCAGACCTTCACCACCGAGATCCAGGCGCGCTACCGCGACATCAACCTCGCCGGGCACGTCGACAACGTCGAGGCCGTGCGCGTGCTCGACGAGGCGCGCTACGAGTTCCTGCGCTTCGCGCACCTGCCGGGCCTGCCCGAGGGGGCGACCGGCCTGCTGCACGGCACGCCGGACGGGGTCTCGGAGCTGGTCGCGTCGCAGACCATCGAGTACCACGGTGAGATGCGGTTCGTCCCCTACCAGCCGTTCCTGGCCTCGCTCTGGGTGACGCGGGTCGGCCGGTCGTCGTTCACGGTCGCCGCGGAGCTGCGGGTCGAGGCGGGTGGCGCCCCGGCGGCGGTGTGGGAGTGCGTCAACGTCCTGTGGGACCACGCGGCGCAGTCGGCGTGGGCGATCAGCGACGCCGTGCGCGCCGACCTCGAGCGTTACCTCGGCGAGCCGGTCAGCTTCCGCAGCTGACCGGCCCACCGGGGCGTCGGAACGGTCGGTCAGCCGACGACGGCGCAGACGACGTCGATCGTCAGGGTGTCGGCGGTGTCGTAGTAGTTCGCGGCGTACGCCGTCGCCGACGTCGCGCTGAGGTCGATGCTGACCGCTGTTCCGGTGTAGGCCCCGGCGAGCTCGCCGGCGGCGCTGAGCACCTTCTTGCCGGGCGGGCAGTTGGCGACGACCTCACCGCCGTCGTCGGCCGGGATGACGGCAGACGCGGTGACGATCTGGTAGCCCGAGACGCCCGGCGCACCAGCGGCTCCCGGGGCCCCGGCGGGACCGGTGGCGCCCTTGAGCGAGGAGAGCGTCGACGACGACATGTCCCTCGTCGACAGGGTGCCGTTCTTGATGTCCTTCGTCGTGACCGTGTTGTCCTTGATCTGCTTGCCGGTGATGACGAGGGCAGCAGTGGCACCGCTCGTGGCCGAGGCCACGACGAGGGCGCCGGCGATGACGATGGTGGGGATGCCGCGGCGAACGGTGCCGAGCGCGTTGTTGAGCATGGATTTCCTCCGTGTGGTTGGGATGTCGGCATCCCACCACCGGCTCGTCAGGCCCGGCCTGACTTTCGGAATGTGCTCGAGGTGAAACGGCTCAGGCGCCGAGCAGCCGGCGCACCTTCGCCGGTCCCAGCGCCAGCACCAGCGTCGGCAGGCGCGGACCGCGGTCGGCGTCGACGAGGAGGTGGTAGAGCAGCCGGAAGAAGTCCTTCTGGTCCGCCTTCACCTCATGCGTCGGCGCGTCCTCGAAGCCGAGCCCGCGGGCGACCTTCGGCACGCCGTAGACGACCGAGGTGACCGCGTCGAGGTCGCCGTCCTCGGGGAGCCGGTCGAGGAAGATCCGCAGCCACAGCTCCTCGTCCTCGGACAACCTGGCCAGGCGCTCGGTGTCCGGCGTCTCGCGCACCGTGGTGCGCTCGTCGGCGGGCACGTGCTCGACCGTCCACTGCATGGCCTTGGACAGCCGCGGCTCGAGGTCGGCGACCGAGTCGTGCGGGAAGCCCGAGGACTCCACGATCCGAGAGATGAGCTCGGCCGAGCCCGCGGTCACGTCGGCGACCGAGGACAGGGTGCGGAACGGCACGGGGACGGCCGGGGTGGGCAGCCGGCCGGCGGACGCCGTCTCGCAGGCGCGGTGCCAGGCGAGGGTCGCGACGTCCGACTTCTCCGCAGCCTTGCGGCCGAGCGCGTCCCACTCGTCGTAGAGCCGCACGATGGCCGGACCGAAGTCGATGTCGAAGGCCTGGGTCGGGGCGCGGCGGACGTAGAGCCAGCGCAGCATCGGTGCCTCGAGGATGCGCAGCGCGTCGGTCGCGGTGGGCACGCCGCCGGCCGACGACGACATCTTCTGCACCCCGGCGAACCCGACGAAGGCGTAGATCACGCGGGCGGGCGCGCGCCAGTCGAAGATCGAGGGCGCGATCTCGGTGCCGACGGTGTAGGACGACCCGGGGGTCATGTGGTCGCGACCGGCCGGCTCGAAGTTGACCTTCTCGTAGGCCCAGCGCATCGGCCAGTCGACCTTCCACACGAGCTTGCCGTCGTTGTCGCTCGACAGGTCGGTGGTGCCGTCGTGGCCGCAGGAGGCGCAGGTGTAGGACAGCGTCGTGGTGGCCTCGTCGTACGCCGTGGTGGTGACGGTGTCGCGCCCGCACTCGCGGCAGTAGGGCCGGTAGGGGAAACGGACGATCGAGTCGGGGGAGGAGTCGGGAGAGGTCGTCGCCTCGTCGGCGTCCTCGTTGGCGACCGAGTCCGCGAGGTCGGCGGCCTCCTGCGCGGAGGCGTCGTCGCCGGCGCTCACCTTCTTGGTGCGGTGCCGGGCGAGCACCGCCTCGATGTCGTCGCGGCGCGCCACGGCCTCGAGGACCTGCCGGCGGTAGGCGCCGGAGGTGTACATCTCGGTCTGGGAGATCTCTTCCATCTCCACGCCGAGCTCGCGCAGCGCGTCCTGCAGGGGGGCCTTGAAGTGCTCGGCCCAGCTCGCGTGGCACTCCCACGGGTCGGGCACCGCGGTGAGGGGGCGCCCGATGTGGTCGGCCCACTCGGCCGGCACCCCGGCGGGGACCTTGCGGAAGCGGTCGAAGTCGTCCCACGAGTGGAGGTGGCGCACCGGCACGCCGCGTCGGCGCAGCTCCTCGGCGACGAAGTGGGGGGTGATGAACTCCCGCAGGTTGCCCAGGTGGATCGGACCGCTCGGCGAGGCGCCCGAGGCGACCGTCACCAGGTTGCCCTCGCCGGCGTGGCGTACGGCGTCGTCCGCCGCGCGCGTCACCCAGTCGATCGGCTCACCCTGTCCCTGTCGTCCACCTCGTGCCATGGCGCCAAGGCTATCGGTGGACACGGGCAGCGCCGGAGTCGTCCCCCGAAGCGACTCCGACGCTGTGCTCCCGAGGAGCTGACCTCGCCGCACACCCCCGCACGCGACTGGTCGCCTCATTATGGAGTGGCCGGTCGCTGCCACATGGTTCGCGAGTGCCGCTGGCACTAAACTGCCAGCATGGCCGGCGACCCCTCCTCCGTGCTTGCGGCGCTCGGGCTCACCCGCGACGCCGAGCAGCTCTACTTCCGCCTCGTCCCGGTCTCGGGCCACACCCTGGTCGGCGTCGCTCGCCTGGTGCAGGAGCCGCCCGAGGGCCTGCTGCGCGCCTTGAGGCCGCTGCAGGAGCGCGGGCTGGTGGCCCTCGACGGCGAGCGCCTCGTCGTACCCCCTCTCGTGGAGGTGCTGTCCGAGCTGGTGCGCAAGGAGTCGCAGCAGGCTGCGACCTCCGCGGCGCGGCTGGGTGAGCTGGCGAGCGCGGTGCCGCACCTGGTCGCCGCCGCCACGCGGCCCGACGAGAACGACCTCACCGAGATCCGTCCGCTCGACGGGGAGCTGAGCTCGGGCGGCAACCCGCTCGAGCTGCTCCAGCTGATGCTCCGCACCAGCCGCGGCGACATGCTCTGGCTGCGGCCCGACGCGTGGGCGATGCCGCGCGAGGCGCGGGTGAGCACGGTCCTCGCCGAGGCGATGGCGACGGGACGCCGCTCGCGGGCGATCTACCCCGTCCGGGCCCTCACCGAGGCGCCGGACGCTCTGCGCACGCGCGCCCAGCTCGGCGAGCAGGTGCGGGTGATGTCGGAGGTGCCGACCAGGATGTTCATCCTCGGTGATGCACACGCCGTGCTCCCCGAGCCGCTCGGCTACGCCGACGAGCCGCGCGTGCACGTGCGGCAGCGCTCGGTGGTCTCGGCGCTCACGCTCTGGTTCGAGCTCCTGTGGTCGCGCGCCGCACCCGTCCCCGAGCTGGAGTCGGGCCAGGGGAGCCCCGACGAGCGCCGGTTCCTCCTCGAGCAGCTGATGGCGGGGGCCACCGACGAGGTGATCGCCCGCAAGCTCGGGATCGGCCTGCGCACGGTGCGTCGCCGGATCTCGGCGCTGATGACCGACCTCGGCGTCGACACGCGCTTCCAGGCAGGGGTGGAGGCCGTGCGCCGCGGCTGGCTCTGAGCCGTGCCGGGAGCGTCAGGCCGGCAGGATGAGGCGGTACGCCGCGGGCTCGAGGCGCCAGCTCCGGCTGCGCTCCGGGCCCGATATCTCGCCGTCGGCCGCCAGCCAGAACTCGTCGCCGCTGACCTTGACCGTGCTCCCGCGCAGGGTCACCACGTCGTCGCGCTCGTCGTGGTCACCGGTGCGCAGGCGAGCGACGTAGCCGAGCTTGGCGAGCGGGGTCACGGCGCGGCTGATCATCACGTCGAGGCGCCCGTCCTCGGTGTCGGCGTCGGGGTTGAGCTCGGTGCCGCCGCCGACGTTGCCGCCGTTGCCGATGGCCACCATCAGGACCGGGCGGTCGACGTCGTTGACGACCTTGCCGTCGATCTCGACGCGCATCCGCCAGCTCGGCGGATGGAAGGCCGACAGCGCGGCACCGATCGGGTAGCCGAGCTTGCCGAGGTTGACCTTGCCCACGCCGGCCGACCCCAGACGGGTCTTCCACCTCGCGCCCTTGCGGCTGGCCTGGGCGCCGACGCCGACGTGGACGTTGTTGACCACGATGTTGCCGACCTCGTCGACGAGCAGGTCGACCTCGCGGGCCTCCCCGCTCAGCACCAGGCGGGCGGCGTCCTCGATCTCGAGGGGGATCCGGTTGCCGCGGGCGAAGTCGTTGCCGGTGCCCATCGGCAGCAGGGCCAGGGTGGTCTCGGCCAGCTCGTGGCGCTTGTGGAGGGCCTTCACCACCGCGTGCATGCTCCCGTCGCCACCGGCGACGACCACGGTGCGGCCGCCGGCGCGGTGCAGCACGCCGTCGAGCTCACCCGGGTTGGAGGTCTTGGCGACCTCGACGGAGGCGTCCTCGCGCAGGATGGCGAGGGCCACGGCCAGGCGCTCCTCGTCGGAGGTCCCGGCATCGGCGTTGGTGATGACGAGGAGTGAGCGCACGAGGCGGACACTAGTCCACGGCGACGAGTCCGAGGTGCGGTAGCGTGGCTCCGCAAGAGCCCCGATGCCTTGTGCCGGGGCTGTTTTCATTTCTGCCGGAAGACAGAGGAGGGCTGAGATGCCCGCAATCGTCGTGCTCGGCGCCCAGTGGGGCGACGAGGGCAAGGGCAAGGCCACCGACCTGCTCGCCACCACCGACCCGATCGACTTCGTGGTCCGCACCAGCGGCGGCCACAACGCCGGTCACACGATCGTGATCAACGGCGAGAAGTACGCCACCCACCTGCTGCCCAGCGGCATCCTGACGCGGGGCGCCACCTCGGTGATCGCCGGTGGCGTGGTCGTCTCGCCGGAGGCGCTGTTCCGTGAGCTCGACGGTCTCGTCGCCCGCGGGGTGGAGGTCGCCGACCTCAAGGTGAGCGCCAACGCCCACGTCATCGCCAGCTATCACGCGACGATCGACAAGGTCACCGAGCGCTTCCTCGGCAAGAACCAGATCGGCACCACCGGGCGCGGCATCGGCCCTGCCTACGCCGACAAGATCAACCGGGTCGGCGTACGCATCGCGGACCTCTTCGACGAGAAGATCCTCACCCAGAAGGTGGAGGCGGCGCTCGACGTGCGCAACCACCTGCTGACCAAGGTCTACAACCGGCGCGCCATCGAGGTCGACGTCGTCGTGGAGGAGCTGCTGTCCTACGCCGAGCGGCTGCAGCCGATGGTGTGCGACACCTCGCTCCTGCTCAACCAGGCGCTCGACGCCGCGCAGACGGTGCTCTTCGAGGGTGCCCAGGCCACCATGCTCGACGTCGACCACGGCACCTATCCGTTCGTGACGTCCTCCAACCCCGTCGCCGGTGGCGTCTGTGTCGGCGCGGGGGTCGGTCCGACCCGCATCGACCGCGTCATCGGGGTCATCAAGGCCTACACGACGCGTGTCGGCGCCGGTCCCTTCCCGACCGAGCTCTTCGACGAGGACGGCGTCCAGCTCCAGAAGCTCGGCGGCGAGATCGGCGTCTCGACCGGGCGCACCCGCCGCTGCGGCTGGTACGACGCGGTCGTCGCGCGCTACGCGAGCCGGGTCAACGGCCTCACCGAGTTCTTCCTCACCAAGCTCGACATCCTCGGTGCGTGGGACCGGATCCCGGTCTGCGTGGCCTACGAGATCGACGGCAAGCGGGTCGAGGAGATGCCGATGACGCAGACCGAGTTCCACCACGCGAAGCCGGTCTACGAGTACTTCGACGGCTGGAGGAGCGACATCTCCGGGTGCCGCAGCTTCGAGGACCTGCCCGCCAACGCGCAGGCCTACGTCCGGGCGCTCGAGGAGATCTCCGGCGCGAAGATCTGGGGCGTCGGCGTCGGGCCCGGTCGGGAGCAGACCGTGGTGGTGCACGGGTGAGGGTCCTCGTCGTCGGCACCGGCGGACGCGAGCACGCGCTGGCCCTGGCCCTGTCCCACGACGCGGCGGTGACGGAGGTGCACGCCGCCCCCGGCAACCCGGGCATCGGCGAGGTCGCCGCGCTCCACCCCGTCGACCTGATGGACGGGACGGCCGTCGCTGCGCTCGCGACGTCGATCGGCGCGGACCTGGTGGTCGTCGGCCCGGAGGCCCCGCTGGTCGCGGGCGTCGCCGACGACGTGCGCGACGCGGGCATCGCCGTCTTCGGCCCGTCCCGTGCCGCGGCCCTGCTCGAGGGGTCGAAGACCTTCTCCAAGGAGGTCATGGCGGCCGCGGGCGTGCCGACCGCCGGATCGCGCACGTGCACCACGCCCGAGGAGGTCGCCGCGGCGCTGGACGCCTTCGGAGCGCCGTACGTCGTGAAGGACGACGCGCTCGCCGCGGGCAAGGGCGTGGCGGTCACCACCGACCGCGCCGAGGCGCTGGCCCACGCGGCGGGCTGTGACCGGGTCGTCGTCGAGGAGTTCCTCGACGGTCCCGAGTTCTCGCTCTTCGTCGTCTGCGACGGCACCGTCGGCCGCCCGCTGCTGCCGGCCCAGGACTTCAAGCGCATCTTCGACGGCGGCCGCGGCCCCAACACGGGCGGCATGGGGTCCTACGCCCCGCTGACGTGGCTGCCCGACGGCATCGTCGACACCGTGATGGCCGAGGTCGTCGGACCGACGCTTGCCGAGATGCAGCAGCGCGGCGCACCCTTCGTCGGCTGCCTCTACGTCGGCCTCGCGCTGACCGCCTCGGGCCCGAAGGTCATCGAGTTCAACTGCCGCTTCGGCGACCCCGACGTCCAGCCCGTGCTCGCGCTGCTGACCTCGCCGTTCGGCACCCTGCTCCGCGCCGCGGCCGACGGCGACCTGTCGACCGTGCCGGCGCCGACCTTCGCCGACGGCGCCGCGGTCTCGGTCGTCATGGCCAGCGCGGGATACCCCGAGGGGTCGAGCACCGGCGACGTGATCGTCGGCACCGAGACCCTGGCCGTCGAGACCGACGTCGACGTCATCCACGCCGGCACCGCGCGGACCGACGCCGGACTGGTGACGGCCGGCGGCCGGGTGCTCGCCGTGCGTGCGACCGGCTCGGACGTCGCCGACGCTCGCGCGAAGGCGTACGAGGGCATCTCCTCGATCAGCTTCCCGGGCGCGCAGTGGCGTCGCGACATCGCCGCGGAGCCGCTCGGCGTCGTCGAGGGTGCCGCGTCCCGTGGCTGAGGTCCGGGGACCGGTCGTGCCCGGCAGGTGGGAGGATGACTGCCCGTGAGCGTCCCCAACGTCCTGGCCACCCGCTACGCCGGAGCCGACCTCGCCGAGATCTGGTCGCCAGAGCACAAGATCGTCCTGGAGCGGCAGCTCTGGATCGCGGTGCTCGAGGCCCAGCGCGACCTCGGGATCGACGTGCCCGACGGCGTCGTCGAGGCCTACGAGTCGGTCGTGGACACGGTCGACCTCGACTCGATCGCCGCCCGTGAGCGGGTCACCCGCCACGACGTGAAGGCCCGCATCGAGGAGTTCTCGGCGCTGGCCGGTCACGAGCACATCCACAAGGGCATGACCTCGCGCGACCTCACCGAGAACGTCGAGCAGCTGCAGGTACGCCGCTCGCTCGAGGTGGTGCGCGACCGCGCCGTCGCCGCGCTGGTCCGCCTCGGCCGGCTCGCCGCCGAGCACGAGGCGACGGTCATGGCCGGCCGCTCGCACAACGTCGCCGCCCAGGCCACCACGCTCGGCAAGCGCTTCGCGAGCATCGCCGACGAGATGCTCATCGGTGTGCAGCGGATCGAGGAGCTGCTCGCGCGCTACCCCCTGCGTGGCATCAAGGGCCCGATGGGCACCTCCCAGGACATGCTCGACCTGCTCGACGGCGACGACGCCTTGCTCGACGACCTCGAGCAGCGGGTCGCCTCCCACCTCGGCTTCGAGCAGACCCTGACCAGCGTCGGCCAGGTCTATCCCCGCTCGCTCGACTTCGACGTCGTCGCCGCGCTGGTGCAGCTCGTCAGTGGTCCCTCCAACCTCGCGACCACCGTGCGCCTGATGGCCGGCCACGAGCTGGTCACCGAGGGCTTCAAGGAGGGCCAGGTCGGCTCGTCGGCGATGCCGCACAAGATGAACACCCGCTCGTGCGAGCGGGTGAACGGTCTCGCGGTGATCCTGCGCGGCCACCTGTCGATGGTCAGCGAGCTCGCCGGCGACCAGTGGAACGAGGGCGACGTCTCCTGCTCGGTCGTGCGCCGCGTCGCGCTGCCCGACGCGTTCTTCGCCACCGACGGGCTCTTCCAGACCTTCCTCACCGTGCTCGATGAGTTCGGCGCCTTCCCGGCCGTCATCCAGCGCGAGCTCGACCGCTACCTCCCGTTCCTCACCACGACCAAGGTGCTCATGGCCGCGGTCCGCAACGGCGTCGGGCGCGAGGCGGCCCACGAGGCGATCAAGGAGGCCGCTGTCGGGACTGCGCTGGCGATGCGCGCGGGGCAGGCCGACAACGACGTGTTCGCCAAGCTCGCCGCCGACGAGCGGCTGGGCCTGACCCGCGAGCAGATCGAGGCGCTCGTCGCCGACCCGATCGAGTTCACCGGGGCTGCCGTGGCCCAGACCCGTGCGGTCGTCGCCCGGGTCGAGGCGCTCGCGGCCCGCCACCCCGACGCAGCGGCGTACGTGCCGGGCGCCATCCTCTGACCGGCGGGCCGAGGTTGTCAGGCTCTCCCGCAGGTTGTCGGGTCGTGCATGCCCTGACAACCTCTGGGATCCCCGGCCAGCCGGGGATCCCGAAAGACCGCCCGCCCGCCCTCTAGTCCCCGCGCCGCCAGGACCGTACGGCGGCGGCGAGGGCGGCGGACAGCACCACGAGCGCCGCGAGGAGCGCCGCCCGGGCGGCCACCGGCGCGGACGCGACGGAGTCGACCGCGAGGTAGACCGTCATCAGCAGGGCTGCGCCGAGCGCGGACCCGATCCGCTGGCCGGTCTGCAGGGCGCCACCGGCGGCGCCGCCCATCCGCGGCGGGACCTCGGCGAGGGTGAGGGTGAAGTTGGGGGAGATGACACCACCGCCCCCGATGCCGGCGAGGAACATCGCCGGCGCGAGCGTCCACCACAGCCGGTCGGCCGGCTGGGTCACCAGCGCGGCGGCGAGGGCCGTGCCCGTCATCATCACGCCGAGCGCGAGCAGCGTGACGCGGCGCCCGATCCGGGCCACGAGCCGGCCCGCGAGCGGTGAGGTGGTCGCCGCCCCGACCGCGAAGGGCGTCATCAGCAGCGCCGCCCCGAGCGGGGAGAACCCCTCGCCCTCCTGCAGGTGCACCGACAGCACGAGGAAGATGCCGGTGAAGCCGGTGAAGTAGAGGGTGCCGACCAGCAGCCCGTTGGCGTAGCCGGGCAGTCCGCGCAGCAGCGAGACGTCGAGCAGCGGCGGCCGCTCCCGGCGTACGGTCTCGCGCTCCCACCGCACGAACGCCCACGCCAGCACCGGGAAGGCGAGCAGGCCGAGCAGCGGCAGGCTGGCCCCGCCCTCGAGGCTGATCAGCGGGTAGAGGACCGACAGCACCGCGAGCCCCAGCAGCAGCGCGCCCACCAGGTCGACACGCGGGTCTTTCTCGGCCGCAGCGCCGGAGTCGTTGTCGGGCACGAGGCGACGGATCAGCACCAGCGCGACCAGGCCGATCGGGACGTTGATGAGGAAGAGCGAGCGCCAGCCGTTCTCCTCGCCGAGAACGGCGATGAGCGCCCCGCCGATCAGGGGACCTGCGGCGGACGCGACGGCCACGGTGAAGCCGAACATCCCGAAGGCACGACCCCGCTCCTCGCCGCGGAAGAGCTGCTGGATCAGGCCGGAGTTCTGGGGCGTCAGCAGCCCCGCGCTGGCGCCCTGGACGAGCCGGGCGACGACGATCGAAGCCGCGTTGGGCGCCAGCCCGACCGCGAGGCTGGAGAGGATGAAGCCGAGCAGCCCGATCGTCATCATCCGGCGCCGGCCGTGGGCGTCGCCGAGTCGACCTCCCGCCACGAGCGTCATCCCGAAGGCGAGCGCGTAGCCCGAGACGACCCACTGGATCGTGGCGGCGCTGGTGTCGAGGCCGGCGCGGATCGAGGGGACCGCGACGTTGACGATCGTGACGTCGAGCAGCGACATGAAGCCGACCACGAGCGACACCGCGAGCACCCGCCAGCGCCGCGGGTCGGGCTCGTACGCCGTCTCGCCGGCCGCCCCGGCGCGCGCGGTGCGCTGCTGCTCGTCCTGGCTCACGGCCGAAAGCCTTGCACCCGCCCCCACGCGTCGGGGCAGGATGTCCCTCGTGAAGGCAGTCCAGGCGCGGGTCACCGGACGGGTGCAGGGCGTGTCGTTCCGGTGGTGCACCCAGGAGCAGGCGCAGCGGCTCGGCGTGGCCGGCTGGGTGCGCAACGAGCCGGACGGCTCGGTGCTGCTGCATGCCGAGGGTGACGACGACGCCGTCGACGCGCTCGTGGCATGGTGCCGCACCGGACCTTCGATGGCGAGGGTCACCGACGTGGCCGTCCGCGACGCGGCGCCGTCGGGCGCGACCTCCTTCGACGTCGGCTACTGACAGGGCAGACCGACCGATCCGACGTGGCCGGGATCTCGTCGCCGTCGGCTTCGCACCGCATGCCGCCGCGCCCGATCATGGTCACCATGAGCGCCCCCGTCACCGTGTCCGTCACCCGTCACGTCGACCCGTCGCACACCACCCAGATGCTCGCCTGGATGCAGGCGGGGACGTCGATGGCGGAGAAGTTCGACGGGTTCCTCGGCTCGGGCTGGGTCCGGCCGAGCGCGGACTCGGCCGACTGGCACATGCTCTACCGCTTCGCCGACGCCGAGGCGCTGGCTGCCTGGGAGGCCTCCCCCCAGCGCGCGTGGTGGCTCGAGGCGGCCGCCGGCGACGTCGTGGAGTCGCGCCGTGAACGGCGTACGGGCATCGAGGGATGGTTCGACGAGCCGGCGTCGGTCGAGCTGCTGAGCGCCGCTCCGACGGCGCCGCCGCGGTGGAAGCAGATGATCGTCATCTACCTCGTCTTCCTCCCGCTCAGCCTGGCCGCCAACGCCGTGGCGTCGCAGACCATCGCCGACTGGGCGCTGGTGGCGCGCGTCGTCCTGGTGACCACGGTGATGACCCCGCTGATGACCTACGTGTTCCTGCCGTGGATCACGCGCCGGATGGCGTGGTGGCTGCACCGCTAGGGTCTCGCGCCATGGGGGATGGTGATGTGGCCGACGCCGGGCGTGGCCGACGAGACGCACGCTGGATGATGATGTGGCTGTTCAGCGCAGTGGTCGGCGGCGTCTACGGCTTCACCCTGGTATGGGTGGCCGTGCTGACTGTGTCGGTCCAGAGTGGCGGTGACGGGCTCACCCTGCCGCTCTTCAGGTACGTCATCCGCAGCGTGGCCTTCGCCCTCGCCCACGCCACCGCCGGCCTTGTGTGCGGACTCCTCGTCGGGGTGGTGCTCACTCTCGTCGTCGGCGGCGCCAGGGACTTCCGCACCAGACGCGCCGCACGCCTCGCCGGAGGACTGACCCACGCGGCAGTGGCGGTGCTGCTGTTGGTGCTGCTCGGAGGAGGCTTCGATCGTCTGCTCTGGATGGTCGTCACCTCGGTCCTGGTCGGCCTCGTCGCGGGCTGGTGGCACGACCGACTCGCGAGCAGGCCCCGCGTCGAGGACTTCTACGCGCACTAGGCTGGCCGCGTGGCCGACCTGAAGATCCCCGAAGCCCCTGCGATCGAGGGCACCACCCACGTCCACTCCGGGAAGGTCCGCGACCTCTACCGCATCGACGCCGGCGAGCACGCCGGCCGGCTGCTCATGGTCGCCAGCGACCGCATCTCGGCCTACGACTTCGTCCTGGACTCCACGATCCCGGACAAGGGCGAGATCCTGACGCGGATGTCGCTGTGGTGGTTCGACCGGCTCGCCGGGCTCGTCGGCAACCACGTCGTGTCGACCGACGTCCCTGCCTCCGTCGCCGGTCGCGCGGTCATCTGCGAGGAGCTGGAGATGTTCCCGGTCGAGTGCGTGGCGCGCGGCTACCTGACCGGCTCGGGCCTGCTCGACTACCACCGCACCGGCGCGGTCTGCGGCATCGCGCTGCCCGCCGGGTTGCAGGACGGCAGCCGACTGCCGGAGCCGATCTTCACCCCGGCGACCAAGGCCGAGCTCGGCGAGCACGACGAGAACGTCGACTACGAGTCCGTGGTCGAGACCATCGGCGACGACGCAGCCGCGGAGCTGCGGATGCTGACCATGGAGGTCTACGGCAAGGCGCACGCCCAAGCGCTCGAGCGCGGCATCATCCTGGCCGACACCAAGCTCGAGTTCGGCCGGCGCGTTGACGGCACCACGATCCTCGCCGACGAGGTCCTCACCCCCGACAGCTCGCGCTTCTGGCCGGCAGCCGACTGGCAGCCGGGCCGCGCCCAGGCGTCGTACGACAAGCAGATCGTGCGCGACTGGCTCACCGAGGAGTCCGGATGGGACCGCTCGTCGGGCGAGGCGCCGCCGCCCCTGCCCGGGGCGGTCGTCGAGCGCACCCGGGCGAGGTACGTCGAGGCCTACGAGCTCCTGACCGGGGAGTCGTTCTGAGCACCCGGGCGATCTCCGCCACCGTCGAGCTCCCAGTGACGGCGGAGGCGGCCTTCCGCTACCTGTGCGACCCGCGCAACCGGCCCGAGTGGCAGTCGTCCCTGCGCTCGGTCGAGGTTCCTGCGGACGAGGAGCCCCACCTCGGCCAGGCCTGGCGAGAGACCACCTCGGTCGGTGTACGCCCCCACATGGAGACCACCGAGCTCGTGCCGTTCCGGGTCTGGACCGAGCGCGGGACCTGGCGCGGGGTGAGCGCGACGCTGACGCTGCACTTCACCGACGTGACCGGCGGCTGCCGGGTGCAGGCGGACGGGACGGTCGAGGGACGCGGTGCGTGGGCGGTCCCCGCCGTCGCTGCCGGGCTGCTGGGATCGGCGGCGATCGCCGCCGACCTGCGCAAGGCGGGACGGATCATCGCCCGCCGGCGAGACGACGGGTGACGGCCGTCACGACCGCTGAGTAGGTTGGCCGCATGTCGAACCTCTCCTCGCTGCTCGAAGGCTCTGCCCAGGCCCACCCGGACCGTACGGCGGTCGTGCTGGGCGACACGCGACTCACCTATGCCCAGGTGGACGGCGCCGCCAACCAGGTCGCGAACCTGCTGGTCTCGCGCGGCATCGAGCCGGGCGACAAGGTGGCGCTGAGCTGCCCGAACCTGCCGTACTTCCCGATCGTCTACTACGGCATCCTCAAGGCCGGGGCGAGCGTCGTGCCGCTCAACGTGCTCCTCAAGGGCCGCGAGGTGGCCTACCACCTCGACGACAGCGACGCGAAGGCCTACTTCTGCTTCGAGGGCACCCCCGACCTGGCGATCGGCGCCGAGGGTCACGCGGGCTTCGAGCAGACCGACGCGTGCGAGCACTTCTTCCTGATCACCGCGGACCCGGCCGCAGAGTCGCCGATCGAGGGCGTCCAGACGCTGGGCCAGGCGCTGCAGGGCCAGTCCCCGGCCTTCGAGACCCGCGAGGTGGACGAGGACGACACCGCCGTCATCCTCTACACCTCGGGCACCACCGGCCAGCCCAAGGGCGCGGAGCTGATGCACCGCAACATGATCTCCAACGCGCTCGCGGGCGAGTCGATCTTCGGTGCCGACGCCGCCAACCCCGACACGCTGCTGTGCGTGCTGCCGCTCTTCCACTCCTTCGGCCAGACCGTGATCATGAACGCCGGCTTCGCCTTCGGCGGCACCGTCGTGCTGCTGCCCCGTTTCGAGGCCGGCCCGGCGCTGGCGCTGATGGACAAGGAGGACGTCACCTTCTTCGCCGGCGTCCCGACGATGTACTGGGGACTGCTCGGAGCGCTCGACGACTCCGGCGTCGACGTGAAGAAGCTCGCCGACACCCTGCGCGTCGCGGCGGCAGGCGGGTCCGCGCTGCCGGTCGAGGTGCACAAGGAGTTCGAGCGCCGCTTCGGCGTGACCATCCTCGAGGGCTACGGCCTGTCCGAGACCTCGCCCGTGGCCAGCTTCTCGGTCTGGGGCGAGCCGGCCCGCGTCGGCTCCATCGGCAGGCCGATCACGGGCGTCGAGATGAAGCTCATCAACCCCGAGCCGGGCGTGCGTGAGGACCTCGAGGACGCCGAGGACGCGGTCGGCGAGATCGCGATCAAGGGCCCGAACATCATGAAGGGCTACTACGGCCGACCCGATGCGACCGCCGAGGCGATCGTCGACGGCTGGTTCCGCTCCGGCGACCTGGGCCGCAAGGACGCCGACGGCTGGTACTACATCGTCGACCGGTCCAAGGACATGATCATCCGCGGCGGCTTCAACGTCTACCCGCGCGAGATCGAGGAGGTCCTCCTGACCCACCCCGACGTCTCGCTCGCCGCCGTCATCGGCGTGCCCCACGACAGCCACGGCGAGGAGGTCAAGGCCGTCGTGATCCGCAAGGACGGCGCCACGGTCACCGAGGACGAGCTCGTCGCCTGGGGCAAGGAGCAGATGGCTGCCTACAAGTACCCCCGCATCGTTCAGTTCGTCGACCAGCTGCCCATGACCGCGACGGGCAAGATCCTCAAGCGCGAGCTCACCTGATGCGCGCCCTCGGCATCGCGCTGGGCGCGCTGATGGTGGTCGTGGGCGCGATCTGGACCTTCCAGGGGCTCGGCTACATCGAGGGCAGCGTGATGACCGACCAGACGATCTGGGCCGCCGTCGGCCCGGTGCTCGCCGGCTTCGGGGTCGCGCTGGTGATCGTGGCGGCGCGCCGGCGCGAGTGACGTACGCCGTCGCCTGACGTCGCCGACCGGGGAACCCTTCGCAGGCCGCAGGCCGCGGGGCTCGTCCGGCCTGCACCTGGTTCCCCAGCCGGTCGTCCACAGCCGCGGGGACGTGCGCATACGCCGACCCACGGCGGGGCAGGTGCTCTCAGTGACAGACTTCCATCCCTCCTGCCCTGCGCCGGTCGGACTGGTGCGTCCGGTGCGCGTCGATCCCGACGGGGACTCCGGGCCACGCCGCGGCACCGCGGCTGGTCCGTCGTGGCGCACCAGCAGCCACGGCCTCGTGGTCCCCGCACATGTGCCGCAGACGGTCGAGCAACGCATCCTCGAGGCAGCGGTGCGCCTCCCCGAAGGCGGGGTGGTCACGGGCTGGGCCGCGCTCCGGCTGGCCGGTGCCGCCTACTACGACGGCCTCGCCGGACGGACCCCGCGGCCGGTTCCGGTGCTGCTGCCGCACACGTCACGTATCCGTGGACCGGGGGTCCTGGTCGAGCGCACGCGGGGGCGGCTGCCCGAACCGGTCGTGAGGCACGGCGTGCCGTGTACGCCCGGTGACCTCGCGTTGCTGCACGAGCTCAGCAGAGCGACGTCCACTCGCGCTGCCGGGGTGATGGTCGACATGGCGCTCGCAGCCGGCGTCGTCGACCTCGAAGGGGTGCGTCAGGTGGCCGCGGTGCGACGCCTGCCCGCGGCGGCGGCGTACGCCCTCGAGCGGGCCTGTGCGGAGTGCCGGTCCCCCCGCGAGTCCGAGATGCTGCAGGTCTGGGAGTCCGACGTCGGGTTTCCCCGACCGCTCATGAATCGTCAGGTGCTGGACCTGTCCGGCCGGGTGATCGCCGTGGTCGACCTGCTGGAGCCCGAGTCCGGGACCTACGGCGAGTACAACGGCGCATCCCACCGCAGCCGCGAGCGCCAGCGGCGCGACGAGGCGCGGGCGGATGCGCTGCGGGGCGTCGGGCTGGAGGGGTTCGTCCTCGTCGCCGGCGACTCCGAGCGCGTCTGGCGCGAGCGGATGTCCTCGGCCCGTGGGAGAGCGCTGTGGCTGCGCGAGGACCAGCGCCGGTGGCGGCTGGGAGCCTTCGTCCCCGCTCCGCCGCTGCCGGACGAGGACGAGGAGGCCTTCGAGGCGCTCATGCTCGAGCACTACCGCTCGCTGGAGTGAGGTGGGGAACGATCTGCAGAGGCGCAGCCGGTCTGGGCCCGCAGGTCGTTCCCCAGCGCCCTGGCCAGCCGTGTCCGTCCACCCTGGTGCCCGCCGGGTGCGCCCGCGCGGCGGCTCACTAGAATCGGGCTCGCCCGCCTCCACCCTGTCCTCAGGAGCACCCCGTGGCCCGAGTCGTCGTCGACGTCATGCCCAAGCCCGAGATCCTCGACCCCCAGGGCAAGGCGGTGCTCGGTGCGCTGCCCCGCCTCGGCTTCGACCTCGTCACCGATGTCCGCCAGGGCAAGCGGTTCGAGCTCCAGGTCGACGGCGAGATCACCGACGCGGTGCTCGCGGAGATCGACAAGGTCGCGGAGACGCTGCTGTCCAACCCGGTGATCGAGGACTACGAGGTCCACGTCGAGGACCACTCCGTGTCCGAGGTGGCCCACGAGGCCGGTCGCGCATGAAGGTCGGCGTCGTCACCTTCCCCGGCTCGCTCGACGACGTCGACGCCCGCCGCGCGGTCTCCATCGGCGGCAACGAGGCGGTCGCGCTGTGGCACGGCGACGAGGACCTGAAGGGCGTGGACGCGGTCGTCCTGCCGGGCGGGTTCTCCTACGGCGACTACCTCCGCTGCGGTGCCATCTCCCGCTTCGCGCCGGTGATGACCTCGGTGGTCGAGGCCGCCGGAGCGGGCATGCCGGTGCTCGGCATCTGCAACGGCTTCCAGATCCTCTGCGAGTCGCACCTGCTCCCCGGTGCGCTCATCCGCAACGACCACCGCAAGTTCGTCTGCCGCGACCAGCGCCTGCGCATCGAGCGCGTCGACACCCCGTGGACGTCGGCGTACGCCGCCGGTGCCGAGGTCACGATCGTGCTCAAGAACGGCGAGGGCGGCTTCGTCGCCGACGAGCCCACCCTCGACCGGCTCGAGGGGGAGGGCCTGGTCGTGGCGCGCTACCTCGACGACAACCCCAACGGCTCGCTGCGCGACATCGCCGGCATCTCCAACGAGCGCGGCAACGTCGTCGGCCTGATGCCCCACCCCGAGCACGCGGTCGAGGACCTCACCGGTCCCGGCACGGACGGGCTCGGGTTCTTCACCTCGCTCGTCGAGCGCGCGTTCGCATGAGCACCCCGCACCGCCTCTTCCGCACCGCAGCGTTCGCCGAGGCCGTCACCTGGGCGCTGCTGCTGACGGGGATGTTCTTGAAGTACGTCACCGAGACCACCGAGCTCGGTGTGCAGGTCTTCGGCATGGTCCACGGCGTCGTCTTCGTCGCCTACTGCCTGGCCGCGGTGCTCGTCGCGGTCGACCAGAGGTGGTCGCTGGGTCGCCTGACGCTGGGCCTGGTGGCTGCGGTGCCGCCGTTCGCCACGATCGGTTTCGAGAGGTACGCCGAGCGCACGGGGCTCCTCGGCCAGCACTGGCGGCTGCGGAGCGAGCACCCGGCCGGTCCGGTCGAGCGGGTCACGGCGTGGCTCCTGCGCCGACCGGCGCAGGGCCTGCTCGTCGGCCTGGTGGCCGTCGCCGGTCTCACCGGCGTGGCGCTGGTCATCGGCCCGCCCGCCTGAGCGGTCTCAGCGACCCTGCTGCAGCTTGTTCCAGGTCTGGCGCGTCGCGACGCCCGAGACGGGGATGCGCAGGCGTCGCTGGTAGGCCCGCAGCGCCGCCTCGGTCTTGGCGTCCACGACGCCGCTGGCCCGGAAGCGTCCGGCCCCGGCGGCATTGAGCGCGCGCTGGAGGCGGTGGACCGACTCGCCGACCGAGCCGCGCTTGACCGTCGTACGTGCACCGGCGGAGAGCAGCGCCGTCCAGTGCCGCTTCTCGAAGGTGTCGGTGGGGGTGAACTTCCGCTTCGCCTGCCAGGCGCGCGCCGCCGCGACGGTCGCTGCGTCGTAGGAGCCGTTGACCGGTCCGGCGTAGGTGCCCTGCTCGGTGAGCAGGCACTGGAGCACCTTGACCCGGGTGGGCTGGGCGGTCGAGGGCGTGAGGGTCGGGTACTTCCAGAACCCCAGCCGGGTGCCGGGGCAGCGGCCCTCGGGCACGGGCACGGAGCCGGCGCCGAGGTCGATGAAGTTGCTGTCGATGTTGATCGTGACGCCGCCCCACGTCTCGTTGTGGCCGCCGAGGTACTGCTTCATCCGGCCGCCGGGACGCCAGCCGTCCTCGGGGATGTAGGTGGTCGAGGTGTTGGGGACGCCGTCCCAGCGCGCGATCCAGATGCGGTCCGGCAGGGCGAACTGGCCCGGGCGCTTCGTGCGGGCGTCGTCGAGCATCTTGATGCCTGAGCTGGCGCTGGAGTAGAAGCCGGCGACGTAGCCGAGCGCCTTGATCCGGCTCACCCAGGCGCTGGTGAAGACGAGCGCCGACTCGCGGCAGTGGGTGTTGGTGAGGTCGAAGCCCTCGAGGTCGTACCAGATCGTGCTGCCGGGTCCGATGCCGTACGCCGTCGCGTCGGCGGCGTTCTTGTCGGCCTCGGTCGCGCCCTGCTGGGCCGCCCTGGCGTAGCCGCCGGTGGGGGTGGCGCTGATCCGGAAGTCGTCGGCGTAGCGGGGGAACCGCGGCTGGCAGGAGGCCTGCGGGCCCAGGGCGATGGGCAGCAGCCGCCAGCCGCGGGCGACCTGGGTGGCGACCCAGGTGGGACTGAGGTTGGGCTGGGTGCGGCAGGCGCGCGAGTCGCCGGAGATGTAGATGCCGACGGCGGAGAAGGGCGACTTCCTCCACCACGTGTTCATCGCCTTCTGCGTCGGCGCGACGCACTGGTCGAAGCCGTAGCCGGTGAAGTCACCGGGCGTGGCCAGCGCGACCTGGCGCTGCGAGGCCGAGCGGGGCGCCGGCTGGTCCGCGGCGCCGGCGGGCACCATGGTCGCCAGGGGCGCGGCGAGGACGAGCGTCGCGGCGGCGAGGAACGTACGGGGCAGGCGACGCATGATGGCTCCGGCGGGTCGGACGAGGGGTGGCAGCGGGGCCCAGAGAACCACACCAGTCACACCCGTCACAGGCCTTCGCGCGAACTACAGGCGTGTAGTTCTCACGCGTCGCGGGTGGGCACCTCGTCGAAGATGAAGTTGCCCTTGGCCTCCTCGGCCTCGATCAGCTCCTCGAAGGCCAGCGCGATGTCCTCCTGGTGCTCCTCGAACATGCGCGTCAGGTGGCCCTGCAGCAGCGAGCCGTTCGAGGACTCGCCGGAGAAGACCTGCTCCCAGGTGTCCTCGCCGTCCTTGATCTTGCCGACGAGGGTGCGCATGTCCTCGCCGAGCTCGCCGGACTCGGCCTGCTCCTCGAGGACCTTCTTCTCCTCCTCGGTGAGCAGGGGACGGGAAGTGAGCTCGTCCACGGTCGCCTGCAGGTCCGCGAGACCGGTGCTCAGGTCCTCACGCGCCCCGGCGATGGCGGCCAGGATCTCTGCCTGGCTGCGCAGCTCCTCGCTCATGCCGTGACGGCGACGGGACGCTGGCCGATGGTGGGCGTGGCGACCGAGCGCGGGTCGCGGGTGACACTGCCCGGCGCTCCGGTGAGGGTGGGCGCGGTGGCCGTGGAGACCGGCGCCCTGTCGCCGTCGAAGAAGCTCTTCACCGTCTCGATGAAGGCCTTGACCTGCTGGAGGACGCTGATGAGCTTCATGATCGCCTGGTAGGCCTTCATCACGGCCTGGAAGGCCTGGAAGACCGCCTGCACGACGCGAGCCCAGCCGACGCCCGGGATGCTCATGGTCGCCAGGGCCGCCGAGACGGTCTGCACGGCCGACTTCACGCACTGCACGACCGCCAGCGCGGTCTGCCAGGCGTCGCGGCAGATCTGGACGACGTTCTGGCCCATCTGCACGAGCTGCGCGGCCTGGGTGTCGAGCGAGCCGACCCACGCGCCGATCTGCCCGATCGCGGCGTCGGCGGCGCCGCCCTGCCAGGTCCTCGAGATGGTCTGGCCACCGCTCTGCAGGTTGGCCGCCACGCCCTTCATCGACGCTCCCAGGCCGCCGAAGCACGACCCCTGCATCGAGGCGCCGACCACGTCGCCGCCGATCTTCTCGGCGAGCTCGGCGCGGATGTCGAAGCCGGTCAGCATGCGCACCAGGTCGCACACGGTGTCGTAGGGGAAGCCGAAGCTGATCTGCGGCAGGCTCGTCTCGGTCGGCGCCGCCCGGCGGATCGTGGTCTCGGCGACGTCGAAGAAGCTGCTCGAGCCGTCCCGCGCGTCGACGCCGTGCGCATGGTGACGGCGCACGACCCCGTCCTCGGTCAGCGTGAAGTCGCGTGCCGTCGCGCGCAGGGCCTCGGCATGGTCGCGCATGCCCGTGCCGTTGTCCTCGAGCGACTGGTGCACCGAGGGGAGGAGCGCGTTGTAGGCGCCCATCATGGTCTCCAGGATCGGGCCGAAGTCGGTCTGGACCAGGCTGTGGCCGCCGTTGCGGGCGATCCCGGTGAGGTCGTCGCTCGCCCGCCGGACCTGCGCGGACCAGGCGTCGAGCTCGGACAGGTCGACGGTCATCACGGCGTGCATCGCGGCTCCTGGAGTCGTTGCCTGAGGCGGTCCCGGGGGTGGGGCCCGTGCTGGCCTGCTTCCCCGAACCTGCCGCCTCGAAACCGCGTCCACGGAATTGTTCACCCACAGGCGTCGCGCGAACGTGTTTGGTCCACCGGGTCGCGGGTATCCCGCTGACGTGAACGGAAGCGGCAAGCGGTCCCTGATGCAGGTCGAGCCGACCAGGCTGGTCGAGCTCGCCGCCACGTCCGAGAGCGTCCTGAGGTCGATGGCCCAGGACTGGAGCACCGCACTGCCCGACCTCGCGGCCGCCTGTGACGGGCTGGGCGACGCAGCCGGCGCGCTCGCGGTCTCCACGTCGTACGCCGACTCGCTCGCCGATGCGGGCGAGGTCGTGGCCGCGCTGGTCCGGACCCTCGGCCTCGGCGTCGCGGGCCTGGTCGACGCGGCGCAGGACGCGGTCCGGGCCGACGACGCGGTGGCCGTCGAGCTCGAGCGCGCGGCGCACCACGTCGCGCTCGACGGCTTCGACGTGGCGCCGCGCGGTCCGAGGGGCGGCTGACGTGCCCGCCCATCCCTGGCAGCTGCGTGCCGACGTGCGCCCGCTCGACGAGGCGGCCGAGACCTGGACCCGGGTCGCGGAGCTGATGTCGCGTCACGGCGACGAGATCGTGGAGGCGGCCCGCCGTGCGACGGAGGGCTGGGACGCAGCGGCTGCGGAGAGCTACGAGCAGCACCGCCGGCAGGTCCTGGTCAGTCTCGACCGGTTCACCGCCCTGGCCGCGCAGGTCTCGCTGTCGCTGCGCACCATCAGCTCGATCATCACCTCCTCGCAGGAGGAGCTCGACCAGGCCTGGACCGCCGTCGCGGTGATCCCCCACGAGGTCGTGGGCGAGTCACGTCACCTCGTCTTCCACCCCTCGGAGGACGACGACCGCGGCAAGGTCGACCGCGGGCACCTCCGGGCCGAGGAGATCCGTGGCCGGCTGACGCTGTCGCTGGACCAGGAGAGCGCGCGGTTGCGGGCCGCCCGTGCCGAGCTCGTCGACGTACGCTCCCGGCTCACCGAGCTCGCCGGCGGCGACTTCCCCGGTGGCTGGGACGGCGACGGCCACGAGCTCGGTGTCGGCGCGCTGGCGGGGCCGTCCACCTCGGTCGCCGGCTCCGCCCAGACCGGCGTGGGGGCACTTCCCCCGATCGCGTCGGTCTCGGTCTCCGTGCCCGACCTCACCGGCCTCGCGTCGACCGGCCTCGCGCCGGTCGCGGGGGCCGCCGGTGCGCTCCTGGGTCGCCGCGGGGCGGGCAAGCGCGCGGCGAGCAGCGGCTCGCCGATGATCGGCGGGATGGCGGCAGGGGCGATGGGAGCCCGGGCAGGCAGCGCGTCGCGGCAGGTCGCGGGCGGTCGGGCCGGCTCGCGTCGACTGGCGACGCCCCGCCCGGAGGGGGCCGACGACGGTGCCGCGCGCGGATCAGCCTCCACCGCAGCGAGCGCCGGCCCGGCCCGGGGCGTCGGGGCCGTGCCCCGAGTGGGGGACAAGGCCGACCGCGACGCCCTGGGGGCCGCGCCGAAGGACGCGGAGAAGGAGGCCAAGCGCACGCTGCTCGAGGAGAAGCGCGCCGAGCGGGCCGCCCGGAAGGCACAGCGCGAGGCGGAGCAGGAGTCCGAGCGCGGCCCGGGCGCCGCGGGGGAGGCGCCCCTCGACGACGACCTCGACGTCTGCGACGAGGAGGACGCGGAGCGTCCCGCCGCGATCACGGTCGTCCACCATGCGCCCGGCGAGGAGCCCGGGGAGCCGCGGCGGTAGATTGGGGGCCGTGCCCGAGACGAGCGTCCACCGGTCCGCATCCACCACCTCTGGCGCCTCGGGCACCCTCGACACGGTCGCCATCGCCGCGGCCGACGCCGAGCGGGACCAGCCGTGGGCCGAGCTCGGCCTGAAGGCCGACGAGTACGCCCGGATCCGCGAGATCCTCGGGCGCCGGCCGACGAGCTCGGAGCTTGCGATGTACAGCGTCATGTGGAGCGAGCACTGCTCCTACAAGTCGACCAAGGTGCACCTCAAGCAGTTCGGCGAGATCCCGCAGACGACGCCCGTGGGGAAGATGCTCGCCGGCATCGGCGAGAACGCAGGCGTGCTCGACATCGGCCAGGGCTACGCCGTGACGTTCAAGGTCGAGAGCCACAACCACCCGTCCTTCGTCGAGCCCTACCAGGGCGCGGCCACCGGCGTTGGCGGCATCGTCCGCGACATCCTCGCGATGGGCGCGCGCCCGGTCGCGGTGATGGACCCGCTGCGCTTCGGTCCCCTCGACGCCCCCGACACCGCCCGCGTGCTGCCCGGGATCGTGGCCGGCGTCGGCGGCTACGGCAACTGCCTGGGCCTGCCCAACATCGGCGGCGAGGCGGTCTTCGACGAGACCTATGCAGGCAACCCGCTCGTCAACGCGCTCTGCGTGGGCGTGCTCCGCCACGAGGACCTCCACCTCGCCAACGCCACCGGCACCGGCAACCAGGTCGTGCTCTACGGCGCCCGCACCGGCGGCGACGGCATCGGCGGCGTCTCGGTGCTGGCGAGCGAGACCTTCGACGAGGGCGGTCCGGCCAAGCGCCCGAGCGTCCAGGTCGGCGACCCCTTCATGGAGAAGCTCCTCATCGAGTGCACCCTCGAGCTCTTCGCCGCCGGCGTCATCGCCGGCATCCAGGACCTCGGCGGCGCCGGGCTGTCCTGCGCCACCTCCGAGCTGGCC
Source organism: Nocardioides furvisabuli (assembly GCF_021083185.1). Lineage (GTDB taxonomy): Bacteria > Actinomycetota > Actinomycetes > Propionibacteriales > Nocardioidaceae > Nocardioides > Nocardioides furvisabuli. Next base: position 28,174 of record NZ_JAIGQB010000013.1, on the reverse strand, counting down.
TCGGCCGGTGACGGCGGCATGCACGTCGAGCTCGACCGGGTGCCGCTGCGCGACTCCACGCTGGCCCCCGAGGAGATCCTCATGAGCGAGTCGCAGGAGCGGATGATGGCGGTCGTCGAACCCGGCGACGTCGAGGCCTTCATGACGATCTGCGAGAAGTGGGACGTCGAGGCCGTCGTGGTCGGTGAGGTCACCGACACCGGCCGGCTCCACATCGACTGGCACGGCGAGCGCGTGGTCGACGTACCCCCGCGGTCGGTGGCGCACGACGGCCCGACCTACCAGCGCCCCTTCGCCCGCCCCGACTGGCAGGACGCGCTCCAGGCCGACGGCGCCGAGGCGCTGCCGCGGCCCACCTCCGGCGAGGAGCTGCGGTCCACGCTGCTCCGGCTCGTGGCCTCGCCGAACCTCGCCGACAAGTCCTGGATCACCGACCAGTACGACCGCTACGTCCAGGGCAACACCGTGCTCGCGCAGCCGGCCGACTCCGGCATGGTCCGTGTCGACGCCGGGACCAACCTCGGTGTCTCGGTCTCCACCGACTGCAACGGCCGCTTCGCCAAGCTCGACCCCTACACCGGTGCCCAGCTCGCGCTGGCCGAGTCCTTCCGCAACGTCGCCACCGGCGGCGCGCGCCCCCTCGCGGTGTCGGACTGCCTGAACTTCGGCTCGCCCGAGGACCCCGACGTGATGTGGCAGTTCGCCGAGGCCTGCCGCGGCCTCAAGGACGCCTGCCTCGAGCTCGGCATCCCGGTCACGGGCGGCAACGTCAGCCTCTACAACCAGACCGGCGAGACCGCGATCCTCCCGACCCCGGTGGTCGCGGTGCTCGGTGTCATCGAGGACGTCACGCGTCGTACGCCGACCGGCTTCGCTGCCGCGGGCGAGCAGGTGCTCCTCCTCGGCGAGACCCGCGAGGAGCTCTCCGGCTCGGAGTGGGCCCACGTGGTGCACGGCCACCTCGGCGGGCTCCCGCCCCTGCTCGACCTCGCCGCCGAGCAGGCGCTCGCCTCGCTGCTGCAGGACGCCTCGCGCGACGGCGTGCTCACCAGCGCCCACGACGTCTCCGACGGCGGCCTGGCGCAGGCGCTGGCAGAGTCGACCTTCGGTCGGGGGATCGGCGTCTCGGTGTCGCTGGACGGTGTCTGCGACGACCCGTTCGTCGCGCTCTTCTCCGAGTCGACCGCCCGCGTGCTGGTGACCGTGACCGACGAGCAGGCCGACGCGTTGACCGTCCTCGCCGAGCGCCACGGCGTACCCCTGGCTCCTCTCGGCCGCACCGGCGGCGACACGATCTCCGTCGAGGGCGTCCTCGACGTCCCGGTCGCCGAGGTGAAGGCCGCCTGGCAGGCGACCCTGCCGGCGGTGCTCGGCTCCTGACTCGTTCCCCCTCGTCGCGTTCCCCGGGTACCCGGGGAAACTGGAGCCTCCACCCCGAAGTTTCGGGGTGGAGGCTCCAGTTCGGCACTGGAAGCTCGCGCTCAGCCCGAGCGCCGCACCGCCCGTACGCCGACCACGAGCCCGACTGCCGCGACGACCCAGCCGCGCGCCTCTCGGCTCCGAACCCCTCCCATGCGCCGTCGTACGCTGCTCGCCCTGCCCGCACTCGGGCTGGTTCCGTCCGCGCTGCTGAGCGCCTGCTCCGAGGAGTTCTCCGTGTCCGACGCAGCCTCCGGTCCGACTGCCGCGCCGGAGGGCGCCGAGCTGATCGCCTACGGCGGCGACCCGTCGCAGGTCGTCGAGCTCCACCGCCCCGACGGTGACTCGCGCGGAGTGGTCGTGGTGATCCACGGCGGGTTCTGGAAGTCGGCGTACGACCTCACGCTGGGCCAGCCGCTGGCCCGCTCGCTCGCGGCCGAGGGCTGGACCGCCTGGAACATCGAGTACCGCCGCGTCGGCAACGGCGGCGGCACCCCGCAGACCTTCGACGACGTCGCGGCCGCCATCGACGCCCTTGCCGACGTGGAGGGCCTGGACACCTTGACCGTCGTGGCTCTCGGCCACTCCGCCGGCGGGCACCTCGCGGTCTGGGCGGCGGGCCGCGAGGCGCCTCGCGTCGCGGTCACCCACGCCATCTCCCAGGCCGGAGTCCTCGACCTCGTCATGTCGGAGCGGATGGGTCTGGGTGGCGGTGCCGCGGCAGCGCTGCTCGGCCACGAACCCGGCCCCGACGACGCCCCGTGGGACCCCCAGCAGCAGGTCCCGCTCGACGTGCCGGTGTGGTGCGTGCACGGCATCGACGACGCGATCGTCCCGCTGGGTCAGTCCGAGGGCTACGTCGTGGACGCCCGGGCCGCCGGCGCGCAGGCCGAGATCGTCCGCGTGGAGGGCGACCACTTCGTCGTCATCGACCCCGAGAGCCAGGCCTGGACCGCGACGCTGGCGATCCTCGACTCCATCGCCTGAGCCGGCCGTGCCCCCCCGGGGGCTAGCCTCGCCCCGTGCCCGCCCGCCTCCGGAAGCTCACTCGCTCCGACCTCGCGCACGCCCACGAGCAGGGCGACACCAAGGCGCTGGTCAAGCACTACCTCGCCGTCCTCGAGCAGCGCGCGCCCGGCCGCTCGGTCGAGGTCCGCGTGCCTCCCTTCGCTGCCGTACAGGTCATCGAGGGGGTCCGGCACACCCGCGGCACGCCGCCGGCAGTCATCGAGACCGACGCCGACACCTGGCTGGCTCTCGCCACCGGGCGTACGACGTGGCACGAGGCCGTCGGTGCCGGCACCGTCCGCGCGAGCGGGGAGCGCACCGACCTGACGGCCTACCTCCCGCTGGGGGCACCGTGAGGGCCGCCGTCGCGACCGAGGAGCTCGCCGACGCGATCGGTCCGGTCGACGGTGCCGAGGTCGTCGTCTGGAACGGCGACGGCCCGCCACCCGAGGGCGAGGTCGAGCTCTGGGTGCCGCACTACGCCACCCGCGCCGACGTGATCGACCGGGGCCACGAGCTGCGCGGCCTGCGCGTGGTGCAGCTCCAGAGCGCGGGGTACGACGGCGTGGCGGAGCGGCTGCCGGACGGCATCACCCTGTGCAACGCCACCGGCGTGCACGACGACGCCACTGCCGAGCACGCGGTCGGCCTCGTGCTGGCCAGCCTGCGCGGCATCCCGGAGGCGGTGCGCAGTCACGGCCACTGGCAGCCCATGCCCGGACGCCGTTCGCTGGCCGACGCGCACGTGCTCGTCCTCGGCTACGGCTCGATCGGGCGTGCGCTGGCCGAGCGACTGCTGCCGATGCGGACCTCGATCACTGCCGTCGCCTCACGCGGGCGCGACGACGACCTGGTCGGCCGGGTGCGCGGGATCGACGACCTGCCCGAGCTCCTGCCGGAGCAGGACGTGGTGGTCGTGCTCGTCCCCCTGAGCGACGCGACGCGCGGGCTCCTCGACGACGACGCGCTCTCGCTGCTCCCGGACGGCGCCCTGGTCGTCAACGTCGCCCGCGGCCCCGTGCTCGACACCGGGGCGGTGCTGCGCCACGCCGGACGGCTGCGCTTCGCGCTCGACGTCACCGACCCCGAGCCACTGCCCGACGGGCACCCGCTGTGGTCCGCGCACGAGGTGCTCATCACCCCGCACGTCGCGGGAGGCACGACCGCGATGCTGCCGCGCATCGCGGCCCTCGTCCGCGTCCAGCTCGAGCGGATGGTCGCTGGTGTTGCGCTGGTCAACGTGGTGAGCCACTAGCCTCCGCACCATGCACGTGAGCTCCCTGGGATTCCGCACCGACCTCGCCCTGCTGACCGCCTCCGGCAGCATCGTCGAGGACCGCGGCACGCACCTCGTCGTCCGCTCGCCCGACAACCCGTCCTACTTCTGGGGCAACTTCATCCTGCTGGCGCAGCCGCCCGTCCCGGGCGGCGAGCGCGAGGTCGTCGGCGCCTTCCACACCGAGTTCCCGCTGGCCGACCACGTCAGCATCGGCATCGACACCGCCGACCTCTCCGACGACGCCCGGGCAGCCTTCGAGGCCGCCGGCATGACCGTCGACGACGCCACCGTGCTGACCGCGTCCGCCCTGGTGGCGCCCCGCGAGGTCGCTGCCGAGGTCCGCGCCCTCGACGGAGACGACGACTGGGAGGCGCGCGCCCGACTGAGCCAGCAGCTCTACCCGCAGACGCCCGAGGAGGCCTTCATGACCTTCGCGCGGCAGAAGAACGTCCAGGAGCGCCGCCTCGTCGACGCCGGTCGCGGGCAGCGCTTCGGCGCCTTCGTCGACGGCACGCTCGTCTCCACCGCCGGCGCCTTCGTCACCGAGGACGGCGTCGCCCGGTTCCAGAGCGTCGAGACACACCCCGACCACCGTCGCCAGGGTCTTGCCGCAGCCGTCGTCCACGCCGCCGGCCAGGACGCCCTCGACCGGCTCGGCGTACGCACCCTGGTGATCGTCGCGGACACCGACGGCGAGGCCGTCGGGATCTACCGCCGCCTCGGCTTCGCCGACGCCGAGCGCCAGCTGATGCTCGAGAGGCGCAGCGGCGAGTGGGGCGCTTGACAGAGAGCGGTCGCGCAGCCTAGTTTCCGTTACCTGAATCAGGTCTCAGGTTTGTGCTGGGGCCATCAACGGAAAGGTAGGGGAGTCATGCGGCTCACCACACACCACGTTCTCGCCTCGGCCGCGGCGGCCACTGCCGCCGTACTGACCCTGACGGCGTGCGCGCCCAGCGCCAGCGACGACGGAGGCGAGGCAGGGGCGGGCGGCGGCTCGATCGAGGTCGGGGTCATCACGTCCGAGACCGGCCCGCTCGCGGCGTACGGCACGCAGTTCCTGAGCGGGTTCGAGGCGGGACTGGACTACGCGACCGACGGCACGGGCGAGGTCGCCGGCGTCACGATCGAGATCCGCAACGGCGACGACACCGGCGATCCGGACAAGGCCGTGCAGCTGGCCAAGGAGTACGTCGGCGACGGCGTCAAGATCCTGACCGGCACCGTGTCCTCGGGCATCTCGCTGAGCCTCGCCGAGCAGGCCGCGCAGAACAAGGTCCTCTACATCTCCGGTGCAGCGGCCGCCGACGCGATCACCGGCCTCAACGCCTACACCTTCCGCTCCGGACGCCAGAGCATGCAGGACGTCGCCACCGCCGGGACGTTCCTCGAGGACATCGACGGGCAGAAGGTCGTGGTCTATGCCCAGGACAACGCCTTCGGGCAGGGCAACTCCGCAGCGGTCGAGGCGCTCCTCGGCGCCGAGGGTGCCACCGTCGAGCCGCTGCTCGTGGGTGAGGACATCAAGGAGTTCACGTCGTTCTCCCAGCAGCTCAAGGACGCCGACCCCGACCTGGTGTTCGTGGCCTGGGCCGGTGAGACCACGGGGTCGATGTGGCAGTCGCTCGAGCAGCAGGGCGTCTTCGATGTCGCCCCGGTCGTGACCGGGCTCGGTGACGTCGCGACGTACGGCGCCTACGGCCCGGTGGCGGAGCGGATCAGCTTCCTCAGCCACTACTTCGGCACCGCTCCCGACAACGACGTCAACGCCGCGATGGTCGAGGCGGTCGAAGGCGCCGGCGGCACCGTCGACCTCTTCACCCCGGACGGCTTCACCGCCGCCCAGATGATCGTGCGAGCGATCGAGGAGGGCGACGGTGACGTCGAGGCGATGGTCGAGGCGCTCGAGGGCTACACCTTCGCCGCGCCCAAGGGCGAGGTGACCGTCCGCGAGGGTGACCACGCCCTGCTGCAGGAGATGTACCAGGCGCGCCTGGTCGCCGACGGCGACTCGTTCACCCCCGAGCTCGTCGAGACGGTGGCCGCCGACCAGGTCGCCCCGCCCGAGGCGGGCTGAGCGCGTCGTGCCCGCCCCAGCAACGCCCGCACTGCAGGTGAAGGACCTCGGTCTCACGATCGGGGGCGCCACGATCCTCGAGGGGGTCGACCTCGAGGTCGAGAAGGGGTCCTTCGTCGGCGTGATCGGTCCCAACGGTGCCGGGAAGACGACGCTGTTCAACATCGTCTCCGGCATCACGAGGCCGACGTCCGGCACGGTGCTCATCGACGGCCGGGACGTCACCGACCTGTCGGTGCACCGCCGAGCGCGGGCGGGGCTGGGACGGACGTTCCAGACCTCCAGCCTGTTCCCTCAGCTCACGGTCCGTGAGAACGTCCGGATGGCCGCGCAGGTAGCCCTCGGAGGCAGCCTGTCCCCGTGGCGGTTCCCGCGTCCGGACGACGCCGCCACCCGTGCGGCCGAGGAGCACCTGGTGGAGGTCGGGCTCGCCGACAAGATGGAGCTGCCGTCCGGCAGCTTGTCCCACGGCGACAAGCGGAAGCTCGAGATCGCCGTGCTGCGCGCCACCGACGCGGACGTCGTGCTCCTCGACGAGCCGATGGCCGGCGTGGGCTCGGGCGACGTGGGTGCGCTCTCGGAGACGATCCGCGAGATGCACCGCTCCCAGGGATCGACCCTCCTGATGGTCGAGCACCACATGGAGGTGCTGCTCGGTCTCGTCGACCGGGTCGCCGTCATGTACTTCGGCACCATCATCGCCTTCGACACCCCAGAGGCCGTCATGAACAACCCCACCGTGCAGAGCGCCTACCTCGGGACCGGCGCATGAGCGGCCAGGTCCTGGTGGTGGACCACCTCGCGGTCTCGGTCGCGGGGCAGCAGGTCGTCGAGGACGTGTCGTTCACGGTGCCGGCCACCGGCATCACCGCGGTCCTCGGGCGCAACGGTGTCGGCAAGACCTCCACGCTCAAGGGCGTGCTCGGTCTCTACCAGCGCACCGGCGAGGTCACCCTCGCCGGCGAGCGCATCGATGCCCTGCCCACCCACAAGGTGGTCCAGCGCGGTATCGGCTACGTGCCCGAGGACCGCGAGGTCTTCGCCCGGCTGACGGTGAGCGAGAACCTCGCCCTCGCCGAGCGGCAGGGCAGTGCGACCCGGGAGCGGCGCGAGATGGTGGACCGGCTCTTCCCCGACCTGGTCCAGCGTCGCGACCAGATGGCGGGCACCCTCTCCGGCGGCCAGCAGCAGATGGTCGCGCTCGCCCGTGTCCTCCTGAACGACAACCTGCTGCTCCTGGTCGACGAGCCGACGAAGGGGCTTGCGCCCCTCATCGTCGAGCAGGTCATCGAAGCGTTGCGGCTGGCGTCGGCGACGGTGCCGATCCTGCTGGTGGAGCAGAACCTCGACGTCGTACGACGACTGGCCGGCGACGCTGTCGTCATCGCGGGCGGCCGGGTGGTCCACACCGGGTCCGCGAGCGACCTCCTCTCCGACGAGCTCCTGACCCAACGGTTGCTCGGCGTCCACGCCGAGAGCGGCGAGGTGCGCCCGTGAGCACGATCGTCCTGCTCCTCGCCACCGGCCTCGGGCTCGGGGCCCTCTACTTCCTCGTGGCATCGGGTCTGTCCCTGATCTACGGCCTCATGCACGTGCTGAACTTCGCGCACGGGGCGTTCCTCACCCTCGGCGCCTTGCTGGGCTACGCCGCCGCGCTGCGGCTGGACGCCACCAGCTGGCCCGGCTTCATCGCCTCGATCCTGGTGGGCGCGCTCGTCGGTGCAGGGGTCGCGACGCTGACCGAGCTGCTCCTGATCCGACCGCTCTACGAGCGCCACATCGAGCAGGTGCTGGTCACGGTAGGCCTGTCGCTGGCGAGCGTGGCGCTGTTCGAGGGCATCTGGGGAACCGACCCGACCTTCATCCGAGGTCCGGCCTGGCTGGACGAGACGACCGGCATCCTCGGCGCGCGGGTCCCCAACGACAGGTTCGTGATCATCGGGGTCGCCGCCCTGGTCCTCCTCGCCATCGTGGTGTTCCTGCGCCGGACCCGCTACGGCATGATCATCCGCGCCGGCGTCGAGAACCGTGCGATGGTGACCGCGCTGGGGATCGATGTACGCCGCTCCTTCACCCTGGTCTTCGCGATCGGTGGCGCCGCCGCCGGCCTCGGAGGGGTCCTGGCGGCCCACTACTTCGGCTACGTCTCGCCGAGCCTGGGCGGCAGCCTGCTGATCTTCGCCTTCATCGTCACCGTCATCGGCGGGCTCGGGTCCCTCACCGGTGCGGCGGTCGCGTCCGTGCTGGTCGCCCTGCTCCAGCAGTTCGCCAACTACTACGCGGGCGGCACCGGCGACTTCGTCATCGTGCTCGCCCTGGCAGGGGTCCTGCTCGTGCGGCCCTCCGGACTGATGGGGAAGGCAGCCTGATGCGCATCTCGAAGATCGTCCCCGCGGGAGCCGGCGCTGCGTTCGTCGTGCTGCTCGCGGTCCTGCCGCTCCTGTCCGTCAGCCTGCCGGGCATCCTGCCCGGCCCGACCTACACGCCGGGTGCGCTGCAGCTGCTCGCCCTCTGCATGGTCTACGCCTCGCTCGCGCTGTCCTACAACCTGCTGCTCGGCACCGGTGGGCTGCTCTCCTTCGGCCACGCGCTCTACTTCGGCTGCGGCGCCTACGGGTTGGGCATCCTGCTCGAGCGCACCGACCTGTCGCTCTGGCCGGCGTTCGGGCTGACGCTGCTCGCAGCGGGGGTGATCGCGGTGGTCACGGGTGCGGTCAGCCTGCGGGTCACCGGCATCCCGTTCGCGATGGTCACCCTGGCCTTCGCCCAGGCGGGATCCGTGCTCGTGCGTCGCAACCCCGGCGGGCTCACCGGAGGCGAAGAGGGCCTGTCCCTCGCCACCGAGCACGTTCCTGACGCGCTGGTCGGCGTGGTCCACACGCGCAACCTCTACTGGGCGGCGCTCGCCGTGGTGGTCGTGGCCTACCTCGTCGTGCTGTGGATGGATCGCTCCCGCGTCGGACACGTCGCCGCCGCAGCCCGGGAGAACGAGCTCCGGGTGCGGGCACTGGGGTTGCAGCCCTACACCGCCAAGCTCGTCGTCTTCGTCGTCGGCGGTCTCATCGCCTCGTTGTCCGGCGTGATGTACCTGCTGCTCCAGTCCGGCACGGTCCCCCGCTCCGTCGGTGCCGACCTCACCATCACCGTGCTCGTGATGGTCGTCCTGGGCGGTGTCGGATCGCGGTGGGGCGCGATCGTGGGTGGCGTGCTCTACACCCTGCTCAACCAACGGCTCACCCTGCTGGCCGGCTCCGACGCGGTCGAGTCCCTGCCGGCGGTGCTGCACGTCCCGCTCTCGGAGCCGATGTTCATTTTGGGCGCGCTCTTCGTCCTCGTCGTCCTCTTCGTCCCCGGAGGCATCGCCGGGACGGCGGCGAAGCTGACCGGTCGCGGTGGTTCGCGCAGCGGCACCACGGTGCTCGAGACCGCCGACTCCGAGCGGGAGCTCGAGGAGGCCCGTCCGTGACCGACTCACACACCCTGGGCCGCTGGCTCGTCGACAGTGCCCGGCGCCATCCCGGCAAGGTCGCGATCGACGACCGCGGCGTGAGCGTCACCTACGCCGAGCTCGAGCGACGCAGTGACGCGCTGGCACAGTCGTTCGTGCGGGCCGGCTACGGCGTCGGTGACCGCATCGCCACGCTGTCGGGCAACTCCGCCGACCACGTCGTGCTCTTCTTCGCCTGCGCCAAGTCCGGTCTGGCGATGGTCCCGTTGTCGTGGCGCCTCACCGCGTCCGAGCTCGGACCACTGCTGCGGACGACGCGACCCGCCCTCGTGGTCGCCGAGGACGAGCTGTCTCGCCTGGCCCGGGAGTCGCTGGAAGCTGTGGAGGTGAGGGCTCCGCTCGTCACTCCCGGCAGCACGGGTGTCGAGGCGACCGTCCCGACCCGCATCGTCGAGGCGGGCGAGGACTGGCCGACCCAGCGCGACGTCGTCGACGACGACCCGGTGCTGGTGATCTTCACGTCGGGGAGCGAGGCCATGCCCAAGGGCGTCGTCCTCAGCCACGCCAACTGCTTCTGGAACAGCCTGGCCATGGCCCAGGCGGCGGGTCTGTCGGAGAACGACGTCGTGCTCGCGACCCTGCCCCAGTTCCACGTGGCCGCGTGGAACTGCCAGCCGCTCGCGGCGTGGTGGCACGGTGCGACCGTGGTGCTCGAGCGCGCGTTCGAGCCGTCGCGGGTGCTGCGGCTGATCGCCGACCGTCGGGTCAGCACGACGATGAGCGTGCCGACCATGCTGCACCTGCTGGCTCGCGATCCCGGCTTCGGCGGAGCCGACCTGAGCACCCTGCGGCAGGTCGTGGTCGGCGGTGACTCGCTGCCGCAGGCTCTGCGTGAGACGTGGGCGACGCGTGGGGTGGAGATCGCCCACGGCTACGGGCTCACCGAGGCATCGCCCAACGTGCTGTTCCTGCCCCCGAGTCGTTCCGCCGGCCACGCCGGCGCGGTCGGCTGGCCCTACCCCTACGTCGAGGTGCGGCTGATGACGACGACCTCCGTGGGCGCCGTGGTGGAGGGCGCTGGGAGGGGTGAGCTCCAGGTCCGCGGACCGGGTGTCTTCTCCGGCTACCTCCACGACCCCGACCGCACGGCGGCGGCGTTCACCGGCGACTGGCTGCGCACGGGAGATCTCGCCGAGCGTGACGAGGACGGTTGCTACCGCATCGTCGACCGGCTCAAGCACATCTACATCTCCGGGGGCGAGAACGTCGCGCCGGCCGAGGTCGAGGCGGTGCTGGCGCGACACCCCATGGTCGTCGACGCGGCGGTGGTCGCCGTGCCCGACGAGGTCTGGGGGCAGGTCGGGATCGCCTTCGTGGAGTCGGTCCCGGGAGTCGGGCTCACGGGCGAGGAGGTGCTCGAGCATGCTCGCGAGCACCTCGCGAGCTTCAAGCTGCCGCGCCGGGTCCACGTGCTCGGTGAGCTGCCGCGCACCGGTATCGGCAAGATCGCGCGGATCGACCTCCTCGCCACCGTCGATCACTCCGCCACGTCACGCAGGAGGCCCCATGACCACGTCTGACTTCAGTGAGCTCGAGCGACGTGCCGACCCGATGTCCCCCCACGCGCCGAGTCGCACCAAGCGGGGACAGGCCACGCAGCGCAAGCTGCTCGAGGCCGCCGAGGAGGTCTTCGCCGAGCTCGGCTACCACGAGGCGTCGATCGTCAAGATCACCGAGCGTGCCGGCATCGGACTCGGCACGTTCTACCTCTACTTCGACAGCAAGCAGACGATCTTCGAGGCGTTGGTGATCGACCTCAACCGCCGCGTACGCCGCTCCATGGCCGAGGCCATGGAGGGCGCGTCGTCGAGGCTCGAGGCGGAGCGGGCCGGGTTCGCCGGCTTCTTCAGGTTCACCGCCGAGCACCCTGCGCTCTACCGCGTGGTGCGCGAGGCCGAGCTGGTCTCGCCCGAGGCGTTGCACCTGCACTACTCGCGCATCGTCGCGGGCTACGTGGAGGGACTGCGCAGAGCACAGGTGGCGGGCGAGGTCTCCGACATCGACCCGGAGGTCGCGGCCTGGGCGCTGATGGGCATCGGTGAGCTGGTGGGGGCCCGGTACATCCTCTGGGAGCGCGACGCCCACGGTCGACGCCCCGAACAGATCGATCCGCACGTGCTGGACCACATGATGCGGTTCATCGAGACCGCGCTCGCCCCGCGTCCGACTGGCGCGCCGACACCGGAGGACCCGTCGTGACTGCTCAGACCCTGGCCGGGAGGCGAGCCGTCGTCACCGGAGGTGCGAGCGGCATCGGTCGCGCCACAGCGAGCCGCCTGGCCGAGCTCGGAGCCCGGGTCGTCGTCGCCGACCGGGACGCGGAGGCGGCCGAGGCCGTGGCGGCCGAGATCGACGGCGAGGCCTGGGTGGTCGACTTCTCCGACACCCGCGCGCTCGACGACCTCACCCTGGACGCCGACATCCTCGTCAACAACGCCGGCATCCAACGGGTCGCGCCCATCCACGAGTTCGTCGCCGACGACTTCCGCCTGATCCACCAGGTGATGCTCGAGGCGCCCTTCCTGCTCGTGCGTGCCGTGCTGCCGTCGATGTACGCCCGCGGCTGGGGTCGGGTCGTCAACGTCTCCAGCGTGCACGGATTGCGCGCCAGCGCCTTCAAGGCGGCCTACGTCTCCGCCAAGCACGGGCTGGAGGGTCTCTCGAAGGTGACCGGCCTCGAGGGCGGGCCCCACGGCGTGACCAGCAACTGCGTGAACCCCGGCTACGTCCGCACGCCGCTCGTCGAGAAGCAGGTCGCCGACCAGGCGAGGCTGCACGGGATCGCCGAGGCAGAGGTGCTCGAGCAGGTGATGCTCACCGAGAGCGCGGTGAAGCGGCTCGTCGAGGCGCACGAGGTGGCCTCGCTCGTGGCGTGGCTGTGCTCCGACGACGCCGGCATGGTCACCGGCGCGTCGTACACGATGGACGGAGGGTGGACCTCGCGATGAACGAGCGTCATCACGCACTCGACGTTCCCGTGCGCGGCGGAGTGCTCCGCGTCGGGGTGTGGGAGGCCGACGCGCCCGACGCACCGTCCGCGCTCCTCGTCCACGGCATCACCGCATCCCATCGCTCCTGGCAGTGGCTGGCCGAGCTCCTGCCGGGCGTTCGGCTCATCGCCCCCGACCTGCGCGGTCGGGGCCGCAGCCACCCCGGCACGCCCGCCGGGCATCCGCCCGGGATGGCCGGGCACGCCGACGACATGGTCGCGGTCCTGGACCACCTGGGCGTCGACCGCACGCTCGTCGTGGGCCACTCGATGGGTGCGTTCGTGGGCGTCGTGCTCGCCGACCGCCATCCCGACCGGGTGGACCAGCTCGTCCTGGTCGACGGTGGTCTGCCGCTGGCCGTGCCGGCAGGGCTCGGCACCGAGGAGGTCATCGCCCTCGTCCTCGGACCCACCGCCGAGCGGCTCGCGATGCGCTTCGCCTCGACCGAGGACTACCACGACTTCTGGCGTCGCCACCCCGCCTTCGCCGACGACTGGTCGCCGGAGCTCGAGGACTACCTCTCCTACGACCTCGTGGGCGCGCAGCCCGACCTCAGGCCGGCCACGAGCCACGACGCGATGGCCGCCGACACCGCGGACCTCGTCTCCGGGACGGCGCTCACCGGCGCCCTGGCCCGCCTGCGACACCCCGCACTGCTGCTGACCGCACCGCGTGGCCTGCTCGACGAGGCGCCGGGGCTCTACGAGAGCGGCCGGCTCGCGCAGATGCTGGCCGGTGTGCGGCTGATCAGCTCGCGCGAGGTCGAGGACGTCAATCACTACACGATCACGATGGGAGCCCGCGGGGCCGCCTGCGTGGCCGAGGCCGTACACACGGCGCTGGCAGCTGTCTGACGCGCGCGGCCGGGGCAGGAGGACGGGCGCCGAGCGGGTGGCGAGCGGGTCCGGACGAGCGAGCCCTAGGGTTGCGCGCATGACTGTCGACATCACCGCTCGCCTCGCCGAGGTCATGCCCGGCATCCGCCGCGACCTCGACGACCTGGTCCGCATCGAGTCGGTCTCCGCCGACCCGGCCCGCGCCGGCGAGGTCGAGCGCAGCGCCGAGGCGACCCGCGACCTGTTCGCCGCCGAGGGCTTCGAGACCGAGATCGTCCGTGCGTACGACGGAGCCCCGCCGGCCGTGATCGCGAAGAAGACCGGTCCCGAGGGTGCGCCGACCGTGCTGCTATACGCCCACCACGACGTGCAGCCCGAGAACGACCACGCCGACTGGGACTCACCGCCGTGGGAGCCCACTGCGCGCGAGGACGGGCGCGGCGACCTCCGTCTCTATGCTCGCGGCGCGGCCGACGACAAGGCCGGCATCGCCGCCCACCTCGGCGCGGTCCGGATCTTCGGCGACGACCTCCCGGTGAACCTGGTGATGTTCATCGAGGGCGAGGAGGAGGTCGGCTCCGACACGCTCGTCGAGCTGCTCGAGACCTACAAGGACCGCCTCGAGGCCGACGTGATCGTCATCGCCGACTCGGGCAACTGGGACATCGGCGAGCCCGCCCTCACGACCAGCCTGCGCGGGCTGGTGCGCATGGACGTCGAGGTCCGCACGCTGACCCACGCCGTGCACAGCGGCATGTGGGGCGGCCTGGTCCCCGACTCGATCATGACGCTGAGCCGGGTCATCGCCAGCCTCAACGACGACGCCGGCGACGTCGCGGTCGAAGGCCTGCACTCCGGCCCCGCGGCCGACGTCGACTACCCCGAGGCCCGTCTGCGGGCGGAGTCCGGTGCAGCGGAGGGCATCGAGTGGATCGGCTCCGGCTCGGTCGTGGAGCGGCTGTGGACCAAGCCGTCCATCAGCATCACCGGCCTCGACGCCCCCAAGGTCGAGGGCGCGTCCAACACGCTCGTCCCGGCCGCGCGCTGCCGCATCAGCATGCGCATCGCGCCCGGTGACACCACGGCCAACGCCGTGCAGTGCCTCCAGGCCCACCTCGAGAAGCACACGCCCTGGGGCGCCACCCTCACCACGACCGTCGTCGACACCGGCGAGGCCACGCAGATCGACGCCAGCGGTCCGGCGTACGACGCCGCGCGTGCCGCGTTCGCCGAGGCGTGGGACGGCACCGCGCCGGTCGACATGGGCGTCGGCGGCTCGATCCCCTTCATCGCCGAGTTCCTCGAGGCCTTCCCGCAGGCCAGCGTGCTGGTCACGGGGGTGGAGGACCCCGACACCCGCGCCCACGGCGCCAACGAGGGCCTGCACCTCGCGGAGTTCGAGAAGGTCGTCAAGGCCGAGGCGCTGCTCCTGCGCAACCTCGGAGAGCTCGCGCACTGAGCGTCGGTGGGTGAGGCAGGTCCTGCGGCTGCGGAACCTGCCTCACCCACCGCCCACCCCGGAGGAGGCAGGGCGCTGGGTGGGCGTCGGTAGCGTGACGCCATGGCGACCTTCCGTGCCCGCGACCGCTCGTCGGCGGTCCTCCAGTCCTCGCGCAGCGAGGTGTGGACGGCACTCACCGACCCCGACCTCATCGCCCGCCTGACGCCGTACGTCACCTCCATCGAGGCCGACGGCGACCGGTGGACCTGGCGGATGGGCACCATCCCGGTGCTCGGGATCTCCGTGGCCCCGAAGTTCACCGAGGTCATGGAGCTGCACCCCGAGGAGCGGATCGTCTTCACCCACGACGCCGAGCAGCCCGACGAGATGACCGCGGTGACCGGCACCTACGACCTCGCCGACCACGGTGACGGCGGCACCGAGGTGAGCATCGACCTCGAGATCGCCGCCACGCTCCCGCTCCCGGGCCTGGCCCGGATCGCGGTCGAGCGGGTGATGGCCGGGGTGGTCAAGCACATGGGCGCGGTCTTCTCCCGCAACCTGCTCAAGCACCTGGGGGAGGCGTGAAGGTCCTCGTCCTGGGCGCGACCGGCTACATCGGCTCCCGCCTCGTCCCGCACCTGCTCGAGCGCGGCCACCACGTCGTCGCCGCGTCGTCGTCGGTGCCCGACCCGGACCGGTTCGGCTGGGACGAGCGCGTGCGCGCGATCCGCTGCGACGTGACCGACGACGAGGCCGTCGCCGAGGCGGTCCGCGACGTCGACGCCGTGGTCTACCTCGTGCACTCCCTCGACCGCTCCGACTTCGGCGACCGCGACCGGCTGGCCGCCGAGGTGGTGGCTGCAGCGGTCGGCGCGAGCGACGTACGCCGCCTCGTCTACCTGTCCGGCCTCGTCCCCGACGTGCCCGAGTCCGAGCTGTCGGCCCACATCGCCTCGCGCCTCGAGGTCGAGCGGATCCTCCTCGGGTCGGGCGCGGACGCGGTCGCGCTCCGCGCGGGCGTGGTGGTCGGCGCCGGGTCGACGTCCTTCGAGATCATCCGGCAGATCGCCACGCTGTTCCCGGTGCAGCCGGTCCCGCTGTGGATGCGCAGCTCCGTGCAGCCGGTCGCCGTCTCCGACGTGCTGCGGGCGATGGACGACGCCCTGGCCGAGGACGGCCCGCTCGGCGCCGTCGACGTCGGGGGTCCCGACGTCGTGTCCTACCCCGAGCTGATGCGCGCCTGCTCGCGCGCCGTGGGGCTGACGCGGCTCCGGGTCCCCGCGCCCGTCGCGCCGATGGGGCTCGTCGGCCTGGGCGCCGCCCTGGCGACCACCGCGCCGTTCCACACGGTGACCGCGCTCATCGAGTCCCTGCGCCACGACATGGTGTGCCGCCCCGACGCGTCGTGGGAGCCGGACGGCGGCGGTCCGCTGCTGGGCCTCGAGCAGGCGCTGGACCTGGCCTCGACCGAGGCGTACGCCGGCCCCGAGGGCGCGCTGCCCTCGGACCCGGCCTGGACGAGGGGCAACGTGCTGCTCGACCTGGCACCCCTCCCGGCGTCGACGCGCGCCGCCGCCAGGCTCGCCCTCCACCGCGTCCTCGCGGTCCTGCCCGGCGGCTGAGGAGCCGGTCCGCGGATCGGCTGCGGCACCTGCACGTGCATCCGGGAGGCCATCGGGGCCGGTGCGTCGAGGATGTGAGACGCCACCTGAGCAGCCCGTAGACTCGTGGCCGTGCCCTACCAGACGAGCAGGCGGACGGGCGGCGACGGCCGTCTGACCACGGCCCTCGACCCCCAGGACCAGGGCCCGCAGGACGCCTGCGGCGTGTTCGGCGTCTGGGCCCCTGGCGAGGACGTGGCCAAGCTGACCTACTTCGGTCTCTACGCGCTGCAGCACCGGGGGCAGGAGTCCGCGGGCATCGCGGTCAGCAACGGGCGCCAGATCCTGGTCTACAAGGACATGGGCCTGGTCTCGCAGGTGTTCGACGAGTCGACGCTCGACTCGCTCAAGGGTCACCTCGCGATCGGCCACTCGCGCTACTCCACCACCGGCGCGAGCACCTGGCAGAACGCGCAGCCCACCTTCCGACCCACCGTCGACGGGTCGATCGCGCTGGGCCACAACGGCAACCTGATCAACACCCACGAGCTGCGCGAGATGGTCACCGGCCTCCCCGACCCGGACGGCGAGCTGCCGTTGCAGGCCCGCGACGTCGAGACCTCGACCAACGACACCGGCCTCGTCACCGCGCTCCTGGCGCACCACCCCGACACGACGCTCGAGCAGCGTGCGCTGGAGGTCCTGCCGCTGCTGCGGGGGGCCTTCTGCTTCGTCTGGATGAACGAGGGCACCCTGTACGCCGCCCGCGACCCGCAGGGCATCCGTCCGCTGGTCCTCGGTCGCCTCGACCGCGGCTGGGTCGTGGCCAGCGAGGACGCCGCACTCGCCACCATCGGCGCCAGCGTCGTGCGCGAGGTCGAGCCCGGCGAGATGATCGTCATCGACGAGAACGGCCTCCGCTCGCACACCTTCGCCGAGCCTGCCCGCAAGGGCTGCGTCTTCGAGTACGTCTACCTCGCCCGCCCCGACGCCACCATCAGTGGCCGCAACGTCCACGAGGCGCGCGTTGAGATGGGCCGTCGCCTGGCCCGCGAGTTCCCGGTCGAGGCCGACCTGGTGATGCCGGTGCCGGAGTCCGGCACGCCCGCGGCGTCCGGCTACGCCGCCGAGTCCGGCATCCCGTTCGGCCAGGGCTTCGTCAAGAACGCCTACGTCGGGCGCACCTTCATCCAGCCCAGCCAGACGCTGCGCCAGCTCGGGATCCGGCTGAAGCTCAACGCTCTCGAGCACATGATCCGCGGCAAGCGCATCGTCGTGGTCGACGACTCGATCGTGCGGGGCAACACCCAGCGCGCGCAGGTCCGGATGCTGCGCGAGGCCGGTGCCCTCGAGGTCCACGTGCGGATCTCGAGCCCGCCGGTGAAGTGGCCGTGCTTCTACGGCATCGACTTCGCCACGCGCGCCGAGCTCATCGCCAACGGCCTCACCCCCGAGGAGATCGCCGCCAGCGTCGGCGCCGACAGCCTCGGCTACATCTCGCTGGAGGGCATGGTCGAGGCCACCGGTCAGGCAGCCGATCGCCTGTGTACGGCGTGCTTCACCGGCGAGTACCCCATCGAGCTGCCCGACGAGAGCCTGCTCGGCAAGCACCTGCTCGAGGCGACGCTCCAGTCGCCGACGATGGGCCGGGCGCTGCCGGTCCTCAACAACCCCTGACCAGCACCCGCCGCTCCTGAGGAGAGACGTGACCGAGTCCCCCACCGCCCCCTCCGACGTGCCCCCGGGCACCTCCACCGGATCCGGGGCGTACGCCGCCGCCGGGGTCTCGATCGAGGCGGCCGACCGCGCCATCGACCTGATGAAGGGGTGGGTCGAGAAGTCCCGCCGGCCCGAGGTGATCGGCGGCCTGGGCGGCTTCGCCGGGCTCTTCGACGCCTCCGCGCTCACCCGCTACGAGCGGCCGCTGCTGGCCACCTCCACCGACGGCGTCGGCACCAAGGTGGCGATCGCGCAGCTCATGGACAAGCACGACACGATCGGCTTCGACCTGGTCGGCATGGTCGTCGACGACCTCGTCGTGTGCGGCGCCGAGCCGCTCTTCATGACCGACTACATCGCCTGCGGCCGGGTCGTCCCCGAGCGGATCGCGGCGATCGTCAAGGGCATCGCCGAGGCCTGCGTGGTCGCCGGCTGCGCCCTCATCGGCGGCGAGACCGCCGAGCACCCCGGGCTGCTCGACCCCGACGACTACGACGTCGCGGGCGCCACGACCGGCGTGGTCGAGGCGAGCAGGCTGCTCGGCCCCGGTCGGGTGCGCCCCGGTGACGTGGTCATCGCGATGGAGGCCAGCGGTCTGCACTCCAACGGCTACTCCCTCGTGCGCCACGTCCTGCTCGGGTCCCCGGACGCCGGCGGCGCCGGGTGGACGGTGGACCGGGAGGTCGAGGAGTTCGGCCGCACCCTGGGCGAGGAGCTGCTCGAGCCCACCCGCATCTACGCCAAGGCGTGCCTCGACCTCGCCGAGCGCACCGAGACCCACGCCATGTCCCACGTGACCGGCGGCGGCCTGGCCGCCAACCTCGAGCGCGTGCTGCCCGAGGAGCTGTCGGTGCGCGTCGACCGCTCGACCTGGACGCCGCAGCCGGTCTTCGACGTCGTACGCCGGGTGGGGCAGGTGCCCCAGGCCGACCTCGAGGCCACCCTCAACTGCGGCGTCGGCATGGTGTCCCTCACCGCGCCGGAGTCGGTCGACGCGGCCATCGCGCTGCTGGCCGGCCACGGCATCCGCGCGTGGGTGGCCGGCGAGGCCCGCAGGGACGACCGCGACGGCGGCCGCGTGCTGCTGGAGGGCCAGCACCCCGGCTGGTGACGACTTTCCGTGGTTCCGGTCACGAAATGCGGGACCAAGGTGTGCGGGAACAGCCACCGCTCAGGTAGCGTTGCCCCCACGATATGTAACCGATCAGACCGGGCGCGTCGGGAGAATCTCCCGACAGCCCCGGCCAAGTGTGCGAGGGGGTCGACCCTATGGGGCGCGGCCGAGCGAAGGCGAAGCAGACGAAGGTCGCACGCGACCTGAAGTACCGGACTCACGAGACGGACTTCGGCGCGTTGGCGAAGGAGCTGCACGGCGAGGACACCCACCGTTCGACGGACGTCGAACCCGACGATGACGAGTGGTCGGACTATGCCGACCCGCGTCGTCGCGCTGACTGACCGATCGACGCACGCACCACCCGGGTGATCGAGTGACCGGGTGTCCGTCGTACGAGCACGCCCTGACGCCGAGCGGGCAGTTCCTCGCGCTGGGACGCAGCGACCGGGCGGTTCCTCGCGGTAGCACCGCGAGGAACCGCCCGGTCAGCGACGTCGTGGGCGAGGAACCGCCCGGTCAGCGCAGGTGGATGCCGCGCAGTCGTCCGACCTCGCGCATGCGACGCTCGGCGAGTCGGTCGGCGGCCTCGGCGGTCGTGACGCCGTCAGAGCTCGCGAGCTCGAGGACACGGCGGGTGGTGTCGAAGATGCCCGTCGCGCGCTGCTGGGCGCGCTCGAAGGAGAAGCCCTCGAGCTCGTCGGCGACCTGGATCACGCCGCCGGCGTTCACGCAGTAGTCGGGTGCGTAGAGGATCCCGCGCTCCGCGATCTTCTTCTCGATGCCCGGGTGGGCGAGCTGGTTGTTGGCCGCGCCGCAGATGATCGTGGCGCGCAGCACCTCGAGCACCTCGTCGCTGATCGCACCGCCCATGGCGCAGGGCGCGTAGACGTCGAGCTCGCTCGCGACCAGCTCCTCGGTCGAGGCCACGGCCTGGACCTGCGGGAACTGGGCGCGGATCGCCTCGACCGACGGGGCGTGGACGTCGGTCACGACGACGGTGGCGCCGTCCTCGATCAGGTGGCGCACCAGGTGGCGCCCGACCTTGCCGACCCCGGCGATGCCGACGGTGCGACCCGCCAGCGTCGGCTCGCCCCAGGCGTGCTCGGCCGCGGCGCGCATCCCCTGGAAGGTGCCGTACGCCGTCAGCACCGAGCTGTCGCCCGCGCCGCCGTGCGCGACCGTGCGACCGGTGACGTAGTCGCACTCGCGGGCGATGTGGTCCATGTCCTCCGAGAAGGTGCCGACGTCGCACGCGGTGAAGTAGCGACCGTTCAGCGACTGGACGAACCGCCCGTAGGCGCGCAGGAGCGCCTCGGTCTTCAGCTCGGCCGGGTCACCGATGATGACGGCCTTGCCGCCGCCGAGGTCGAGCCCCGCGAGCGCGTTCTTGTACGACATCCCGCGCGAGAGGTTGAGCACGTCGGCGATCGCGTCGTCGGTGCTGGCGTAGGGGAAGAAGCGGGTGCCGCCGAGGCCCGGGCCGAGGGCGGTGGAGTGGAGGGCGATGATGGCCCTGAGGCCGCTCGCGCGGTCGTTGCAGAACACGACCTGCTCGTGCTCACTGCCGAGCTCGAAGACGTCGACTCCCGAACTGGTGGCTCCAGACATGCTCATGCGTCCTTTTCTGATGGGTGCGGCCGCGGGGTGTGCGGACCTGGTCGGAGCGGTCGAGGGGTGGTGACCGCCGTCACTCCCAGCGTAGTCCCGCCGCGTCACCGTGACCGCATCAGCACCAGGTCGCCGTGGGTGCCGTAGCCGAGCAGCGTCCCGCCCGCCCGGCGACCGTCGAAGGTCGCCATCACCCAGCCCCCGTCGACGGCGGCGACCGTCGGCCACGGCAGGTTGGTCGGGTAGGGCGCGTCCAGCGTGCCGCGTTCGGCCATCGTCAGGTCGAAGGCCGGGAACCGGGCCCGGAGCCGGCGCGGGGAGTCGCGGCCGTCGCTCGCCAGGACGACCGTCCGGCCGTCGACCTCGACCAGGGTGGTGCCCTCGGTCGCGGTCCGGTCCGTGGCCGCATCGAGCAGTCGCAGGTCGTCCAGGGCGGGTCCGCCCGCGAGGGCCGGATGGAAGTCGAAGAACCGCCGGGCGCTGACGAAGCCGACCAGCCAGCCGTCGTCGCGGCGCACCAGGTGCGGGTCCCAGGTGGCGATCGACGCGAGCCCGTCGGTGGGCAGGGGCAGCTCGCGGGTGTCGAGGACGTGGGCGCCGTGGAGCAGGTCGGCGCCCGACCCGGCGAGCGTGACGCGCAACCCCGCCGGCGTACGCCGTCCCGCGCGGGTCGCCGGCCGCTCGAAGTCGCCCCAGGTGCTCGTGGCGACCAGCCAGCCGCCCGCATCGGTGCGGACCAGGTGGGTGGCGTGGTCGCCGAAGACCCCGGGTCGATCGGGGCGTCGGAAGAACAGGTCGGCGCGATGGCTGACGTCGAGCGTGCCGAGGTCGAGCGACCACACGCTGGTGTGCGCGGTGTCGAAGAAACCCGGACCGGCGGACGTCGCGGTCAGCCACGCGGTGTCGCCGTCGCGCAGGGGAGTCCCGTCCTCGGCGGTGACGAACCTCGTGTCGCGCAGGCCGAGCTGGCCGAAGCGACCGGCAGCGCCCCCACCGGCGGGCAGCTCGACGACGAGGTCGGCCAGGGCGGCCTCGTCGCGGGTGTCGAGCACCTCACGCAGGTCGTGGCGCGCCCGAGCCACCCAGCCTGCCTGCTCGAGGGTCCAGGCGGTGACGTGGGTCCCGGTCAGGGTGAGCGCGGTGCCGCTCGGCCCCTCGGCGCGGTGGAAGCGTCGGCTGCGCAGCTCGCGACGGTCGCCGTCGCCGTCGACGGTGATCGTCACCGAGCCGTTGGTGAGCGTCATCCCCAGCCGGTGTCCGCCGAGGTGCAGCGCGGGTCCGGGGCCGTCGGCGGCCGGCGAGGTCACGGTGACGTACGGCGCCACGGCCGGCATGGCCACCGCTCCGGCGTCGCCGGTCCGGACCGCGACCGCGTGAGGGGCGAGGAGGTCCACCGGCCGCAACCGGTGGACGACCTCGAAGCGGGGGAGCACAGCGCACATGGTGCCGCACCGCAGTCAGCGCGCGGGGACTCCCCGCACCATCGCGCCGGGAGCCACGTCGTGCACGACCACCGCGCCCGCGCCGACGACCGCCTCGGCCCCGATCTCGACCCCGGGCAGCACCTGCGCGCCGCTGCCGATCCGGGCACCCCGGCGCAGCACGGGCGGTCCGGGCGGGCGCGAGCCCATGGTCGCGCCACCGTTGACCACCACCTGGGCCCCGAAGAAGCAGTCGTCCTCGACCTGCACCCGGCTCGCCAGGCCGACGTAGCCCTGCATCCGGACACGATCGCCGACGACGCAGTCCCGGCCGATCGTGCAGGCGTGCCCGATGGAGGAGTCCTCGCCGAGCCGTGCGCCCTCGCGGACCAGGCAGTGGTCGCCCACCCACGTGCGCGGACCGAGGACGGCACCGACGTTGACGACGCTGTGGCACCCCACGACCGCACCCTCTCCCACGACGGTCGGTGCGTCGGTCGGCGGCGGCGCCCCCGACCCCGTGCCCATCCGCGGACGACGTCCGAGCACGGCTCCGTCGTCGATGCGGCAACCTGCGCGCAGCTCGACCCCCGCGTGCAGCACGACGTGGGCGCCGATCTCGACGTCCGCGCCGATCACCACGTCGGCGGCCGCGAGCAGGTAGGGCGCCCGGTCGGAGGGCCTCAGGTCAGTCATCGGCCCGGCCGGGTGTCTCGGCCTGCGGGTCGTCGCCGAGGCGTCGCAGCCGTCGGCGCAGTCGACGGTTGCGCTGCTCGTAGTCCGCCAGCCGCTCGCGTAGCCGGTCCAGCTCGGCGGTGACCTGGGCCAGCGCGTGTCGGGCGTGCGCGGTCTCCTGGCGGGCAAGCTCCACCTCCTCGACGCTGGTCACGGCCCGCGCGGACGCGCGCCGTGTCTCGGCACGGAGGCCGAAGAGCTCCGCCTCGGCACTCCACCGCAGCTGGACCTGCCGGGCGAGCTCGGACTCGAGGGTGACGGGCCGCCCGTGGCCGGCCCCGAGTCCGGCCAGCACGTCGAGGACGGCGTGGGCGTGCTGGCGTGCGTCGTGGTGACGCAGGACGAGCTCGCGGCCCAGGCGCCCCCAGTCCGGGTCGTACGCGGCGAGGTCCGCCCGGAGTCGGTCGGCGTCGATCCCGCGCTCGCCCAGCTGTCCGGTCAGGCCGTCCGCCTCGAGCTCGGGGTAGTTGTCGGGGGTGATCCAGCCGTCGCCGCCGAAGCTGTCGAAGAGGTAGGCAGGTCGCCCGCACGCCATCGCCTCCAGCACCGCGCGCCCCTTGCCGACGACGAAGTCCACGTCGGCCATCAGGGCCTCGGGAGCCAGGTCGACGTGGTCGATGCCGATCGAGACCAGCTCGACGCCCGCCGCCGCGCACGACTCGTCCAGGACGTGGCGTTGGGCACCGTCGAGATAGGTGCTCAGGACCAACGCCCGCGTCGGCCTGGCCGCGGGGGAGGAGCGGGGGGAGAACCGCTGCGTGTCGATCGGCTGCTTCAGCCGCACGACCTCCAGGTCGACGTTGAGCGCCTCGACGCGCCGTCGGACGCGGTCGTTGAGGACGATCACGGCCGATGCCGTGCCGGGGACCAGCGGTGGCTGCTGGACGTCGAACAGCGAGCTGTGGCACACGAACGCCTGCGGGACCTGCGGCCAGGCGCCGGCGAGGTCGTAGGCCACGATGCCGTCCTGGGAGAGCACTGCGTCAGCAGCGACCCCGAGGTCGTCGACCGAGTCGATCACCTCGATGCCGTGACGGCGGGCGAGCATCGCCATGTCGCCTGCGACCCGGGTGTAGATGCGGACGTCGTGCCCCAGCCGCAGCAGGTTCTCCGCGAGCGTGGCCAGGTAGGTCTCACTGCCCCCGACGCGGTGGAAGGCCGAGTTGGCGAGCACGATGCGCATGGCCCGATCCTAGGGCCGGCGGCACCACGCAGGAGGGCCCCGATCGGGACGTGATCGGGGCCCTTCTGTGCTTGTGGGCAGGGGCGGGGTCGAACCGCCGACCTATCACTTTTCAGGCGATCGCTCGTACCAACTGAGCTACCTGCCCAAGCAGGACGAGAATACATGAGTCGCGCGGCACGGACGGAATCGGCTCGCCTCAGGAGCCGCGCACGGGCAGCTCGAGCCAGAAGGACGAGCCGATGCCGGGCGTGGACTCGCCGCGGACCGCGCCGCCGTCGCGCTCGGCGATGGTGCGCGACATCGACAGCCCGAGGCCGCTGCCCTTGGTGCCGCGGGGCGCGAACCGCACGAACGGCTCGAAGGCGTGCAGCAGCTGGTCGGCAGCGAGCCCGGGCCCGTCGTCGCGCACCACGATGCGCACCATCTCCAGACGGCTCTCGCCGCGCAGGCGCTGGGTCGTCAGGTGCACCTCTCCCGCGCCGTTGCGGTGGTGCTTGATGGCGTTGCCGAGGAGGTTGGCCAGCACCTGGCGTACGCCGGACGGGTGCGCCCAGACGGTGACGGCGGGGTCGATGTCGACGTGCACCTCGACCCCGGCCGCCCGGGCCGGGTTGCGGTGCCAGTGCACGACGTCGGCCACGGCCTCGGCGAGGACGACGTCCTGCTTGTGGTCGTCGCTCGACAGCGCGCGACCGGTGCCGAGCAGGTGGTCGACCACCGTCAGCACCTGCTCGCAGGCGCGCACCATCGCCGGACCGTCGCGCAGCAGGGCCGCTGACACCGGGTCCTGTGGCGACTGGCCGGCGTCGTCGAGGAGCACCTCGGTGTAGCCGAGGACCGAGCTGAGCGGCGTACGCAGCTCGTGACCGACCGCGCCGAAGAACTGCTGGTAGGCCAGCTGTGCCTCGGCGCCGGCGTCGATCGCCTCGGCCAGGGCCCGCCGCGAGTGCTCCAGCATGATGCGGGAGGTGATCGCCGAGTTCAGCAGGCGCACGTCCTCGACGAAGATCTCCGGCCATGGTCCGACGTCGGCGCTGACCGCCGACACGCTGCCGAACATCTCCCCGCGCGAGAGCAGGGTCGTCGAGACCAGGCTCCGCACGTCCGTCCTCTTCAGCTCGACGCGGTCCTGGGCTGCCTCGTCCGGCAGGAGCTCGACGTCGGTGAGAACGGCAAGGCCCTCCGCGCGGGCGTGGGTCGAGAGCCACGGCATGGTGAGCGCCGCCTCGGGGCCGGCATCCGGGGCCGGCAGGAGGGATCCGAAACCGGGGCGCGACCAGTCCCGCACCCACGCCCGGCCACCGAGGCGCAGCCACCCGGTCGGGTCCTCGGGGGCGAAGGTGGTGAGAGAGGCGATCACCAGGTCGACCCGGTCGCAGGACAGCAGGTGCGCGGCGGTGCGGACGATGGCCTCGTCGGCGCTGATCTCGGCCTCGAGGATGACCCCGGCGAGACGAGCGGCGTCCGCGGAGACCGGCCCGCGGGAGGACACGTCCTGCAGCGCGGACGGCTGGGTCACGGGATCTCCCTTCGCGAAGCGGTGAAGCGGCACGGTGAGGGCAGGATGCCCCGACTCTGGTCGATCGACACGTTCTCACTCAAGGCGATGGTCCGGTCCACTCCCCACCGGGCGAGGTGGACCAGTTGGGCGGTACCCAGCGTACGGCCCGGGCATGCGTGCGGTCCTGCGCCGAAGGGCAGCCAGGCTCCGGGCCGTTGGAGCCCGTCCTGCCACCGGTCCGGGTCGAAGGTGCCGCGGTCGTGGTCGTCACCCGGGACCAGGTCGTCCGAACGTCCGAGCAGCAGCGGGCTGACGAGCACCACGCGGCCGGCGGGCACCCGGGCGCCGGTGAGCTCCACCTCCTCGGTGGTGAGGCGCGCAGTGATCCAGGTCGGGGGAGTGAGTCGCAACGTCTCCCACACGGCGTACGTCGGATCGAGGTCCCCGGTCTCGTGCTGGCCGAGCCACGCCAGCAACCACGCGCCGGCGGCGATCGGGACCTGGATGCCCGCAGCGAGGAGCGTCGCCACCTGTGCCGGGGTGTCCTCGGGGCCGATGAGCGGCGCGAGCTCGTCCTCGAGGGCGTAGCGGGCCGCCTTCTCCGTGCGGCGGGTGCGGCGCCAGCGCCCGGGCGGTCGCCGCGCCGAGATGACGGGCGCGAGCGCGTCTATCCAGTCCAGCACGAGGGCGGCGACGCGGTCGCGCCGAGCCTCGTCGAGCTGGCCGAGCACCGCGGCGGTGGTCGAGCGCGCGACCGGTTGGCGCAGCAGCACCATCGCGTCGTACGGCTCCGCGGGGCGGGTGCGGTCGTGCGTGTCGAGTGCCGTCGCGAGCTCGCGCTCGAAGGTCAGGACCCCGCGGGCGACCTGGTCGGGGGCCAGCGGGGCGAAGACGGTGTGGCCCGACCGGCTCTCGCCGGTGCTCCCGGACAGGTCCCCGCTGCGGGTGACGTCGCCGGGGAAGTCGAACAGGTGCGGCTCGGTGAGGACCCGCCGGGCGTCGGCGTGGGTCGTGACGAGCCACGGCCCGGCCGGGGACAGGCGTACGACGCCCGTGCGCGGGGCGGAGAGGACAGCGCCGAGCCGGCTACCGGCCGACTCGGCGCTGTCCACGTGCATCACTGCGCGTGGGTCACTCGCAGGTCAGCGGCGGCCGGGGCCCGGACGCCACATGTAGTAGGCCTGCAGCTGGTCGGCGGCGCGCTTGGTCTCGATGGCGGTGCGGATGCGGTTCATCATGGTGATCTCCAGGGGTGGTGGGGTGGGGCCCCGCGCCGAAGGTGGTGCGGGGTGACACTGCTGGGAGTCCAGGGCCCGGTGGTGCATTTCAGGGACGGGCTCAGGACTCCAGGGCATGCAGTGTCTCGGCGATCAGGTCGGTCAGCTGTTGGATGCGCAGCGGCTTCTGCATGACCGTCTCGATGCCGAGTTCCTGGAGAACAGCTCGGTGCTCACCCGCCCATGCGCTGATCACGACGATCCGCACGTCCGGCGCGACCTCGGGGTGCTCCCGTAGCCAGCGCACGACGTCGACACCGCTCATGCGCGGCATCGTCAGGTCGAGGAGCATCACGTCGAAGGCTTCGCGCTGCAGCGTCTCCACGGCGTCCATGCCGTCCACGGAGGTGGCGGCCTGGTGGCCGGCCCTCTCCACGAGACGGCAGAAGACGTCACGAATGTCCTCGTTGTCATCGACGACGAGGAAGCGCAACTGCCGAGCCTTCCTGCTCACGAGGGCAAGAGTAGTCAAAGCAGGTGTCAATTCGCTGCCAGATGAGCAACTCGGGACGAAACTTCGACACGACCACCCTGGAGGGAGGCGGGAAAAGGGGTCTGCGGTTGGAGGGACGGGCCTCGCTGGCCCTATGCTGGGCGCGCTCGGTCGGGCGTGTCTGACCGAGCTGGCCCCCATCGTCTAGCGGCCCAGGACCCCGCCCTTTCACGGCGGTAGCGCCGGTTCGAATCCGGTTGGGGGTACGGCCCGGTTCGGGGGCGGGCGCCGATTGGTGGTCTCCGAAGAGCATGGGTTAGAGTTCCACCCGCTTCACCAGTTACAACCTGGCCCCGTAGCGCAGTTGGTTAGCGCGCCGCCCTGTCACGGCGGAGGCCGCGGGTTCGAGTCCCGTCGGGGTCGCCATTGCATGCCGATCAGGGTGAGCCACCAGGCTCACCCTGCTCGGCATTTCAGGCCCCTGCGGCCGCTTGGGCACCTCCCTAGGGTGGGAGCCATGCCCCTCGACCTGGCCCCGGCCGCCTTCGATGCGATGGTGGAGCGAGCCCTCGACGGACTGCCCGACGAGCTGGCCCGCCTGGTCGACAACGTCGTCGTGCTGGTCGAGGCCGAGGCCCCGGACGACGACCCCGACCTGCTCGGTCTCTACGACGGACTCGCGCTGACCGAGCGACCGGCCAACCACTCCGGCATGCTCCCGGACCGGATCCTGCTCTTCCGCGGTCCCCTGCTCGACATGGCGGAGACGGTGGAGGAGCTGGAGGAGGAGGTGCGCATCACCGTGGTGCACGAGGTCGCCCACCACTTCGGCCTCGACGACGCCCGGCTGCACCAGCTCGGCTGGGGCTGAGGGGCAGCCGCCCGACTAGCTGTGATCTCCAGCCAGGTTGTCCAACCGGGTGATGGGTGGTTGGCCACCGAGGGCTGAGTGGGGCCGGTGGTGGTTGTACTGATGAAGCCATCCTGACAGTGCTCCTCGACGGACGTCTTCTGAGGT
>NZ_JAIGQB010000012.1 GCF_021083185.1 Nocardioides furvisabuli | reverse complement strand
GCGTTAACGTGGGCCATGAAGGCCTCCCTCTGGAAGTGAAGTCCTAGACAGCTCCACTCCACACCGGGAGGCCTTCACCTATCTACGGCTCGCCGTGCCCGATCGCACAACGTGACTGGGCATCACACCTAGACCTTCGATCTTCGCGCATCTTGCGGACAGGTCGCGGATGCTCTGCCAGACAGCCGCTCGGGGCGCGTCGATCTTGAGTGCTCGGATGTATTCGTCGAGACGCTGCGGGCGATCTCGGAGGTAGGTGACTGCTTTGTCGAGGCTCTCGCCGACTGTCTTGCCGTACGCATCGACTGCCTTGCGCGCGCCGGCCTTCAGGGCGGTGGTGTCGGGTTTCATCATGGCCAGGTCGATCAGGTCGCGACTGAACGTCGACGTGTCTGCCCAACGGTCGTCGTTGGCGAGCAGCTTGGTTGCGACCTGGTCAGTTCGCGTCAGGATCCGTACGCCGCAGATCTCATCGCCCGGGGCGGGAGTGTCGAGGTCGATGCGGCCTTCATGGATGATCTCGATCTTGATCGCAACCCCCGCAACGAGCGCCGAGGTCCTGATCCCGTAGCCGTCGACAGAGGGTGTTCGACCCAGGTCCAGTGCTCGGGTAGCCAGAGCGTCGAGCCCGTGGTCCCTGACCATCTGGCGCAGCGCGCGGTAGGACTGCGGGTCGGAGACCAGGAAGTCGATGTCAACCGATTCGCGGAACTCGCCGTTGGCAAGGACGATCGCGGTCCCGCCTCCGAACCAGCAGTTGTGCTCTGCCAGGAGCGGTGCGTCGAGGATCGACAGCAGCTCGGCCACCTGTTGATGGTGCAGCCGCCTAAACAAGGAGCCTCCCGTTGCTGTAGGTGTCCGCCAGGTGCTGGATGAACGCCTTCTCGTGATCGGTCAGCGTCTCCTGGTCGAGGTGTCGCCAGCCGCGTTCGTAGAGGTTGAGTGCCTCTGTCTCGGTGACGGTGGTGCCGGCGTCGGTCTGCCATGCCAGAGTGCGGAGGCCGGGGTAGTCGCCGACCGTGATCGTCGCCGGTTCTGCTGTCGGAGCGTCGAGGATCGGGACGACGAGGTGAAGTCCGAGTGCGGCGGCAACATTGACGTAGGCGCCGATCGTGACCGAGGGGTTGCCCGCTTCGATCCTGTGCAGGGTGACACGCGAAACGCCAGCAGCTTCGGCACAGGCGACTGCGGTGACACCGAGGGCCTTTCGGCG
This sequence comes from Nocardioides furvisabuli, assembly GCF_021083185.1. GTDB lineage: Bacteria > Actinomycetota > Actinomycetes > Propionibacteriales > Nocardioidaceae > Nocardioides > Nocardioides furvisabuli. Next base: position 100,907 of record NZ_JAIGQB010000012.1, on the reverse strand, counting down.
TTCGCGCAGCCGAGCGCCTAGGCGTTCGAGGTCCGCCTGCTGCTCGCGGCTCGTGTGCGGGCTGGGGGCTGGCATGTTTCTCATTTTAGTCGTTCGATCCCTCAGGTCAACAATGAGAAACGTTTCGGAGGACTTCTTGGTCAACTGAACTAGCCCAGCGCGCAGCTCGCCGCGCCCGCTGACGACCTCGTCCACGCGGGGACGAAGCCCAGTGGTCACGGTCGAGTCGACCGTGTCGCCATCACCTGATCCGACCGACTCGTACAGCCGGATGGCGAAGCCCACTGCGCCGTCGAAGGGGCGCCTTGCGACGGGTTCGCTCGTAGCACGCCGGGGTCCGGAGATCGGCCCTTCGAGCGGCGCAAACGTGCCGGGTTCAGACGTTGAAGCGGAACTCCACCACGTCACCGTCGGCCATGACGTAGTCCTTGCCCTCCATGCGCACCTTGCCGGCCTCCTTGGCCTTGAGCATGGAGCCGGCGGCCATCAGGTCGTCGAAGGAGACGACCTCGGCCTTGATGAAGCCCTTCTGGAAGTCGGTGTGGATGACACCGGCGGCCTCGGGAGCGGTGGCGCCCTTCCTGATCGTCCAGGCCCGCGTCTCCTTGGGCCCGGCGGTCAGGTAGGTCTGCAGGCCGAGGGTGTCGAAACCGACGCGCGCGAGCTGGTCGAGGCCGGACTCGGTGATGCCCATCTCGGCGAGCATCTCGTGCGCCATCTCGTCGTCGTCCATCTCGGCGAGGTCGGCCTCGAACTTGGCGTCGAGGAAGATTGCCTCGGCCGGCGCGATGATCGCGCGCATCTTGTCCTTGAGTGCCTCGTCGGCGAGCTCGTCGGCGTCGCAGTTGAAGACGTAGATGAACGGCTTGGCCGTCAGCAGCGACAGCTCGCGCAGCAGCGAACGGTCGATGTCGGTGGCGATGACCGGGGTGCCCGACTCCAGCGCGTCCTTGGCAGCCCTGGCGGCCTCGAGGTTCGCCACGAGGTCCTTGACCTTGCGCGACTCCTTCTCGAGCCGGGCGATCGCCTTCTCGACGGTCTCGAGGTCGGCGAAGATCAGCTCGGTCTGGATCGTCGAGATGTCGTTGGCGGGGTTGACCTCGCCGTCGACGTGGGTGACGTCCTCGTCGCGGAAGACGCGCGTCACCTGGCAGATCGCTGCGGACTCACGGATGTGGGCGAGGAACTTGTTGCCGAGGCCCTCGCCCTGCGAGGCGCCGCGGACGATGCCGGCGATGTCGACGAACTCGACGGTGGCCGGCAGCTGCTTGGCGGACTCGAACACCTCCGCGAGCTGCGGCAGCCGCTCGTCGGGGACACCCACGACACCCACGTTGGGCTCGATCGTCGCGAACGGGTAGTTCGCCGCGAGGACGTCGTTCTTGGTCAGAGCGTTGAAGAGCGTCGACTTGCCCGCATTGGGGAGACCGACGATGCCGATGGTGAGAGCCACGGGCGGGGAGTCTACGGGCGCGACGCTCCCCCGCGCGAAACGTCACCGGGACGCGAACCGGACGTGACCTGGACGCGCCCCGGACGCGACAGAGGGCCCGACCGTGCAGGGTCGGGCCCTCTGTCCTGGAGCGTCAGCGTCGCGTCAGGAGCCGTACACCGCGCGGATGCCGGCGCGGTCGGTGCTGGTCATCGAGAGGTTGCTCGAGGTGCCGTTGCACTGCGGGTAGTGCATGATCGACGACGAGTCGTACGGCGTCAGCGGGCGCCAGTTGTTGTCCTCGAAGCAGGTGCCGGACTCGGGTCGCGTGTGCTCGTGGCGGAAGCCGAGGGCGTGCCCGAGCTCGTGGGCCATGATGTTGCCCGGCGTCCAGGAGCCGCTGTTCATCAGCGACGAGGCGTTGACCAGCACGTTGCGCTGGCTGTCCGAGGAGCTCGGGAAGAACGCGCGGGCGATGTACTGCGTCGTGTAGGTCGGCTCGACGGAGAACAGCACCGCGTTGTTGCTGGTGCGACAGTTGGAGTCGGCCGAGGGGACGTAGGTGAAGTTCACCCCGGACGAGGCGGCCTCCCACTGGGCTGCACCGTTGGCCATCGCGTTGACGATGTTGGTCTTCTGGGAGCCGAAGTTGTTGGACACGCAGTAGGTGAGGTTGCGCGCCGTCGTCGCCGACCACTTGTCGTCCACGCCGTAGATGCGGTTGATGATGAGCTGCGTCGACGGCTCGTCGCCGGCCTCGTAGGACGCGACCATCTCGTCGTAGTAGTCGCGCAGCATGCGGGTGCTGCCGATGGTCTCGTCGCCGTTGACGACGTACTGGCCGGCGACGTCGCGGAAGGTCGCGGCCTGGAACTCGCCGAAGGTGGGCACGCGGTCCCGGGCCGGGGCCGCGGTGGCGGACGGGGCGAGGGAGCAGGCGAGCGCGGCGGCTGCGAGGGTCGCGGTGGCGGCTCGCAGCATCATGCGGAGTGACATCGAGGTGGTCCTTCTGGTCATCGGATGGATGGGTGGGCGCCGGGACACACTCAAACCGGACCAGACCACCGGGCGGAAGGCGTGCGTTGGGCCATGAGTGTGCATTGCACGAACCTGCAGAACCTCGGTGCTGCATCGACGATGCGTCGTCCGTTGCACAACTTCGCCGACGCGGGACCACCTGCAAGACTCGCCCCATGAGTCACGTGGGGGGTACGCCGGTGCTGCGGGAGCCTGCGTACCAGGTCTCGCCGCAGGCGATCGGCTTCTGGACGGTGTCGGCGCTCATCGGTGACGTGCTGCTGGTGCTCGGCGCGGTCCTCGCCTGGCTGGTCGTCCCGGGCGCCCCGGGCTGGGTCGGCCTCCTGGTCCTCCTCCTCGCCCTCGTCGCGGTCGCCCACGTCGTGCTGATGCCGCGGATCCGCTTCCGCGTCCACCGCTGGGAGGTCACCGACACCGCCGTCCACACCCGCGAGGGCTGGATCGGCCGCCAGACCCGGATCGCGCCCATCAGCCGGGTGCAGACCGTCGACTCGCGGCAGGGCGCACTGCAGCGGTTGTTCGGCCTCGCGTCGATCACTGTCACCACCGCCTCGGCCGCCGGCCCCATCACCGTCGACTGTCTCGACGCCGAGACCGCACGCCACGTCGTGGCGCGGCTGACGGCGATCACCGCCACGACCGAGGACGACGCCACGTGATCCCCGCCCCCGGCTCCCCGGGCGAGGGGTGGTCGAGGCTCAGCCCCCGCAAGCTCCTGCTCGACCCGGTCAAGGCGATCGGCCAGGCGATCGTGCCGGTGGTGATCGCCCTCGTGGGCATCAGCCAGAGCGACACCCGTTTCTGGCCCTTCATCTTCCCCGTGGTGGTCGTCGCACCGCTCGTCTTCGGCGCCCTGCCGTGGCTCACCACGCACTACCGGCTCACCGACTCACAGATCCAGGTGCGCAGCGGCGTGCTCAACAAGACGACGTCGACCGCGCCGCTCGACCGGGTGCGCAGCGTCGACCTCGAGGCCTCGCTGCTCCACCGTGTCCTGGGCCTGCAGAAGGTGCAGGTCGGCACCGGCGTCGACGACGACCGGATCACCCTCGATGCCCTGGCGCTCGCCGACGCGCAGGCACTGCGGACGACTCTCCTGCGCCGGCGCGAGGCCGAGCAGCCCGCCGCCGCCCCGGTCCTGCCCGCGGAGGACGGAGCTCCCGCACCCGCCGTCGTCCCCACCCCGCCTCCGTCGCCCACCCTCCTCGCGCGCATCGACTGGTCATGGCTGCGCTTCGCCCCCTTCAGCCTCGCGCGCCTCGTCCTGCTCGCCGGCGCCGTCGGCGTCGTGGCGCAGTTCGGCGACGACCTGCCCATCTGGAACGAGGAGACCGCGACGTCGGCGTGGGCGTGGATCACCCAGTTCGCGATCGCCCTGGTCGCCCTCGTGCTCGCCGTGGGCGGGCTCGCCCTGTGGCTCGTCGTGTCCGTGGCCGGCTACGTCGTGCAGTGGTGGGGCTTCCGCCTGGTGCGCGAGCACGGCTCGCTGCACCTGACCTCCGGGCTCTTCACGACGCGGTCCATCACCGTCGAGGAGGCCAAGGTGCGCGGCGTCGAGCTCGTCGACCCGCTGCTGATGCGCCTGGTCGGCGGCGCCGAGCTCTCCACCCTCGCCACGGGCGTGGAGGACGGTGTCACCCAGGTGCTGCCACCGTGCCCGCGCGCGGTCGCGATCGGCGTCGGCGAGTCGGTGCTCGACCAGCCCGGCCCGCTGACCGAGCCGCTCGTCGAGCACGGACCGCGGGCGCACCGCCGGGCGTGGTTCCGTCAGCTCGGCAACGCCGTCGACGTCACCGTGGTGGCGGGCGTCGCGTGGTGGCTCCTCGACTTCTCGGGCCTGTGGGTGCTCGGCGTGGCGCTCGCCGCGCTGCTCCTCGCCGCGGTGGCGGGCGAGGCGTCCTATCGCCACCTCGGGCACGCGTTGCACGAGCGGCACCTCGTCGCCGGGAGCGGCACGTTGGCACGGGTGCGCACCGTGCTGGAGACCGACGGCATCATCGGCTGGGTGGTGTCCCAGTCGTGGTGGCAGCGCCGGATCGGCCTCGCCGACCTCACGGCCACCACCGCGGCCGGCGCCGAGCGGGTGCTCGTGCGGGACGTACGCGTCGACGTGGCCGTCGCGCTGGCCGACCGGGCGACGCCCGGACTGCTGACCGACTTCCTCGAGCCTGCCTAGAACCAGTCCTCGCGCATCTCCAACGTGGTGGTGTCGCCCGAGGCGAGCAGGTCGAGCTGGGGCGCCACCTTCGGCAGCTCCCAGCGGAAGAAGTAGCGCGCGGCCGCCCGCTTGCCGTCGTAGAAGTCGCCGGTCCGCTCCCCCACGGCCACCAGCTGCTCGAGCCACATCCAGGCGATCACCACGTGACCGGCGGCCTCGAGGTAGACGGTGGCGTTGGCGAGCATCCGGTCCGGGTCGCCCAGACCGGCCAGGCCCATCGTGACCTCGCCGAGGCGGTCGACCGCGGCCTTCAGCGCATCGGCGTACGCCGTCGGCTCCCCGCCTAGCTCGCTGGCGCGAGCAACGGTCTGCTCGATCCGCCCCGCGAGGGCCATCAGCGCGGCACCTCCCCCACCGAGGATCTTGCGCCCCAGCAGGTCGAGGGCCTGGATGCCGTGGGTGCCCTCGTGGATCGGGTTCAGACGCTGGTCGCGCCAGTGGGCCTCCAGGTCGTGGTCGCGGGTGTAGCCCGAGCCGCCGAGCACCTGGATCGCGAGGCTGCAGCTCTCCTGCCCCCACTGCGAGGGCCACGACTTGGCGATCGGCGTCAGCACGTCGAGGAGCTGGCCCGTCGCGAGCCGTTCAGCGTCGTCCTCGGCGCTGGCCTGCTCGTCGAGGAGCCGCGAGCAGTAGAGGTTCAGCGCCAGCGCGCCCTCGACGTAGGACTTCTGCGCCAGCAGCATCCGGCGCACATCGGCGTGCTGGATGATCGGCACCTGAGGGCCCGCCGGGTCGGCGGCGGTGAGCGCACGACCCTGCGGCCGGGTGCGGGCGTAGTCCAGCGACTTCAGGTAGGCGGTGTAGGCCGTCGTGGTCGCCGACATCCCCACGCCGAGACGCGCGGCGTTCATCATGTGGAACATGTAGGACAAGCCCTTGTGGGCCTCGCCGACGAGGTATCCCACCGCGCCCGCTGCTCCGCCCGGCGTGAAGGCACCGCTGCCGAAGACCGGCGCGGTGTTGACCGTCCCGCGACTGCCGAGCTTGTGGTTGATGCCGGCGAGCACGACGTCGTTGCGCTCCCCGATCGAGCCGTCCTCGCCGACGAGGTGCTTGGGCACGATGAACAGCGAGATGCCGCGCGACCCGGCGGGGGCGTCGGGCAGCTTGGCGAGCACCAGGTGGACGATGTTGTCGCCCATCTCGTGGTCGCCGCCGGAGATCCACATCTTGCTGCCGAAGATGCGGTGGGTGCCGTCGTCGGCGGGCACCGCGCGGGTGGTCACGTCGCCCAGGCTCGAGCCGGCGTGCGGCTCCGAGAGCGTCATGGTGCCGAAGAAGCGGCCCTCGAGCATCGGCTGCACGTAGCGCTCGACCTGCTCGGGGGTGCCGTGGGCCAGCAGCAGCCCGGCGTTGGCGACGGTGAGGAAGGAGTACGCCGCGGTGCCGATGTTGGCCGCGGTGAACCACGCCATGCAGGCCGAGGCCACCACGTGCGGCAGCTGGAGCCCGCCGTGCTCCTCGTCGATGGTGAGGCCCATGAGGTCGGCCTGGGCGAACTTCTGCAGCGCGGACTCGATCTCGGGGATCAGCCGCACCTTCTCACCGTCGAACACCGGCTCCTCGGTGTCGCTCTTGCGGTAGTGGGGGGCGAAGTGCTCGGTGGCGATCTCCTCGCAGAGCCCCAGCAGGGCGTCGTACGACTCGCGGTCGTGCTCTGCGAAGCGGGGGCGTGCGCTGAGGTCCTCGACGTGGAGCCACTCGAAGAGGAGGAACTCCAGGTCACGGGCGGAGAGGATGGTGGACACGCCATGACGCTACCGGCCGCGCCGGTGCGGACATGACGAACGCCCCCTCCGCTCGGGACGGAAGGGGCGTTCGCGACTGCGGTCGAGCCTAGCCGATCAGGCGCCGTAGAGCGCGGCTGCGCCCTGACGGTCCGTCGCAGTCATGCTCAGGTTGCTCGAGGTGCCGTTGCACTGCGGGTAGTGCATGATCGAGGAGGAGTCGTACGGCGTCAGCGGGCGCCAGTTGTTGTCCTCGAAGCAGGTGCCGGACTCGGGGCGGGTGTGCTCGTGACGGAAGCCGAGCGTGTGGCCGAGCTCGTGGCCCATGATGTTCGCCGGGGTCCAGGAGCCCGAGGTCCAGATCGAGTCGTCGACCAGGACGTTGCGTGAGCGCTTGGGCGTGCTCGGGAAGAACGCGCGGGCGATGTACTGCGTGGTCTGCACCGGCTCGACGGAGAACAGCACCGACTTGTTGCGCGTGGTGCAGCTCGCGTCCTGGGACGGCACGTGGACGTAGTCGATGCGCGAGGACGCGCCCTCCCACAGGGCCGCACCGGCCGCCATCGCGTTGACGACGTCGGAGTGGCGCGAGCCGAACTTGGTGCTCACGCAGTAGGTCAGGTTGCCGACCTGCGAGGTCGACCACTTGTCGTCGACGCCGTAGACGGTGTTGACGACCAGGCCCTCCTCCATGGCCTCCTCCGAGCCGTGGACCATCCGGTCGTAGTAGGCCTTCAGGTCACCGCTGTTGGAGATGGGCTCGTCGCCGTTGACGATGTACTGCCGGTCGGTGTCCTTGAACGTCGAGGACGCGAACTGCTGGAACGTCGGGATCTCCGAGTCCGTGCCCGCCACGGCCGAAGGGGCCAGGGCGGTGCCGAGGAGGGCCGTTGCACCGAGGGCGATCGCCCCGAGTCGAGTGCGCTGCATGGTGGTTGTTCTCCTAGATGGGGGGATGTGGACACACGCCATCTCGGAAAGGTCGAGCAGGTGGGCACGAGTTCCCGAGACCAGTGCGTTGCCGACGAACCTCTCCCACGGAGGCCGCATCTGTAAAGGGTTTCCTGCACAAAGCCTCATCTGCCCCGTGACGTCCGGCGTGGGACCCTTCCCTAGGGTGGAGCGGTGCGCATCGCCACCTGGAACGTCAACTCCCTCCGCTCCCGCATCGACCGCGTCGAGGCGTTCCTCCAGCGCCACGACGTCGACGTCCTCGCGCTGCAGGAGACCAAGGCCCGCGAGGACCAGCTGCCGCTGATGGGCTTCCAGGCCCTCGGCTACGAGGTCGCGGTGGCGGGGGTCAACCAGTGGAACGGCGTCGCGCTGCTGTCGCGTGTCGGCCTGGAGGACGTCGAGGTCGGCTTCGCGGACATGCCGCCGTACGGCGACCCTGCCGCCGCGGAGGCGCGGGCGATCGGGGCCACCTGCGGCGGGGTGCGCGTGTGGTCCCTCTACGTCCCCAACGGCCGCAAGCCCGACGACCCGCACTACGTCTACAAGCTCGACTGGCTGGCCCGGCTGCGCGACAGCGCCCGCGACTGGCTCGACGTGCCGACCGCACTCGTCGGCGACTGGAACATCTGCCCGACCGACGACGACGTCTTCGACGTCCGGCAGTTCGCGAAGTCCACCCACGTCACCCCGCCCGAGCGCGCGGCCTTCCAGGGCTTCCTCGACGACGGCTGGGTGGAGACGACGCGCGCCCACGCGCCGGGCTACACCTACTGGGACTACTACCGCCAGCGCTTCGAGCGCGACCGCGGGCTGAAGATCGACTTCGTCCTCGGGTCACCGGCACTGGCCTCGCGCGTCACGGGTGCGTTCATCGACCGCGACGAGCGCGACCCGGCCCAGGGCTCCGGCTCGCCGTCGGACCACGCCCCGGTGGTCGTCGACCTGGACTGAAGCCGCCCCGGTGTCGGTGGGCACGTCCATGCTGGGCCCATGGACACCTTCCCCCTCCTGATCGTCCTGGCCCTGGTCCTCGCGGTCGGTCTCGCCCTCGGCGCGCTGATCGGAGTGCTGTGGGCCCGCAGCCGCCCTGGCGACGACGCGGCCGTCGCGGCGCTCGAGCAGCGGGTTGCCGACCACGCCGTGGTGCAGGACGGCCTCGAGCGGCTGCAGGACCAGCTCAGCGACCTCGCGCACGACCGCGTCGCCTGGCAGGCCCAGCTGCACCAGCAGGTCGCCGACATGCGGCTGTCCACCGAGACGCTGCGCCGCGAGACCACCACCCTCGCCACCGCGCTGCGCAAGCCGCAGGTGCGCGGTCAGTGGGGCGAGCTGCACCTGCGCCGCACCGTCGAGCTGGCCGGGCTGGTTGACCACTGCGACTTCGCCGAACAGGTCCGCATGGACGACGGTCGGCTGCGTCCGGACCTGGTGGTGACGCTCGCGGGCGGGCGCACCATCGCCGTCGACGCCAAGGCGCCACTGGCGGCGTTCCTCGACCTGACCGGGACCGACGATCCGGCCGAGCACGACAGGGCGCTGGCCCGGCTCGGTGAGCACATGCGCACCCACATCACCGACCTCGGCTCGCGGCGCTACTGGGAGGCGCTGTCCGGCACCCCGGAGTTCGTCGTCCTCTTCGTGCCCGGTGAGGCGATCCTGCAGGCCGCGCTGCAGGCGGTGCCCGACCTGGTCGAGCAGGCATCGGCGAAGAACGTCGTGCTGGCCACGCCGTCCACCCTGATCGCGCTGCTGCGCACCGTCGCCCAGGGGTGGCAGCACGAGGTCCTCAACGAGCAGGCCCAGGCCGTGCAGCGGCTCGGCCAGGAGCTCCACGCCCGGCTCGGCTCGATGGCCGGCCACCTCGACCGCGTCGGCCGCTCGCTCAACGCCAGCGTCGTGGCCTACAACCAGGCGATGGGCTCGCTCGAGGGCCGCGTGCTGGTGTCCGCACGCCGGTTCGCCGAGCTGGGAGTCACCTCCGAGCCTCTCGTCGAGCCGCGCCAGGTCGAGACCGTCCCTCGCTCGGCCGCAGCCCCCGAGCTGGCCGCGCTCGACGGCGTACGAGGTGCGACGCAGGAGCCCTCGATCGACGACCTGCTCGCCCAGCAGGCGCGCTCGCCGGGCGAGCCCCCGGCGCGCCGCGCCCGGGGAGCGTGAGACCGGTCCTAGGTTGAAGGACGTGACACTGGCCGAGGCGTGGTGGCAGGTCGGGCGCGAGCCCGGCCGTCAGGTCGTGTCCCTCGGCGTCGCCGTCACCCTCACCGCGGTGAGCATCGACGTGCTGCTGGTGGGGCGGCTGACGTTGTTCTTCGACCTGTGCTTCATGGTGCTCTGCCTGGGCCTGGCCGCGCTGGTGCGCCGGCGCGACTTCTTCTTCGTGGCGCTGCTGCCCCCCGTGCTGCTGACGACGGTCTTCACCTTCGTCGCGCTCGTGGCCCGCGGCGCGATCGCCGACCCCAGCGACAGCTTGCTCCAGGCCGTGGTCTCCGGCGTCGCCACTCACGGCATCGCCCTCGGCGTCGGTTACGCGCTGTGCCTGGGCTGGCTGGCCTGGCGCCTCCACCGCGAGGGCGAGGCCGACATCGCCACCGAGCTCGAGCGTGAGCTGAGCCAGCCGACCGGCTGACCGGGCGCTTCGCTGCGCTGCGCCGTGCCGACCGGGCGCTTCGTTGCGCTGCGCCGTGCCGACCGGGCGCTTCGTTGCGCTGCGCCGTGCCGACCGGGCGCTTCGTTGCGCTGCGCCGTGCCGACCGGGCGATCACTTCCGCACCAAGCGCCCGCTCAGCGGGTTGCAGCGCGAGGAAGTGCCCACTCAGGCCTCGAAGCGCTCCACGTCGCCGGCCCCGCGGCGTACGACGACGGGCTCGACCTCGGACCAGTCGATCACGGAGGTCGGCTCGGCGGTGACCTCGCCGGACTCGACCACGACGTCGACGACGTGGTCGAGGTCCTCCTTGATCTCCCAGCCCATGGTCCGCGCCTCGGTCTCGCCGGGCAGGATCAAGGTGCTGGTGAGGATCGGCTCACCGAGCTCCTCGAGCAGCGCGCACACGAGCGTGTGGTCGGGGATGCGGACCCCGACGGTGCGCTTCTTCGGGTGCATCAGCCGCTTCGGCACCTCGCCGGTCGCGGGCAGGATGAACGTGTAGGGCCCCGGCGTCGCCGCCTTGATCGCGCGGAAGGCCGCGTTGTCGACGTGCACGAACTGCCCGAGCTGCGAGAAGTCCTTGCACATCAAGGTGAAGTGGTGGCGGTCGTCGAGCTCGCGGATGCGCAGGATGCGGTCGCGGCCGTCGCGGTTGCCGAGCTGGGCGCCGAGGGCGTAGCCGGAGTCGGTCGGATAGGCGATCAGCTCGTCGTTGCGGAGCGCGTCGACGACCTGGGTCACCAGCCGCGGCTGCGGGTTGTCGGGGTGGACGTCGACGTAGCGGGCCATGACCTGCTCCCCGTCAGGCCTTCTGGGCGGCGCGCAGGTCGCGGCGCAGCTCCGGGGGCAGCGCGAAGATCAGCGACTCCTCCGCGGAGTGCACGGCCTTGGCGTCGGGGTAGCCGCGCTCGGAGAGGAAGGCGAGCACACCCTCGACGAGGTCCTCCGGCACCGAGGCACCCGAGGTCACCGACACCGTCTCGACACCGTCGAGCCACGCCTCGTCGATCTCGGTGTGGTCGTCGACGAGGTAGGACGCCTTGGCACCGGCCTCGAGGGCGACCTCGACCAGGCGCACGGAGTTCGACGAGTTGCGCGAGCCGACCACGATCACGAGGTCGGCGGACGGCGAGATCTCCTTGACCGCGAGCTGGCGGTTCTGGGTGGCGTAGCAGATGTCGTCGCTCGGCGGGTCCAGCAGCAGGGGGAACTTCTCCCGGATCGCCGCGACCGTCTCGAGCGTCTCGTCGACGCTGAGCGTGGTCTGCGAGAGCCAGGCGACCTTCGCCGGGTCGCGCACGACGATGCCGTCGACGTCGTCGGGGCTCTGCACGAGCTGGATGTGGTCGGGCGCCTCGCCCGCGGTGCCCTCGACCTCCTCGTGCCCCTCGTGGCCGATCAGCAGGATGTCGTAGTCGTCGGAGGCGAAGCGGCGCGCCTCGTGGTGGACCTTGGTCACCAGCGGGCACGTGGCGTCGATGGTCTTGAGGCTGCGCTCGGCGGCCTGCGCGTGGACGGCCGGCGAGACGCCGTGGGCCGAGAACACCACGGTCTGGCCCTCGGGCACCTCGTCGAGCTCCTCGACGAAGATCGCCCCGCGAGACTCCAGGTTGGCCACGACGTGCTTGTTGTGCACGATCTGCTTGCGGACGTAGACCGGCGCGCCGTAGAGGTCCAGCGCCTTCTCCACGGTGATCACGGCCCGGTCCACGCCGGCGCAGTAGCCGCGGGGGGCCGCCAGCAGCACGTTCTTCGCGCTCTCGGGGTCGAGGACGGGAGGAAGGCCGAGGTCGGTGCTCATGGGGGCGAGTCTACGGGCCCACCCGCCACTGTCCCTCCCCTCGCCTATCCTCGCCGCGTGCCCTCACTCCGCGACGCCACGGCCGAGTCCCCGGCACCGGTGCGCGCGGTGGCCAACGCGGTGGCGCAGTGGATCGACAAGCTGGGCGGCGTGTGGGTCGAGGGCCAGATCGCCCAGGTCAACCGGCGCCCCGGCGTCAACACCGTCTTCATGACGCTGCGCGACACCGTCGCCGACATCTCGGTGACCCTCACGTGCGCGCGCTCGCTCTTCGACTCGATGAACCCGCCCCTGGTGGAGGGGGCGAGCGTCGTGGTCCACGCGCGTCCCAGCTTCTACGCCAACCGCGGTTCCTTCTCGCTGGCCGCGCGCGAGATCAAGATGGTCGGGCTCGGCGAGCTGCTCGCCCGCCTCGAACGCCGCCGGCAGCTGCTGGCCGCCGAAGGGCTCTTCGCCCCCGAGCTCAAGCGCGACCTGCCGTTCCTCCCGGGCCGGGTCGGTCTGGTGACCGCGCCCAACAGCGCTGCGGAGCGCGACGTCCTGGACAACGCGCGCCGCCGCTGGCCGGGGGTGCAGTTCGAGGTGGCCTACGCCGCGATGCAGGGACAGCGGTGCGCGGCCGAGGTGATCGAGGCGCTGCAGCGGCTCGAGCGCAACGCCGACGTCGACGTCGTCGTGGTGGCCCGCGGCGGCGGCTCGATCGAGGACCTGCTGCCCTTCTCCGACGAGGCCGTCATCCGCGCCGTCCACGCCATGCGCACCCCCGTGGTCTCGGCCATCGGCCACGAGCCCGACCAGCCGCTGCTCGACCTCGTCGCCGACGTGCGCGCCTCCACGCCGACCGACGCCGCCAAGCTGGTCGTGCCCGACATGGCCGAGGAGGCACAGGGCGTCACGTGGGCGCGCGACCGTCTCCGCCAGGTCATCACCCAGCGCATCGCGCGCGAGCAGGAGTGGCTCGGGCAGGTCCGCTCGCGGCCCGCGATGGCCGACCCGCGCCACCTGCTCGCCGTGAGGTCCGACGAGGTCGACGAGCTGCTGGCGCGCGCCCGGCGTACGCTCTCGCACCGCCTCGACCGCGCCGCCGACGACATCGGCCACCAGCGCGCCCGGGCCCAGGCCCTCTCGCCGCTCGCCACCCTCCAGCGGGGCTACGCCGTGCTGCAGGACGCCGACGGGCACGTCGTCACGTCCGTCGCGCAGACCACCGCGGGCGCGGCCGTCTCGGTGCGGGTCGCCGACGGCCGCATCCATGCCACCACCGATCGCGTCGAGCCCGACGCCCCTGTGCCAGACCCCGTCCAGGAGGACCCCGATGAGTGACGCTTCCCCCCAGCCCGCCCCGGACCAGCCCAGCTACGAGGAGGCGCGCGAGGAGCTCATCGAGGTGGTCCGCACCCTCGAGGCCGGCGGCACGACCCTCGAGGAGTCGCTGGCGTTGTGGGAGCGCGGCGAGGCGCTCGCCAAGGTCTGCCAGTCCTGGCTCGACGGTGCCCGCACCCGGCTCGACGAAGCCATGGGCACCGACTCCGACGGCTAACGGGTCAGCAGCCCCATGAAGGCCTCGATGTCCCCGACCGGCGCGGAGCCGTAGACGAGCAGCGCCTCGTCCCCGATCTCGGTGGCGTAGCCGGTGTCCCCACCGTCGTCGGTGAAGGTCTGCCAGGTGTCGGCGACCTCGGAGCTCACGCTCGCCTCGTCGCCGGCCTCGGCGTCCTCGTCGACGTACAGCTCCACGAGGTCGTCGACCGATGCGTCCTGCTGGCGGATGCCGACGAAGTCGCCGTCGTCGGTGAGCACCCCGAGGCCCCACCGCGGGTCGTCGCCGGCGGACAGCTCCACGCTCGTCGCGATCCACCCCGCCGGCAGGTCGCGCGGATGCACGACCGACAGGTTCGCCTGCTGCGCGACCTCGACGCTGTCGCGCCAGTCGACGGCCACCGGGGTGTCGTCGACCTCGCCGCGGAACATGCCCCGCCAGGCCACGAACACCAGCACGAAGAGCACGGTCACGATCAGCGCGCCGGTCATGCCACCGAAGGAACGGTTGTACCTGCCCGGCTGCCCTTGCGCACTCACGGCCTCATCCTCCCAGCCCCTCGGTAGTCCGGACGCCAGCGGGGCACCGCGGATCCGCACGAGCGGATCTCTCCGCCGAAGATGACCGCAGATGCGGCATACTGCCAGCGTGATCACCTACCGAATCGCGGAGGCCGCAGAGATCCTGGCCGTCAGCGACGACACCGTACGCCGCTGGGTGGACGCCGGTCGGCTCCCCTCCCAGCGCGTCGGCGGCCGCACCACCGTGGCCGGGACGGACCTCGCCGAGCTGGCCGAGCACCTGGCCGAGACCGGCGAGGTGACCGAGCGCGACCGCACCCGGGCCAGCTCGGTGAGCGCGCGCAACCGGATGAGCGGCATCGTCACCCGGGTCAAGCGCGACCACGTGATGGCCCAGGTCGAGATGATCTGCGGGCCCTACCGCGTGGTGTCCCTGATGAGCAGCGACGCCGCCGACGAGCTCGGGCTCGAGCCGGGCGCGCGCGCGATCGCCAGCGTGAAGTCGACGAACGTGATCGTCGAGGTGCCTTCATGAGGAGGACGGCGCTCGCGGGGCTCCTTCTGCTCGTGCCCCTCGCCGCCTGCAGCGGGGACGGCGACGACGGCGAGCAGACCCTCACCGTGCTCGCCGCCGCGAGCCTCACCGAGACCTTCACCGAGCTCGCCGCGACCTTCGAGGACGAGCACCCCGGGGTCGAGGTCGAGCTGGTCTTCGGCTCCTCGACGACGCTGGCCGAGCAGGCGGCCGACGGCGCACCGGGGCGGGTGCTGGCCACCGCGGACGAGGTCTCGATGGGCGTGGCCGACGACGCCGGCGTGCTCGCCACGGCACCGGAGCCGTTCGTGGGCAACACCCTCACCGTCGTCACCCCGCCCGACAACCCGGCCGGCATCACCTCCCTCGACGACCTCGACGCCCCCGGTGTCGACTACGTCGTGTGCGCGTCCACCGCTCCGTGCGGCGCCGCCGCCGAAGAACTCCTCGACTCCGCGGGCATCGAGGCCCCGCCCGCGAGCGAGGAGGTCGACGTCAAGGCGGTGCTGGCGCGGGTCGTGCAGGGTGAGGCCGACGCCGGGCTCGTCTACCGCACCGACGCGGTCGCGGCCGGCGACGACGTCGCCGAGGTCGCGATCCCCGACGCGGACGACGTCACCACCACCTACGTCGTCGCCCCGCTGTCCGGCGCCGCCGGCGCGAGCGCCGACCTGGCGGCCGAGTTCGTCGCTCTGGTGCGCAGCGAGGAGGCCCGGGCGGTCTTCACCCGGGCGGGCTTCGGCGAGGTCGCGTCCCCGTGACCGGCCCGCGGCTCGGCCGCGCTCCCGCGGTCCTGCTCGTCCCCGCCGTCGTCGGCGTCGCGCTCCTCGTGGTGCCGCTGGTCACCCTCGTCGTGGCCACCCCGTGGCGCACGCTGCCCGAGCACCTCGGATCGCAGGTGGTGCGCGAGGCGCTGGTGATCACCGCGCTCAGCAGCCTGCTGACCGTGGTGGCGTGCGTCCTGCTCGGCACCCCCCTGGCCTGGCTGCTGGCCCGCGTCGACTTCCGCGGCCGGCGCGTCGTGCGCGCCCTCGTGCTCGTCCCCCTGGTCCTGCCTCCGGTCGTGGCGGGAGTCGCGCTGGTCACCGCCCTCGGGCGCAGCGGGCTCATCGGGCAGCACCTGCCGTTCACGCTCCCCTACACGACCTCCGGCGTCGTGGTGGCCCACACGTTCGTGTCCCTCCCGTTCTACGTGCTCGCCGTCGAGGGGGCGCTGCGCACCCACGGGGCGTCGTACGACGTCGTGGCAGCGACGCTGGGCGCCGACAGGTGGACCGCCTTCCGCCGCGTCACCCTGCCGCTCGCGCTGCCGGGGGTGCTGGCCGGCAGCGCGCTGGCCTGGGCGCGCAGCCTGGGCGAGTTCGGCGCGACGATCACCTTCGCGGGCAACTACCCCGGCACCACACAGACGATGCCGAGCCTGATCTACGTCGCCCTCAACTCCGACCCGACGGTCGCGCGCACCCTCAGCCTGATCCTGCTGGCGCTGTCGGTGGGCGTGCTGGTGCTGCTCCGCGAGCGTTGGGCGGTGGGCCGGTGATGCGCGTCGAGGTCGACCTCAGGGGACGGGTGTGCGCCGACGTCAGCGCGGCGGCCGGTGAGGTGCTGGTGGTCATCGGACCCAACGGCGCCGGCAAGTCCACGCTGCTGCGCGCGATCGCCGGCCTCGAGCCCGGGCGGGTCCGGGTCGGGGACGACGACTGGACCGACCGCGAGGTCCCCCGCCGCCGGGTCGGCTACGTCTTCCAGGACCAGAGCCTCTTCCCGCACCTGTCCGCCCTCGACAACGTCGCCTTCGGACCGCGAGCGCGCGGTCGCAGCCGGCGCGAGGCCGACGCCGCCGCCCGTGGGTGGCTGGAGCGCTTCGGCATCCCCGACCTCGCCGGCCGCAAGCCGCGCGAGCTCTCCGGGGGCCAGGCGCAGCGCGTGGCCATCGCCCGGGCCCTCGCCACCGACCCCGACGTGCTGCTCCTCGACGAGCCCTTCACCGGACTCGACGTCTCAGCCCAGATGGCCCTGCGCAACGAGCTGGGCGAGCACCTGCGCGACTTCGCCGGCGTCACCCTGCTCGTCACCCACGACGCGATCGACGCCGCCACCCTGGCCGACCGGGTGCTCGTGCTCGACGAGGGCCGGGTGGCGCAGGTCGGTCACCCGGCCGAGGTCGCCGCCGAGCCGCGTACGCCCCACGTCGCCCGGCTGGTCGGGCTCAACCTCGTCCCCGGCGGCGACGAGCTGATCGCCTTCCCCCCCGACGCGGTCACGGTGTCGCTGACGGAGCCGGAGGGGTCGTCGCGGCTGCGCTGGCGCGGCCCGGTCGCCACCCTCGCCCCGCACGGGGACGCCGTACGCCTGCTGGTGCACGCCGCCCCCGACCTGCTCGCCGACCTCACGCCGGCCGCGGCCGCCGAGCTCGGCCTCGTGCCCGGCCGCGAGGTCTGGTTGTCGGCCAAGGCGACGGCGGTGAGTCGCTACGGAGCCCGTGGCTGACCGCGGCGGGCGGTCGATACCATGCGCGCCATGAGCCCCTCTGCAGTCAAGCCCGACCGCAACCTCGCCCTCGAGCTGGTGCGGGTCACCGAGGCCGCCGCCATGGCCGCGGGCCGCTGGGTGGGCCGCGGCGACAAGAACGACGCCGACGGCGTGGCCGTCGAGGCCATGCGCGAGATGATCTCCACCATCGGCATGCGCGGCACCGTCGTGATCGGCGAGGGCGAGAAGGACAACGCCCCGATGCTCTTCAACGGTGAGGAGGTCGGCGACGGCACCGGCCCCGAGTGCGACGTCGCGGTCGACCCGATCGACGGCACCACGCTGACCGCCAAGGGCATGAACAACGCCATCGCCGTGCTCGCGGTGTCACCACGCGGCACGATGTACGACCCGAGTGCGGTCTTCTACATGGACAAGCTGGTCACCGGTCCCGAGGCCGCCGACGTCGTCGACATCCGCCTGCCGGTGAAGGAGAACATCTCCCGCGTGGCGAAGGCCAAGGGCCTCTCGATCCACGACGTCACCGTCGTGCTGCTCGACCGCCCGCGCCACGCCAGGCTGGTGGAGGACATCCGCGAGACCGGTGCCCGCATCAAGTACATCACCGACGGCGACGTGGCCGGCGCGATCATGGCCGCGCGCCCCGACACCGGCGTCGACCTGATGCTCGGCGTCGGCGGCACCCCGGAGGGCATCATCGCCGCCTGCGCGATGAAGTGCATCGGCGGCAAGATCCAGGGCAGGCTGTGGCCGCAGGACGACGACGAGCGCCAGCGCGCGCTGGAAGCGGGCCACAACCTCGACGCGGACTTCGTGCTCGGCACCGACGACCTCGTCACCGGCGACGACGCCTTCTTCGTGGCCACCGGCATCACCGACGGCGAGCTGATGCGCGGCGTGCGCTACCGCGGGGAGGGCGTCACGACGCACTCGCTGGTGATGCGCTCGCGCAGCGGGACGGTGCGCGAGATCACCGCCGAGCACCGGCTCTCGAAGCTACGCGCTCTCACCATGATCGACTTCGACAACTGACGGCACGCTGACCGGCCGCAACGCGACCGCGACCGCGGCGATCACCACGGGGTCGAAGGCCATGCCCACGTGGGAGGTGCGGACCTCGACCGCGCGGGCTGCGGGGTCGACGCACGCACGCCAGTCGACGATGCCGTCGCGGCGCGAGAAGATCGCGGTGAAGTCCACGTCGGCTCCGAGCACCGCACGCGCCTGCTCGAAGCTCTCCTGCGCGCAGTGGCCGGCGACGCAGTCCTCGGCCATCAGGTTGCGCAGGCCGGCGCGGTTGAGCCGCACCAGGAGATCGACGCTCCGCGCCAGCGACGCGTGGTGCGCGCCGGGAGCGAGCATCGGGCTGCCCATGGTGACGATGCCGGACACGAGGTCGGGGCGCCGGGCCGCGACGCCGCGCGCGAGCATGCCGCCGAGGCTGTGGCCCACCACGCGCACCCGCGAGCCGCGGCGCTGGGAGATCTCCTCCAGTCGCTCCTCGAGCTGGGCCGCGGCCGCCAGGGTGCACCCGACGTTGGCGCGGATGTCGGCGCGGTAGGTGCGGAAGCCTGCGTGACGCAGGGTGCGACTCATCGGCGCCAGCGAGGAGTCGCCGGCCAGGAAGCCGGGGACGAGCAGCACCGGCTCGCCGACCCGCACCGGGCGCGAGCCGTAGGGCGTACGACGACGAGCGCCGCGTGTCGTGAGGGCCTGCACGGCGTAGCGCGAGGCCTCGGTGACCAGCGATCCCTCGCGCAGCACCGCTGCCACCGATGGCTGGGAGAAGCCTTCCGGTGTCAGGAACGATGCCACTGTGCGCTGGGTCACAATCATCGAACCTAGCCCAGAGCCCGCAAGGAATGGGGGACGTGGCTCACTCTTACCCCTGTCGGGGTGAGGCGTCGTGTTCACTGGGGGCATGTCACCGCGTCGCCCCAGCACCGAGGATCCCACCGTCTCGGCGGAGCTGTTCGCACCCGTCGGCACCGAGGTCGAGCTGTGCTACCAGACCTTCGGCGACCCCGACGGCGAGCCGCTGCTGCTCGTGATGGGCCTCAGCGGACCCATGACGTGGTGGGACCAGGTCTTCTGCGAGCAGCTCGCGTCGGCCGGCTTCCACGTGGTGCGCTACGACAACCGCGACACCGGTCGCTCGTCGCGGATCGCGGCACCGGCGCGACCCGACCAGCTGGTCAAGGCGTTCGCCACCGGTCGGGCCAGCACGCCGTACACGATGTCGGACCTGGCCGGCGACGCCGTCGCGCTGCTGGACCACCTCGGCCTGGAGTCGGCGCACGTCGCGGGGGTGTCGATGGGCGGGATGATCGCCCAGACCGTCGCGATCGAGCACACCGCCCGCGTGCGGTCCCTGACGAGCATCAGCTCCACGACCGGCCGCCGGACGGTCGGCTGGCAGCACCCGTCGCTGCTGCCGCGGCTCATCGCCCCGCGCAAGGCCGGGCGCGACGCCTACGTCGAGAGCAGCCTGGTGATGTGGTCGCTGATCGGTTCGGCCGCCTATGCCTCGGACCCCGACGAGCTCCGCACCCGGGCGGAGGCCACCTTCGACCGCGGCGTCAGCGCCAGCGGCGCGGTGCGCCAGATGCTGGCGATCCTGACCCAGGACGACCGCACCCCGCGGCTGCGGAGCCTGCGGGTCCCGGCACTCGTGATCCACGGGACGGCCGACAAGATGGTCCACGTCAGCGGTGGCCGGTCCACCGCGGCAGCGATCCCCGGCGCCGAGCTGCTGCTGGTCGACGGCATGGGGCACGACCTGCCGGCGGAGCTCTTCGAGACGTTCGTCGAGGCGATCGGGCGTACGGCCGACCGGGCGTCTTGAGCCCCGAGGGATCCCCGGCTACCCGGGGAATCTCGAGGTTCCAGTGCGAAGTTTCGGGGGTGAGGCTTCAGCTTCCCCGGGTACCCGGGGAAAGCGACCGCGCTCCCGCCGCGGGCGCTGCGGTGAACAGGCTCGGCTGGCCGAAGCCGGCCTCGGCGAAGGCACGGCGCACGCCGTCACCGGCCACGTCGAGCAGCTCCTCGGGCACCAGGCCGATCACGCAGCCACCGAACCCGCCGCCGGTCATCCGGGCTCCGAGCGCCCCCGACTCGTGGAGGGCGTCGACCGCCGTGTCGACCTCGGGCACGGTGATGCGGAAGTCGTCGCGCATCGAGACGTGGGAGGCACTCAGCAGCGGGCCGAGGTCCTCCACCCGACCCTCGCGCAGCACCTCGACGGCCGCGAGCACCCGGGCGTCCTCGGTCACGACGTGGCGGACGTAGCGGCGCAGCTCGTCGTCGTTCAGCTCGGCGAGCGCGCCGTCGAGGTCGGCCTCGGTGACGTCGCGCAGCGCCGGCACGCCGAGGCGGCGCGCGGCCTCCTCGCAGCCGGCGCGACGCGCGGCGTACTCCCCGTCCGCGTGGCGGTGCGGCGCGCGGGTGTCGACGACCAGCACCGCGAGGCCGGAGCTTGCGGGGTCGAAGGGCACCGACTGCGACGTGAGGTCGCGCATGTCGCAGAAGAGCACGTGGCCGGCCTCGCCGCGCAGGCTGGCCAGCTGGTCCATCCCTCCGGTGGGGGCACCGACCGCGTCGTTCTCCACCCGCCGGCTCAGCGCGAGCCGCCCGTCCGGACCGAGGTCGAGCCCGAGGTGGTCGTCCAGCGCGCACACGACCGAGCAGACCAGCGCCGCCGACGACGAGAGACCGGCTCCGGTCGGCACGTCGGAGTCGACCTCGATGCGCAGGGCCGGCACGTCCACCCCGTCGTCGTGCAGCAGCCACAACGCACCCAGGACGTACGCCGCCCAGTCCGGCACGGCCTCCCGGTCGGCCAGGCCGGAGGGGCGCACGACGACGTCGCCGGACGCCTGTGCGGAAGAGACCGCCCAGCCGTCGGAGGCATCGGCCACCGTTGCGGTGCAACCCGCGTCCAGGGCGAAGGGCAGGACGAAGCCGTCGTTGTAGTCGGTGTGCTCACCGATGAGGTTGATGCGTCCGGGCGCGATCCAGCGACTCACGACGGGTCCTTCCGGGGGCTCATGCGAAGGGCGGTGGTGCGGTTGCCAAACCCTATCGCCAGAGGCTAGACCAGTGACCCGAGTCACTCATGAGGGAGGACGCATGGCATCCCGATCCAGGACCCGACCACGGGGTCGACCAGGAGCGAGGCGGATCGGCGGGCCGGCGGTCTCGCTGGCGCTCGCCTGCACCCTGCTCGCCGCATGCGGCGACGACAGCGGCACCCCCGAGCTGGTCTGGTACATCAACCCGGACAGTGGGGGCCAGGCCGCCGTCGCCGAGAACTGCTCGACCGACGACTACACGATCACCACCCAGGTGCTGCCGCAGGACGCCGGACAGCAGCGCATCCAGCTGGCTCGCCGCCTGGCAGCGGGTGACACCGAGATCGACCTGATGTCGCTGGACCCGCCGTTCACGGCCGAGTTCGCCGCAGCGGGCTACCTGGCCGAGATCCCCGAGGACCTCCAGCAGAAGTTCCGCGAGCAGGCCTTCGAGAGCGCCGCGGAGGCGGCGACCTGGGAGGACCAGCTCGTGGTGGCGCCGTTCTGGTCCAACACCCAGGTCCTCTGGTATCGCAAGTCCTTCGTGGACCAGACCGACCTCGACATGTCCCAGCCCGTCACGTGGGACCAGGTCATCGAGGCGGCGTCCCAGAACGGCGGCAAGATCGGCGTCCAGGCCAACAAGTACGAGGGCTACAGCGTGTGGGTCAACGCGCTCATCACCGGAGCCGGCGGCCAGATCGCCGAGAACACCGAGGCGGGGAACGAGGCCGACATCACCATCGACTCCGAGGCCGGCCGGGCCGCTGCCGAGGTGATCCAGAAGCTGGCCTCCTCCGAGGCGGCCCCCGCCGACATCTCGGTCTCCAACGAGGGCACCGCCGGGACGACCTTCGGCAGCGACCAGGGGTCGTTCCTCGTCAACTGGACCTACATCTGGGGCAACTACGGCGACGACCGGCTGGGCGGCGACATCGGGTTCGCCCGCTACCCGCAGACGGTCGAGGGCGAGGAGTCACGTCCGCCCTACGGCGGCATCGGGATCGGCGTCAGCGCCTTCTCCGACGAGGAGGAACGGGCCGTGCAGGCGCTGGAGTGCCTCACCGACCCGGAGAACCAGGCCGTCAACGCCGAGCTGACCGGCAACATGCCCTCGAGCTCCGCGGGCTATGACGAGCAGGCGGTGCAGGACCTGTTCCCGCCGGAGCTGATCGCCCTGTTCCAGGAGAGTCTCGAGGCGGCTGCTCCGCGCACCCTCACGCCCTACTGGAGCGACATCTCCGGAGCCATCCAGAGCACCTGGCACCCGCCGTCCAGCGTCGACGACCAGACGCCGGAGCAGTCGGCACAGTTCATCGAGGACGTGCTGCAGGGAAGGAGACTGCTGTGACCACCACCCTCTCGCGGCCACCGGCCGACACCAAGGTCCCGGCCGCGGAGTCCGATCGGTCCAAGGCCGAGAACCGGCTCGGGCAGAAGCTCGTCGCCCCCGCCGTCGTCCTGATGCTCCTGGTCACGGCGTACCCGATGATGCAGGCGCTCTACCTGTCGCTGTTCAACTACCGCCTCACCGCGCCCGACGACCGTGAGTTCGTCGGGCTCGGGAACTACGGGACGGTACTGACCGACAGCCTGTTCTGGCAGGACATGTGGAACACCGTGCTGATCATGGTCGTGACCGTCGCGGTGGAGCTGGTGATCGGCTTCGCGTTCGCGATGGTCATGCACCGTGTGATCTTCGCGCGCGGCGTGATCCGGACCTCGATCCTCATCCCGTACGGCATCATCACCGTCGTCTCGGCCTTCGCCTGGCAGTTCGCCTTCAGCCTCAACAACGGCTTCGTGAACTCGTGGGTGCCGTTCATCGAGGACAACTTCAACTGGTTCGGCGACCACTGGCCGGCGATGTTCGCCATCATGGTCTCGGAGATCTGGAAGACGACGCCGTTCATGGCGCTGCTCCTGCTGGCCGGTCTGTCGCAGGTGTCGGAGGACATGCTCGAGGCCGCCAAGGTCGACGGCGCCACGTGGTGGCAGCGGCTGTGGAAGGTGATCCTGCCCAACATGCGAGCGGCGATCATGGTCGCGGTCCTCTTCCGCGCACTCGACGCCTACCGCATCTTCGACAACATCTTCGTGATGACGCGAGGTGCCCAGGAGACCGAGTCGGTGTCGTTCCTGACCTATCGCCAGGTCATCGAGCAGGTCCAGCTGGGAGTGGGCTCCGCACTGTCGGTCCTCCTCTTCCTCAGCGTGCTGCTGCTGGCGTGGTTGATCATCAAGCTGTTCCGGGTGGACCTGGCGCAGGCGAGGGGTGAAGGCTGATGAGCCAGAAGAACAACATCGGGACCTGGATCGGCTTCGCGGCGATCCTGGTGTGGTGCCTGCTGCCAGTCGTGTGGATCATCTCGCTGTCCTTCAAGTCGGTCGACGAGACGGCCAGCGGCAGTCCGCAGTTCCTGCCCAAGGACCCGACCCTCGACAACTATCGCGACATCCTGTCCAACGGGGACTTCCTCGCCGCCCTGCGCAACTCGTTCGGGATCGCCCTCATCGCGACCTTCCTGGCCGTGGTGTTCGCGACCCTGGCGGCGTACGCGATCGCCCGGCTGGAGTTCAAGGGCAAGCGGCTGGTGCTGTCGCTGGCGCTGGCGATCGCGATGTTCCCGGTCGTCTCGCTCGTGGGACCCCTGTTCGACATGTGGCGCACGTTCGGCCTCTTCAACACCTGGCCGGGCCTGATCATCCCCTACATGTCGTTCACGCTGCCGCTGGCGATCTGGACCCTGTCAGCCTTCTTCCGCGAGATCCCGTGGGAGATGGAGCAAGCCGCCCAGGTGGACGGCGCCACGTCGTGGCAGGCCTTCCGCAAGGTCATCGTCCCGCTCGCCGCACCTGGCGTCTTCACGGCAGCGATCCTGACCTTCTTCTTCGCGTGGAACGAGTTCGTGCTCGCGATCTCGCTCACGTCCACGACCGGATCGCGGACGGTGCCGGCCCAGCTGTCCTACTTCGTGGGACCTGACCCGTTCAACCCGCCGTACGGGCAGCTGGCGACCGCCTCCGTGGTCGTCACGGTCCCCATCATCGTCATCGTCCTGTTGTTCCAGCGCAAGATCGTCGCCGGCCTCACCTCCGGCGCAGTGAAGGGGTGAAGCTCTCATGGCCGCCATCGAGATGAAGAACATCGTCAAGAGGTACGGCGACGGCTTCCCGGCCGTCAACGACATCAGCATCGACGTCGCGGACGGGGAGTTCCTCATCCTCGTCGGACCGTCGGGCTGCGGGAAGTCCACCCTGCTGCGCATGATCGTGGGGCTCGAGGACATCACCGACGGCGACATGATGATCGGGGGCAAGCGGGTCAACGACCTCGCTCCCCGCGACCGCAACCTCGCCATGGTGTTCCAGAACTACGCCCTCTATCCCCACCTGACGGTCTACGAGAACATCGCGTTCCCGTTGCGACTGGCCGGCGCCTCCGACTCCGAGGTGGACGAGAAGGTGCGCGAGGCGTCCAAGACGCTCGACCTCGACGAGCACCTCGATCGCAAGCCGGGCAACCTGTCGGGCGGCCAGCGCCAGCGCGTCGCCATGGGGCGCGCGATCGTGCGTGAGGCGGAGGCGTTCCTCTTCGACGAGCCGCTGTCGAACCTCGACGCCAAGCTGCGTGGGCAGATGCGCACGGAGATCTCCCGGCTCCAGAAGCGGCTGGGCATCACCACGGTCTACGTCACCCACGACCAGACCGAGGCGATGACGCTGGGTGACCGCGTCGCGGTGCTCAAGCGCGGGATCCTCCAGCAGCTCGCGTCGCCGCGCGAGCTCTACGAGAACCCGGCCAACCTGTTCGTCGCGGGCTTCATCGGCTCCCCGCCCATGAACTTCGTGCCCGCGAAGGTGGACGGCGACTACGTCGAGCTGCCCTTCGGCAAGGTCAGGATGCCGTCCGACAAGATCGCCACGGCCCAGGGCAAGGGCCTGCTCATCGCGGGCATCCGGCCCGAGCACTTCGAGGACGCCTCGGTGGTCGACTCGGACAAGCTCACCGACGAGACGACGTTCGACGCGCAGGTCGACGTCGTGGAGTGGCTGGGCAACGAGGCCTACGCCTACGTCCCGTTCGAGGCGCCCCCGGAGGTCCAGGAGCAGCTCACCCAGCTCGAGAAGGACCTCGACGGGGAGTCGATGCGCACCCAGCTCGTGATCTCCCTCGACGGTGCCAGTCGCATCAGCGAGGGCGACACCGCCACGATCTGGGTCGATGCCCGCAAGATCCACCTGTTCGACCCGGCAACGGGGGACAACCTCACGCTGGACGCCGAGCACGCCGGCATCGTCCCCGGCGCCGAGGCGGCCGCGAGGGCCGAGGAGGTCGGCAAGGAGCAGGACGCGGTACAGAGCTGAACCGCCGAGGCCCCGGGAGCGGTGCTCCCGGGGCCTCGTCGCGTCAGGTCACCGCGCCGACGTGGAGCCAGGCCGAGGCAAGGGGTGCCAGCCGCACCGCCCCGTCGCGGAGCTCGGGCACTGCGCCGGTGAGGGCGTCACGGAGCCCGTCGACGTGCAGCCCGAGCCAGTGCAGGACGTCGGCGGCCACCCAGGCCTCCTCGCCCGACACGTTGTGCGCGGCCAGCAGGGGGCCGTCGGGGTGGCGGCGCACGACCAGCAGCACCCGCGGGTCGCGGGGGTCCCAGATCTCGGTGGGCGAGGCGGCGTGCAGCTGCGGCAGACCGGCACGTACGCCGAGCAGGTGGCGCAGGCCGGCGGTGATGCCGTGCGGGTCCTCCCCCGCCGCGACCACGTCCCACGGCATCCGGGGCCGGTGCACCCAGCGGTTGTCGTCGGCGTGCGCCGGGTCGTCGGCCCAGCCCGCGTCGTTGAGCAGCCCGAGCTCGTCACCCATCCACACCACCGGGATGCCCCCGAAGGAGCAGACCACGGCGTACGCCAGCAGGATCCGCGCCGCGGCACCCGGGTCGCCGGCCTCCAGGCCGGCGAGCGATGCAGTGCTGCCCGAGATGCGCCGGTCCCCGGTCGCCTCGTTGTGCTGGAAGACCAGGCCGCGCGCCCACGAGCCGGGGAACGCCCCGCAGTACCAGTCGGACAGGAAGCGACGGTGGGCGAACGGGTCGATCCCGACTGCGAGCGCGTCGTCGTCGGCGATCGCCCAGCCGATGTCGTCGTGGCAGCGGACGTAGGTGATCCAGGCCGTCGTGGACGGCGGTTGCGGCAGCTGTTGGAGGGCACGGGTGGCGAGCCGCACCTCCCCCGAGGCGAGCATCGACCAGACCTGGACCATCAGCCCGTTGTGGTAGGCCAGGTCGCTCACCCGACCGGCGTGCTCGCCGACCCCCAGGTAGGCCGGCAGGTCGGCCGGACCGACGATCGCCTCGGCCTTGAACGCCACGGCCGGGGCCGCGACCCGGGCCACCGTCCGCAGCGCCCGGGTGAGCTCGTGCACCTCCGGCTGGTTCTGGCAGTCGGTGCCCAGCCGCTTCCACAGGAACGCGATCGCGTCGAGACGGAACACCTCGACGCCCACGTTGGCCAGGGCCAGGATGATGTCGGCGAACTCGCAGAGCACCGCCGGGTTCGACCAGTCGAGGTCCCACTGGTAGTCGTTGAAGGTCGTCCAGACCCAGGCGTCGAGCTCGTCGTCGAAGGTGAAGTTGCCCGGCGCGAAGTCGGGGAAGACCTCCGGCAGCGTGGCCTCGTAGGCGTCGGGCACCGCGCGGTCCTCGTGGACGTGGAAGTAGGCGCGCCGGTCCCGGTCGCCGGCGCGCGCGGCCGCGGCCCAGGCGTGCTCCCGGGCCACGTGGTTGAGCACCAGGTCCAGGCACAGGCTGATCCCCTCGGCGCGCAGCGTCCGGGTGAGTGCGCGCAGGTCGTCGACGTCACCGAGGTCGGGGCGCACGGAGCGGTAGTCCATGACGGCGTAGCCACCGTCGTTGGGCGCTGGACGGGGCGTCAGCAGCGGCATCAGGTGGAGGTATCCCACGCCCAGGTCGCGGAGGTACGCCGTGCGCTCGCCCACGCCGCGCAGGGTGCCGGCGAAGCGGTCCGCGTAGGCGGCGTAGCCGACCATCGAGGGTCGCTGGAACCAGTCCGGCTCGCGCAGCCGTTGGTCGTCGAGCGCGCGCAGGTCGTCGGGGCGCTCGGCGTGGGCCGCGCGCGCGATCGCGACGAGGCGCTCGGCGACGTCGGGGGCGGCGTCGCCGTAGACCCGCTCGAGGGTGGCGCGGAGGTCGGGGAGGTCCGCCTCGAGGCGGGCGGCGAAGCCCGGGTCAGGATCCGGGGTGCTGGCGGTCACGGGAGCGGAGGGGCGCGATGTCCGGCGACACCCGGTGCGCGGCGCGCAGGTCGGTCGGACCCGCACGCCGCGCAACCGGGGACGCTCAGTCGGACAGCCGCTCGCCGGACTCGGTGTCGAACACGTGGACGTGCTCGGGATCCGTGGTGACGTACAGCGTCTCCCCCTTGTGCGGGTGGTGCCGGCCTGCCACGCGCACGATCACGCTGGACGGCAGGCCCTCGACGTCGCAGGTGCCGTAGACGAAGCTGTCGGCACCGAGCTCCTCGACGACCGTCACCTTCACGGGCAGGCCGCCCTCCTCGGCGGTGACGAGGCGCCAGTTCTCCGGGCGTACGCCCACGGTCACCGCACCACGCATCTTCTTCTTGGCCCCGGGGTCGACCGGCACGGCGTAGCCGCCGACCTTGACCGTGCCGTCCTCACCGGCGACGCCCTCGAGGAGGTTCATCTGGGGCGAGCCGATGAAGCCGGCCACGAAGAGATTGGCGGGCTTGTCGTAGAGCTTGAGCGGGGTGTCGACCTGCTGGAGCACGCCGAGCTTCATGACCGCCACGCGGTCGCCCATCGTCATCGCCTCGACCTGGTCGTGCGTGACGTAGACGGTGGTGACGCCGAGGTCCTGCTGGAGGCGGGCGATGTCGGTGCGCGTCTGGACGCGCATCTTCGCGTCGAGGTTGGACAGCGGCTCGTCCATGCAGAAGACCTGAGGGGCGCGCACGATCGCGCGACCCATCGCGACGCGCTGGCGCTGGCCACCCGAGAGCGCCTTGGGCTTGCGCTGGAGGAACTCGGTCAGGCCGAGGATCTCCGCAGCCTTCGCCACCCGCTGCTTGCGCTCCTCAGTGGGGACCTTGGCCATCTTGAGCGAGAACGCCATGTTCTCCTCGACCGACATGTGGGGGTAGAGGGCGTAGTTCTGGAAGACCATCGCGATGTCGCGGTCCTTGGGCGGGATGGTGGTCACGTCGCGGTCACCGATGTAGATGTGTCCGTCGTTGACCTCCTCCAGGCCGGCGAGCATGCGCAGCGTGGTGGACTTGCCGCAGCCCGACGGGCCGACGAGGACCATGAACTCGCCGTCCTCGATCTCCAGGCTGATGCCCGGAACCGCTGGTTCGTCGGCCCCGGGATACCACCGCTGGGCCTTGTCGAACGTCACTGATGCCATAGCTGTTCTTCTCCTTCACCGGCAGGTACGTGCCGGACGATCCGAGTGGAAGGTGGGGCGTGGACCCGCGTGATGCGTGTCACACGCGACCCACCCTAACCCGGCGCCCCGGACCTCGGCCGGGGCGGTCGCCGGAGAGCCGGAGTTACTCAATCGTGACTAGACCAGCGTTGACGTGCGCCATGCGCAAACGTTTTCATCGAAGGGTGACGGCTGTCACATGCAAGGACAGCCACCCGCGCAGACCAGGAGCCGGGGCGCAGATCCCGCCGTGGCCGCACCCAGAGGAGAGGGAAACCGCGACATGAGAAACATTCGGACCCGAAAGGGCATCGCGACGATCGCCGTCGTGGCGATGTCCGGACTCGGACTCGCCGCATGCGCCGACGACAGCGGCGACGGAGGCACCAACGAAGCCGGTGGCACGGCGCCGGGCGCAGGCCAGGAGGAGTGCGCCCAGCTCGAGCAGTTCGGCGACCTGACCGGCAGGGAGGTCAGCGTCTACACCTCGATCATCGCTCCCGAGGACGCCGTCCACAAGGAGTCCTACAAGGTCTTCGAGGAGTGCACCGGAGCGACCGTGGCCTACGAGGGCTCCTCGGAGTTCGAGGCCCAGCTCGTCGTGCGCGTCCAGGGCGGCAACGCGCCCGACGTGGCCTACATCCCGCAGCCCGGCCTGCTCCAGACGCTGGTCCGCGACACCGGGTCCGTGGTGGAGGGCCCCAATCCGGTCTCCGACAACGTGGACGAGTTCTGGGGCGAGGACTGGAAGGCGTACGGCACCGTCGACGACACCTTCTACGCCGCCCCGCTCGGCGCCAACGTGAAGTCGTTCGTGTGGTACTCCCCGAAGATGTTCGAGAAGAACGGCTGGGAGATCCCCGAGACGTGGGACGACATGATCGCGCTGTCCGACGAGATCGCCGACTCGGGCACCAAGCCGTGGTGCGCGGGCATCGAGTCCGGTGACGCCACCGGCTGGCCGACCACCGACTGGCTCGAGGACGCCGTCCTGCGCGACGCCGGGCCCGAGGTCTACGACCAGTGGGTCAACCACGAGATCCCGTTCGACGACCCGGCCATCGTCGAGTCGCTGGACCGCGTGGGCGGCATCTTGAAGAACCCCGACTACGTCAACGGAGGCATCGGCGACGTGAAGTCCATCGCCACCACCTCCTTCCAGGAGGGCGGCATGCCGATCCTCGACGACAAGTGCGCCATGCACCGCCAGGCGTCCTTCTACGCCGCCCAGTGGCCCGAGGGCACCGACGTCTCCGAGAACGGCGACGTCTTCGCCTTCTACCTGCCGACCACGAGTGACGAGTTCGGCAACCCGGTGCTCGGTGGTGGCGAGTTCGTCGCAGCGTTCTCCGACGAGCCCGAGGTGCAGGCGTTCCAGACCTACCTGTCCTCCGACATCTGGGCCAACGAGAAGGCCAAGGCCGGCACGGGCTGGGTGAGCGCCAACAAGGGGCTCGACATCGCCAACCTGAGGAGCCCGGTCGACCAGCTGTCGGCGGAGATCCTGCAGGACCCCGACGCCGTGTTCCGCTTCGACGCCTCCGACCAGATGCCGGGCGCCGTGGGTGCCGGTTCCTTCTGGACCGGGATGACCGACTGGATCACCGGGGCGGACACCGAGAGCACCTTGAGCAAGATCGAGGGCACCTGGCCGAGCTGACCCGGTGAACGGGGCGCCCTGGCAGAGCCCGGGCGCCCCGTTCCCTCTCCCCCGAACCAGGAGGTCCGGATGACATCCACCGACAAGCTCATCCAGATGGCGATCGCCGTCGCGCTCTTCTTCGCCGTGACGGGCGCGATCCTGCTCCTCACCACGCGGTTGCGCTCGCGCAGCGGCGAGAGGGTGCAGGCGGCTGCGTTCATCGCGCCGTCGCTGCTGCTGATCGCGATCGGGCTGCTCTACCCCGCACTGCGCACCATCTACCAATCGTTCTTCGGATCGTCCTACGAGCCACTCGTCGGCGCCGACGGGGCCAACTTCGTCGGGCTCGACAACTACCGCCGGATCTTCACCAGCGAGGACCTGCTCCAGGTGCTGCAGAACACGGCCATCTGGGTCGTGCTCACACCGATCCTGGCCACGGGCTTCGGACTGATCTACGCGGTGCTCGTGGATCGCACGCGGTTCGAGAAGTTCGCCAAGGCGCTGATCTTCCTGCCGATGGCGATCTCGCTGGTCGGCGCCTCGATCATCTGGAAGTTCGTCTACGACTACAAGGCCAGTGAGCAGGGCCAGCTCGGTGTGCTCAACGGACTCCTCAAGGCCGTCGGCCTCGACACCTATCGCTTCTTGCTGACCGAGCCGTGGAACACGTTCTTCCTCATCGTGATCATCGTCTGGGTGCAAGCCGGTTTCGCGATGACCATCCTCTCCGCCGCCATCAAGGCGATCCCCGACGACATCGTCGAGGCGGCCAAGCTCGACGGCGTCAACGGCCTCAAGCTCTTCCGCTACATCACGGTGCCCAGCATCCGGCCTTCCCTGATCGTCGTGCTGACCACCATCAGCATCACCACGCTCAAGGTCTTCGACATCGTGCGCACCGCGACGGGCGGTCAGTTCGGCACCAGCGTGCTGGCCTACGAGTTCTACGTGCAGAGCTTCCGGTCCTTCGACTTCGGCCTCGGAGCGGCGCTCGCCACGTTGATCTTCATCCTCGTCCTGCCGATCGTCGTCTACAACATCCGACAGATGCGTCGCCTGGAGGCACGATGACCACCACGACACCCCCGGCACCACCCGTCCGCTCCACCCCCGCTCCGCCCAAGACCGCGAGCTCCGCTGCTCGTGACGCACTGTCCGGCAGGTGGGCCTCGGCCGCCGCCATCGTGATCGCGATCCTCTGGACACTGCCGACCTTCGGCCTCCTCGTCTCCTCCTTCCGACCGGAGGCCGAGGTGAAGAGCAACGGCTGGTGGAACGTCGTCACCGACCCGCAGTTCACCCTGGACTCCTACCGGCAGGTGATCACCGGTGCGGACGTCGACCTGGCGACCTACCTGATCAACTCGGTGGTCATCACGATCCCGGCGGTGCTGATCCCGATCAGCCTCGCCGTGATGGCCTCCTACGCCTTCGCGTGGATCCCGTTCCGCGGTCGCGACACCTTGTTCGTGGCGGTGTTCGCGCTCCAGATCGTCCCGATCCAGGTGACGATGATCCCGCTGCTCCGGCTCTACGTGGACCCGCCGTTCAACCTGATGCCGCTGGCCGGCAACGACGCGCCCGGCGGTGGTTTCTACACCGTGTGGATCTCGCACACGATCTTCGCGCTGCCGCTGGCGATCTTCCTGCTGCACAACTTCATGCGGGAGATCCCCGGCGAGCTGATCGAGTCCGCCCGCGTCGACGGCGCCGGGCACGTGCAGATCTTCTCCAAGATCATGCTCCCGCTGATGACACCCGCGATCGCGGCGTTCGGCATCTTCCAGTTCCTGTGGGTCTGGAACGACCTGCTGGTCGCGCTCGTCTTCGCCGGCGGCAACCCCTCGGTGTCCCCGTTGACGGTGCGACTGGCGGCCCTGGCCGGCCAGCGCGGCGAGGACTGGCACCTGCTCTCCGCAGGCGCGTTCGTCTCCCTGGTGGTCCCGCTGATCGTGTTCCTGTCGCTGCAGCGCTACTTCGTGCGTGGCCTGCTGGCCGGCAGCGTCAAGGGGTGAGCAGGCCGGCGGCGCCCCGTCCCCCGGCGGGCGCCGCCACCTGCTCTGCAAACCAGTGGTAGGACGCCTTGGGCGTCCGCGTGAGAGACGGAGAGGACCGGTCGACGTGCACCAGGCCGAACGTCTTGGCGTACCCCTCGGCCCACTCGAAGTTGTCGAGGAGCGTCCACACGAAGTATCCGCGCACGTCTGCGCCGGCGTCCCGCGCGCGGTCCACCGCGGCGAGGTGGTCACGCAGGTAGTCGATGCGGTCGGTGTCCTCGACCCGTCCGTCGACGACCTCGGTGTCGGCGCACGCGGCGCCGTTCTCGGTGATCACCAGCGGCAGCCCGGTGCGGCGGTGGGTCTCGACCAGCAGCTCCTCGAGCCCGCGGGGCTCGATCTCCCAGCCGATGTCGGTGCGCGGCTCGCGCACCACCAGGTCGAGTCGTTCCACGCCGGGGTAGGCCCCCTGCTCGGGGTGCGGCTCGCCCTCGCCTGTCCCCAGGGCGGGCCGGATCGGCGTGTAGTAGTTGATGCCGAGCCAGTCAGCGGATCCCTTGATGGCGTCGAGGTCGCCGGGCCGGACCAGGCCGGGGTCGGCCAGGACGGGGGCGATCGCCAGCATCCGCTCGTCGTACGCCCCGTCGACCAGCGGCCCCAGCCAGACGCGGTTGCGGATCGCGTCGACGCCGTCGGCGACGTCCGCGGCCTCGGGCGACTCGGGCCAGACGGGCGCCAGGTTGAGCACGATCCCGACGTGCGCGCCCGGCAGCGCCTCGCGGGCCCAGGCGTGGCCCAGCAGCAGGTGGTGGGCAGCCCTGTGCCCGGCCGCGCCCTCGCTGCGTCCCGGCGCGTGCACGCCCGCGGCGTAACCGAGGTAGGCCGCGCACCACGGCTCGTTGTGGGTCGCCCAGGACGTCACCCGGTCACCGAGGCGCTGGTGCGCCACACCGGCGTAATCGACGAACGCCTCGGCGGTCCGGCGCTCGAGCCAGCCGCCCTCGTCCTCGAGGGCCTGCGGCAGGTCCCAGTGGTAGAGCGTGGCGACCGGCTCGATGCCGGCCTCCAGCAGCCCGTCGACGAGGCGCTCGTAGTAGTCGAGGCCGCGCGTCTCGACGCGCCCCCGACCCTCGGGCAGGATGCGCGGCCACGCCAGGGAGAAGCGGTAGGCGTCGACGCCCAGGCCACGGATGAGCGCGATGTCGTCCTCGACGCGGTGGTAGGAGTCGCAGGCATCGACACCGTCGTCGCCGCCGACGACCCGGCCGGGCTCGGCGGTGAAGGTGTCCCAGATCGACGGGCCGCGGCCGTCCTCGGCCACCGCCCCCTCGATCTGGTACGACGCCGTGGCGACGCCGAGAGCGAGCGGGGACGAAGTGGTGGGCGTGGTCACACCCTCACTGTAGTGCCGGCCGGCGAGGGGGGAGGGCTGTGACCGAGGAGCACGATCCCGTTCCTGTCTCGCCCACGAGCCAGGTCAACATGGCCGACGTCGCGCGGCGTGCGGGTGTGTCCATCGCCACCGTGTCCCGGGCCCTGCGCGGGCTGCCGGGCGTCAGCCCCCGGACCCGCAGCCGCGTGCTGTCCACGGTCGAGGAGCTCGACTACGTGGTCTCCCCGGCCGCGTCCTCGCTGCGTGGGTCGACGCGGCGGGTGGCGGTGGTGCTCCCCCGTCTCGACAGCTGGTTCTCCTCCACGATGCTCGCCACCGTCGAGTCGACGCTGCGGCAGGCCGACCTCGACGTGCTCGTCTACCAGGTCGGCACCGAGGAGAAGCGCAGGCACTTCTTCCGCGACCTGCCGACCCGCCGCAAGGTGGACGCGGTCGTGCTGATCACGCTTCCGATCCGGGCCGAGGAGGAGGAGCGGCTCGACCTGATGGGCGTCGAGGTCGTGGTCGCCGGGTCGCGGCTGCGCGACTTCCCCTCGGTCAGCGTCGACGACGTCGCGATCGGCCGGGAGGCGGTCGAGCACCTCGTCGGGCTGGGCCACACCCGCATCGGCATGATCCGCACCAGCGACACCGACGGCGCCACGTGGGCCAGCGACGCCCACCGGCGCGCCGGCTACCTCGAGGCCCTGGCGCGCCACGGCCTGACCCCCGATCCCGCGCTCCTGGTGACGGCCGCCTACGGCGTCGACGCCGGAGCCGTCGGGATGGAGCAGCTGCTCGCCCTCCCCGACCCGCCGACGGCGGTCTTCTGCTACTCCGACGACATCGCGGTGGCCGCGACCACCGTGCTGCGCCACCACGGGCTGCGCGTGCCCGAGGACATCTCCCTCATCAGCGTCGACGGCCACGACCTCGGTGCGCTCTTCGGTCTGACCACCATCGACCAGCACGTCGTCGAGCAGGCCCGCGCGGCGAGCAGGATGGTGCTCGACCTCCTCGCCGGCCTCGACCTGGCCGAGGACCGCATCACGCTGCCCACCCACCTGGTCGTGCGCGGCTCCACCGCGCCGCCCGCGAGGTCACGCAGCCGCTCGCGCCAGCACGTCCGTCAGTAGGTGCCGAGGTACTTGCGGGGCGTGCCGGGGGCGGGCAGCCGCTGCACCTGCACCGAGCCCATGAGCGCGACGCCGCGCACGCGCACCGTCGGTGAGTCGGGCCCCACCTCGGCCGGCACGCGGTCCTTGCCTTGGCCGTAGTCGCCCATGATCGGCGTGCCGTCGACGACGACGTGCATGTGCGCGGGAACCACGATCTTCACCTCGCCCATGATCGCGCTGGCGTTGATCTGGATGTGCGGTCCGGCGAGGATCGCCTCGCGCAGGTCGAGGGTCACGCTGCCCATCAGCGAGAACGCCGAGTGGTGCTCCGGGACGTGCCACACGCCACGGCGCGTGCAGTCGCCCATGACGGCCGTCGAGGAGGTGTGCCCGACGGCAGGCACCCCGGACGGCGTACGCCGAACGGGAGCCGCAGCCGGGGGCGCGACCGGTCCGGCGGCCTGGAGGTCGAGGGTGATGGGCACCAGGTCGCCGTAGGTCTTGGCCTGCCAGGTCAGCTCCAGCCGCTCCTCGAGCTCGTCGAGGTCGATGCGTCCCTCGCCCGCGGCGTCGCGCAGCACGTCGGCGACGCGCTGGCGGTCGGCGTCGGAGACGCGCATCTGCGACGGGTCGTGCGGGCGGTCCTCGATCTCCCCCATGCCCGTCAGGATAGCGAGGCGGCGCGGGACTGCTCCGTGACAGTCGTCAGGGGCCCGCGACGTGCTGGTGGCCCTTGCCGTCAGGCGCTCAGTCCCTCGGTCCCGCCCGGAGCGAGGAACCGCGACACCGCGAGGGCTGCCTGGCGACCCGCCCGGGAAGCACCGACGGTGCTGGCCGAGGGCCCGTAGCCGACCAGCTGCACCCGCGGGTCCCGCACGGCCGTCGTCGCGCCCTGGACGTTGCCGCGCACGGGCTCGAGGGCGATCCCGCCCTCTGCCGAGCGCAGGCCCAGCGGGGCCAGGTGGTCGAGCGCCGGACGGAACCCGGTGGCCCACACGATCGCGTCGACCGGCTCGAAGCGGCCATCCGCCCAGCGGACGCCGTCCGACTCGATGCGCGCGAACGCCGGCAGCCGGTCGTACGCCCCGAGCCGGGCCGCCTCCCACTCCTGGGGTCGCAGCGCCAGGCCGGTCACGCTGACCACGCTGGCCGGCGGCAGCCCGCGGCGTACGCGCTCCTCGACCGCGGTCACCGCGGCGAGCCCGGCGGCCGCGTCGAAGCCCTCGCGCCACACCGGCTCGCGCCTGGTCACCCACAGCGTGTCGGCCACGGGCGCGAGCTCGCCGAGGTGCTGCACGGCCGACGCACCACCGCCCACCACCAGCACCCGCAGGCCACGGAAGTGCGCGGGCCCGGGATAGTCGGCGGTGTGCACCTGCTCGCCGGCGAACGTGTCGATGCCCGGGTAGTAGGGCACGAACGGCCGGGTCCAGGTGCCGGTGGCGTTGACCAACGTGCGGGTGCGCCACTCGCCGCGGTCGGTCCGCACGACCAGCAGGTCGTCCTCGCTGTCGACGCGGCTCACGCGCACCGGCCGCACGACCGGCAGGTCGTGGCGTCGCTCGTAGGCGTCGAAGTAGTCCGGGACCACGACGTTGGCCGGCAGCCGTGAGGCCTGAGGCGCCTCCGAGCCGGG
This sequence comes from Nocardioides furvisabuli, assembly GCF_021083185.1. GTDB lineage: Bacteria > Actinomycetota > Actinomycetes > Propionibacteriales > Nocardioidaceae > Nocardioides > Nocardioides furvisabuli. The sequence continues at coordinate 64,700 of NZ_JAIGQB010000012.1, read as the reverse complement.
GAGGTCCGCGACACCGTGCACGTCGTCCATGCCGAGCGACCCCCAGCGGTGCTGCCAGGCTCCCCCGGCACGCGGGTTGGCGTCGAGCACCTGGTGCTCGATCCCGCGACGACGCAGGAAGTACGACGACGCGAGGCCGGCCTGGCCGGCGCCGACGACGAGCGAGTCCCAGACCTCCACGTCGGCAGAACGACCGGCAGGCCGCATCTATGCCCGCCCTGTCCCCGCGCCCAGCACCGTGGCAGCCTCGGGCCATGGACACCGCCACTCGCGCCACGACCCTGCTCGAGCTCCACCACACCGGCTCCACGCTGGTCCTGCCCAACGTCTGGGACGCCTGGTCGGCCCGCGTCATCGCCGACGCCGGCTTCGCCGCCCTGAGCATCGGCAGCCACCCGCTCGCCGACTCGCGCGGGCAGGGCGACAACGAGGACATGTCGCTCGACGACGCCCTCGACGGCGTACGCCGCATCTGCTCCGCGGTGCCCGACGTGCCGGTCACCGCCGACATGGAGGCCGGCTACGGGGTCCCGCCCGCCGAGCTGGTCGAGCGCCTGCTCGAGGCGGGGGCCGTGGGCCTCAACGTCGAGGACACCGTGCACTCCGAGGGCGGTCGGCTGCGGACGGTCGCCGAGCACGCCGACTACATCGGCGGGCTGCGCCAGGCGGCCGACGCGGCCGGGGTCGACGTGGTGGTCAACGCCCGCACCGACGCCTTCGTCAAGGCCGACCAGTTCGAGGACCCCGTCGCCGAGGCGATCACCCGACTCCTGGCCTGCGAGGAGGCGGGTGCGCGCTGCGTCTACCCCGTGAAGGTCCCCGACGCCGCCACCCTCCAGCAGGTCCTCGACGCGCTCTCCGGCCCGGTGAACGTGATCGCCGACCCGCGTGCCGGGTCGTCCGCCGGCTCGCTCGAGGACCTCCAGGTCATGGGCGTGCACCGGGTGACCTTCGGCCCGCTGCTGCAGAAGCAGCTCGCAACAGACCTCGCCGCGCTCGTCGCCCCCTGGAAGTAGGACGTCCTCACGCCACGACCAGGACGGGCACCGGGTCCACCTCGAGGCGTACGGCATCGCCCGGCCGCAGCCGCAGCGCGTCCGAGCTGGCCAGCTGGGCGACGACGTCCGTCCCGTCGGCCAGGGTGCTGGTGACGCGCGACAGCGGGCCGAGGAACATCACGGTCGCCACGGTGGCCGTGCCGGCGGCGTCCGCCACCACCGACACTGACTCGGGCCGGACCAGGGCGTGGCCCGCGCCGCTGGTCGAGCCGGGCAGGACCGGCACCTGGCGACCCAGCACCGCAGCGACTCCGTCGCTCACGTGAGCCGGAAGCCGGTTGCTGAGCCCGACGAACTCCCCCACGAAGCGGCTGGCCGGGGCGGAGTAGAGCTCCGCAGGCGGAGCGAGCTGCTCGAGGCGGCCCGCGTTCATCACTCCCACCCGGTCGGCGACGGCGAGCGCCTCCTCCTGGTCGTGGGTGACGAAGAGCGTCGTGGTGCCGACCTCGATCTGGACGCGCCTGATCTCGTCGCGCAGCTGCACGCGCACCTTGGCGTCGAGGGCCGACAGCGGCTCGTCGAGGAGCAGGACGGACGGCTCGATCGCCAGCGCGCGGGCCAGGGCCACGCGCTGCTGCTGGCCGCCGGAGAGCTGGTGGGCGTAGCGGTCTGCGTGCTCGCCGAGGCCGACCAGCTCGAGCATGTCGCCCGCGCGCCCCCGGCGGGTGGCACCGTCGCGACCGCGCATCTTGAGGCCGAAGGCGACGTTGTCGATCACCGTCATGTGCGGGAAGAGGCTGTAGGCCTGGAAGACCATCCCCATGTCGCGCTTGCTGGCCGGCACCCGGGTCAGGTCCTTGCCGCCCACCGACACCGTGCCCGACGTGGCCCGGTCGAGGCCCGCGAGGATGCGCAGCGCCGTGGTCTTGCCGCAGCCCGAGGGGCCGAGCAGGGCGACGAGCTCGCCGGGGGCGAGATCCAGGGTGAACCCGTCGAGGGCCTTCACCGTGCCGTAGGCACGGGTGAGGTCGGACAGGGCGACGGCGAGACCGCGCGACGTCTGGTCGGTCATGAGGAGGCTCCTTGGTTGCGCCGGTGCCGGTCACGGCTGAGGAAGGTGAGGCCGACGAGCAGCACGGACACCAGCAGCATCGAGGCCAGCGCGGCCGCCATGGCAGCGGGCCCGTTGCTCTTGTAGAGGGCGGCCATCGCCACCGGGAGGGTGTCGAAGTGGAGCAGGGAGGCGAAGACGTACTCACCGAGCACCAGGGCCACCGAGATGAAGGCGGCACCGAGGATGCCGCCGGTGATGTTGGGCATGATGACCCGCACGACGACGGTGAACCAGCCGGCGCCGAGCGACCGGGCCGCCTCCGACAGCGTCGTGGCGTCGATCCCCGACAGCGAGGCGTCCACGGCGCGGAACGAGTAGGGCAGCACCAGCACGACGTAGGCGAACGTCAGCACCAGCGCGCTGTCGCCCAGCAGGTAGGTCACCCATGAGTAGACGTTGCCGATGCCCACCACGATCACGAGGGCCGGGATGGTCAGCGGGAGCAGGCACAGGAACTCGATCAGCTTCTTGGCGCGGGGCACCCGCAGCCGGACCCACACCATCGTCGGCACCAGCAGGGCGACCATCAGCACGACGGTGAACAGCGCGAGCAGGAGCGAGGCGACGATCGAGGACCGCAGGTCCTCGTCGCGGAACATGAAGGTCCAGTTGTCCCACGTGCGCCCCGGGGCGCTCCCGCGGACCTGGGTGGAGAAGTCGAACATCGCCAGCAGCGGCACGAAGAAGTAGGCCGCGAAGACCAGCAGCACCGCCGCGCGGGCGATCCGGAAGCTCCTCGACGGGGTCATCGCATCCACCTCGACGTACGCCGCAGCAGCAGGCTGTAGGCCACCATCACCAGCGTCACCACGACGATCATCTCCAACGCGAGCGCGAACCCGACGTTGGCCTGGCCCAGGAGGACCTCGCTCGTGATGGCCTGCCGGATCAGCAGCGGCACGATGGGCTGGCCCTGGCTGACCAGGACCGCCGCCGTGGCATAGGCGGCGAAGGCGTTGGCGAAGAGCAGCAGGACCGCGCCGAGGAAGGCGGGCGCCAGCAGGGGAAGGGCCACGTGGCGCCAGTAGGACCAGGTGCTCGCCCCGAGGTTCACCGCGGCCTCGCGCCATTGGGGGCGCAGCCCCTCGAAGGCGGGCGCGAAGACGATCACCATCAGCGGGATCTGGAAGTAGCAGTAGACGACGACCAGCCCGGGCAGCCCGAAGAGCCACCCCGAGCCGTAGAGGTCGGCACCGAAGAGGTCGCTGACGAGCTGGGTGAGGATCCCGACCGGTCCGATCGTCGCGATCCACGCGAAGGCGAGCACCACTCCACCGAACTGGGCCAGCACGCCGCTGATGGCGAGCGTCGTACGGCGCAGGAGGCTGTGCGGTGGCATCGACACGATGAAGTAGGCGAGGAGTCCCCCGACCACGGCGCCGATCAGCGCCGTGGTCGCGGACAGGATCAGCGATCCCTTCAGCGCCGAGACGGCAGCTTCGCTGGTCAGGGCGTCGAGGTTGCCCAGCGTCAGCGCGCCGTCCTCGTCCTGGAACGCGCCGAGCACGACGGTGAGCGTCGGGACGACGAGGAACACCAGGACGAAGACGAGGAACGGCAGGAGCGGAAGGGCGGGGGCGACGGCGAGCCGTCGTCCCCGCCCCCCACGAGTGGCGGGCGTGCTCAGCGGATGGCCTTGGACCAGTTCGCTGCGAGGTACTCGCCGGCCGTGACGGTCTGGTCGTCGGTCGGGACCACCGGGTCGCCGCTGACCTCCGGGAGGGCACCCCAGAGCTCGGCGTCGATCGTGCCGGCCTCGGCCATCGCGTCGCCGCGGACCGGGCGGGCACCGCCCTCGAGCCAGAGGTTCTGTCCCTCGTCGCTGTAGAGGAACTCCTGCCACAGCCGCGCCGCGGCCGGGTGCGGCGCGTCGGCGTTGATGGCCTGGAAGTAGTAGCCGGCGACGACGGCCTCCTCGGGGACCACGGTCTTCCAGGTGTCGACGTTGGCCGCGGCGGCCGCCCCGAGGTAGTCCCAGTCGATCACGACCGGCGTCGTGCCCTGCTCGATCGTGGTCGAGTCGGGGTCGACGGTGAGGAAGTTGCCAGCCTCCTTGAGCTCGGTGAAGAAGTCCACACCGGGTGCGATGTCGTCGGCGGACCCGCCGTTGGCGATGGCCGCCATCATCACGCCGCTGAAGGCCGCGCCGGCCTGCGTCGGGTCGCCGTTGAGAGCGACCTTGCCCTTGAACTCGGGCTTCAGGAGGTCGGACAGCGACGTCACCTCGGGGACCACGGCCGAGTCGTAGCCGATCGACATGTAGCCGCCGTAGTCGTTGACCCAGGCGCCGTCCGGGTCCTTGAACTCGTCGGGGATGTCGTCCCACGTCTCGACCTGGTAGGGCGCGAACATGTCGGTGTTGGCGAGGGCGACCGACTGGCCGAGGTCGAAGACGTCGGGCGCGCGGTCGGTGCCGGCGAGCTCGTTGGCCGCGTTGATCTCGTCCTGCGAGGCAGCGTCCGGCTGGGCGGAGTTGACCTCGATGCCGTACTTCTCCTCGAAGGTCGAGATCACCTCGCCGTAGTTGGCCCAGTCCGGCGGGAGGGCGATGACGTTGAGCTCGCCCTCGTCCTGGGCGGCCTGGACGAGCTCGTCCAGGCCACCGAAGTCCTCGGTCGAGGTGGCGGCCGCGGCGTCCACCCCACTCTCGGTGGTGGTGTCGTTCTCCTGCTCGGGGGCGGCGCAGGCCGCCACGGACATGAGCGTGGCCGTCGCAGTGAGCGAGACGAGCATCGTGCGGGTGTTCATCGGACCTCCAGTGAGCAACTGCTGCGGGTCGGCGGGGTGTGCCGCGCGGAGCCTCGTGGGTCCCGTCGTTGCGGAGGCTACTCCCGGATGGCCACCACGCGTCCGACCAGTGAACACCCGGTCGTCGTCCCGTACCGGTCCGGACGGGCGGATCGGCCACGTGCCGGACAGCAAGCTCGGCGCGAGCGTGCACGTCCGGGAGCACGACGGCACCTGAGCCGCGTCACACCACCGCCGCGGCGCGGCGTACGCTCGGGTCCCGTGACGACCGCTGCCGCCGGCCCCGAGTTCCACTACTCCGACCTCCTCCCGACCGCCGGGTCCAACGGCGCGGACGAGACCCCCTACCGGTTGATCACCACCGAGGGCGTCTCCACGACCGAGGTCGACGGACGCACCTTCTTGAAGGTCGAGCCCGAGGCGATCCGCCGGCTCACCGAGGAGGCGATGCACGACATCAGCCACTACCTGCGCCCGGGCCACCTGGCGCAGCTGCGGAAGATCATCGACGACCCCGAGGCCTCGGGCAACGATCGCTTCGTCGCGCTCGACCTGCTCAAGAACGTCAACATCTCCGCCGGCGGCGTGCTGCCGATGTGCCAGGACACCGGCACCGCGATCGTGATGGGCAAGAAGTCCGAGGGCGTGCTGACCGGCGCCGACGACGGCGAGGCGATCAGCCGGGGCGTGTACGACGCCTACACCCGGCTGAACCTCCGCTACTCCCAGCTCGCGCCGCTGACGACCTTCGAGGAGAAGAACACCGGCACCAACCTGCCGGCGCAGATCGAGCTCTACTCCACGCCCGCCAGGGACGTCCCGGAGTACAAGTTCCTCTTCATGGCCAAGGGCGGCGGTTCGGCCAACAAGTCGTTCCTCTTCCAGGAGACCAAGGCCGTCCTCAACCCGACGCGGCTGATGGAGTTCCTCGACGAGAAGATCCGCTCCCTCGGCACCGCCGCCTGCCCGCCGTACCACCTCGCCGTCGTCATCGGCGGCACGAGCGCCGAGTTCGCGCTCAAGACCGCGAAGTACGCCTCCGCGCACTACCTCGACGACCTCCCGACCGAGGGCTCGATGAGCGCGCACGGCATCCGCGACGTCGAGCTGGAGGAGAAGGTCTTCGAGCTGACCCAGTCCTTCGGCATCGGCGCGCAGTTCGGCGGCAAGTACTTCTGCCACGACGTCAGGGTCGTGCGCCTGCCCCGCCACGGCGCCTCCTGCCCCGTCGCGATCGCCGTCTCGTGCTCGGCGGACCGGCAGGCGCTGGGCAGGATCACCCCGGAGGGCGTCTTCCTCGAGCAGCTCGAGACCGACCCGGCGCACTACATGCCCGACGCCGGCCTGGCCCACGACATCGAGGGCGGCGCGGTCGTGCCGATCGACCTCAACCAACCGATGCCGGACATCCTCGCCGAGCTGTCGAAGCACCCGGTCAAGACCCGCCTGTCGCTGACCGGCCCGCTCGTCGTGGCGCGCGACATCGCGCACGCCAAGATCAAGGAACGCCTCGACGCCGGCGAGGAGATGCCGGCCTACCTGAGGGACCACCCGGTCTACTACGCCGGTCCTGCCAAGACCCCCGAGGGCATGCCGTCGGGCTCGTTCGGCCCGACCACCGCCGGTCGCATGGACTCCTACGTCGAGCAGTTCCAGGCCGCGGGCGGCTCGATGGTGATGCTCGCCAAGGGCAACCGGTCCAAGCAGGTGACCGAGGCGTGCGGCACGCACGGCGGCTTCTACCTCGGCTCCATCGGTGGCCCGGCCGCGCGGCTCGCCCAGGACTGCATCCGGTCCGTGGAGGTCGTGGAGTACGAGGAGCTCGGCATGGAGGCGGTCTGGAAGATCGAGGTCGAGGACTTCCCCGCCTTCATCGTCGTCGACGACAAGGGCAACGACTTCTTCACCGACCCGTCCGGCGCCGTGACCGTCCCGTTGAGCTCGTTGACCGGAGCCGGGATCCGGGTGCGCTCGGCGGAGTAGTCCCCTCAGCCCGCGACGAGGCGGCCGGCCAGTGACGCGGCGGCCTCGCCGGGCTGGTGACCGAGCGGTTCTGCGCCCTCGATGCGCCCTTGCTGGGCACCACCGAGGAGGACGGTCGTCGAGGTGGAGATGGCCTCCACCGCCTCGCGGACCGCCGGGAGGTCCTCGACCGTCGGGACCGCGAGCACCACGGCGTCGGGCCCGAGCTCGCGCACGGTGTCGACCCAGGCCTCGACGGGCAGGTCGGCGCCGAGGTAGGTGACCTGCACCCCGCGGCTGCGGAGCACCATCGCGAAGCCCATCACGCCGAGCTCGTGGCGCGAGCCGCGTGCCAGTCCGACCAGCACTCGAGGCGACTCGCCGTCGGGGTGCGGGAGCTGGTGGAAGGCCTGGGAGAGACGTCGCAGCACCGCGGCGCTGACGAAGTGCTCCCCGGCCACCGTCACGTCACCGCGCTGCCAGGCCTCGCCCAGCCGCACCAGCGAGGGCATCAGCCACTCGTCCACCACGTCGGCGAGGTCGGCCTGCGCGAAGACCTTGTCCAGGGTGCTCTCGAGGCGCACCACGTCGAAGTCCTGCCCGCACGTCACCAGCTCGTCGAGGTGCGACAGCGGCGAGCCCGGTGACGGGACGTCGCCGGCGATGGCACTCGACCGGTCCTCGAGGACCTTTCTCGCGGCCTCGCGCGGGGTCCACCCGGAATCGACGAGGTCACGCATCACGGCCAGTCGCCGCACGGCCTCGTCGTCGTACAGGCGGTAGTTGCCCTCGGAGCGCACGGGCTCGACGACCCCGTAGCGCTGCTCCCACTTGCGGAGCGTCTCGCGGGGCACGCCGGTGAGCTGCGAGGTCCGGCCGACGGTGTACACACCCCGAAAGGTACACCACGTTGGACAAACCCTGTACATACCCTCTACGTTCGTCTTGCCCACAACAGTGGACAAACTGTGGACAACCCGGGAGCGCGACCATGTCGGACACCTACCAGCCCACCGCCGAGGACCAGCGCATCGGTGTGTGGCTGCGCTCCGCCGGCATCGCCGTCATCGCCGCCGCCGCCCTCGGCTCGGTCCTCTTCGTCCACCCGGCCGCCTCCGAGGTGCCGGCGACCGACAGCACCTGCCAGATCAAGGTCGTCGGCGACGCCTGGACCGGCCAGGGCTGCGACGACGTCGCCGAGGGCGCAGCAGAGGGCGCCGCGGACTGACGCGGTCAGCCCTTCACGGGGATGCCAGCGAGCCGGTGCGCCAGCGCCACGGCCGCGGCGCCGGGCAGGTGGCCCAGGTGCGTCCCCCCGGCCACCGCGTCCTGGTGTGCCCCGCCGAGCAGCACCTGCGTCAGTGCCTCGAGGGCCTCCACCGCCTCGCGCACCGCAGGCAGGTCCTCCAGGGACGGCACGGCGAGCACGGCGGCCGCGGGCTCGATCAGCCCGACCGCACCGAGCCAGGCCTCCAGCGGGAGGTCCGCCCCGAGGTAGGTGACCATGACGCCGCGCGAGCGGAGCACCGTCGCGAACGCGAGGACCCCCATCTCGTGCCGGGACCCGCGCGCGAGCCCGACGACCACGCGAGGACTCGCGGGAGGGGCAGGCGGCAGCGACGCGAAGAGCAGGCCGAGCCTGCGGTGCACCGCGGCCGTCACGAAGTGCTCGCCGGCCACCGACACCTCGCCGCGTTGCCACGCCCGGCCCAGGCCCCCGAGCGCCGGCATCAGCCAGTCGTCCACCACGCTCGCAAGGTCGGCGCCCGCGAGATCGGCGTCGGCGAACGCCTCGGCCACCAGACGCTCGAGCCGCGGCACGTCGAAGTCGACCGCGCACCCCACCAGCTCCTGGATGCGCACGTCGGTGCTGGTGGCCTCGCGACGGGGCAGCTCGGCCTCGGCCGCCGCCGGGTCCTCGACCACGTGGCGCGCGGCCTCCTGCGCCGACCAGCCGGCGTCGACCAGGCTGCGCATGACGCTGAGGCGGCGCACCGCGTCGTCGTCGTAGAGCCGGTAGTTGCCCGCTGAGCGCTGCGGGACCACCACGCCGTAGCGCTGCTCCCACTTGCGCAGCGTCCCGGTCGGCACGCCGGTGAGCTCAGCAGCCCTCCCGACGGTGTACACCCGACCACCGTAGAACGCGAACGGCCCCGCGAGAAGGCCTTTCGCCCCGTCCGCGGACACCCCGGGGTGAGGCCGCACAGCGCCGGCGTGGGCAGGATGGTGGCGTGGACAGCGTGAGCAGCGTGGACAGCGTCGAGATCGCCCGGGCCGAGACCGAGCGCGGAGAGGTCGTGCTGCGACGGCGTACGTCGGACAGCGCGGCCGACGTGCTGGAGCTGCGCGTCAACGGCGTCTTCGTGATGGACACCCTCGAGACGACCAGCGAGATCGAGCTGGCCGCGCAGGCGCTCGCCCTCGTCGAGCAGCCCGCGTCGGTGCTCATCGGCGGGCTGGGGCTGGGCTTCACTCTCCAACGCGTCCTCGCCGACCCCCGTGTGGAGCGGGCGGTGGTGGTCGAGATCGAGGAGGTCCTCATCCGCTGGATGCGCGACGGCACCGTGCCCCACGGGCCCGCGGTGCTCGCCGACACCCGCGCGACGGTGCTCAACGCCGACATCACGATGGCGATCGCCGAGGCCCGCTCGACCTACGACCTCGTGCTGCTCGACGTCGACAACGGACCGGGCTACCTCGTCCACGACGGCAACGAGTCGGTCTACGAGGCGGAGTTCCTCACCCGCTGCCGCGAGCTGCTGAGCCCCGGCGGGGTCCTGGTGGTGTGGTCGGCCAGCGCCGCACCGGAGCTGCTGGCGGTGCTGCGGGACGTCTTCGGAGCAGCTGAGGAGCAGGCCCACCACGTGCTGCTCCAGGACCGCCCCGAGGAGTACTTCCTCTACCTCGCGCGCCGGACCTGACCCCTCAGCGCAGGAACGCCTCCAGCACCGGGCCCGCGGTCTGCGACCCCGAGACGCCGGTCTCGACGAACACCGCCACCGCGAGGTCGCCGCGCGTGGCGATCATCCAGGCGTGGGTGGGCAGGTCACCTGCGGCACCGGGCTCGCCGTACTCCGCGGTGCCGGTCTTGGCCCCGATCTCCCCCGGTACGTCGAGCAGGAACCGCCCCGAGCCCGTGGTCACCACGGCCCGCATCAGCCCGCGGAGGGTGCCGGCCTCCCGGCCGGTCAGCGGCACCTGTGGCGCCACCTGCTGCACCTCGTGGTCCGGCAGCAGGACCGGCAGGACCGTGCGGCCCTCGACGACGGAGGAGGCGACCGTGGCCATCGCGAACGGGCTGGCGAGCACCGTCCCCTGGCCGATCAGGTCGGCCGCGGCACCGGTCTCGGTCTCCGCCGGCGGCACCTGGCCGAAGTAGACGCCGAAGCCGAGGTCGTGGTCGACCCCGAGACCGAGCGCGGCCGCCGCGGCGGAGAGGTCGCTCGGGTCGAGGCGGTCGGCGTTGGTGATGAGGGCGGTGTTGCACGACTGCGCGATCGCCTGGACGAAGGGGATGTCCCCGAGCGCGGAGGACGGGTAGTCGTCGTAGTTCTTGAAGGAGCGGCCGTCGACCACCGTGGTGGCCGGGCAGGACACGACGTCGTCGACGGCGAGCCCGCTGCGCAGGAGAGCCAGCGAGCTGACCACCTTGAAGGTCGAGCCCGGGGCGTACTGCCCGGTCGCTGCGAGGTCGGCACCCGCCGCGCCCTCGCCGTTGGCGGTGGCGAGGACCGCCCCGTCCGAGGGGCGGATCGCGACCAGCGCGGCAGCTGGAGCACCGGCGCCGAGGGTGGCGAGCGCGTCCTCGGCACGCTGCTGGAGATCCGGGGACAGCGTGGTGACCAGGTCGGCGCCGTCGGTGGCAGGCACCTCGAAGAGCGTGCGGAGCACGTCGTCGGCGCCCCGGGCGACCACGGCCGTGCCGGGGCTGCCGCGCAGCTGCTCGTCGTAGCGCGCCTGGAGGCCGGACAGCCCCACCTCGTCGCCGGCGACGATGCGGCCACCGGACTCCTCGACCACCTCGGCGGTCGCCGGGCCCACGCGTCCCAGCAGGGTGGCGGCGAACTCGCGGGTCGGGGCCAGCGGGAGGGTGTCACGCACCGCGAGCGCGCCGGGCACCCGGCGGAAGGCGGGCAGCACGTCCAGGGCGTCGTCCTCGCGCAGCACGACGGCCTCGACGAAGGCCTCGGCCCCCATCGCCTCGGCGCGCTCGGCGTACGCCGCCGCGTCGACGTCGAGGATGCGGGCGATCCGACGGGCGCTGCGCGCGACCTGCGTGCCCTCGACCTTGGTCTTGTCGAGGCCGTAGCGCAGGACCGGGCGTTCGGTGACGAGCACCGCTCCCCCGTCGCCGGTGATGTCGCCGCGTTGCGGGGTCAGTGTCCGCAGCCCGACCGTCTCGCCCTCGGCGAGCCCGGGGGCGAGGTCGTCGGGCGACCAGGCGACCACCCAGGTGCTGCCGTCGCCACCCTGTGTCAGCGCCACGGTGGTCTCGTACTCCCACGCCGCGGCGTCCGAGACCTCCCACCGCCAGGCGAGGGTCGCCTCCGCGCGCCCCTCCTCCTCGACCTCCAGGACGTCGACGACATCGACGACGACGGGCACCTCGTCGAGCGGCGCGACCAGCTCCGCGAAGGCGGTCCGCTGCGCCTCGTCACCCAGCGGCACGTCGCCGAGCGAGTGCTCCGAGAGCGCCGCGGCGAGGTCGGCGGCGAGGTCGGCGGCAGGGTCGGTGTCATCGCCGCCGAGCGCGGAGCAGGCCGAGGCGACCCCCACGAGCACGGCGGTCATCCCGAGACGGAGTGAACGCATGGCTCCATCGTGCCGGGGTACGGTCGATGTCGTGAGCGAGACACGCACCGAGCACGACTCGATGGGCGAGGTCGAGGTGCCTCGCGAGGCACTCTGGCGGGCGCAGACGCAGCGCGCGATCGAGAACTTCCCGATCAGCGGCCTGACCCTCCAGCCGCGCCACGTCCAGGCGCTGGCGCACGTGAAGGCGGCGGCTGCGAGCGCGAACGCCGCGCTCGGCGTCGTCAGCCACGAGCAGGCCCACGCGATCGTGGCGGCCGCCGACGCGATCGTCGCCGGGGACCACGACGGGGAGTTCCCCCTCGACGTGTTCCAGACCGGGTCGGGCACCAGCTCCAACATGAACGCCAACGAGGTGATCGCCACCCTCGCCGCGCAGGCCGACGTCGAGGTGCACCCCAACGACCACGTCAACGCCTCGCAGAGCAGCAACGACACCTTCCCGACGAGCATCCACGTCGCGGCGACGCTCGCCGTGGTCGACGACCTCGTCCCCGCGCTGGAGCGGTTGGCGTCGTCGTTCGAGGCGAAGGCCGAGGAGTTCGCCGACACGGTCAAGGCCGGGCGCACCCACCTCATGGACGCCACGCCGGTGACGCTCGGCCAGGAGATGGGTGCGTACGCCGCCACGCTGCGCCTCGGCGTCGAACGGCTCGAGGCGGTGCTGCCGCGGGTGCGAGAGCTGCCGCTGGGCGGCACCGCCGTCGGCACCGGCATCAACACCCCGGCCGCCTTCGCCGAGCGCGCCATCGCGGCGCTGGCCGAGCGCACCGGGCAGCCCTTCACCGAGGCCCGTGACCACTTCGAGGCCCAGGGCACCCGCGACTCGCTCGTCGAGCTGTCCGGGGTGCTGCGCACGGTCGCGGTCGGCCTGACCAAGATCTGCAACGACCTGCGCTGGATGTCGTCGGGTCCGACCACCGGCCTGGCCGAGATCCACCTGCCCGACCTGCAGCCCGGGTCGAGCATCATGCCCGGCAAGGTGAACCCGGTCCTGCCCGAGGCGACGCTCATGGTCTGCGCCCGGGTCGTCGGCAACGACGCGACGATCGCGTGGGCCGGCGCGTCGGGCAGCTTCGAGCTCAACGTGATGATGCCGGTGATGGCGCACGCGCTCCTGGAGTCGGTCCACGTGCTGTCCACCTCGACCGTCCTGCTCGCCGAGCGCTGCGTCGACGGCATCACCGCCGACGCCGACCGGATGCGCCGCTACGCCGAGTCCTCGCCGTCGGTCGTCACGCCGCTCAACGCGCACATCGGCTACGAGCAGGCCGCCACGGTCGCGAAGAAGGCGCTCGCCGACGGTGCGACCATCCGCGAGACGGTGATCGCGATGGGCTTCGTCGAGCGCGGCGAGCTCACCGAGGAGCAGCTCGACGCAGCCCTCGACGTGGACTCGATGACCGGGCGCTGAACCGGTGGACAGCACGAACACGATGGCGATCTCCGCCACCCTCCATGCCTCACGGGCTGTGCCATCGGCGAGATCCTCGGGCTGATGATCGGCACCGCGCTCGGGCTCGGGCACGTGGACCACCATCGCGATCGCGGTCGGCCTGGCGTTCGGTTTCGGCTACACCCTGTCGACCCTGCCGCTGCTGCGGGCCGGCCTGGGTGTCGGCGCCGCGCTCAGCGTCGTGCTCGCCGCCGACACGCTCTCGATCGCGACGACGGAGCTGGTCGACAACTCCGTCATGGCACTCGTGCCGGGCGCGATGGAGGCCGGCCTGGTCAACCCGGTCTTCTGGCTGTCGATGATGCTCGCGCTGACCGTGGCCTTCTTCGCGGCCCGGCCGGTCAACCGCTACCTCCTGGCCCGCGGCAAGGGCCACGCCCTGACGCACGAGTACCACGGCGCCGAGCCCGCCGGGGCCCGCCGCCGCTTCATGCCCGACCTGGCGACGCCGACGCTGGTGGCCGCCATCACGGCCTTCCTGCTCGGGCTCGCGGTGTCGGTCGCCGACGACCGCGGTGCGGAGCCGACCGCACGGCACTCGGCGCCGGCTCTCCGGTGACGACCGCCGCCCGGGTCAGTACCAGCCATTGCCCTGCTTGAAGCTCCACGCGCTGCACGGGGTGCCGTAGGTGTCCTGGATGTACTCCAGCCCCCACCGGATCTGCGACTCCGCGGAGGTCATGTAGTCGGCCGGCAGGTCGTGGAGCTGCGTGAGGGCCTGCGGGATGCCGTACGCCGACGACGTCGGGTTGTCGGCGTCGACGCGCCAGTCGGACTCGCTGACGTAGAGCGAGTCGAGGCAGGAGAACTGGTCGGAGGAGAAGCCGTACGCCGGCAGCAGCGCGCGAGCGATGTCGCGCGGATCGCCCTCGGACAGCGTCTCGGAGCGGGTGACCGCGGAGCCGGCCGACATCTCGAGGGCCGCGGCCTTGGTGGCGTCGGTGCGCCGCCCGGAGCGGGAGACCGTGGTGCGCTCCCGAGGCTGCTCGGGCGCTGCCGCGCCGGCGCCGGCCACGCCGGACGCGTCGCTCGACGGCGTACTGCGGGGCGTCGCGGTGTCCGCCGGCTCGGCGACGTCGGCCGCGGCCGGGACGAGCACGTCGCGGTCCTGGATGGCCAGGCCGCCGCTGACGCTCACGCCGGTCGCCGCGGCGGCGAGGCCGGACAGGACGAGGCCCGTGCGCAGGGCGCGGCGCGGGGCACGCGGGGCCTTGTGCTTGCCGGGGGCGCGGTGCGTGGGGACGTACTTCTCAGGCTTGGGCACGAGAGCTCACGGGGGTCGACGACGGGGGTGCACGCGTCACGAGGACGCGCGGGCGACCGTCCCGGATCCGGGCGGTGCAACGAGGTGCTGGCACGCTCCCCCGACCCTGCCGACGACCAAGATCACGAAACGGTCACGAGCCACCATGCATGAGGCGCGGAGGCCGTGCAAACCGAACGGCACAACCGCTGACGCCTCATTGATCACATGGGCCTCTGGCGCCCCTTCGCTCTCATCCGTCACGGGCCGGGCGGGTCGGGCATTGCTCGGGATCCCCGGTCGGCCGGTGATCCCATACGTTGTCGGCCCTTGCAGAGCCTGACAACCTACGGAACCACCGGCCAGCCGGGGATCCCTCGAGGCGGACACGGGCCGACCCTCAGAGCGTCACGTCCTCCAGCATCTCGGTCACGAGCGCCGCGATGGGAGAGCGCTCGGAGCGCGTGAGCGTCACGTGGGCGAAGAGCGGGTGGCCCTTGAGCTTCTCCACGACCGCCACGATGCCGTCGTGGCGTCCCACACGCAGGTTGTCGCGCTGGGCGACGTCGTGGGTGAGCACGACCTTGGAGTTGGCGCCGATGCGCGAGAGCACCGTCAGCAGCACGTTGCGCTCCAGCGACTGCGCCTCGTCGACGATGACGAAGGCGTCGTGCAGCGACCGGCCCCGGATGTGGGTCAGCGGCAGCACCTCGAGCATCCCGCGGTCCATCACCTCGTCGATGACGTCCTTGCCGGTGAGCGCGCCCAAGGTGTCGAAGACGGCCTGGGCCCAGGGCGACATCTTCTCGTTCTCCGAGCCGGGGAGGTAGCCGAGCTCCTGGCCGCCGACGGCGAAGAGCGGGCGGAACACGACGACCTTCTTGTGCTGGCGACGCTCCATCACCGCCTCGAGCCCGGCGCACAGCGCCATCGCCGACTTGCCGGTGCCGGCACGTCCGCCGAGGGAGACGATGCCGACGTCGGGGTCGAGGAGCATCTCCAGCGCCACCCGCTGCTCGGCCGAGCGGCCGTGGATGCCGAAGGCGTCGCGGTCGCCACGGACGAGGTGGACCCGCTTGTCGGCGCCGACCCGGCCCAGGGCCGTGCCCCGTTCGGAGAGCAGCACGAGTCCGTTGTGGCACGGCAGGTCGCGCGCGTCGGCGAGGTCGATGACGCCGTCCTCGTAGAGCTCGTCGAGGTCGGCGGCCGGCACCTCCAGCTCCGTCATGCCGGTGTAGCCGGAGTCGCTGATCTTCTCGGCGCGGTACTCCTGGGCGTCGAGGCCGACGGCCGAGGCCTTGATCCGCAGCGGCAGGTCCTTGGAGACGAGGGTGACGCGGTGGCCCTCGTCGGCCAGGTTGCGCGCCACCGCGAGGATCCGGGTGTCGTTGTCGCCCAGCCGGAAGCCCGAGGGGAGCGAGGCGGCGTCGGTGTGGTTGAGCTCGACGCGCAGGGTGCCGCCCTGCGAGCCGATCGAGACCGGCTCGTCGAGGCGGCCGTTGACGACCCGGAGGTCGTCGAGCGCCCGCAGCGCCGCCCGGGCGAAGTAGCCCAGCTCGGGGTGGTGGCGCTTGCCCTCGAGCTCGGTGATCACCACCACGGGGAGCACGACCTCGTGCTCGGCGAAGCGGGTCAGCGCGCCTGGATCGGCGAGCAGGACGCTGGTGTCCAGGACGTAGGTCTGACGGTCACCGCGGGTGGAGCCGGACGATGCGGAGCTGGATGAGGACTTGCTGGCCACGACTAACCCCTTGCTGCGGGTCGGCGCGCGCACTCCTCGCCCGGCCCGTGTCATTCAACGGACCGGAGAGCTCCCATCTGAGTGCTCAAGGACTGCCTCCCGGTACAGCAGGCTTCCCCACCTGCCGATGTCGCGAAAGTACGCCCGTACGCAGGCCGATCCGGGGCGACACGCCCGAACGCGAGGTGACGCCTCGGTTGACGTCCGACGACGGGCTGGTCAGCCGCCGAAGCGGCGCTCGCGGGCGGCGTACGCACGGATCGCGCGCAGGAAGTCGACGCGGCGGAAGTCGGGCCACAGCGCCTCGCAGAAGTAGAACTCCGAGTTCGCCGACTGCCAGAGCAGGAAGCCGCCGAGGCGCTGCTCGCCCGACGTGCGGATCACGAGGTCGGGGTCGGGCTGGCCCTTGGTGTAGAGGTGCTCGGCGATGTGCTCGACGTCGATGAGGTCGGCGAGCTCCTCCAGGGAGGTGCCGCGCGTCGCGTGCTCGGCGAGCAGGGCGCGTACGGCGTCGGCGATCTCGCGTCGCCCGCCGTAGCCGACGGCGACGTTGACCAGGATCCCGTCGATGTCGCGGGTCGCCTCCTCGGCTGCCTTGAGCCGGGCGGCGGTCTCGGGCGGCAGCAGGTCCAGCGCGCCCACCGGGTGGATGCGCCAGCGACCGGCCTCGGCCAGCGACGCCACGGCGCCCTCGATGATCGCCAGCAGCCCGGTGAGCTGCTCAGGGGGGCGGTTGGTGAGGTTGTCGCTGGACAGCAGCCACAGCGTCACGACCTCGACCCCGACCTCCTCGCACCAGCCCAGGAGCGGGCGGATGTTGTCGGCGCCGGCCTGGTAGCCCTCGGCAGTGTTGAGGCCGACGGCCTTGGCCCAGCGCCGGTTGCCGTCGAGCATGACGCCGACGTGCTGGGGGATCTGGTCGGTCGGGAGGAACTTCACCACCCGGGACTCGTAGGCCGGGTAGAGCACCCGTCGCACCGCGTCCTTGAGCCTCACCACCCACCGATGGTAGCGCCGTGTGACGGAGCCCTCCGCGTCGCTCGGGTGCGCGCGTCACCGCTCAACGGGTAATTTCGTCCCATGGAGACCACGACATGACGCCACGCGACCGTGTCGAGCACGCCGTGGAGCGCGCCGGCGAGGTCATGGCCGACAAGATGGCCGAGGTCAAGCCCCACCTGCGCGGCTGGCTCCACGCCGGGACCGCACCGCTGGCCCTCGCGGCGGGCATCGTCCTCGTGGCCCTCTCGCCCACCCCGTTGACCCGCATCGGCTCGCTGGCCTTCGCCCTGTCGGCGCTGCTCGTCTTCACCGTGTCCGCGATCTACCACCGCGGCAACTGGTCCCCTCGCACGTGGGCGTTCCTGCGGCGCTTCGACCACGCCAACATCTTCGTGCTCATCGCCGGCACCTACACGCCCTACGCGCTCCTCTTCCTCGACGGCACCGCGCGCACGACGCTGCTGGTCGTGGTCTGGGTGGCGGCGCTCGCGGGCGTGATCTTCCGCGTCTTCTGGACCGACGCGCCGCGCTGGCTCTACACGCCGATGTACATCGCCCTCGGCTGGGCGGCCGTCTTCTTCATCCCGCAGTTCATGGAGGGCGCCGACCGTTTCAGCACCGGCGTCGCCATCGCCACCCTGGTCCTGGTCGCCGCGGGCGGCATCCTGTACACGCTCGGCGGCGTGGTCTACGGGCTCAAGCGCCCCAACCCGTCACCGCGGTGGTTCGGCTTCCACGAGGTCTTCCACTCCTTCACCGTGCTCGCCTTCGCCGCGCACTACGTCGGCGTCTCGCTGGCGACGTACTCCCTGCGCTGAGCCGTCCGCGCGCCTGCCGGGTGAGGTCGCTCACGCTCGGAAACGATCGGCGGGTCGCGGGCGTCGTACAGGGGTACGCCCTGTCGCCGACCCGAACCTGTGAGATGACCCCACCCGAGAAGATGCAGCCCGAGAAGACCCAGCCCGACGCCCGCAAGCCCTTGCTCGACCTGTCCCTGCCCCAGCTCGTCGCCGGTGCCGTGGCGGCCGCCACCGCTGCGATCCTGAGCAGGCAGATCGGCCTGCTCGGCACGGTCGTGGGCGCGGCCTTCGCCAGCGTGGTGTCTGCGGTCGTCACCTCCGGTCTCGTGGGCGGGTGGCAGCGCGTGCGCACGGTCCCGAGCCGCTTCCCGCGCAACGTCAGCGGCATGCTGGTGACCGCGGCGGCCCTCGGCCTCGTCGCCGTGGCGCTCCACACCGGCGTCGACCTGCTGACCCGCGACCTCCCGCGTGACACCTTCGCCGCGCGCTGGCTGGCCGAGATCGGCGTCGGCGTCAACCGAGGCTGATGCCCGAGAGGACGGCGAACACCGCGACCGCCCCGACCACGACCACCGCGGCCAACGCCCACGCCAGGAGCGCGGAGCGACGGGCCAGCCGCTCGAGCGCGAGGTAGGTCGCCGCGATGACGGCCACCCCGACCGTCACGTGCAGCAGGACGGCGAGCATGACCCCGGCGATGGCGCCGGCGATCCGCAGCCGCCCCCACAGCAGGCTCAGCGCGAGCGGCAGCACGATCGCCCCCGACAAGCCCCCGAGCAGCTCCTGCCACCACGGCCGGTCACCCATCCACGGCACGTCGACAGCGCCGACCCACGACCGGTCGAACAGGTCGCTGGTGGCGCTCCAGCCGAGCCAGACGATGGTCACGATCGTGACGGCGGCCGCCACCCGGTAGGACCAGTGGCGCGCCCGCGACCACGGCACGGCGCGACCGACGAAGATCGTCGCGACCGTGACCGCGGTCCACACGATCCAGCGCCTGATCACCCCGGTGCCCGTGTCGGCCATCGCGTCGCGGAAGACCCGGTCGGCCTCGACCCGGTCGACGGTGCGCCCCTCGGTGGAGACGTACGACGTCGGGTCGTCGCGCCCGGCCACCAGCGCGTCGTGCAGCAGGGCCGCCGGCAGGTGGGCGCCGGTCTTGGGCACCAGCCAGGTGAAGATCGCCGGCACGGAGGTCAGGTCGGTGCGAAACGCCGCGTCCGCCGGCACCAGCAGCTCGCCGAGGTGGCGGTCGCGGTAGGCCAGGCGGCGCTCCAGGGAGAAGGTCTCGACGCCCTCCTCGGCGTGGCGCTCGAGGACGATCCGCATCTCCTCGGCCGGGTCGGGCGGCTGGCTCGGAGCACCGTCGCGGGGCAGCGTGCCGCCGTCGTAGAACCTGCTGACCTGCGCCTGCACCTGGTCGGACACCCGGCCGACGCGTTCTGGAGCCTGCATGACTCCCAGTGTGGCGACCGGGACCGACAGGTGCCAGAGCCCGTCCGGACTCAGCGCGGCGGCAGGAGCAGGTCGTTGCGGAACACCCCGTCCGGGTCGAGACGCGCACGAAGGGCCTCGAAGGCGGCCACGTCGTACGCCCCGGCCGGTGCGCGGAGCTCGGGGGTGGCGGTGATCTTGCCCCAGTGCGCGCGGGGCTCCCAGGGCGCCAGGGCGTCCTCCACGGCTCGCAGCGCCGGCAGCACCAGCTCGGGCTCGGGCCGCCAGGTGAAGTGCGCCATGACCGAGTCGCGACCACGCAGCGGGCTGAGCCACAGGTCGTCGGCGGCTGCGGACCGGATCTCGTGGACGAGCAGCGCGGACGCGACGAGGTCGCTGATGCGCGCGAGCGCGGGCAGCAGGTGCGGGGCGGCCTCGCGGGGGAGGAAGAGCTCGCTCTGCAGCTCCTCCCCCACGCTGGGCACGTGCGAGGCGCGGAAGTGCGGGAGGCGTTCGTGCCACGGCCCCGGCGTCCCTTGCTGCGGCGAGGCAGCGGCCGGGTCCACCCCCGGCACCGGGTGCACCTCCCGGGCGGCCGGGACGCGGGAGGCCAGGCAGGGCGCCAGGGTCCCCGGGCGGTCGAGCCTGTCCTTGACCCACACCGAGGAGACCGTGGCGGGGTCGGACAGGTCGGTGAAGACGCTCACGCTGGTGCCGCTTCCCAGGACCGCCAGCAGCTGCTCGGCCACCTCCGACGCCGGCAGCCCCTCCCACACCCGCTGGCGGACCTCGTAGGTCGGCTCGGTGCGCAGCCACAGCCGAGTCACCACGCCCAGCGCGCCGAGCGAGACCACCGCACCGCGGAAGTCGGCGTGGGCGCAGTCGAGGCGCACCAGCTCCCCCGACGCGGTCACGAGCTCGACGGCGACCACGGCCGTCGCCAGGGACCCGAGGTCGTCGCCGGACCCGTGGGTGCCGGTCGCACAAGCGCCGGCGACGCTGATGTGCGGCAGCGAGCCGAGGTTGTGCAGCGCACGGCCGCGCGCCTGGAGCACCGGAGCCACCTCCGCGTACGTCATCGCGCCGGGGACGACCGCGACCGCACCGTCGGCGCCCTGGAGCTCGACGGACAGGCCGAGGTCACGGGTGCTGACGTGCACCCCGTCGGTGTCGGCCACGCTCGAGAAGGAGTGCCGCGAGCCGAGCGCCCGCAGCCGGTCGCCGGCTGCGGACGCGGCGGACACCACCGCCTGCAGCTCGGCGACGCTCGCTGGGCGGACGAGCTCTCGTGCGGCGTAGGTCAGGTTCCCGGACCAGTTGGTCCGGCGGCCGCGGTCGGGGGTGCTCACCAGGTGCTCCTCGGGGTGGGGGTGCCCGGCCACTGCGTGCTGCGTGACCCGGCAGAGCCCTAGTGTGCCGCCATGACCACCGCCCGCACCGTGCCCGTCACCACCGAGATGGACGGTGACGAGCTCGACGCCGAGGACGCCTGGCACCTCGCCCGCCACCACGGCCTGCGCAAGATCGCTGTCGAGTCGTTCGTGCGGTTCCGCTACGGCGACGGGTTCACCAACTCCCGCGCCCTCGCGCTGCAGGTGTGCCTGGCGGTCGTGCCGTTCCTGCTCGCGCTGACCGGTCTCGCCTCCGACATCGACGAGGAACGCCCGGCCGCCGTCGTCGCACACGTGGTCGACGCGCTCTCCCCCGGCTCCGGCGACGGCGACGCGCTGGCGTCCGCGGTGGAGGACTCCGACACCTCCGAGATCGCCGGCGAGGTGGCGCTCGTCCTGGGCCTGGGCTTCGCCCTGCTCTCCATGACGACAGCCTTCGCACAGGTGGAGCGCGGCGCCAACCGCATCTACGGCATCCGGCGCGACCGCAAGGCGCTGCACAAGTACGGCCGCGCCGCCGTGCTGACGGTCGTGCTCGCGGTGCCGGTCGGCATCGGCTTCGTGATGATCGTCGGCGGCCGGGCGCTCGGCGACGCGATGGCCGAGAACTACGGGTGGTCCGACGGCTCCGTCCTGTGGTGGAACGTCCTGCGCTGGCCGCTCGGGCTGGCCCTGCTGGTGTTCGCCATCGCGGTGCTGCTCGACCACGCCCCGCGGCGGCAGCAGCCCGCCCTCTCCTGGCTGGCCCTCGGCTCGGGCATCGCGGTGGCGCTCACCACCGTCGCGACCGCCGGGTTGGCGGCGTACGTCTCGCTGAGCGGGTCGTTCGGCAGCGTCTACGGTCCGCTGGCCGGCATCTTCGCGCTGCTGCTGTGGGCGCTGCTGTCGTCGGTCGCGTTCTTCTACGGCACCGCGGTCTGCGCGCAGCTCGAGGCGCTGCGAGCCGGCGAGACCACGCCGGTCCTCGACGACCCCGGCCGCCCGCACGCGCGGACCGTCGACGACGGCGCCGTCGACTGAGGCTCCTCGCGGGCGCTCAGCCCTTGGTCGACCCGAGCGTGAGCCCGGAGACGAACTGCTTCTGCAGGGCGAAGAACACCACCAGCACCGGCAGCGCGACGATGATGGAGCCGGCCGCAACCAGGTTCGTGTCGGTGAAGAACTGCCCACGCAGGTTGTTGAGCGCCGACGTCACCGGCAGCTTGTTGCCCTGCTGGATGAGCACCGTCGCCCAGAAGAACTCGTTGTAGACCCACGTCACCTGCAAGGTGGCCAGGGCCGCGAGCGCAGGGCGTACGAGCGGCATCGTCAGCTGCCAGTACTGGCGCCACACGCTGGCGCCGTCGAGCTCGGCGGACTCGTAGATCTCGTGCGGCAGGGTCTTCATGTAGTTGCTGAGCACGAAGGTGCAGAACCCCATCTGGAACGCGGTGTTGACCAGGATCAGCGCCCAGAAGCTGTTGAGCATCGAGCCGGAGTCGCTCATGAACAGCGGCAGCGGGATCTCGCGGAACATCCTGAACACCGGGATCAGCAGCGCCTGCGGAGGGAGCAGGTTCGCCGCGAGGAAGATCCCGAGCAGCGTCAGGTTGAAGCGATAGCTGAACCGGGCGAGCACGAAGGCGACCATCGACGACAACCACAGCGTCATCAGCACCGCCGGGACGGTGATGAGCAGCGAGTTCTTCAGGTGCAGCCCGAAGTTGCCGCGCGACCACGCCTCCTCGTAGTTGCTGGTCGTCCAGCCGCCGAAGGAGAGGTAGCCGTTGGCCTGGGTGTAGTTGTAGTCCCGGAAGGAGTTCGCCAGCGCCCAGATCAGCGGGAAGAGCCAGGCGAGCGCCAGCAGCGCGATGATCACGGTGGCGACCGTCCCACGACGCTTGCCCAGGACGCCCCCCTCCTGGCGGGTCGGGGGCGTCGCCCTGACCGGGGCGGGTGCTGCGGCGACCGGCGTCTCGTACGTCATCAGGAGCGCTCCTCTCGGAAGACCGTCCGCAGGTAGAGGGTGATGAAGACCGACGAGATCAGCATCATGACCACGGCCAGCGCGGAGCCGAAGCCGTACCGCGTCGCCTCGCCGACGACGTTCTGGGCGACCAGGGCACCGATGACCTCGAGTCCGTTGCGTCCCTTGTTGATGACCCAGACGAGGTCGAAGGCACGCAGCGACTCGATGACCACGATCACCACGACGACGAGGTTGATCGGTCGCATGACGGGGAAGATGACGTGGAAGAACGTCTTCACCTCGTTGGCACCGTCCACCGCAGCCGCCTCGCGCAGGCTGGCGTCCACGCCCTTGAGACCCGCCAGGTAGATGAGCATGACGTAGCCGGTGTGCCGCCACGCCGTGGCGACGAGCACGGCCCACAGGTTCACGTCGGGATCGCCGTACCAGTCGACCTCGCTCCCGAAGACCTGGTTGATCAGGCCCTGGTCGCGGGAGTAGAAGAGCTGCCAGATGAAGCCGATCAGCGCCAACGAGAGCACGACCGGCATGTAGAAGGCCGTCTGGTAGACCCGGCTCCCCTTCATCTCCCGGTCGAGGACGACCGCGAGCAACATGCCCAGGAGCGTCGGGAAGACGACCAGGAAGCCGAGCCAGATCAGGTTGTGCTGGATCGCCGGCCAGAAGGCCGGGTAGATGGTGACGATGTCCTCGTAGTTCTGCAGCCCGACCCACTCGATGGTGTCGAGGTCACCGAACCCGTTCCACCTGCCGAAGGACAGCACCACCGACAGCAGCGCCGGCACCCACACCAGCAGGACGACGAGGGCGAGCGGGACGGTCACCATCGTGATGACGGTGAAGCGGTCCCTCGCCGGGAGCTTCTTCTCCTTGCCCTGGGGCGGTGCGCTCGCGCCCTGCTGCGGCGCCTCCTCGACGTGTGCCATGGCTCAGCCGAGGATCGAGGCGGCCTGTTCCTGGATGCTCGCCGTGATCCCGTCGATGTCGTCGGGGTCCTTCAGGAACGCCTGGATCGAGGGGATCATCACCGTGTTGGCGAAGTCGGCGTTGGTGTCACGGTCCATGAACTGGGCGATGTTGGCGGCCGCGCCCACGACCTCGGCCGACTTCTTCTGCAGGTCGGTGTAGGGGCTGGTGCTGGCGTTCGAGTTGGCGGAGATGAACGGGGCGTCGGCGCCCGCGTTGGCAGCGTCGGCGGCCGCCGCGCTGCCGAGCCACTTGACCATCGCCTTGGCGGCGTCCTGGTTCTTCCCGGCCGAGGCCACGCAGAAGCCGTCGATCGGGGCGTCCAGGGCGTCGGCGCCGATGCTGGAGTCGAGCGCCGGGAAGGTGAAGAAGTCGAGGTCGTCGGCGACGTCGCTGATGGCGTCGACCACGAAGGTGCCCAGCAGGTACATCCCGGACTCGCCGTTCCCCATCGAGGTCGCGGCCTCCTGCCAGGTGCGACCGAGCGGGTCGGCCTGGTGGTAGGGAAGCAGGTCCTTCCAGGTCTGGAACACCAGCTTGACCTCGTCGCCGTCCCACGCCTCGTCGCCGGCCATCAGGCTCATGTGGAAGTCGAAGCCGTTGAGGCGCATGTTGAGGATGTCGAAGGTGCCCATCGCGGGCCAGCCGTCCTTGTCGCCGAAGGCGAAGGGGGTGATCTTCTTGCCCTGCATGTCGTCCATGAGGGCGAACAGGTCGTCGCTGGTCTCCGGTGCGGTCCAGCCGTTCTTCTCGAAGACCGACTTCTTGTAGAAGACCGCCCACGGGTAGTAGCTGGCCGGCACGAAGTACTGCTTGCCGTCGGGGGCCGTGGAGGCTTCCTTGAAGGAGTCGTTGAGCCCGTCGATGGGCCACTGGTCGCTCAGGTCGGAGATCAGGCCGGCCTCGGCGAACTGCGCCATGCGGAAGCCTGCGAACCAGGTGAAGACGTCGTCGGGGGTGCCCTGCAGGTAGGTGTTGATGCTCTCCTGGAAGGTGTTGTGGTCGACGGCGTTGAGCGCGACCTCCGTGTCGGTCTCGGCCGTGTAGGCCTCGGCCATGGCCGCCAGGCGGTCGTAGGCGGGACCGGACCCCTTGGCCTCGTTGATGCCGAACTTCACGGTGGCGCCGGAACCGGTCGCCGGACCGTCGTCGCCACCGCAGGCGGCGAGCAGGCTCGCCCCTCCGACGGCGAGACCACTGAGCCCGATGCCCCGGAGGACGGAGCGTCGCGTCGCAGCCATGGTGGCGACGGCGGAGCGGGGGATGGCGGTGGATGTGGTGCGGGACACGTCGGCCTCCAGAGGACAAAACCCAACAAGGATGGACAGCATGTGACGGCTGACACAGCCCCGTCAAGCCCCCAGCAGGTTCCAGGTAGTCACAATTCGAACATTTCCCAACTCTTTTCCATCTCCAAGCGTTGACTTTCCCCTGTGAGGGTCGCCACAGTTGCGGCATGCCGAGCCCTCTGCCCCCTCTGGCGTACGGCGGCGACTACAACCCTGAGCAGTGGTCCCGCGACGCCCACCTGGAAGACCGCGACCTGATGCGTGAGGCCGGCGTCGACCTGGTCACCCTCGGTGTGTTCTCGTGGGCGTGGCTGCAGCCGACGCCCGACACGTGGGACTTCACGTGGCTGGACACGCAGATGGACGAGCTGCACGACGCGGGCATCCGCGTCGACCTCGCGACCGCCACCGCCTCCCCTCCGCCGTGGCTGACGCACCGCCACCCCGAGATGCTGCCGGTGACCCAGGACGGGCGCACGCTCTCCCCCGGCGGCCGCCAGGCCTTCTGCCCCAGCTCGCCGGTCTACCGCGAGCACGCCCTCGCCCTCTGCACCGCGCTCGCCGAGCGCTACCGGGACCACCCGGCGCTCGCGCTGTGGCACGTGTCGAACGAGATCGGCTGCCACAACGCTCGGTGCTACTGCGACGTCAGCGCAGCGGCGTTCCGGACCTGGCTGCGCGCCCGCTACGACGACGTGGCCCGCCTCAACGACGCGTGGGGCACGGCCTTCTGGTCGCAGCGCTACGACGACTTCGAGCAGGTGCTCCCGCCGCGGGCGGCCCCCGCGCACGCCAACCCCACCCAGCAGCTGGACTTCCTGCGCTTCTCCTCCGACCAGCTCCTCGACAACTTCGTCGTGGAGCGCGACGTGCTGCACCGCCTGTCCCCCGGCGTTCCGGTGACGACGAACTTCATGGTGATGCGCCAGACGATGGAGATGGACTACCTGCGCTGGGGCCGCGAGCTCGACGTGGTCTCCAACGACCACTACGTCATCGCTGCGGAGGGCGACGCGCACCGTGAGCTCGCCTTCAGTGCCGACCTCACCCGGGGCACCGCGGACGGCCGGCCGTGGCTGTTGATGGAGCACTCCACCAGCGCCGTCAACTGGCAGCCGCGCAACCGGGCGAAGAGGCCCGGCGAGATGATCCGCAACAGCCTCTCCCACGTCGCGCACGGGGCGGACGCAGTGCTGTTCTTCCAGTGGCGCGCCTCGCGTGCCGGGGCGGAGAAGTTCCACTCCGGGCTGCTCCCCCACGCCGGCACCGACACCCGCCAGTGGCGCGAGGTGGTCGAGCTCTCCCGCGTCCTCGACGCGGTCGAGGACGTCACCGGCAGCACGGCGCGCAACGAGGCGGCGATCCTGTTCGACTACGAGGCGTGGTGGGGCTGCGAGCTCGACTCCCACCCGAGCGTCGACGTGCGCTACCGCGATCGTGCCGAGGACCTGCACCGGGCGCTGTCGGCCCAGGGTGTGGGCGTCGACGTGGTCCACCCCAGCGCCGACCTGTCGGCGTACCGCCTCGTCGTGGTGCCCACCCTCTACCTCGTCAGCGACGGGACCGTCGCGGCGATCGAGGCGGCCGCCGAATCCGGCGCGACCGTGGTCGTGACCTACTTCAGCGGCATCGTCGACGAGCACGACCACATCCGCCTCGGCGGCTACCCGGGTGCGTTCCGCAACCTGCTGGGCGTCCGCACGACCGAGTTCCTGCCGCTGCTGGCCGGCGAGTCGGTGCGGGTCGAGGGACTCGGCGACACGGTCGGCGCCGACACCTGGACCGAGGACCTCGAGCTCGTCGGCGCCGAGGCCGTGGCGACGTACGCCGACGGTCCTGCCGCCGGCCTGCCCGCGATCACCCGCCGCGAGGCCGGCCGCGGGACCGCGTGGTACGTCGCGACCCGGCTCGACCCGGCCGGCACCGACCGCCTCGTCGAGCGGTTGGTCGCCGAGGCGGGCCTCGAGCAGCTGCCCGGGGCCGCTCCCGACGTCGAGGTGACACGACGGGTCGGCGACGACGCGAGCTGGCTCTTCGTGATCAACCACGGCGACGCCGAGGCCCGGGTGCCGGTCCACGGCCAGGAGCTGGTGACGGGGCGGTCGGTCGGGGGCGACCTCGTCGTGTCGGGCGGAGGGGTCGCAGTGGTGCGCGAGGCCGGCGTGGACCAGGGGGCCTGATGCTCGCCGCCCAGCGCCGGGGTCGGATCCTCGCCGAGCTCAGCCGCGACGGGACGGTGCGCGTCACCGACCTCGTCGAGCTGCTGGGGGTCTCCGACATGACGGTCCGGCGCGACCTCGTGGCGCTGCACCGCGACGGGCTCCTGGAGAAGGTGCACGGCGGCGCGCTGGCCGTGGCCGAGCCCTCGTCGTCCGAGCCGGGCTTCGCCGCCAAGTCGGTGCAGCGCCGGCGCGAGAAGGAGGCCATCGCCGCCGCGGCGGCCGAGCTGGTGCACACCGGGATGGCGATCGCCGTCTCCGCCGGCACCACCACCCACGCCCTCACCGAGCACATCGCCCGCATCCCCCACCTCACCGTCGTGACCAACTCGGTGTGGGTGGCGGACGTGCTGCACCGCACCGGCGAGGCCACCACGTCGGTGCTGCTGACGGGCGGCCTCCGCACGCCGTCGGACGCGCTCGTGGGGCCGGTGGCGGTGTCGTCGCTGCGCAGCCTGCACGTCGACGCCTTCTTCATGGGCGTGCACGGCATGGACGTGCGCGCCGGCTTCAGCACGCCGAACCTGCTCGAGTCGGAGACCAACCGCGCGATGATCGAGCGCTCGCGCCGCCTCATCGTCTGCGCCGACTCCAGCAAGTGGGGCGTGGTCGGGCTGAGCAGCATGGCCGCGCTGTCCGAGGCCGCGGTGCTGGTCACGGACTCCGGGCTCTCCGCGCAGGCCAGCGGAGCCCTCGCCGACCACGTCGGCGAGCTGGTCGTCGTCGACCCGGTCGACGATCACGACGACACGTTCGAGGAGGCGCACGACGCATGAGCCGCGATCCCGTCCACCTGACCCGCGGCGGCGTCAGCGTCGTCCTCGCGCGCGACGACGCCGGCATCCCCTCCGCCGTCCACTGGGGCGCCGCCCTCGGTGACCTCGACGACCGAGCCCTTGCCGCGTTGGCAGCAGCACGCCGCCCCGGCGTCTCGCGCTCGTCGTACGACGTCCCGCGCCTCACCGGCGTGGTCCCTGACGTGACACGTGGGTTCTCCGGCACGCCCGGGCTCTCGGGCCACCGGGTCGGCGGCACCGCGGGTGCCGCCGCGCCGAGCCTCGTGGACTGGGAGGTCCTGGTCGGCGACGCCGCGATCACCGCCACCGCGGACGACGACGAGGCCGGCTGGTCGGTGACGCTCCAGCTCGGCCTCGACGACGCCGGTCTGATCCACGCGCGCACCTCGGTCACCAACACCGCCGAGGGGGAGCTCCACCTCGCCTCGGCCCTGACCGCGCTGCCGGTCGCCGCGCACGCCACCGAGCTCCTCGACCTCACCGGTCGCTGGTGCAAGGAACGCACCCCCCAGCGGCACCGCTGGGTGCAGGGCACCCACCGCCGCGACGCCCGCCACGGCCGGACCGGCCACGACGCCACCTTGCTGATGGTCGCCGGGACGCCCGGCTTCACCTTCGGCTCGGGTGAGGTCTGGGCGGTGCACACCGCGTGGAGCGGCAACCACACCCACTACGCCGAGCGCACGCCCGAGGGCGACTGCCTCGTCGGTGGCGGCGAGCTGCTCGAGCCCGGTGAGGTGGTGCTGGCGCCGGGCGAGACCTACCGCTCCCCGTGGCTGCTGGGCTCCTGGTCCGGAGCCGGCCTCGACCCGATGAGCCACCGCCTGCACGCGCACCTGCGCGCGGTGACGCCGCGGGCGCGCACCGAGCGCCCGGTCATCGCCAACTCCTGGGAGGCGGTCTACTTCGACCACTCCCTCGAGCGGATCGCGGAGCTGGCCGACGCCGCGGCCGGAGTGGGTGTCGAGCGCTTCGTCCTCGACGACGGCTGGTTCCTCGGGCGCCGCGACGACACCGCTGGCCTCGGCGACTGGCAGGTCGACGCGGAGGTCTGGCCGCAGGGCCTGGCCCCGCTCGTGGAGCACGTCACCGGGCGCGGCATGGAGTTCGGCCTGTGGGTCGAGCCGGAGATGGTCAACCTCGACTCCGAGACCGCCCGGCGACACCCCGAGCGGGTGCTGCGGGGTCGCACGGAGGTGCCACCGTCGTGGCGCCAGCAGCAGGTGCTCGACCTCCAGGACGAGGCGGCGTACGACGACCTGCGCGACGCGCTGCTGGCACTCCTCGACGACCTCGACATCGCCTACCTCAAGTGGGACCACAACCGCGACCTCACCGATGTCACCCACGACCGCCGCCCGGCGGTGCACGGGCAGACGCTCGCCGCCTACGGGCTCCTCGACGAGCTGCGCGAAGCCCACCCGGAGCTGGAGATCGAGTCGTGCTCGTCGGGCGGTGGTCGCGTGGACGCCGAGGTGCTGACCCGCACCGACCGGATCTGGCCCAGCGACACCATCGACCCGCTCGAGCGCCAGCACCTCCAGCGCTGGACCTCCCTGCTGGTGCCGCCGGAGCTGATGGGCTCGCACGTGGGCGGACCGACCTCGCACACCACCGGGCGCACCCACGCGCTGCGCTACCGCGCGGCGACGGCGCTGCTCCACTCCTTCGGCATCGAGTGGGACATGTCCCGCCTCGACGAGGCGACGCTCGCCGAGCTGGCCGCGTGGATCGACCTGCACAAGCAGGTCCGCCCGCTCATCGGCACCGGCACCCTGGTGCACCCTGACCACCCGGACCCCGCTGTGCTGGTGACGGGCGTGGTGGCCGCGGACCGCTCGGAGGCGTGGTACGTCGTCGCGACCGTCGCCGCGACCGAGACCCAGCACCCGGCGCCGCTGCTGCTCACCGGGCTCGACCCCGACCGCACCTACCGGCTCTCCGAGGAGCTGCCGCCCGCTCCGGGTGGCGCGGACCTCAGCGGGACCTGGTCGGCGCGCGGTGCGGAGCTCGGCGGGCGCGTGCTGGCCACCGTCGGCGTCGCCCTCCCCGTCCTCGACCCCGAGGAGGCGCGGGTGCTGCGACTGGTGGCCGTTGCCTGAGCACAGGTCCCGCGGACCGGCCTAGGCTGTCGGACATGGACGCCGACGCCTGGGACCAGCGCTACTCCGCCAGCGAGCTGGTCTGGTCGCGCGAGCCCAACCAGTTCGTCGCCACCGAGCTCGCCGACCTGCCGCCGGGCACGGCGGTGGACCTCGCCGCCGGCGAGGGGCGCAACGCGCTCTGGCTCGCCTCACGCGGGTGGTCGGCGACCGCCGTCGACTTCTCGCAGGTGGCGCTCGACAAGGGGGCCCGGCTCGCGGGCGACCTCGACGTCACGTGGGTCCGCGCCGACGCCACGACGTGGCAGCCTCCCGCACTCGTGGACCTCGTCGTGATGGCCTACTTCCAGGTCCCGGCCGCCGACCGCCGCCGGGCGGTGCGCGGCGCCGCGACGATGCTGGCGCCGGGCGGCACCCTGCTGCTGGTGGCGCACGACTCGACCAACCTCGCCGAGGGAACCGGCGGGCCGCAGGACCCGGCGGTGCTGATGAGCGCCGAGGACGTGCTGGCCGACCTCGAGGGGATCGAGGTCGAGGTGGTGCGCGCGGAGCGGGTGGCGCGGGAGGTCGACGCGGCGGACGAGCACGGCGGCACCGAGCGGCGTACGGCCTGGGATGTCCTGGTGCGGGTGGTCCGGGCTCCCGAGCAGGCCTAGCGGTCCTCGGAGTCGGTCGGCGCCGCGGACCGGTCGACCGGCTCGTCGCCGAACATCCCGGCGTCCTTGTTCGCCTGGGCCCTGCGCAGCTGCCGGACGAGGAAGAAGCCGATCGCCACCACGGCGAGGATCATGAAGATCCAGATCGCGAAGGCCAGCGGCCCCGCCTTGACCTCGGTGGGCTCGGGCG
The DNA here is from genome assembly GCF_021083185.1 of Nocardioides furvisabuli. Classification (GTDB taxonomy): domain Bacteria; phylum Actinomycetota; class Actinomycetes; order Propionibacteriales; family Nocardioidaceae; genus Nocardioides; species Nocardioides furvisabuli. The sequence continues at coordinate 33,808 of NZ_JAIGQB010000012.1, read as the reverse complement.
TGGGGTCGTCCACCAGCAGGATGAGCATCAGGTCGAGCATGGCTCCAGTCTCCCACCAACCGTCTAGGGAGCGGGGGTCGGGATGCCGGCGAAGAGGTCGTCCTCCGGCAGGGTGCTCTCGACCTGGGAGTGCACCAGCTCGTAGTCCTCGGTGGGCCAGACCTTCTGCTGGATCTCGCGCGGGATCGCGAACCACATGCCGTCGGGGTCGATCTGGGTGGCGTGGGCCAGCAGCGCCTGGTCACGGACGCCGAAGAAGTCACCGCACGGCACCCGGGTGGTGATGCGGTCGTCCCACTCGGGCTCGCGCTCCCAGGTGGCCAGGCGCTCGGTGTAGGGCGACTCGAGGTCGTGGGCGAGCATCGCCTCGTGCAGGGCGTTGGTCTTCGCCCAGCTCCAGCCGTGGTGGTAGTACAGCTTCAGCGGCTGCCACGGCTCCCCCGCGTCGGGGAACCGCTCCGGGTCCCCGGCCGCGTGGTAGGCGGCGACGGAGACCTCGTGGCAGCGGACGTGGTCGGGGTGCGGGTAGCCGCCGCGCTCGTCGTACGTCGTCAGCACGTGGGGGCGGAAGTCCCGGATCAACCGCACCAGGCGCTCGGTCGCCTCCTCGAGCGGGACGAGCGCGAAGCATCCCTCCGGCAGCGGGGGCTTGGGGTCGCCCTCGGGCCAGCCGGAGTCGACGAAGCCGAGCCAGTCCTGGCGGATGCCGAGGATGTCGCGGGCCCGGTGCATCTCCTCGCGCCGGATCTCGGTGATGTTCTCCCACACCTCGGGCCGGTCCATCTTGGCGTTGAGCACCGAACCGCGCTCGCCGCCGGTGCAGGTGGCGACGTGGACGTCGACCCCCTCGGCGACGTACTTCGCCGTCGACGCGGCGCCCTTGCTCGACTCGTCGTCGGGGTGGGCGTGGACGTGCATCAGCCGGAGCCCGGTGCGGGGCTTTGCGGCAGGGGGCTGGGCCATGGGCGTGAGTCTAGGAGGCGCCGCTTAGGCTTGGACGCGTGACCACCGACCTCGCCGACCGCTACGGCGCTCCCGCCCCGTGGCGGCGACCGGTGACCATCACCCTCGCGGTGGCCCTCGCCGTGGTCGGGCTCGGCTGGCTCGGCTGGACGGCCTGGTTCCACAGCACCCCGGCGGTGACGTCCGACCTGGTGACCTTCGAGGTCACCAGCGACTACGAGGTGGCCGCCCGCCTCGACGTGCGGCTCGACGACGGCGTCGACGCCAGCTGCCGGCTGCGCGCCCTGGCGGAGGACAAGACGGCCGTCGGCGAGCTCGAGTTCTCGCCCGCCGCAGGCGTCAACGAGGTGGTCATCCGCACCGAGCGGCGGGCCACGAGCGTGGAGAAGCTCGGCTGCACGGCGCCCGACCAGCCGCGCCCGCGCTGACGTCGGCCTGCGCTTTCGCGCCCGACTTGCTAACCTGATCGTTCTGCCCGTCCGGGTGCGCTGGCCGATGTCCGTCGCCGCGCCGACTCCGATCGGACGGATGACACCAACCGACCCGGTGCGGGGCCGCTGAGGCGCACCCGCACGTGGTCCGACGCGAAGCAGGAGCAACGACATGACCGACCAGGGCACCATCTGGCTGACCCAGGAGGCCTACGACAAGCTGCAGGCCGAGCTCGACGACCTCAAGGGCCCCAAGCGCCAGGAGATCATCGAGAAGATCTCCGCCGCGCGCGACGAGGGCGACCTGAAGGAGAACAGCGGCTACCATGCCGCCAAGGACGACCAGGGCAAGCAGGAGGCCCGGATCCGCCAGCTCGAGGACATGCTGCGGCGTGCCGAGGTCGGCGAGACTCCTCCCGACGACGGTGTCGTCGAGCCCGGCATGGTCGTCACCGTCGACTTCGGCGGCGGCGACACCGAGAAGTTCCTCCTCGGCGCCCGCGAGAACCTCTCCGAGGGCGACACCCTCGACGTCTACTCGCCCGAGTCGGCGATGGGCGCCGCGATCAACGGCAAGTCCAAGGGCGACAAGGTCTCCTACACCGCGCCCACCGGCAAGGAGCTGAGCGTGACGATCGTCGACGCGGAGCCCTACAAGGCCTGAGCGTCGGCTGACGCCGCCTCCGTCGGAGCGGTGAGTGAGACAGGTTCTGGGACCACAGAACCTGCACCACTCACCGCTCCTCGGCATTTCGGCGTAGGAGCGGTGGGTGAGGCAGGTTTCGACACCGCAGAACGTGCGGCACCCACCGCTCAGTCGGCGAGGCGGTAGCCCCGCTCGCGCAACCGGGACCTCAGGTGCTCGGCGTGCGCCTCTCCCCGGGTCTCGAGCTGGATCCGGACCTCGACCTCGTTGAGGGTCAGCGACGGGGAGATGCGCTCGTGGGCGACCTCGAGCACGTTGGCGCCCTCGGCGCCGACCTCGGCCAGCAGCGAGGCGAGCCCGCCGGGGAGGTCGGGGATGCAGACGCGGAGGTAGAGGTAGCGCCCGGCGGCGGCGAGGCCGTGCTGGATCACCTTGCTGAGCAGCAGCGGGTCGATGTTGCCGCCCGACAGCACCGCGACAGCCGGCGTCTCGAAGCCGGTCGGGTTGTCCAGCAGCGCTGCGACGGCGGCCGCGCCGGCGGGCTCGACCACCTGCTTGGCGCGCTCGATGAGGGCGAGGAGTGCGCGTGAGAGCGACTCCTCGGACACGGTGACGACCTCGTCGACGTGGTCGCGCACGGCGGCGAAGGTGATGTCACCCGGGCGACCGACCGCGATCCCGTCGGCCATCGTCTGCATCGACTCCAGCGCCACCGGCTCCCCCGCGGCCAGCGAGCCCGGGTAGGCGGCGGCACCCTCGGCCTGCACCCCCACCACGCGTACGTCGGGGCGCAGCGCCTTGATCGCGATCGCGACGCCGGCCAGCAGCCCGCCGCCGCCCGTCGGCACCAGCACGGTGCGTACGTCGGGGGCCTGCTCGAGCACCTCGAGGCCGAGCGTGCCCTGGCCGGCGACGATGTCGACGTGGTCGAAGGGGTGGATGAGCACCGCCCCGGTCTCCTCGGCGAAGGCGCGCGCCGCGACGAGCGAGTCCTCGAGGTAACGGCCGTGGAAGACGACGTCGGCGCCGTAGCCGCGGGTCGCCTTCTCCTTGGGGATCGGCGCGCCCTCGGGCATGAAGACCGTCGAGGCGATCCCGAGCGTGGTCGCGGCGAGGGCGACGCCCTGCGCGTGGTTGCCGGCCGAGGCCGCCACCACGCCGTGCGCGCGCTCGTCGGCGGGGAGGCCGGCGATGCGGACGTAGGCACCGCGCGACTTGAAGGACCCGGTGCGCTGGAGGTTCTCGCACTTCAGCGACACCGGGCCGCCGACGAGCGCGGAGAGCCAGCGCGACTCCTCCATCGGCGTGGTCACGGTGACGCCCTCGAGGAGCTCACGCGCAGCCACGATGTCGGCCAGGGTCACCTGCTCGGTCATGACGGGTCCTTGTGCGAGGGGAGGTCGGGGTCTGGCTGGAGGTCTGGCTGGAGGTCGGGCTGGAGGTCGGGCTGGAGGTCGGGGTGGTTGTCGCGCTGGGCGGACTCCCCGACCGGGCTGTCGTTGTCGGGCACCGCGTCGGGTGGGATCCCGTCGGTGGCGAGGTCGTCGAGGAGCGCCTCGTCGGCGTCGTCGCCGACGCCGGTGTAGGTCGCGAGGTGCTGCGCGACGGCGTTGGCGGCCGCGGCGAGGGGTACGGCGATGAGCGCGCCCGCGATGCCGGCCACCAGCACGCCGCAGCCGATCGCCACGATCACGCCCAGCGGGTGGAGCGAGACGAAGCGGCCCATCAGGAAGGGCTGGAGGATGTGGCCCTCGATCTGCTGGACGACGATGACGCCGATCAGCATGAAGAGCGCGGTCAGCGGGCCCTGGTCGACGAGCGCGACGAGGATCGCGACGCTGCCGGCGATGGTCGCACCGATCATCGGGACGAAGGCGCCGAGGAAGACCAGCACGCCGATGGCGACCACGAAGGGCACGTCGAGGAACCAGGCGACGGCCATGATGCCGATCGCGTCGGCCATCGCCACCAGCACCGTCGCGCGGACGAACTGCGTGAGCGAGACCCACGCCACCCGGCCCGAGGCGTCGACGCGCTCGCGGGCGGCGCGGGGCGCCAGCCGCACGATCCACGACCAGATGCGGTCGCCGTCGGCGAGGAAGAAGTAGGTGGAGAAGAGCACGATGAAGAAGCCGGCCACCACGTGCCCCACGGCGGTGCCCACCTCGGTGACGCGGGTGACAACGCCGTCGGTGCCGGTGCTGTCGGTGACGGCGCCCTGGATCTCCTCGATGTAGCCGTCGAGCTGGGACTCCGAGACCGCGAGCGGTCCGTTGCGCAGCCAGTCGCGCACCTGGTCGAGGCCGGTGACGACCGAGTCTGCGAGGTCGCTGGCCCCCTGGGCGACCTGCTGGCCGACGAAGGTGAGCAGGAGCGCGACGGTGCCGATGCCCAGGACCATCACGATCCCGGTCGAGGGCCCGCGCGGCAGCCCGATGCGGCGCAGCGCGTCGACCACCGGCACCGCGAGGGCGGCGATGAGCAGCGAGATCGCGATCGGCAGGGTGATGACGGCGAAGTAGCGCATCGTCCACAGCAGGCCGAGGCCGGCGACGACGATCACGATGAGGCGCCACGACCAGGCGGCGGCGAGGTCGAGGCCCCACGGCACCTGGGCGCGGCTGAAGTTGGACGGGCCGGTCGTGAAGGCCGGCTCGCTGCGGCGCTCGGCGCGGGCCTGGACCCACTGCGCGACGATCCGCTCGGTCAGGCCGTCCTCGACGTCACCGCGACCCAGGGCGGCGAAGAGCCGACGGCGCCGCGACTCCTCGCTCTCCACGGTCCCGTCGCGTCCGGACGGCTGGTCGCTCACGCCGCTCACGGTAGGCGATACCCGCCCGGCGCGAGGCGGCGCACCAGCCGGTGCGCCGCGAGGGGGTGCTGCTCGGCCAGCAGCCCGGCGGCGGCGAGCACGTAGTCGCGGTCGACGACCACCTCCGGGTCGCGCGGGAGCTGCCAGCCTCCCTCGAAGGCGTCACCGGTCGCGGGGAGCAGCACCCGGCGTACGGCGTCGGGGCCGCCGTGGCGCAGCACGCCACCGGAACCGACCAGCAGGTCGACCTCGCGCAGGTCCTTGCCGCTGCGCTCGACGACGCGCCCCTCGGGGCTGACGACGACCTTGCTGCGTCCGGCGTGGCGCTCCAGCGCGATCCGCACCGCGGCAGCGGCGATCTCGAGGTCGGCGTCGCGCTCGTGGGCGTCGTCGGGGAGGAAGTCGGGCTGCTCGCGGCGGCGTACGGCGGCGGCGTGGAGGTCGTCACGACCGGCGGCCTCGACCGTCGTGATCGCCGACCAGCGCATCCCGAGGTCGCCCTCGACGGTGCGGGTCACGGGCGTCGTGGCGACGACCTCGCGGGCGAGACCACTGTCCTCGGGGTCGAGCTCCACGACGCTGTGCACGTCGGTCGTGGCGCCTCCGACGTCGACGACGACGACGTCGCCCGCACCGGGGTGCTCGTCATCGAGCCCGTGTGCGAGCAGCTCGACGCCGGTGAGCACGACGTCGGGGGTGGCGCCGCGGACCAGGTCGGTGAAGGCACGGCCTCGAGCGTCGGTGCGGCTGCTGAGGTGCTTGCCGCCGATGACGTGGCTGAGGAAGATCTCACGGATCGCACGCCGGGCGCTGTCGGGGGCGAGCACGCCGATGCGCGGGACGACGTTGTCGGCCAGGACGTACGGCGTCTGCGACTCCGCGAGCAGCTCGGCGACCAACTCTCGGGAGTCGACGTTGCCGGCCACCACCACGGGGCCCGCCCACGGGGCCGCGGACAGGACGGCCGCATCGCCCTCGAGCACCTCGGCGTTGCCGCCGTCGGTGCCGCCGACGAGCAGGACGACGTCGGGCTCGGCCCGGCGGAGCGCGACGAGCTTGTCGGGGTCGAGGCCCCCGTGGAGCACCAGCACCACCTTGCCACCGCTGGACAGCGCCACGCGGCGCCCGGCCTCGGCGGTGACGAGCTCCTCGTTGCCGACGACCGCGACGCGCAGCCCGCCACCGGCGCTGGAGCAGGCCAGCACGTCGGACTCGGGGGCGCGGGAGTCCTGCTCGGCGAGTGCGCTCATGCAGGCGTCGTACCCGTCGAGGACGTCGCCATCCCCCGCCGCGTCCGGGAGGGTGGTCGGGTGGCTGGCCGACGCGAGCAGGTCGCCGGTCACCAGGTCGACCAGGGCGGCCTTGGTGAAGGTCGAGCCGAAGTCGACGCAGACCACGGCCGTCGCTGCGGTGCTCACACCACCACCGAGATGCCGGCGGCCACGACGACGACCAGGACGGCGAGGGCCATGAGGTGGACCGTGGTGCCGGCGGGCAGGTCGTGGCCGGCACGGATCGCGCGGTCCGCCTGCCGGAAGCGCAGCCAGCCCCCTGCAGCCGCCACAGCCGCGGAGGTGAGGAGCAGCAGGCCCAGCATGCGCTGGGACCACGACGGCTCGAGCAGGTGGAAGACCGCCAGCGAGGCGGCGACCAGGCCCACGGCGGTGCGCTCGTAGGCCAGGAAGGTCCGCTCGTTGGCGAGCGAGAAGCGGATGTCGGGCTCGGCGGGAGCGGCCACCGCGCTCAGCCCAGCGACCGGTCGAGGTCGGCGACGAGGTCCTCGATGCTCTCGATGCCGACGCTGAGCCGGATCAGGTCGGCCGGGACCTCGAGGTCCGTGCCCGCCACACTGGCGTGGGTCATCCGTCCCGGGTGCTCGATGAGCGACTCCACACCGCCGAGCGACTCGCCGAGGGTGAAGACCTCCGCACGCTCGCAGACCGCGAGGGCCTGCTGCTCGCCGCCGGCGACGCGGAACGAGATCATCCCGCCGAAGCGCTTCATCTGGCGCGCCGCGACGTCGTGGCCCGGGTGGGCCGCGAGACCGGGGTAGATGACCTCGGTGACCCGGGGGTCGCCGACGAGGAACTCCACGACCCGCTCCGCGTTGTCGCAGTGGCGGTCCATGCGTACGCCGAGCGTCTTGAGGCCCCGGTGGGTGAGGAAGGCGTCGAAGGGTCCGGCCACGGCGCCCATGGCGTTCTGGTGGAAGCCGATCTTCTCGGCGAGGTCGAGGTCACGGACCACGACCGCGCCGCCCACCACGTCGCTGTGCCCGCCGACGTACTTGGTGGTGGAGTGGACCACGACGTCGGCGCCGAGCGTCAGCGGCTGCTGGAGGTAGGGCGAGGCGAAGGTGTTGTCGACGACCAGCAGCGCACCGGCGTCGTGAGCGAGGATCGCCAGCGCCTCGATGTCGCCGATGGTGAGCATCGGGTTGGTGGGCGTCTCGACCCACACCAGCTTCGTGCGGCCCGGCTCGATCGCAGCGGCCACGGCGTCGGTGTCCGCGACCGGCGCGGGGGTGTAGGCGGTGCCCCAGAGCCTGGCGACCTTGTCGAAGAGACGGAACGTCCCGCCGTAGGCGTCGTCCGGGATGACGACGTGGTCGCCGGGGGCGGTCAACGCCCGGATGATGGCGTCCTCGGCGGCGAGACCGGAGGCGAAGGCGAACCCCTTCTCGCCGTCCTCGACGGCCGCCAGCGCCCCCTCGAGCGCCGTACGCGTGGGGTTGGCCGAGCGGCTGTACTCGTAGCCGCCGCGCAGGCCGCCGACACCGTCCTGCTTGTAGGTGCTGCTGGCGTAGATGGGCGGGTTGACCGCCCCGGTCATCGCGTCGGGCTCGTAGCCGGCGTGGATCGCACGCGTCTCGAACCCGGCCTTGTTGGCATGTTCCTGGCTCACACCGCGAGCGTAGACCCCGCGGCGCCCGCTGCGGACAGCGGAACGGCCACCGTGCCCCCCGGCGCGGCGGCCGTTCCTCCTGGAGACCGAGACGTCTGTCAGCGGACGACCCCGCCGGCGCCGCTGTCGACCGTGCCGTTCTTGGCGCCGGGAGCCGCGGGCGCGAAGACGGGGTTGGTCACGGGGCCGGAGGGGCGAGCCGCCCAGCTGCCGAGACCTTCTCCTCGCGCTCCGCCCGGCGCGAACGCAAACATGCTGAAACCGAAGACGTCGGATCCACTGCTCAGGTTGTGCCGCACGATGCTGACGGCACCGAGGGACGACGAGGCCTCGAACACGCAGAGGTTCCCCGGGGCAGCGTTCGGCGCTGCGGCGGTGCCTGAGCAGCCCGCGGGCAGAGCGGCGCCGGCCGGGATGAAGTGCACCGTCGGCTGCGAGGGGAACGTCGCGCCGTACGAGATCCCCGTGCTGGCGACAGTTCCGGCGGCCGCTGACATGAAGTAGTTCCCGCGGTAGAGCGGCTGGGCCGGCGCGTACTTCGCGTCGGTCTCGGCCTTGGTGTACGACGACCCGGCGCCCGCGTACTTCGCGTCGCTCTCGGCCTTGGTGTAGCCCGAGCCGGCGGTCTCGTAGGACCCCTTCGGCTGGAACCTCGCCTTGGTCTGCTTCTTGGTGTAGAAGCTCTTCTGCGCGAGCGGCTTGAGGTTCTTCTTCCAGATCTTCTTCCAGTTGGTGCCCACGGCCTGGCTGACCTCGGCCCCGGCGGGTGTGACGGCCATCAGGCCACCACCCACCAGCACCCCCAGGAGGACAGCGACCAGGAGCTTCCGAACAGATCGACGTGACGACATGATGCGTTTCCCTTCGACGACTTGGTCCTGAGATCTCCACCGTCCTCCCAGGCATCCGCGTCCGCATCCGTGACAGCGCGAGGACTAGTCCAGGTAGTTCTACCGATGGGTGGTCCGACCGCTTGTGCGACCGGGGACAATCGAGACATGTTCGGATTCGGCAAGCCCACCTCCCTGCCCACCCCCGACCAGGCGCTCCCCGGCCGCTCGGAGTCGATGTGGAGCCTGGGCGACCACGTGGTCCTCGACGCGCCGGTGATCACCCCCGACGCACCCGCCGGATTCGAGGTCGCGATCCTCGGCCTCGGCTGCTTCTGGGGCGCGGAGGAGATCTACTGGCAGGTCCCCGGCGTGTGGTCCACGTCGGTCGGCTACGCCGGCGGCAGCACGCCGAACCCGACCTACGAGGAGGTGTGCAGCGGACGCACCGGCCACACCGAGGCGATCCGCGTGGTCTTCGACCCGACCGTCGTGTCCTACGCCGACCTGATCAAGAAGTTCTTCGAGATCCACGACCCGACCCAGGGCATGCGTCAGGGCAACGACGTCGGCACGCAGTACCGCTCGGCGATCTACTGGACGACGCCCGAGCAGGAGCAGACCGCCCGCGAGCTGACCAAGGTGTACGGCGAGGAGCTCGCGCGCCGCGGCCTCGGCGAGATCACCACCGAGATCCGCCCGTCGAGCCAGACGCCGTACTACTACGCCGAGGACGCCCACCAGCAGTACCTGGCCAAGAACCCCTTCGGCTACCGCTGCCACGCCAACACGGGAGTGAAGTTCCCCGAGACCGCCTGACGGGCTGTCGATCCCGGCGCTCCTCGTCCGTCACAGTGGTGACAGGCCGCACGGGCGGCCCCGACGGAGGAGCTCCCATGACCCGATACGCCATCTACTTCCACCAGCAGTGGGTCGGGGACCACGACGAGGAGTGGTTCCGCAGCCGGGTCGAGCCGTCCACGGCCGTCGTCCGCGAGATGGAGCAGGCAGGTGTCCTCGTCTTCGCCGGAGGGCTCGTGGAGGACATGGACCAGGCGTTCAGCGCCGACGGGACCAGCGGGTCCATGGTCGTCAGCGACGGGCCCTACACCGAGACGACCGAGCAGCTCGGCGGCATCACGGTCATCGAGGTCGCGACGATCGAGGAGGCCCGTGAGTGGGCGGCCAAGGTCGCCGAGGGGTGCGGCTGGCCGCAGGAGGTCCGGGTCGTCGTGTGACGACCCGGACCACGGCTCACTGCGCGACCCACTCGGTGAAGCTGCGCGGCTCGCCGAGCCAGTCGCGCCGCGTGCTGCTGCCGTCGGGGCGCGATCCGGCGACCTTCACCGCGACGCGGACCTCGTCGGGCGATCCGAGGGCCGCACGGGAGATCCGCATCCGCACCTGCTCGCGGTCGTAGTCGATCCGCATCGCGTACGCCCCCTCGACGGGCGCGCCCCACGAGGCGTTGGAGAAGCCGTCGACCTCGACCAGCTGGTAGTCGGTGCCGACGAAGTAGCCGCCGGCGAAGACGTACTCGGGGCCCGGGTCAGCGGGGTCGGTGTCGAGGTAGACCGCGCCGGACGAGCCGGACCGGAAGGACTCGCGCAGGTCGGTGTGGGTCGTCGTGACGACGATGTTGCGGGCCTTGTGCTCGACCTGGACCGACCGGAGGTCGGCGCCGTGGGCGAGGTCCTTCGGGTCCTTGACGCCGATGCTGTCGGCGTTGGCCGGGGCGAGCTGGGTCAGGGCGAGGGTGGCTGCGAGCGCCAGGGTGGCGGAGCCGAGGATGGTGGTGCGCATGGTGCTGTTTCCGTTCTCACAGGTGCCCCCGCGAGCCGGGGTGCACAGTGAGGACGCGGCCACGCCGCCGGAGGTTGCCTCCGATCGCATCCGCGCCTGACATGATCCGGTTGCGCAGCAGGACCCGTCCGACCGAGGAGTCGCGTGCCCGCCCCATCGCCGTACCGTCACACCGTCGCCGCCTGGCTGGTCCACGCCTACACGGCCTCCGGGGTCGTCCTGGCCTTCCTGATGTTCGTCGCCGTCATGGAGGGGGACACCGTCCGGGCGCTCTGGCTGTTCCTCGTCGCGATGGTCGTCGACGGCACCGACGGGATGCTCGCGCGCTGGGTGCAGGTCAAGCGCTACGCCCCGTCGTTCGACGGCGCGCTCCTGGACAACATCGTCGACTACATCACCTACGCCTTCATGCCGATGCTCCTGCTGTGGAGCGCCGGCTACCTCGGCGACGGGACCCGGGCGACCGTGCTCGCAGCGATCCCGCTGCTCGCCTCGGCCTACCAGTTCTGCCGGGTCGACGCGAAGACCGAGGACCACCTGTTCCTCGGCTTCCCCAGCTACTGGAACATCGCCGCGTTCTACGTCGTGGTGCTCGACCTCCGGCCCGCCACCGTCGCCGTCGTGCTGCTGGTGTGCGCGGTGCTCGTCTTCGTGCCCGTCGGTTACGTCTACCCCTCGCGCACCACGATGCTGCAGAGGACGACGCTCGCCCTGACCTGCCTGTGGCTGGCGAGCTACGCCGTGCTCCTGGTCCAGCTCCCCGACCCCAGTCCGGTGTGGCTGGCGATCTCGGTGGCCTACGTCGTCTACTACGTCGCGCTCAGCCTCCACCTGACGACCCGTCGCAGCCGCACTGTCCCCGCAGGCACCTGACTACGCGCCGACCCAGACGCGTACGTCGACCACGTCGCCGAGGTCGACACCCTCGGCCCGGCGTACGGCGTCCTTCACGGGGAGGAACCACGTCTCCTCTCGGGGAAACATCGACGTGGTGAACGCGGTGTCCCCGATGCGGGCGCGCACCGGCACCACGCCCCAGTAGACGACATCGGCCTTCACCTCGTCGACGAGGTCGGCCGCGTCCAGCGGCAGGCGTACGAAGTGGAAGGGCGCGGGTCCGCGCCACTCGACCACCTCGCCGCTGAACACGATCTCCATGCCTCACCCCACCACATGCAGAAGGCGGGCGGGAGTCCGAGAACTCCCGCCCGCCGGTCCACCGCGCCCCTGTTGCGCAGTGTCCCTCCCCTGGAGAGGGTCTGTGGTCAGCCCCGGTGGGTCACCCGAGGGCTGCGACGGCGGCCACGACGTCGACGAGGCCGTGGCCCTTGTCGTACGACGTGGTGCCGGGCGAGCCGGCCTCGTAGGCCGCGCCGTCGGCGTACTTGTGCGCCGAGACCTTCAGCGCCCGCTCGATCTCGCCCGGCGTCGCGGACGGGTCGGCCTGGAAGAGCTGCGCCACGATGCCCGCGATGTGCGGGGCTGCCATCGACGTGCCACTGATGGTGTTGAAGGTGCCGAGGTCGAGCGCGCCCGGACCGTTGCGGAAGTCGAGGCCGGTCGAGCAGATCGCGAGGTAGAGCCGGCACGAGGAGGTGATGTTCTCGCCGGGCGCCGAGATGTCCGGCCACGTGGAGGCGTCGGACGACAGGCCGCGCGAGCTGTACTCCGAGACGACGCCCTCACGGGTGCCGGTGTCCTGGTCGTAGTAGGAGGCGACCGACAAGATGCCGCCGGTCGGGTCCTGGCCGGGCGGGTTGGTCAGGCTCGTCGAGCCGTCGCCCCCGTCGTTGCCCGCCGCCCAGACGGTCACGACGCCCTCCGCTGCCAGCGCGCGCTGGAGCTTCACGGTCGCGGACTCGGGGTCGAACTCGCCGCCGCCGGTGGGGCCGTAGGAGTTGTTGGTGACCTTGATGGGCGGGCAGGTGGTCGCGGGGACCCCGGGGCCGCACGGCGCCTCGTGGTTCTCCAGCACCCAGTTGAGGGCGGAGTCGGCGCCGAGGATCACGATGCCCGCGCCGGTCGAGACGGACACCAGCTTGGCGCCGGGTGCGGCGCCCTGGAGCGTGCCGCCGTCGGTCAGCGTGGTCGGCCGGCCGGCGACGATGCCGCTGACGTGGGTGCCGTGGCCGCCGACGGAGAGGGTGTCGGTGTCGATGACGCCGGGGAGCCGCTGGACCGAGCAGGTCTCGGTGAGCGGCTCGCACAGCGCCTTGAGGTTGGCGACGACGGCGCTCGAGCCGTCGGCCTCCTTGAAGTAGGGGTGCGTCGGGTCGACCCCGGAGTCGATGACCGCAACGCTGACGCCCTGGCCGGTGAGGGCGGTGCCGTCGGCGCCGGTCAGCGTGGCGGCGGCCTCGACGCCGCGAGTGGCGGTGTTGGAGGTCTCGGCCACGTCCTGGCTGAAGAACTCGATCGGCTGCGCCCCGCCCTCGACGTAGGTCACGCCGGGTGCGCTGCGCACGGCCTGGACCTGGCTCCTGGTCGCGTTGGCGATGACCACGCCGATCGAGGCGAACTCGCCCTTCTTCGTCATGCCCGCGGCCGCGACGGCGTCACGCGCAGCCGCGAGCGAGGTGCCGTGCACCATCACGGTGGTGCGGCCGGACAGTGTCGTCAGCTGGCGGGCGAGGAAGTCGGACACGTCGGCCTGGGCCGTGTTCGCGCCGGCCGGGTCGGCCGCCGAGGCGGTGCCGCCGAAGGCGAAGGTCGCCGAGGCGGCCAGGACGCTCGCCGCGCAGGCGAGAAGGGGCTTGTGACGCACGGGGTCCTCCCGAGATTGGAGTGTGGTTGCTCCGTCAACGAGGCACCGTGGCCCGGGTCACGGCGGAGGGACACCCGGGTTTGGCGGACCGACGACAATGGCCCCATGACCGAGCTCCCCCGCAAGGCCGCCGCGCGCACAGCCCGGCTCGCAGCCCTCCCACTGGGCTACGCCGGACGACAGGCCATGGGCTTCGGCAAGCGGCTGGGCGGCAGGTCCGCGGAGTCGGTGCTCACCGACGTGCAGCAGCGCACGGCCGAGCAGCTGTTCCGGACGCTGGGCGAGCTCAAGGGCGGGGCGATGAAGTTCGGCCAGGCGCTGAGCGTCCTCGAGGCCGCGCTGCCGGAGGACGTCGCCGCCCCCTACCGCGAGCACCTCACCGCGCTCCAGGACTCCGCCCCGCCGATGCCGACCGCGACCGTGCGGCAGCAGCTCGCCACCCATCTCGGCGCCGACTGGGCCGAGCGCCTGGTGTGGCTCGACGGCGCGCCCACGGCTGCCGCCTCCATCGGGCAGGTGCACCGGGGCCGGTGGCTCGACCACACGACGGGCGAGGAGCGCGAGGTCGCGGTCAAGGTGCAGTACCCCGGCGCCGGCGAGGCGTTGATGAGCGACCTGCGCCAGATCTCCCGGCTGGCCCGCGGGGTCGCGCCCGTCTTCCCGGGCCTCGACATCAAGCCGCTCGTGGCCGAGCTGCAGGCGCGGGCGGCCGACGAGCTCGACTACCACCTCGAGGCGGAGGCGCAGTCGGCGTACGCCGAGGCGTTCGAGGGACACCCGGACATCGCCGTCCCGCCGGTGGTCGCCGTCGGTGGCGAGGTGCTGGTGACCGAGTGGATGGACTCCGCCCACTCGCTCGCCCACGTCATCCGGGAGGGGACGCAGGAGGAGCGCGACCACTACGGCGAGCTCTTCGTGCGGTTCCTCTTCGAGGGCCCCCGGCTCACCGGCATGCTCCACGCGGACCCGCACCCCGGCAACTTCCGGGTCCTGCCCGGTCCCGACGGCGGCCTCGGCCGGCTCGGCGTGCTCGACTTCGGCGCCGTGGCCCGCCTCGAGGACGGCGGCATGCCACCGGCCACCGGTCGGCTCATGCGGATCGCGCTCGACGCCGACGAGGAGTCACTCGTGGCCGGGCTGCGCGCCGAGGGCTTCATCAAGGAGCGCATCGAGGTCGACGCGCGCCAGGTCATGGACTACCTCGCGCCCTTCGTCGAGCCGGCCGCCCTGGAGCGCTTCACCTTCACGCGGGAGTGGATGCGCGAGCAGTTCGAGCGCGTCAACGACCCGCGGTCGGAGGAGTTCACGCTCGCGATGAAGCTCAACCTGCCCACGTCCTACCTCCTCATCCACCGGACCTGGATCGGCGCCATCGGCCTGCTCAGCCAGCTGGGGGCGACCGCGCCCTTCCGCGAGATCCTCGAGGAGTCGCTGCCGGGGTTCGCCGAGGCTGAGCCCGCGTAGTCCACCGGGAAGTGGTTGTCCCGAGGACCGGCCGACGACCAGATGCCGGTGGACTACCCCGGCGCCGGGGAGTGGGGAGGCCCCGCGGGTGGCACGATGGCGGCCATGGATGCCCCCACCCCGGCCGAGCAGGCGCTGGCCCGCTGGCACGCCGTCGTCGAGAGCCGCGACCCGGCAGGCCTGCCGGGGCTCGTCGCCGAGGACGCGGTCTTCCGCAGCCCGGCGGTCCACACCCCGCAGGTCGGGCGCGACACCGTCGTGGGTTACCTCACCGCCGCCTTCACCGTCCTCGGCCCGGAGCTGACCTACGAGCGCGAGTGGCTGGGCGAGGACTCGGCGGTGCTGCAGTTCCGCACCGAGGTCGGCGGCCTCGACGTCTTCGGCATCGACATGATCACGTGGGACGTCGACGGTCAGATCGTCGACTTCACCGTGATGGTGCGCCCCGCCAGGGCGCTCCAGGCCGTGATCGAGCACATGGGCGCCGAGCTGCTGCGGATGCTCGAGGCCGCGGGCCACTGATCCGCTAGACCCAGAAGCCGCGCCCGCCGCCCCAGTCGCCGAAGTGGTCGCGGTACGACGACGCGGGACCGCGCGAGCCGAGGTAGGACCCGACGACCGCGGCGCCGAGGTCGTCGAGCTCGGGGCTCACCATCCGGCCGTCGACCCGCCGGGCCATCGAGTCGATGAAGCGCGCCAGCCCGGGGTCCTCGCCGAGCCGGAAGAAGGTCACCTGCGCACCCAGCCGGGAGGCCGCGTCGAGCTCGCGCACCGCGTGGGAGATCGTCAGCGGGTGCGGCGGGTAGGAGAACCACACCTCGCCGTCGGCCTCGAGGTGCGCCGTGGGCTCGCCGTCGGTGACGACCAGCAGCACGGGCTGGGCGTTGGGGTGCTTGCGGAAGAAGCGGTTGGCCAGCAGCAGCCCGTGGTGCAGGTTGGTGCCCTTGTCCCAGCGTGCGTCGAGGCCCGTGAGCTCCTCGATCTCCATCACCTGGGCGTGGCGACCGAAGCCGATCAGCTGCAGGTCGTCGCCGCGGAAGCGGGAGCGTACGAGCTGGTGCAGCGCGAGCGCAGTGCGCTTCATCGGCACCCAGCGCCCGTCCATCGCCATCGAGAAGGACGTGTCGACCAGGAGCGCGACGGCCGCCTGGGTGCGCGCCTCGGTCTCGACGACCTCGATGTCGTCGACCTGGATCCGCAGTCTCGACACGCCGGCTCGTCCCTCGCCGGCTCCTCGACCGCCGAAGGACGAGGGATCGCGCAGCACCGCGTTGGTGATGGTGCGCGGCACGTCCCACGGCTCGGTGTACCCGAACTCCCACCGCCGGCTCGCACCGGACGGCTCGCCGGCGAGCCCGGTCGTACGTGTCTCGCGGGCGCCGGAGCGTCCGCTCATCCGCTCCGCCACGTCGCGCAGCAGCGCCTTGCCGAGCTGGCGCATCGCGCGCGGCGAGAGCCGCAGCTCGCCGTCGGAGCCGCGCTTGAGGTAGCCGCTGTCGCGCAGCGCCCGCTCGAGGTCCTGCAGGGTCTTTGCCGACACGGCTGCGTCGGCGCCGAGCTGCTGGGCGAGCGCGTCGAGGTCGACGTCGTCGAGCCGCGCGCCGCGGTGCGACTGGGCGAGCTGCTCGGCCAGGGCGTCGAGCTGGGCGAGGTCCTGGAGCGCACCCGTCCCGTCGCCGAGACCCAGGCCTGTCCCCGGTCCGCCCTCGAAGCTCTCCGACCCCGACCAGTCCTCACCGGGCCGGAGCGCCTGGAGGTTCGCGTCCATCCGGGCCAGCTGCTCCATCAGCTGCGGCGAGCCGAACGCCTGCTGCGAGAGCTCCATGAGCTCCTGGCGCTGCTCGGGTGTCATCGAGCTCATCATCCGCTGGGCCGCGGCCGCACGCTGGGCGAGGGTGTCGAGCAGCTCGTCCATGTCACGGGGGGTCCGCCCGTCGGAGTCCGCGAAGAAGTCCCCGTGCTTGTCCATGAAGTCACCGAACTCCTCGTCGGTGACGCCCCCGGCGGCGTGCTTCTCGAGCAGGTCGTTGAGGTCGGACAGCATCTCGCTGACGGCCGCGCGGTCCTCGTCGGTCGCGCCCTCCAGGGCCTGCTTCATGCCGGCGAAGCGCTGGTCCAGCAGCTCGCGGCCGAGCAGGTCCTTGATCGCCTCGAAGGCCTCGCGCGCCTCCGAGGACTGCCAGTCGTACGACGCCAGCTCGCTCACCGCGGCCGGCGTCGACGTCGGACCACCTTCGGGGTACGCAGAGTCGAGCACCAGCTCGCGGAAGGCCCGGTCGCCGTCGTCCATCGTGGTGTCGCGGGCGAGCTGCCCGCGCTCGGCCAGCACGGCCCTGTCGAGCAGCTCGCGGACCTCGCGCATCGTGCCGTCGAGGTTGTTGCGCCGGAGGATCTCTCGCCGGCGCTCCGCGACCCGCCGGGCGAGCTCGTCGAGGCCGGGCTGGTCGCTGCTGCCGCGACGCAGGAACTCCCGCATCGCGTGCTCGGGCGAGTAGCCGGCCATCACGTCCTGGCCGATCGCGTCCAGGGCCTCGGCGAGGTCGACGGGCGGGGCCAGCGGGTCGCCGCCGTCGTAGCGCGTGAAGCGACTCATCGCCCGGTCCGCCCCAGGCTCTTGCGGAGCCAGACGTCGTCGGGCCAGCGGCCGTCACTGACCCGCTCGACCTCGACGAAGCCCCGCGAGAGGTAGAAGTCGTACGCCTGGTCGTTGCCGTCCACGACCTCGAGCCACAGCTCGTCGCCCTCGACGAGCGCCTCGACCTCGGCGAGCAGCCGGCTGCCGATGCCGAGGCCCTGGTGGTCGGGATGGACGTAGAGCTTCCACATCACCTCGCGGTCGCCTGTGACGTGCGGATCGGTGACATGGGGGAAGGCGCGGTAGGAGCGCGAGAGCCGGCCGAGGTTGGCGAGCGCGACGACCTCCCCGTCGCGCTCGGCGACGAGGTGGGTGTTGCGCTCCAGGGACTTCTCGAAGATCTCGGGGATCCACCACTCGTCGAGCATCCGCTGGGCGTACGCCGCGTCGATGGGGCCGTAGGTCACGGGCACCACCGCCTCGCCGAGCGCGCGGAAGGCCGGGATGTCCGCGATCGTGCCGGGACGCAGCCGGACGGCGGACCCAGCCGCGGCTGAGTCACCCATAGACGGTCTCCCCCGCCTCGGTGTCCTTGCCGATCCTGCGGGCGAGGTAGAGCCCCTCGAGCGCGAGCTCCAGGGCGGCGGCGCGCTCGCCGTCGTTGGTGGCGCCGAGCCGGTCGCACACCTCGTCGTAGAGCTCGGACTCCCCGAGCACCGGCAGCCCTGCGAGAAAGTCGCGGGCGCCGACCCTGGCGCCCGTGCTGACCATCGCGCCGGCCTCGATGGCCTCGACGAGCAGGCGCAGGTCGATGCCGGCGAGGTGCGCGCGGACGGTCTCCGCCACGGCGGTGCGCAGCAGGTGGGTGAGGATCTCGGCCTCGCGACCCTCCTCGCCGGTCTCGAACTCGATCTTGCCGCCGAGCACGTCGACCGCGGTCTCCAGGTCGACCACGCGGGCGACCGCCTCGTCCTCGCGCTGGGTGGTCGCACGGTGCAGCGCCGCTGCCGCGATGGTCTCCGCGCCGGCGATCGCGAACCGGGCGCTGACGCCCGAGCGCTGGTCGACGGCCTGCGACTCGCGGAGCTGGCGGGTGAAGCGAGCCAACACCTCGAGCAGGTAGGCCGGCACCTCGGCGACGAGGTCGGCCTCCTGCCTCACGACGGCGATCTCGTCGGCGACCTCGCGCGGGTAGTGGGTGCGGATCTCGGCACCGAAGCGGTCCTTGAGCGGGGTGATGATGCGTCCGCGATTGGTGTAGTCCTCCGGGTTGGCGCTGGCCACCACGAGCACGTCGAGCGACAGCCGCAGCACGTAGCCGCGGATCTGGATGTCGCGCTCCTCCATCACGTTGAGCATCGCGACCTGGATCCGCTCGGCGAGGTCGGGCAGCTCGTTGATCGCGACGATGCCGCGGTGACTGCGCGGGATGAGGCCGAAGTGGATGGTCTCCGGGTCACCCAGGTGGCGCCCCTCCGCGACCTTCATCGGGTCGACGTCGCCGATCAGGTCGGCGACCGAGGTGTCCGGCGTCGCCAGCTTCTCGGCGTACCTCTCGTCGCGGTGGCGCCACGAGACGCGCAGGTCGTCGCCGTACGTCGCCACGGCCTGCTGCGACGTCACCGAGATCGGGTCGTAGGGGTGCTCGCCGAGCTCGGAGCCGGAGATGACCGGGCTCCACTCGTCGAGCAGCCCGACCAGCGAGCGCAGCAGCCGGGTCTTGCCCTGGCCGCGCTCACCGAGCAGCACGATGTCGTGTCCGGCGAGCAGCGCGCGCTCGACCTGCGGGATCACCGAGTCGGCGAAGCCGTGCAGGCCCGGCCACGGGTCCTCGCCGGCGCGCAGGCGCGCGAGGAGGTTGTCGCGGATCTCCTGGCGCAGCGGCTTGAGCTCGTGGCCGCTCGCGCGGAGCTCGCCGAGGGTGCTGGCTGCGGGGGCCTGCGTCTGGTGGGGCTGCGTCTGATCACTCTGGGGCTGCTGCAGGTCGGTCACGTCCTCCACGCTAGACCGGCGGGTCAACGTCGAGCGCGCTCGAAGCAGGCGGCCCAGCGGCGGACTCCGTCCCCTGCCCCTCGGGACCTTCGACCCTGCCCCCTGCCCCGGGCCCGGGCAAGGCTGGAGGTCCAGCTGAAGGAGGACCGATGACCACCACGACCCACGACCTCTCCCGGGAGGATTGTGCACGCCTGCTCACCGCCGGTGTCGCCGGCCGGGTGGCCATGGTCACTCCCACCGGTCCGCACATCGTCCCGGTGAACTACGCCGTCGACGGTGAGTCGATCCTGCTGCGCACCAGCGCCTACAGCCTGCTCGGGACCTACGGCCGTGACGCTTTGCTGTGCTTCGAGGTCGACCAGTTCGACTACGAGCTCAAGCGCGGCTGGAGCGTCGTGGTGCGCGGCCGGGCGTCGTTCGTCGACGACCAGGACGAGCTCGCCGAGATCGCCCGCACGTGGCAGCCGCGGCCGTGGGCCTCGGGCCAGCGCCACCTCGTCGTGCGCATCCCGTGGACCGAGATCACCGGGCGCCAGCTCGGCGGCGGCTGGGACCCCTGGGAGCACCTGCCCGTGCGCCGATTCGCCTGAGCGCTGACACCACGCCTCCGCGGAGGACAGACTGGGGCCCGTGACGCATCCCCAGACCCCTGACCTCGGAGCCGACGGCCGCCTGCTGCTGGAAGCCGTCACGGCGATCTCCAGCGACCTGGACCTGGCCAGCGTGCTGACCCGCATCGTCGAGGCCGCCACGGCGTTGACCGGGGCGCGCTACGGCGCCCTGGGCGTGTTGGGCAGCACCGGCCACCTCGTGGAGTTCGTCACCACGGGCCTCGACGAGCAGACCCGCGAGCTGATCGGCGACCTGCCGCACGGGCGCGGCATCCTCGGCGTCATCATCGACGACCCGTCGGGACTGCGTCTCGCCGACCTGTCGGCGCACCCCTCATCGGTCGGTTTCCCTCCCAACCACCCGCCGATGACGTCGTTCCTCGGCATGCCGGTGCGCATCCGCGGCACCGTCTTCGGCAACCTCTACCTCACCGAGAAGGCCGGCGGCGGGCCCTTCACCGAGGCCGACGAACGCCTCGTGGAGGAGCTGGCGCGCACCGCCGGCTACGTCATCAGCAACGCCCGGTCGTTCGCACTGAGCGAGCGCCGTCGCCAGTGGCTCGAGGCGTCCGCCGAGCTGTCCGAGCTGCTCCAGCCGCCGGTCGACCTGCCCAGCGCCCTCGACCAGATCGTGTCGACCGCGCGACAGGTCTCGCACGGGCAGGCCGTAGCCCTGTGGTCCTCGCGCGGCCCCGAGCACGACACCGTGAGCGTGGCCCCCGATGCCGATCCCGAGCAGATCGAGGAGCTGCTGGCCCGCGTCCGGCTGGACGCGACCCCGGTGGCGGGCGGGCCGGTGCACACCAGCACCATCGAGGGCGTGCCCGTCGTGGTCGTGCCGCTGCGCTCCCACCTCGCGCCCGTGACGGCACTGGTGGCCGTGACCAGGCCCGGGGCGGGGCTGCTCGACGTGCAGGACCGTGATCTCTTCGCCGGCTTCGCCGACCAGGTCGCGCTCTCCCTCGACCGCACCCAGGCGCTGGCCGACCGCCAGGAGCTGGCGCTCATCTCCGATCGCGAGCGGATCGCCCGCGACCTGCACGACGTGGTGATCCAGCGGCTCTTCGCCACCGGCCTCCAGCTCCAGGGCGTCGCCGCGATGGCCGGCGACGGCGCCGTCACCGAGCGGCTCGACAGCTCCGTGGCCGAGCTCGACGACACGATCAAGGCGATCCGCGGCACGATCTTCGAGCTCCAGGACCGCCGTGGCGACTCGTTGCGCGCGTCCGTGCGCCGCCTGGTCAAGGAGTACGTCCCGGTGCTGGGCTTCGCGCCGGTCGTGCGCACCTCCGGCCCGGTCGACACCGTCGTGCCGCCGACGGTCGGGACCCAGCTGCTCGCGGTGCTGCGCGAGGCGATCTCCAACGTCGCGCGGCACGCGCTGGCCGACAGCACCGAGGTCGACGTCTCGGTGACCTCCGTGCAGCTCGAGCTGCGGGTGGCCGACGACGGTGTCGGGCTGCCCGAGGAGGTCACCGAGAGCGGGCTGCGCAACGCACGCCGACGAGCCGCCGACCTCGGGGGCACCCTGGAGATCTCGCGGCTGGGCGATCGCGGGACAGTGCTGGTCTGGCGCGTCCCGCTGGTCTGAGCCGGGGCTCCGGACACGCCGAAGGGCCCGGCGCCGGGGAGGCGCCGGGCCCCTGGGGGCCTGGTGTCAGCGCAGGACGGGGTGGTTCTCGACCACCTCGGTGCGGTTCCACCAGTGACCCAGCCCCCACGTGGTGCCGGCCGCGCCGAGCGCGAGCACCGCCATCACGATGATGCCGACGAGGTGGTCGTCGACGACCGGGTTGTTCTCCAGCGGGAGCACGGCGGCGTACATGAAGGCGTACATCAGTGCGCCTGCCGCGGTGCCGATCCGCATGGCCACCCCGAGGAGGAGGGCGACGCCGATGCCGAGCAGGCCGAGCATGAACAGCCAGTCGACCACGGCGCTGCCGGCGAGACCGTTGAAGAAACCCTTGAACGGGTTGTTCTCCGGGATCGCGAAGGTGAGGAACCCTTCGGTGGGGCTCGCCCCGTTGATCCAGGCCGCGTCACCGAACCGGTCGAGGTTGCCCTCCTGGTCGTAGCCGGTGTGGAAGCCCAGCGCGAAGGTCTTGTCGAGGAACGCCCACAGGAAGGTGATCCCGAAGGCGATCCGCAGGGTGGCGAGGGCCCGGTCGAACCAGGGGCCTCGCGCGTCGTGGTCGGTGTGCGGCACGGCCCCGCCAGCTGCAGTGGCAGTGGTGGCGTCGGGCTCGTTGCGGTGACGATGGATGACGCTCATCGTCATCCCCTCCTTCGGTGGTGGGTGTTTCCGGGTCACCACCACAGTCGCGTGCGGCGCGGGCGCGCAGCAGGGCCTCCGGTCACCGTCCGGAGGGACCTTGGTCCCCCAGCAGCTTGGAGGCCAGCACCGCGGCCTGGGTGCGCCGTTCGAGACCGAGCTTGGCCAGGATGCTGGAGACGTAGTTCTTGACCGTCTTCTCGGCGAGGAACATCTGCTCGGCGATCTGCCGGTTGGTCAGGCCCTCGGCGATGTGGCCGAGCAGGATCCGCTCCTGGTCGGTCAGCGAGGCCAGCTCGTCCGGCGTGCTGGGGCCGCTGCGGATCCGCTCGAGGACGGTCGCGGTCATCGCCGGGTCGATCAGCGACTTCCCCGACGCCACGTGACGCACCGCGGTGACCAGGTCGGAGCTGCGGATCTCCTTGAGCACGTAGCCCGACGCGCCGGCCATGATCGCGGCGAAGAGCGCCTCGTCGTCGTCGTACGAGGTGAGGATGAGGGCGTTGATCGTCGGGTCGACGGCCCGCACCGCGCGGCACACCTCGATGCCTGAGCCGTCGGGCAGGCGGGCGTCGAGGACCGCCACGTGGGGCCGGAGCGCAGGGATCCGCGCCGTGGCCTCCGTGGCGCTGGCGGACTCGCCGACCACCTCGATGTCGTCCTGCTGCTCGAGCAGGAACCGGAGCCCCTGGCGTACGACGTCGTGGTCGTCGAGGAGGTAGACGCGGATCGTTTCGGGCATGTGGCACATTCCACCAGACATGCCGTCCGCGATGGGGAGATCGCACCCGGATCACCGGTCTGGATCACCGGTGCCGTCGCCGCGGATCGGGCGCACACTGGACAGATGTCGCTCACCCACCGCACGGTCGCGATGATGCTCCCGGTCACCGACGTCGACCGTGCCCGCACCTTCTACTCCGAGACCCTCGGTCTCGACTACACCGGCACCAACGACGAGGGCAGCGCGCTCTACGCGCTCGACGGCGGCACCACGCTCGTCCTGCTCCCCCGTCCCGACAGCGCCCCGTCCGCCAGCACGGCGATGAGCTTCGAGGTCGACGACATCACCTCCGAGATCGCCGACCTCGAGCAGCGCGGCGTCGTCTTCGAGGACTACGACCTGCCCGGGCTCACGACCGTCGACCACGTCTGCGTGCTGGGCTCCGAGAAGGCCGCGTGGTTCAAGGACCCGGCCGGCAACGTGCTCTGCCTGCACGAGCAGACCTGACGGCTCAGACGTCCGTCGCGCCGTCGATCGACTGGCGGATGAGGTCCGCGTGACCGGCGTGGCGGGCGTACTCCTCCACCATGTGCACCAGGACCCACCGCACGGTGACGGTCGGGCCCCGGGCCGGGTCGCGCGGCCGTGCGACCGGGCGGCCCGGGTCCGGGTCGGCGGCCAGCGTGGCGTCCAGGCACGCGTCCGAGCGCACGATCGCGGCGGCCAGCAGCGCGTCGAGGTCGGCGTGGGCCTCACCCGACGCGCTGTGCCAGTCCCAGTCCGGGTCGTCGTCCCACGGCGCGGTGTCCCACGGCGGGGCCGGGTCGTGGCCGGCGAGGTGGTGGGAGAACCAGTAGTCCTCGACGAAGGCGAGGTGCTTGAGCATGCCCCCGAGCGTGAGGTCGCTCGGCGCGAGCGACTGGTCGAGCTGCTCGTCGGAGAGTCCACTGGCCTGGAGCCGGATCGTGGCGCGGTAGTGGTCCAGGAAGCCGCGCAGCATCCCCACCTCGTCGGCGCTGTGGGGCGGGTCGGACCGCTCGATCGTCATGGACCCGAACCTAGTGCGTCAGAGCGCCGGGCCCTCACCGCGCAGCTTGTCGACCTCGGCCATCGCGTCCCGGAGCTGTCCCAGCCACTCGTCGGCGTGCTCCCCGACCAGCCGGACCGACCACGCGAGCGCGTCGGACCTCGACCGCGCGACCCCGGCGTCGACGAGGGTGTCGAGCACCCGTCGCTCGGGCTGGCGCAGGCGTGTCATGACCGGCGCGGCCACGTGGGTGAACAACACCTCGGTGTCGCCGAGCCGCACCCCCCACGAGACCTTGCGCTGGTAGCGCTCCTGCGCCTCCAGCGCGACCTCGATCCGCTCGGCGCGGGTCTCGGAGCGGAACCGGCTGATCCGGCCCTCCGCCTCCGCGCCGCTGGCGTCGTCGGCGGCGAGCGTGCCCACCACCAGGATCTCCTCGCGGTCGACGGTGACGTCGACCGCGCTGAACCATGCCTCGGGCAGGCGCCCGCGGAACCACTCGGACGCACTGCTCGCATCCGGCAGGTCGGCGACCTGCCACCCGCCGCGGCGACCGCGGCGGCTCTCGTCTGCTTTCATGCTTACATGATTACACCGCAACGCAAGCGACGTCGATAGGCTCACCCCGTGCTGACCACCCCCTGCCCGTGCGGCACCGGCGAGGCGTACGACGCCTGCTGCGCACCGCTGCTGGCGAACACCGCGCAGGCGACCTCTCCCGAACAGCTGATGCGCTCGCGCTACACCGCCAACGTCCGCGGCGACGCCGACCACCTGTTCCGGACCTGGCACCCGCGCACCCGTCCCGACGACGTCACGCCCGATCCGTGGACCCGGTGGACCGGGCTCCGGGTCCTGGCCGCGGAGGGCGACACGGTCGAGTTCGTGGCGTCCTTCGACGGCGGCTCGCTGCACGAGGCGAGCCGGTTCGCGCAGCGTGCCGGGCGGTGGGTCTACGTCGACGGTGACATCAGGTAGACAGGTCCACCCAGCGCTCCCCCACCGCCTCGGGCACCGAGGCGCCGCCCGTGGTCGCGGCGACCAGCTCCACGACGCGATCCACCTCGTCGGCCGGCGCGGCGAGCAGCAGCCGGACCCGGGCGTCGTACGTCGTCTCGAGGACCGTCACGCCCCGCGACCGCAGCTCGCCCTCCACCCGTCCCGCGTCCGCGTGGTCGAGGTCGAGCGCGAGCTCGGTGAGCAGCGCGCGGCGGAGCGTGCCTGCCTCGGCGAGCGCGGCGCGTACGGCGTCCCCGTAGGCACGCACCAGCCCGCCGGCGCCGAGCAGCGTCCCGCCGAACCACCGGGTGACCACGGCCGCGACGTCGCTGACCCCGGCGCCACGGAGCACGTCGAGCATCGGCGCCCCGGCCGTCCCGGCGGGCTCGCCGTCGTCGGAGGAGCGCTGGAACGCCCCGTCGGGGCCGAGCACGAAGGCCGAGCAGTGGTGCCGGGCGTCCCAGTGCTCGCGCCGCAGCGCTGCCACGAGCGCCCGGGCCTCGTCCTCGTCGGCGACGCGGCGCAGCGTGCACAGGAAGCGCGAGCCGCGGTCCTCCACCTCGCCGGTCGCGTCACGGGCGACGGTGAGGTAGCGCGTCACGCCGACCTGTCGGACGGCTCGTCGGGCTCCCGCTCGACCGGACCCGGCTCCCAGCGCACGACCACCTTCTCGAAGCCCTTGTGCCGCTGCATCCGGGCATAGAGGGCGTACGCCTCGCGATCGGCGTCGGTGAGCTGCACGTTGTCGGTGAAGGGGGTGAGCAGGGCCCGTGGCCACAGCCGCCGGGCGAGGACCACGTTGATCTCGGTCGCGAGCACCGCCATCACCGCACCGATCCAGAGGAAGCCGATGAGACCGAGGACCAGGCCGAAGGTGCTGGTCATCGACGAGGTGTTGACCAGCACCCGGTCGACGTAGGCGGCACCGCCGAGCTGGAGCAGCTGCCACAGCACGGCGAGGGTGTAGCCGCCCGGCGCCGCACGCCAGAACGAGTGCTGGCCGGTGGCGGCGAAGCGGAAGAGGTAGGTCAGTCCGGTGCCGACGACCAGCACCGTCAGCACCGGCAGGAGGGTCCTGAGACCGCCGCCGATGACGTCGGTGAACATGTCGGTGGTGCTGGCGATGGTGGAGACGATGGTGACGGCGAGCAGCGAGAGACCGGCGGTCAGGAGCAGCAGCAGCGTCTTGACGCGGGCGTAGAACGGGTTGGGCCGGCTGTTGCGCGGCACCGACCAGGCGACGTGCTGGGTGTTCTGCAGCGCCTGCCCCAGGCCCAGGGCGCCGTAGAGGGCGGCCAGACCACCGACCGCGACACCGGCGAACGAACCCTGGAGGCCGTCGGGCCGACCGAGCTCGTCGCCGATGATCGGGAACTGGGCGAGCGCGGAGTCGAGGATGGACTCCTGCCAGTTGGGCTCGCCGCGCAGGATGATGCCGAGGATCGACGTCCCGAGAAGCATCAGCGGGAAGATCGCGATGAAGGCGTAGTAGGTCAGCGCCGCCGCGAGGTAGGGACCTTGGTCGTCGAAGTACTTGTAGACCACCGCGAGGGGGAAGCCGAGGACGGGGTGCCGGCGCTGGAACGCGTCGACTGACCCCACTGCTCCCACGCAGGGAGGCTACCGCCTGGGTGAGTGGCGGCCGGTCACCACCAGCCGAGCAGGTCCGCGCCGATCCGCACCACGAAGCCGGACACGACGACCAGGAAGAACGCGCGCACGAACCTCGCGCCGCGCGCCATCGCCAGCCGGGCCCCGAGATAGCCGCCGGCGATGTTGGCCGCCGCCATCGGCAGGGCCAGCTGCCAGATCACCGCCCCCTGCGGGACGAAGACGACCAGCGCGGCCAGGTTGGTCGCCCAGTTGGCGAGCTTGGCCTTGGCCGAGGCCTCGAGGAAGTTGTAGCCCAGCAGCCCGACGAGGGCGAAGACGAGGAACGAGCCGGTGCCGGGACCGATGGCGCCGTCATAGAAGCCGATCGTCAGCCCGGTCAGCACGACGACCGTCAGGTGCCGGCTGCCGGCGAAGCGCAGGCTGGTCAGCTCGCCCACGCTCGGGCGGAACCAGACGTAGCCGCCGACCAGCACCAGCACGACCAGGATGATCGGGTCGAAGGCGCTGCGCGGCAGCAGCGAGGCCACCAGCGCGCCGCCCGCCGAGCCGACGAAGGCGGCACCCATCAGCGGCAGGAACGTCCGCGGGTCGGGGCGGATGCGCCGGACGTACGTCGCCGCGCTGATCGAGGTGCCGCAGAAGGACGCCAGCTTGTTGGTGGCCGCGATCTGGACGACCGAGGCCCCGGGCAGGCCGACGAGCAGGGCCGGCAGCTGGACCAGCCCCCCACCGCCGACCACGGCGTCGACGAAGCCAGCCACCAGGGCCGCGAGGACCAGGAAGCCGATGACCTCGCCCGAGAGGTCCCCCACGTCAGCGCACGAGCTCCTGGACGACCACGGCGTCGTACTCCTCGGGCATGACGGCGCTCAGACCCGGGCAGAGGAACTGCTGGGACTGGTCGGTGACCATGCTCGCGGCCGAGCAGCTCAGGGTCGCGACCGGCTCGCCGTCGGCGGAGAAGACCATCTCGAAGATGGCGGTCCGCTCCTCGTCGAGGGTGTTGGTGATCGTGCCCTTGACCTCGGGGGTGGTCACCTCCTCCATGTTGACCGCGCGGTCGATGCCGTTGATCTCCCAGCCGTCCTCGACGGTGAAGCCGTTCCACTCGAAGGCCTCGCCGACCTCGACCTCGACCGGGTCCGTGCTGGTGTTCACGTCGTCGCCGCACGCCGCGAGGGCGCCGAGGCAGCCCACGACGAGCAGCGCCCGCGTCAGGCGCTTCACGACGCCGCCACGAAGGTGAGGAGGTCCTGGCGGGTGAGCACACCGATCGGCTTGCCGTCCTCGTGGACCAGGACCGCGTCGGCCTTCTCCAGCAGGGAGACGGCGTCGGCGGCCGACTCGCTCGAGCCGACGGTCGGCAGGGGCGCGGACATGTGGTCCTCCACCTGGTCGGTCATCTTGGCGGTGCCGGTGAAGAGGGCGTCGAGCAGGGTCCGTTCGGACACCGACCCGGCGACCTCGGCGGCCACGATCGGCGGCTCGGCCCGCACGACCGGCATCTGCGAGACGCCGTACTCCTGCAGGATGTGGACGGCCTCGGCGATGGTCTCGCCGGGGTGGGTGTGCACCAGGTCGGGCAGCTGGCCGGACTTGCCGCGCAGCACCTCGCCGACCGTGCGGGAGTCGCCGTCGGCGCCGCTGGCGAAGCCGTACTGCGCGAGCCACTCGTCGTTGAAGATCTTGGTGAGGTAGCCGCGGCCCGAGTCGGGCAGCAGCACCACGATGACCGCGGACTCGCCCTCGGGCGTGCCGGCGAGCTCCTGCGCCACCTGGCGCGCGGCCCAGGCGGCCATGCCGCACGAGCCACCCACGAGCAGGGCCTCCTCACGGGCGAGGCGGCGGGTGAAGGCGAAGGAGTCGGCGTCGGAGACCTCGATGACGCGGTCGGCGACCCCGCGGTCGTAGGTGTCGGGCCAGAAGTCCTCGCCCACGCCCTCGACGAGGTAGGGGCGACCGGTGCCGCCGGAGTAGACCGAGCCGGCCGGGTCGGCGCCGATCACCTGGATGGCCGGGTTCTTCTCCTTGAGGTAGCGACCCACGCCGCTGATGGTGCCGCCGGTGCCCATGCCGCACACGAAGTGCGTGATGCGTCCCTCGGTCTGCTCCCAGATCTCCGGACCGGTGGTCTCGTAGTGCGAGCGCGGGTTGTGGGGGTTGGAGTACTGGTCCGGCTTCCACGCGCCGGGCGCGGAGGCGAGCCGGTCGCTGACGTTGTAGTAGGAGTCCGGGTGCTCGGGCGCGACCGCGGTCGGGCAGACCACGACCTCGGCACCGTAGGCCTTGAGCACGTTGCGCTTGTCGACGCTGACCTTGTCGGGGCAGACGAAGACGCACTGGTAGCCCTTCTGCTGCGCCACCATCGCCAGGCCGACGCCGGTGTTGCCGGAGGTGGGCTCCACGATCGTGCCGCCGGGCTGGAGCGCGCCGGAGGCCTCGGCCGCCTCGATCATCCGCGTCGCGATGCGGTCCTTCACCGACCCGCCGGGGTTGAGGTACTCGACCTTGGCGAGGACCAGCGGACCCCCCTCGGCGGTCGCGTCACCCCCCTCGGCGAGGTCGAGGGTGCGGCTGAGCCGGACCAGCGGGGTGTTGCCGATGAGGTCGAGGACGGAGTTCGCGTACTGCACCTGCTCAGGCTACCCATCCACCGCTCCGGAGCCCGCAACGCCGCTTGCGTAGCATCGTGGGCGTGGGGGCAACTGGAGCAGCACGCAAGCTGGCGTCGGCCGCCGCCCTGGGCGGGGGCGGACTGTCCGTGCTCGGGGCCGGGCTCTACGGAGTCCTGGTCGCCGAGGCGAGGTTCGCGCGCAGGGTGATCGGCGTGATCGGCGACGGCCCGCCGCCCGACGCGACCGGCTGGTACGGCCGCGGACGCCCCGGCCCGGCCATCCGCATCGCCCTGCTGGGCGACTCCAGCGCAGCCGGCTACGGCGTCGAGCGGGTGGAGGACACCCCCGGCGCCCACCTGGCCAGCAGCATCGCCGCCCAGGCCGACCGCCGCGTCCACCTGCGCTCGTTCGCCGTCGTCGGTGCCATGTCGAGCGCGCTGGCCGACCAGGTCGACACCGCGATCGCGACCCACCCCGACCTCGCCGTCGTGCTCATCGGGGCCAACGACGTCACCCACACCGTGCTGCCGTCCGCGTCGGTGCGCCACCTCGCCGAGGGCGTACGCCGCCTGCGCGAGGAGGGCATCCACGTCGTGGTCGGCACCTGCCCCGACCTCGGCACCATCCGGCCGATCCCGCCGCCGCTCAAGCAGGTGGCCCGTGAGTGGTCGCGCCGGCTGGCGGCCGCCCAGACGATCACCGTGGTGGAGAACGGCGGTCGCACGGTGTCCCTCGGCGACGTCCTGGGCCCGGAGTTCGACGCCGCACCCGCCGTGCTGTTCGGCCCGGACCGCTTCCACCCCTCCGCCGACGGCTACGAGCAGCTCGCCTCCGTGCTGGTCCCCTCCTGCCTCGCGGCGCTCGACCTGCTGCCCGAGGACGAGGTCCAGCCCGAGCCGCGGCGCCGCGAGGGCATCCTGCCCGTGGCGGCTGCGGCCGTGCGCGCCGCGCGTACGCCCGGCACCGAGGTCGACGGCACCGAGGTCGGCGGCAACCAGCGCGGCCTGCGCGGACGCTGGGTGGAGCTGCGCCACCGCCGCCGCCGTCCGTCCACGGACGCTGAGTCGCCGGACGAGAACGAGGAGCAGGACCAGGATCCCGACGCGGACGCAGCGATCGATCCCGTCCCCAGCCAGAGGTGAGCCGGACATGACTACGACCCGCCGAGCTGAGCTCGGCGGGCCGGAGTGTGGTTCAGGTGGTGACGATCAGCGGATCAGTCGCCACCGCGGATGATCGCGAGGATGCGGAGCAGGTTGGTGTAGATCCACACCAGGCTGACCGTGAGGCCGAAGGCCGCACGCCACGACTCGCGCTCCGGGAGACCGGCGGCGACGCCGTTCTCGACGAAGTCGAAGTCGAGGATCAGCATGAAGACACCGAGCACGAGGCCGGCGACGGCCATCAGCAGGCCGAGGGCACCGAAGCCGAAGAGGCCGGTGTTGATCCCGAAGAAGCTGAGCACCAGCGACAGCAGGCCGAGGCCCACCATGCCGAACATGCCGGCGATGACGAAGGTGCGGAACTTCTGGCCGACCTTGATGTCGAAGAACTTGTAGGCCGCGAGCGTGCCGACGAAGGCCGCGAACGTGCCGAGCACGGCCTGGGTCACGATCCCGTCGCCGAACTGGGCGTCGAAGAGCTTGCTGATCGCGCCGAGGGCCACACCCTCGATCGCCGCGAACGCCATCACGAGCGCCGGGCTGATCACCTTCTTGAACGAGTTCACCAGCGACAGGAGGAACGCGCCGCCGGCGCCAACGACGCCGAGCGTGGACGCGAGCGTCACGGCGTCGCTGTCGACGGTCGTGTTGCCGAGCGAGTCCGTCGTGATCATGTCGCCGATGGCCCACCACGTGGCGAACGCGGTGGCGAAGACCAGCGCGATCGAGATGGCGGTCTTCTGCACGACCGAGTCGACCGTCATCCGGCCCTGGTCGACCTGTCCGGGCGTGCCGGTGCCCCAGGTGGCGGGGTCGTTGGAGGTCTCGCCGTAGCCGGGGTAGGCGGCACCCCCACCGGCGTACGTCTGGTTGCCGTAGGCGTTCGAGGAGCGGTTGAACTCCTCGGAACGGTTGAAAATGGGATTGCTGCTCTTCATGGTCTCTCCTTGGAGGCCGCCCCTGTGTGTCCGGGGCTCCGACGCCGTCATGGTGACGGCACCTGTCGCGTCACACCACTCTAACCGGGGTGACACCAGTTCAAACGCGCACCGTGGGCCTGCTGTTCCCGCCACAGCAACTTCTCAGGTTGGGCGGTCCTGCTGCGAGAATGGGCGCGGTACGCCGACGGACTTGAGAGGACGGGCGATGGTGCTGGCACTGGTCGGTGCGTGGGGGCTGGTGACAGTCGCTGCGGCCATGTGGTTCGTCGCGGGGGCCGGCGAACGGGGCGACCTGTCGCGCAACGGCCTGGTCGGGATCCGTACGTCCGCGACGCGCGCCTCGGACCGCGCCTGGGAGGCCGGCCACCGTGCCACCTCCGGCCCCGCGCGCACGATGGCGCGCGTGGTCGTCGGCATCGCTGCGTTCGCTGCGAGGACGGGAATCCCGTCAGGCTTCTCGAGAAAGGCGACGTTCCGCATCCTTGTGCCCCGGACACACCCAGCGGAACAGGCTGAGGCCGGGACGTTGGCACCAGCAATCGTCTGCACAGTGACATCGCCTGGCGCCTGCGGCCTCCGCGACCTTGTTGCCCACGGCAAGCAGCACGTAGCCGCCGAGCAGGAACACCGCGGCTCGCCTCATGAGAGCGCGTCCACCAGCTGCGCCACGCTGGGCGACCCAGCCAGCCCGTGTGGGGTCGAATAGACCCGGCAAGCCAGGCCCACCCGCCCATCGCCGGTCGCGAACGGATCTTGTCCGTCCACCAGGATGGTCGGTGAACCGGTGAAGCCAACGGCGATTGCCTCTTGCTCAGTCTCTATCTCTCGCCGGTGCACCGTGAGGTCCTCGCGCGACACCAGCTCAGCAGCCTCGGCGATGCGCTCGTCGGCCACCGCCCAGTTCGGACATCCGTCGAAGTAGAGCAGCTCAACCTCCATGGCCTGACCCTCCTGCCTGCCCGGGGCCAGCGACCCTCGTCTCTTCAGTATCCACGGACGCCATCGCGCGGAGCTCGGCACGGCAGGACGTCGATCTGTGCCGGAGGAAGGCGCGGCAGTGCTGTCCGTCCGACCTCGGCCAGTTCCTGCTGTCCTTCGACGCTGAGACGCGCAAGAGCACCGGCTAGGACGCGAGGGTGAAGTTGCTGGCGAGCTGGCGCTCGGCCGGTGAGTAGTCGGTGGCCCCGGCTGGTCCTCCCGGGAGGGGTGGCGAGGTCGACCTGGTGATCCGGAGGTGCTCGGTGACGCCGTGGACCTCGTGGCGTGAGCGGGGAGGAAGGACCGGCACCCAGGAGGTCCAGCCGGGGGTCTCCTTCACGTAGTTGCAGCGCTCGCAGAGCCCTTGGCCGTTGACGGCAGAGGTGCGCCCGCCGTCGGCGTCCCGCTGGACATGGTCGAGGTGACGGATCACCGCATTGCAGCCAGGCGTGCGGCAGGTGCCGCCGTCGCGCAGGCGCAGCAGCTCGGCGAGGAGACCGTCGAAGCGGCGGCTGGAGGACTCCATCGCGACCAGCGACCGGCCGTCGGGAGCGGCGAAGAGGCGACGGAGCGTGGCCTTGGCGGCGGCGCTGGCACGGCGTACGAGATCGGTGCAGAGCGCAGCGGGCAGGAACCCCTCGCCGGGGATCAGGCCGGGCTCGGTGCCGGCGCCGAGGAGCGACTCGACGCCGATGACGAGGTTGACCCGCACCTGCGGGGACTCCACGGACGGATCGAGGCCGGTGACCCGCGCGGCGAGGACATCGGCGCGGACCTGTCCAGCGGTGCGCGGGTCGCCCTCCGCCCGGGCCGTCGCGACGGCGTCGTCCAGGCTCGCACGAACTCCAGCGAGGACCTCGAGCGGAAGCGTGGCGACCAGCTGGCCGGTGCCGTCGTCGAGGCGACGCGTGGTGACCCTGCGGTCGGCCCGCGCCCGGCGGTGGCGACCGGCCTCGGCGTCGGCGGCGGTGGTCTGGCAGGAGCGGCGCACGGCCTCGCGGATCCGGTGGTCGCCGAGCCCCGGGAGCCGGGGCTCGAGGTCGGCGTCCACGACGCGGCGCCGGGCAGGGTCGAGGTGGCCGACCTCGCGAGCGACCGCGAAGGCACGGTCCTCGGTGAGGTCTCCGCGGGCGAGCGCGGCACACGTGCACGGGAGGTCGTCACGCAGGCGTCGCGAGAGCAGCACCCGCTGCTCTCCGGCCCACGGGCTGGCGAGAGTCGCGAGGGCGACCTCGGCGCCGATCGACATCGCGCGTGGTGGCGTACGCCTGCCTCTCGTCTGGACCTGCTCGGCGTCGGCCTCATCGGCGAAGGCGGCGGTCACCGCCACCTGGGCGGCCGCGGCCGCGGCCTTGACCCGCTGCAGGGCCTCGAGCTGGTCGAGGAGGTCGGCCGGGAGGCCGGACGGGACGAGCCCGGCGAGGAGGTCGGCGAGGTCGTGCAGGTCGGAGGCCTGCCACGCAGCTCCCGCTCGGTCTGCTCCCACCGCTGCCTCCTTCCCCTCGTCGATCATGCGTTCGATCCTAGGGAAGGGGTCCGACAACGGTGCGTGTGATGTCTCAGGACATGGGTGACAGTTCTGTATCAGGACATCGGTGACAGTTCATGTCTCAGGACTTCGGTGACACTTCAGCGGTCTTGGGGCGGGGGCCAGGGCGTCGGCCGTTGCCGACGTAG
>NZ_JAIGQB010000011.1 GCF_021083185.1 Nocardioides furvisabuli | reverse complement strand
TCAACGGGCTCATTGGTGGTCGGCACCGCCCCAGCCAGCCAGAAGTGTCACCACCAAACACCCCCTTCGTGTCACCAATGTCCTGATACAGAACTGTCACCGATGTCTTGAAACACGACATCCGACAGTGGGTTGGGGGGCGAGTTCAAACGGCTGATGCAACGAGCCTCTTGTTGAGGGCCTGGCCAGGAGTCTGCCACTCGAGGGTCTTACGGGGCCGGGTGTTGAGCTGCAGGGCCACAGCGTCGCAGTCGGTGTCGGTGAGGTGACGCAGGTCGGCGCCCTTGGGCCAGTACTGACGCAGCAGCCCGTTGGTGTTCTCGTTCGTGCCGCGCTGCCACGGCGACTGCGGATCGCAGAAGTAGATCGCGACACCGGTCTCGGTCCTGAACCGGGCGTGCTGGGCCATTTCGGTGCCGCGGTCCCAGGTGATCGACTTACGCAGCTCCAGCGGCAGCGTCGCGATCATCTCGCTCAGCTTCATCCGCGCGATCTCAGCGGTGTGCCGCCCCGGCAGCGGCGCGAGGAGCACGAACCGTGAGGACCGCTCCACCAACGTGATCACAGCGCCCTTGCCGACCCCGCCCATCAGCAGGTCACCTTCCCAGTGCCCGGGCACCGCCCGGTCCTCGACCTCAGCTGGCCGCGCGGAGATCCGGATGTCGTCGGTGATCCCGAGCGTGGCGCGCTTGGCGCCACCGGCTGAGCCTTGCGGCGCTGCCGCTGGGTCCGCAGATGCGCGGTCAGCTCGCGCTTGAGCTCACCCTTGGTCTGGACGAACAGCGACTGGTAGATCGTCTCGTGCGACACCCGCATCCTCAGATCGCGTGGGAACAACACCGGAAGCATTGCCGCGATCTGTTCCGGCGACCAGTCCGCTCGCAACAGCTCCCACACCTTCTCCCGCAACGGCGCGTGATCCAGCCGGCGGGCCCTCGGGCGGCCGGCCTTGCGCACCGCCTCACGCTGCGACCACTTCGCGCTGTACTTGCGCTGATAGCCACGTCCACCGGCGCGCGCTGTGCGCCTGCGTGGCGAGGCAGTCCCGAACGAACCCGCTCGTCGCAGCTCCCTCGAGATCGTCGACGGATGCTTGTCCACCAACGCAGCGATCGTGGCCTGCGGCAAACCCGCCATGAACGCCCGCTCAATCACCAACCGCTGATCCGCGGTCAACCTCACTCCCGGCACGCCCCGCAACCTTCCACTCACTCTCGAGTTGCAGCAACCGCTTGAGTTCACAGTCCGACAGCGGGGTGGCGTCTCGATACGCCCGCCGAGCGTGGAGGGACCGCTCGCCCACTGGACCACAGAGGCACGTGGTTTCGAGGCTCGCTGCGCTCACACCTCAACCGACGAAGAGGGGCGAGCGTGCGGCACCTCGACCTACGAGCAACGAGCAACGAGCAACGAAGGAGCGGATCAGGTCCAGGCCCGCGCGAGCCGACGTACGACCTCGGTCAGACGCTCGCGCGAGGTGGCGATGTTGAGGCGTACGTGCCCGGAGGTGCCGGGGGCGTAGGACTCCCCCGCGCTGACCATCACGCGACCGCGCTGGAGGGCGACGGCCGCGGCGTCGGCGTGACCGTAGGCGGAGGCGTCCAGCCAGGCGAGGTAGGTCGCCTCCAGCGGACGCATGCGCACCTCGGGCAGGTGAGTGCCCAGCAGCTCGGCGAGGAGCGTGCGCTGCTCGTCGAGCCGCTCGATCAGCGAGGCGAGCCACGGGTCACCGTGGTCGTAGGCCGCGCGGGCCGCGACCATGCCGAGCGGGGAGTAGGAGTCGTTGCGCGACATCGGCTGGTCGACGAGGCGCAGCTGGCCGGCGCGGTCGGGCACGACGACCTGGGCGCAGCGCAGGCCTGCGGTGTTGAAGGCCTTCGATGCGGCCACGACGGCGACGGCGTGGTCGTGCGTGCCCTCGATCGCGAGGTAGGAGACGTGCTCCGCGCCCGGCAGCACCAGGGGCGCGTGGATCTCGTCGCTGACGACCCGGGCACCGTGGCGCAGCACCACGTCGCGGATGCCCTCGAGCTCGGCGCGGGTGAAGACGCGGCCCCACGGGTTGTGCGGCTGGGTGAGCAGCAGCGTCTGCGCCCCGCCGGCGAAGAGCCGGTCGAGTCGGTCGAGGTCGATCTCGGCACGCTCGGCCGACGGCGGCACCTCGAGCAGGTGCTCGGCGCGGCCGGTGACGCGGGCGAGGCCGTGCTGGGCGTTGTAGCCGGGGGTCGGGAAGACCACGCCACCGGGACCGCTGAAGACATCGATCGCGAGGCGCACGCCGGCTGTCACGTCCACGACCGGGTGCACCGCCCGCGGCTCCGGGGCCCAGCCGAAGTGCCGCCCCGACCAGGCGACGTAGGACTCGGCGAGCGCCGCGTCCCAGCCGAAGGTCGGGTAGCCGGTGATCCCGTCGGCGAGCACCTGCTGCACCGCGCCGAGCACGACCGGGTCGACGGCGTAGTCCATCTCCGCCACCCACGCGGGCAGGACGCCGTCTGGCACGCCCCACTTCAACGGGAGCTTGAGCCGCGCCTCGGCCTCGGTGAGGTCGACGACAGGCCGGCGGGGTTGCGAGGCTCGCACCTCATCTACCGTCGGCTCAGACCTGTTCGCGCGACGCCACTGCGCGGGCCACCCGCTCGATCGCCTCGTCGAGGGGTACGCCGTTGTCCTGGCGGCCGTCGCGGTAGCGGAAGGAGACCGCGCCCGCCTCGATGTCGTCGTTGCCGGCGATGATCATGAACGGCACCTTCTGCAGCTGCGCGTTGCGGATCTTCTTCTGCATCCGGTCGTCGGAGTCGTCGACCTCGACCCGGAGCCCCTGCGCCTTCATCCGGCGGGCGACGTCGTGGAGGTAGTCCGATGCGAAGTCGGCGACGGGGATCGCCTGCACCTGCACCGGCGCGAGCCAGGGCGGGAAGGCGCCGGCGTAGTGCTCGACGAGCACACCGAAGAAGCGCTCGAGGGAGCCGAACTTCGCCGAGTGGATCATCACCGGCTGCTTCCGGCTGCCGTCGGCCGCCTGGTAGGCGAGCTCGAAGCCCTGCGGCTGGTTGAAGTCGTACTGGATGGTCGACATCTGCCACGTGCGGCCGATGGCGTCGCGGGCCTGCACGGACATCTTCGGGCCGTAGAACGCGGCACCACCCGGGTCGGGTACGAGCTCGAGTCCCGACTCGACCGCGACGTCCTCGAGGACCTTGGTGGCCGTCGCCCAGTCCTCGTCCGAACCGACGAACTTGTCCGGCTTGGCGTCGTCACGGGTCGACAGCTCGAGGTAGAAGTCGTCGATGCCGAAGTCGCGCAGCAGGCCGAGCACGAAGTCGAGCAGGTGCTTGACCTCGCCCGGCGCCTGCTCGGGGGTGACGTAGGAGTGGCTGTCGTCCTGGGTCAGTCCGCGCACGCGGGTCAGGCCGTGCACGACGCCGGACTTCTCGTAGCGGTAGACGGAGCCGAACTCGAACAACCGCAGCGGCAGCTCACGGTAGGACCGTCCGCGCGAGCGGAAGATCAGGTTGTGCATCGGGCAGTTCATCGCCTTGAGGTAGTAGTCCGATCCCTCGAACTCCATCGGCGGGAACATCGTGTCCTTGTAGTAGGGCAGGTGTCCCGAGGTGTGGAACAGCCCCTCCTTGCTGATGTGGGGGGTTCCGACGTAGTCGAAGCCCTCCTCGATGTGCCGCTGGCGGACGTAGTCCTCCATCACCCGCTTGATCACGCCGCCCTTGGGGTGGAAGACCGCGAGGCCGGAGCCGATCTCGTCGGGGAAGGAGAACAGGTCGAGGTCGCGACCGAGCTTGCGGTGGTCGCGGCGCTCGGCCTCCTCGATGCGGTGCAGGTGCTCCTCGAGCGCCTCCTTGGACTCCCAGGCGGTGCCGTAGATGCGCTGGAGCTGCTTGTTCTTCTCGTCGCCGCGCCAGTAGGCGGCGGCGCTCCGCATGAGCTTGAAGGCCGGGATCCGCTTGGTGGTGGGCAGGTGGGGACCGCGGCACAGGTCCGACCACTTCGCCTCGCCACTGCGACCGATGTTGTCGTAGATGGTGAGCTCGCCGGCCCCGACCTCGACGCTCGCGCCCTCGGTGCCCTCGGCACCGGCGCCGCCCTTGAGGCCGATCAGCTCGATCTTGTAGGGCTCGTCCTTGAGCTCGTCGAGCGCGTCGGCGTCCGTGGTGACGCGGCGCTCGAAGCGCTGGTTCTCCTTGATGATCTTGCGCATCGCGGACTCGATCTTCACCAGGTCCTCGGGCACGAACGGGGTCTCGACGTCGAAGTCGTAGTAGAAGCCGTTCTCGATCGGCGGACCGATGCCGAGCCTCGCCTCGGGCCACAGCTGCTGCACCGCCTGTGCCATCACGTGCGCGGTCGAGTGGCGCAGGATGTCGCGGCCGTCGGCGCTGTCGACGGCCACGGACTCGACCTCGTCGCCGTCGGCGAGCTCGTAGGCGAGGTCCTTGAGCTGGCCCGCGACGCGCGCGGCGACGACGTCGGCGTCGTCGCGGAACAGCTCCCACGCCTTGGTGCCGGTCGTGACCGTGGTCTCCGCACGCTGATCGGCGTGGATGCGGACGACCTTGATGTCGGGCACGAGAGCTCCTGTGAGGGGTGTGGAGGGTGGGTCGGGATGCTCCGGCGATGCTATCGGCCGGTCGCGGCCGCACTCACCCCGGTTTCGCCGACCGCCGTCCTCCCGGAGCCACCCACCCGGTCGGGTGGGGACCGTGGGTGTGGCTCGCGAACGTGGGTACATCGCGTGCATGACGCTCGCGCAACGCCGGCAGGCGCCCTCCTCGGCCCCGCCGCTCACCATCGCCTCGGTCCCGTCGGGGCACGTCTACGTACGCCATCTCTCCCCCCTCGACGGTCGGGGAGCCGTACGCCTGCCCGACCCGGCACCGGCGAACCCCGACCGCCCCACCGGCGCGACATGGTGGCCGCCGGTGATGCTCGACCCCGAGTGGGCGCGTGAGGCCGACTTCGACGTCTACCACCTCCACTTCGGCTTCGACGCGTGCGCGCCCGAGCAGCTGGACCGGCTGACGCGCGTGCTGCGCGGGCGGGGCAAGCCGTTCGTCTTCACCGTCCACGACCTGCGCAACCCGCACCACAGCGACCGGCGCCTGCACGACGAGCAGCTCGACGTGCTGGTCGCGGCCGCGGACGCCGTCATGACGCTGACCCCCGGGGCGGCGCGCGAGATCGAGTCCCGCTGGGGGCGTACGCCGGTCGTGGTCCCGCACCCCCACGTCGTCGACCTGCCGACCATCACCCGCGCCCTGGAGGTGCGGCCGCTGTGGCGCCACCGGCCCTTCCGCGTGGGCCTGCACCTCAAGAGCCTGCGGGCCAACATGGACCCGATGCGGCTGCTGCCCACGCTCGTGGACACCGTCGCCGGGCTCGACGACGCGGTGCTCCAGGTCAACTGCCACCGCGACGTCCTCGACCACGACGGCGCCCGGCGCGACGCCGCCCTGTCGGACTGGCTGCGGGGCGAGGCCGCGGCGAAGCGACTCGAGCTGCACGTCCACGACTTCTTCTCCGACGACGACCTGTGGGCCTACCTCGCCTCGCTCGACCTCTCGGTGCTGCCCTACACCTTCGGCACCCACTCCGGCTGGCTGGAGGCGTGCCGCGACCTCCAGACCACCGTGCTGGCGCCGACGTGCGGCTACTACGCCGAGCAGGGCCCGGTCCTGACCTACACCAACGACGGCGACGACTTCTACGCCGACTCGCTGCGCGACGCCGTGGTGCGCGCGCACGCCGAGCGCCCGCGGTGGGGCGCCACCCTCGACGAGCGCGCCGCCCAGCGGCGCGAGGTCGCGCGAGTCCACGAGGAGCTCTACCGGGAGCTGGGCAGGTGACGGCCCTCACCGTGCGCGAGGGGCAGCGGGACCAGCCGGGTGAGCGGCTTCGCATCTGCCTGGTCGCCAACAGCCGCTTCCCGATCGCCGAGCCCTTCACCGGTGGTCTCGAGTCGATGACGTGGCACCTGGCCCGCGAGCTGACCCGTCGCAATCACGAGGTGGCGGTCTTCGCGGCACCGGGCTCCGACCCGGACCTCGGTGTGATCGAGCTCGACGTCGCGTCGCTCCCGGAGCACCCGGGCCGCCACGACGTGGGCGCACCGCCGTACGTCGAGGTCGCCGAGCACCACGCCTACCTCGCCCTCATGCTCGAGCTGGCCGGGTCCGCCGGCGCGCGCTTCGACGTCGTGCACAACAACAGCCTCCACTACCTCCCGGTCGCGATGGCCCGCACGCTGTCGGCACCGATGCTGACCACGCTCCACACGCCTCCGGTGTGGTGGCTGGAGTCCGCGGTCCGGCTCGACCGCGGCACCAGCTCCTTCGCCGCCGTGTCGCAGCACACCGCGGACGCCTGGGCGTCCATCACGTCCAGCGCGCGCGTGCTGAACGGCGTCGACGTCGACCGCTGGCCGGCCGGTCCCGGCGGCCAGGCGGCCGTGTGGTCAGGGCGGCTGGTGGCCGAGAAGGCGCCCCACGACGCGCTGCTAGCCGCCCGACGGGCGGGGGTCCCGATCGTGCTCGCCGGCCCGCTGCTCGACGAGGACTACTTCCGCACCCAGGTCGAGCCGCTGCTGGGCCCCGACGCGACGTACGCCGGACACCTGGCGCAGGCCGAGCTCGCCGAGCTGGTCGGTGGCTCGGCGGTCGCGGTGGTGACCCCCGCGTGGGACGAGCCCTACGGCCTCGTCGCGGCGGAGGCGCTGGCGTGCGGCACCCCGGTGGCGGCGTACGCCCGGGGTGGCCTGCCGGAGGTGGTGTCCCCCGACACCGGCCGCCTCGCGGTCGCCGGCGACGTGGACATGCTGGCGCTCGCGATGCACGACGCGCTCACCCTCGACCGCTCCCGTTGCCGCGCGCACGCCGTCGCCGAGCTCTCGCTGCATCGGATGGTCGACCGCTACGAGGACGAGTACGTCCGCGTCCTGGGCCGCAGGCTCGCGGCGTGATCGGCTACTACGTCCACCACCACGGCACCGGCCACCTCCATCGGGCACTGACCGTCGCGCCCCACCTCCCGGGACCCGTGACCGGCCTGTCGTCGCTCGCCCGCCCCGAGGCGTGGACCGGGCCGTGGGTGCAGCTCCCCCGCGACGACGAGGCGGCGGCGTACGACGACGCGGACGTCACGTCGAGCGGGCTGCTGCACTGGGTGCCGCGGCAGGACGCCGGCCTGCGGCACCGCATGTCGACGATCTCCGCGTGGATCGAGCAGCACGAGCCTGCCGCGGTGGTCGTCGACCAGTCGGTCGAGGTCTGCTTGCTGGTGCGCCTGCACGGCGTGCCGGTCGTGGCGCTCACCGCTCCCGGGCGGCGCACCGACCCGCCCCACCTGCTCGGCTTCGGTGCCGCCGACGCGCTCGTCGGTCCGTGGCCCACAGGCTGGACCGACCGGCTGCTGCCGGGCCTGCCGGGCATCCACGCCGACCGCTTCGCCGCCGTCGGTGCCGTCTCCCGGTTTCCCGTGGCGCCGCGGCACGTCCCGGCCCACCGGGCCCGGCCGCACGTCGTGCTGCTGGGCGGCACCGGCGGCGACGGCTTCACCCGGGAGTCGATCGCACGGGCGCGCGAGCAGACGCCCGGCTGGGACTGGAGCGTGCTCAGCCGCACCCTCGGCAGCTGGCACGCCGATCCGTCGGCCGTGGTCGCCGACGCCGACGTCGTGGTGCTGCACCCGGGCCAGAACGCACTCGCGGAAGTCGCCTCGCTGCGCGTCCCCGCCATCGTGGTGCCCGCCGCGCGCCCCTTCGACGAGCAGCACGTGACGGCGGCCGCCCTGGCAGACGGCTGGCCGGCGGTCGTGCTCGACACCGTCCCCGACCTGGGGTGGCGCGACCTGCTCCACGAGGCGCTCCTCCTCGACGGCGAGGGCTGGTCCCGGTGGTGCGACGGCGATGCTCCGCGGCGCATCGCCGCCGTCGTCGAGCAGGTCGTCTCACCCGGGTCGACGGCATGAGCGCCACTGCGGTGGTCACCGTGGTGCACCACCGCGGCGAGCACCTCGCCCGGCAGCGGGAGTCCCTCGCAGCGTCGAGCACCGACGCCTTCGAGCACGTCGTCGTCGCGATGGACGACCCGGCGCTCGTGGCCTCCGGCGTGGCCGGAGCCGCCCTGCCCCGCGCCCCCCTCGGCCTCCCGCTCGCTGCGGCCCGCAACCGCGGCGCGGAGGTGGCCCTGGCCGGAGGAGCGCGCACCCTGGTCTTCCTCGACGTCGACTGCCTGGCCGACGCCGACCTCGTCGACGCCTACGCCGACGTCGTGGCCGACGAGCCGGGCACCGTCTGGTCGGGGCCGGTCACCTACCTCGACCCGCCGCCGCCCGGGGGCTACGACCTGGCCGCCCTGCGCGAGCTGGACTCACCCCATCCAGCCAGGCCGGCGCCGGATCCGGGCGAGCGCGTGCACGGCGCCGACCCCGACCTCTTCTGGTCGCTGTCCTTCGCCTGCTCCGACACCGCGTGGCGTCGCAGCGGCGGCTTCTGCGAGGCCTATGTCGGCTACGGCGGCGAGGACACCGACTTCGCGCGCGTCGCGCTGGCCGCGGGCCTCGACCTCGGCTGGGTGGGCGCGGCCCGGGCCTTCCACCAGTGGCACCCGGTCTCCCGGCCTCCGGTGGAGCACGTGGCCGACGTCGTGCGCAACGCCCGGATCTTCCACGAGCGCTGGGGCACGTGGCCGATGCTCGGCTGGCTGGAGGCCTTCGAGGAGCGCGGGCTCGTCGTCCGCGACCACGAGGGCCGCTGGTCGCTCAGCCGCTGACCCGGCGCCCTCGCGCGCCCAGGCGACGGCGTACGACCTGGGCGAGGTTGGCACCCACCCCGAGCAGCGCGTTGCCGTAGCCACCCCGCAGCCGGTCGAGCTCCTGGCGCGGCGCCAGCACGTTGCCGGGGCCGTGCACGACGGGTCGCACCAGGTCCTGCGCGACGACCTTGAACACGGGCCCGACGAGGCGGTCGTACGCCCACGGCAGGACGTTGAAGCCGACCCTGATCACGTCGTTGGACAGACCCACCTGACCGCCGCGCCACGGGTGGTCGGCGACCGTGAGCACGCGTGCCGCGACCCGCTCGGGCGGGTCGACCGGGAAGGGCGGACGGCCCACGGAGTCGCCGTACGCCGCCGCCTGGCGGTAGATCGGCGTGTCGACGCCGCCGGGGGCGACGTAGCCGATCCGCACGCCGGGACGGTCGCGATTGTCGACGCGCAGCTGGCGCACCAGGCCGCGCACGCCCCACTTGCTCAGGACGTACGCTGCCATGTCCGGCACCGCGATGTGCCCGATCAGCGAGCCGACGAGCACCAGGCTGCCCTCGCGCTGGTCGCGCAGGACCGGCAGCACGTGGCGGGCGAGGTTGACCGGGCCGTTGAGGTTGGTGGCGAGCA
This sequence comes from Nocardioides furvisabuli, assembly GCF_021083185.1. Lineage (GTDB taxonomy): Bacteria > Actinomycetota > Actinomycetes > Propionibacteriales > Nocardioidaceae > Nocardioides > Nocardioides furvisabuli. Next base: position 115,159 of record NZ_JAIGQB010000011.1, on the reverse strand, counting down.
CCTGGTCGAAGACCTCGACCGGGACGTCCGGGATGCGGCCGTAGGCGACGACCCCGGCGCAGCTCACCACCACGTCGAGCCGTCCGTGCCGGGCCAGCGCCGCGGCGACCGCGGACGAGACCTGCGCGTCGTCGCTCACGTCGGCGGCAGCGACGAGGGTCGAGGCGGCGCCCAGGCCGGCGCAGTCGTCCGCCACCCGGGCGAGCGCCTCGGATGCGCGTCCGACGAGCACGACGTGGTCGCCGCGCGCCGCGGCCGCGCGGACGGTGGCCTCGCCGATCCCGCTGGACGCGCCGGTCACGAGGATCACGCGAGCGGTGGTGCGAGGGATGTCGGTCGGCGCGGGGTCCATGCGCCCCCGTACCCCACGAGCGCCGTCTTCACCCCTGCCCGCTGCGGGCACCCCATCGGTCTCACCTCGTCGCGTCGAGGTAGGAGACCATCCGCTCGAAGAGCTGGGACGCGCGGCGCAGGTCCTCCGAGGCGGGCAGCACCGTGTCGTCGGACCACGGCACGCCGGCCGAGCGCCACCCGGGTCGGTAGTCGTCGGCGAGGGCAGCACACTCCCGGCTGGCGTCGCGCACGACCCGGGGGTCGAGCGACCACACCGCCTCGAACGTGCGCTCGCCGGCCCCTGCGCCGGAGCGTCCGGGCAGCTCGACAGCGGCCAGGCACGCTGGCAGGTCGGCAGCGTCGCACACCACCAGCCACTCCCGGTTCAGCGCCGCGTCCGGCGGCAGGGCGACCTCGACCGGCACGCCGTCCGCCAGCGGCGCCGGGTCGGGGAGGTCGGCGAAGACCACGGCACGCCGCGCCGTGCGCGCGAGCTCGCGCCACCGGTCCATCGCGGCGCGCAGGTGCACCTCGCGCTGGAATCCCCCGAACAGCAACGGCGGCGCGGCACGGGCGCAGCACTCGTCCTCGATCGCACGGCTCATCGCCAACAGCGTGCGTCGCGTCAGCACGTGCGGGGCCAGCGCGGGATGGCGCCGACGCAGCTCGGCGAAGACCGATCCCGACCGGTCCCCGGGCGTCGACGTCCGCTCGATGGCGGCCGCGAGCGACAGGCCGCTGCGGCGTCGCTCGAGCACCCCGCGCACGGCGTCGACGTCGGATGCGTCGTAGCGCCGGTGTCCGCCGTCCTGGCGACGGGGCCGCGGAAACCCGTGACGTGATTCCCAGCTTCGGATCGTCGCGATGGGTACCCCCGTCCTGCGGGAGAGCTCACCGATCGACAGCTCGCCCCCGGACACCTTGGACCCGGAGGCGGGCGAGATGGGATGCTGGTGTGCCATTCCTCCACCTCTCGCCTAGATATCCTTGGCAGTGTTGCATAGGTTTTGGGAACGGTGGGTTTGAGCAGCTCATGGAGGGCACCGATGAGTTCGACCGGTTGTGACGAGGCACTCGCGAGACTGCTGGACCAGGGACGCGTGCGTGCGACTGCGATCGATCCCCACCACGCGGCGCTCTGGGACGCGCTGGCCGCGGCCACCGAGGACGGCAAGCGGCTGCGCCCCCGGCTGGTCGTCGCGACGCACGACTCGCTCGGCGGGTGCCTGTCGCTGGCCGCCGCCGAGGTGGGTGCCGCCGTCGAGCTGCTCCACACCGCGTTCGTCATCCACGACGACGTGATCGACGACGACCACCTGCGCCGCGGACGGCCCAACGTCAGCGGCATGTTCCGCGAGCACGCGCACCGCGATGGCGCCGGCCCGGAGGCGACCGGCGTCTACGGCCTCACCGCCGCCATCCTGGCCGGCGACCTGGCCCTCGCGGCCTCGCTACGCGCGGTGGCGACGTGCGGTGCCCCGTCCGCCGTCGTGCACTGCCTCCTCGACCTCTTCGACGTGGCCCTGCACACGACCGCCTCGGGCGAGCTGGCAGACGTACGCCTCACGATGGCGCACCACGAGGTGTCCCTCGCCGAGAGCCTGGCGATGGAGGAGCAGAAGACCAGCGCCTACTCCTTCTCCCTCCCGCTGCAGGCCGGCGCCGTCCTGGCCGGTGCTGCGGAGCCCGTGGTCGCCCGGCTCGGCGCGGCCGGCCGCTCGATGGGTCTGGCCTTCCAGCTGCTCGACGACCTGATCGGCGTCTTCGGTGACCCGGCGCTCTCCGGCAAGAGCACGACCAGCGACCTGCGGGCGGGCAAGCAGACGCCCCTGCTCGTCCATGCGCGCACGACCGCGGAGTGGGAGCAGGTGCGCCGGCTCGTCGGGTGCGACCTCGACGACGACGACCTCGCCCGGGTGCGCGAGCTGCTCACCACCTCGGGGTCCCGCGCGTTCGTCGAGGACCTCGCTGCCCAGCACCTCGCAGCGGCACGCTCGATGGTCGAGGAGGCCGGGGTCCCGGTCGAGCTGCTCGAAGACCTCGAGGCCTCCACCTCGGTGCTCGTCGGCGGGCGCGAGGCGGCGGCATGAGCATGTTCGTCGGGCGCGGTGTCCCGCGCAGCCTCTACGACGTGGTGTCCGAGGAGAGCTCGGCCGTCGTCATCCGCCAGTACTCCAGCTCCTTCGGCCTGGCCTCGCGCCTGCTCGGCGAGCCGGTGCGCACCCAGGTCCGCAACGTCTACGCCTTGGTGCGCGTCGCCGACGAGATCGTCGACAACCCCGATCGCGCGCTCGGGCGCGACGCCCGCGCGACCATGCTCGACTGGCTCGAGGACGACGTACGCCACGCCCTCGCGATCGGCTGGAGCGGCAACCTGGTGGTGCACGCCTTCGCCCGCACGGCGCGGGCCGTCGGCATCGAGGACGACGTCGTGGCGCCCTTCTTCACCTCGATGCGCACCGACCTCGACACCACGGCGCACACCCAGGAGAGCTTCGACCGCTACGTCTACGGCTCGGCCGAGGTCGTCGGCCTGATGTGCCTGCGGGCCTTCCTCGCCGCGCCCGACGCCGTCGGTGACCGCACCCGCGCCTACGACGAGCTCGCCCCCGGAGCGCGGCGACTGGGCGCGGCCTTCCAGAAGCTGAACTTCGTCCGGGACCTCTCCGACGACCACGACGTCCTGCGCCGCGACTACTTCCCCGGCCTCGACGTCGAGCACTTCTGCGACCGCGACCGGGACCGGATCCTCGACGACATCGACGCCGACCTGTCCGCGGCGGCCGCCGTGGTGCCCGACCTGCCTCCGAGCAGCCGGCGCGCAGTGCGCGCCGCGCACGCGACCTTCGCCGAGCTCGCCGCGCGGCTGCGCGCGACGCCGGCCGCCGACATCCGCCGGCAGCGCGTGCGCGTGCCCGCCGCCGTCAAGCTCCGCCTCGCGCTGGGCTCTCTCCACGAAGGACGAGCATGAGAATGGCACTCCCCGACCGGCTCGGCCGGCGCACGAGCACGACCGCCGCTGTCACGGACGGCGCCGCGCAGCACGTCGTGGTGATCGGCGGCGGCATCGCCGGGCTGGCCACGGCCGCCCTGCTCGCCTCGCGCGGCCACAGCGTCGACCTCGTCGAGAAGAACGACGACCTCGGCGGCCGGGTCGGCAGCGTGGAGCGCGACGGGTTCCGCTTCGACACCGGGGCGTCGTGGTACCTGATGCCGGAGGTGTTCGAGCACTTCTTCTCGCTGCTCGGCACCACGGCGGAGGCCGAGCTCGACCTCACCGTCCTCGACCCCAGCTACCGGGTGTTCTTCGAGGGCCACGACGAGTCGATCGACGTCCGCCCCGACCGGGCCCACAACCGCGCCCTCTTCGAGTCCCTCGAGCCGGGTGCCGGCGAGCGCTTCGACGCCTACCTCCGCTCGGCGGAGGAGACCTACGACATGGCGCTGCGCCGCTTCCTCTACAGCAACTTCGACGCCGCCTCGTCGTTCCTGCACCCCGACGTGGTCCGCAGCACCCCGCGGCTGGGCCGGCTGCTGACCCGCTCGCTGGAGAGCCACGTCGCCGCGTCCTTCTCCGACAACCGGTTGCGGCAGGTCCTGGGCTACCCGGCGGTCTTCCTCGGCTCCTCCCCCAGCCGCGCGCCGAGCATGTACCACCTGATGAGCCGCCTCGACCTCGGCGACAGCGTGCTCTACCCGCAGGGCGGGTTCACCCGCCTCATCGAGGTCATCGCCGCCCTGGCCGAGCGCCACGGGGCACGGCTGCACACCGGGTGCGAGGCGACGGCGATCATGACGGACGGCAGCGGGCGCCGGGCGCGGGTGACGGGTGTCGAGCACCTCGACGCCGCGGGCGCCCGGGTCGTGCTGCGGGCCGACGTCGTCGTCGGTGCCGCCGACCTCCACCACCTCGAGACCGCCCTGCTTCCGACCGCGTTGCAGACGCACCCCGAGCGGGTGTGGCGCGGCCGCTCGCCCGGACCGGGTGCGGTGCTGGCCATGCTGGGCGTGGAGGGGGCGCTGCCCGAGCTGCCGCACCACTCGCTGTTCTTCACCAGCGACTGGCGGCAGAACTTCGGCGACATCTTCGGCAAGGACGCCCGTGTGCCGGAGCCCGCCTCGGTCTACGTCTGCAAGCCCTCCGAGACCGACCCGACGGTCGCGCCCGCGGGCCACGAGAACCTCTTCGTCCTCGTCCCGGTGCCGGCCGAGACCCGCATCGGCCGCGGGGGCGACGACGGCGCGGGCTCGGAGCAGGTCGAGCGCACGGCCGACGCCGCGATCGCGCAGGTCGCCCGGTGGTCGGGGGTCCCCGACCTCGCCGACCGGGTCGTCGTACGCCACACGGTCGGTCCCGAGGACTTCGAGGCGCGCTACCACTCCTGGCGGGGCGGCGCGCTCGGCCTGGAGCACACGCTGCGCCAGAGCGCCTTCCTCCGCCCGGGCAACACCTCGGCGAAGGTCGACGGGCTCCTCTACGCGGGCTCCACCACCGTGCCCGGCGTCGGCCTGCCGATGTGCCTCATCAGCGCCGAGCTGGTGCTCAAGCGACTGACCGGCGACCGGTCGGCGCAGCCGGTGGGCGGCCGATGAGCCTGGTCCACTGGTCCTACGTCGCCATGCTCGCCTTCTGCCTGGCCGGGACCCTGCCGCTGGTGCCTGCCTTCCGGCTGGACGTGCTGCGCCAGCCCCGACGGCTGCTGCTCACCGTGCTGCTGGCGGGGACGCCCTTCGTGCTCTGGGACCTCTACGCCACCGCAGCGGGGCACTGGTCCTTCGACGCCGACCAGACGCTGCCCTGGCGCGTCGGCGGCCTGCCGCTGGAGGAGCTGGGCTTCTTCGTGGTGATCCCGGTGGTGGCGGTGCTGACGCTCGAGGGCGTCCGGGCCGCCCGCCGGCGCCTCGCCACCGCTGCGCGCGAGGGGGTCAGGTGACCTACACGGCCCTCGCGGGGGTGGGCGTGCTCGCGGCCCTGGCCCTGGACCGGTGGGGGTTGCGCACCCGCGTGACCTCGACCCGGGACTGGTGGTCGGCCTACGCCATCATCGTGTTCTTCCAGCTGCTCACCAACGGCTGGCTCACCGGGCGCGGGATCGTGCGCTACTCCCCCGACGCCATCATCGGCAGCGACCGCATCACCCTCGTCGGCGACGGCCGCCTCGTCTACGCGCCGGTCGAGGACCTCGCCTTCGGGTTCGCCCTGGTGCTGACCAGCTGCGCCGTCTGGACGTGGCTCGGTCGGCGCCGACCCTCCCGGGAGGCCGCATGAGCATCGCGACCCGGCTGCAGGAGATGCAGCCCACCGACATCGGCGTGCCCGGGCCGACGTCGCTCGACATGGCCCGCGGGTTCCGCTCCATCCGCGCCGACCCGCTGTCCTTCCTCTCCGCGGTCTCCGAGCTGTACGGCGACCTCGTCTCCTTCCCGGTGCCGGGTGCCCCCGCGCTGCTCCTCAACGACCCCGAAGCCGTGCGCCACGTCCTGCAGACCTCGGCGCGCGGCTGGGGCAAGGACACCGTGCAGTACGCCGCCCTGGCGCGCGTGACGGGCCCGGGCCTGCTGGCGTCGGCCGAGCCGAGCTGGATCGACCACCGGCGCCTCGCCGCCCCCGCGTTCCACCACCAGCCCCTGGAAGCGGTCGGCGAGCAGGTGCGTGCCGCGGCACGGTCCGCGGTCGGCGTGCGCCTGCCCGTCGCGGTCGGCGCCGGCGGCGGCACGGGCGTGGTGGACGTGGCCGCGCTGACCCACACGATCGGCCTCGACGCGGTCGGGCGCGCGCTCTTCTCCGCCGACCTGTCCGGCCAGGCCCAGACCCTGCTCGACGCGACGAGCGACGCCGCCGAGCTGGTGGTCCGGCTCGGCCGCGCGATCCTGCCCCGGGCCCACTGGACCCCCACGCGGCTCAACGTACGGCTGCGCTCCGCGCGGCGCCGGCTGGACACGGCGTCGGCGGAGATCATCGCCCAGCGCCGGGCCCGCAACGGGCGGGCGAGCACGGCCCCGCACGGCGACGACCTGCTCGGCCTGCTGCTCGACAGCGGGCTCACCGACGCCGAGGTCCGTGACGAGCTCGTCACCATGATCGTCGCCGGCCACGAGACCGTCGCCGCCTCGCTGGCCTGGACGTTCATGCTGCTGGCCGAGCACCCCGAGGTCCAGGACCGCACCCGCGCCGAGCTCGCCGCCCACCCGGGGCCGGTGTCGCTGGTCGCGACGCGCGAGGCGCTCCCGTGGACGCGTGCGGTCATCGACGAGGCGCTGCGTCTCTTCCCACCCGCGTGGGCGCTCTCCCGCCGCTCGCTGCGCGACGACGTCGTCGCCGGCCACGACGTCCCCGCCGGCACCCTCGCCATCATCAGTCCGTGGCTCGTGCACCGCCGGCCCGACCCGTGGACCGCGCCGCTGGCCTTCCGCCCCGAGCGCTTCCTCGACCCGGGGGCGGGGCGCACGGCGTACCTCCCCTTCGGCCAGGGGCCGCGGCTGTGCATCGGGCGCGAGTTCGCACTCGGCGAGATGGTGATGGTGCTCGACGAGGTGCTCCGCGAGCACCGGCTCGACGTGCCCGAGGGCTGGAGCCGACCGGAGCCGCAGGCCAGGGTGGCGGTGCACCCGCGCGGCGGGATGCCGCTCCTCGTGACCCGCCTGGACCGGGCACGCGCATGAGCGACGTCGTCGTGGTGGTCCTCGTGCTCGCGGCGCTGGCGACGGCCCGCTGGCTGCTCGCCGACCTCCGTACGCCGCCGCGAGGGCTGGCCGCCCCGCCCTCGTCGACGCGGGTCTCGGTCGTCGTGCCGGCGCGCGACGAGGCACTCACCCTCCCCGACCTCCTCGCCTCGCTCGCCGCGCTCGACACGCCGGTGCGTGAGGTGGTGGTCGTCGACGACGACTCGCGTGACGCGACCGCGGAGGTGGCGCGGGCCGCGGGTGCCCGGGTCGTGCCGGCAGGACGGCCACCCGCCGGGTGGACCGGGAAGGCGTGGGCCTGCCACGTGGGCGCCGACGTCACCGACGGCGACCTGCTTCTCTTCCTCGACGCCGACACGGTGCTGGCGCCGGACGCCCTGTCCGGGCTGCTCGACCTGCACGCCGGCTCGGGCGGGCTGGTGTCGGTCCAGCCCTACCACCGGGTCGTCCGCCCGCACGAGCAGCTGTCGGCGTGGTTCAACGTCGTCGCGGTGATGGCGAGCGCGGCGTTCGTCGGTCCCCGGACGGCGGGACGCCCGCGGGTCCCGATGGCCTTCGGTCCCTGCCTGCTCACCTCCCGGGTCGACCTCGCGGTCGCCGGCGGGCACGCCGCGGTCCGCTCCGCGATCCTCGACGACGCCGCCCTGGCCGCGGCCTACGACCGCGCCGGCCTTCCGGTCGTGTGCGCGGCGGGAGGCACGTCGGTGCAGATGCGCAGCTATCCCGAGGGGCTGGGCCAGCTCGCGGCGGGCTGGACCAAGAACATCGCCTCCGGGGCCTCGACCGCCTGGCTCCCGGCCGCGCTCGGCACCGGGCTCTTCGTCTCCGTGCACCACGCGGTCGCCGTCGGCGCCATGCTGACGCTGCTCGACGCGACCGCGGGGGTCGGCGGCACCCTGGTCGGCGGGCACGCCGCCGTGTGGGTGGCGGCGTACGTCGCGCTCACCTGGCAGCTGCGCGCAGTGCTGCTCCGCCTGGGGTCCTTCCGGTGGTGGACCTGGGCCCTGACGCCGGTCTCCCTGCTCGCCTTCGACCTGGTCTTCGCGCGCTCCGCGGTGCTGAGCGGCGTACGCCGGTCCGTGACGTGGCGCGGACGCGACGTGGACCTGCGCCGGCACGACTCCACCCGCGAGGTGACGTGATGCTCCGCCACGTGATGCCGCAGACCGTCACGGTCGCCGTCGACGTGGTCGCCTGGGGCGTCTTCCACGCCGCCACCGGCTACGCCGCACACCGCCTCGGCGACGAGCGGCTGGGCCGGGACGGGCCTGTGCTGCGCCAGCGGGCCCTCGAGCGCGACGGCCGGTTCTACCGACGCCGGCTGCGCATCCACCGGTGGAAGGACCGGCTCCCCGAGGCCGGTGCCCTCTTCGCCGGCGGGGTGAGCAAGCGACAGCTGCCCTCGGCCGACGTCGCGGGGCTCGAGCTGTTCGTGCGCGAGACGCGCCGCGCCGAGCTCGGGCACTGGTGGGCGATGGCGTGCAGCCCCCTCTTCGTGTTCTGGAACCCGCCACTGCCTGCAGCGCTCCTGATGGGGTACGGGGTCCTCGTGAACCTGCCCTTCATCCTCATCCAGCGCTACAACCGCTTCCGCACGGAGGCGATCCTCGAGCGGCTGTCACGGCGCGGGAGCCGGTCGTGAGCACCGAGGCGCAGGCGCTCCGCGGACCGCAGGCCGACGCCGGCGCGTCCCGGACGGCCACCGGGTCGCGCCACGGCCCGATCGCCCAGCTCCTCATCTCGTGGTCGCCGCTGAGCGCGATCCTCCTCGCCTACGCCGTCGCCGGGTGGGTGAGCGCGCCGCTCGAGACGGGCGAGGCGGCCACGACCAACCGGGTCGGCGCGCCACTGCACGTCACGGGTCCCGCGGTCGCCGACGAGCGCCTGTTCGGCACCGTGCCCACCGTCTGGCTCCAGGAGCGGCTGCTCGCCGGTTCCCCGCAGTGGTACGACGCGGTCGCAGCGCTGGTCTACGTCACCCACTTCGTGACCATCCCGCTGCTGACGACGCTCCTCTGGTTCAGGCTGCGCGAGCGCTTCACCGCGTGGCTGGTGGCCGTGCTGTCGATGTCGTTCCTCGGGATCGCGGTCTACGTCGCCTACCCCGCCGCCCCGCCGTGGCTCGCCTCCGAGAGCGGCGACATCGGACCGGTCGCGCGCATCTCCCACGTGGGGTGGGACTACCTCCACCTCGACGCGGTGGGGCGCCTCACCCAGCTCGGGCAGGACGGCAGCAACCCGGTCGCGGCGATGCCGTCGCTGCACGCCGGAGCGGCGCTGCTCGTCGCCCTCTTCCTCTGGCCGTCGGTGTCGCGGTGGGCACGCGGGGCCCTGCTCGCCTACGCCGTGACGATGGCGGCGGTGCTCGTCTACACCGGCGAGCACTACGTCGTCGACATGCTGGCCGGCTGGTTCGTCGCCGCGCTCGCGCTGGGGCTGGCAGCGACGCCGTTGGCGCGGCGCGCAAGGGTGGGCACATGAGCGCCGCCACCGCACCCGTGCGCCGCGGCTCGCGGGCAGCCCTCGGCGTCCTGGGTGCCGCCCACGCCGGCCCCGCGGTGGCCGTCACCGTCCTCGCCGGTCTCCTCTGCGTGGCCCAGGGCCTCGATGCCTCCCGGGCCGCGCTGGTGGTCGCGGCCGTGCTCGCCGGGCAGCTGTCGATCGGCTGGAGCAACGACCTCGTCGACCTGCCCCGCGACCTCTCGGCCGGACGCACCGACAAGCCGATGGCGACCGGGGAGGTGTCGGTCCGCGGCGTCCGCGCCGCCTGCGCCGCCGCCGTGGTCGTGTGCGTGCTGCTGTCGATGGCGCTCGGCACCGCGGCGGGCCTGGTGCACCTCGCCTGCGTGGCGTCGGCCTGGGCCTACAACCTGGGGTTCAAGGCGACGGTGTGGTCCTGGGCGCCGTACGCCCTCTCGTTCGGCGGCCTCACCGCCGTCGTGTCCCTCGCCGACGGCGAGCTGCCGCCGTGGTGGTGGCCGGTGGCGGCCGCACTGCTCGGCGTGGGTGCCCACCTCCTCAACGTCCTCCCCGACCTCCACGACGACGCCGCCACCGGAGTACGCGGCCTCCCGCACCGCCTCGGGCGCGCCCGCATCGCCCCGGTGGCGGCCGTCGTCCTCGTGACCGCCTCGCTCGTCGCCCTCGTCGGCGCGGCGCCCCCGACCCCCGTGACCGTGGCGACGGCGGCACTCGTGCTCGCGCTGGCCGCCGTGGTGGTGACCGGCCCGCGCCGGGTCCCCTTCCTCGCCGCGGTCGCCATCGCGCTCGTCGACGCGACCCTGCTCGTGGTGGCCCGATGACGGCCCCGCCCGTGGAGCAGTGGGACCTCGTCGTGGTGGGCGCGGGCCCGGCGGGGTCGTCCGCGGCCCTCGGCGCGCTCACCGCCGACCCGACCCTGCGGGTGCTGCTGCTCGACCGCAGCGACTTCCCGCGCGACAAGTCCTGCGGCGACGGGATCGCCCCGCACGCCCTCGACCGGCTCGCCGAGGTCGGCGCCGCCGACGTGGTGGACGGGTGGGCGCCGCTGCGCGACCTGGAACTGTCCCGCGGCGACGTGCACGTCTCGGGGCCGATGCGCCGCGAGGCCTACGTCGTGCCCCGCCGCGTGCTCGACGCCCGCCTCGTCGAGAAGGCCGTGGCCGCCGGTGCGGTCCTGCGCCGCCACCGGGTCACGTCCGTCACCACCGAGCCCGGACGGGCGCTGGTGTCCGAGCGCTTCGCCGCACCCGTGGTGGTCGGAGCCGACGGCGCCCACTCGCTGGTGCGCACCGCCCTGCTCGGCCGACGACGCGACCAGCGCGCGCTCGCGATCCGCGGCTACGCGCCGACTCCCCCTCACCTGGTCGGGCGGCAGGTGATCCGCTACGGCGAGCGCACGCAGCCGTCGTACGCCTGGGCGTTCGACCGCGGCGACGGCCTCGCCAACGTCGGCTACGGCGAGCTGCTGCCGCAGGGCCGTGGCGACGGCAGCCCCCCGAGCCGGCGCCTGCTGCTCGAGCAGCTGGAGGAGCTGCTGCCCGGGACGGCGAGCACCGGCACCGACTGGCGCGGGCACCACCTGCCCCTCAGCTCGTGGCGCTGGGAGCAGCCCGACGGTCCTGTCCTGCTGGTCGGCGACGCGGCCGGCCTGGTCAACCCGATGACCGGTGAGGGCATCTACTACGCCGTGACCACCGGCATCGCCGCCGGACGCACCGCCGCGCGAGCGGTGGCCCTCGGCCGGGGCGACGACGCGGGCGAGCGGCACCGCACCGTGGTGCGCGCGATGCTGGGCACCCACCTGCGCCACACCTGGCTGGCCTCGCGGCTCGCGCAGTCCCCACGGATCGTCGACGCCGGCATCCGGGCTGCCGGCCGCGACCGCCACGCCTTCGACACGCTCGTCGAGCTCGGCCTCGGCGACGGCCGCATCGGCCCCCGTCTGGCGGGTGGCCTGCTCGGCGCCCTCGCTCGTCCGCACCGCCCGTCCGACCACACCCCCGTCCCGACCACATCGAGGTAGCTGACATGAGGATCCTCTCCGTCCGAGGTGCACTGCCGGCGCACTCCCATCCGCAGGCCGAGATCACCGAGGCCTTCGCCCAGGTGATCTCCCAGCGCAGCCTCGACCACGCGCTGCTGCGGCGCTTCCACCGCAACGCCGGCGTAGAGCGACGCCACACCGTGCTGCCGCTGGAGGACTACGCCCGGCTCGAGGACTTCGGCCACGCCAACGACCAGTTCATCGAGCACGCCGTCGAGCTGGGGTCGCGCGCCCTCGTCGATGCGCTCAAGGCCGCCGACCTGACGCCGTCCGACGTCGACCTCGTCGTGACCGCGACGGTGACGGGCCTGGCGGTCCCCTCGCTCGACGCCCGCATCGCCGCCCAGGTGGGGCTGCGCGAGGACGTGCGCCGGATGCCCCTGGTGGGGCTCGGCTGCGTGGCGGGCGCCGCCGGCATCGCCCGGGTGCACGACTACCTGCTCGGCCACCCCGGCCACACCGCCGTGCTCGTCGCCGTCGAGCTGTGCTCGCTCACCCTCCAGCGCGACGACGTCTCGGTGCCCAACCTCGTGGCCAGCGGGCTCTTCGGCGACGGCGCCGCCGCGGTCGTCGCCGTCGGGAGCCAGGGCCGCCCGGGCGGTCCCGTCGAGGTGCTCGACTCCCGCAGCCGCCTCTACCCCGACAGCGAGCGCACCATGGGCTTCGACGTCGCCGCCAGCGGCCTGCGGATCGTCCTGGACGCCGAGGTCCCGCACCTGGTGGAGCGCTACCTGCGCGAGGACGTCGACGCGTTCCTCGAGTCCCACGGGCTCACGCGCGCCGACATCGGGTGGTGGGTGTGCCACCCCGGCGGCCCGAAGGTCATCGAGGCGCTCGAGTCCGCGCTGGAGGTGCCCCGCGAGGCGGTGCGGCTCACCTGGGAGTCGCTGGCCAAGGTCGGCAACCTCTCCTCGGTCTCGGTGCTGCAGGTCCTGGAGGACACACTGCGCGAACGCCCACCGGCACCCGGCACCCACGGCGTGCTGCTGGCCATGGGTCCGGGCTTCTGCTCCGAGCTCGTGCTGCTGAGGGCGACGTCGTGACCACGCTGCTGGCCTTCACGGTCCTGGTCGCCCTCGTCGGCGTCGAGCGCGTGGCCGAGCTGGTGGTTTCGGTGCGCAACGCCGCGTGGAGCAAGGAGCGCGGCGGGGTCGAGAGCGGCCTGGGCCACTTCCCCTTCATGGTCGTGCTGCACACCGGCCTGCTGGTCGGCGCGCTCGTCGAGGCGTGGGTCCGGCGCCCCGACGTCCCGTCCGTCCTGGCGTGGTCGATGCTCGCCCTCGTCGTCGCCTCGCAGGCCCTGCGCTGGTGGTGCATCGGCACCCTCGGGCGTCGCTGGAACACCCGGGTCATCGTCGTTCCCGGCCTGCCGCCGGTGACGGGTGGCCCCTACCGGCTGGTGCGCCATCCCAACTACGTCGCGGTCGTGGTCGAGGGCATCGCCCTGCCGCTCGTGCACGCCGCCTGGATCACCGCCGTGGTCTTCACCGTCCTCAACGCCGGCCTGCTCGCGGTCCGGATCCGGGTCGAGGACCGCGCGCTGGCGACCCTGCCCCGGACCTCGGAGGCGGCCGGTGCATGACCTCGTCGTCGCCGGTGGCGGGCCCGTCGGCCTCGCCACGGCGTTGCACGCGCACCGGGCCGGGTTGTCGGTCCTGGTGCACGAGCCGCGCGGCGGACCGGTCGACAAGGCCTGCGGCGAGGGCCTCATGCCCGGCGCCGTGGCCGAGCTGGCGGAGCTGGGCGTGCACCCGCACGGTCGCGACCTGACCGGCATCCACTACCTCGACGACCGGGTGGGCAAGGACGTCCGCGCCGAGTTCGCGTCGGGCCCCGGTCGGGGCGTACGCCGCACCGTGCTCCATGCCGCGCTGTCCGAGCGGGTGGAAGCGGCCGGGATCGAGGTCGACCCCACGCCGGTCCGGACCGTCGACGACCGCGGCGACCACTTGGTTGTCGAGGGCCACCGGGCGCGCTACCTCGTCGCGGCCGACGGACTGCACTCCCCCGTGCGCCGGCTGGTGGGTCTCGAGGTCCCCCACTCAGGTCGGCGGCGCTTCGGGCTGCGCTGCCACGTCCGGCAGGCGCCCTGGTCGTCGTACGTCGAGGTGCACTGGTCGCGGCGGGCCGAGGCCTACGTGACTCCCGTCGACGACGACCTGGTCGGCGTGGCCGTGCTCGCCGACGCCGGATCCCGCTTCGAGGACCTGCTCGCCGACTTCCCGGTGCTCGAGCAGCGCCTCACCGGTCCGCGCACGCCCGTGATGGGCGCCGGACCTCTGCGCCAGCGCGCCAGCTCACGCGTGCGCGGCCGGGTCCTGCTGGTGGGCGATGCCGCGGGCTACGTCGACGCCCTGACCGGCGAAGGACTCGCGCTCGGACTGGGCCAGGCCCGGGCCGCCGTGGAGTGCCTGGCCACCGGACGGCCCCGGCGCTACGCGTCCGTCGCCCGCCGGCTCGGACTGCGCCACGAGGCGCTCACCCACCTGCTCCTGCGCGCCACCGGGCAGCCGACGGTGCGCCGCCACCTCGTCCCCGCTGCCGCCCGCGCCCCCTGGCTGTTCTCCACCGCCGTCAACCAGCTCGCCCGACCTGTCGGAAGGACCCCATGACCCACCTCACCGCCCCCGAGCAGGTGGTGCTCCTCGACGAGGAGGGCCACGCCGTCGGCACCGCTGACAAGCTCGGCGTCCACCACGCCGGCACCCCGCTGCACCTCGCCTTCTCGTGCTACCTCTTCGACGGTGCGGGCCACGTGCTCCTCACCCGTCGTGCCGACGACAAGCGCACCTTCCCCGGCGTGTGGACCAACAGCTGCTGCGGGCATCCCGCTCCCGGGGAGCCGCTCGCCGACGCCGTACGCCGGCGGGTGGAGCAGGAGCTGGGCACTCACCTGACGGACCTGCGCCTGGTCCTGCCGCGGTTCCGCTACCGCGCCGAGCAGGACGGGGTCGTGGAGAACGAGATGTGCCCGGTCTACGTCGCGCTCGCCCCGGGTCCGGTCGACCCCGACCCGACCGAGGTCGGCGAGACGGCGTGGGAGCGCTGGGACGACTTCCGCACCGCGGTGCTGTCGGGCGAGCGCACGGTCTCCGTGTGGTGCCGCGAGCAGGTGCAGCAGCTCCCCGAGGACCCGCTGACGGCCCCCGGCGCCCCCGAGGACGACCTCCCGCCGGCAGCGCGTCCACAACACGACTGAAACGCCCCTGGCCGTGCCCGCCGGTGTGCCACCCTGTAGTCGGTGCCTCGAGACGGCGGGCTGCCCGGATCCGACGTGGAGGTGGCCTCGGTGTCCCACAGCGGTACGACGAGCGCGGGCGGGCACGCGCGCGACGAGTCGGTCCCACGTGTCCCGCCGCCCCGCACGTCCGCCACGCTCGACGCGGAGAGCGACCGCATCGCGTGGCGGCTGGCGGTCGACGCCGCCGGCGTCGGCGCCTTCGTGTGGGACCTGGTCCAGGACCGGCTGAGGTGGGACGGCCGGCTGCTCGAGCTCTTCGGGCTCGACGAGGAGTCCTTCGGCGGCACCATCGAGTCCTTCAACCGGTGCGTGCATCCCGACGACCTGCCGCGCGTGACCGACGCCCTGGAGCGGGCGATCGCCACCTGCGGTGACTACGACGCGGAGTACCGCGTGGTCCTGCCCACCGGGGACCTCCGGTGGATCGAGGCGCGCGGCCGCGCCCTGCCGGACGACAGGACGGGCCGGGCCGTACGCCTCGTGGGCGCCGCCTACGACACGACCGACGTGCACGACGGCGAGGCCCGGGTCGGACGGGTCCTGGAGTCGATGTCGTCGGCCTTCTACCAGCTCGACCGCGAGTGGCGCTTCACCTACGTCAACTCCGAGGCCGAGCGGCTGCTGGGCCAGGGCCGCGCCCGGTTGCTGGGCGAGAACATCTGGGAGGCCTTCCCGGCGGCGGTGGGCAGCACGTTCGAGACCCACTACCGAGAGGCCGTCGCCACCGGCGGGCCGGTGTCGTTCGAGGCGCACTACCCCGCTCCGCTGGACGGGTGGTACGAGATCCGCGCCTGGCCCTCGCCCGAGGGCCTCGCCGTCTACTTCCACGACATCTCCGCGCGTCGGGCCGCGCAGGACGCGCTGGACCGGTCGGCGCACCGCCTCGCGCTGCTGGCGTCGGTCTCCGAGGACCTCGGCGACACCCTCGACCCCACCGAGGGCGTCAGCCGGCTTGCGACCCTGCTGGTCCCCGAGCTCGGCGACTGGTGCCTGGTGACGCTGGTGCAGGACCCCCAGGCCCCCGACTGGCGCCGGGGCCTGCGCGACGTCGCCTGGGCCCACACCGACGAGACGATGACCGGGACGTTGACCGAGTACGCCTCACTGCGCCTAGGCGCCCTGGCCGACGAGTCCTTCCTGGCCCGCGCCGTCCGCGAGATGGCGTCAGTCCTCCTCACCTCGGACGCCACTGACCAGGTGGCGTCGGTGCTCTCGCCCGGACCGGCCCGTGACCGGCTCCACGAGCTGGCGCCGTCGAGCGCGATGATCGTGCCGCTGCGTGCACGCGGTCGCACCGTCGCGGTGGTGAGCCTCTTCCGCGGCCGTGGCCGACGGGCCTTCTCGACCGCCGACCAGTCGCTGCTCGAGGACATCGGGTCGCGCGCGGCCCTCGCCCTCGACAACGCACGGCTCTACGCCTCCCAGCGCGAGGTCTCCGAGACCCTCCAACGCAGCATGCTCACCGACCCGCCCCGATCCGAGCACCTCGAGATCGTCACGCGCTACGCCCCGGCAGGAGACGTCGCGCGGATCGGCGGCGACTGGTACGACGCGTTCCTCCAGCAGAGTCGCGGCCCCGGCGGGCACGACGTGGTGGTCGTCGTCGGCGACGTGGTCGGGCACGACGTGGAGGCTGCAGCCGCCATGGGACAGCTGCGCGGCCTGCTCCGCGGGCTGGCCGTGCACAGCGGCTATGCACCCGCGGCGGTGCTGTCGGGGGTCGACACGGTCATGCGGTCCCTGCAGTTGGAGACCACCGCCACTGCGGTGGTCGCGCGCTTCGAGCGCCACCCCCGTGCCGGTGCCGACGCCGGCGAGGAGGTGGTGCTGCGCTGGGCGCACGCGGGGCACCCGCCCGCGCTGCTGCTCATGCCGAGCGGTGACGTCAGGCGTCTCGCCGACGTCGACGACAACGACCTGCTGCTCGGGCTCGACCCCGCGACGCGCCGCGCCGAGCAGGTCGCCTTCGTCGAGCCGGGCGCCACGCTCATCCTCTACACCGACGGCCTGGTCGAACGACGCGGGCGCGACGTCGACGATGGCATCGACGAGCTCATCCACCTCGTGCGCACCACCGCTCCCGAAGCCGTCGACGTCGAGGACCTGTGCGACCGGCTGCTCGACGGCATGATCGACGGCACGCCCGAGGACGACGTCGCGTTGCTGGCCGTACGGCTGCGGCAGCGGTGACCGGGGGCCTCGCCGCCGTCGGTCGCAAGGTCCCCGGTCGTGGGTCGGGACCGCACGCATCTGCGTGAGCACGGCGACCCGGACCCGTCGCGCGCCATCTGGTCCCCCGACTGTCCTGCGCGCACCACTCACGCTAGGCGCAGCGGTGCCGTCCGGTCAGGGTCCTTGGTCCCGAGATGCCGAGGACTCCTGTGCCGCGGAACCGGCCCCGCCCGTCTCCGCCTCGCCGACATCGGGCTCCTGTCCCTCCGTGGAGGGGTGCCACTGCCGCGTGCAGCAGCCGAGCTGGTCGTCGACGAGGAGGTGCACCGGTGGTCCAGACCGGGCGCTCCGGCTGTGTGACCCTCCGCCGTCCCTGCTCGTTGCCCCGTCACCACACCAGACGCCTGACCGCAGAGGAGACACCATGACCACGATCGCCCTGACGAGCAGGCTCGAGCCGAGGTCCCTGCGGCGCGTCAGCCAGGAACGCCGCCGACAGCTGGCCGTCGGGCCGATGGGCACGAGCAGCCCGGCGGAGTACGTGCCGCGCCACCGCGCCGACGTCGCGACCGGGCCGGCAGTCTGAGTCCGGGATCCATCGTGATCGACATCGGTCCGAACTCGGTCCAGTCCCTCGTGCCGGACCACCGGCTCCCGCGTTGTGAGCAGAGCTCGTGCCCCGTCCCTTCGCCTGCAAGCGGGGATGACCGGGGCACCACCGCGTGGCGAGGGTGCCCTCCCGCGGTCGAGAGCGCATCACACGCTCCGAGTGCGGGCGCGGACCATCGCCCTCCCGGTGATCGCTCGACCGGTCCGTCCGTCCGACGCGGCCACCAGCACCTTCCCGCGCAGCAAGCTGTGTCGCGATGGTGGGCGATCCTGGGTTGAGTCCGCTGCACGGCGACGATGTGGGCAGTGAGAAGAACAGCCCCTGGACCTGCTTCTACGCAGGACCAAGGGCTGTTGCTTGCTCGGGTGGGCGATACTGGGTTCGAACCAGTCCGCCCGCACTTCTGCGACATGTGCTCTGACCAGCATTCTAGGGCGCTGACCTGCAAGTTTACCCGTTTCCGCCTCAGTCGCTGGCGGACTCCTGTGCACACGAATACCCTTCTGGTGGACACGTAGTGGACACGAACTCGAGGGAACGCCTGTGGCGCAAAGTTCCGACCGACGTAAGTTCGGACAGATCACGAAGCTGCCCAGCGGACGCTATCGGGCTCGCTACGCAGACCCCGATAGCCGCGAGACGGCCGTCGGAGAACCGCTTCGTTACAACGCGCCTCACACCTTCGAGTCCAAGGACGATGCAGAGGCGTGGCTGGTGGATGAGCGACGCATGATCACCGCGGGGTCGTGGACTCCCCCGTTGGCGCGACGGGCAAGCAGGCTTGCCGCGCCGGTGACAGTCGGCGACTACGCACCGCGCTGGCTTGCGGGCCGGAAGGTGAAGGGGCGCCCGCTCGCCGAGCGCACTCGCGACCATTACCAGGACCTGCTCGATCGCTTCATCCTGCCGACCTTCGCCGACGTCGGGCTCAAGGATGTCACCCCTGAGGCGGTCGCCGAGTGGTATGACACTGCCGCCGACACCCCTACGTACCAGGCGCACGCCTACTCGCTCTTGCGCGCGATGATGCGCACCGCAGCCGACCCAACCAGGAACAGCGGCGCCGCGCTGATCCCATTCAACCCATGCGGCATCTCTGGCGGCGGCTCGTCCGGAACCAAGCGACGCATCCGCCCGGCCACCGCCCAAGAAGTAGCCGCCATCGTGGCGGCCATGCCGGAACGTCACAGGCTGATGGTGCTGCTCGCCGACGGCTGCGCGCTCCGCTTCGGTGAATTGGCTGAGCTTCGCCGCTCGGACATCGACATTCCCCAAGGAGTTATCCGGGTCCGCCGCGGCGTCGTCCGCTCTAGGTCCGCCGGTGTCATCGCCAAGGCTCCCAAGAGCGAGGCTGGCATCCGCGACGTCCCGATCCCGCCAGACATCATCGAGGCGGTGCGGGAACACACGA
This sequence comes from Nocardioides furvisabuli, assembly GCF_021083185.1. GTDB lineage: Bacteria > Actinomycetota > Actinomycetes > Propionibacteriales > Nocardioidaceae > Nocardioides > Nocardioides furvisabuli. The sequence goes on along the minus strand of NZ_JAIGQB010000011.1, from coordinate 96,183 downwards.
GGCATCACGCCGCGCCTGGCCCTCAGGGGTTGATCTTTCCCGGGCGCAACACTGAGCACCTGTCCCCCAGCGCCTTCTACGGCAAGGTCTCCAAGAAGCGTCGTGGCAAACTATCGACGAGGGGATGGGGCTGGTACGAAGCTCGTCGCGTCGCTGGCCGCGAGGACCTCCGCTTCCATGACCTCAGGCATGGAGCCCTGACCGAAGCCGCCCGGCACGGCGCCACTCTCGCCGAACTCATGGCACTCGGCGGACACTCGACCAACCAAGCGGCCATGCGCTATCAGCAGGCCGCGTCCAGTCGGCTTGCCGAGTTGGCGCGCAAACGTGCGGAATCGCGCGGCTGGACCGCCAGCGAAGCGGCAGCAGACGAAATTTGAATCCGAATCCTCTACTAGGCGAAAGATCGCGAGTTCGACTCTCGATGGGCACGCAAGCAAGCGCAGATGTGATGCGAAGTCTGGCCTGACCTGACCAGCAGACTTACCCGGTACTCCCTCGGCTTCGAGCGAAGCGCCTCTCAGCTACCGACTGCGCGCCTCGCAGCCCTCAAGTAATGCCAGATGCTGCACATCCCCTTCCCATGTTGTCCCGGGCCAACATTCAATAGGGAGAGTGCAGGCGTGGTCGGCGCGACCGGGCCTGATCCGACGACGACCAGTTGGCGCGGGCCAACCTGTCACCTGATCATGCAGCACACCCCATTGATCGCGTACTCCGATGGCGCTGGACCAACCCTGCCGCGATCCCCACATACGGATCTGGCTGATGCAAGTCTTCGTCGGTGATCAGTCCGTCGCGGCGCGCGGCCAGAGCCAGCGCCCTCAAACGAGCACTACCCCGATCGATCACCCAGATCGCGAGAGTCTGAAGCAGTTCCTCGTCTTCGATGACCCAGCCCTCATCGATCAGCCCGAGGCCGGCCAACTGCCACGGTCGCCCACGGCCCGAGTACCAAGCGAGCACCCTCGCTACGTCAATCATGTCGCGGACTGGGTGGGCAGAGGCGCTGCCCTGCCCTCGCCCCAGCCAGCAACGGTCGTTCCGAGGAAGTAAGCCCCGCGCACGCCATCTCTCGAGCTGAGCCGGCGAGATCGCGACACCCTCAGCGGCCAGATCGTCAATGAGCGTCTGATCCCAGACGCCGACGCGAGATCGGGGCACAGTGCCAGTTTAGAACCCCGCGTCACGTGAACACGGACCTACCCGCGCCGCATCGAACCTAGTAGCGACACAATCACTCAACAACAGGAGGCATCCAGGCCCATCTTCTTGTACATGCTGGCCGGCGCTCTCGTCGTTGGAGGCACCGCGGTGTTCAGCGAGGCCAACCAAGCGGGAGCGCGACGCGACGACATCCGACTCAAGCGCCACGAACACGACATGCTTGATGCCGAACTAGGTCTTGACGAGCTCCGCAAGCAGGCGCGAGCCCGCGGCCTGGATCCGGACGTGGCCTCCCGGGGCACGCTCGAACCCAGTAGTAACCGCACCGGCGTCGACGACGTCCTGAAGTTTATACGCCGTTGAGGTCATGCCCACGCCGCCTTGAGGGGCGTCCGACACGACTTTTCGTCGCCGGGTGTCTTACGTTTCCAGCGCGGAGACTGCTGCGCTGCTCGGCATACAGCACAGTCGCGAAGATGGTGGAGGTGTGAGGTAGCGAACCAAACTAATGGTGACGCCGCGCCCGGCCGTGCCGATCCCAGGTCAAGCGAAGAGAAGGACGAGATGCCCCGCGACACACGCCGGCTTACCATGACCCTCAATCTCGACTGTGTGCTCGACGACGAGCTGCTTGCCCGTCGGGAGATCCCGGATTTCGCCGAATCGCACGTGCGAGCGTAGGCGACTATCGACCGGGACCGGTGCCGGAAACCTCACCCTTTCGAGTCCGTAGTTCAGTCGGGCACCCGGCGTCTCGAGCGCGAACACCTGCGACGCGAAGTGGGAGAGCAGGCTCAGGGTGAGAAAGCCGTGCGCGATCGTCTTCCCGAAGGGCCCCGCAGCGGCCGCGTCCGCATCGACGTGGATCCACTGGTAGTCCAGCGTGGCGTCGGCGAAGGCGTCAATGCGGGCCTGATCGACGACGAACCATTCGCTGGTGCCGATGTCGGTAGCAGCAGCCGCGGCGACGTCGTCCAGCGTGGTGAAGATGCGCATGCCACTACGATAGTCGGAACCTCGGGTGGCGCTGGCAGGTCTCCAAGCCGCGGACGCCCAACCATACGGGATCCACCTTCGCCCGGTGCGGGGAAGGAACTCAGAAGTGGTGTCTCACCTCAGCCTGACGCACCGGGATCCGCCACCGGGCCCGACCCAACCTGTCACCTGATCGTGCGGCAGACCCTCCCCCCGGCGCTATCAATCTGTCCTTCCCCGACAGTGGTCTAGGGCCGGGCACCGGCGGGCGTAGTCCGGTTCTTCATCAGTCGTGCCGTTCATCCCCAAGGGCGGCTGCGGGTTCTGCGGGACGCCCAGAGAATTGGCCCGCGCCCCGGCCGGCGCCGGGGGGGCCAGCGAAGGCTTGCGCTATGGATATCCACTCCGCCGCGACCGCGCCCTCGGTTGATACGTCAGTGTCACCAGGGTGACGCCTCTGCGTGACGACGAGACAGAAATCGAGCGCCGACCCGGTGACGCGGTTTTTCGCTCCCCGTTCACCCCATACCCACAACTCTCCGGAAGGTCCGGTGATCTCCACCCGGACCGGGGCCGCAGGGATCGGTCGCCCGTGCGCCCGAAAGCTGTTCGGCAGCGCCCGAACTCCGATGTCCGCGATATGTCTGAGCCTATCGGTCGCGACCGTCTCCGCCCCTAGCGCGTCGCGCACGTCCTGCCCATGTGCCCACGTCTCCATCAGCCGAGCAGTGACGAAGGAGAGCACGCTCATGGGCGGCCCGAACCAAGGAACCCGAGTGTGCCGATCGACTGCACGCAGCGAGTGCACCATCTGCACCCGCGCCTGAACGAATCCGCCGAGCAGCTCAGGTACACCGGTCGTCCGCCCGGGGATGTTCGCACGGTCCACGAAAGCGATCGGGTCCGGCTGTGACTGCGCGAGCAACTGGGTGAACGCGGCCCGGTCGGTGAGTGCGAGATAGGCAGCGTTGTCTGAGAACGTCAGGTGGCTCACCTGATCTCGAACCGTCCACCCTTCCGCGGGCGTCGCCTTCTCCCAGGCGACGACCGGCAGAGCCAGCAGCATGCTCATCAGGCAGCCCGTTTCGGCGGCGACATCACGTAGCACCAGGTCGAGCTGCATGCCTTTGTCGTCGATACCACCGGTGCTCGGACGGCCCGTGCTCATCGGCCCTGCCATTGCGGTGGGCGTTTCTCGCGGAACGCCCGTGGACCTTCCTGTGCATCAGCGCTCAGATAGACAGGCTCCCAGATCCGGTCCGCCTCATCGAGTGCGTCATGCCAACCACGATCTGCTGATGCGTACACCATCGCCTTCGATGCTGCGACGGAGAGCGGGGCATTGGCGGCGATCCGCTCAGCCAGCTCCTGAGCCGCCTCGCGTAGCTGTGCGGCAGGGACCACTTCGTTGACCAGCCCGACCTCCCGCGCCCTCACAGCGTCGATGGGATCGCCCGTCATGAGAAGCTGCATGGCCACGCGGGGTGGGATCAACCACGGCAAGGGAGCCGCCCACGGCGACCCGCGGCCGACTTTCGCCTCCGTCACGGCGAAGCGGGCGTTCTCGGCGGCGACTACCAGGTCGCACATCTGGGCCAGGAGGAATCCACCTGCGTAGGCCACACCATTGACGGCCGCGATGGTGGGTTTGTCGACGGCAACGGTGCGGCCGAAGTATGGAATGAAGTCCGGCGGAGGCAGTCCCAGCCTCTGCTCGGCCATCTCCTTGAGGTCCCCCCCGGCGCAGAAGGCCGCGTCACCTGCTCCGGTGAGGACCATGACCTTCGCTTCAACGTCGGAGTTGAAACGGTCGACGGCCTCGAACAAGCCGGCGCGGATCGCGGAGTTGATGGCGTTTCGTGCGTCTGGGCGGTTCAGCGTCACCCAGGCGGCTCCGTTGACGACTTCGTAGGTGACAGCGTCATCGTGCGGGTTGGTCATCGTGAACCCCTAGTAGGAACTGGGCAGGCCGAGACTGTGCCTGGCGACGTAGTTGAGAATCATTTCTCGGCTGATCGGCGCGGTCCGCATGAGTCTCATCGAGCCCCACAAGGTGGCCAACCCGTACTCCGTCGACAATCCGTTCCCGCCGTGGGTCTGGATGGCCTGGTCCAACGCTGCCATGCCCGCTTCGGCAGCTGCGAACTTCGCCATGTTGGCGGCCTCTCCGGCCAGGGGGTCTCCCTCGTCGTGCAGCCAGGCGGCCCGCTGTGTCATCAGTCGAGCAAGATCGGCGTTGATCTTCGCAAGCGCCAAGGGGTGCGCGACGCCCTGGTGGGTGCCGATCGGAACGCCCCACACCTGGCGCTCTCGGGCGTACTCCGCCGCCTTGGCCAGGGCATATCGAGCGATGCCGTTTCCCATAGCTGCCCCCATGATCCGCTCGGGGTTCAGGCCGTGGAAGACCTGGCGTAGACCATCGCCCTCCTCTCCGATCAGGCTCTCAGCAGGAAGGCGGACATCGTCGAAGAAGAGGGTGAACTGCTTGTCCGGTGCCGTCATCTCCACCGGAATGAGCGTCTTGGTGAGGCCGGCGGCATCGGTGGGTACCACCAGGAGGCTCAGCTTCCCGCGGCCCCTGTCGTCCGTGCCCGTTCGGGCGACGACCAGGATCGCGTCAGCCTCGTCCACACCGGAGATGTAGTACTTGGTGCCGGACAGCACGTAATCGGTACCGTCGCGACGGGCGACTGTCGAGATGTTGTGCGAGTTCGAGCCTGCGTCCGGTTCGGTGATGGCGAACGACATGATGGACTCGCCGCTGGCGAGACGTCGGAGCCATCGCTCTTTCTGATCCTCCGTGCCGAAAGCCTGGATCACCGAGCCGCAGATCGCAGGGGACACCACCATCATGAGGAGTGGGCAGCCGGCAGCCGTCAGCTCCTCGGCCACGATCTGCAGCTCGTAAACGCCGGCGCCCCCGCCGCCGTACTCCTCCGCCAGATTCACCCCCAAGAAGCCCTGCTGTCCCGCAGCCTTCCAGAGCTCCGTACTCTTGGCTCCGGACTTCGAGGTTTCGACGAAGTACTCGTGACCGAACGACCGGCCAAGCTTCGCCACGGCCTGTCGGAGAGCGGTGTGCTCATCGGTTTCACGCAAGTCCATCTGGTGCTCCTTGTTGACATCGGTTAGTGGATGCAGAAAGCGCTCGTCTGCGGCGAGGCCGCCTAGTTCTCGTTCTCCTCGATCACCACGAGCACCTCACCGTCATGCACTGCTGACCCCTGCTCAACCGTGACTTCGCGGACGACGCCCTGATGCGGACTCGTCATGGTGTGCTCCATCTTCATGGCCTCAAGGACCAACAGCGGTTCTCCTGCAGCGACGTCGTCGCCGACAGCAACGAGCACCCTCGCGACGGTGCCCGGCATCGGCGCCATGAGGGAACCGCCGGGGGCGGCTGACGCCGTGGAGGGGAAGCGCGGTGTCCGGGTGAAGGAGGTGTGGCCGAGGCGGCCATCCACATGGACGGTCGGTGAGTCCCCATGACCGGAGATCTCGACGTGGAAGGTTTCGCGGAGACCGTCAACCTCGAGAACGACTCGTTGGGGCGTGAGCACACTGACGGCCAGCTCAGGTAGGTCGTCATCGTTGACGTGTGCGCGAACAGTTCCATGGTCCAGCACGTAGGCGACCCGGTACTGTGCTTCTCCGGCCTCGAAGCTGATGGTCTGCGGCTGCGAGCGGTTGTTCCGCCACCCGGCGGGGACGGTGCGCTGTACCGACGCCGCCGCCCGATTGCGCTCAACCAGAGCCAGGGTCGCCACGACCGCATGCAGGCGCTGTGCGTCCGGTCCGGCCAGTGGTCGGCCCAGGTCGACGGCGGGGTGCCGGGTCAAGAATCCAGTGTCAGTGTGACCGGCCACGAACTCGGGATGCCGCAGGATGCGGACCAGGAGATCCCGGTTCGTGACCAAGCCATGGATGCGGGCGTTGGCGAGTGCCGCACTGAGCTTGCGTATCGCCTCCTGCCGGTCCGGCGCCCAGGCAATGACCTTGGCCACCATGGGGTCGTAGTACTGACTGACAGACGATCCGACTTCCACGCCACTGTCGATCCGGACCCCCGGAACCTGCCCGAGGTCGAAGGTGTCGAGCGTTCCGGTCTGTGGCAAGAACTGCTGCAGCGGGTCCTCGGCGTAGAGTCTTGCCTCGACCGCATGGCCGGTGATGAGAGCGTTCGACACCTCGGCGGGAAGCGGTTCGTGTTGGGCGACCATGAGCTGCAGGCGGACCAGGTCGAGCCCGGTGACCAGCTCGGTGACCGGATGTTCGACCTGGAGCCGCGTGTTCATCTCGAGGAAGTAGTACTCACCTTGACCGTCCATCACGAACTCCACGGTCCCGGCACCCACATAGCCAACGGCCTTGGCCGCCGCCACGGCGTCTCTGCCCAGCCGCTCGCGCAGGTCTTCATCCACCGCGGGCGACGGGCATTCCTCGATGATCTTCTGATATCTACGCTGGATCGAGCACTCGCGCTCGAACAAGTGCGCGACGGCGCCATACGTGTCGGCCAGCACCTGCACCTCCACGTGGCGAGGGGAGACCACGAGTCGTTCCAGGAACACGGTCGCGTCGCTGAAGGCAGCAGCGGCCTCCCGCTTGGCGGCGGCGACGGCTTCGAGTAGGTCGCCGGGATCCAGCACCGTGCGCATGCCACGCCCCCCACCACCCGAGGACGCCTTGACCAGTAGGGGGTAGCCGAGGTCTTCAGCCGCCTGACGGACCGTGTTCGTGTCCAGATCGGTCACGTCGCTCCATGGCAGCGTAGGGACGCCGACACTGGCCATGATTGCCTTGGCGGCGAGTTTGGACCCCATCGCCTCGATCGCGTCCGGCGGCGGACCTACGAACGTGAGTCCGTTCTCGGCGCAGAGACGGGCGAAGCCGGCGTTCTCGGACAGGAACCCGTAACCAGGATGAACGGCGTCGGCGTTCACCCTGAGGGCGGCATCCACCAGGAGATCCGGACGCAGGTAGGTCTCCGCCGGGCTCACCCCTGGCAGCCGTACGGCTACGTCCGCCTCTGCCACGTGGCGCGCGTCCATGTCGGCGTCGGAGTAGACGGCGGCCGTGCTGATGCCCATGTCGCGACAGGTACGGAAGATCCGTCGTGCGATTTCACCGCGATTCGCGACCAGGACCATGCTTATCGAAGACAAAGGTTCACATCCTGAATACGCCGTAGCCGCGCTGGCCACGAACTTCGTTGTTGTGGATCACGGACAGGCAGATGCCGAGGACTGTCCGCGTATCGCGCGGGTCGATGACGCCGTCGTCGTACACCCTCGAGCTGTTCGCCAGCGCAGTCTGCTCGCGCTCGATCTGCGACTGAACGGTCTCGCGCATGACGACGTCGGCAGCCTCGTCGAACGGGAGACCCCTGTCGACCGCTGATTCCCTCGCGACGATGGACATCACGCCCGCGAGTTGTTGAGGTCCCATGACGGCGGTCCTGGAGTTGACCCAGGAGAAGAGGAAACGCGGTCCGAAGGCTCGGCCAGCCATGCCGTAGTTACCCGCTCCGTAGGAAACTCCTATGTTGACGGTGAGATGCGGGACTCGACTATTGGTCACCGCGTTGATCATCTTGGCGCCGTCCTTGATGATCCCGGCTTGCTCGTAGGTCTTGCCGACCATGTATCCCGTGGTGTTCTGGAGGAACAGCAGTGGGGTGTCGATCTGGTTGGCGAGCTGAATGAACTGGGTCGCCTTCTCGGCCTCCTCGTTGAGGAGCACGCCTCTCGCGTTGGCCAGCACACCCAACGGGTATCCGTGGATGGACGCCCATCCCGTGACAAGCGAGGTGCCATAGAGCGGCTTGAACTCATCGAACCTGGAGCCGTCGACGGTCCGGGCGAGGACATCGCGTGGGTCGAACGGCACCTTGGGGTCCGAGGAGGGGATGCCGAGGAGCTGTTCGACCGGGTAGAGGGGCTCGTCGGGCGGCTCGCTAGGACTCGAGCCCAGCCTGCGCCAGTTCAGACGGCGCACGATCTCGCGACCGATGCGGATCGCGTCGAGCTCATCCTCGGCCAGATAGTCGGCGAGTCCGGAGGTCCGGGCATGCATCTCCGCGCCCCCGAGCGACTCGTCGTCCGACTCCTCTCCGGTGGCCATCTTCACCAGGGGCGGTCCCCCGAGGAAGACCTTGGATCTCCCGCGGACCATCACCACGTAGTCGGACATGCCGGGCATGTAGGCACCGCCAGCTGTCGCGTTGCCGAAGACGAGCGCGATCGTGGGTAGCCCGGCGGCGGAGTGATCCGTCAGGTCCCGGAACATCCGCCCGCCTGGAATGGCCACTTCGGCCTGCGTCGGCAGGTCGGCTCCGCCCGACTCCACGAGCGTGATGACCGGCAGCCGGTTCTCCTTCGCGATCTCCATGGCACGGAAGACCTTCTTGAAGCTATGGGGGTTCAGGGTCCCTCCGCGCACGGTGGGGTCGTGGGCGATGAGCATGACCTCGACGTCCTCGATGACGCCGATGCCGGTCACCACGCTGGCGCCCACCGTGAACTCGGTGCCCCACGCCGCAAAGGGCATCAGCTCCAGGAACGGCGAGTCCTCATCCAACAGCCATTCGATGCGTTCGCGCGCGAGCATCTTGCCGCGAGCGCGTAGGCGCGCGACGGACTTCTCGCCTCCGCCGAGGAGCGTCGCCGAGCGAACCTCTGCGACCTTGTCGAGGCTCAACCGCATCTGGTCCAAGTTTTGCTGAAACTCGATGGAGGAGGTGTCTACTCGATCGGGCAGTACCTGCACGGTTCTCCCTTACGTCTCAGTACGTGTTCTGTCGAATGGGTCTGGTGCGATGCTCGACGAGCGGCCATCGGCAAGGACCCCAGTGAGAAGGATCCCCATGACGTCGTCCACCACGCGCTCCAAAGCAAACTCACCGCTGGGCTGGTACCACTGTGGAACCGAGTTGAGGCCTGCGAAAATGAACTTGACCACGGGACGCACAGGGACGTCCCGGAAATCTCCCGAGGCGATGCCCGACCTCAGGATGGAGGCGAGAACGTCCTCATACCGTCGTCGAGCCGCCGCCAGGTTCGCGGGCGCCGTCTTGGACATGAGCACGTCGCTGTTGTCGGCGAGAGCCTGGCCCTCTACGGTCGTGCAGACACGACTGACGTGTGTGTGCATGAACTCCCGCAGCCGTTCGGCAGGTTCGCCTTCGCTCACCTCGGCTGGTTGGGAGTCGACCGCAGCGATCAAGAGCTCGGCGAGCAGGTCGCTCTTGGACGATACGTAGTAGTACAGGCTGGCCTTCGACAACCCGACCTTGTCGCCGATCCTCTGCAGGCTCGCGTCGTGATAGCCGCGGATCGCGAACTCCTCGGCCGCCGCCTCGAGAATCTCCACACGCCGCCGGGTCTGACGCAGCTCCCTGCGTCTCTTGGCCGGCGCTTCTGCGCCGGCCGCGTACTCCGGGGCCTCCGACGCGTGTGCATCGGCCTGCTCAGACATCGATCTCCATGAACAGGAGCGCCTCGCCCATGGCTTTGCCCTGAGCGTCCACCCGAAGCGAGGTCGTTCCTCCGCCGCCCAATGCGGAGGTCAGGATGAAGTTGAGCGCCCCCAAGTTCGGCAGCTCGTACCGCTTCACCTCGCCGAGGCAGACTCCAGCGAAGTGATGGGCAACCCGTTCTGCGGTTACCTCCTTGACGAGCAAGGGGTAGTCCGAGCGGTCACGTGCAATGAGTCCTATGTTGACGGAGTCGCCTTTGTCCCCGGACCGTGCGTGCGCCACATCGATGAGTCTCATACGCCATCTCTCACAATCACTTGAGGGTCCACCACACTCTTGGGGACCAGGGTCGGCCAGTAGGCCATCACACGGCTCGGCCTCATCCGTCCCCCGGCCAGTAGACCGGTGAAGCCGGGCGGGCCCATCACCAAAGGGGCGATCTCGGCTGCGAACCTGCTCACGGTGTCTGGGTCGTCTGCCCAGATCGAGACCCGCAGGACGACCTCGGACTGGTCCGAGCCCGCCGGCGGAACTACCCGGCCGTGAACGGAGTTGTATCCGACGAGATCGGTGCGGATCGCTCGGAGGGGCAGGCCAAGGTCTTTCAGTCGCGTCCGCAGAACTGAGTCCGCCAGTTCAGCCTTGGCGATCGCGTCAGGCCAAGCATACGTGATCATCGCAGCGCCCTGGAACCCGTCCGAGTAGGCCATGGACACCTTCAACGAGTCGGTCGGGGGCCGGCCCCGCGCGCCTGTGACTTCGACTCGGTCCGGGCCGACCTCCTGCACCTGAAGGGCGGTGAAGTCGGCCGTCACCTCGGGCGACAGGTACGTTGCTGGGTCACCGAGCTCGTACAGCAGTTGCTCGGTCACGGTAGCGGTGGTCACCGCGCCCCCGGTCCCCGGGTGCTTGGTGACGACGAAAGTGCCGTCGGCGCTCACCTCGACGATGGGGTACCCGACATGCGCGAGATCGTCCATGGTGCGCCAACCACCCTGGAAATTGCCGCCGCTGGCCTGGGCGCCACACTCGATCGTGTGCCCGGCCACCGTGCCCGCCGCAAGCAGGTTCCAGTCATCCCACTGCCAGCCGAACTCATGCACGAGCGGACCCAGAACCAATCCGGGATCCGTGCAGCGTCCGGTGATCACGACGTTCGCTCCATCGGCCAGAGCGCGTGCGATCGGTTCAGCGCCTAGATAGGCGTTGGCACTGGCGATGCGGTCTCTGACCTCGTCAAAGGGCGTGCCGGTGTCCAGGTTCTGCAACGGCACGCCTTCACTCTCCAGGTCGTCCAGCTGCGCCATGATGTCATCGCCGGTGACGACGCCGACCCGCAGCCCGCTGATCCCTTTGCTCGCTGCGACATCGAGCAGAGCCTGGGCACAACCCTGGGGGTTGACTCCCCCGGCATTGGCAACCACCTTGATGTCTCGTTCTAGGCACTCCTGCATGATCTCCGACATGAGATCGACGAAATCCCGCGCGTACCCGGCATCGGGGTCACGCTCGTACTGCTTGCGCAGGACAGACATGGTGATCTCGGCCAGGTAGTCCAAGGTCAGGTAGTCGATGTCACCACCGCGTACCTGGGCCACTGGCGCAGCGGGACTGTCACCCCAGAAGGCCTGTCCGTTCGCAATCCTTACCGTGTTCAACTCAGCACTCCTTCTCGTCGACTGCTCTCCGGCTCAGGGCTGTGCAGGGTGTCGTAGAGCAGCATTCGCAGGGTGGTCACGATGTCGTCGACGCTGCACCCCCGCGATACGTCCGCAAATGGCCTCGCGAGGCCTTGCAGGAAGGCCCGTGCCCGTGCGCCGCCCAGTTGCTCCGCCACTTTGTAGGCAATGTTGGCCGAGTCGAGACTGGGGAAGACAAGAACATTGGCCGCGCCAGCCAGTGCGCCGCTCGCGTGCTTGCGCTCCGCCACAGCCGTGGAGACGGCTGCGTCGAACTGCAGTTCTCCGTCGACGGCCTCCTCGGGAAACCTCCGTCGGAAGAGAGTGACGGCGTCGCGGATGCGCTGGACGTGGGGGGACCCGGAACTGCCCCGCGTGGAGAAGGACAGAAAACCGATACGCGGCTCGGTCCTCATCAAGGCTCGCCAGGATCGGGCCGTGGCGGCCGCGATGTCGGCGAGCTGATCGACGGTGGGCATAGGGGTTACCACAGCATCCGCGAAGGCGAGCGTGCCTCCAGATCCGACGTCCGGTCGCTGAGTGTCGAGAAAGATCGCTCCACTGACGGTGGATCGTTCCGGCGCCAGCCCGATGCACGAGAGACCGGCACGGAGCATGTCCGCACTGGTGGTACGCGTTCCTCCGATGGCTGCGTCCATCCATCCGCACCGGACCAGCGTCGCACCCCAGGCAGCGGGGTTCGACAGCGTCGCGCTGCGAAGGTCGGTCGCCGGGCCCACCTTACGCTCGAAGTCGCGCACCAACTGTTCGCGGACGGCGGGGTCGCTGACGTCGAGCGTGTCGATTGCACCCACGTCGATGCCCTGGTCTCGGGAAGCACGCTGGATCTCCGACCGCTTCCCGAGGAGCACCGGTCGGCAGAGGCCGGTTTGCGTCGCGAGGGCCGCTGCTCGCAGCATCCGTGGCTCGTCACCTTCAATGAAGGCCACTCGCGACGACGACGAGACGTTCTCGATGTCTCTCCACGCGCCGGTACTCGAACCCGCGCTCGGAGCCAGTTCAGGCCGTGGGACCATAGCCTTTGAGGTCCATGGACTTCGCGTAGGCGTCCTGCAAGACGAACTTCTTCACCTTGCCAGCCGGCGTCAGCGGGTACTCGGTGACGAACTCGACGTATCGAGGAACCTTGAAGCTGGCAAGTTGTCCCCGACAGTAGTCGATGAGTTCGGCCTCCGTCGCCTCGTGATCTGCCTTCAACTGGACGACCGCGAGCCCGACCTCGCCGTACTTCTCGTCCGGGACGCCGACGAGATAGGCGTCCTGAACGGCCGGGTGGGTGCGCATGAATGCCTCGACCTCTGCGGGGGCGACGTTCTCGCCTCCCACGATGTACAAGTCCTTGAGGCGTCCGGTGACGTAGTAGAACCCATCGTCGTCGCACCTGACCATGTCGCCTGTGTGCAGCCAGCCGTCCTCGTCGAGAACCTGAGCGGTCTGTTCGGGCATCTTGTAGTAGCCCTGCATGACGTTGGGGCCCCGAGTGAGCAGCTCGCCGTCGACACCCGGGCCCACCTCTTCTCCAGTGTCCGGGCCGATGATCTTCGCCTCGCAACCTTTCGGGCGGCCCACCGATCCCACTCGCTGTTCGAAGGGGTCTGCCTTGCGCGAGATCGTGATCAGTGGGGAGCTCTCGGTCATGCCCAGACCGATGATGATCGTCATCCCGAAGGCCTTCTCGACAGACCTGCTGACCTCGACCGGGCACGGCGCGCCCGCCATGAACGCCATCTTCATGGTGCTGTAGTCGTACTCCTGGAGGCTGGGATCGTGCAACAGGGCGATGTAGATGGTCGGAACCCCACCGGTGTGCGTGCACTTCTCCTCGGCCAAGATGCGGAGGGCCAGTGCGGGGACGAACCTGTCCATGGAGATGAGGGTCGATCCCCGTTGAAGTGCACTCAGCAGGCCCAGGACACAACCACCATTGTGGAAGAACGGGATGGGAATGAGGTACCTGCTGTCATCGTCGAGCTCCAGAGACTCACTGAAGTGCAAGGAGTTCGTCAGGAGGTTGGCGTGTGACAAGAGGCACCCCTTCGGGTCTCCTGTGGTGCCGGAGGTGTACATGATCATGAGCGCGTCGTCGGGCTTGACGTCCGCCGTGATCCTGAATAGGTCCTCGTCGGTCATCGCTTGCCCGCCATCCACCAGGGCGTGGAGACTCAGGGCTCCCGGCAGGCCCGGTTCCTCCCCGACACAGACCACGTCGCGCAGCATGGGGAACCGGTCGAACCGGTGTGCACCGCTGCTTTCCAACTCAGGGGCAAGGTTCCTCAGAGCCTGCTCGTAGTCGAGGTTGAGGAACCGGGGGGTGTACACCAGGACCGCCGCGTCCGACTGGCGCAGCAGGTATTCGAACTCGGCCTCCCGGTAGAAGGAGTTCGCCGGGACGAGAACGGCGCCGAGCATCGCGGTCGCATGCTGGAACAGAACCCACTCGGGTCCGTTCGGGAGCCACAGGGCTACGTGATCTCCGTGGCCGACACCTCGCGCGTTCAACCCCTTGGCGATGGCCAATGCCTGTTGGTAGAGCTCCTCGTAGGTCAGCCGCGTCACGCGCGTGCCGTCGTCCTGATAGCAGACGAGTGCTTCCTGCTCGGGATTGTGAACCCGCGCAACCGTCAGCCGGTCCACCAGCGTTTCCCCGCCTGGCTCGTAGGTCGCAATGGGCAAGGCACTTTCCTTCCGTAGTGGAGCTTTCGACGTCGGTTCCCTCAGCAACACCGATCCGACCAACGGTGAGACTGCAGCTCTTTCGAACGCTGGTCGATAAACCTACCGTCGGTCAGATCGCGAGGTCAACCCCCAGAACGGGATGTGGTCACGGATGGTGAGTTCCCTCTCGTGGGCCACGACCGCCGTACCGAAGTCGCCGCCCCCGCGGCCGTACTCCTCGTCGATGGCGGGTTGCAGCAGCCCGGCGGCTCCGGCGTAGTCGGGGAACCGCGTGCTCAGGAATGCGCCTCGGGAACGGGCGGGTAGTGCGGTGCGGGCGAAGGTCTGGTTGACCCGGGGCGGCGGACGTAGACGCGCTTGTGCAGCCCTTACGCGGTCCTCGCTCCGAGGTAGACGGCCGTAGTGACGCGGAGCACGAGCTTGTCGTCCTGGTTGCCGAGTGCGCCTTCGAAGGTGACGCGGCCGCGATGCTTGTCGGGCTCGAAACGTACATCGTCGATCACGGTGTGCCCCGTGAGGACGTCCCCGGGGCGAACCGGGCGAAGGAACGCCACGTCACTCATGGTGGCGCCGGCGATGACGCGCCACGGCTGCGTGCGGCTGTCCACCCACAGCCGTTGGTAGATCGAGAGGGTGTGCAGCCCGCTGGCGATGAGGCCGCCGAACTGGCTCTCGGCTGCCGCGCGCGCGGCATCGAGGTGGAAGAACTGCGGGTCCCACTGCGTCGCGAAGGCGATGATCTCGCTCTCGCAGACCGTGTGGGAGCCGAGCTGGATCACCTGGCCGGGCGTGAGATCCTCGGCGTGCACGATGTGGCTGTTGTCGTCGGCGGTCGCACCGACGTCCCGGCTCACAGTCCACCGATCCGGGCGACAGAACTCGCGGTGCCTGCGCGGATCATCGAGCTGCCATCCGCATGGACCCGTCGATACGGACAACCTCGCCGTTGAGCATGCGGTTCTCGATGATGTGGCAGACCAGGTCGGCGAACTCCATCGGGTCGCCCAGCCGCGCCGGGAACGGCACCTGCTGGGCGAGCGACTCGCGTGCCGCGTGGGGTAGTACCTCGAGCATCGGGGTAAGGAAGAGCCCGGGCGCGATGGCCATGACGCGGATCCCGTGGGTCGCGAGCTCGCGCGCCATGGGCAGCGTCATGCCGACGACGCCTGCCTTGGAGGCGGAGTACGCCGCTTGGCCGATCTGGCCGTCGTACGCCGCCCCGGAGGCGGTGTTGACGATCACTCCGCGCTCACCGTCGGGGCCTGCCTCGCCCTCACTCAGCGCCTGGGCTGCCAGCCTGGCGACGTTGAAGGTGCCGGCGAGGTTCACCTGCAGCACCTTCAGAAACACGTCGAGCGAGTGCGGCTCACCCTTGGAGAGCACCTTGGCCGCTGCCGCGATCCCAGCGCAGCTGACGGCTCCGGCGAAGCCGCCCAGCTCAACCGCGGTGTCCACAGCGGCCTGGACCTGTGCCGGGTCCGTGACGTCGGTCGGTGCGAAGGTGGCGCCTGCGGGCGCCTCGCCCTTCAGGTCGGCGGCGACTACCTTGGCGCCGCGCTCGAGAAGCGCCAGCGTGGTTGCCCGGCCCAGTCCAGAGGTGGCGCCGGAGACGAGGAAGGTGCGGTCGACGAAGTCCATGGTCAGGACAGCCTCGCCAGCTCCGCCGCCGCTGAGCGCATCTCAGCGACTGCCTGGTCCTCGCGGGTGGGTAGCGTCGCGGCGAGCTCGTGGACCCGTCGCCAGCGCTCTAGGGTCGAACCGTCACTACGCCCCGCAGCAGCCACAGCCGACCACGTGTCGGCGCATCGCAGCAGCGAAGTGCCGGCCGTGGCCACCTCAGCGCAGTCGGTGGGTCGCGCGACCTCGAAGCAGAACGCCGCCTGCAACCGGCGGAACAGGCCACCCCCGGTCCCGGCCTTCTCCACAAAGGCGTGGAGCGCGCGGAGCGTGCCATCGAGTTCCGGTTCCGACATGACTCCCGGCCACTGGCCGACATCCTCGGCGAATGCCGCAACTCCACGGACTCCGGCGGCAGCAACAGCATTCGACGGCAGCGCCGATGTGTCCGGGATGATCGCGGTCGCCTCTGCTTGCATGTTCTTGACCGAGGCCACGAGTGCCGAAGCCGCGGTCGGACGCAGCTCGGGCAGGATCTGGGGCCAGTTCACGAAGTACGTCGTGTGCCTCGTGGGCACGGGGAACGACCGCGACGCACGCGCCCGCCCAAGAGCGTCGTAGGGAACTTCTTGCACCTCGGCTCGGTCGTTGTCCACCACGAACGCCGTCTCGGTGTCGTCGTCGTAGCCGATCACCACGATGTCGTGCCGGCCCATTTGCAGGCGGACATTGAGGTAGGGCAGCTCGGCGATGTCAGCCCACAACAGGACGGGACGGCCGTGCTGGAGTTCGCGGCGGACCCAGTACCAACCGGTCCCGGGATCGTCGGTCCGACGCACCTCGACCTCTGCACCTAGCCTCGTAGGAAGGTCTATTTCAAATGCATCACTGCGTCCGACGAGGTAGACCGGCGGGGTGAGCCCGGACATCCGTAGATAGGTGAAGGCGAGGCCACCGGCCATCCCGAAGACCAGACCTTCGCTGGGCACCTCCTCCCAGCCCAGACCAGCCCACTCCACCAGATCCCTCAGCGCTCCGGATCCGCAGTGCCCTGCCACCCGGTGGGGATAGTCCAGCAAAATCCGGCGCGGCTCCTGTGCGAGGTTGTCCTGAGTCGTCATGGCATCTCCTCCGGGCAGTTATGGGGCTACTCGACCCGCGCGGCCGCCTGGCGGCGGAGCTCGGACCGGGCGAGCCCGTTCTTGTGGACCTCGTCCGGCCCGTCGGCGAATCGGAGCGTCCGGATGGAAGCGAACATCGAAGCGAGGGGGAAGTCCTGCGACAGGCCGCCGGCACCATGCACCTGGATCGCCTTGTCGAGGATCCACTCGACCGTGGCGGGGGTGGCCACCTTGATGGCTTGGATCTCGGCGTGGGAGCTCTTGACGCCGGCAGTGTCCATCAGCCACGCGGTCTTGAGCACCAGCAGCCGCAGCTGCTCCACCCGCAGGCGAGACTCGGCGATCCAGTCGCGGATGATGCCCTGGTCCGACAGCGGCCTGCCGAAGGCGACACGATCGTCCGCGCGGGCGCACATCAGCTCGATCGCGCGCTCGGCGACGCCGATCGACCGCATGCAGTGGTGGATCCGGCCCGGCCCCAGACGCTTCTGAGCGATGGTGAACCCGTCGCCCTCGCCGCCCACCAGGTTCCCTGCCGGCACTCTCACGTCGTCGAACGAGAGCTCGCCATGGCCGCCGTGCTCGTGGTCGTCGTACCCCAGGACCTTCAGGCCCCGGTGGATCCCGAAGCCGGGGGTATCCCGCTCGACGAGGATCATGGACTGCTGCCGGTGCCGCTCGGCGTCCGGGTCGGTCTTACCCATCACGATGAAGATCTTTGCGTTGGGGTTCATCGCGCCCGTGATCCACCACTTCCGACCGTTGATCACGTAGCGGTCGCCGTCCCGGACAATGCTGGTCGCAATGTTGGTGGCGTCGGAGGAGGCGACCGACGGCTCGGTCATCGCGAACGACGATCGGATCTCGCCGGCGAGCAGCGGCATCAGCCAGCGCTCCTTCTGCTCCTGGTTGGCACACATCGAGAGAAGCTCCATGTTGCCGGTATCCGGAGCGGCACAGTTCATCGCCGCCGGTGCAAGGTGTGGGCTGCGACCCGAGATCTCGGCCAGCACGGCGTACTGCACATTGGTGAGCCCGGCGCCTTGGTCCCCGGGAAGGAACAGGTTCCACAATCCTCGCCTGCGGGCCTCGGCGCGCAGCTCGCCCATGATCGGTGCCGAGTCCCACGCCCACCGGTTCTCGAGCTCCTCCAGCTGCTCGTCGAACACGGCCTCGGCCGGATATACGTGCGTCCGCATGAAATCCAGCAGCTCGTTCTGGAGCCCCTCCGTCCGCGAATCAAGTCCGAAATCCATCAGCTCTTCTCCTTGTGTGCGTTGGGGCCTGCGTCCATGAATTGCTCATTTGCGGATTCCGACGAGGTCGTGTTCATGTCTGCGGTCCTCCCGCGACGTAGAGGACCTGTCCTGACACGAAGCCGGCGCGCTCGCTGACGAAGAACGACACGGCGTTCGCGATGTCGTCGGGCTGGCCGACGCGGCCGACGGGGATCTCCTGGGCTGCGGCGGTCTTGAAGTCCTCGAACGACATGCCGATGCGAGCCGCTGTCGCGGCGGTCATGTCGGTCTCGATGAAGCCGGGCGCGATAGCGTTGGCGGTGACGCCGAACTTGCCCAGTTCGAGGGCCAGGGTCTTGGTGAACCCCTGGATGCCCGCCTTGGCGGCGGAGTAGTTGGCCTGCCCTCGGTTGCCCAGAGCTGATGTGCTGGACAGGTTGACGATGCGTCCCCAGCCGGCCTGGGTCATGAACCCTTGGGCGGCGCGAGCCATCAGGAAGGAGCCGCGGAGATGCACGTTGGTCACGGCGTCCCACTCCTCGACGGTCATGCGGAAGAGCAGGTTGTCGCGGATGATGCCGGCGTTGTTCACCAGGACCGTCGGCTCACCCAGGTGTGCGACGATCTGCTCGACGCCGTCCTGGACGGCCTCTTCGTCGCTGACGTCGACGCGGACCGCCAAGCCACGACCGCCCGCCGCCTCGATCTCATCGACGACGCCCTGACACGCCGACTCGTCGAGGTCGGTCACCGCGACAGCGAGTCCATCGGAGGCCAACCGGCGGGCGATGCTCGCGCCGATGCCGCGAGCCGCACCGGTCACGATCGCTATCCGGTTCATCGTGGTGGAGGTGGATGTAGTCATATGGCACCTTCTGTGACGTTGACGTTGACGGTGACGACGAAGATCTTCGGAGCGCGGCTCGGACCGCGCCACGGTGCGCGGCTGGGGCGAAGGGCGTCGGCTGTCGCGACGGTATCGTCCATGCTCACGGGCGCCCGAGTGCATGGCGGGCAAGCTGCAAGTACGGTTCCACCGCGTCACCGGGCGAGGCGTGCGCCTGTCCAGGGTCGCCCGCGGCACGCATCCGGTGGTCGATGCCTGCGGAGACGACGGCGATCTTGTAGTAGGCCAGCGCCATGTGGAAGTCCCAGTGGGCGAGGGTGACGCCGCGTGCGGCCTCGTACTGCGCAGCAAGGCTCGGCACGTCCGGGAGCCGCGGGCTCGACCACGCACCCGGGACGCCGAGAATGAGATCGAATCCCGGGTCGCGGTAGGCGCACATCATCGCCACGTCGGCGGTCGGGTCGCCGAGAGTGGACAGCTCCCAGTCCACGACCGCGGCGACCCGCACCCGGTCGGCAGGCGAGTCGGCGCCCAGGTCCACGATGGTGTTGTCGATGCGGTAGTCACCGTGAACGATGCTGCTGGCGTCCTGTTCGGGTACCGCGGCGGCGAGCCGACGGCTCACGTCACCTGCCAGCGCGCTCAGCCGATCGACTCCCACGATCTCCCACTGTCCGGACCAGCGCTTGAGTTGACGCTGAGCGTAGCCGCCTGGTCGTCCGAGCCCTGACAGTCCCACGGCGTCGTAGTCGACGCGGTGCAGGGCGGCGAGCGTTTGCACCAAGCGATCGGCGACAGCGCAGACCGTCGCGTCGTCCAGTTCGTCCAACTGATTGCGGGTCTGCACGCACAATCCCGGGACGAACTCCGCGATGGCGAAGGGGGCGCCGATGACGGACTCGTCCTCACACAGGGCCACCGTCGGCGCCACTGGGACGTCGGTCTGCAGCAGGCTCGCCGTGACGCGATACTCCCTCGCCACGTCATGAGCCGACGGCGTCCGACCGGCGCGAGGCGGAGTGCGCATCACCCAGCGCCGGTTGCCGTCGGTGAGGAAGTACGTCAGGTTGGAGCGTCCACCGGTGATCAGACGGGAGCTGAGTGGACCGGCCACCAACTCGCCGGCTCCCTCGATGATCCGCGAGATGGAAGCGAGCTCGGCACTGCTCAGGACCGTCGAAGACGCCCTCACGCGATCTCTCGCTCTGCGGGTTCGCTGACCCAGCCGCGGCGGGGAGACGCTCGCTCGCGGCGTACGGGCGGGCGACGGAACGGGTCGAGTTCGCCCACACTGCTCGACAGTGTGTGGAGCCGCAGATCAACCATCTACCGACTCTTCCCAGCGTCTGTCGCCTCGTACGGCAGATCGACCAGGTCGGCGAGTCGGCCCCGGTGCTCGCCCGGATGTCCCAATGCGAGCTGGGCGGCCTTGGCGCGCTTCAGGTACAGGTGGACCGGGTGTTCCCAGGTCATGCCGATTCCGCCGTGGAGCTGCAGCGCCTCCTCGGCAGCTGTCACGGCGAGGTTGCTGCAGTAGGACGCGGCGATGGCGGTCGCGACCTCGGCGTCGCTGTCGTCGGCTGCCAGCGCCGCGGCGGCGTACCGGGCCGTTGCCGTGCCCGACTCCACACTGACGTAGAGATCGGCGAGTCGGTGCTTGAGTGCTTGGAAGCTCCCTACCGGCCGCCCGAACTGCCGGCGTTCGCGCAGGTAGTCGACCGTGCCTGCCAGACACCACGAGGCAACACCGACTTGCTCCGAGGCAAGCATCGCGGCGCCCGCGAGAAGGGCTGCGCGCACGCTCGCGGCGGCGTCGCCCCGCACCCGCGAGCCCGGGGCAGCGTCAAGAACGATGTCCGCGAGCTGTCGGGACATGTCGAGGGAGGGGACTGCTGCAACGGTCGCCTCGGACACGGGAACGGCATAGATCGCCAGTCCGTCGGCCTCGTCGACCGGGATCAGGAGCACGTCCGCCTCGAGCGCTCCGGCGACGCTGGACACGGAACCGGTCACCGTGCCCTCGGTCGCGGCGAGGCTGGGCACCGGCCCGTACGGCGCGGTGGCGAAGGGCACCGCGAGCGCCGCCGTCGTCACACCCGCCGCCAGGTCGGCCACCACCTGGTGGCCTGACCCGGTGACGGCGATGGTCGCGACGACGGCACTGGTGAGGAAGGGGACCGGGGCCGCCGCCCTGCCCAGCTCCTCACACACGGTGGCGGCCTCGCGCGCGGATGCTCCGGATCCGCCTTCGGCCTCGGGGATCAGAAGGCTAGCGAGTCCGAGGTTCTCGGCCAGCGCCCGCCACAGCGGTTCGACGATCGTTCGGTCACCGTCGTACATGGCGATCACCGCCGACGGACCCAGGCGGTCCTCGAGCAGGTCCCGGACCGTACGCCGGAGGTCGTCCTCGACGTCGGTGTACAGCAGGTTCAGCTCAGTCACTTCGCCAACTCCCTGAACGGAACGTCACGGTCGACGCGGTGCTCCGGCGGCAGACCGAGCACCCGTTCGGCAATGATGTTGAGCAGGATCTCCGAGGTGCCGCCCTCGATCGAGTTGCCCTTCGCTCGCAGGTAGCGATACCCCGGACCGCGTCCGAGGAAATCGACCTCCAGCGGGCGCCGCAACGTCCAGTCGTCGTAGCGCAGGCCCTCTTCACCGAGCAGCTCGAGCTCCAGGCCGCTGAGTCGCTGGGCGAGCCGTGCGAAGGACAGCTTCATCGCCGCGCCCTCCGGGCCCGGCTGACCCACCGCGAGCTTCTGGCGCAGTCGCTGACCGGTCAGGCGAGCCGCCTCCGACTCCACCCAGAGCTCCATCAGGCGGCCGTGCAGGTCGGGCCGCCGCCGGGCGGGGTTGGCCCGCCACGACTTCGCGACCACTCCGACCATGCCGCTCTCGCGCGGCACCGGTCCCCCGCCAATGGCGACACGCTCGTTGTTGAGCGTCGCATTGGCGACCTTCCACCCCTCGCCGACGGCCCCGAGGCGCTGGGAGTCGGGAATCCGGACGCCGGTGAGGAACACCTCGTTGAACTCGGACTCCCCGGTGATCTGCCGAAGTGGGCGCACCTCGATCCCGGGGTCGGTCATGTCGCAGATGAAGTAGGTCAGGCCCGCGTGCTTGGGAACGTCGGGGTCGGTGCGTGCAAGCAGGATGGCGAGCTGGGCGTTCTGCGCCGACGACGTCCACACCTTCTGGCCGTCGACGACCCACTGGTCACCGTCTCGAACGGCTCTCGTGGCAACCGCGGCGAGGTCCGACCCGGCGCCGGGCTCGCTGAACAGCTGGCACCAGACCTGCTCGCCTGTCCACAGCGGACGCAGGAAGGTGTCGAGCTGGTCCTCGGTTCCGTAGGCCATCAGGGTGGGGGCGGCCATGCCGAGCCCGATCACGTTGATCCGCGGATGGTTGTCGGGGGCGCCCGCCTCGGCGAACCTGGCGTCCACCTGCTGCTGCAAGTCCGGCGCGAGGCCGAGTCCACCGCGACCTATCGGGAAATGGACCCACGCGAGGCCCGCGTCGAAGCGAGCGCGCAGGAACTCGACGCGGTCGGTGGTCACGGGGTCGTGCTCGGCCAAGAAGGTCGTGACCTTCTCGGACAGCTTGTCCGCGACATCGGTCTGGGTGCTCATCGCTCCTCCGGGTCATTTAGGTGGGGGTTCGGGACGTGGTAGGAAGGCACCGACGAGTCCGTGCACCGCTCGAGACGCTGCTGGGCGGCCAAGAGCTTGAGGTGGGCGTCGGTCTCCAGCACGGCAAGCATGGCGTTGAAGACGTCAAGGCTGGACAGAGCGAAGCCGCGGCGGGTCCACGGGATCTCCGCCGCGACCTCCGCCGCGGTGCGGCAGCCACCGGCGACCAGGTCCTCGCACACACGCAGCCGCTCGTCGTGGTGGGCCAGCAGCTCGTCGATGCGCTGGTGCGTACTGGTCGCTGCGGGCCCGTGCGCCGGTAGCAGCATCATGTCCGGCAGTGCGCGCACCTTGGCCAGCGAGCTCAGAAAGTCGCTCAACGGCAGCGGCGACGGCACGGGCTCGAAGCCGATCGACGGCGTGATGGTCGGCAGCACGTGATCGCCGGAGAAGAGCAGGCCGGAGGCAGCATCGGCGAAGACGTAGTGACCGCGGGTGTGACCCGGCGTGGCGAGAGCCGTCAGCGTGCGCCCGCCGATGGCGATGTCACCATCACCGTCCAGCCACTCGTCGGGTCCGTCCCACAGTTCGGTCTCGACGCTGTGGTCGGCGGATTCGGTGCGCCATCCTTCGGCCAGGTCGGCCGCACCAGCTTCGACCAGCCGCCGATATTGCGAGTCGACCACGCTCTTTCCCGAGTTGAAGTACTCGATGGCGTCGCGATCGCCGATGCCAAGCGACACGCGGGTGCCGAACTCCCGTCGTACGGTCACGGCTTGCGTGTAGTGGTCGCGGTGGGCGTGGGTGACGAGGAAGCGGGTGATGTCGCCGACCTCGTGGCCCAGTCCGTGCAGGGATGCGTCCAGGGCGCGCCGCGACTCCTCCAGCGCCCAGCCGGCATCCACGCACACCGGGCCGTCGGGAGTGCGGATGAGATAGACGTTGACCGCCCGGAGGGCGTCGTTAGGCAGCGGCAGCGGGATGCGAAAGACCCCCTCGGCAACCTGCTCGGCGGTCGGCTCGGTCCATGCCGGGGGGATATTCATCCGAGATCTCCCACTTCACCTGTGCGGAGGCGGTAGGACGGCGGACGCCTCATGCCTGCCAAATCTCTCGAGCGTCGACGAGCTTCGGGGTCTCCGCGTCCACCTCAGGGACCATCTCGATCTCGGCTCGCAACTTGATCTCGTCACGCAGGGTGCGCAGCAGGTCCCCCTGCTGTTCGTCGGAGAGGGGTTCGACGATCTCGAGCGTCAGGGTGTCCTGCCCCGCCACGCGTCTGATCACCAAACGTCCTACGCCCAGACCATGACGTTCCAGGGCAGCGCGGACGTGGTGCTCGTAGACGAACATCCCCCTGACCTTCACACCGGGACCCACGCGGCCGAGCACTCCTGCGATGCGCGCCGACGTGCGGCCGCACTCGCACATCTCGGTACTGACGACCCGCGTTAGGTCTCCCGTGGTCAGCCGCAGGAAGGGGTAGGTGGGCGAGAAGGTCGTCACAGCCACCTGGCCGATCTCCCCTTCCGGAACCGGTTCGCCGGTGGCGGGGTCGAGGACCTCGATCACCTTGTCCTCGGTGAGGTGCATGCCGGCGCGGGCCTCGCACTCTCCGGCGAGATATCCGAGATCAGCGGTCCCGTAGAGTTGGGACACACGTCCTCCGCGCGACTCCAGCACCGCGCGCTCGTCCTCAGTGAGCTTCTCCGCTGCGACGCAGGCCGTCGTGAAGTGCCAGTCGGCACGTTCGACCAGCATCCGCAGGAACGACGGGGTACCCATATAGCCGGTGACGGGCAGGTCCTTGAGCAACCTGGCCTGCTGTTCGGTGTTGCCCGTGCCCGCCGGTACGACCACGCAGCCGAGCGACAGAGCACCCGATTCGAAGGCGTGGCCGGCAGGCGTGAGGTGGTAGGCGAACGTGTTCAGCACGATGTCACCGCGCGCGAACCCGCCCGCTCTCAGGCCCCGAGCGAAGCCGCCGATGTCGGTGGTGCCGAGCTGCGCGTCGTAGATGGGACCTGGCGACATGAAGACCCGCGAACTCGACGTCAGGTCTCCGATGAAGAACCCGCCGAACGGCGGGTCCTCCGCCTGCAAGGCCACCAGATCGCTCTTCGCGACCGGCGTCAACCGGGTCAACACGTCCGGTGCGCCGAAGTCGGTCGGCGATACGTTCGACCCTTGCAGCCGCCGCCGCCACGCCGGCGACGCATCCCACAGCTTGGGCAGCAGCGCGGAGATCCGCCGCTGCTGGGCCTCGCTGCGCTCCTCCGGGCGACGGGTCTCGTCGGGATCCTGGACCGTTGAGAGGTCGTTCATCCCAGCCACCTCTTTCGGCGCCGATATGTCTTCACGTCTCGGTAGCTCTTGCGTTCGCCGACCCCGCTCAGGCCGAGGTAGAACTCCGCGACGTCCTGGTTCTGCCGGAGCTTGTCCGCAGGCCCTTCAAGCACGATCCGGCCGTCCTCAAGTACGTATCCATGATGGGCGATCTGCAGGGCGGCCTCGGCGTTCTGTTCGACGAGGACGACTGTCACCCCTTCTTCCCTGTTCAGCCGTTCCACGATCTCGAAGATCTCCGAGACCAGCACCGGCGCGAGCCCGAGGCTCGGCTCGTCGAGCAACATGACGCGGGGGTGCGCCATCAGCGCACGGCCGATGGCGAGCATCTGCTGCTCGCCTCCCGAAAGGAAGCCTGCCCGCTGGTTGCGGCGGTCGGCCAACCGAGGGAAGTAGCTGTAGATCATCTTCAGTTCGCTCCGGCTGCTGCGCATGGAACCCGCGGTGTATCCCCCCGCAAGTAGGTTCGCCTCGACACTCAGGTGCTCGAAGACACGACGTCCCTCGAGCACCTGCACGACGCCTTGACGCACGATGTAGTCAGGCGATCGTTCTCGAAGCGAGTTGTCCCCCCAGGTGATCCGGCCGCGAACCACCTCTCCGCGTTCGTGAGCGAGGAGGCCTGAGATCGCTCGAAGCGTCGTCGTCTTCCCCGCACCGTTGTTGCCCAGCAACGCCACGATCTGACCCGCCGGGACGGTGAGGGACACCCCCTTCAGAACGAGGGCGACACGGTTGTACACGACTTCGACGCCATCCAGCTTCAGCATCCTCAGGCCTCCTGTGCTCGCGTTACGTCAGCTGACGTCGGGCTCGTTGGTCACGGGAGGGCCGGTGATGCAGTCGCCAACCCGGTCCCAACTGCCGTCGCGGATCTCGTAGATGTTCACGGCCCTGTTGCCCGAGTGGTCCTTCTCGCTCATCGTGATCGGGCACGTGACGCCGTATCCCTCGTAGCCGTCGATGGACTCCAGCGCCTGCTTCATCACCTCGCCGGTCACCTCGCCGTCGTCGCCGACGATCTCGAGAGCCTGACGGATGCCCTCCTCGATCACCGTGGCGATGTAGAGACCGTTGCCGTACAAGGAGTTCTCCTCGAGCACGGGGTTGGGGTCGGAGCCGCTCTCCTCCCAGTAGTCGCGCAGCATCTGTACGGCCTCGGGCTCGTCGGAGGGCAGCGTGGACATGGACGCGCCGAACTTGCCTTCCATGCATTCCGCTCCGGCGCCGTTGATCTCGTTCTGGGTGATGGCCCAGTGCCAGGCGCCGACCGGCAGGTCCGGAGCCTGGTCGCAGAGACCCTTGAGCAGCAGCACCGCCTGACCGAAGATGGCGGCGTGCAGCACGACGTCGGCGTCGAGAGCGACGGCGCCACGCACCTGGGCGTCGACGTCGGCGGCGGCAGCGGGGATGACCACCTCGCCGGCGAACTCGGCGCCGAGGCTCTCGGTCGCGTTCTTCACTCCCTCGCAGTACTCACGGCCCGGCGGAGGCTCCCAGGCAACGCATCCGATGCTGATGTCGCTGCCCAGCTCGTCGACCTGCTGTTGCACTGTTGCCGTCGCCTGGTGTGCGTAGAGTGGACCGGCAGGGAAGGCGTAGGGGAACGCCTCACCGTCGACTGTGTCGAGGTTTCCCTGGCCGGGGAAAATGATCGGGATCTTGGACTGCTCCGACACCGGCGTTAGGGCGTCACTCAGGGCTGTGCCCTCGACCGCCACCATGACGGCCCCGGACTGCTGGAAGCGGGCGAACGCCTCAAGTGCTGGGGGCACCTCGTACTTGGTCTCGATCTCCTCAATCTTCACCTTCCGGCCATTGATGCCGCCGTTGGCGTTGACCATCTCGAACCAGTCGTTGACCGCCTCGCCGACGCCCTCCCCCACATTGGCGATCGCACCCACGCGGGCTCCGGCGACACCGATCACGATGTCTTCACCCGAGCTTCCCTCGCGGCCCTCGCCGCCGCCGTCGTCCCCACCACACGCGGTGGCGAACAAGGCCAGCCCGAGTGCGAGCGAAACACCTTTCGTCATTCTTCGCTTCACAACTTCTCCAATCATCGGTTCGATCGATAGTCCGAGACGTGTTCACACGCAGGCCGCCCCATCAGTACGAGAAGGGCCACATTCGGAAGTAGTCCTTGACATTTCGGAACAACCCGTAGAGCCCACGAGGCTCGAGGACCAGGAAGAGCAGGATGGCGACACCGAAGAGCATGGTGAGCAAGTGCACCTCCACGCTCGCCGAGAGCTCGATGCCCACGGCCGGCAACAGGTCACGCAGCCAGATCGGCAGCATGGTGATGAAGGCGGCGCCGAGAAGAGATCCGGGGATGGAGCCGAGGCCGCCGACGAGGATCATCGCCAGGTACTGCACCGACAGCGCGAGGGTGAAGACCTCGGTCGAGACCAGGCCGGCGTTGTAGCCGTACAGCACCCCGGACAGTCCGGCTATCGCCGACGAGATGAAGAAGGCCAGCAGCTTGTAGCGCAGCGGGGACACCGCGGAACCGGCGGCCGCGATGTCCTGGTCACGGACCGCGATCATCGCGCGCCCGGAACGCGATCGCATGAGATTCTCCACGAACATGACCACCAGTGCCAGGGCGATGAAGACCATTAGGTACTTGCCCGTCGGCGTCGTGGTGTCGAGGGGCCCGACCTGGATAGGCTCGAAGATCACGATGCCTTGAAACCCGCCGGTGATCCAGGTCCAGGACGAAAGGATCCACTGCACGATGTATTGGGCCGCCAGCGTCGCAATGGCCAGGTAGAGGCCCTTCACCCGCAGCGAGGCGAGCCCGAAGATTAGCGAGAACACCCCCGCGGCCACCATCGCCGTCGGAATGGCTACCCAGAACGGCGCATCCGCGCGTGAGACGAGCAGCCCGCTGGTGTAGGCGCCTACGGCGGCGAAGGCAGCGTGACCGAGTGATATCTGGCCCGCGTAGCCCACCAGCACGTTCAGCCCGGTGGCGCCCACGGCAGCGATCCCGACCAGCGTCAAGACGACGAGCCAGTACGGCGAGGCGACCAGGGGAACGACCACGAAGGTGACTGCCAGGACCGCCAGGATCCAGATCCTGCGGTACGGCGTTCCGTAGACAGCGATCTCCTCGGCGTACTTCTCGTGGAACCGACCGGTCTCCATGGCGATGAGTGCCACTGTCAAACCCTTTCGATCTCGGGCCTGCCGAACAGGCCGTAGGGACGAACGAACAGCACGAGCAGCAGCATGATCAGCGGGGCCACGGTGCTGAATCCAGCACCCAGGTCGTCATTGAGGTAGCCCGCGGAGAAACTTTCGACCAGGCCGACAACGATCCCGCCAATGACGGCGCCGAGGATCGACTCAAGGCCACCGAGGATGACCACGGGGAAGATCAGCGCACCGAGCACGACCAGTCGGCTGTCCACACCCAGCAGTGAGCCCCACACGTAGCCGGCGAGTGCCGCGATCCCCCCGGCCATGGCCCAGGACACGGCATTGACCAGGCGGATGTTGATGCCCAGCGATTGGGCGGCGACCCGATCGTCGGAGACCGCCTGCATCGCGAGTCCGAGACGGCTGCGAGAGAAGAAGAAGCCGAACGCGACAAGCAAGATCAGCACCATGACTGCGGACCAGAACGTGATCGTGGGAATGGAGATGCCGAACCATTCGTAGCGTCGCTGGTCGATCAAGCTCGGGATCGAGCGGAGACCGTCGCCCCAGATCATCGGCACCAGGCCGCGGATGATGGACCCCAGGGCGATGGTGGCCATCACCAGGGCGAGCATGGACTCGTTCTGCAGCGGTCGCAGCGCGAACCGTTCGATTCCTGCGCCCACCACCATCATCACTACGACGGTCGCCGGAACTCCCAACCAGAACGGAACGCCGACATCGGTGAGCAGCCACGACACCACGAACGCACCGAGGACGACCACCTCGCCCTGGGAGAAGTTGATGACTCCGCTGCCCTTGACGACCACGACGAAACCCAACGCAAGGAGCGCATAGAGCATCCCGGTGAACACGCCAGAGACCATCAGCTGCGTGAACTCGCTCATCAGGCCCGCACCCCCTGCACAGATTCGACCGGGACATCGACCAACGTGAGCTGGGTATGGATGCGCGCCTTGCGGCCGTCACGGTAGGTGACCTCGGCGTCGACATCGACCTCTGTGCGATCGGAGTAGAGACCGTCGATGATGAAGGCGTAGTTCTGCTCCACCTGGGCGCGACGCACCTTTCGAGTACGCGTCATCTCAGCGTCGTCGGCGTCGAGCTCCTTGTGGAGGATGGCCAATCGGGGCACCCGCATGAAGGTCGGCATCTCGGAGTTCACCCGCGCGGTCTCCTCCCGGATCAGCTCGATGACCTCCGGGCGCTGGGAGAGGTCGGTATAGGTCGTGTACGGGATCCGTTGGTTCTCGGCCCACTTGCCGACCACTTCCCCGTCGATGTTGATCAACAGAACAGGGAACTCACGCTCGTCGCCGAAGCAGACAGCTTCTCGCACGTACGAGGAGAACTTCACCTTGTTCTCGATGAAGGTGGGGCTGAAACGCTCGCCCGAGGTCAACGTGGCCACGTTCTTGGAGCGGTCGACGACGACCAGGTGACCGTCGTCGTCCAGGTAGCCCTCATCTCCCGAGCGGAGCACATCGCCGATGAATGCCTCGTCCGTGGCCGGTCGGTTCTTGTAGTAGCCCACGAAGACGCTCGCGGATCGGTGCGCGATCTCACGATTCTCCGTGATGACGATCTCGACGCCGGGTACCGGACGGCCCATCGTTTCGGGCTTCATCTTGTCCCAGTGAGTCGTGGTGATGCCGACCTCCGTCTGGCCGTAGACCTGCTTCAGCGGGATGCCGAGGGCGTGGAAATACTTCATGACATCGATGCCGAGCGCGGCGCCACCGGAGTAGATCCGCTCCGCGCGGAGCAGACCCAGATGGTCCCGCAGCGGACGGAACACCACGAACTCAGCCACGGCGACCTGGGCTCGAGTCCACCCGCCCGCCTTCTGTCCGCGGTACTCGCGTTCGGCGCGTCGCTGCCCCACCTTCATCCCCCAGTGGTAAACGGAGCGCTTCAACCAGGTGGCCTCCCCGATCCGGACGTCGATCCACGAGAGATAGTCCTCCCACATACGTGGTGACCCGAGCAGCTGATGTGGCCCTATCTCTCGGATGTCGTTACGCAGCGTTTCCGGCCCTTCGGCGAAGTTGAGCCGGTAGCCCTCCATGATGTGGCCCGCGGTGGAGAAGTAGCGTTCGCCCGCCCACGCCAGCGGCAGGAACACTAGCCGTTCGTACTCAGCCTTCATCGGCTCTGCGAGGAAGAAGTTCTTCACGCCTGCGATGACATTGAGATGGGTCATCATCGCGCCCTTCGGCTCCCCAGTAGTCCCCGAGGTGTACATCAGAATCGCGATGTCGGAGTTCTTGCCACGCGCCACGCTCTCGCCGTACTCGTGTGGATTCGCCTCGGCCCGTCGAGCACCCATGGCGAGAACCTCGTCGAAGGAGATCGCCACCTTGGAGTCGTAGAGCGACATTCCCCGCCCATCGCAGTAGATGATGCGCCGGAGTCCAGGCAGTTGATGCTGCATTTCGAAGAGCTTGTCGGCCTGCTCCTGGTCGCGCACCACCACCACCGGACACTCCGCGTGCCCCACGATGAAGGCCACTTCCTCCGGAGATGACTCCGGATAGAGGACTACGCCGGCACCCTGCAGCGACTGAACAGCGAGGTCGGTGATCAGGTGCTGCGGCCAGTTGTCGCCGATGATCGCCACGTTCTCACCCGGTTCCAGGCCGAGTTCAAGCATGCCAAGAGCCAGGTGCTCGATGCGCTCGCCGTACTGTCGCCAGGTCATCGGCTTCCAGATGCCGCGATCCTTCACTCGGAGCGCGACGGTGTCCGGGGTGTCGACGAGACGCTGCAACAACAGTTGCGGCATGGTCTGCTCGGGGTAGGTCACCGTCTCGGTCATCGGCCGGTCGCCTCGCCGTTCACGGCCTCAGCGGGCGCACCGATGTAGGCGGCGATCACCGCCGGGTCGGCCCTTACCTGCTCCGGCGGTCCTTGAGCGATGAACCGCCCGAAGTCGAGCACCGAGACCCGATCCGAAATGTCCATCACCACTCCCATGTCGTGCTCGATCAGGATCACGCTGATCGCCGATTCCTGACGGAGCTCGAGGATGTAGCGCGCCATGTCTTCCTTCTCCTCGACGTTCATGCCGGCCATCGGCTCGTCGAGGATCAACAGGCGAGGCTCCTGGGCGAGAGCGCGACCTAGATCGACACGCTTCTGCAGTCCGTAGGGCAGGAGGCCCACCGGGGTGTTGCGGATGTGGGGCATGTCGAGGAAGTCAACGATGTCTTCCACGGCCGCGCGCTGCCGCAGCTCCTCGCGCTTGCTACGGCCGTAGAAGATGCCGTTCGACAGAGCCCCGCCCTTGAGGTGGCGGTGCCTGCCCAGCATGAGGTTGTCGATAACGCTGAGGCCTTGGAAGAGTTCGATGTGTTGGAAAGTGCGCGCGACCCCCAGACCAGCGACGCGATGCGCGGGCAGCCCCGTGGTCTCTCGACCGAACAGAGAGATGTTTCCCTCCTGGGGCCGGTAGAAGCCGGTGACGCAGTTGATGAGCGAGCTCTTCCCGGCGCCGTTCGGCCCGATGAGCGCGGTGATCTCGCCGGCGGCGGCATTCATCGACACATTCGAGAGCACAGTGAGGCCGCCGAAGCGAAGTGTCACTCCGGTGACTTGGAGCGTATTTTCCGGACTCCGGTCCACAATCAACTCCCAGGCTGTTTTTCGACTAATGAGTCAGTGATCGAATTATCGTGGCGATCGTCACATTAAGCAAGGGTCTGGCGCCATCACGGTGTGAGAAAACGACCCGATCCCTACGCGTGACCATCTCCGGGCGGGGCGCGCCCCTTCTAGGCCGCGGCGGACCTCGCCGGCACGATCGATCGATAGACGAGATGGAGAACGCTGTCTCCTCATACGGCGACTGGTCCAGTCCATCCCTGGGCGCGCGGCGGCAGTCGTACCAGCACCACCGCGCGTGCCCGTCGGGTTCAGGGTGACGCTGCCAGGGCTACGCCCACATACCGGCCGATGCTCCCCACTTGGGCGAGCGACGTAGCTGCTGCGCGACGATCTTGCGCTGGACCTGGGTGGTGCCTCCGCCGATCATGAAGAGGCGCGCATCGCGGTACAGCCGTTCCACTTCGTACTCGCGGCAGTACCCGTAGCCACCGTGGATCTGGACGGCGTTGCTGGTCACCTCGTTCGCCAACCGGCCGGCGACGAGCTTGCCGATCGAGCCTTCGGCGATCGACGGCCTGCCGGCGTCGGAGAGGGCCGCCGCGTGCCGGTACAGCAATCGACATTCCAGGAGTGCGGCGCCCATGTCAGCCAACATCTCGCCGACGGGTGCGAGGTCCGCGATCGGGCCTCCGAAAGCCGTTCGCTGACCCGCGTACGCCGAGGAGAGTTCCAGGGCGCGCTGCGCCATGCCGGCGGTCATGGCGGGAATGGCCAGGCGCTCGTAGTCGAGCACATCCATCGCAACCTCCCAGCCCTCGCCGACCTCGCCCAGCCGGTCGGTGTCCTCCACCCGCACGTTGTCGAAGACGAGTTCGCACGTCGGGGACGACCGCAGCCCCATCTTCTCCAGCACGCCGGTGACACTGATCCCCGGAGCATCCATCGGAATGACGAAGGTCGTCAACGTCTCCTTGACCCCCGTGCCGCCGGTGCGGCACAGCAGGAGCACGGCGTCGGCGATGCTGGCGTTGGTGATGAACATCTTCGTGCCGCTGATCCGCCATCCGTCGCCATCACGGACCGCCTTGGTGGTGATGTTGGCGACGTCGGAGCCGGTGTCCGGCTCGGTCACGGCCCAGGAGGTGATCAGCTCGCCTGCCGCGATCTTGGGCAGCCAGCGTGACTTCTGCTCATCGGTGCCGAACGACATCAACGCCCGGGCGGTCAGGTAGGTCGGCATGGTGGACATGGCGAGGCCGGCGTTGTGGTAGGCGAAGGCGTCGACCGCCTCGTGCAGGGCCAGGCTGCTCGGGCCCGTGCCGCCGTACTCCGGCGAGATCACCGTTCCGTACAACCCGATGCGACCAACTTCCAGCAGCAGGGACCTGATCAGCTCCATGTCCTGGGGGTGCGCGTCCAGTTCGCTGCTGCGTGGCAGCACCTTGTCCCGACCGAACTTGTGGATCACTGCAGACCAGTCGGACGTGGCCTCGTTGTGGGTGTGGGTGGACATCTTTGTCTCCTCGGTTCTAGTTGTCCTGCGCGGTGAAGCGCAGTTCGGTCCACGACTCGCGGTCGAAGTAGGTCGCCGCCACCCGCATCCCGATGCTCACTGCCTCCGGCGGGCCTTCGATGCGGGCCGCGATCCTGGGCCCGTCCTCAAGGTCGACGACGGCGATGGCGAAGGGGAGGTCGGCCTCGAAAGCCGGGTGGAACGTACGGTGCAGGACGATGAACGAGTACACCGTGCCGACTCCGGACAGCACCTTCTCCTCTCCTCCGGGTTGCCCGCAGTAGGGGCACGAATCGAGCGGAGGAAAGCGAACCTTGCCGCAGGCCGCGCATCCCGGCAACCGTACTTCGCGTTCGGCTAGTCCCTGCCAGTAGGCGGCGCTGTCGGGATCGACCTGGGGAGCTGGCGGTTGGGCGTACTCAGTGGGGTTGGACACGGATTCTCCTGGCTGATCAGCTGGGCTCAGCGCCCGGTGAATTGGGGGGTGCGCTTGGACTCGAACGCGTCGAGACCCTCGGGGGCGTCGGAACTGGTCAGGCAGTACCGGGCGGTGACCTCGCGCTCCAGGCGCATGCCGCCGGGTATTCCCGTGCCTTCCCAGTACGCGGCGTTGAGGACCTGCTTCGCGTTGCGCACGGCCAGCGGCGACTTCGCCGCCACCTGCTCGGCGAATCGGAGACCAGCCGCCACCAGGTCGTCGTCCTCGACGACCTGCGAGACCAGGCCCCACTCCAACGCCTCCTGTGGCTTGAGCATGCGACCGGTGAAGATCAGCTCTCGCGCCCGGGCGGGTCCGACGGCGCGCGGCAGCAGGGTGAGGACCCCTCCGCCGCCCATCTGACCGAACGGGAGGTGGGCGTCACCGATCCGCGCGGACGCCGAGGCGAGCGCCAGGTCGCACGAGAGAACCAGCTCTATACCTCCGGCGACCGCTATTCCGTTGACCAAGGCGATGTAGGGCTTGGGGTACTGGCTGATAGCGGCGAACGTCTCATGGATGTCGGCCAAGAACTGCGGAAAGTCCTGGGTGTCGCGCTGAAGCTGTTGGTACTTCTTCATGTCGCCCCCAGCGCTGAACGCACGTCCGGCGCCGGTGATCGCCACGACGCGGACCTCGTCGTCGTGTCCGAGCTCGTCGAAGGTGGTTCTCAGGTGCCTGACGGTGTCCCAGTCGAGCGGGTTCATCTCATCGGGGCGGTTGAGGGTCACCAACGCCATCGCTCCGGGCCCGGAACTCAACGCCATCCGTTCCACGAGCAAGGTGGACGTCCGGGTGGTTTCCGAGTGCGTTGCTGTCACTGCTGGCTCCTTCGGTCTGTCGCATCGCATCGTCGATGCTGCGTGCGTCCGCCCTAGCGCGGCCGTCCTACTGCAGCTAGAGTCTCAACCTGTCGGTCGAACGTCAACCCTATGGTCGTATTAGGAAGGAAAGCGCGTGACGCAACCGCTGCACTTCGGGGTAGGGATCAACAACTTCGGGTCGCCCCTGCGAACTGCGAGCGATGTGATCGGCTCTGCAGTGTTGGCCGAGGAGCTCGGGTACTCGTCGGTGTGGTTCGGCGACCACTTGAGCTTCCACGTCCCGCTGTACGAGTGTCTGTCGATGATGGCGGCCACCGCGGTCGTCACCCGCAAGGTGACGGTTGCGTCGGGCGTTCTGCTCGGGGTGCTCCGGCATCCAGCCTGGGTCGCCAAGTCCGTATCCACCATCGATGCACTCAGCGAAGGACGGGTACTCGTCGGTCTCGGCGTGGGCGGAGAGAATCGAGCGGAGTTCGAGCTGGCCGGCGTACCGTTGGAAGAGCGTGGCCGCAGGACCACCGAACTGATGAGGTCGCTGCGCGAGATGTGGCTCGCTGACAACCCGCATGGCCTCCAGCCCCCTCCGGTGCAGAGCCGGATCCCGCTGTGGCACGGCGGACGAGCGGACGCCGCACTCGCGCGCACGGCTCGGTTCGGCGACGGCTGGCTGGGGGCTTTCGTGACGCCGGAGCGCTACGCCGAGCGGTGGTCGGCACTGGGCTCGCTGGCGGCTGACGCCGGCCGCGCGCCGGAAGAGTTGACCCCCGGCCTGCACGTCTACATCCGCGTGGACGACGATGCCGACCGCGCGTGGCGCGAGGCCAGCGCCTTCATCGGCGACGTCTACGCCATAGACCCCGAGCCCATGCGCCGCTACTGCATAGCCGGCAACGCCGATCAGTGCGCGGACGAGATCGCCGCCTTCGTCGAGGCTGGCGTCACCCACGTGATCTGTCGGATCGCCGGAAGCGACCTGGAAGACCAGATGGCCCGGATCATGGAGGTGGCCGCGCGGGTCCGCGCACGGTTCGAGCCGGCCGTGACAACTGAGGAGATGGCATGAACCGACGCAGCAAGGTGATCGACGTCGCTTCCGCGGCAGACCTGGTGAGTGACGGTGACCTGGTGGCGATCGGCGGCATCCACGCGCACGCGGCGCCCATGCCGATCATCCGCGAGCTCGCCCGCGCCGGACGGCGCAACCTCCGGCTGCTGCCGAACGTGTCGGCGGGGCTCCCCGTGGAGGTCCTCATCGCCGCCGGGACCGTCGCCGAGGTCTACACGGCATACGTCGGGCTGGAGGACTTCGGGCTGGCGCCCGCGTTCCGCGCAGCCGCCGAGAGCTCCACGATCGTCGTGCACGACGTCGACGAGCCGTTCACGATCTATGGGCTCAAGGCGGCGTCGGCGAACCTCCCCTTCATGCCACTACCGCGCGGCCACGAGGCCACCGGCACGCGCTCGTTGTCACCGGAGCTCTTCCGCACCGTGGTGGACCCGTACTCCGGCAACGAGCACGTCGCCATTCCTGCCATGCGACCGGACGTCGGCATCGTGCACGCTCCGCGCTGCGACCGCTTCGGCAACGTCTTCTTCGACGGTCCGATCTATCAGGACGACCTGATCCTGCGGGCGTCGAGGACCGCGATCGTCGTCACGGACGAGATCGTGCCCGACGACTACGCCGCGTCCGGCCGGCACAAGGAGGTCACCGTTCCGAGCTTCATGGTCTCCGCCGTGGTCGCTCTCCCGTTTGCTGCGCATCCCACCTCCTCGGCGGGTCACTACGGGCGCGACGAGCGGATGCTTGAGGACTACGTGCGCTCGCCGGAACAGTGGATGGCGCGCTACGTGAGCGAACCACAGGATCACCACCAGTACTTGGAACGCGTGGGAGTGGAGCGCCTCGTCGGCACCCTGCGTGTCGACCACCAGCCGCGCGCGGACAGGAGCCAGGCATGACCGAGACGTGTACGACCAGCGAGCTGATGGCCGTCACCTTGGCGCGCGGTTTGCGCAACGAGGAGTGGGGTGCCTGTGGCGCCAACTCGCAGATTCCGATGGCGGCCTTCCAGCTCGCCCGCCTGATGCACGCCCCCGACCTCAACTGGCTCAGCGGCGGCGGCGGTGCGATCAACTCGGCGGCGCCACTGGTGAAGTCGACTGCCGACCCGGTGACCCTCGACAGCGCGGAGCACTCCTTTCGGCTCGAGGACATCGTCGACTTCGAGCTCGGTGGATGGCGCAAGGCGCCCACCGTGGGGATCTTCGGCGGCATGCAGGTCGACCGCCATGGGAACGTGAACATGGTCGGTATCGGACGCGACTACCCGAAGCTACGGGTCCGCGGTCCAGGAACGGTCGGGTTGGTCTTCGCGGCCTACTTCACGCGCACCATGATCTTCGTGCAGCGCCACGACGCGCGGATCTTCGTCGACGAGGTGGACCATGTCAGCGCACCCGGGCGCACGGCTGCGCGTCGAGAGTTCTGCGACCCGCATTCCGACGGCCCCCAACTGGTGGTGACTCCGCTGGCGGTCTTGGACTTCGGCGATGACGACACGCTCCGGCTCAAGTCGGTGCATCCTGGGCACACCCCCGACGAGGTCCGTGAACGCACCGGGTTCGACCTGCCGTCGTCGACACCCGGCGAGGTTCCCCTGACGCCGTCGCCGACCGACGAGGAACTCACCATGCTCCGCGAACGGGTGGATCCCGGCGGTGCGCTGCGACGCCTGCGCCTGGACTGAGGCGAACGACCCTCTTGGTGCGGCGGCCGGCGGCCCGTTCGGGCCGCCGGCCGCTGTCGCGGATCACCGGTGCCGGCGCCCCGGCACGGGTCACCCACTACACCTTGAGGCCGAGGCTTCGACCGATCAGCATCTGCTGGACCTCGGATGCACCTTCACCGATCGTCATCACCCGGGCGTCTCCATAGAGTCGCGTCACCGTCGAATCCATCATGAAACCCGCTCCACCATGTAGCTGCGTGGCGTCGTAGGCCACCTTGTTGCAGATCTCGGAGGCGACCATCTTGCACATCGCCGCCTCCTGCTCGTAGGCGTGGCCGTGGTCCATCTTCCAACAGGCGTCGTAGGTGATCGACCGGGCAGCTGCGGTTGCCGCAGCCATCCGAGCGACCTTGAATCCGACGGCCTGGTGGTCGCCGAGTCGCTGGTTGAACGATTCGCGCGTCTTGACGAATTCGAGCGTGGCGTCGAGGCACCCCTGGGCGATACCGACCGAGGCCGACGCGATCGGAAGTCGGGCCCAGGTGAGGAAGCCGAGCGCCTCTCGGTATCCGCGACCGGCCTCGCCCAGGAGGGCGTCTGGCCCCAGGCGGACGTCGTCGAAGTACAGCGGGTGCGTGTCGGAGGTACGCCAACCGATCTTGTCGTAGGCGGGACCGACCTCGACGCCCGGCGCATCCAGAGGGACCAGGAAGGCCGACACCTCGGGGCGACCGGGCCGGCCGGGACCGGTTGCGGCGAAGAGGATCACGTACTTCGATCGCGGCGTGCCCGGGTTGGTGATGAAGGCCTTCGATCCGTTCAGGCGCCACCCGTCGCCGTCCCTCACGGCGGCGGTACGGATGTTGCCGGCGTCGGAGCCACCGCTGGGCTCGGTGAGACCGAAGGAGATGAAGATCTCCCCACGCGCCGCCCGGGGAAGGATGTCCTTCTTCTGGTCGTCGTTGGCGAGCCGTTCGAACAGTGCGCAGGCGATGCCTTGCACGTGCGCGCTGGCACCGACCCCTCCGTCGACCCGAGAGATCTCCTCGACGGCGAGGCAGAACGAGGTGATGTCGGAACCGGAGCCGCCGTACTCCTCGCTCACGCGTAGCCCGAAGACGCCCAACTCCCCCAACCCGTCGACGATCGATTCGTCGAACACAGCGTCGATGGTCCGCTGCGCGACGGTGGGCGCGAGCACGCTGGTGGTGAAGTCGCGCAGCACGGTTCGCCACGAGCGGTGGTCGTCGGTGAAGCACCAGGGGACGTCGAGCTCGATCCCCTGCTGTGAACTGTCGGGCATGGTCACTCCTTCATGAATCAGTCGGCTAGGGCCCAATGGAAGTCGGTGACGAGCCCGGAGCGCTCGTCCCCGAACACGGCAGTGACGGCGGCACCGATGTGCATCCGATCCAGCGCCACGTGGTAGTCACTCAGATCTATCCCCTGGAGCAGGTTTCCGATGGCTGTGTCCGCGCCTTCGGGGCGCGCGTAGACCAGGGCGTACGGCGGCTCGGGATAGCCCGGGAAACTCGTGTACCCGATGGTCGCGGCCTCGATGACGGCGCGAGGCCCCACGTCCGGCCAGTCGTCGGAGGTGGGGACGAAGCATTCCTCGCAGAAATCACGGGGAGGCACTCGGATCCGGCCGCAGGAAGGACACGGTGACGCCGTCAGCACGCCACGATCCCGCACGGTGGTGAGGAACCGGCTCGCCGCCGGTCCCGCCGCGTGCCGGAAATCGAGGTGCCAGGCCCCCGGGATCACCACATGACTGGTCAGGGCGTCGCTCATGGTCAGCTCCTCTTCACGAAGCCATCGAGTTGCTCGCGGACGTTCGGACTCGTGGTGATGTGGTCGAGAAAGAGCTCTCGTTCACGCGACATGGCGACTGGTGGCGGCTCGTCCTCGGCACAGCGGGCCATCTCCCGGACCGCGGTCATCGCGACCCTGTCCCGTGAAGCGAGCCGGTTGACGACGCGGTCGAGCTCGGACTCGAATTCTTCCGGCGGCACCGCCAGCGCGGCCAGGCCCCATGCTCGAGCCTGGTCGCCCGAGATCATCTCCCCGCTCTGCAGGAGCCAACGGGCGTAAGCCCGAGGCAGGGCACGGACCAGCCGGACCGAGCCGCCGGCACCGGGCAGAAGAGCGTGCTCCAGGTGCCGGTCCCCGATGCGGGCTTCGGTGGACGCGAACACCACGTCGCACGCCAGCAGCATCTCGCAGCCGCCGGCGACCGCGTACCCTTCGACGGCCGCCAGACTCGCGAACGGGCCCGCTTCGATCGCATCGAGGACCTCGCTCAGCCGTGTCACGTAGGCCTCCAGTCCCTTCTGGTCGCCGATCAGGCCACGCACGAGGTCGAGGTCGGCGCCTGCGCAGAAGTGCCCGCCGGATCCACGAACGACCAGCACCGACGCGTCTGCACGCGCCATCTCGACTGCGCGCTCGAGCCCCTCGATGATGCCGAAGTCGATGCAGTTGCGCACGTCGGGCCGGTCCAGCCGCGCATGCACGACGCCACCGACACGATCGATGAGTACCTGTCCTACCCGGGTCACGAGTCCTCCCCTCGAAGTACGGCTACGCCCGCGAACTGGATCGAGCCGCCAGCACCGGTCACAACGGCGGTGCGACACCCGTCAACCTGATGATCCCCGGCGCGCCCGCGGACCTGGAGCGCCCCTTCGGCGAACCGTACGAGGGCGCTGACACTGATGGGAGCCGCGCAGAGCACGCCGCCCGAGGGGCACACAGGGATCTCGCCGCCGCGATCGAACCGGCCCTTCTCCGCATCGGCGATGCCCTGGCCCGGTTCCGAGAACCCGAGCGCCTCGACGGCGATCGGCTCCATCGTGGCGAAGGGGATGTAAGGCTCCGCGACGTCGATCTGACGAGCCGGGTCGGTGATGCCCGCTTGGGCGTAGGCGTCCGCCGCGGCACGCGAGAGCTCGAGGAACGAGCCGTGATCGTTGTCCCCGGCGGCACCCATCTTGTCGCCCAGGAAATAGGTGTTGGAGCGGGCCGCGAAACCGTCGATCCACGCCACCGGTCGGGCCATCGTGGCTGCGCACTCGGCCGAAACCATCACCACGGCGGCGCCGCCCGAGGTCTGGGGACAGGCCATGTCGCGCCGGATCGGTGCGAACAGCAGTGGGCTGGAGAGCACCTCGTCGGGGGTGACGGGCTTCCGCAGCTGCGCTAAGGAGTTGAGTGCTCCGTTGTTTCGCAACCTCGAGGCGACCTGTGCCCATGCCTCCTCTCCACGGCGCAAGCCGATGCTATGGCGATGGAGATAACGCTGGGCCTGTAGCGCGGACATCGAAATTGTGTTCAACGGCAGGCGGGCCTCGTAGGCCGGATCCCAGATGAGGTTGAGGACATGCTGTGCCGACTGTTGGGAGTCGCCCATCTTGTCGGCCCCGACCACCAGAGCGCATTGGGACTCTCCGGCAGCGATGGCCCACCAGGCCATCTGCACCGCAGACGTGCCAGTGGCTCCACCGGTCTGCACCCTCACCACTCGCTTCCCGCGAGCGGCAAGCACGTCGACGAGCTCCTGCTCGGGATGTCCGATGCCGTACAGGGCGTCCGGGCCTTGCGAGAGCACCACCAGATCGACGTCGGCCATGCTCACATCTGCGTCGACCAAGGCAGCGACGGAGGCATCACGAATGAGTCCGAAGAGGTCGGTGTCGGGTCGGCGAGTGCGCATCGGCGTCATTCCGACGCCCACGACGCCGGGTCTGGTGAGGCTCATAACGGCGCCGCCAGCACGGTGAGCGAGTGCCCCTGTCCGGCCCGACCGTACGAACAGTGCGCAAGTGCGCTCACAGCCCCGCGCTCGACTGCCTCGGCGGCGCACACGATCCGTTCGAGTCCGGCAGCATAACCGGCGTTGCGGCGGAACAGCCCGCCTGAGGGCTGCAGGTGCGGCAACCCGCCCTCGATGACGGCGTCGGCGACCTCGCTCGGCTGCCCCAGACCGAGCGCGCTGGCGGCCATCACCAGACGGAACACCGTCCGGTCGGTGGTCTCGATGACCTCGGCATGGGCGGGGTCACTACCGGTGCGCGCCAGTATCCGCTGCCGCAGCCTGCCCACCGGGTCTGGATGCTGCTCGAGAGGCAGCGCGCTGTCGGTGGCGAAGTCGACAGCCTTGATCTCCACGCGCGCCCCGTCAGCCGAGACCAGCACCGCCACTGCGGCCCCGTCGACGGGGGCGACGTGCGCCGCCCTGAGCGGGGTGAACCAGAGCCGGTCGTCGTCGGCTTTGTCGGGGGCCAGGAACGCCGTGAGGGAGTCGAAGCGGTCGGCGCTGAGTCCGTGGGCTTCCAGCCAGCGAGTGACCGCCAGGGCCTCGGCCGCCAGCGGGTGCGCGCCGACGGGTCTGGAGAACACCGGCTCGGGGTCGGGCGAGACGGCATTGAGGGGATCGGACTCTGCGGGGCTGTGCCAAGAGACGACGAGTACCGCTCGGTCGGCTCCCGATGAGACGCGCCACACCGCCGAGGCGAGTGCGACGCTCGGATCGTCGACGACCT
Organism: Nocardioides furvisabuli; assembly: GCF_021083185.1. Classification (GTDB taxonomy): domain Bacteria; phylum Actinomycetota; class Actinomycetes; order Propionibacteriales; family Nocardioidaceae; genus Nocardioides; species Nocardioides furvisabuli. The sequence continues at coordinate 54,522 of NZ_JAIGQB010000011.1, read as the reverse complement.
TCGTCTCGTCTCTGAGATAACCCCCCGCCGGCCCGGCCATGTGCATCGACGAGATCAGCCGGCCGTCCCAGGCGTCGGAGCCGGCGAGCACCACGCCGGTGACGTCGGCTCTGCTCAGACCTGCGTGGTTCAGGGCGGCCCGCGCCGCGAGGTGGACTCCGAGCGGCACGTCGAGACGCTCCGGCCCACTTCCGCACGCCGCGACCGCCCAGCCGGCGAGCCCCACCACTGTCACGCCGCCCCTCCGGGGGCGAGGAGTTCCATGATGGCTTCGACGTTGCCCTGGAGCTGCGCCGCATCCAAACCGAAACTCGGGGAGTAGAGCAACGTCTGCTCGTACAGTCCGTCGAACCGCTCGTGCAGCTGCTGGGGGACCTCGTCCGGGGTGCCGGCCACCGCGAACAACTCCACTACGTCGTCGGGAACGGCGGCGATCATGGCGTCGATGTCGCGTCGCGACCACGCTGCGCGAGCATCCGCCGCCATCGACTCGAGGCCGTGCACGGCGAACGCGGGCAGATAGGTGCGCACGACGGCGTAGAAGCCGATCTGCGCCTTCGCCCAACGCAGCGCCACGTCGGGATCCTCGTTGATGCTGCAGATGACGTAGCCCGCGATGGGCACCGAGCGGCTTCGGTCAGCGCGAGCTGCGCCGTCGTCGAGGGCCGGACGCACGACGTCCTCCACGTAGCGGCGACTGAAGATCGGATGCCCGACCAGACCGTCGGCAACAGACCCGGCTGCCCGGACCATCCGCGGGTTGACGCCGGCAAGGTAGACGGGAATGTCGGCTCGCAAGGGCGGGCGCACCGCCGCAGTGGGGGTCAGGGCCAGATGATAGAAGTCCCCGTCGTGTGACACGCCGGTGTCGTCCATCGACCACAGTCGGCGCAGCAGCGGAACCAGCTCCTCCACCCTCCGCGCCGGAGCCGTCGGATCGCTGCCGTGCCAATCGCGCTGCATCGTGCGCGTGCCGGTCCCCAGACCCAGGATCAGGCGCCCCCGGCTGAGCTCATCGAGATCACGCGCTTCGGCGGACAGCACGAGCGGCGAGCGCCCGACCGCGTAGGCGATCGCGCTGCCGAGGACCACACGAGAGGAGACCATCGACATGGCCGCCAGGGATACGATCGCCGTGCGCTCGTAGAACTCGGTCGTCCAGACCGAGTCGAAGCCGGCGGCCTCGGCGCGACGGGTCACGTCCTGGACCAGGTCCAGGTCGCCCCCGAGCAGCACCAGGCCTCTGCTGCGCCCTGGGGACGGAGTCGGCACCGATGTGTCTGCCACGGAGAACCGTCATACTCCGACGGTGCTGGTGGGCACGAGGCCGCGCACGAGTTCCTGGAGGACTTCGCTGGCCTCGCGCGCCATCTGCGGGACGAAGGTGGCCGCGTCGACGACGTCATGGATCCCGCTCGCGACCTGTCCGGCCGCGACCAGGCCCTTCTCGAAGTCGCCGGTGGACTGGGCGAGCTGCAGCGCGTGGTCCTTCCACTCGGTCAGCTCGTCGATCGTCATCTCTCCGTTGGCGACGATCTCCAGCAAGCGGTCAGTGGCGGCGGTGCGAAGGCCGCGCGCCGGACCGTACACGCCAGGGAACACGACGTCGTCGCCCTCTCGCGCGTCGACGATGAACTGCGCGACCGACGGGTGCCAATCGGTGTTGTCGGCGGAGGCGATGAACCGCGTGCCCATGGCGACGCCCGACGCACCGAGGGCCAGTGCGGCGGCCAGGGTGCGCCCGTCACGGGCACCGCCCGACAGGAGGACGGGCACCGACACCGCCGCCGTGACGTTCGGCAGCAACACGAAGGTGTGCACGGGAGAGTGGTGCGTATGGCCGCCCATCTCGTATCCAGAGGCGATGATGACATCGGCCCCTGCTTCCTCGGCCTTGATCGCCTGGCGCGTGCTGCCCACCTTGTGCTGATGGATCAGGCCCGCGTCCTTGATCCGCGATGCGAAAGCCCCCGGGAAACCGGCGCTCGTGGTGAGCACCTTCAACTGCTGACCCACCTTGCTGTCGGCTTCACGGGCCGCGATCACGGCGTTGATGTAGGCCTCCGTGATCGGCAGGACCTTGCCATTATCGTCAGCGCCGACAGGGACATTGACCGCGAACGGCTTGTCGGTGAGCTCGGCGCACGCGGAGATGTGGCTACGCATGATCGCTGCGCCCTCGCTCGGTTCCTGCGACATGCCCGGCATGCTGATGGTGCCCATACCGCCGGCGTTGCTCACAGCCGCAGCCAGGGCCACGGTCTTGAAGGGGCCCATCCCCTCTTGGATGATCGGGTGCTCGATGCCCACGAGCTCGGTGTAACGGGTAGGGAGAACAGACATTTCGGCTCCTAGAGAAGTCAGAGGTCTAGCGGTCGGCAGTGAGGATCAGAGCCGATCCGTCGTTGAGGGCGCCGGAGGTGACCACGGCAACCTCGTGACGAGGCGCCTGGCGCTCGCCACATCGGCCCTGCACCTGAAGCACGGCCTCGGTGATCGTGTTCATGCCGTGCAGGTATCCCTCGGCGAGCAACCCGCCGTGGGTGTTCATCGGCAGTGAGCCGTCGATCGCTGTCGCGCCCGAGCGGATGAACTCGCCCGCTCCCCCACGCTCCGCGAGACCGAGCCCCTCGATGGTCATCAGCACCGTGCTGGTGAAGCAGTCATAGATCTCGGCGACGTCGACGTCTCCCGGACCTATTCCCGCTCGACCGAACAACTCGTCGCGCAACAGGTAGCCGTAGTTGTGGGTGAAGTCGTCGGTCAGCAGCTGGTCGCCGATGTCGAGGCCGGGACGAGGTCCGGCCGCATACGCACCCGAGGCGACCCGGACCGGGGGGTGGGCGAGGTCGCGGGCACGGTCGAGTGTGGTCACGAGGAGCGCGCACGCCCCGTCGACCTCGGTGGTGCAGTCGGCGGCACGGAACGGGTCGGCAATCCACGGGCTGTTGAGGTAGGCGTCCATGTCGAGGGGCTTGCGCAGGATCGCACGGTCGTTCAACTCCGCGTAGGCGCGCTGGGCGATGGCTACCGCCGCCAGATCCGCCTCGGTCGCGCCGACCTCGTGCATGTAACGACGTGCCCACATGGCGATGTACATCAGGTAGGCGTTGTAACCGATGGGGTAGCGGAACTGCGCGGCGCCTCCGGCGAAGGCGCCGCTGCCGACCCGGATTCCGGAGCGGCCGTTGAGTGCGCGGAAGACCAGGACCGCCTCCGCCTGTCCGGTCGCCACGGCGGTGGCGGCCTGATGGGTGATGATGCTCGGTGACTGACCGCCCTGCTGGAAGTCCAGCACATAGCGCAGTCGCGGCAGCGCCAGCGCAGTGGCGACCGCCTCGCAACTCACTGAGTCGTTGAGCACCGAGAAACTCGCCACGCCGTCTACGTCGTCCTTGGACATGCCGGCGTCAGCCAGCGCGTTCCGGGTGGCTTCGGCAGCCAACGACAAGACGGTGCGGCCCGAGTTGCGGGACAGCGGTGTGTACCCGACTCCGGCGATGGCCACCTCACGCATGCGCGTTCCTCTCTGACGTACTCTATTGATTGGTAAATGTTCAACCGAAGAGATAGTTTATGTCCTAACGGTCGAGTTGTCTACGCTCAGCGGCCGTTCGTCCCGAGTTCTCGCCAAGGCAGCGCTCCCAGTGGCACCGGCGCCGCACCTGGCCGCACCACCACCGCGGTGCCTCCGGCCCCGTCGGAGACCAGTCGTGCGCGGACGGGCTCGCGGACCGCGTGTGCTCGCGCCGCGGCGAGGACCGCCGCCGCGTCCGCGTGCTGCTCGCACAGGGACAGGTGATAGCGAGTCGGCGGCAGCAGGCGCGGCGTCCACTCCTCGCTGTGCAGGACCTCGGCCGGGCGGACCCAGACGGAGTCGACGGCCTCGCCCTGGTCGTGCTCCGAGATCTGTCCGGGTGGACTGGCGGCGTAGTAGAAGTAGGTGTCGAACCGGCGCGGTGCGCCCTCGGGAGTGATCCACCGGTCGTGGAAGGCGAGGGATCCGGGATCAAGACGGAGCGCCCTCTGGTCGAATGCCTCGGCGAGCGACGCTCCACTCGCCAGCGCGGCTCGAACGGCACGCGCGTGCTCGCCACTCGCGGGGGCGCCCGCGCCGTCGATGGCCAGCAGGATCAGCGCCTCCTCGCAGGTTTCCCGCACCCCCGCGACGAAGGCGTCGTCGATGACACCGGCGACCTGCTGCGGACCTGTCAGGGGGAGGCGCTGGTCGCTGTCGTCGACACTCCCACCCGGGAAGACGAACCGGTCCGGCGCGAACGCCGCCTTCGCCGTCCTGCGCAGCAGCAACACCTCCACCCCATCGGTTCCGTCGCGGACGACGACCACACTTGCCGCTCGTCGCGGGGTCACCACCCCGCTGTCAGTACTCACCATGCCCACTCTCCCATCCATGCAGACGGATATCGACTTATCGGTCGAATGATTGTAGAGTCTCGCACAACCGGCCGGAGCGCCACGAGAGAGAGGCGCAGAGTGAAGGAGCAACCTGATGAACGAGGTCGTGATCGTCGATGGTGTCCGCAGCCCCATGGGCAGGCGGGGAGGCGGTTTGGCCGACGTTCATGCGGTCGACCTCCTGGCGCACGTGCTCAGCGCGATCGTCGACCGCACCCGGATCGACGCGGCGACGGTTGACGACGTGATCGGCGGCTGCGTAGGGCAGGTCGGCGAACAGTCCACCAACGTCACTCGCAACGCGTGGCTGGCGGCGGGGCTTCCCGTATCGGTGCCAGCGGTCACCGTCGATCGCCAGTGCGGCTCGAGCCAGCAGGCGCTTCACTTCGCCGCCCAAGGGATCGCCTCGGGCACCTATGACGTCGCCATCGCGTGCGGCGTGGAGTCGATGAGCCGGATTCCGATCGGCTCAGCTGCCACCTTCCTGGGCTCTCCCTACAGCGACCGGCTACTGGCAGCGCATTCCTTGGTCTCGCAGGGCGAGTCGGCCGAGCTGATCGCGGAGAAGTGGGGATTCTCCCGCTCAGACCTGGACACGCTGGCCGTACGCTCCCACCGCACCGCCATCGCGGCACGGGACGCAGGAGTCTTCGCGCGCGAGATCGCCCCCGTCCAGGTGGGCGAGACACTGGTGGACCACGACGAGGGGATCCGCGAACCCGACCCTGACCGCATCGCCTCGCTGAAGCCGGTCTTCAGAGAGGACGGCGTGATCACCGCGGCGACCTCCTCCCAGATCACCGACGGCGCTGCGGCGCTGCTGCTGATGAGCGGGGACCGCGCGCGGGAGCTGGGCATCACGCCCCGGGCGCGGGTGGTCTCGATGGCGCTTGCCGGCGACGACCCGGTGATGATGCTGACGGCGCCGGCACCGGCCACGCGCAAGGCCCTCGATCGAGTCGATCTTGTCGTGGACGACCTCGACGCGGTCGAGATCAACGAGGCGTTCGCAAGCGTCGTTCTGGCCTGGCGCGACGAGCTGAACATCTCCGAACAGTGGTACGACGAGCACGTCAACGTGCATGGCGGGGCGATGGCCCTGGGGCATCCCCTCGGCGGGTCGGGCGCGCGTCTGATGATCAGTCTGATGTCGGTGCTCGAGGAGCGCGGCGGTCGCTATGGACTGCAGACCATGTGCGAAGGCGGCGGCCAGGCCAACGCGACGCTCATCGAGCGTTGGGGGGCCGCGCAATGACCGACACGTTCGTCGCGGGCACGGGCATCGCAGTCTTCGACCGCGCCCCCGCCACTCGATCCGCCAAACAGGTCGAGCACGCCGTACGCGCTGCACTCGCGGATGCCGCCGTCGGACTTGATCAGATCGACGCCGTCTATATGGGCAACGCCGCGAGCGGCCTGCTCACCGGCCAGGAGATGATCCGCGGTCAAGTACTTCTGCGCCAGTTCGATCTGCGTGGTGTGCCCATCGTCAACTGCGAGAACGCCTGCGCAAGCGGCTCCACTGCGCTCCACCTCGCGGACACGGCGCTCCGCGCCGGTCGGGCCGGCACCGTGCTGGTCGTCGGAGCGGAGAAGATGGCCAGTGAGGACAAACAGCGCCCGATGATCGCCTTGGCCGCAGCGGTGGACCAAGAGCGGCTGGAGGAGGAATCCCCCGACGTCCGAGGCAGCGGCTCTCTGTTCATGGACATCTACGCGCAGCTGGCGCGTGACTACATGGAGGAGCACGGGGCCACCCCCGAGGATTTCGCCGCGCTGGTCGTGAAGAACCGGCGTCACGCCTCCCACAACCCGGTCGCCCAGTTCACGGCCGCCATCACCGTCGAGGAGGTCCTCGACTCCCGGCTGATCAATGACCCCCTCACCCTGCCGATGTGCTCACCCATCGGCAACGGCGCGGCGGCCCTCATCCTCACCGTCGAGCCCGCGCCCGAGGCCACGACGGTGCGGCTGCTTGCCTCCAGCCTGGTCTCCGGTCGAGGACGGCACTCCGAGCCGGCCGTCGCCCATGCGGCGCGGTTGGCCTTCGACCAGTCGGGGGTCTCACCCGGCGACGTGCATCTGGCCGAGGTGCACGACGCCACCGCGCCCGCCGAGCTCATCGCGCTGGAGGAGCTCGGTCTGCTCGCACCCGGCGAGGGCGTCTTCGCGGTGCGGAAGGGGCGGCTGAGCGTGGGAGGCGACCTGCCGACGAATCCCAGCGGAGGCCTGGTCTGCAAGGGCCACCCGGTGGGTGCCACCGGCGTGGCACAGGTGGTCGAGGTGGCCGACCAGCTCAGGGGTCGCGCCGGCGGGCGTCAGGTCGAGGGCGCCCGGATCGGGATCACCGAGAACGCCGGCGGGTGGCTGGGCGGGGACGTCGCCGCGGCCGCCGTGCACCTCCTGGGGCGGTGACCGATGAGCGACGCGGCCCGAGCGGGCGCCCACGGGATCGCCTTCGAGCGCTCCCCCCGCACCACCCGGTACCTCGACCCCTCCCAGAACTGGGCGCCTGCCCAGATCACCAGCGAGATCCGGCGTGACCCGTTGCTGGGCACCACCGGTCGGCTCGCCCACTTCGTGGGATTCCGACCTCAACCGGAGGACTTCGCAGAGCTTGCCGAGACGACCCGCGAGGTCTGCCCCTTCTGTCCCGAGCGCCTGGAGGTCGTGACCCCGCAACTCCCTCCCGATGTCTTCGCCGAGGGACGTCTGAGCCGGGGGGAAGCGACCCTGGTGCCGAACCTGTCCCCCTACGACGCCTTCAGCGCGGTGACGGTGATCTGCGCCCAGCACTTCGTCGCGATCGATGCGTGGTGCCCTGACGTCCTGCGCAACGCCATCAGTCTTGCCGGCGACTATGCGAAGGCGGTGCGCGAGGCCGGGAACGACCTGCCGTTCACACTGCTGAGCTGGAACTACATGCCGCCCGCCGCGTCGACGCAGATCCATCCCCATCTGCAGGTGATCGTCACCGACGAGCCGGGAGAGAACGTCAAGAGGCGGATTCGCGCGCAGCGGGAGTACTTCGAGCGTTGGGGACGCCCCTACTTCGACGACCTGGTCGAGACCGAGCGTGCCCTGGGTGAGCGCTGGGTGTACGACAGCGAGCACCTGACGGTGCTGACCGACTTCGTCTCACTCTCGGCGCTGTCGGACGTGCGCATCGTCTTCTCTGACCATCAGGTGCTCGACACCCTCGACGACGCGGCCTTGGCCGACTTCTCCACGGTCACCGCCCGGCTGCTGAGTGCACTCGGGGAGACCGGCATCTCGAGCTTCAACATGTCCTTCTTCCCGGCCACCCTGGATGCCGCCGACGGCGGGCGGCTGCACGCCGTACTCACACCACGGCTGTCCTTCTCCCCCGCACTGCACGCGAACGACATCGGTGCGCTGAACCTGCAGCTGGGCGAGCCCTATATGGCGCGTAGCCCGGAGGACCTCGCCGCCTCGCTGCGGCCTGCGTTCGGCCAGGCAGCCCCGGACACCCCTTCAGGAGGGTCATGATGGACTTCGCCGAATCCGAACTCCACCACGACATTCGCGCTTCGGTGCGCGCCATCGCTGAGAAGTACGGCCATGCCTACTACCAGCGCACGGCCGCCGAGGGGTCGCGCAGTGAGGAGCTGTGGAACGAGGTCGCAGAAGCCGGGTTCGTCGGGGTGAACCTCCCCGAGGAGTACGGCGGCGGCGGGCTGGGGATCAGCGAGCTGGCGATCGTCGGCGAGGAACTGGCCGCTCACGGCTGTCCGCTGCTGCTGCTGGTCGTGTCGCCCGCGATCTGCGGCACGGTGATCTCCGCCTACGGCACCTCCGAGCAGAAGCAGCGTTGGCTGCCCGACCTGTGCTCGGGGTCTGCCAAGATGGCCTTCGCGATCACCGAACCCGAAGCCGGGAGCAACAGCCACCAGCTCGCCACCCGGGCCAGCCGTGAAGGTGAGGAGTGGGTGCTCAACGGCACCAAGCACTACATCTCAGGCGTGGACGAGAGCCATGAGATCCTGGTCGTGGCCCGCACGGGGCGCACCGACTCCGGCCGCGGACGGTTGAGCCTCTTCGTCGTACCCACGGACGCGGCGGGGCTGAGCATGCACCCGATCCCGATGCAGGTCAACGCCCCGGAGAAGCAGTTCACTCTCACCTTCGAGGACGTGCGGTTGCCCGCCGACCGCTTGCTGGGCGAGGAGGGCGAGGGGCTGCGGCAGATCTTCGTCGGGCTCAACCCCGAGCGCATCATGACAGCCGCCCACGCCTGCGGACTGGCTCGTTACGCGCTGGACAAGGCCGCCCGCTATGCGCAGGAGCGGGTGGTGTGGGGGGTGCCCATCGGTGCACACCAGGGGGTGGCGCACCCGCTCGCGGAGGCCTCGATCCACCGCGACCTGGCGTGGCTGATGACCCAGAGGGCGGCTTGGCTGGTCGACGCAGGCATGGACCCACGAGAATCGGGGGTCGCCGCGAACAGCGCGAAGTTCGCCGCGGCGGATGCCGCTGGGGAGGCATTGGACCGCGCGATCCAGGTGCACGGCGGCCACGGCCTGTCCACAGAGTTCGGCCTGGCGGACCTCTGGGGCTTCGTGCGACTGCACAAGACGGCGCCAGTGAGCCGCGAGATGGTGCTCAACCACATCGCGCAGCAGGTGCTGCACCTGCCGAGGTCGTACTGATGTGGCAGGCAGCGCTGCCGGTGCTGACCGGGATCCGGGTCCTTGACCTCAGCCTGCAGCTGCCGGGACCGTACGCGACCCGACTGCTGGCCGACATGGGTGCCGACGTGCACCGGATAGAGCCGCCCGGCGGCGACCCGGCACGTGCCTTCCTCTCCCTCTACACCGAGGTCAACGTCGGCAAGAAGGTGGAGGAGGTGGATCTCAAGTCGGACGCCGGCCTTCGCCGCGTCCTCGATCTCGCACGTGACTGCGACGTTTTGGTCGAAGGCTTCCGACCTGGAGTTCTCGCCCGGCTGGGCCTGGGCTACGAGGCGGTGGCGCAGACGAACCCGGGAGTGATCTACTGCTCGATCTCTGGATACGGCCAGGTCGGCGAGCGTGCCGACAAGCCCGGTCATGACCTCACCTACCATGCCGACGCCGGCACGCTCGCGCAGGACGGACCCTCCTCCTCGAGCGTGCCACCACTCCCCATCGCCGACCTGGCCTCCGGGCTGATGGCGGCCACGACCATCAGCGCCGCTCTCGTGGGTCGCGCAGGCACGGGCGCGGGCGCCCATCTCGACGTGAGCATCGCGGACGTGATGGCCTCCTGGACGTTCCCCGTCGCGCTGTCCCGCGCGGCTCGCGAGGTGGACCTGTTCGGTTCCACTCCGCACTACGGCGTCTTCGACACCGCCGACGGTCACCGGGTCGCGCTCGGGATCGTCCACGAGCAGCACTTCTGGGAGCGGTTCTGTGACGAGTTCGACCTCGCCGACGAACGCAGCTCCACCTTCGCGGAGCGCCAACGCGACTATGAACGCCTGCGGCGCAGATTGGAAACACTGTTCGCCGGCCTCACGGCCGCAGAGGTCATTGCCCGAACGACGCAGGTCGACGTGCCCGCGGCCATCGTCCGACGGCCGGAGGACGTGCTGGACAGTGCTCCCTTTGAGCGTCGCGGACTCATCCGCGGCAGTGGATTTCGTGGCAGATACGCTCACCCGGTACGTTTTGCGGCGATCTCCACAGCGGCGTCCCCTGAGGGAGATTCGTCCACCCCAGGAGCGACACCATGAGCGACCCAGCCACCGAGCCCGACGCCGGGCGGCCGCCGTTGAGCCGAGTCGCGCGCAAGCGCAACCAGCGCATCGATGCGATCTTGAACGTCGCCGCCCAAGTGGTGGCCGAGCATGGCTACCACAACACGTCCCTGGAGATGATCGCCGACCAGGTTGATCTTACGAAGGCGTCCCTGTACCACTACTTCGAGAGCAAGGACGACCTCTTCAGCGCCTGCTTCCAGGCGGTCGCAGAGAAGACCATCGCCCGTCTCGCGGCCGTCGCCGACGCCGCGCCGACCCCGCTGGACGCGTTGCGCGACCTGATCCTCGAGCAGTTGGAGATCTTCGTCCACGACGACCCCGACATGGCGCGCCTGTTTCTGCAGCACCAGGACTGGCCGGAGTCGATGCGCGAGAAGCAGCGGCACTGGCGCAGGCTCCACGAAGACATCTTCGTCGCGGTCGTCGAGGATGGCGTGGCTTCGGGTCAACTGCACCCGCGCGATCCGCGGGTCGCCCTGCACTGTATGCACGGTTCGATCAACTTCGTCCCGATCTGGTTCCGTTCGCGGTCGGCGGCCGAGGACAAGAAGGCTCTGTCTCTCGTCAGCGAAAGCATCCTCGACATTTTCCGCTAGCAGCCCGAAAGGCTCTGATTCATGACGCTCGACCAGTTGTTCGGCCTCGCTGGCCGCACCGCCCTTGTCACCGGAGCCACGCGTGGGATCGGTGAGGCGATGGCCCAGTCGCTCGACGCTGCAGGCGCCCGAGTGATCCTCGCGGGCCGGGACCGGCAACGACTCGACCAGGTGGCCTCGGCGCTCGAGCACGACCCCGTGGTCCTCACCGCCGACCTGCAGGACCCCGACGGGCCGACGAGCCTCGCCCGTGAAGCGCGTGCCTCGGCCGGGGCGATCGACGTCCTCATCAACAACGCAGGAGGATCCTGGAACCAGGCCCTCAGCGACGTGGATGACGAGAGCTGGGATCGCACCCTCCGAACCAACCTCACCGCTGTCTTCGCGCTAACCCGCGAACTGGCTCCGGCGATGGCCGAGCGTGGCTGGGGTCGGGTGGTGAACGTGGCGAGCGTCATGGGGTTGGTCGGCGACACCCACTCCAGCGCCTATGCGGCGAGCAAGGGCGGCATGATCGCCATGACCCGCTCACTGGCGGCCGAGCTCGGGCGCGACGGGGTCACCGTCAACACCCTGTGCCCGGGCTGGGTGGAAACAGACCTCGTCAGCGACCTCCACTCCGACGAGCGGTTCCAACAGCGCGTTGTGCGGCGTACCCCCGTCCGGCGTTGGGGGGTGCCCGCCGACATGGCTGCTGCCGCCGTCTTCCTGTCCGGTCCTGGATCGGCGTTCATGACCGGGCAGACCCTCGTCGTCGACGGCGGTCTCTCGGCGACCTGGTGACGAGGCAAGCCGGTCGCTTGGGAGTCAGCGACCCACTGCTCGCTCTCCTCCGCCGTGTTGCTGCCGCAGCACTGTCTTGAGCACCTTGCCGGTGGCCGTGCGAGGCAGCTCGGGAACGAACTCGATCCGGGTGGGGCACTTGAAGTGAGCGAGCCGGTCCCGCGTATGCGCGACCAGTTCCTCGGCCGTTGCCTCGGCGCCTTCCTCCAGCGCGACCACGGCCACGGGGGTCTCGCCCCACCGATCGTCGGCGACCCCGACGACGGCCACCTCACGCACCGCGGGGTGCCGGTAGAGCACCTGCTCGACCTCGATCGGGTAGACGTTCTCGCCGCCCGTGATGATCATGTCCTTCTTGCGATCGACCACGTGATGAAGCCCTCCGCGTCCATGCGGCCCAGGTCGCCGGTGTGGAACCAGCCGCCGCGGAACGCCTCCGCGGTCGCCTCGGGCAGTCCCCAGTAGCCCGCGAACACGTTCGGCCCGCGAAGCACGAGCTCCCCCACCTCGTCGACGGCCGCCTCCCTGTCAGCGTCGTCGACGATCCGCGCCCGGACGTGGAACACCGCCCGGCCAATGGAGCCTGGCTTCTCCTTGACGTGGTCGGCATCCAGGATCGAGACGACCGGCGACGTCTCGGTCATCACGAAGCCTTCCTGGAAGGGAAGTCCCTTGCCTTGGTAGAAGTCGATCACCGGGAGCGGACAGGGTGCTCCACCCGACACGGCGAGGTCCAGCGACGACAGGTCGACATCGTCGAATCCGGGGACCGACATGAGAGCCGCCCACATGGCCGGGACCATGAACTGCACGGTGGCTCGCTCCTTGGACATGGCGTCCAGGGTCCGCACCGGATCGAACGAGGAAGAACCACGTTGGTTCCTCCTACGTACAGCAGCGGCAGGGTGTGGATCCCCAAGCCTCCGATGTGGAACATCGGCGCAACGGTGACGGTGACGTCGCTCTCGCGCAGCCCGCGTCCGAAGGACAAGCTGTTGACGACATTCCACATGTGGTTGTCGTGGGTCAGTATCGCGCCCTTGGGTCGCCCGGTGGTCCCTGAGGTGTACATCAGGCAGGACAGGTCGCGTCGATCGACGTCGGTGTCCACGGATCGGGGACCACCTCCGGCCAGCACCTGCTCGTAGCGCACCTCGCCCTCGACTGGTTCGCCGCCGACGATGAGTCGCGACCGGACCCGCACGCCGTCTCCGGCAAGTGCCGAGCGGGCTACTGACGCGAGGGGAGCCGAGTACACGAACGTGTCAGATCCCGAATCCGCAAGAAGATACGACACCTCGGCGGGCGCGAGGCGCACGTTCATGGGGACGAACACGGCGCCCAGCTTGGCCGTGGCCAGCATCGTCTCGATGAACGCCGTGCTGTTGAGCAGGAGTCCGGCGACCGTGTCGCCCTGCCGCACCCCGAGGGATCGCAGCGCTCGGGCCAGCTGGTTGGTGCTGATGTCGAGCTCCGCATACGTCATCCGCCGTTCCCCGTCGACCAGCGCGATCCTGTCGCCGGACACGAAGGCCCTCGTGGAGATTCAGCTGCCGATACCCTCGTCCATGCGTTGTCCTTTTCATCAGGATCACCTGTGGTGACCATGGTCACTGGCAGTTTGATCAAACCTGACGCCGGCGTCAAGATGGACGCGGGCGCGAACGCGTCGGATGGAGGGGACACACGATGACGTCGACCGTGCCGGGACCGTTGCCAGCCATGGCCCGCGGCCGGCGCACCAAATCGGCGCTCGTGCAGGCTGGGCGCCAACTCTTCGAAGAGCACGGATTCTCCACCGTTGGCATCGATGCCATCGCCCACGGTGCCGGAGTCTCCCACGGGACGTTCTACACGTGGTTCGACTCGAAGGAGGCGTTGCTGCGCGAGATCGTGACCGGCGTCGCGAAGGAGATCTTCACCGCGACCTCGATCGGGACCCGCCTTCCGCCGGATGCGTCGTACGCCCGCATCGAGGCGGCGAACCGGTCCTTCCTGAGAGCCGTGACCCGTCACTCTCGGATCTTGCGCGTGCTGGACTCCCAGGCAGACGTCCGGGAGGACTTCCGGGGGCTGAGACTGGAGATCCGCGAGTCCTTCGTCCGCTGCGGCATGGAAGGGTTGATCCGCATGCAAGAGCTCGGGCTGGCGGATCCGATGCTGCCGCCGCGTGCGACGGCAAGCGCCCTGGGCGCCATGGTCGAGTCCTTCGCCCACCTGTGGCAGGACCCGGTCGAGGGGTTGGACGAGGCGGAGGCCGTCGACGTCCTTACGCGGTTGTGGGCCGGGGCGATCGGCCTCGCGCCGCAAGCCTGGCCAGGAGGAGACCGAGCGGCCGCGGCCACCGAGGCGCTCCACGAGTGAGCGGCACACAGTGCCCCGTCAGCGCTGCTCCCAGCGCCACGGGGTGTCGCTGGTCCGCGCCACCCGTCCCCTGCTCTCCAGCAGCACCAGGTGCGCCAGGGTTTCCGCGATGGCCGCTCGGCGCATGAAACCGGAGATCTCTGCCCAGGGCCGCGACCAGGTCAGCGCCGCGGTGAGCTCCCATGCCGTCGGTGCCATGGCGAGGGCGGCGTGAATCTCCTCCAGCCGAGCGTCGTGGTGGCCCAGCAGCGCCGACACGCGCGCCGCGAGGCCGGCGAAGCGATACTCGTGCGCGGGCAGCACCTCGTCCAGCTCGTGGTCCAGTCCGCCGACACGTGCCAGGGAGTCGACGAAGTCGGCAAGCGGGTTGCCGCTCGACTGCGCGTGCACCCCGATGTTGGGTGTGATGCGGGGAAGGACGTGGTCCCCGGAGAAGAGGACGCGACGCTGGTGCTCGTGGAAGCACAGGTGGCCGGGCGAGTGGCCGGGCGTGTGGACCGCTCGCAGATCCCAGCCGGGCAACGGCAGCCGGTCGCCGTCTCGGATGAGGCGGTCGGGCTCGGTCTGGCGGACGTAGGCCGCGATCGGCAGCGAAGCGCGCGACAGGGTCTGCAACTCGTCGTCGGGTATCCCGCATTTCCGCAACAGCCTGGCCATGTCGTCGAGCAGGTCGGTCATCCCCGCCCCGTACCGGGCGGGAAGCAGGGCCGCGTCGTCGGGGTGGAGTCCCACCCAGGCACCCGATGCCTCGCGGATCCGTCCAGCCAGGCCGTAGTGGTCGGGATGGATGTGCGTCACCATCACGCCGCGGACGTCGCCGATGGCGTGCCCGGCCGTCGCCAACCCGTCGGTCAAGGCCTGCCACGCCTCATCGGTGTCCCACCCGGCGTCGATGAGCGCCACCCCGTCGTCCATCTCGAGCGAGTAGACCAGGACGTAGCGCAGCGGGTTGACGGGGATGGGGACGGGGATCGACCACAGCCCAGGCTGCACCTGTTCCACCGGGGGCAGTAGCTTCTCCGCCCACGCCCGCTTTTGCTCGGTGCCGGTGACCCGAAACGGGCGGGCCGGCTCGGCAGTCACAGACCGATCCTCTTGCTGATGACTTCGTTCATGATCTCGTTCGTCCCACCGCCGATGCCCAGGATCCGCGCGTCCCGATAGTGCCGCTCGACCTCGGACTCGCGCATGTAGCCCATGCCGCCGAAGATCTGCACGGCCTCGTTCACCACGAAGTCGCACGCGTACACCGCCGTGTTCTTCGCCATCGACACCTCGGTGACGACATCCTCGCCGGCGAGGTACCGCTGCGCGACCGCCCGGGTGTAGCACCGCGCGACGTCGACCTGGCGGGCCATCTCGGCGAGCTTGTGCCGGATGACCTGACGCGAGGACAGCGGCCGTCCGAACGTCTCCCGGTCCCGCGCCCACCCGACCGCCAGATCCAAGGCTCGGGCTGCGGTGGCGTAGGCCTGGACGGCGAGGCCGATCCGCTCGTTCTGGAACTGTTGCATGATCTGCACGAAGCCGGAGTTCTCCGCGCCGACGAGGTTCGCGGCCGGGACCCGGACGTCGGAGAAGGACAGTTCGGCGGTGTCGCTGCACCGCCAGCCCATCTTGTCCAGCCGGCGGGACACGGTGAACCCGGGCGTGGCCTTGTCGATGACCAGCAGGGAGACCCCGGCGTGGCCGGGTCCGCCGGTGCGCACCGCGGCGGTGACGAAGTCGGCGCGGATGCCGCTGGTGATGAAGGTCTTCGCACCGTTGACGACGTACGCGTCTCCGTCGAGGACCGCCCGGGTGCGAAGGTTGGCGACGTCGGAACCCCCGCTCGGTTCGGACACCGCCAGCGATCCGATCAGCTCCCCGGCGAGCGTGGGGCGGACATAGCGCTCGACCAACTCGGGGCCGCCGTTGGCGGCGATGTGCGGAAGCGCGATGCCCTGGGTGAACAGCGAGGCACACACACCGGTGGATCCGCCGCCGTTCAGGATCTCCTCGGTGATGATCGCGGAGTCGATCGCGTTGCCGCCGCTGCCGCCCACCTCCTCGGCGAACCCGACGCCGAGGAGACCGACGTCGGCGGTCTTGCGGTGCAGATCGCGCGGCAGCTCGCCGGACTGTTCCCACTCGTCCACGTGCGGTGCGATCTCCCGGGCGACGAAATCGCGCGCCAGCCGTCGCAGCGCCACCCGCTCGGGTGTGCGCCACGGGTCGCCGGTGGGTGTGGTGATATCGGTCTGCGTCACAGTCGTCCTCCTTCGCTTGGTGCGTCCGCCGCAGTGAGCCACGCCGGCGGGCGCTTGTCCAACAGTGCGGCGATGCCCTCCCTCGCCTCGTCCGAGGCGAACCTCTCGGCGGAGACCGCAGCCATCCGCCGGAAGTCCTCCTTCAGGTCGGGACCGGGGAGGTCTCGCAGCAACTGCTTGGTGATGGCCAGCGCCTGGGGGGCACCCTTGCTCAGCTGCCCGGCCAGCATGTCGACCGTCAGGTCCAGCTCGTCGTCGGGGACCGCGCGATCCAGGAGGCCGACGTCGCGGGCGCGCAGCCCGTCGAAGATCTCTCCGGTCAGGAACAGTTCTCGGGCGGAGCGGTGGTCCATCCGGCGCAGGCAAGCTACGGCGATCACGGCCGGGGCGACGCCGATGCGGACCTCGCTGAACCCGAACGTCGCGCCGACCAGTCCGACCGTGGGGTCACACGCCGCGATCAGGCCCAGCCCGCCCGCGCGCGCAGCACCGTTGACCCGCGCGACGACAGGCGCTGGGCTCTCGTAGATCAACGTCAGGATGTCCGGCAGGCCGACCACCGATGGCGCCGCGCCCGTCCGCTGCTCCTTGAGGTCGGCACCGGAGCAGAACACGGTGCCGGTTCCCGTCAGCACGACGACTCGCGTCCGTTCGTCCACGGTGACCAGCGCCAAGGCCGCGTGCACCTGTTCGACCATGGCGCGCGACAGAGCGTTGCGATTGTGTGGGGAGTCCAGGGTGACCTCCGCGACCGGCCCGTGGGGGCGGACACGGACCAGCTCCTCATCAGCCACGGAAACGCTCCCTCAGCTCGTGCTTCTGGATCTTGCCGGTCGCCGTCTTGGGCAAGCCGGTCAGGACCTCGATCCGCTTCGGGACCTGGAAGCCCGCCAGTTGCTCGCGGCACAATGCGGTCAACCGATCCGACAGTGCGCTGGTGTCGACGGCGGGGTCGACGGCGACGACGACCGCTGTCACGGCCTCGCCCCATCTGTCGTCGGGTAGGCCGATGACCGCGACCTCGGTGATCTCCGGGGAGCTGAGCAGCACCCGCTCCACCTCGACGGAGGAGACGTTCTCGCCGCCGGTCTTCACGATGTCCTTGAGTCGGTCGGAGAACCAGACCACCCCCTCCTCGTCGAGGTGCCCGATGTCGCCGCTGTGGAACCAGGCGTGGGCGAAGGCGGCGGTGTTCGCTTCGGGGTTGTTCCAGTAGCCGCTCATCACGTGCGGACCGCGGTAGACGATCTCCCCGGTCTCTCCCCGAGGCAGCAGGTCCCCACCCGGTCCCATCATCCGGGTGTCGACGGTCACGACCGAGGGACCCCACGAGGCGCTCTTGGTGTCCTGGTGCGCCGGCCACTGGAGCACCGTGGCCGGCACGCATTCGGTCTGCCCCGAGCCGAGCAGTACGTCGGCGTTGGGGAAGGCGGCGGCTATCTGACCGATCCGTTCCTGCGGCATCGGAGCCATGGCGTACATGCACAGCCGCACGGAGGACAGGTCGCGCTCCTCGAGCCTCGGTGTGGCCAGCACCGCGGCCCACATCATGGGCAGCAGCAGCAGGTGCGTGGCCCGGCTGCCCTCCACGATGTCCAGGTAGGCGTCAGGCTGGAAACCAGGGGGCAGGATCGCGGTGCCGCCGGTGAGCAGCACAGGCAGCAGCAGCGTATCCAGTGCCGTGGTGTGGAACAGCGGCAGCACGATCGGGGCCACGGAGAACTCGTGCCCGTGCCGGTGCCCCACCTGCAGCGCGCTGCTGAGTGCCGCCACGTGAACGGCGAGGTGGCTGGTCAGGACGCCCTTGGGGCGGGCGGTCGTGCCAGAGGTGTAGAGGCAGTGCACGGTGTCGCGGTCCTCGACCACCACCTGCAACGGGGTCGGGTCCGCGGCCACATCGTCCCAGCGCAACGCGGTGCGCCCGGCCACCGGGTCCGACGTGTCCCCGGTGACGACCACGGTGGTGACCTGCGGCAGATCGGGGAGTATCTGTTCGAGGAGCGGAACGAATGCGGGGTCGGCGACCACAGCACGCACTCCTGCGTCGGCGAGGATCCACGCCACCTCGTCCGGCGGCAGCATCAGATTGACGGGCAGGGCGACGAGTGCGGACTTGGCACACCCGAAGAAGGTGGCAACGAACCGCCACGAGTTGCCCAGCAGGAAGGCCACGGGCTCCTGGCGTTCGAGGCCCGTCGCGAGCATGCCCCGCCCGAAGGCCTCGGCGGCGGCATCGAGGCGTGCGTAGGTGATCTCCTCGCCGTCCTGCACGATGGCGGTGCGGTCGGGGAACTGGAATGCCGAGCGGGTGAGCATGTCGCCCACCGACAGTCTGGTCGCCAGGTTGAACGCGAGGGGATCGACCCCCGATAGATCAGGACGCATCGCTGTTCCCTTCCTCGGTGTCGGCGACGACGGCGAGCGTCGCCCCTGTCTCTACCTGCGCGCCGACCTGAACGTGCAGGGCCTGCACCACTCCGGCGGCGGGCGCCACCACGGGGTGCTCCATCTTCATGGCCTCCAGGACCAGCACCAGCTGTCCCGCGTCGATTCGCTCGCCCTCGACCACGGCCACCCGGCTCACTGTGCCCGGCATCGCAGCGGTGAGCGACCCGGGGGCCACCTTCGCCGTGGGTTCGGGGAAACGCGGCTGCTCGACCAGCGTCGTCGAGCCGTCCGGTCCGTCGACGAACGACCGGTCACCCTGGACGTGCACCTCGTAGGTGGCGCGCAGCCCGTCGGCCTCGACCTCCAGCCGGACCCGGCCCGGCCGCAGGACGTCGGTGCCGAGCACCGTCAGCGGCACCGGCGCCGCATCAAGGTCGGCGGTGATCCCGCTCCGGTCGAAGCTGTAGCGCACGGTGCCGGCGTCGAAGACCGTCGTGTGCGGCGCTGTCGGGTTGTTGCGCCAGCCCGATGGCAGGCCTGCGAGCGCCGGCGCGGCACTTCGCCGTAGCGCGGCGCCGGCCAGCGCCGCCACGACGGCATGCCGGCGACGTCCCTCGTCATCGACCAGCGGTGCGGCGAGCAGGTCGAGGCCGTGCCGATCCAGGAACCCGGTGTCGGTCTCGCCGGCGAGGAACGCCTCGCTGCGCAGGACGCGGACGAGGAGGTCGCGGTTGGTCGTCAGTCCGTGAAGCCGTGCGCGTTGGAGTGCGCCTGCCAACGCCAGCGCTGCCGAGGTCCGGTCCGGCGCCCAGGCGATCACCTTGGCGAGCATCGGGTCGTAGTGCACTCCGACCTCGACGCCCGAAGCGACGCCACTGTCGAGCCGGACTCCCGGTCCGGTCGGCAGTCGGAACTCGGTATCGGCGGGGACGTGGAAGTCCTCGAGCCGCCCCGACTGGGGCAGCCAGTTGCGGGACGGGTCCTCGGCGTAGAGCCGTACCTCGATCGCGCAGCCGGTCAGGGTGGGCGTCAGTGCCTCCGCGGGCAGCGGGCGGCCCGCCGCGACGTCGAACTGCAATCGGACCAGGTCCAGCCCGGTGACGGCCTCGGTGACGGGGTGCTCCACCTGCAGGCGGGTGTTGACCTCGAGGAAGAAGAAGTCGCCCCCGTCGTCGAGCAAGAACTCGACCGTGCCCGCACCGACGTAGTCGATGGCGCGCGCGGCGGCGACGGCCGCGTCCTGCAGCCGCTCACGCAGGTCGGGGTCGACCGCGGGGGACGGCGCCTCCTCGACCACCTTCTGGTGGCGGCGCTGGATGGAGCACTCGCGCTCGAAGAGCGCCACCGTGTGCCCGTGGCTGTCGCCGAAGATCTGAACCTCGACGTGCCGCGGCCGTTCGACCAGGCGCTCCAGGAACACGGTGCCGTTGCCGAATGCGGACGCTGCCTCGCGGCCGGCACCCGCGACAGCATCCGCGAGGTCGCTCGGGTCGCGCACCTCGCGCATGCCGCGGCCGCCGCCACCGAAGGACGCCTTGACCAGGAGCGGGTAGCCGACGTCGGCGGCCGCCTTCTCCAGCTCCACTCCCACGAGGCCGGTGGCGTCCGCGCTGGGCAGGGTCGGCACCCCGGCGCGCTGCATGAGCTCCTTGGCGGCAAGCTTGCTGCCCATGGCCTCGATGGCCTCGACGCTGGGGCCCACGAAGACCAGTCCCGCCACCTGCACCGCCCGGGCGAAATCTGCGTTCTCGGACAGGAACCCGTAGCCCGGATGGACGCAGTCCGCGCCGGCTCTCAGCGCCGCGGCCACCACCAGGTCGGCATCCAGATAGGTCTCGGACGGGGTGTTGCCCGGTAGCCGGACGGCCACGTCGGCGTCGGCGACGTAGGGGGCGTCGGCGTCGGCGTCGGAGTACACCGCGACGGTGCGCAGCCCCATGGCCCGGGCGGTGGCGAACACTCGGCGGGCGATCTCCCCGCGGTTGGCCACCAGGACACTTCTCAGTGTGCGTTGGTCGGTCACAGGCGGAACACCCCCCATCCGTCGTGCAGCCCTCTGACAGGTGCGTTGTGAATCACCGACAGAGCCAGCCCGAGAACGGTGCGGGTGTCGCGCGGGTCGATGATCCCGTCGTCGTAGACCCGGCCGGAGAGGAACAGCGCTACCGACTCGGCCTCGATCTGCTGCTCCACTGCGGCCCGCATCGCAGCCGCGGCCTCCTCGTCGTAGTCGCGGCCACGGGCCTGCGCGCTGGCTCTTCCGACGATATCGAGCACTCCTGCCAGCTGCGCCGCCCCCATCACCGCACTCTTGGCATTGGGCCAGGCGAACAGGAAACGAGGATCGTAGGACCGCCCGCACATGCCGTAGTTCCCGGCGCCGTACGAGGCGCCGATGTTCATCGTCAGGTGCGGCACCGTGCTGTTGGAGACAGCGTTGATCATCTGCGAGCCGGCCTTGATGATGCCGTTCTGCTCGTACTCGGTGCCGACCATGTAGCCGGTCGTGTTCTGCAGGAACAGCAGCGGGGTGTCAACCTGGTTGGCCAGCTGGATGAACTGCGCGGCCTTCTGCGCGTCCTCCCGGAACAACACGCCACGGGCGTTGGCCAGCACGCCGATCGGATAGCCGTGGATGCTAGCCCACCCGGTGACCAGCGACGTGCCGTAGAGCGGCTTGTGCTCGTCGAAGCGGCTGCCATCGACGATCCGGGCCAACACGTCGCGGGGGTCCAGCGACTGGCGCAGGTCCGCAGGGGCGAGGTCGAGCAGCTCCTCCGGGTCGAACAGCGGGGGGTCGGCCGGATGGGCCGGGCCGGGGCCGGCTTTGCGCCAGTTGAGTTTGCGTACGATCTGCCGCCCGAGCCGGATGGCGTCGAGCTCGTCGACGGCCAGGTGGTCGGCACTGCCGGAGGTGCGGGCGTGCATCGACGCTCCGCCGAGGGACTCGTCCTCGGCCTCCTCCCCGGTGGCCATCTTCACCAGCGGCGGCCCGGCGAGGAACACCTTGCTGCGGCCGTCGATCATCACGACGTGGTCGCTCATGCCGGGCACGTAGGCGCCGCCGGCGGTGCTGTTGCCGAAGACCAGGGCGACGGTAGGAATGCCTTGCGAGGACAGTCGGGTCAGGTTGCGGAACGCGCGCCCGCCGGGGATGAAGATCTCCGACTGGGTGGGCAGGTCCGCGCCCCCGGACTCGACCAGGCTGATGAACGGCAGTCGATTGGTCTCGGCGATCTCGTGCGCGCGCTGGGTCTTGCGGAAGGTGTAGGGGTTGCTCGTCCCTCCTCGCACCGTCGCGTCGTTCGCCGAGATCATCACCTCGACGCCTTCGACGACTCCGATGCCGGTCACCACGCTGGCCCCCACGGGGAAGTCGGTGCCCCACGCCGCGTACGGCGACAGCTCGAGGAACGGGCTGTCCCGGTCCAGCAGCAGCTCGATGCGTTCGCGGACGGTGAGCTTGCCACGGGCCCGGTGGCGGGCCACTGCGCTCTCGCCGCCCCCCAGGTTGGCGTGTGCGCGCAGCTCGCCCAGTTCGGCGAGGCGATCGAGGAGCGCGGTACGGTTCTCCGTGGCGCGGTCGGCGAGGATGGTCACGTTCTTCCTTCCGGTAGCAGAGACATCGGGACATCGACCAAGCGAGAACGCAGCCACTCCCCCACGGCCTTGGCCTGGGGATCGAATCGAGTGCTGGCGGCCACGCCCTCGCCGAGCAGGCCAGGCAGCTGGAAGATCAGCGCGCGGAAGCCGGGCAGCAGTTCACGGGTAACTGGCAGGCCGGAGGCCTCGGGCAGCAGCTCACGCAGCCGCTCAGCGGTGAGGAAACTCGACAGCCAGGCGTAGCCCTCGTCGCTGCGGGCGTACACGCCGAGGGTCGCGGCACCGCCCTTGTCGCCACTGCGGGCGCCGACGACGCGGCCCAGCGGGACGCGGCGGGTGGGTCCGGCGGCCTCCGGGCCGCTGATGTCGCCCGCCGGCTCCCCGGGCCCCGGCGCCGCACCCTCCAGCGTGCTACCCGGCTGCGGCCGCGTCGAAGGGACCCTATCCGTGCCGCCGTCAGGCAGGCCGACCACGTGAGAGACGTCATCGACCCGCACCCATGCCGGCGCGTAGACGCCGTAAGCCGACGGGCGGGGCGGGGCGCCTGCGGCGAAGAAGCCGGGGACGGTGGCCAGGGCGAACTCGATCACGGGCACGGTGAACTCTTTGCCCACCTTGTTGCGGTCCGGGTCCTTCACGGTCACCTGCAGCACGGCGCTGGCCTCTTCCTCAGCCCCGGAGTCTGGGGAATCCGTGCGCGCCAGGGTCACCACCGCCTCGGCCACGTCCGCCAGCACGGGCGCCAGTTGTCGACGCAGCACATCGGCCTTGCGGTCGACGTCCAGCCCGGCCAGCGGCAGGGTCATGGCGTTGCGGAAGCCACCGAGACGGTTCGTCGCCACCTTCAGCCACTCTCCTGGCGGCAGGCCGCGTGCCCCGGTGACCTCGACGCGGTCGCGCGCGACCTGGCGCAACCGCAGGCCGTCGAACCGGGTGACGACGTCGGGGCCGCCGTAGCGGCCGCCGGTGAGTTCGTAGAGCAGCTGCTCGGTGACCGTCTCGACGGTCACCGCTCCGCCGGTGCCGGGGTGCTTGGTGATGACCGCCGTGCCGTCCGCGGCGATCTCGGCGAGCGGGAAACCGATGTGGTCCAGGCAGCGCGGGTCGGCATCGAGCAACTCGGTAAAGAAGCTGAAGTTCCCGCCGGTCGCCTGCGTGCCGCACTCGAGCACGTGTCCGGCAACCGTAGCGCCGGCCAGCGCGTCAAGGTCCTCGGCGCTCCAGCGATGGTGCCAGGCGGCCGGGCCGACGACGAGGCTGGCATCGGTGACGCGTCCGGTGACGACGACGTCGGCACCGGCCTCCAGTGCCCGCACGATACCCCAACAGCCGAGATAGGCGTTGGCGGTCAGGACGTCGAGGAACTCGCCGTTCACCGCCACCAGGTCGCCGTCCGCCGGTGGCCGCTCGCCGACCCGCAGGCGGCCGGTGGAGCACAGCTGGGCGAGCCGGGGCATCAGGTCGTCGCCGCTGACGGTGGCGACCCGCACCGGGACCCCCAGCCGAGCGCCGAGCTCACCGACCGCGTCGGCCAGACCCCGCGGGTTGAGCCCGCCGGCATTGCTGACGATCCGCACCCCCCGGCTGAGTGCGTCAGCGAGGCAGTCCTCCAGCTGGGTCAGGAAAGAGCGGGCATAGCCCGCCGCCGGGTCGGTGGAACGCTGGCGGCCGAGGATCAGCATGGTGAGCTCGGCGAGGTAATCACCGGTGAGGACGTCGACATCCCCGCCGTCGAGCATTTCGCGCATCGCCGACGTGCGATCGCCGTAAAAGCCGGAGACGTTAGCCACCCGAAGCGGGGTGCTCACCGCAGCGGCTCCCGGCCGGCACCGGGCGGGTCGGCGAAGGCCTGGAAGATCCCGGCCCACTCCCGGGCCGCCGCCACCCGAACACTCAGCGCCAGGTGGTGTCGGCGCCGACGCTGGTTGCCCAGCAGGCACGAATCTAGCGGCGCGCCATTAGCGACGTCCGCCGCGGCGGGCGGGCACCATGTCAAAGTCTGGCCGTCAGGCCCGAACAGAAGCGGCCGCACCGGTGCCTCCGGAATCGTTGCGCCGATCTCATCCCGCGGGTAAGTTATCGACCATGTAGTTGGGAACGCACGCTAGTAGCGATCACCATGCGTGTCAACGAGCGAGTTCAGACTGCTGATGTTTGAGAAAACGCGTGTTCACAACCTCAGATCTTCATGCCCACTGCGAACCGACGGGAGTGAGGGGGCGGGGACTCACACGCACTGCGGCTGACTTTCGGAACGTGTCAATCTGGCTGCTTCAGACCCGCGCCTGGTCCATGCTGCACGCGGCGCGTGGAGGGTCTGCGTCGACGAATCCCCTAGCGCGGACTAGTTGTACCCGGCCATCAGGTTGGTAGCAGTCGGCTGATCGGTGGCTTGCCTCCGAGTGCGCTGTGGCGGCGATCAGTGTTGTAGTGCTCGAGCCATGGCGCAAGGGCGGCTGCTCGGTCGTCGTTGGTGAGGAAGACCTGTCGGTAGGCCCACTCGGTGGCCAGGGTGCGGTTGAGTCTCTCGACCTTGCCGTTCTGCCATGGGCAGTGGGGTCGGATGAACTTCTGGACGATGCCGTGCTCGGCACACAGTTCGCGCAGTGAGTAGCGGTAGGCCCAGGCGTTGTCAGTCATCAGCCGTTCGATCCGGGTGATGCCATGGGCCGCGAAGTAGTCGATGGCGCGTTCGAGGAACGCTGCGCACGTGGTGCCCTTCTCGTCGGGCAGGATCTCGCTGTAGGCCAGTCGGGAGTGGTCGTCGACGAGGGAGTGGACGTAGTCGTAGCCGATCTTGACCTTGCGGTCGAGGTTGCGACTCTGCCGACCGTGGGCTCGCCAGCCGCCGCCGTCGGGGATCTTGCCGAGCTTCTTCACGTCCATGTGGACCAGCTCGCCAGGCCGCGCGCGCTCGTAGCGGACCGCGGTCTGTTTCGAGGACCGGATGACATCGCCGGTCATCGGGTCGCACTCACGCAGGTACGGGACGTCGTGGCGGCGCAGGATCCGCGACACGGTCCGCGCGGGCACCCCGACCTTCGGCGCGAGGACGTCGGGACCGTCGCGGTGCTCAGCGCGGGCAGCCAGGACTTTCTGTTCGACCTCGTCACTGGTCTTGGTGGGCATCGTGTGGGGGCGCGAGGAACGATCGCGCAGCCCGCCCGGCCCCTCTTGGTCGAACCGGTCGATCCACTTCTTCACACACTTGCGCGAGACACCCATCGCGGCAGCGATGTGGGCCTGGGCCATGCCGGCCTGGTGGCGTTGAACGATCAGCAGTCGACCGTGGACAGTTAGTCGGACATTACCGGGGGACACGAGAACCTCCGGGTTGGAGTGGGCCTTAGACAAGCCACATCCCATCCGGGGGTTCTCGCTCGTTCAACCAGGCTCGCCGCTACCAACGTCCTGGCCGGGTACAACTAGTGCGCGGGCAGTTCCGCGGCGAGGCGGCCGTGCCGCTCCGGCTCGAGTCGTAGAGCCCAAGGTATCGACGGCCTCGCCCGGGCATTCGTACATGGTGGGTTGGTGTCCGCGCTATAGCCGACCTTGCGGGCGCGGTGCTTCAAGCCGATGGGAGCAGTCCGGTGAGGTTGACGCCCGTTATGCCGGGGTCAGAGATTTCACCGGTGGCACTCTCAGACCTGTCGATCGAAGGGCAATATAGGAGGTGCCTACAGCCACGGGGACTGTCCGGCACCGAATGCGACCTCATACGGGATGGTTGCGGTGCTCTCCTAGCCGACTCGCGGCGGGTCCCACTGCTTCGTGACGTCGGACTCGGGCAGCTGCTGCGTCTCGACGATCTCCGCAGTGGTGTCGACCACCTTGCGCTTCATTTTGATGACACCCGCCTGAGGTACTCGATCGAACGTTCCGGCTCAACACCGAGGCGGGCGCCTTCGAGCGCCGGTGGCGCGCGATCCGCGCAGACGCCGGTCTCGACTGGGTGACGCCGCACACCTCTCGCAAGACCGTGGCGACGGTGATCGACCGGCTGGTCGACCTCCGACACCGCGGCACGCGTCCTCGGACACTTCTCGGCCTCGATCACCCAGGAGCACTACATAGAGAAGGACCGCTCCACACCCGACGTCTCGCGGCTCTTGCAGACCTTCGCCGGCCCGGGAGTGCGACCCCGGTTACTTTCCGAGTGGGATGGCTTGAGTGCAAGCTTCAGACGCTGCGCCACTCCGCCCATGGCGTTGCGGTTGCTCCATGTGTCGCCTGACCGACGATCTCGTGGGTCATCCACGCGCGCAGTTCCCGAACGTCCGGCGGCGACGCGAGCGTCAGGAGCAGGCCGTCTGCACAGTTGGTCAGCTCGCGCGATGACGATCTGCAGTTGCTCGACAACAGAGCTGAACTCGCGAGGCATGGCCATGTCCACGTCCACCACCTCCTTGTCCTCGTCGCGCGCAAGCTCGGCCGCCCTGCGCCCCGTCAGGCGGGCGTGCGTGGGCGAGACCAGGAGGCCGCGGATTTCGTCGGCAAGCGCGGCTGAGTGGGGGCTGCCTCGATCAACTGACAACAGCTGGAGCTCCCGCACGAGCTCGTCGAGGTGGCGGTCCTGCTGGAGGATCAGCTCCACTGGACACTGTGCGAGTCGGACCATCACCCAGCCGGGCGGAAGGTCCTCGTGCGAAGGACGGCTCGCGGTCTGCAAGTTGCGCAGCCGGGCGGGTGGTGACGTGGCGACGTCATCGCGGCCGCTCAGTTCCGCCCACACCTGCTTGCCGCGCTCGGTTCCGTCGACGCCCCAACGGTCGGCCACCATTCCCACGATCGCTAGACCGCGACCGGTCGCGTCTAGTTCATTCCAAGCGACGGCATCGTCGTCCGCGCGTGCGTGTCCGTGCAGTTACGACGTCAGCATCCAGCGGACCGTCGTCCTCGACGGACAGCGTTACACCGGATCTTCCCCGCTCGAGCGTCACGTACATGAACTTTGCCCCGGCGTGCAGTGCGGCGTTGGTCGCGAGTTCGCTCACTACGAGTGCTGCGTCATCGACAAAACGTCCTTCGTTTCACGCGCTGAGTCCGTCGACGACGAAGCGGCGCGCTCCCGCAACGCTGGCTGGGTCTGCAGCCAAGCGCACCTGCAGCCTGGCTGGAGCACCTCCCATGAACACGCAGGCTAGCGCCAACCGACGCACTGACGCGGTGTCAGCGGCTGCCAAGGCAACCCTGCTACGCATGCGGCCGACCTTAAGGCTGTCCGCATCTCCACCTCTCGGCCTACAACGGTGCGGCCGTCTCTCCGGACTGAGATACAGCCACTGGCGAAAAGGTACCTTCTCTCCCTCAACCTTCAACGCCTTGCGTAAATTTAGCCACTTGTCTTGTATAGTTCTCGCTCTTCATGGCGCATGCTATTAGGACTGGTCATAAGCGCACACGCAGACGAAGCGATACAGACGCTGATTGACGAGGGGCGGAGACGCGCGGCAATTGTTGACCCGCTCCATCAGCGTTGTGGAAAGCGCTTCCACACGCCACTGAGGGCGGCAAGCGCTTTCGGCCCGCTCTGCTCCGAGCGACGCATGACGCCTTGGGCGGTGAACTAAACGCGGCGGCGCTACAGATCGGCGCGGCCTTGGAGATCATGCACACGGCGTTCGTGATTCACGATGACGTGATTGACGGCGATCTGATCCGACGCGGACGCCTGAATGTGAGCGGCAACCTTCCGAGCCCACGCCATCGCAGACGGCGCCGACGAGGCCGCCGCCACGGCCTACGGCAGCACGGCAGCCATTCTCGCGGGCGACCTTGCCCTCACAACTGCCATGCGCGCGGTGGCCACCTGCGCGGCACAGGTCCACGTTG
This sequence comes from Nocardioides furvisabuli, assembly GCF_021083185.1. GTDB lineage: Bacteria > Actinomycetota > Actinomycetes > Propionibacteriales > Nocardioidaceae > Nocardioides > Nocardioides furvisabuli. The sequence continues at coordinate 26,530 of NZ_JAIGQB010000011.1, read as the reverse complement.
GTCCATCGTCTCCTTGGAAGGATCGGGCCTACCTTTCCAAGGCCCGTGACTCCGGAGCTTTTGCGGGTTCCCTCGTGATTTCAATGGTTTGTGCGCGTTGCTCGTCCATGCTACGTGGGGTTCATCTGGGTCGTGGCGATGGTCTCTGGAGGGTAAATGAGACCTTTCGAGTCCCCTCGCGGGGCGTGAGGGCAGGACGCCTCGTGACACAGGGGTTCAGAGAGCCGTGTGGGGTAACCGCTGCGATGCGGCACGGTGGTCGCCCTGACCGAAAGACCGATACCAGCGCACCCGGGTTACATCATTCCGTCACGCATGGGGAACGACGGCAGGAATCGGCGGTCTAACGATGGCGGCGCTGGTCAGTCTCGATCGCTGGGCCGGGCCCATACTTCGCCTCTCGGTGAGCCACGCTCTCGCGCTGTCGGTTACCGCGCGACATTGTGACAGCACGCGGAAGGTGGACGGATTCCGGATCGGGACACGGGAGACTGTCTATCCGACGCCACGTCGGGACGTCAGGTCGTGGGAACCAGCGATCGCGCGTCGAGGCGGTGCCGGACAGCCACGGGGGAAGCTGTCCGCCACCCAGTGCGACCTCAAACGGGGGGTGGCAGCGGCCGGAAAGATGAGTCTTGCATGGCGCGACAATGCCACGCCAGTAGTGCCATTCTTGACCCGCGCTTCCGCCCGAGGCGCCGACCACGGACCGCCGGCGGGGCAGACGCACCCAGCGACGCGATGCGGTCTCATGACTGGGGAGCAGCCAGGGTCCGACCCGGGTTGTTCAACGGGTTGCCGGGAACAGCCGCCGCGCCCGAGGCACGCCAAAGCGCATGGCGAGGGGGCGAAGAGGACGCACGGGATGGTCCGCTGAGTTCATGCTGCGACCTCCCGCCCGTCCATCAGGACCGCCGAGCGGGTCGACAGCAGTTCGATGGGGGCGACCGGGATGCCGTGCTCGTCGAGCGCTGCCCGGGCCGAGACCAGGTGCCCTTCGACGAGGGCCTCGACGAAGGCGCGGGAGCCGCACGCGGTGAGCAGCCCCTGCACCTCCACGAGCTCGTCAGCGCTCAGGTCGCGACCGACGTACCCGGCGATTCTGGGCCACTCGGGGGTGGACTGGGCGTGGACGAGCAGCAGCGTCTGCTTACGGGTGCGTAAATCGCTGGTTGCGCTCTTGCCCGAGCGGTTCGGGTCGCCGAAGACGCCGATGAGGTCGTCGGTCAGCTGGAAGGCGATGCCCAGCACCCGCCCGGTCGCTCCGAGCCGGTCGCGGGTTCCCTCGTCGGCGCCAGCGAGCACGGCACCGGCCTGGAGAGGAAGTGCGAAGGAGTATGCACTGGTCTTCTGCTCCGCCATCAGAAGGCTCTCGGGCAGCGTGACGGGCGTGGGGTCGACGGAGAAGCGTACGTCGGCCAGCTCGCCCGCCGCGGTCGTGTGCAGCGCCGAGTCGAAGAGGTCCATCAATTGGTGGACGGCAGCGGCGGGTGCCCGGCAGGTGGCCACGGCACGTACTGCGGCGGCGAGGGCCAGGTCACCCGCGAGAATCGCCGCCGTGCGGCCGTACACGATGGCCTCGTCCGAGTCCGCACCGGCGGCGAGCGCCCCATCGCGGAAAACTCCGCTCACGTTGAGCCGGCCGCGGCGAAGGTGGTCGCCGTCGATGACGTCGTCGTGGATGACGAACGCAGTGTGGAGCAGCTCCACCGCCGCACCCACCTCCGCGGCGGCGGCCGGCTGGGAGCCACCCAGGGCGTCGTGGGTCGCGACGAGGAGCGCGGGCCGGAACCGCTTGCCGCCCTCCGTCGCCGCGGCCAGCGCGTCCCACAGGCGGGCATGCTCAGGGTCGGTTAGCTGTGCTCGGGCGCGACCAGTGTCGAGCATGCGGGCCAACGCCAGGTCGGGGAGGCTCTCGGTCCCTAGGCTCGTCACTTCCCACTCGTTTGGTGTCGTGTGTCACATCCCATGCAACACTGAGCAACCAAATCTAGGCATAGTGAAGAGGTTTCGCGACGAGCCCGGATTAACGGTCACCGACCACCTGGCCCGGCCGATAGAGCACGGAAGACCGGCCGCGACCGTCTGAAGGGATCGCGCCGCAGGGCTTTACGGACCTCGGCAACCCAGCCGAGCACCGTCCGTACGCCGAACCCGCCGCCGCGCGCGCCGCTCGCGGGCGCTCTGCGCGTGCTGTCAGGCGAGCTCCGAGACAAGACCAATGATGTGACGCAGCAGCGGGACCGCGATCGACTGCTCCTCGGCGGTGAGGGATGTCCAGGCCACCGCCAACCGGTCGGCAACCAGGCCGCGCTTGGCGGCCAGAAGTTGCTCCCCGCGCTCGGTGAGCGTGAGTACGCGTCGGCGTCGATCGTCTTCGGCTGGGATGCGGCGCAGCAGGCCGGCCGCTTCCAGCCCGGCGGCCTGTTGGGTCACCGTGGGTTGGCTCAGCAGCGTGTATGCCGAGATGGCGGCGATGCCCTCGCGACCGCAAGCCTGCACGGCGTCCAGCAGCACCAGTTGTGGCACGGTGACGTCGTCTAAAAGCGGCTGAAGTCGGCCCCTGGTCCTTCGAGCGACTGCAAGCAGGGCCAGCACCGCATCGGCGAACTGTTGCCCGTCATCGGTCGTCGTCTGGTTCCGTGCGCGGTCGACGTCGACCGCTTCGCCATCAGCACCCATACGCGCTCCCCTAGGTCGATGCCGCCGACTGCCAAGACCGGCCGTCGAAGGCGGATCGGCAGTCGCATCTGCCGTCACGCTACCGGCCGCCGCCGGCGGCTACCGCTCGGCAAGGCGTCAGGCGAATGTCTGCGTGCTCACTGGGCAATGTTGCTCATTGGGCAGGCCCGGTCATACTGAGGGAGTGGATCGTGGGTTGCGGGACCTCAAGCGGGAGGCGACGGCACAGGCGCTGGCTGAGGCGGCCTTCGAGTTGACCCGTGAGCGCGGGTTGTTCGGGTTTGTCACTGCGGACGTCGTGGAGCGGGCGGGCTACTCCCGGCGCACCTTCGCGAACCACTTCTCCTGCAAGGAGGAGGCAGTCGCCGCGGTCGCGTTCGGGGGTGTCGACGACGCCAGCGCGATCCTCGCCGACCTGCCCGATGACCTGCCATTGCTCGATGCCCTGTTGTCCGTCATGAGGGATCAGTTCACCGCGGACACCTTGGTGAGGATGCGCGAGCTGATGGCCATGGCACGGCAGTACCCAACCCTCGAGCCCTACGTCCTCAGCGTTCAGCAACGCATGCGTCACACCGCCCAGGAGCTCTTGGGATCCGTAGCCGGGGACCGGTACCCCGCCATCTACGTGCCGCTGCTGTTCGGCGCCGTCTATGGCGCCGTGATGGCCGCCTTGGAGGGAACTCTCGACGTGCACCTGGACGGCGAGAACGAGGCCACCCCCGCATCGATGGACTACGCCTCGTTCCTCGATCTCACCTTCGACTACCTGCGCCACGGCCTCTAGCCACCGCCGCCCCGCCCCTCAAGGAGACCCAGAACCCATGTCCACATTCTTGTACCGGCTCGGACGAACCGCATTCGGCCGGCCGTGGCTGTTCATTGCCGGTTGGGTGGCGGTCCTCGCCGCGGTCGTCGGTGCCGTGGCCATCAACGGGGTGAACGTCAGCTCCGAGATGAAGATCGAGGGCACCGAGGCCCAGACCGTGCTTGACCGCGTGGCCGATGAGCTTCCCGCGGCGTCGGGGGGTCAGGCCAGCGTGGTCTTCACTGTGCCGGGCGGTGAGCGCCTCGACACTCCGGAGCGTCTTGCGGTGATCAGCGGCACCGTCAGCGACGTCTATGACCTCGAGAAGGTCGTCAACCCCCTGGACGCCGCTCTGGGTCCCGGGGAGCAGGGCGGACCGGGCACTGATCAGGAAGGTGCGCCGGCCGATCCCTCGGCCGGGTCGGAGCAGGGGCAGGCGCCTCCCTACCAGCCGCTGGTGATGGACGGGGCCCCGGTGCCTGGGGTGCTGGTGTCCTCGGACGGGCAGGTCGCGCTGTTCCAATTCCAGTTCACAGTCGCCTCGACCTCGTTGACTGATGACGACGTCACCTCGGTGGTCGAGGTGGTGGAGCGTGCCGAGCAGGGAACCGGGATCACCGTTCTACCGAGCGACTCGCTCAAGGCCATCGAAATCCCAGTCGGCATCGGCGAGGTCATCGGTCTCGCCGTCGCCGCTCTCGTGCTGGTGCTCACCCTGGGTTCGCTGATCGCGGCCGGTTTGCCCCTGATCACCGCGCTGGTCGGCGTCGGCATCGGCGTAGGCGGCGCGTACGCGCTCTCTACTGCCGTCGAGATGAACTCCGCCACCCCCGTCCTCGGCCTCATGGTCGGCCTCGCCGTCGGCATCGACTACGCGCTCTTCGTCGTCAACCGCCAGCGACGGCTGATCCTCGACCAGGGACTCACCGCGAAGGAGGCCGCGGGCAGAGCGGTCGGCACCGCGGGCAGCGCCGTGTTCTTCGCCGGCCTGACCGTCCTCATCGCACTGACCGCCCTGACCGTCATCGGCATCGCCATGCTGTCCACGATGGCACTGGTCGCGGCGTCCACGGTCGCCCTGGCCGTTCTCATCGCCCTGACCCTGCTGCCCGCCCTGCTCGGGCTGGTCGGCGAGCGGATCTGCTCCAACAAGGCCCGAGCCCAACGCCGCGCCAAGGTGGAAGCCGAGTCCCACAGCGTCGCCGACCACTGGGTCAAGGGCGTGATCAGGTTCAGGTGGCCCGTCATCGCAGGAGTGGTCGCGATCCTGGGCGTGATGGCGATCCCCGCGGCCAGCATGAACCTGGGGATCCCAACCGGTGCGACCGCAAACCAGGACACCGCCGCACGGCAGAGCTACGAGGCCGTCTCCCAGGGCTTCGGTGAGGGATTCAACGGCCCCCTCCTGGTCACCGCAGAGCCCACCGGCTCCACAGACCGCGTCACACCCGAGCTGACCGCCAAGCTCCTCGCCGAGTTCCAGGACCGAGACGACATCGTGCTGGCCGCCCCGGTCGGCGTCAACGAGGCCGGCGACCTGGCCGTGTTCAGCGTCATCCCAACCTCCGGCCCCAGCGACGAGGCCACCAGCGACCTCGTGAAGTCGCTGCGCGAGCCCGACAACGCCATCGCCCAGACCAATGATGTGCAGCTCGGCGTCACCGGGTTCACCGCCATCGGCATCGACATGTCCGACAAGCTCGCCGACGTCCTACCGCTCTACCTCGGCATCATCATCGCCCTTTCCGTCCTGATCCTGATGCTGGTCTTCCGCTCGATCGTCGTCCCACTCAAGGCCACCGCCGGCTTCCTGCTCAGCATCCTGGCCACCTTCGGTGCCACCACCGCCGTCTTCCAGTGGGGCTGGCTCAGCAGCCTCTTCGGGTTCGACACCGGCGGCCCGCTGATGAGCTTCATGCCGATCATCGTGACCGGCATCCTCTACGGACTCGCCATGGACTACGAGGTCTTCCTGGTCTCCTCCATGCGCGAGGCACACATCCACGGCCAGCCAGCCCGCCAGAGCGTCGTGCATGGCTTCGACCAGGCCAGCCGCGTCGTGGTCGCCGCCGCGATCATCATGGTCGCGGTCTTCTCCGGCTTCATCTTCAGCCACGACATCATGATCAAGCAGATCGGCTTCGCCCTCGCCGCCGGCATCCTCATCGACGCCTTCATCGTCCGGCTGACGCTCGTCCCGGCTCTCATGGCCGTCTTCGACGAGCGAGCATGGTGGCTGCCCCGCTGGCTCGACCGCCTGCTGCCCGACCTCGACATCGAGGGCGACAAGCTGCTGACCATGCTCAACCAGCAGGCCGAGGCCACTGGTCGCCAAAACATCGAGGTCCGCAACTGAGGAACCGAAGCGTCCAGAGACGAACGTCGGGGGCACGTCCTGGAGGCCCCACCACACCGACCCGGACCGCCGGCAGGGCCCGAACGCGATCGACCGCCAACCTTTGGCGCCTCGATCACCGAGGATCGCTATCCAGGATCTCGGCGGTACTCGGCCCAGCGCCCGAGCATGCCCTCCGTCTCGCCGCGCAGGAACGCGATGAACTCTGTCGCCTCGGCCAATCGGTGGCCACCGCCGTTCGCGCCGAGCTCGACGGCCGCGGACTCCATCACGGACTCCCACTGCTTGAGGACCGGGATCCAGGCGGCCACGATCATGCCGCACACGTCGCCCTCACAGACCCGGTAGAACTCGGCCCTCCTCCCGGGTTCCCTCTCCTTGACCACCATCCGTGTCGCGGTGAGATGCCGCACGGCCCCCGAGATTGCGGCCGGACTGACCCGGACCCCGTCCGCGAGCGCGGCGGCGGAGTAGCGGTCAGCGTCGTCGGCGAGCATGTAGGCCAACACCCTGGCGGGCATCCGTGGGATCCCGGCTTCGTTCAGGATCAGGGCAATTCGCTCGACCACGCGAAGCAGCCCCTCGCTCTCGTCCTGCCAGCGGCTCGGCATCATCTGCTCAGCATCGCTCATCGAGCCAGGCCCATCCGGCTGTCCCCGTTGGGATACCGATCGCGGTCCGCCGGGGCCTGTGCCGGGCCGTCGATATCGTCCCCGCACCCGGGAATGCCCGTGTCTGGCGCGGTCGCCGACGCCGAGCGTCCGGACGCGGCCGGAGCATGCGACCTCCGCGTCACCCGAGCTGCTACGTGTCCAGCTCCCCCACCGGACCAATCCCGCCCCCCGTGCGGTCTCCCCGGGCGCTCCAGCCTCCCCGAGCAGATTGGCCGCAATCCAGCGTGCTGGCGTCGGCCTCCCGCCGCAGACACGTCCGACCCGCGAGGTCCCAGCCATCGAACGGCCCGGGATCTAGGGCAGCCGTCAGAGAACCGCCTGCAAACCGCAGATCCTGTAGGCGTCCGGGCTGTGGGGGTCTGTTTCAAGGTCGGTGCCAGCCCCGGCGCCTCCAGGTGCGGGACCGGCCGGAACGGGCAGGCCCGTCGTTGAGGTGCGCTGGATCGCGTTCGCGGAGGTACTCCTCAAGGTCGCCCAGCCCGCGGGCGATGTCTCGACGCAGCCTGCGTTCGGCAAAGAACCGGACGCGGGGCGCAGGATGGTCGCGAACCCACTCCGTATACATGACCTGCCCCATGCACCAGCATGCACCGAACGCGACGCTGCCAGCCACCAGCGTCCACCACACGACTGCCAAGACATCCCACAGGGCGCTCCCCAGCTGTTGCCATGCCGGGCCGTACGGACTCCCGTAGCTCACCTCACCCACCTCCAGCCGTGGCGGCCGAACCCGGGGGATCGCGATCACCCGTAGGTAGCGGTCGGCGCCAGCCTACGCCGAAATACATAGGAGGAAAAGGGTAGATGCAGAGGGTTGCAGCCGCCCACCGCGCTATGCCTGTCCCTGCAGTGGGCATGCTGTTGGCTACCGATGGCGTTCATCGCCCGGCGTTGCCGCGTCTGGCTGAGCGAGTTCGTCAGACCACCAAGAATCGGCGCACTCAGTGTCGCCTCCGCTTTGAGTCGTCGTTGCCCCCGATGTCGGGGTGAGGACGTATGCAGCCTCGTTGCCCTTCGAGCACCATCGTCCGACACTGTCAGGATGACGGCACCGTCCTCGACGACGTGACGCGGTCGCTGACCAGCGACACACAGGCTGGACTTCATGAGGAGTGCCGCGCCCAGGCGTGTCGCGTCTGCTCTCCGAGCCGCCGGCCCTTCGACGGCGGCCCTTGGACGGAACAACCAGGCAGGTGGGGTATGGATCAACCTTCTGATGGAACGGCTGCAGTGGCAGCGGCGGCCGTGAGCCCGGTCCCCGGAGGACCAGGGCGCCGGCCGGGGCACAGTTCGACACGCGAGGAGATAGCTCGGGCAGCCCGCGAGCAGTTCGCCGCCAAAGGCTACGACCGCGTCACGCTGAGGGCGGTCGCAGCACAGGCGGGCGTGGATGCCGCCCTGGTGGCGTACTTCTTTGGCTCGAAACGCGAGCTGTTCGACGAAGTCGTCAACCTTCCTTCCGACTCGCCCGCACTCATGGCTCGGCTCATCGACGGGGACCCGAGGAGCGTCGGGGAACGCTTGGCAAGACTGGTGATCGAGGCACTCGATGAGACGGGCCGGCGAGAGCGCATCCTCGCAACCATCCGCACTGCGGCGGTCGAAGCCGACACCGCTCGCATGATTGGCGACAAGTTCACTACTGAGCTGCTGGAACCGGTCGTGTGCCAGCTCGGGGTCGCGCAGGCACCATTGCGCGCCGCGCTCGTGATGTCGCAGATCCTGGGCCTCACCTTGGCTCGCCACGTCGTCGGCCTCGAGGATCTGACCTCTGCAAGTCAGGACGAGCTGGTGGCCGCGCTTGCTCCCACGTTGCAGCGCTACTTGGTCGGCGACATCTCCTGACCGGCGTCCGGCTGTCCCCAAACATCGCCCACCTGCGAACTGCGTCGGGTCGGGTGGGACTGCTGAGCCGCTACACATGGAGCCGCAGCGCTTGTCCCGGCGCCGCGCCGGCCGTGGCCACGCGAGACATCGCGGGTGGGTGCGCTCGCCATTCCCCAAAGCTGTTATGCATGGTTGATGGAATCGATTGGATCGGAGATCGACCTCGTCTCGGTGGAGTCCATCGAGCAGGAGCTGACCTTGTTGGTGCGTCGTGCCCAGAAGGTGCACTTGCGCGGCGGCCCGATAGAGCAGGTGGTGGAGAGGGCCGCCTACGGGATCCTCGCCTGGCTCCATGACACCGGCCCGCTACGGTCCAGTGAGCTCGCAGCGCACTTCCACCTCGACGCCTCGACGATCAGCCGACAGGTCGCGGCCCTGGAGCAGGCCGGCCTTGTCACGCGCGAACCGGACGCCGACGACCGGCGCGCTCTCCGGCTGCGGCTCACCGAGCACGGCCGGAGCGTGTTGAGCACGACGCGGGCGGAACGGCGCGGCGTCGTCCGGGAGCTGCTGCGGTCGTGGTCGCCCGAGGATCTGGCGCGCTTCGCGTCCCTGCTCGCGGCGTTCAACGCCGGCCTCGGCGAGCATCTGGCCGCGCATCCCCACACCGCGCAAGAGGGCCAGCGATGAGCACGCCGTCCTCCCCGCTCTGCTGGTTTCTGGCACACCGGTCGTTCACCGAATGGTCGAGCCAAGCACGTACGGCGACCTGCAGCACAGTGGAGACGGTCCACTCAGGCCTGGGACGTGTCGCCGAGACGCTCCGGGAAGGCGGTGGTCGGGACCCCGCGTGCGAACGCCCGGTTCTGCCAGATCGGTACGTCCGACGACGGACGTCAGCCTGTCATAGTGGCGGGTCAGCCTGCCCCGCTCAGGTGCTGACCACGGACTTATCGGGCTCGTCCAGTTCCTCGCGTTTCTCGTCACCGTGGCCCGGCCACCAGGCGGCGTGGCCAATCAGCGCGGTCAGCGACGGCGTGAAGAACAGCGACATCACGAACGCCGCAAGCAGGATGCCGAATGAGAGCGCGAAGCCCATAGAGACCATGAGCGTGTTCCCGCTGAGCATCAGCGAGGCGAACGTGCCCGCGAGGATCACGCCCGCCGCGGCGATCGTCGGACCGGCGTGCTTGACCGCCTCCCCGGCCGCGGCCTGCGGATCCTTGCCCTCGCGCGCCTCTTCGCGTAGACGCGCGATCATCAAGATGTTGTAGTCGGTGCCGAGCGCGGTGACGAACAGGTAGATGTAGATGGGCAGCATGAAGATCAGGCCGGCCTCACCCATGATGTGCTGGAACACGATCACCGTGGCGCCGAGGGTCGCGGCGAAGCCGAGGCCGACCGCGGCCATTAGGTACCACGGCGCCACGAGGCTCCGCAGCAGCAGGGCGAGGATCAGCAGGATCAAGCCGCCCGCGACGGGGAACACTACGCGGTAGTCGCGGGCCATCGCCTCCTGGAGGTCGGCGAAGATCGAGGGGGTGCCGCCGACGTACGCCTCGGTCCCCTCGGGCGCGGCACCGTGTGCGGCGTCGCGGATCGGGCCCTTGACGTCCTCGAGCGCGGCGTCGGAGGTCGGGTCCTCGTCGAGGATCAGCGAGAACTGCGCGGCGGTGCCGTCCTCGGACGGCTGGCCCGGAAACGCCTGGGCTACGCCGTCGGTTCCCTCCAACTCCGTGCGGAACGCTTCCAGCGCGGACTGGTCCAGCCGACCGTTCTCCGAGGCCAGGATCACGGGGATCGGCTCGCTTGCCCCGGCGGCGAAGTGGTCCTGGAAGGTATCCAGCGCCTCTGTAGACTCGACGTCGTCCGGCAAGCTCGCGCTGAAGTCGAATGACGGGTTGAAGCTGACCGCGAAGATCGCCAGGACCGCCAGGAGCAGGCCCGAGGCGGCGGCGAACCTGCCCGGTCGCCGGCTCAGTGCGTCACCGATTCGGTTGAAGCGAGCGGCCTCGGGCTCCCGGCGCCATTTTCGGGAGGGCCAGAAAAGCCCGCGGCCGATCACAGTGACGACCGCGGGCACCAGTGTCAGCGCGGCCACCAGGGTGACGGCGACCGCGATCGCGAGCGCCGGGCCGATCGCCCTGAAGATGCTCAGCGTGCTCAGCAGCAGGGCCATGAATGCCACGATCACCGCGCCACCGGCGGACGCGATCGCCTCGCCGGCGCGCTCTATCGCGTGAACGACGGACGACCGGGTGTCAGCGCCCTGCCGCAGCCGCTCGCGGTAGCGGAAGAGGAAGAACAGGATGTAGTCGGTGCCGATGCCATAGAGGACGACGAACAGGATCACCTCGATCGTGGAGTCCGCCTTGAGGTTGAATGCCTCGTTGGCCCAGGCGATCAGACCGGTCGCGATCGTGCCGGACAGGGCGACCACGGCGATCGGCATCACGCAGATGATCACGCTGCGGAAGATCAGCGCGAGCAGCAACACGATCAGGATGATCGTGGCCGCACCCACGATCGCCAAGGTCTGCTCACCCGACTCTTGGGAATCCAGTCCCTGGAGGATAGATCCGGTGGACTGCACTCTCAGGTCGCTGTTCTCGACCAGCGGGTCGAGGTCGTCTCGAAGCTGTTCACCGTCCTCTAACGCCGTCGCGTCGAAGCCGGTGGCGCCCTCCGCCAACCCGATGATGCCAATTTGGACCAGTCCGTCCTCGGACAGGTTCGGCCGTCCCTCCGGGTCGACCGTGATCACCTGCCGGACGAAGGTCTCGTCGCCCAACTGTGGGCCGAGCTCCTCTGCGATCCGGTTGACGGCGGCCTGATCCTCTTCGGTCAACGGCGACCCGTCCTCGCGCTCGAACACCAGGATCGCCGCGGGGGTGGTCGCGCCGGGGAACTTCTCCGCCTGCAGCTCGGTCGCCTTGATGGACTCGTAGTGGTCGGGCAGGAACTCCGCCTCGTCGGAAGTCGTCTGCAGTGCAGGTGCAAACGAGACCACCACGACTGCGAGTACGACCCAAGCGCCGATGACGTACCAGGGACGCCGCGATACGAAACGACCAAGCGCAGCAAACATGGCGAGACCCTATCGCCACCCCAGCGCCCCGGAAACGTACCCGCCGCATATGCCAGGCTCGAACCGATCGCGCTCGAGGCGGGTAGGGCACCGGACGGACTCACGTGCGGTCGGGGCCTGGCCCCGGTTCTTGGACAAGTTGAATCCAGCACCTGGTGCTGGGGAAGCGAGATGATCCGAGAACCATGGCCAAGAAGAACTACTCCGAGGAGTTCCGTCGTCAGGCCGTCGACTTGTACGAGTCCACCCCGGGCGCCACGGTTCGTGGCATCGCCGATGACCTCGGCATCGTGCGCGGCACCTTGCGGCACTGGCTCGAGGTCTACGGGACCGGCAAGAAGACCGCCGCTGACGGGACGCTGACCTCCAGCCCGCTGCAGTCCGACTCGTCGACGGCGAGCCCGTCGGGGCCGGCCGATGAGACACCGGAGCAGAAGATCGCCCGGCTCGAGGCCCCGCGTGAGCGAGCTCGAGGTCGAGACCACGAAGCTGACCACCGAGCGGGAGATCCTCCAGCGGGCGGCCAAGTATTTCGCCGGGGAGACGCGCTGGTGAGTCGCTTCCAGTTCGTCGCCGACAACTCCGCCACCTTCGAGGTGAAGCGACTGTGCGAGCTCGTCGAGATCGAGCGCTCGTCCTACTACGCCTGGCTCAAGGCGTCCCCAGCGCGCGAGGAGCGCGCCCGGGCCGATGCCGAGCTCGCGACGCGGATCAGGGCCGTCCATGCCGAGGACAGCACCCAGGGTGCGCCGCGGATCACCGCTGAGCTCAACGACGGCGCGCTTGCCGGCGAGCGGGTCAACCACAAGCGCGTCGCCCGGGTGATGCGACTTGCGGGCATCCGTGGCTATGTGAAGAAGCGCCGGGTGCGGACCACGATCCCCGAGCCGTCGGGGCAGAAGTACCCCGACCTGCTCAAGCGGGACTTCACCGCCGATGCGCCGAACCAGCGCTACGTCGGGGACATCACCTACCTGCCGTTGGCCGACGGGACGAACCTGTACCTGGCGACCGTGATCGACTGCTACAGCCGTCGGCTCGCCGGTTGGGCGATTGCCGATCACATGCGCACCGAGTTGGTCGAGGACGCCCTCAACGCAGCTGCCGCGATCCGCGGCAGCCTCAACGGCGCGATCTTCCACAGCGACCATGGGTCGGTCTACTGCTCGAAGGACTACGCCAAGCTCTGCAGGAGGCTCGGCGTCACGCAGTCGATGGGCGCCGTCGGCTCGTCGGCCGACAACGCCTTGGCGGAGTCGTTCAACGCCACGATGAAGCGCGAGGTCCTCCAAGACGCCGCCTGCTGGACAGACGAGCCGACCTGTCGCCGGCAGGTCTTCAGGTGGCTCGTCCGCTACAACACCCGCCGCCGTCACACCTGGTGCTGCTACCTGTCCCCGTCCACCTACGAGGCCCGCCAGGCCGCTACGCTGCCAACCGCCGCGTAATCACACCCCGTGTCCAAGATCCGGGGGTAAGGCCCGTCACTCACCGCGGCCACGCCGGCCGTCGCGATGACCAGCGTACGGTTCTAACTCACCAGGGCACGCCGTGAATTGGGACCGACATGAATTGGGCCCAACGCCGATCCAGCCAACGAGGCCGGCGCCACGTCGCGCATCCCGAAGACCCGTTGGGTCATTTCCCGCTAGCCCCCGGGTGCTGGCACCTCGGTTACGGGAAAGGCGGCCACGCCGCCGCCGGGATCCCGACACCCTCCCCGCCCTGGCCCGAGCCACCGGTCCGCTCCCCACGCGAAGCGACCACATTCCGCGGTTGCCCACCGATGAGTGTGATCAGCACCGGCGAAGCGAGCGCTCACGGGCTCACATGGTCGGCGCCGGTCTTGCCGGGCTGCGACGTACGCTGGTTCGATGGTGATGCCGCTTGACCAACAGGAAAGGCTGGCATTGTGCGACCTGCTCATCAAGCTCGGGCCTGAGGCTCCGACTCTTTGCGAAGGGTGGACCACCCTCGATCTGGTGGCCCACTTGGTCGTGCGGGAGAACCACCTGCGCCGAGTTGGCGGCCTCACCGCGCGTGAGAAGGAACTGGGTTTCGCGGGCCTGGTCGAGCGTCTCCGTTCCGGTCCTCCGCTGGTCTGGCAGATCCCGGGCGTTCGCAAGCTCGTCAACGGACTTGAGTTCTTCATCCACCACGAAGACGTACGGCGCGCCAACGGCTTGCCCCCACGGAACGGGCCGCCGGAGCTTGAGAACCTGTCGTGGCGGCTGCTCGGCTTCCTGGCGTGGCCCGCCGCGCGGAGACTGCGGCCGTTCTCCTTGGTGCTGGACTCCCACGAGGGCCGACGCCGCACGTTTCGGCCGAGGCGTCGGCGTCACGTTGGGAGGACCGCCCAGTGAGCTCGTCTTGTACTTCAGCGGTCGCCGGACCGCGGCCGTAGTCGAGATCCACGGCGATCCGCTGGCCGTTGCAGCTCTCCTGCACGCCGTTCATGGAATGTAGCGCAGCCACCGGAGGTGCTCTTGCTCCCACGTTGCAGCGCTCCTTGGTCGGCGAGATGTCCGGGACGACGCCTCCGATCCGCGGAGGCTCGGCACCTGCCCTACCGCTCTACACATGGAGCCGCACCGCTTGTCCCGGCGCCGCGCCAGCTCCGGCCACGCGACACATCGCGGACGGGTGCGCCGCCGTCGCCGGAGCCATTATGGTTGGTACATGCAATCGATCGGATCACAGACCGACCTGGTCTCGGTGGAGTCCATCGAGCAGGAGCTGACCTTGTTGGTGCGTCGTGCCCAGAAGGTGCATCTGCGCGGCGGCCCGACAGAGCAGGTCGTGGAGAGGGCCGCCTACGGGATCCTCGCCTGGCTCCATGACACCGGCCCGCTGCGGTCCAGTGAGCTCGCAGCGCACTTCCACCTCGACGCCTCGACGATCAGCCGACAGGTCGCGGCCCTGGAGCAGGCCGGCCTTGTCACGCGCGAACCGGACGCCGACGACCGGCGCGCTCTCCGGCTGCGGCTCACCGAGCACGGCCGGAGCGTGTTGAGCACGACGCGGGCGGAACGGCGCGGCGTCGTCCGGGAGCTGCTGCGGTCGTGGTCGCCCGAGGATCTGGCGCGCTTCGCGTCCCTGCTGGCGGCGTTCAACGCCGGTCTCGACGAGCATCTGACCGGGGATCCGCACACCGCGGAAGCGGGCCAGCAATGAGTACGGCGTCCTCCGCCGGGGCCGGTGTCCCGGGGGCACCCGGCGAGCAGGTGATGCCGGAGCTACCACACCGGCAGATCCTCACCGTCCTGGTGGGGCTGATGTTGGGGATGCTGGTCGCCGCCCTGTCCCAGACGATCGTGGCCACCGCGCTGCCCACCATCGTCGGTGAGCTCGGCGGCCAGGACCAGCTGGCCTGGGTCGTCTCGGCCACCCTGTTGACTTCGACCGCCTCCACTCCCATCTGGGGCAAGCTGTCAGACCTGTACGGCCGCAAGATCATGTTCCAGTCCGCGATCGGGATCTTCCTGGTCTCCTCTCTCGCCGCCGGGTTCGCCCAGAACATGGGCCAGCTGGTGGGGTCCCGGGCCGTGATGGGACTCGGCGTGGGCGGGCTGATGGCGCTGTCCCAGGCGATCATCGGCGACGTCGTCAGTCCCCGCGAACGCGGCCGCTACCAGGGTTACATCGGCTCGGTCTTCGGCTTGGCCACCGTCGCCGGGCCCCTGCTGGGTGGCTTCCTGGTCGAGCACCTCTCGTGGCGGTGGACTTTCTGGGTCGGGATCCCCATCGGCATTGTGGCCCTGGTGGTGACCGAACGCGTCCTGAAGCTGCCGTTCCCCCGCCGACGGCACGCCATCGACTGGCTGGGGGCGTTCTTCATCGTCGCTGGGATCAGCGCGCTGCTGCTGATGCTCTCGCTCGGCGGCAAGGAGTTCGAGTGGAACTCGGCCTGGACCTACGGTTTGACCGCGGTGGCGCTGGTCATGCTGGCGCTCACGGTCTGGCAGGAGCGCCGGACGGCTGAACCGATCATGCCGCCGCGGCTGTTCGCCAACCACACCTTCGTCATCACCAGTTTGGCCGGCTTTGTCGTCGGAGTCGCCATGTTCGGCGCCATCATCTTCTTGCCGCAGTACCTGCAGATCGTCAAGGGTGAGTCCCCCACCGCCTCCGGCCTGCTGACGCTTCCGCTCATGGTCGGCCTGCTGGCCACCTCCATCGGATCGGGGCGGCTGATCACCCGCACCGGCCGCTACAAGATCTACCCCGTGGTCGGGCTGCTCGTCGCCGCCGTCGGCCTGACGCTGATGAGCCGGCTGTCCGTGGACACCTCGCTGTGGCTAGCCGGGGTGTACATGTTCATCACCGGCGCCGGAATCGGCATGGTGATGCAGGTCCTCGTGCTGGCGACCCAGAACGCGGTGCCCCATGCCGACCTCGGCGTCGCCACCTCCGGAGCCACGTTCTTCCGCTCGCTCGGCGGCGCGATGGGAGTCGCGGTCTTCGGCGCCCTGCTCACCCATCGGCTCCGCGACACCATCCCCGCGCAACTGCGGGCGGCCGGCGTGAGCGCCGACCAGATGCCCGCCGGGTCGGCCACGCAGGGCAGCCCCGAACAGATGGCGGCGCTGCCCGAGCCCATCCATCTCGCGGTCACCACGGGCTTTGCCGAGGCGCTGCAGACCACCTTCCTCGCGGCCGTACCGTTCGCGATCCTCGGCTTTGTGATCATGCTCTTCCTTCGCGAAACCCCACTGCGACAGACCCGGGGACAAACCCCGGGCGAGGACCTCGCCGCCGCCTTCGAGACCTCCGTCGACCAAGACGCACTCCTCGCCGACCCCGACGACGGACGACGGCTGGGCAGGCGACCGCCGCCGTGAAGGAGACGTCGCCATGAGAACGCGGTACAGGACGGGTGCCACGAGCGCCAACGCCAACCGGCGATACGGAGCACCCATGTGCTTGCAACCCTTCACTTCCAAGAGCGCGAGGCTGCTCATCGAGAGCGTCCTCCAGCCTCAGCTCACCACGGATCGCCTCGCGGGCTTGCCTCCCAGCTGTTTGGATACTCGCCCTACACATCGGGCCGTGGAAAACCACCCGTCCTCCGGGTCTGTCCCGTCGTTTGCCTACCTCGCGCACGCGCACGCGCCCCGCTCCGCGTTGGCTCTGCCGATGGCCAATAGCCTTCGGGCAAACGCGGGCTGATGTCGCTAGAGACGTCCCACCAGCCGAGTCGGGTTGGTGTCGCGATCAAGCGGGTCGTCCACTCATCGGCGCTTGAGCTCGTCGCCATGGGCATGCTCGCACTGGCCTATAACGTGATCCGAGCCGATCAGGGCGGGGACGTCGCCCTCGCGTTCGAGCACTCCGGCGAGCTGGTAGCCCTGGAGGGCTGGGTCTTCGACCACCTCGAGGTGCCCCTGAACTCATGGACCATGGGCGTACCGCTGGTAGCAGTGCCGGCGTGCTACTTCTACGCCGTCATGCACTACGTCGCGACTCCGACCGTACTGTTTCTCTCCTGGAAAGTCGGCGGTTGGAAGTACCGCCGCGGCTACTGGAGCTTGGTCCTTGCCTCAGCGGTGGCGCTCGTCGTCTACATGATCTACCCCGTTGCACCTCCCCGTCTCGTACCTGGTGACGGCGTCGCTGACGTCATGAGAGCCTACGCAGAGTTCGGCTGGTGGGGAGACGCCGCCTCCGCGCCGCGAGGCATCGGCGACGCCACCAATCAGTACGCCGCGCTGCCGTCCTTGCACTGCGGCTGGGCCGTGTGGTGTGCGCTGCAGATGTGGGACTTCAGAGGCCGATGGTGGCGACTGCTGGCGGTCTTCTACCCAAGCGCACAGGCGTTCATCGTTATCGCGACCGGCAACCACTACTTGGTCGACGTGCTGCTCGGCTGCGGTCTCGTGCTTGCCACGCACTTTGCGCTCGACGCCTTCGGCAAGCGTCGGTTCGGCTGGGAATCCACAGAGTCCGCCGACCTCTGAGCGGTCACGACTCGCTCGACGAGCCACTCCACGCACGACCAGATCCCCCGGCTGCCGCCAGGACCGACACCCACGGGGTACCCCTGAGCGGCACGGCCAGCCCCTAGGTCGGCGCTCGATTCAGACGGTAGGGTCCCGAGACCGGGCGCGAATCCGACACCGCGGGTTTCCTCGGAGTCTCGACAGCGGTTGGCTGCGGAATTTCGGAACAGGCGTCGGAAAGTACAGCGCCCGACGATGCCCACATCATCGCGGCGTGCCCTGATCGAAGTGGGTCACGTCCACCGAAAGGAAGAGCGCCGAGGCGGAGGCTGCAGGCGACCCTCCGAGCTGCTTCATGTCGGCTTCCATGTAGAGCTTGCGCCCTTCTGTCCGAATGACCCTGGCCGCGAGATCGTAGGTGGTGCCGAGGATGACCGGCGAGTCGTAGAGCACCTCAAGCTTCCGGGTCACCGCAGGACCGCCCGTGAAGTAGAGCAGAAAACCGAAGAGGTCGTCGAAAACGGTCGCTACAGCACCGCCGTGGGCGATTCCGGGTGCGCCCACGTGACGTTCATCGAAGACGTGGGTCGCGTGCACCTCCTCCCCTTGACGACGGACGGCGATGTGGTGGCCGTGTGGGTTGTCGGGGCCACAGGCGAGGCAGTGGCTGTGGTGCGGCGGAAGCTGAGCACCATCAGCATGCGGCCGGAACTTCTCGTTCCAGCTGGCGAGGAGCTCGTCCATGCTGCTCACAGCGGCTCACCCCGCCGCTGGTCGCGACTGCCAGGTGTCGCGAGGCCGTCCAGGACCAGGTCGCTGACCGCAGCAGAGAAACGCACTGCGGCGGTGGACGGATCGACGGACGGCCCCTCCACGGCCGCGCTAAGGCCAACGACGGTGATGGCACCGAAGACGCTCAAGGCCACGGCTCCCGGATCGGCGACCTGGCGCAGCGACCCGTCGGAGACACCCTCAGCCAATAGTTGCTCGATCGGTTCGTAGAAGGCAGTCCGCAGTGCACCTGCCAACTCGGGCAGCCGGGTCGCGCGTCCGAGGTCGCCGACCAGTGCCCGACACAGGAACGGGTGCTCGAGCATCACGCCCAGCTGCGCCAGCACAGCCGCCTCGAGCCGGGTCCGCGCGTCCTCAGAGCTCGACACCGCAACACCCACGGCCCCGGCGATCATGTCCAACAAGTCGCTGAGGAGGAACTCCAGCACCGCGTTCTTGCCATCGAGGTGGTAGTAGATCGTGGCCTTGGGGATGCCCGTCGCCTCGGCAATATCTTCGATCTTAGTGCCGTCCAGACCACGCTCCGCGATCAGTTCCGCCGCCCCGTAGAGCTGACTGGCCAACTTCGCCGGAAGCTTCCTCATCCCACACGTCTCCGTTCATCCCCAGCCCTTCCCGGTGAGGTCGCAGCTCGCGACCTACGCGACATCGTAGTTTGTACTCCCAGTACAAACCAACAGTCAGCACAAACAAAGGTCGATGAAATGCCGGACTCAAGCGACCTCAGGCGGCGGCATGCTCGCCGCCCCGACCCACTGTCCGTACCCAACATCGATCACACCCGAGGGCCGCGGATGAAGAGCGACCGCGAAGTGCTAATGAGCGATCAGCCACTGACCTACAGTCCGTTCGACGCCGAGGTGATCGCCAACACCTATCCCGTCTACCGGAGCTGCCGTCAACGCCCTGGCACTGGTTAGCCGCACGCGTACCCTAAGACGCATGCCCTACCGTCGCTGGACCCGGCTCGGGATAGTCGCCGTGGCCAGCCACCTCGGCTACGAGCTGGCCGTCGGGGTCGGGGTGCCGGGTGCCTCCCGGATCGGCGTGCGGCCCGCCGTCACGGGGTACGCCTTGGCGACCGCCGGCGCCTACCGGGCCGCCGGTCGTCTCCCCGGCCCACGCGGAGACCGTAGGTTCGCGGCCGCGAACGGGCTGTTCGCGGCCGCCGTGATCTCGCACTATGCGAGCTGGCAGCGGACGACTTGGCACGGACTCCCCTGGCTGGTGGAGTGCGAAGGGATCGAGGGCGTGTTGATCGTTCCCTACAACATGGTGCTTCAGGTGTCGGCCGTGGCCGCCATGGGCGGACTGGTCGAGAACCTCAGCGCCTGGCGGTGGGGGCTAGCGACCGGCCTCCTCGCAGTACCGGCACTCCGCTGGCTGACGCCGCGCGAGTACAACCGTCTGCTGGCACAAGCGGCCGCCCAGCCAGGCTGGTGGAACCGGCGGCTGGCAATCCGGATGCGACGCGGCGCCTAAGGAGGCATGGGCACCGACGTACACCAAGCGAGTCACTGACGGCACGGTTCATGAGCTCACGCGTACGGACGCGCACCTGCGGGTCGAGGGCAGGTCGGCTCGCGCCGGTTGCGGTGAGGTCAGTCTTGGAGCCAACCGACAAGCCGAGGTGTCAGCATCCCGGCGGAGCCGGCTACGAACTGGGCCGGCGTTGAGCCTGGCACGGATGACTCAGCCGTGGACTCATCAATTCACGCGGCCGCCAACCTCTCGGGCTGACGACCGCCTCACGTGCGAGTCGGCTGCCTCAACCGACGTGGACGCCCTCGGGGCCGTCGGTGGCCAGCTCCTGGTGCTTCACGTCGAGGAAGATCCAGATCACCGCGGATGCCGCGAGCATCAGGATCGAGCCGACCAGGAAAGCCTGGGTCGAGCCCTCGGTGAAGACCTGCTGCTGGACGATGACCTGCATCCGCTGCATGACCTCTGCCGACGCCGCCTCGCCGCCCGCAGCGGCGCCGTCCCGGGCCAGCTCGGCACCCCGGTCGGTGAACGTCTGCGTGGCGACCGTGGCCAGCACTGAGAGGCCGAGCGCGCCACCGACCTGCTGCATCGTGTTGAGCACTCCGGACCCGATGCCGGACTCCTCGGAGCGCAGGTGGTGGACCGCCGTCAGAGTGACCGGCACGAACGTCAGGCCCATGCCGACCGCCATCACGACGGTGTACGGCAGGATGTTGGCGACATAAGTCCCCGTCACGTCGCTCACCGGGAACTCGGTGTCGAAAGGGATCCGCGAGAAGCCGAACAGGGCGCCCGCGGCGAGCAGCGTGCCGACTCCCGAGATGTAGCGGGGATCGATCCGGTTCACCAGGTTGGAGGCCAGACCGGCCCCGAACACGATGCCCACCGTGAACGGCAAGAACGCGACACCGGTCTTGAGGGGGCTGTAGCCCATGACGTTCTGCAGGTACTGGCTCAGGAAGTAGAACATCGCGAACATCGCCGCGGGCGCGAGGAACATCGCCACGAAGCTGGACGCCCGGGTTCGGTTGGTGAAGATCCGGAACGGGAGCAGCGGGTGCTCCACCCGACTCTCGACCAGCCCGAAGACGGCCAGCAGCAAGCTGCCCACGATCAGGCTGACGATGGTGAGCTCGTCGCTCCACCCCTCGGTGCCGGCACGCGACAGGCCGTAGACGATGCCGACCAGCGCCAGGGTGCCGGTGACGGCGCCGGGCAGATCGAGCTCGCCCGGGTGGGACTCCGACTCGTTGAGGAAGCGCGGCGCCAGGGCGGCGGCACCGAGGCCGATCGGCACGTTGATCAAGAAGGTGAGGCGCCAGCCGTCGACGACGATGCCGAAGAGCTCCGGCGACGTGCCGGTCAGCCAGCCACCAAGGATCAGTCCGACGGCCGCACCCGCGCCGGACATCGCGGCATACACCGCGAAGGCCCGGTTGCGGGCGGGGCCTGCGGGGAACGTGGTGGTGATCAGCGCCAGGGCGGCCGGGGAGGCCAGTGCGGCACCGAGGCCTTGCAGGCCCCGGGCACCGAGCAGCAACGGCTCGTTAGTCGCGAGCCCGCCGAGCAGGGAGGCGACCGCGAAGATGCCGAGGCCGGCCATGAACACCTTCCGGCGGCCGTAGAGGTCACCGAGCCGGCCGCCAAGCAGCAGCAGGCTGCCAAACGCCAGGGCGTAGCCGGTGACGATCCACGTCAGGTTGGCGTTGCTGATGTTGAGGTCGACCTGGATGTAGGGCAGCGCGATGTTCGCGATGGTGGCGTCGAGCACGACCATCAGTTGGGCGATCGAGATGAGGACCAGAGCCCAGCCGAGGTGGAGTTCGCGCTGTGGGGCGGCTATGCGGGCCGTGTCGGCGGGTGGGGTGGCGCGGTCGATGTCAGTCAAGACGTTTCCTTGTCCTCGTGAGGGGTGCGGGCTTGCGGGCGGCAGGCCGGGATGATGATCTGGTCGATCAGGGCGGTAATCAGGTCGGGGGTGGCGTGCTCACCCATCAGGAAGATTCGATGCAGGACCATCCCGGCCAGCGCCGGTGTCACCAGGTCGATGTCCAGGTCGGCGCGGATCTCGCCGCGGGCCTGTGCTCGCTCGTAGACAAGTCGACCGATGGCCACCTTGGGTTCGATGAAGTCGCGCCGAAATCGCTCGGCGAACTCGTCGTCGAGGTTGAGCGCGGTGATGATGCTGGCCAGCATCCCGAGGGGCTTCGCGTCGGTGAGGCCGCCAGCCCCGCAGCTCATCTCGATGAGGTCCTGGCGGAAGCTACCGGTGTCGGGCGAGGTGGCCGGGCCCTTGTGAAGCATGACGGCCTCAATCACCAGCCCGGCCTTCGAGTGCCACCGGCGGTAGAGGGTGGCTTTGGAGGCCTTTGCGCGAGACGCGACGGCGTCCATGGTGAGGCGGTCGTAGCCTACGTCGGCTAGCACATCGAGCGTCGCGAGCAGGATTTCCTGCTCGCGCTCACCTTCGATGCGGGGCCGGACTGCCGCCTCTTGTGGTGTCACGTGGGGTGTCTCCCGATGCTAGGTCGAAACGGAACAGTTTCGTTTCAGTCAGAACTACAAGCTGGCCGGGAGAATTCCCGCGAACAAAAGAGATCTCGTGGGGCCACATAGTCCACAGTCCGCGAGTGACCCAAAACCTGCGACCACACGAAGCTAGCCAAGGTGATCGCTGCTAAGGCTCGCACCCCTACTCGGGCGAGTAGGAGCGTCTCTCGGCCGCGCTGCCCGCCCAGCACCGGCTGATGGTCGGGACCCTCATCGAGGCCGGACTCCCGTCCGAGCCCCGACATGATTGCTCAACTGCCCGCTGCACTGGAGCAGGGCCCGCAACATTCTATTCCGTGCCGCGGGGCCGGCTCCTGCCTACGCCGAGTCGTCACTGGAATCCGACCACCTGACAGCCTTTCGCGCCATCACCGACCGGACGCTCCAGAGTCACGAGCCCTTCCGGCGTGTGCGGTGGACGGTCACTGGAACATCGTCCGGTCCAACGCCGCGGCGGAGGGACTTCTCGCTGCCAGCGACGGGCGCAACGCCGTCCAGCTGACGTACGCCGGAGCATGGCGCGACCCGATCGACAACTGGGACGACATCGCGTGGGCCGGTCTCGCACGTGTTCAGGCCCAAGCCGCGCGGGTGCCGCAGGACGAGGTGCTGGCAGAGCGCGTGGACCTCACCACTTGGGCCATGGGGGACCTTCCTGATCCCAGTGCCGGCGCCTCCGGACCTGTGCTGTGTCCCAACTTCCGGAGCGGGACCGACCTCATCCGCACCGTCTCCGTAGTGGCCCAGTTCGGCTCGCCTCTCGACGTGACCCTCGACGAGCTGCGCATCGAGCTCACGCATCCGGCAGACGACGACGCCCGCCGCTTCTTCGGGGGAGGCTGACCGACTACGTCAGAGGCGCTTGAGACGCTCGGCCACGCGTGGCACGACACGATCGTTCTCGCACCGTGCCTCCGGCATCGAAGTCCTGATGCGACGGGCTCAAGTCATGGCACTCCTCCTCCACCGGGACCGCGGTTGCCGCATGGAAGCCCTGACCTCGTCCGTGTTGTCGACACTTGTCCCTTACCTCAGCCTCGACAACCTCGCGAGCCACATAGTCGACAAGCGCAGAACCGCCCACAACCCCACAACGGCGAACTTGATCGAGTCCCAAGCGAAGAGCACCACGAGACAGTTGAGACAACCCGGACCGCCTCGCTCGATGAGCGTGGCGCAGATGCTCATGGCGAACAGGTAGGACGGGATCGCCATCGCGGCAACAGGGACTGCCCACTTCAGGCCGTTTGGTGTGCGGAGCCAGTCGACGACACGATTGGTGGGCATGCTCGAGCGCAGGTAGCCGCGCAGGAGAGCGCTGCCGTTCCACAGCATGGTGAGCATCGAAGTTCTCCTTCGGGGCCGGTTCACCGCACCGTTGCTCATGAGGTCCGGCAGGACGGGCGCGGGCGTGCCCGTCCTGTGGAGAAGTCACGCACGACGATCCCGTGGACCCCGATCAGACAAGCGCTTGCGCACGTCGCGGGACGCCGCGGTCTCCGCCGTTCTGAGTCAGACATGTGTCTTCAGCGATCTTGCGCGCACGACGGACAGCCCGCCTCGCTCGAGCAGCATCCAGATCTTGTGCCGAAGTTCGGGGTTCGCCGAGAGCGAGTAGGCCGTCTACCCGATATCGGTCGCGGTAGCCGGCGACGATCCTGACCTCGTTCATCCAGCGGCTTCGCGCTGCCCCCGTCTCCGGCGGCGTGCCCAGGTGCTTGAGCCACCGTTCCCCGGTCTCGACCGCATTGACGGCCAACGCCGTCGCCCGCGACTCCATCAGCGCCTGTCGCTCGGCGAGGGCGGTCATCATCTCGAGGTCCATCGGGCCGTCCGCTACCGGAGTCATCCCGACGATGTGTCTGGGCTCGGTGCGGCGTTGCCCACCTTCAGGCGGCGCTGCCTCCCGGAGTCGGCTGATCATCACGGCTCCCACGTCGTCAGCATCCCCAAGTGACCGCCGTGAGACCACCGCCGGCAGAAGCCGGTCGACGTCCAGACCATTCGCTTCGGCACGTCGCAGCTCAGCAGTGAGCGGACCGAACGAGTCGGACCCGAGAACTGAGTCGACCTGCTCGTCGGTCAACCCGCACTTTCCCACCAGGCCGACCCAGCGGTCCCGCTGCGCAACAGCAGCGATGGTCTCGTACTCCGCCGCGAGCTGGGCGATGGATGACCACCTACCCTGCTCCTCGAGGATCATCTGGTGGGCGGACAGGTCCGCTCCGGAGTGCTTGAGCACGCCGTACAACACGGTGCTGGCATTGACCTCGTCGGACTCTGGCGGGGCGTGAACCTCATCTGGCTTGTCGAGTGCGACGTACGCGATGTTCGCCTCTCTCCCCCGTGTCATGGAGACGTAGAAGTTCTCGCGCGTGGTTGCGCAGGAGACGACGACATGCGAGGTGTCGACGGTGAGGCCTTGGGCACGGTGAGCCGTCACGGCATAGCCAAGGTCGACGTGCTCGGCGACGTACGCCGCTGGCAGGGTCACAGTTCCACCCAGGTCCGGGCCGATACGCACAACCGTCATCGAGCCGTCCCTGCCCACATGGGTGACGCGCCAGCGGTCGCCGTTGCGGACCCATCCGCCACGCGCCGTCGAGAGACGGCGGTCGTTGCGACGGGTGATGACGAGATCACCCATCGACGCCCGCGTACCGTCGGCGAGGTTCACCTCGATGCTTCCCGCTGGATCGCCACCGGCGATGCGGTCGGCGCGGGCTCGCGTGTTGAGGTACTTCACCGTCTCGGTCGCCTCGGCCACGAGGATCGCAGCGCGACCAGCCCGGACGTCATCGCTCCAGGCGAGGTAGGCAGCGTCCATCACCTCGTCAGTGGTGCCCTCACGGACCCGGTCGCGCTGGACGTACGTGCCGATGACTTCGGTGCGACCGAAACGCAGGTCGAGCGACGCGGTCTTCTCCCACTCGTTGGTGAAGCGATGGACCTCGGTGAGCTCGGGAGTGTCGGGACGGGTGGAGGCCAGAAGGGTGAACGCCCCTCCGGCCTCGACCGACTGGAGCTGGGCCCAGTCCCCCACCAGCAGCACCTTCGCACCGGCCTTGGCTGCGAGGTCGGCGAGCCGGTCGAGAGCCAAGGTGCCGGCGAGTGTGGCTTCATCAATGACCACGAGCTGACCTCGCTCGAACTGCGCCCGCCCGCGGTCGTACTCGTGCAGCCACTTGGCAGTGTTCTCACACCCGATGCCGAGGTCTTCGGCGAGCACTTGAGCGGCGACAGCGCTCGGGGCAAGCCCGACGACGCTGTCCTTCCCATGCTCCGTCGTCCAAGTTGCCTTCAGAGCGTGCATGGCGGTGGTCTTGCCTGCGCCGGCAGGACCGACAAGCAGATCGACCTGCCGCCCGGACACAGCAATCCGCGCGAGCGTCTCGACCTGCTCAGCACTCAACAGGTGTTGCTTACGAGCCACCCGCTCGAGGGCATCCAGGCTGACTGACGGAGCGGTGAGGTCGGTCGATCGAGCCAGCAACCGGTCCTCGGCCGCGAGCAGGGCCTCAGACGTGAAGACCACCGAGTGCCGCGGTCGGAACACGGTGGAGCCATCCTCTCGTCGGAAGACCATGGGGCTACTGGTCAACTCCGCCGGAGTCAAGGACAGCGACTCCTGTTTCGCAGCATCGACAACCAACCCAATGACCGCTTCGCGGTCCTCGACACTGGCAAAACGCCACCCCATCGTCTGCCGGGACGCCTCGGCCCAGAGGTTCCAGTGCCGCCACGTCGACCGCTTTTCGCTGACCGCCCCGACCACCGAGGCGCCCACCTCGGCCACGGCGTCGAGCGGGATGTCGTCGGCCCGAAGGGTTGGGCGGGCGATCGGAACGGCTGTGATTCTTCGTGCCCACTCAACTGCGCTGGCGCCGAGAATCGGGTGCGCCCGTTCCCTCCATTCGGTGGCGAGATCGAAGAGCGATCGGATGACCTTCTCGGGACGCGTTGAAAGGGTCGCCTTTGCTCGCAGCTCGACGATCCGCGTCGCTGAGGGGCGGCGCCCGTGGCGGGCGACGTACTCCCCGATCAGACGGTCGGTCTCCTCATCGACCATCCGGGATCGGCCAGAGAACTCGTGGATGAGCGATTCCGGGACGGGTTCCAGCTCCCAGGCAACGTTGTGGTTCTTGCCTCTGTCGCGCTGCTCCCACTCGATCCCGAAGGTGCGGGTCATGCGGTCAGCAAGCACCGCGTTGTAGTGAGCCGACAGCGCCACCACGGCCGCGTGGAGTGGCCGTCCGTCCAGGCTGCGCCACCGCCCGTCCTCTGCGGTCTTGACCTTGTTGGAGATGACGACGTGCGTGTGGAGCTGCG
>NZ_JAIGQB010000010.1 GCF_021083185.1 Nocardioides furvisabuli | reverse complement strand
CTACGTCGGCAACGGCCGACGCCCTGGCCCCCGCCCCAAGACCGCTGAAGTGTCACCGAAGTCCTGAGACATGAACTGTCACCGATGTCCTGATACAGAACTGTCACCCATGTCCTGAGACATCACATCCTGGCCGGGTGAGCCCGACCCCCGCATCGAACACGTGTTCGATATGATGGACGCATGTTCCCATCCCCGCAGCCCCGCCAGCGGCCCACGCCGCCGGAGGGCCACCGCGGGGTCGCGCCACCGGGCTGGCCGCGGCAGGTGCGCCCACCGGACGCGCCCGACTGGGAGGCGACGGCGGCCAGCTGGCTGCTCGACCTGTGCCCGCCGGACTACCGCCGGTTCCCCGGGCTGCGGCACCACGTCGTCGTCCTGGCGCGCTTCGCGGTGATCCACGTCGAGGCGCAACAGGTCGCCACCCGGCGTGGGCTGAGCGAGATCCGCGGCGACCTCAAGGACGTGGCCGACGAAGCCGTCGTGCTCGCGGCCGTGCAGACCTTCCAGCTCGAGGACGCCCGGCTCCAGTGCGTACGCCGTGAGGTCGGCCTGGTCGAGGAGGCGCTGCGCGGGCGTCGCTACCGGGTGCGGATGTGAGTGCTGGCTAGGGTCGCACGATGCATCGCTTCGGGGCCGTGGCCGTCGTCGACCCACGCGGTCGCCTGCTGGTGCAGGAGCGCGGCACCGACGCGCTCCACGAGCCGGGCCGGTGGGGCTACCTCGGCGGCGACCTCGAGGCGGGAGAGGACTTCCGCGATGCCGCAGTGCGCGAGCTCCACGAGGAAACCGGGCTGGTCGTCACCCCCGAGCGTCTCGACTCCCTCGGCGTGCGGCGCTTCCGCAGCGAGAGGTGCGGCGGCGACGACGAGTTCGAGCTGTTCGCCGTCCGGATGGCCGTCGGTGACGACGACGTGGCGTGCGGCGAGGGTCGGCGGGTGGTGTTCGTCGATCCCGACGACCTCGCGGGCCGTCCGGTCCACCGCGCGCTCGAGCTCACGCTCGACGCGGTCCTGGCGTGGCGGAGGACAGCGGTGCGCATCGACTTCGTCCAGGTCGTCCTGGTCGACCCGCGCGGTCGGGTGCTGATGCAGGAGCGCGACGAGCACGCCCCGGTGTGGCCGGACATGTGGTGCTTCCCCGGCGGCGGGCTCGACGAGGGCGAGGAGCCCGTCGACGGCGCCGTCCGTGAGCTGGCCGAGGAGACGGGGGTCGTGCTTACCCCCGAGGACCTCACCGACCTGGGCCGCTTCGAGCTGGTCACCGAGGACCGCGGCACCTTCTGGTTCCACGCCTTCGTCGCCCGTACGACGCTCAGCGACCGAGACGTGGAGTGCCACGAAGGCCGGCAGATGGTCTTCGTCGACGCCGACCCGCTGCCCGACGTGCACCTCGTCCCGTCGACGGCCATCGTCGCGCCGGTGCTGGCGGCCTGGGTCAGGGCGCACCCCTTCGTCCCGGCTGCGGACCAGCACCGCTTCGCCGGGGTGATCCTGGTCGACCGGCGCGGCTGGATCCTGCTCCAGGAGCGTGACGAGCACCCGCGCATCGACCCGGAGAAGTGGGGGCTGGCCGGAGGCCACCTCGACCCGGGCGAGGACTTCGAGCCGGCCGCGTTCCGCGAGCTGGAGGAGGAGACAGGCGTACGCCTCGGGCCCGGTTCGCTCCAGCTCCTCGGCGAGTTCGTCGTCGACCACCGCGAGGCCTACGGCACCTGGGACCGGATGCAGGTCTTCGTCGCGGCCACCGACCTCACCGACACCGACATCGACTGCCGCGAGGGGCGGCAGATCGTCTTCGTCGACCCCGAGGTCGCGCGCGGGCTCGACCTCACGTCCGCCGCGGCCGACATCGTGCCGGCCTTCCTCGACAGCGCTCTCTACGCCACGATGGCGCCATGACCCCGCAGCCGGCGCTCACCGTCCACCCCGTGCCTTCGATGGGTGCCGAGGACGTGGTCGTCGCGCCCGACGGCACCGTCTGGACCGGCACTGAGGACGGGGCGATCTGGGCGCTCGACCCCGCGACCGGCGGCGTACGCCGCGTGGCGGACACCGGAGGACGCCCGCTGGGCCTCGAGCTCCTGGGCGACGACCACCTGCTCGTCTGCGACGCCGAGCGCGGCGTGCTCCGCGTCTCGCGGTCGACCGGAGAGGTGGAGGTGCTCCTCGACCGGGTCGACGGCAGACCGATGAGGTTCTGCAACAACGCGGCCGTGGCGAGCGACGGCACCGTCTGGTTCAGCGACTCCTCGCTGCACTACGGCGTCGGGCAGTGGAAGGACGACTTCGTCCAGGACACCGCCACCGGCCGCCTCCTGCGGCTCGACACCGACGGCGCGCTCACCGTGGTGCTCGACGGCCTGCGGTTCGCCAACGGTGTGGCCCTGGCAGCCGACGAGTCCTTCGTCGCGGTCGCCGAGTGCCGCGGGCGCACCGTCGTGCGCCTGTGGCTGGCCGGCCCGCGTGCGGGGGAGCGCGACCACCTCGTCACGGACCTGCCGGGCTATCCCGACAACATCAGCCGTGGCAGCGACGGCCTGATCTGGGTGGCCGTGGCCAGCCCGGTCGACCCGCTCGTGGAGCGCCTCGGCTCGGCGCCGATGCTGCTGCGCAGGGCGGTCACGCGGATCCCCGAGGCGCTCCAGCCGAAGCCGAAGCAGACCATCCGGGTCCAGGCCTACGACGTCGTCGGCCGGCTCGTTCACGACCTCGACCTCCAGCCACCGGCCAGCGGGCCCGGCTACCACATGGTGACCGGGGTGCGCGAGCACGCCGGGAAGGTGTGGGTGGGGAGCCTGCACGAGCCGTCGGTGGCGGTCCTCGACCTGCCATGAAATAGACTCAGGCCCCATGGCACTCCTCGACTCGATCGGCTCCCCGCGCGACCTCCGTGGACTCTCGTCGGAGCAGCTCGACGAGCTCGCCGCCGAGATCCGCGACGTGATGATCCGCACGGTCGCGACCAACTCCGGACACCTCGGACCGAACCTCGGCGTGGTCGAGCTGACGCTCGCCATCCACCGCGTCTTCGACTCACCGCGCGACCGCGTCGTCTTCGACACCGGCCACCAGTCCTATGTCCACAAGCTCGTCACCGGTCGCTACGCCGACTTCTCCACGCTCCGCAAGGAGGGCGGTGTCAGTGGCTACCCGAGCCAGGCCGAGTCCGAGCACGACATCGTGGAGAACTCCCACGCCTCCACCTCGCTGTCCTACGCCGACGGCCTCGCCAAGGCGTACGCCATCCGCGGCGACGACCGCCACGTGGTCGCCGTCATCGGTGACGGCGCCCTGACCGGCGGCATGGCGTGGGAGGCGCTCAACAACATCGCCATCGCCCGGTCGAGCCGCCTCGTGATCGTGGTCAACGACAACGAGCGCTCCTACACCCCGACCATCGGCGGTCTCGCGACCGCGCTCACGTCGCTGCGCACGAACCCGCGCTACGAGCAGGTCCTCGACCTGGTCAAGAAGCGCCTCAACCAGGTGCCCGGTGTCGGTCACGCGGCCTACGACGCGCTCCACGCGGTCAAGAAGGGCATGAAAGACGCCCTCGCACCGCAGGGCCTCTTCGAGGACCTCGGGCTGAAGTACGTCGGGCCGGTCGACGGCCACGACCGCGCGGCGATGGAGCACGCCCTCGCCCAGGCCAAGCGCTTCGGCGGTCCGGTCATCGTGCACGCGCTGACCCGCAAGGGCCAGGGCTACGACCCCGCACTGCGCCACGAGGCCGACCAGTTCCACGCCCCCGGGCCCTTCGACGTCCAGACGGGCGCGGAGAAGCCCAAGGGCAAGATCTGGACCGACCACTTCTCCGAGGCGGTCGTCGAGCTCGGCGAGCGCCGTGACGACGTCGTGGCCCTCACGGCCGCGATGATGCACCCGGTCGGGCTGGACGCCTTCGCCCGGAAGTTCCCCGAGCGCACCTTCGACGTCGGCATCGCCGAGCAGCACGCCGTCACCTCCGCCGCCGGGCTCGCCATGGGCGGGCTACACCCGGTGTTCGCGGTCTACGCGACCTTCCTCAACCGGGCCTTCGACCAGGTCCTGATGGACGTCGCGCTGCACAGGTGCGGCGTGACCTTCGTGCTCGACCGGTCCGGGGTCACCGGCGACGACGGCGCCAGCCACAACGGCATGTGGGACATGTCGATCCTCCAGGTCGTGCCAGGCCTGCGCCTGGCCGCGCCGCGCGACGTCACCCGTCTCCGCGAGCTGCTCGACGAGGCGGTGGAGGTCGACGACGCTCCGACGGTGCTCCGCTTCCCGAAGGGTCCGCCGCCGGCGGACGTGCCCGCCATCGACCGCGCCGGCGGCGCCGACGTGCTGGTGCGTGAGGGCGAGCAGGACGTGCTGATCGTGGCTGTCGGGTCGATGGCCACCACGGCCGTCGAGGTCGCGTCACGCCTGTCGGCCCAGGGCATCGGCGTGACCGTGGTCGACCCACGCTGGGTCAAGCCGGTCGACCCCGCGATCATCGAGCTTGCCCGTGAGCACCGCCTCGTGGTCAGCGTCGAGGACAACGGCCGCGTCGGCGGCTGCGGCGCGGTGCTGCTCCAGACCCTGAACGACGCCGGCGTGCGCACGCCCTTCCGGCTCCACGGCATCCCGCAGGAGTTCCTCGACCACGCCAAGCGCGACGCGATCCTCGCCCGCATCGGCCTCGACGCGCAGACGATCGCGCGTCACGTCGTCGAGGACGTCATGGCGCTCGACCAGGGACTCACGCTGGTCGAGGTCGAGAACCCCGCCTGACCCGTCCGCCCCGGCGAGGCGGCATACGCCGTCAGAGGTCGCGCTTGACCTGCCCCGGCTCCTCGCCGGTGTAGCGGTTGATGTTCCAGATCGCGAGCGCCAGGCCTCCCCAGAGGATGAGCATCGCGACCAGCATCATGATGATGGCCGAGGTGGACATCAGTTGCTCCTCTCGTCCTGCTGGGCCTGGATCTCGGGGTCGCCCAGGAAGGTGTCGTCGCGCCAGGAGAGCCTGGCGGCCAGGAACCCGATCAGGACCACGGCCACCGCCAGGCCCCAACCGAGGGTGTTGAGCATCCAGGTGGGGTAGTCCCCGTACGGCGTCCGCAGGTTGTCGATGAGCTCGTTGACCAAGATGAAGGTGAGGGCCGCGGGGGCGACGACCCCGATCAGCAGCTCCCACCAGCGCCCGACCCGCACGGAGCCGTCGCGATTGAGGTGCTCGCGCAGGAGGCCGGTCTTCTTGAACGCCCATGACAGCGCCAACATGCTCACCACCGCGACCAGCAGGATCCCGAAGCGGTTGATGAAGTGGTCGACGATGTCGAGGACGTAGACGCCGGTGGTGGTGCCGAGCAGCGTGATGCTGATGAGCGCGGCAGGGACGCCCACGGCCATCGACGCACCGACGCGCGACATCTCGAACTTGTCACGCACGGCCGAGATGACCACCTCGATCACGCTGACCAGCGAGGTCACCCCCGCCACGACGAGCGAGCCGAAGAAGAGCACCCCGATCAGCGCGCCCGCCGGCGCCTCGCTGATGATCGCGGGGAACGCGATGAAGGCCAGGCCGAGGCCCTCGGTCGCCACCTCGTCGACCGGCACCCCGGCTGCCGTGGCCATGAAGCCCAGCGCCGCGAAGACGCCGATGCCGGCGAGCAGCTCGAAGCCGGAGTTGGCGAAGCCGACGACCAGGCCCGATCCGGTCATGTCGCTGCGGCGACCGACGTAGGAGGCGTAGGTGATCATGATGCCGAAGCCGACCGACAGCGAGAAGAAGATCTGCCCGTAGGCCGCGATCCACACGCTGGTCTCGCCCAGGGCGCCCCAGTTGGGCGTGAAGAGCGCGTCGAGGCCGGCGGAGGCGCCGTCGAGGGTCAGGGCGACCACCACGAGCGCGATGAAGGCGACGAAGAGCACGGGGATGAACACCGCCGATGCGGCGCCGATGCCCTTCTGGACGCCGAGCGCCATGATCGCGAGCACGGCCACCCAGACGAGCACCAGCGGGATGGTCACGCCGCTGACGAAGTCGAGCCCGATGCCCGGGTCGCCGGCCTGCAGGTAGGTGCCGAACAGGAAGCCCTCGGGGTCGTCGCCCCAGGCCTTGTCGAAGGAGAACAACGCGTAGCGCGCCGCCCACGCGATGACGGCGGCGTAGTAGACCGCGATCACGAAGCAGATCCCCACCTGCCACCAGCCCAGCCCCTCGGCGGCCCGGTGGGCCCGGCGGAAGGCCAGCGGGGCGGAGCCGCGGTAGCGGTGGCCGAGGCCGTAGTCGAGCAGCAGGAAGGGCAGGCCCGCGGTCAGCAGCGCGACGAGGTAGGGGATGAGGAACGCGCCGCCACCGTTCTCGTAGGCGACGTAGGGGAAGCGCCAGATGTTGCCGAGACCGACGGCGGACCCGATGGCGGCGAGGATGAAGACCTTGCGCGAGCTGAACGCCCCGCGGTGCTCCTCGGAGTGCTCGACAACCTGGCTCATGCTGCCTCCTGGCGGACGACGACGGCGGAGGGGCCAGCATGTCAGAGAAGTGCCGGGGTCCGCGTCGTGCCCCGCGTGGCCCGGGGTGGCCGAGCGTGCGGAACGCCCCGCCGAGCGGTGAGTGAGGCATGTTCCGGACGTCCAGAACATGCCTCACTCACCGCCCAGCCGGGCGTACGCCGGGCGGCGGTGAGTGAGACAGGTTCTGCAGGCTGAGAACCTGCGTCACTCACCGCTCGGGGCGGATCAGTGGAACCGCTTGCCGGTCGCCTTCTCCGAGATGCCCGACACGTCGAGCATGAAGGTCAGCCCGCCGTTCCAGAAGGAGAACCCGGCGCCGGTGATCATGGCCAGGTCGATGTCCTGCGGCGCGGCCACGACACCCTCGTCGAGCATCAGGCGAGCCTCCTCGGCAAGGCCGGCCAGCGTCTTCTCGCGGACCTCCTCGGCGGTGAGGACCACCGGCGAGGCCGGCTCCTCGAGCATGGCCTCGACCTCGGGGTCGAGGTTGCCGTCGGGGCCGTAGTAGGCAGGCTTGCGCGCCTCGACGATCCGCTCGAGCGCGGGGGAGACGTAGAAGCGGTCGGGGAACGCGCCCTTCAGCGTCTCGTTGTTGTGCAGCGCGATGGCCGGGCCGACCAGCGACAGCAGCACGAACGGCGGCATCGGCGCGATGCCGGCGAAGGCGTTGTCGGCCACGGAGACCGGGGTGCCCTCGTCGACGA
The DNA here is from genome assembly GCF_021083185.1 of Nocardioides furvisabuli. Lineage (GTDB taxonomy): Bacteria > Actinomycetota > Actinomycetes > Propionibacteriales > Nocardioidaceae > Nocardioides > Nocardioides furvisabuli. The sequence goes on along the minus strand of NZ_JAIGQB010000010.1, from coordinate 139,678 downwards.
TGCGGCCGACCTCGCTCATGAAGCGCCCCAGGAGGCGGTTCACGATGAAGGACGGGCTGTCCTTGACCAGGATCGAGGTCTTCTTCAACGCCTTGCCGGTGGCGAACGCCGTGGCGAGCGTCGCGTCGTCGGTGGCGTCGCCCTTGACGATCTCCAGCAGGGGCATCACCGCGACGGGGTTGAAGAAGTGGAAGCCGACGACCCGCTCGGGGTGCTCGAGGTCGGCGGCCATCTCGGTGATGGACAGCGAGGAGGTGTTGGTGGCCAGCACGCACTCGGCGCTGACGACCTTCTCGACGTCGGCGAAGACGGTCTTCTTGACCGACATCTCCTCGAAGACGGCCTCGATGACGAAGTCGGCGTCACCGAAGGCGACCTGCTTGTCGGTCTCGCCGGACACCAGCGCCTTGTGGCGGTTGGCCTTGTCCTGGTTGATCCGGCCCTTGGCGAGCAGCTTGTCGATCTCGGCGTGGACGTAGGCCACGCCCTTGTCGGCACGCTCCTGGTCCAGGTCGGTCAGCACGACCGGCACCTCGAGGCGGCGTACGAAGAGCAGCGCGAGCTGGCTGGCCATCAGGCCCGCGCCCACGATGCCGACCTTCGTCACCGGGCGGGCCAGCGACCTGTCCGGTGCACCGGCAGGACGCTTCGCGCGCTTCTGCACCAGGTCGAACGAGTACAACGAGGCCAGCAGCTCGGCCGTCTGCGACATCGCCTCGAGGGCGTCGTCCTCGGCCGCGAAGCCGGCGTCGCGGTCGGAGTCGCGCGCAGCGGCGATCAGCTCGACCGCCTTCGCGGCGGCCGGGGACGCACCACCGGTCTTGGCGGCGACGATGCCCTCGGCGCGCTTGATCGCGGCGTCCCAGGCCTCGCCGCGGTCGACCTCGGGACGCTCCACGACGGTCTCTCCGCGCAGCACCGAGGCCGCCCAGAGCAGTGACTGCTCGAGGAAGTCGGCTCCGCCGAACACGGCGTCGGCGAGGCCGAAGTCGTAGGCCGCCTGCCCACCGAGCGTCTTGCCCTGGTTGAGCGGGTTCTCGAGGATCAGCGTGACGGCCTTGTCGGCACCGACGAGGTTCGGCACGAGCCACGCGCCGCCCCAGCCGGGAACGAGGCCGAGCATGACCTCGGGCAGGCCGAGGGCGGGGGCGGAGTCCATGACGGTGCGATAGGTGCAGTGCAGCGCCACCTCGAGGCCGCCGCCGAGGGCGAGGCCGTTGACGAGGCCGAACGACGGCTTGCCGCCCTCGCCGAGCTTGCGGAAGACCGCGTGCCCGAGCTCGGCCACGGTGCGTACGGCGTCGGGGCCGCCGCCCTGGATCGAGGTGAGGTCGGCGCCAGCGGCGAGGATGAACGGCTTGCCGGTCACCGCGATCGCGTCGATGGCCTCGTCGGCGAGCGCCGCGTCGATCGCCTCGTCGAGGGCCAGCAGCGAGGCCGGGCCGAACGTGTTGGGCTTGGTGTGGTCCTCGCCGTTGTCGAGGGTGATCAGGCCGATGGTCGCGCCGGGGAGCGAGACCGTGCGCAGGTGTGCCTGCGTCACGCGCTCGGCGTCGGACACGATCGCCTTCGCGCGCTCGAAGATGCTGGAGTCGGGGGTGGTGCTCACTTGCTGTCTCCCTCGTTCGTCGAGCCCTGCCAGTGCGGGTTCTCCCAGATGACGGTGCCGCCCATGCCGATGCCGATGCACATGGTGGTGAGGCCGTAGCGGACCTCGGGGCGCTCCTCGAACTGGCGCGCGAGCTGGTTCATCAGGCGTACGCCGGACGACGCGAGCGGGTGGCCCATCGCGATCGCGCCACCGTAGGGGTTCACCCGGGCGTCGTCGTCGGCGATGCCGAAGTGCTCGAGGAAGGCCAGCACCTGCACGGCGAAGGCCTCGTTGACCTCGAAGGCCTCGATGTCGTCGATGGTGAGACCGGCCAGCTTGAGCGCCTTCTCGGTCGCAGGGATCGGGCCGGCACCCATCACCTCGGGCTCGACGCCCACGAAGGAGTAGGTCACCAGGCGCATCTTGACCGGGAGGCCGAGCTCGCGCGCGGTCTCCTCGTCGGCGAGCAGCGCCGCGGTGGCGCCGTCGTTGATGCCGGCCGCGTTGCCCGCGGTGACGTTGCCGTGCGAGCGGAACGGCGTCTTGAGCCCGGCGAGGGACTCGATCGTCGTCCCCGGGCGCATCGGCTCGTCGGTGGTCGCCAGGCCCCAGCCGGCCTCGGCCGAGCGGGTCGCGACGGGCACGAGGTCGGGCTGGATCTTGCCGGCGTCGTAGGCGGCCTGCGTCTTCTGCTGGCTGCGGACGGCGTACTCGTCGACGCGCTGCTTGGTGATCGTGGGGTAGCGGTCGTGGAGGTTCTCCGCGGTCTTGCCCATCACGAGCGCGTCGGGGTTGACGATCCGCTCGGACAGGATGCGCGGGTTGGGGTCGACACCCTCACCCATGGGGTGGCGGCCCATGTGCTCGACGCCGCCGGCGATGGCGACGTCGTAGGCACCGAAGGCGATGCCGGACGCGGTGTTGGTCACCGCGGTCATCGCACCGGCGCACATGCGGTCGATGGAGTAGCCGGGGACGCTCTGGGGCAGTCCGGCGAGGAGGGCGGCGGTGCGGCCGATGGTCAGGCCCTGGTCGCCGATCTGGGTGGTGGCGGCGACCGCGACCTCGTCGACCCGCTCGGGCGGGAGTGAGGGGTTGCGGCGCATCAGCTCACGGATGCACTTGATGACGAGGTCGTCGGCCCGCGTCTCGGCGTACTGGCCCTTGGCCTTGCCGAACGGGGTGCGTACGCCGTCGACGAAGACGACCTCACGCTGTGGACGGGACACTGGCTACTCCCAGGTGGAGGGGGACAGGGCGCTGTCAGGTTACCCCTGAGTAACAATGCCTGCCCACCGGGGCGGGTGTGTGTCGGGTCACTGACCCGTTGTCACTAGGCTTCCCCCATGGTCGAACGACTCGTGCACATCGTCGACGACGCCGAGGTGTCGGGTGAGGACCTGACCATGGTCTGCGTCCTCACCGGGTTCCTCGACGCCGGGAAGTCGGCCGAGCTCGCCGCACGCCACCTGACGGGGCTCTCCGACGGCAAGGTCGTGGCGACCTTCGACGTCGACTCGCTCCACGACTACCGGGCCCGGCGACCGCCCGTGTCGTTCGTCCGGGACCACTACACCGACTACGAGGCGCCTCGCCTGGTGGTGCGCGCGCTGCGTGACACCGGCGGCACCTCCTTCCTGCTGCTCACCGGGCCCGAGCCCGACATCAGGTGGGAGGCCTTCGCTCGCGCCGTGCGCGAGGTCGTCGACCACTTCGGGGTGTCCCGCGTGGTGACCCTGGGCGCGGTGCCGATGGCGGTGCCGCACACCCGCCCGATCGCGATCACGCCGCACGCCAACCGTCCCGACCTGGTGCCCGGCGAGAGCCCGTGGCAGGGCGAGCTCCGGGTCCCGGCGAGCGCGCAGGCGCTGCTCGAGATCCGGCTGGGGGAGTGGGGGCTCGACGCGCTCGGCTTCGTGGCACACATCCCCCACTACCTTGCGCAGATGGAGTACCCCCAGGCCGCGCTGGTGCTGCTGGAGCACGTCGAGATCGGCGGTCGGCTGACGGTCGACCTCAGCGACCTGCGCGAGGCCGCTGAGATCACCGAGACGGAGGTCGACCGCTACCTCTCCACCCACGACGAGGTCGGCGACGTCGTACGCGGCCTGGAGCAGCAGTACGACTCCTTCCGCGAGGCCGAGGCCGCCGGCACGTCCCTGCTGGCCGGCGACGAGCCGCTGCCGACGGGCGAGGAGATCGGGCGCGACTTCGAGGCGTTCCTCGCCGAGCTCGACGACCGTCCCAAGGACGACGGCGACGGACCTGCTGCCGGCTGGGAGGACCGCTGATGGCCGGCAGTGCCGAGGAGCTCGTCACGCTCCTGGAGCTCGAGCAGCTCGAGGTCGACCTCTTCCGGGGTGCCCAGGCGCGCACCGAGCGCCAGCGCGTCTTCGGCGGACAGGTCGCGGCGCAGGCCGTGGTCGCGGCGACCCGCAGCGTCGAGGGCGAGTTCGTGCTGCACTCGCTCCACTCCTACTTCCTGCGCCCCGGCGACACGACCGTGCCGATCGTCTACGACGTCGAACGGATCCGCGACGGGCGCTCCTTCGCCACGCGCCGGGTCTCCGCGCGCCAGCACGGCCGCCCGATCTACTACATGACGGCCAACTTCCAGATCCCCGAGCCCGGACTCGAGCACCAGGACCGGATGCCCGAGGTCGTGGGTCCCGACGAGGGGATGCCGCTGGTCGAGCTGGCGCGCCAGCGCGGCGACGAGGCGGCGGCGCACTGGGAGCGCGAGTGGTCGGCGCTCGACATCCGCCACGTCGGCATCACCGGCCACGGGATCCCCGACGACCCCGAGGCGCCGGCGCGGGCGCGCCTCTGGATCAAGGTCGACGGGGCGCTCTGCGGCGACCCGACCACCCAGACGGCTGCGTTCACCTACGCCAGCGACCTGACGCTGCTGGGCGCGGCGCTGGTCCCGCACGGCATCCACATCGCCTCGCCCCGCCTCCAGCCGGCCTCGCTCGACCACACGATCTGGTTCCACAAGCCGTTCCGGGCCGACGAGTGGTGGCTCTACGACCAGTTCTCACCGTTCGCCGGCGGCGCGCGCGGCCTGGCGCTCGCGCGGGTCTTCTCGCAGTCCGGGGAGCTGGTGGCGACGGTGGCCCAGGAGGGCCTCATCCGCCTCCGCGACGACCGCTGACCGCGACCGCCACGCCAGGCCTCACGGCGTCGTCGTACGTCCGAGAAGGTGCGGCGAGCCGTCCTTCGGGCTGGTCAGCGCGAAGGTCCAGCCGGCCTCGTCCTGCCGCGCCGCGAACGTGACGGTGCCCGGCAGGAAGACCGGCTTCTTGAAGGCCGCCTCGACCGTGACCGCGTCGGGCAGCCGGTTCTCGATGGCCGCCACGCTGCGCGCGAGCGTCCACATGCCGTGGGCGATGTGTCGTGGGAAGCCGAGCGCCTTCGCCGTCAGCGGGTGGAGGTGGATGGGGTTCGCATCTCCCGAGACCGCGGCGTAGGTGCGGCCGAGGTCGGCAGGCAGGCGCCACTCGATGCCGCCGGTCGGCGGGTCGCTGACGACGAGGCCCGGGGTCGCGTCCCCGTCGACGGAGCGTCCGCGGCGCAGGTAGGTCGACGTCGACTCCCACGCCGTGCTCCCCCCTGCCGAGGCGGTGGTGACGAAGTCGAGCAGCACGCCCTTCGCGTGCGGCCGGGGGGCACCCACCTCGGTGGTGACGTCGAGCGCCTCGCCGACGCCGATGGCCCGGTGGGCGGTGATCACGTTCTCGACGTGCACCATCCCGATGGCGGGGTAGGGGAAGGCTGCGTCGCTCATGATCGCCAGGTGCAGACCGAAGGCCAGCATGTGGGGGAACGTCAGCGGCACCACGTCCTTGCGCGGGAAGCCGCAGACGGCGGCGTACGCCTCGACGCGGGCGCGCTCGGCGACGACGTGCTCGCGTCGGTAGGCCAGCCCCGTGAAGTCGGCGGCGGGCGCCTTGCGCACGCCGGGCAGCAGGTTGGCGCCCGGCACGACGGGGAGAGCCGCGCGCAGCAGCGTGCCGATGCGACCGAGCTCGCCGGTGAGCTCCTTGGGTGTGACCATCAGGCGCCCAGCATCATCTGGCCACAGACGCGGACCACGTTGCCGTTGACCGCGCCCGAGGCGGTGCTGGCGAACCATGCGATCGTCTCGGCCACGTCGACCGGCAGGCCGCCCTGCGACATGGCGTTGAGGCGCTGGCCGACCTCGCGGGTCGCGAACGGCACGGCCGCGGTCATCTGGGTGATGATGAAGCCGGGGGCGACGGCGTTGACGGTGATGCCGCGGTCGAGCTCGTCGCGCAGGCTCTCCACGAGGCCGATCACGCCCGCCTTGGACGTCGCGTAGTTGGTCTGGCCGACGTTGCCGGCGATGCCGGCGATCGAGGCGACGCCGATGATGCGGCCGTCGTCGTTGAGCACGCCGGTGTCGAGCAGCTCGCGCGTGATCAGCTCGGGAGCGGTGAGGTTGACCGCGACGACGCTGCTCCATCGGTCCTCGGCCATGTTGGCGAGCTTCTTGTCACGGGTGATGCCGGCGTTGTGCACCACGACGTCGACGCCGCCGTGGTGCTCACGGAGGTGGTGGGCGATGCGTTGCGGTGCGTCCTTGGCGGTGATGTCGAGGACGAGGTGGTCGCCGTCGAGCTCGGACATCAGCGTCTGGAGCTCGCTGGCTGCCTGCGGCACGTCGACGCCGACGACCGTGGCGCCGTCGCGGCGAAGCACGCGGGCGATCTCCTCGCCGATGCCGCGGCTGGCGCCGGTGACGAGCGCGACCTTGCCGGCCAACGGCTGCGTCCAGTCGTCGACCTGGTTGCCCGTGGCCGCCGTGGCGCCGTGGGCGCCGATCCGCACGACCTGCCCGGAGACGTACGCCGACTTGGGCGAGAGCAGGAAGGCGAGGGTGGAGCTGGTCGCGCCGTCGGCGGCCGGTGCGACGTAGACGAGCTGCACGGTCCCACCGCGGCCGATCTCCTTGCCGAGCGATCGGGTGAAGCCCTCGAGCGCGCGCTGTGCGACGCGCTCGGAGCCCGACGCCAGCTCCGGCGGCGTACCGATCACGACCACGCGGGGGCACGACTCGAGCCGGCGCATCAGCGGGGTGAAGAACTCCTGGAGCGCGAGCAGCCCGGTCGTGTCGGTGATGCCGGTGGCGTCGAAGACGAGGGCCTTGGCGCGCGCACCGTCGGCGAGCTCGGTGGCGGAGGCGATGCCGAGGCCGTCGAGGGTGGTGGGGAGCACCTCGGTCAGGCGTCCCTGCCCGCCCAGCACGACGAGGCCGTCGACCAGGGTGGCGCCCCCGCTCCAGCGCTCGAGCGCTGTCGGGTTGGGGAGGCCGAGGTTCTTGACGACCAGCTGGCCGATCGAGGTGGACACGAAGCCTTGGTAGCGGTCACTCATGGTGGCGGGATCCCTCTTCGCTGGGTGCGGGTGCTCGGGTGGGCGGACGACATGTAACTGGTTGTGCAACTCGTCGTCCACTTTTCGTGACGTGGCCCTCACGCGGTTGGCGCGGCGGGCCGCACCGGCAAGGATATGGACATGCAGACCACCACGCGCCCCGTCGCCGTCGTCGGCGGCAACCGCATCCCCTTCGCCCGCTCCAACACCGTGTATGCCGGCGTCAGCAACCAGGAGATGCTCACCGCCGCCCTCGACGGACTCGTGGACCGCTTCGACCTGCGCGGCGAGCGCCTCGGCGAGGTCGTCGCAGGCGCCGTGCTGAAGCACTCACGCGACTTCAACCTGACCCGCGAGTCGGTGCTCGGCTCGACGCTGGCGCCGGAGACGCCCGCCACCGACATCCAGCAGGCGTGCGGCACCGGCCTCCAGGCCGCGATCCAGGTCGCCAACAAGATCGCCCTCGGCGTCATCGACGTCGGCATCGCCGGGGGCGCCGACACCACCTCCGACGCCCCCGTCGCGATCAGCGACAAGCTGCGCAGGAAGCTGATGCGGGTCAACTCCGCCAAGGACACCGCCAGTCGGCTCAAGGCCCTCGGCGCCATCCGGCCCGGCGACATCGGGCTCGACATCCCGCAGAACGGCGAGCCCCGCACCCGGCTCTCGATGGGCGAGCACGCCGCGCTGACGGCGCTCGAGTGGCGCATCACCCGGGAGGCACAGGACGAGCTCGCCGCGCGCTCGCACCACAACCTCGCCCGGTCCTACGACGAGGGCTTCCAGGACGATCTCATCACCGCCTTCCGCGGCGTCGAGCGCGACAACAACCTGCGACCCGACTCCTCGGTCGAGAAGCTCGCCACCCTCAAGCCGGTCTTCGGCAAGGGCACCGCGGCGACCATGACCGCCGGCAACAGCACGCCGCTGTCCGACGGCGCCTCGGCGGTGCTGCTGGCGAGCGACGAGTGGGCCGAGCAGCGCGGCCTGCCGGTGCTGGCGCACCTCGTCGACGCCGAGACGGCGGCCGTCGACTACGTCAACGGCCACGAGGGACTGCTGATGGCACCGGCGTACGCCGTCCCGCGGATGCTGGAGCGCAACGGGCTCACGCTCCAGGACTTCGACTACTACGAGATCCACGAGGCCTTCGCCTCGCAGGTGCTCTCCACGCTGACGGCGTGGGAGGACCCGGTGTTCTGCAAGGAGCGCCTCGGCCTCGACGCGCCCCTGGGCTCGATCGACCGCGAGAAGCTCAACGTCACCGGCTCGTCGCTCGCCGCCGCGCACCCCTTCGCCGCCACCGGCGGCCGGATCCTGCCGGTGGCTGCGAAGCTGCTCGCCCAGAAGGGGGCGGGGCGTGCGCTGATCTCGATCTGTGCTGCCGGCGGGCAGGGCGTCGTCGCGATCCTCGAGCGCTGAGCGGGCACTTCCGTCCGCCACAGAGCACCGAGCGGGCACTTCGTTCCGCCACGGAGCACTGAGCGGGCACTTCCGTCCGCCACAGAGCACCGAGCGGGCACTTCGTTCCGCCACGGAGCACTGAGCGGGCACTTCGTTTCGCCGTCAACGAAAGGAAGTGCCCGCTCGGCGGTGTCCAGCGCGACGAACCGCCCGCTCGGCGGTGTCCAGCGCGAGGAAGCGCCCGGTCAGCGGGTGAGGCGGAACCAGGTGCTCGTGCGGCCGCTCGCGTTCGAGCCGTCCGGCACCGCCGGGTCGTCCGGCACGACGGCGACCGTCCAGCCGCGGAAGGCGCGCTCGAGGTCGTGCTGGGTGGCGCCCCGCGTCTTCAGGGGCCACGACCGCGGAGGGGCGGCGTGCACCAGCACGGTGGAGCCGGGCAGTGCCAGCGCCGTGACACCACCGGCCATGAGGGTCCGGCCCGGGTCGTCGAGGCCCTGGAAGCAGCCGACGTCGAGGAAGAGGTCGAAGCCGGAGCCGACGCCGGAGTGCACGAGGTGTCGAACGTCGCCGATCACGAAGCGTGCGTCGTCGATGCCGTTGCGGTGGACTGCGACGTCGACTGCCTGGCGTACGTCGTCGACGCCGATCGCGTCCCAACCGCGGTCGAGCAGCAGCTTGGTGTGCGCGCCGCGGCCGCAGCCGAGGTCGATGGCCCGGCGGATGCCGTCGGGGCGGTCGGCCTCCTCGCGCTCGAGGAGTCGTTCGAGGGTCGGTCGGCCGGCACGGCCTGCCTTCTCCCAGGGGATGATCCCCGTGCGGTATGCGGTGGCGTAGCCGATGCCCATGTTCAGTTCCTGACCTGCGGAGACGGAAAGTACCGCTCCCTCTCGACGGTACTCCTGCTGCGGCCGATGCCCTGCTTCCGGCTGCTAGGGTCTGACCCGATCGACATCCTTTAACGAGCCGTCCCGTGAGGCGGAGAAGGAGGTCCGGCGCGCAGATGCCTGCCCCTGACAAGGCCGACCACCCGGCCCGCGACACCAGTTCCGAGAGGGCGGATCGCACCGTCCTCGACGCCCGTGACATCTCCCGGGCGCTGACCCGCATCTCCCACGAGCTGCTCGAGCGCAACAAGGGCGCCACCGACCTGGTCCTGCTCGGCCTGCACACCCGCGGCGTGCCGCTGGCGCGACGCATCGCGGAGAAGATCGCCGCGGTCGAGGGCACCCCTGTGGCCGTCGGCGAGCTCGACGTGACGATGTACCGCGACGACCTGCGCTCCCAGCCCACCCGTCGCGCCCACAAGACCGCGCTGCCGGCCGGCGGCATCGACCGCAAGGTCGTCGTCCTGGTCGACGACGTGCTGTTCTCCGGTCGCACGATCCGCGCCGCGCTCGACGCGCTGGCCGACCTCGGCCGCCCCTCCGCCGTCCGTCTCGCGGTGCTCGTCGACCGCGGCCACCGCGAGCTGCCGATCCGCGCCGACCACGTCGGCAAGAACCTGCCCAGCGCGCTGGCCGAGCGGGTGAGCGTCAGGCTCAGCGAGGTCGACGGCACCGACGAGGTGACGATCTCGTGAAGCACCTGCTCTCCGTCGACGACCTCTCGCGCGACGACATCGAGATGCTCTTCGCCACCGCCGCCGACATGCACGACGTGCAGAACCGCGAGGTCAAGAAGCTGCCCGCGCTGCGCGGGCGCACGGTCGTCAACATGTTCTTCGAGGACTCCACCCGCACGCGGTCGTCGTTCGAGATCGCCGGCAAGTGGCTCTCCGCCGACGTCATCAACGTCAGCGCCAAGGGGTCGAGCGCGTCCAAGGGCGAGAGCCTGCGCGACACGGTCCTCACGGTCTGCGCGATGGGGGTCGACGGCCTCGTCATCCGCCACCCCGCCAGCGGCGCGGCGCTGCAGGTCAGCGAGTGGGTCGATGCGGCGGTGGTCAACGCCGGCGACGGCATGCACGAGCACCCGACCCAGGCCCTGCTCGACGCCTACACGCTCCAGCGTCGGCTCGGGTCGCTCGAAGGACGCCACGTCGCGATCATCGGTGACCTCACCCACAGCCGGGTCTTCCGGTCCAACGTCCAGTGCCTGACCAGGCTCGGTGCGCGCGTCACGGTCGTGGCCCCGCCGACGCTGATGCCCAGCGGCATCGGGGCGTGGTCGGCCGCGGCAGGCTTCGAGACGTCGTACGACGTCGACGCCGTGCTGCCGGAGGCGGACGCGGTGATGATGCTGAGGGTCCAGCGCGAGCGGATGTCGGGCGCGTTCTTCCCGAGCGCTCGGGAGTACACCGTCGGCTACGGGCTCACGCGCAACCGGTTTGCCCTGCTCGGGCCGGACGTCCCGATCTGTCACCCCGGTCCGATGAACCGCGGCCTGGAGATCGCCGCCGACGCCGCTGACGCGGCCCAGTCGGCTGTGCTGGAGCAGGTCTCCAGCGGCCTGGCGATCCGGATGGCCGTGCTCTACCACCTGCTCGCAGGAGAGTCCGAAGGAGGCGTTGCCTGATGTCGCTGGTGATCGAGGGAGCCTCGCTGCTCGGCGAGCAGACCACGGACCTCTACGTCGACGACGAGGGCCGACTCGTCGACTCCGCGCCGAACGGCGCCGAGGTGATCGACGCCGACGGGCTCGTCGCGCTGCCCGGGCTCGTCGACCTGCACACCCACCTCCGCGAGCCCGGTCGGGAGGACGCCGAGACGATCCTCACCGGCTCGCAGGCGGCAGCACTGGGCGGCTACACCGCGATCCTCGCGATGGCCAACACCTCTCCGGTGACCGACACGGCCGAGGCCGCCACCCGGGTCTGGGAGCTCGGGCGCGAGGCCGGTCTCGTCCACGTGCAGCCGGTGGGCGCGGTCACGCGCGGCCTCGCCGGCGAGGAGCTCGCCGAGCTGGGCCTGATGCACCGCTCGCGAGCGCGCGTCACGGTGTTCTCCGACGACGGGAAGTGCGTCCACGACGCCCGCGTGATGCGGCGGGCGCTGGAGTACGTCAAGGCGTTCGGCGGGGTCGTGTCGCAGCACTCGCAGGACCCGGCCCTCGCCGGAGCGGCCGCGTGCTGTCACGAGGGCGAGCTGTCCGGCCGTCTCGGGCTGCCAGGCTGGCCCGGGATCGCCGAGGAGGTGATCGTGGCGCGCGACGTGATGCTCGCGCGGCACACCGGATCGCGCGTCCACGTCGCCCACGTCTCGACGGCCGGCTCGGTCGAGGTGCTGCGCTGGGCGAAGGCCCAGGGCATCAGCGTGACCGCCGAGGTCACGCCCCACCACCTGCTGCTGACCACCGACCTGCTCGCCGGCTACGACCCGACCTTCAAGGTCAACCCGCCGCTGCGCCCGCAGGAGGACGTCGAGGCGCTGCGCGCGGCGCTCGTCGACGGCACCATCGACGCCGTCGCCACCGACCACGCGCCGCACGCGCGCCACGACAAGGAGCACGCGTTCGTCGACGCAGCCTTCGGCATGGTCGGGCTCGAGACCGCGCTGGCGGTCGTGCGCACGGCGGTGCCGGACCTGTCCTGGGCCGACGTCGCGCGCGTCATGTCGAGCACGCCGGCGCGGATCGCCGGCCTGGCAGACCAGGGCCGGGCGCTGGCGCCGGGGGATCCGGCCCACGTGGTGCTGGTCGAGCCCGACGCCGAGGTCACCGTCGACCGTGATGCCTCGGCGTCGCTGTCGCGCAACAACCCGTGGCACGGGCGCAGCCTCACCTCACGGGTGGTGCACACCGTCCACGGCGGTCGGGTGACCGTCCGCGACGGCCGCCTGGCCTGACGTCAGCGACGGCGTCGCGGCCGGAGGTCGAGGACGTTGTCCTCGCCGCGGTCGCGCAGCGTCGTACGCCCTCGCGCCACCGTGACCGCGTTGCGGTCCCCGGTGAGCACGAGCCGGTCGGAGCGGGCCAGGCGCAGCACGTTGCCCGAGCCGGTGATGCGCGTGCGGAAGGACTTGCGCGCGATGACCGTGTCCGAACCCCGCAGCCGGAGCGCGTTGACGGTGTCGGCGGACAGGACCGTCGAGGTGCCCGTCAGCTCGGCGTGCTCGACCAGCCCCTCCACCTCGATCCTCGAGCCGGACCCCGACACCGACACGTGCCCCACGCTCGGCGTGGTGACAGTAACGTCCGGGCCGAGGACCTCGAGGTCGGCCAGCGGCTTGGCGGTGACGGTGTTGGCGGCCCCCTCGACGACCAGCCGGGTGGCCGACGGCATGGTGACCGTGGCGCCGTCGGCGGTGACGCGTACGACGCCGCACGTGCCGCGCAGGTCGTAGGCGATGTCGTCCCACGCCAGCACCGTCTCCTCGCCGAGCTCGCACTGCACCGGGAGCGCGAGCCCGTCGGCCTGCGCGGGTGCGACGGCGAGGGTGAGCGCGAGGAGGAGCGGGGCCAGGAACAGGAGTCGCAGGGCGCTGGTGCGGGTCATGGGGTCCTCGTCCGAGTCGGGGGAATGTGCAAACGAGAGTTACACACCGAGAGCACGCACGACGACACCCGGGGACGTGGGTCGGGTCACACCCGCGGCCCGGAAGCCACTGCCTCGTCGAAGGAGGCAGTCGAGCAAGTCCTGTCGCTCGGCGGAGGCGTGCCCGCTGGACCTGAGCCTCACGCCAGGCCCAGCTCCCGCGCCTCCTCCCACAGGTCGTCGCGCACGCTCGGGTGCGCGGCGTGCTCGATGAGGTTGCGCGCCTGCTCGCGCTCGCTGCGGCCCCACATCCACGCCACGCCCTGCTCGGTGACGACGGCGCCGTGCTGGAAGGACGTCACCGGCTCGTCGACCATCGGCACGATCGTCGAGACGTCGGCTCGGGGGTGCCAGCTGCGCAGCGCCATGAAGGCCCGGCCGCCGGGGGAGTGGCTGGCGCCGACGGTGAAGTCGGTCTGGCCGCCGAAGCCGCTGTAGATCCGGGCCCCGATCCGCGAGGCGTTGGCCTGGTCGAAGAGGTCCACCTGGAGCGCGGTGTTGATCGAGGTCATCGCCGGCTGCTGAGCGATGGCAGCCGGGGAGTTGGTGGTCTCGGTGCGCAGCATCCGCACCCGCGGGTTGTCGTCCACCCAGTCGTAGAGCTCCTGGCTGCCGAAGACGAACGACGTGCGCACGGGGGTGCCGCGGTCGAGCGCGCCGGCCTTCTCGAGGGTGAGGACCCCGTCGCTGAACATCTCGGTCCAGACCCGCAGGCCACGGCGGTCGAGGACGCCCGCGATGGTGGCGTCGGGTACCTCACCGATGCCCGCCTGGAGCGTGGCGCCGTCGCCGATCTCCGCGGCCACCCGCGAGCCGATCAGGCGGGCGTCGTCGTTGGGGGCACGGGCGACGTGGGTGGTGAGGGCCACGTCGACCTCGACCCCGAGGTCCACGTCCTCGATCGAGATCTCGGCGTCGCCGAAGGTCCACGGCATCCGCGGGTTGAGCTGAGCGACGACCACGGCGCCACGCTCGCGGGCCGCCTCGATCGCCGCGGGCAGCACGTTGACCTCCAGGCCGAGCGAGACCCGGCCGCTGTGCGGCACAGTGGTGTGCACGACCACGACGTCAGGAGCGAGGGGGCCGTGGAAGAGGCGCGGCACCATGGACAGCCGGCACGGCACGTAGGCCAGGCGCGGGTGGCGGCGGAAGCCCGGCCCGACGAAGGTCGTCTCCGGGACGATGCCGTCGTGCACGGGCAGGTCCCGTTGTGCGTTGAGCGCGTGCAGGCGTGCCTCCGGCAGCTCGGCCAGCACCGGGCCGAGCACGGTCAGCGGGGTCGCGAAGTTGCCGCTGGTGACGACCCGCGGGGGGTGGGAGAGGGAGGCGCAGTGCTCGCGCACCTCACGGACGGCCTGGTCGATCTCGACGACGAGCATGGACCCAGCGTGCCAGCATCCCGCCGAGGACCGGTGGGTCCTCCGGCCCCTCCGGCCCGGGCTCTTGGTCATCGTCCGACGCCGTCGCCGGGCGTGGACACGATGCCGCCGTGACGTCGCGCCGCTGGTAGGGTCGGCGACGGCTCGAACATCCTTTAACGATCCGTCCCGTGAGGCGGAGAAGGAGGTACGGCATGGCTCTGCCTGCCAAGAATCAGACCCCGGCGCTCATGGTCCTCGAGGACGGGCGCACCTTTCGCGGTGAGTCCTTCGGCGCCGAGGGGGAGACCTTCGGCGAAGCGGTCTTCTCCACCGGCATGACCGGCTACCAGGAGACGCTCACCGATCCCAGCTACCACCGTCAGGTCGTCGTCATGACGGCCCCCCACGTCGGCAACACCGGGATGAACGACGAGGACCGCGAGTCCTCGCGCATCTGGGTCGCCGGCTACGTCGTCCGCGACCCCGCCCGGGTGACGTCGAGCTGGCGCAGCCAGCGCACCCTCGACGACGACCTGCGCGCCCAGGGTGTGGTCGGCATCAGCGGTGTCGACACCCGTGCGCTCACCCGGCACCTGCGCGAGCGCGGCGCGATGCGCGTCGGCATCTCCACGACCGAGACCGATCCTGAGCGCCTGCTCGTGCGGGTGCGGGAGTCGGGCGAGATGACGGGCCTGAACCTGAGCGAGTCGGTGTCCACCGCCGAGGCGTACGTCGTCCCGGCCCAGGGCACCAAGCGCTTCACCGTCGCCGCGGTCGACCTGGGCATCAAGGCCAACACCCCGCGGATGATGAGCGAGCGCGGCATCGAGGTGCACGTGCTGCCCGCGACCGCGAGCCTCGCCGACGTGCAGGCGGTCGCCCCCGACGGGCTGTTCTTCTCCAACGGCCCCGGCGACCCGGCGGCGACGACCGCGCAGGTCGAGCTGCTTCAGGGTGCACTGCGCGCCGGCATCCCCTACTTCGGGATCTGCTTCGGCAACCAGCTCTTCGGCCGCGCGCTCGGATTCGGCACCTACAAGCTGAAGTACGGCCACCGCGGGATCAACCAGCCGGTGATGGACCGCACCACAGGCAAGGTCGAGGTCACCGCGCACAACCACGGCTTCGCGGTCGACGCGCCGCTGGAGGGCTCGACCAGCACCGAGTTCGGTGAGGCCACGGTGAGCCACGTGTGCCTCAACGACGACGTCGTCGAGGGCCTCGAGCTCCGTGACGCCTCCGGAGCACTGACGTCCTTCTCCGTCCAGTACCACCCCGAGGCCGCCGCCGGCCCGCACGACGCGGCGTACCTCTTCGACAGGTTCAGCGAGCTCATGACCGAGCGGAAGGGGGCCTGACATGCCCAAGCGCACCGACATCCAGAGCGTGCTCGTCATCGGCTCCGGGCCGATCATCATCGGCCAGGCCTGCGAGTTCGACTACTCCGGCACCCAGGCGTGCCGGGTGCTGCGCCAGGAGGGCCTGCGGGTCGTCCTGGTCAACTCCAACCCGGCGACGATCATGACCGACCCCGAGTTCGCCGACGCGACCTACGTCGAGCCGATCACCCCGGAGTACGTCGAGAAGGTCATCGCCAAGGAGCGCCCCGACGCGCTCCTGGCCACCCTCGGCGGGCAGACCGCGCTCAACTGCGCGATGGCCCTCGACAAGGCCGGGATCCTCGAGAAGTACGGCGTCGAGCTGATCGGCGCCTCGATCGAGGCCATCGAGCGCGGCGAGAACCGCCAGCAGTTCAAGAAGATCGTCGAGCAGCTCGGCGGCGAGTCGGCCCGCAGCGTCATCTGCCACTCGGTGGACGACCTGCTCTCCGCGGCCGACGACCTTGGCTACCCGATGGTCGTACGCCCCTCCTTCACCATGGGCGGCACCGGGTCGGGCATCGCCTACGACGAGGCGGACCTGCGTCGCATCGGCGGCTCCGGCCTCGCGGCCAGCCCGACCACCGAGGTGCTCCTCGAGGAGTCCATCCTCGGCTGGAAGGAGTACGAGCTCGAGGTGATGCGCGACCGTGCGGACAACACGGTCATCGTCTGCTCGATCGAGAACCTCGACCCGATGGGCGTGCACACCGGCGACTCGATCACGGTCGCCCCGGCCATGACGCTCACCGACCGCGAGTACCAGAAGATGCGCGACCTCGCGATCGGCATCATCCGCGCGGTGGGCGTCGACACGGGCGGCTGCAACATCCAGTACGCCGTGAACCCCGCCGACGGCCGCCTGATCGTCATCGAGATGAACCCCCGCGTCTCGCGCTCCTCGGCGCTGGCCTCCAAGGCCACCGGCTTCCCGATCGCCAAGATCGCGGCCAAGGTCGCCATCGGCTACACCCTCGACGAGATCCGCAACGACATCACCGCGCGCGAGGACGGGCAGAGCACGCCCGCCTCCTTCGAGCCCGCGCTCGACTACGTCGTGGTGAAGGTCCCGCGCTTCGCCTTCGAGAAGTTCCCCGAGGCCGACCCGACGCTGACCACGCACATGAAGTCGGTCGGCGAGGCGATGGCGATCGGCCGCAACTTCACCGAGGCGCTGCAGAAGGCGCTGCGCTCGCTGGAGAGCAAGCACGCGCCCTTCGACTGGCACAAGCACTTCGACGACGACCTGGCCTCGGAGTCCACCAAGGCGGCGCTGCTTGAGGAGATCAGCGTCCCGCACGACGGCCGGCTCAAGAAGGTCATGGACGCGATCCGCGCCGGTGCGACGCCGGAGGAGATCTTCGACGCGACCGCGATCGACCCGTGGTTCGTCGACCAGCTCGCGCTCATCAACGAGGTCGCCGTGCAGCTCATCGACGCCCCCGAGCTGACACCGGACCTGCTGCGCCTGGCCAAGCGGCACGGCTTCTCCGACGAGCAGATCGGCCGCATCCGCGGCCTGAGCGCCGACGTCGTGCGCGGGGTGCGCCACGCGCTCGGCATCCGGCCGGTCTTCAAGACCGTCGACACCTGCGCCGCCGAGTTCGCCGCCCGCACGCCCTACCACTACTCGTCCTACGACGAGGAGAGCGAGGTCCAGCCGCGCGCGGAGGGCAAGGAGGCCGTGATCATCCTGGGCTCCGGGCCCAACCGGATCGGCCAGGGCATCGAGTTCGACTACAGCTGCGTGCACGCCTCTCTCGCCCTGGGCAGCGAGGAGGGGGGCGCGGGCTACGAGACGATCATGGTCAACTGCAACCCCGAGACTGTCAGCACCGACTACGACACCTCCGACCGGCTCTACTTCGAGCCGCTCACGCTCGAGGACGTGCTGGAGATCGTCCACGCCGAGCAGCAGGCCGGCCCGGTGGCAGGGGTCATCTGCCAGCTCGGCGGCCAGACGCCGCTCGGGCTCGCGCAGGGCCTGGCCGACGCGGGCGTGAAGATCGTCGGCACCTCGCCGGAGTCGATCCACCTCGCCGAGGAGCGTGGCGCCTTCGGCCGCGTCCTGGCCGACGCCAACCTGCCCGCGCCCAAGCACGGCACCGCGACGTCGTACCCCCAGGCGCAGCGCATCGCCCACGAGATCGGCTACCCGGTCCTGGTGCGCCCGTCCTACGTCCTGGGCGGACGCGGCATGGAGATCGTCTACGACGACGCCGCACTGGAGGCCTACCTGGAGAAGTACGTCGCCAACGGGCTGATCAACGAACGTCAGCCGGTGCTGGTCGACCGCTTCCTCGACGACGCGGTCGAGATCGACGTGGACGCGCTCTTCGACGGCGAGGAGCTCTTCCTCGGCGGCGTGATGGAGCACATCGAGGAGGCCGGGATCCACTCCGGCGACTCCTCGTGCGCGCTGCCGCCGATCACGCTGGGGCGCGAGGAGATCGACCGGATCCGCCGCTCCACCGAGGCGATCGCCCGCGGTCTCGACGTCCGTGGCCTGCTCAACATCCAGTTCGCACTGGCCTCCGACGTGCTCTACGTCCTCGAGGCCAACCCGCGTGCCTCGCGGACGGTGCCGTTCGTGTCCAAGGCGACCGCCACCCCGCTCGCCAAGGCCGCGGCCCGGGTGATGCTGGGGGAGTCGATCGCCGACCTGCGCGCGATCGGCGTCCTGCCGGCCACCGGTGACGGCGGGCACCTGCCCGACGGCTCGCCCATCGCGGTCAAGGAGGCGGTCATGCCCTTCGACCGCTTCAAGACCGCCGACGGCCGCACCGTCGACGCGCTGCTCGGGCCGGAGATGCGCTCGACCGGTGAGGTGATGGGCTTCGACGCCTTCTTCGGCACGGCCTTCGCCAAGGCCCAGGCCGCGGCCTACGGCTCGCTCCCGCTCTCGGGCAAGGTCTTCGTGTCGGTCGCCAACCGCGACAAGCGGCACATGATCTTCCCGGTCAAGCAGATCGCCGACATGGGCTTCGAGATCCTCGCCACCGCCGGCACCGCCGAGGTGCTGCGACGCAACGGCGTCACCGCAACGGTCGTGCGCAAGCACTCCGAGGGCGAGGGCCCCGACGGCGAGCCGACCATCGTGGGTCGCATCTGGGCCCGCGAGGTCGACCTGGTCATCAACACGCCGCACGGCGCGACCAGCGGTGGGTCCCCGCGCATGGACGGCTACGACATCCGCACCGCCGCCGTGTCGACCGACATCCCCTGCATCACCACGATCCAGGGCCTCGGGGCAGCCGTGCAGGGCCTGGAGGCGATGCGGCGCGGTGACATCGGCGTGCGCTCCCTGCAGGACTGGGCTGCCCAGCTGCGCCCGTCGGCCCCGTCGGCCCCGTCGGGGGAGGCGTGAGGGTGCGTCCCTACGACGTGCTCTTCGAGCGGGGCCTGACCCGCTTCGACGCCGAGCGCATCCACCACGCGGCCTTCCGGGCGATCCGGGTGGCGCAGCCCGTGACGAGCAGGCTCGTCGGCACGCCCACGGAGCGTCGAGTGGGCGCGTCCGCACAGGTGCAGGCGATGGGGATCACCTTCCCGCACGCCCTCGGGCTGGCGGCAGGCTTCGACAAGAACGCGGTGGGCATCGACGGGCTGGCCGCGCTCGGCTTCGGGCACGTCGAGGTCGGCACGGTCACGGGGGAGGCGCAGCCGGGCAACCCGCAGCCGCGCCTGTTCCGGCTCACCGTCGACCGCGCGATCGTCAACCGGATGGGCTTCAACAACGACGGCGCCGAGGTCGTCGCGCGCCGCCTCGCAGCGTGGCGCGAGGGCGGTGGCTCGACGGTCCTCGGAGTCAACATCGGCAAGACCAAGGTCGTGCCGGAGGACGAGGCCGTCGGTGACTACGAGAAGTCGGCCGGGCTCCTCGCACCCCACGCCGACTACCTCGTCGTCAACGTCTCCTCGCCCAACACCCCCGGCCTGCGCGACCTGCAGGCGGTCGAGAAGCTCGAGCCCCTCCTCGCCGCCGTACGCCGTCGCGCCGACGAGGTCAGCCCCGCCCGCCGGGTGCCGCTGCTGGTGAAGATCGCCCCGGACCTCAGCGACGATGACGTCCTCGCGGTCGCCGACCTCGCGCTCGCGAGCGGCCTCGACGGCATCATCGCCACCAACACGACGATCAGCCGCGACGGCCTCGCGAGCAGCGCGGCCGACGTGCAGCGCGTCGGCGCCGGCGGGCTGAGCGGCCGGCCGCTGACGCAGCGCTCCGAGGACGTCGTACGCCTCCTGCGCGGGCGAGTGGGTCGCGAGCTGACCCTGATCGGCGTCGGTGGCATCACGACCGTCGACGACGCCCGCCGCCGCCTCGCAGCGGGCGCGGACCTGCTGCAGGCCTACACGGCCTTCGTCTACGAGGGCCCGCTGTGGCCGCGCCGGATCGTGCGGGGTCTCGCCCCGGATGCCTGATGCCCGTGCCTGAGGTGAGGACGCCCGTCCACGTCGAGGGGGAGGTGGTGGCCACCAAGCGCGTCGGTGCCCACCGCCACCTGACCCTCACGGCGCCGGGCGTGCCCGAGCGGTTCCGGGCGGGCAACTTCGTCGCGGTCAGCGTCCCTGGCCATGTCGCGCGCCGGGCGCTGTGGATCCACCGCGTGCGCGCCTCGAGCGCGTTCGGCCCGACCCTCGACGTGGTGCTCGAGGCCCGCGGGGCGGGGACGTCCTGGCTGGCGGCCCAGCCGGTCGGTGCGCGGGTGCCGATCACCGGCCCGCTCGGACGCGCGTTCGCGCTGCCGAAGGACGCGGTCTCCTGCCTCCTCGTCGGCGAGGGCTACGCCGCGGCACCGCTCTTCCCGCTCGCCGAGCGCCTCCGCGAGCGCGGCTGCGCTGTGTCCCTCGTGGTCTCGGCACCTGACGAGTCCCGGCTGCTGTCGGCCCTGGAGGCCCGCCGCGCCGTGCGGTCCGTCACCGTCCTCACGGCGGACGGCTCGGTCGGCCAGCGCGGTCGGGTCGCCGACCACGTCGACGAGCTGCTGCGCCGCGCCGACGCCGACGTCGTCTACGCCACCGGCCCCGCCGAGGTGCTGCGGGCGTCCGCCGCTGCCGCGGAGCGGGCAGGTGCGTGGAGCCAGGTGGGCCTGGAGGTCTCGGCGCTGTGCGGCACCGGCCTGTGCCACGGCTGCCCGCTCCCGGTGGTCGGCGAGGACGGCGTGGACCGCGTGGTGCGTGCCTGCACCGAGGGGCCGGTCGTCAGGGGCGACCGCGTCCGGTGGGACGCGCTGTGAGTGCCTACGTGCCCGGGCCGGTCATGGTCGCCGCCGGCTGCGGCGGCACGGGTCGGGAGCTCGAGCCCTTCGCCGGACCCGACGGCCTCGCGGGTCTCGACTTCGTCACCCGCTCGCTGACCCTCGACCCGCGGGCGGGCGGTGCCGGACCGCGTCTCGTCGAGGTCCCGGGCGGGCTGGTCAACGCTGTCGGCCTGCCCAACCCCGGCCTCGAGCACTTCTTGGCCACCGAGCTGCCGTGGCTCGTGCGCGCCGGTGCGCGGGTCCTGGTCTCGATCGCGGGCGCCACGATGGGGGAGTACGCCGACCTGGCGCGGCGGCTGAGCCGTGCTCCCGGCGTTGCGGGGCTCGAGGTCAACCTGGGTGCTCCCGACGAGGTCGGTGCCGGGCTCTTCGAGGTGCGCGAGCCCTACCACGCAGCCAGCGTCATCGCCGCCGTGCGACGCGAGTTCCCCTCCGACCGGCCGGTGCTCGCCAAGCTGCGGCCCGACGTCTCGCGGGTCGTGGAGGGCGCGCGGTCGTGCCACGAGGCGGGCGCCACCGCGGTCGTGATCGGCAACGCCGTGCCGGCCGCCTTCCCGGACGGACGGGCGGGCGGCCTCAGCGGCCCTGCCGTGGGCCCCGTCGCGCTGCGCTGCGTCGCGGAGGTGCACCGGGCGTTGCCCGCGGTGCCCGTCATCGCCTGCGGCGGCGTACGCGACCTCACCTCCGCCCGCACCTACCTCGCCGTCGGTGCCAGTGCCGTGCAGGTCGGCACCGCCCTGCTCCACGACCCCACCACCGTCGCCCGGCTGCGGGCGGACCTCGCAGCCCACCACCAGGAGGACGCATGACCCCGTTCGGCACCCGCCTCGCCCGCGCGATCGACGAGCGCGGCCGCTTCTGCGTCGGCATCGACCCCCACGCGGCGCTGCTCGAGCAGTGGGGCCTGCCCGACGACGTCGCCTCGCTGGAGCGCTTCGCGCTGACCGTCGTCGAGGCGGTGGCCCCGGTGGTCAGCGTGGTGAAGCCCCAGAGCGCGTTCTACGAGCGGTTCGGGAGCCGGGGGATCGCCGTCCTCGAGCGCGTCATCGCCGAGTCCCGCGACGCCGGCGCGCTGGTGCTGCTCGACGTCAAGCGCGGCGACATCGGGTCGACCAGCCAGGCCTACGCCGACGCCTACCTCGACCCGGCCTCGCCGCTGGGCTCCGACGCCATCACCGCCAGCCCCTACCTCGGCTTCGGGTCGCTCGACCCGATGGTCGAGGCGTGCCACCGCCACGGCGGCGGGCTCTTCGTCCTGGCGCTCACCTCCAACAAGGAGGGCCCCGAGGTCCAGCACGCCCGCTCCGGTGGGCGCACCGTGGCCGGGACCGTCCTCGACCGCCTCCGTGCGCTCAACGCAGGGGCAGAGCCGGTGGGCTCCTTCGGCGCAGTCGTCGGTGCCACCATCGGCGCGACGGACGAGGACCTCGACGTCAACGGTCCCTTCCTGGTGCCCGGCTACGGCGCGCAGGGCGGCACGGTCGCGGACCTGACGCGCATCTTCGGCGCCGCCTCGAGGTGGGCGCTGCCCAGCTCGTCGCGCGAGGTGCTGGCCGCCGGACCGGACGTCGGTGCGCTGCGCGACGCCGCCCTGCGCGGCAACGACGCCGTGCGAGGCTTGGGGGCGTGAGACTGCTCGCCGCGCTCCTCCTGCTCCCGCTCGCCGCGGGATGCTCCGGTGACCCGCAGGAGGACTACTGCGAGCGGGTCGAGGGGCACCAGGCGGCGCTGACCGCGGTGGCGGCGTCGGAGGACATGGCGGCGATCTTCGACGCCCTCGACGCCTACGACGACCTGTCCGAGCACGCGCCCCGCGACGTCGTGGACGACTGGGACGCCGTCGTCGACCCGCTCCACGCCCTCGAGGACGTGCTGGACGCCCACGACGTCGACGCCACGACGTACTCCGCGAAGGAGCCACCGGCCGGGCTCGACGCCGGGGCCCGGCGCGAGATCGAGGCCGCCGCACGGGCAGTCGGATCCGAGCGCACGGTGACCGCGATGGCCGCGGTCGAGCAGCACGCGCTCGACGTCTGCGGCACGCCGCTCTCGCGCTGAGCGGGGCGTGCCTGTCGCGCACGTCACCTCGCGGTGGCGATCGTGCCGGCTCGATTGCCTGCCCCGTCGGGACCTGACTAGATTGAGCCGCACCCACCGCCGGACCCATTCCTCGCGACCCTGAAGGACAGCTTTCGTGGCCTTGCCCCCTCTGACGCCCGAGCAGCGCCAGGCAGCCCTGGACAAGGCTGCGGCCTCCCGACGCGAGCGGGCCGAGGTGAAGAACCGCCTGAAGAACTCCGGCGGCTCGATCCTCGACGTGCTCAAGGAGGGCCAGACCAACGAGGTCATCGGCAAGATGCGGGTCGTCGAGCTCCTGCAGTCGGTGCCCGGCCTGGGCCGGGTACGGGCGCGCCAGGTGATGGAGCGCCTAGGAATCGCCGAGAGCCGTCGCGTGCGCGGTCTCGGGGTCAAGCAGGTCGCCGCGCTCGAGCGCGAGTTCGGCCCCGACGCGTCGTGACCGAAGCCGCTCCCACCACCCCCACCCGTCGTTCGCGCCTGATCGTCCTGGCCGGTCCCACCGCCGTCGGCAAGGGCACCGTCGCCGCCGCCGTGCGCGAGACCCACCCCGAGGTCTGGCTGTCGGTCTCGGCCACGACGCGTCGCCCGCGCCCCGGTGAGGAGAACGGCGTCCACTACTGGTTCGTCTCCGACGAGGAGTTCGACGCCATGATCGAGAAGGGCGACCTGCTGGAGTGGGCAGTGGTCCACAAGGCCGCGCGCTACGGCACACCCCGCGGTCCGGTCGACCTCGCCCTGGCCTCGGGCCAGCCCGCGATGCTCGAGATCGACCTGCAGGGCGCGCGCCAGGTGCGCGAGACGATGCCCGAGGCGCTCTTCGTCTTCCTCAAGCCCCCGTCGTGGGACGAGCTCGTACGCCGTCTCGTCGGCCGCGGCACCGAGACCGAGGCCGAGCGCGAACGCCGCCTGGAGACCGCGCGCGCCGAGCTGGCGGCCGAGAGCGAGTTCGACGTGACCATCGTGAACCACGAAGTTCACGCTGCCGCCGACGAGTTGGTAGCCTTGATGGTTGGACCTGATCCGCACCGCCCGATCTGACTAGCGAGGCACCAACACCGTGGCATCTCCCACCATCGCCGCCGAGGGCGTCACCAACCCCTCGATCGACGACCTGCTCACCAAGACCGACAGCAAGTACAAGCTGGTGCTCTACAGCGCCCAGCGCGCCCGCCAGATCAACGCCTACTACTCCCAGCTCGGCGAGGGCCTCCTGGAGTACGTCGGCCCGCTCGTCGACACCCACGTGCAGGAGAAGCCGCTCTCGATCGCGCTCCGCGAGATCAACGACGACCTCCTGACCTGCGAGGACATCGACCCCGCCGCCGAGGCCGCCGCCGAGGCCGCTGCCGCCGGCGACGCCACGGAGTGACGCGAGCCTCTCGATGACCGCACAGGTCGTCCTGGGGGTCTCCGGCGGGATCGCGGCCTACAAGGCCTGCGAGCTGCTGCGCCGGTTCACCGAGTCGGGGCACGACGTCACCGTCGTGCCCACGGCTGCGGCGCTGGAGTTCGTCGGGGCGCCCACGTGGGCGGCCCTGTCGGGCAAGCCGGTGTCCACCGAGGTGTGGACCGACGTGCACGCCGTGCCCCACGTGAGGATCGGGCAGGCCGCAGACCTGGTCGTGGTCGCGCCGGCGACCGCCGATCTCATCGCCAAGGCCGCCCAGGGTCTGGCCGACGACCTGCTCACCAACACGCTCCTCACGGCCCGCTGCCCGGTCGTGCTCGCGCCGGCGATGCACACCGAGATGTGGGAGCACCCGGCCACCCAGGCCAACGTGGCCACCCTGCGCCGGCGCGGCGTCGTCGTCATCGAGCCGGCCGAGGGCCGGCTCACCGGCACCGACACGGGCAAGGGACGCCTGCCCGACCCCGCGGAGATCTTCGAGCTCGCACGCGGTGTGCTTGACCGCGGCGTCGGAGCACCGGACCTCTCCGGGCTGAAGGTCGTCGTCTCGGCCGGCGGCACCCGTGAGTACCTCGACCCCGTGCGCTTCCTCGGCAACCGCTCCTCGGGCCTCCAGGGCTACGCCCTCGCCCGGGCTGCCGCCTCGCGCGGCGCTCACGTCACCCTGGTCAGCGCCAACGTGTCCCTGCCCGACCCGGCCGGCGTGAGCGTCGTACGCGTCGAGACGACCGACCAGCTGCGTGACGCCGTCGTCGCCGCGACCGCCACCGCGGACGCCGTGGTCATGGCCGCAGCCCCGGCGGACTTCCGTCCCACGACGGTCAGCGACGCGAAGATCAAGAAGGCCGAGGACGGCTCGGCGCCGTCCATCGCGCTGGTGCAGAACCCCGACATCCTCGCCGAGATCTCCCACGAGCGGGGCCGCGCGGGAGCGGTCGTGGTCGGTTTCGCCGCGGAGACCGGCGACGCGACCGGGTCGGTGCTCGACCTCGGCCGGGCCAAGCTCGCCCGCAAGGGCTGCGACCTGCTCGTCGTCAACGACGTGAGCGGCGGGGCGGTCTTCGGCAGCAACGACAACGAGGCGGTGATCCTGGGCGCCGACGGCGGCGTCGTCGAGGTGCCCCACGGCAGCAAGACCGCGCTCGCGCACGTGATCTGGGACGAGGTCCTCCGGCGATTCGCCGGGTGAGACGTGCGTCCCGGATGCTGGGCAGCAGGTAGGTTTGACCCGACTTTCCCACACGAGAATTGAGAGCACTGTGGCTGGACGCCTCTTCACCTCCGAGTCCGTGACCGAGGGTCACCCGGACAAGATCGCCGACCGGATCAGCGACTCGGTCCTCGACCACCTGATGTCCGAGGACCCCGACCGCGCCAACCTCCGCGTCGCGGTCGAGACGCTGCTCACCACCGGGCTCGTGGTCGTCGCCGGCGAGGTCCGCACCACGGCGTACGCCCCGGTCGCGGACATCGTCCGCAAGGCCATCCTCGAGATTGGCTACGACTCCTCGGACAAGGGCTTCGACGGCACGACGTGCGGCGTCCAGGTCGCCATCGGCGCCCAGTCGAGCGACATCGCTGCGGGCGTCGACGCCGGCCACGAGTCGCGGGTCGGCTCGAGCGAGGACGAGCTGGACAAGCGCGGCGCCGGCGACCAGGGCCTGATGTTCGGCTACGCCTGCGACGACACGCCCGAGCTGATGCCGCTGCCGATCACGATCGCCCAGCGCCTCGCCCAGCGGCTGACCCAGGTCCGCAAGGACGGGGTGCTCGACTACCTGCGCCCCGACGGCAAGACGCAGGTCACCATCGAGTACGACGAGGACGACCGCCCGGTGCGCATCGACACCGTCGTCCTGTCGACCCAGCACGGCCCCGACATCGAGCACGCCCAGCTCGAGGCCGACATCAAGCAGCACGTCATCGACCCGGTCCTCGCGTCCTTCGACATCCCCTCCGACGGCTACCGGATGCTGGTCAACCCGACCGGCACCTTCGTCATCGGCGGTCCGATGGGTGACGCCGGCCTGACCGGTCGCAAGATCATCGTCGACACCTACGGCGGCATGGCCCGCCACGGCGGCGGCGCGTTCTCCGGCAAGGACCCGTCGAAGGTGGATCGTTCCGCGGCCTACGCGATGCGCTGGGTCGCCAAGAACGTCGTCGCGGCAGGCCTGGCCCGCCGCTGCGAGGCGCAGGTGGCCTACGCCATCGGCAAGGCGGCCCCGGTCGGCGTCTTCATCGAGACCTTCGGCACCGGTGTCGTCAGCGACGAGCAGATCCAGGACGCGGTCCTCGAGGTGTTCGACCTGCGCCCG
Source organism: Nocardioides furvisabuli (assembly GCF_021083185.1). GTDB lineage: Bacteria > Actinomycetota > Actinomycetes > Propionibacteriales > Nocardioidaceae > Nocardioides > Nocardioides furvisabuli. The sequence continues at coordinate 113,009 of NZ_JAIGQB010000010.1, read as the reverse complement.
GCCGCGATCATCCGCGACCTCGACCTGCTCCGCCCGATCTACGCCCAGACCTCGGCCTACGGCCACTTCGGCCGCGAGCTGCCGGAGTTCACCTGGGAGTCGACCGACCGCGCCGAGAAGCTGAAGGCTGCTGCGGGGATCTGAGGCCCTGCTCGGGATCCCCGGCTGACCGGGGATCCCTGAGGATGTCAGGCCGTGCAGCAGCCGACAACCTCAGCGGGAGCCTGACAACCCCGAGCAGGCGAGGCGGTGGGCGTCGGACCGTCGTACGTCGCTGACACAATCCACCGCATGAGCGATCACGAGGCCCCGGAAGCAGACATGCTCCCGGGGCTTCGTGCCGCCGTGGACGACGCCCGCGCCAAGGCGGCCGCCACGCGCCGGCGGAGGGCCGCGTCGTGGGAGCCGGCCGAGACCGACCCGGTGGCGCGGGTGCTCGTCGACATCGCGCTGGCCCACCTCGACCGCCCCTTCGACTACGCCGTGCCGCGCGCGATGGCCGACACGGCCGTCCCCGGGGCGCGGGTGAAGGTGCGGTTCGCCGGCCAGGACGTCGACGGCTTCGTCGTCGAGCGCACCAGCCAGACCGACCACACCGGCACCCTCCAGCCGCTGCGGCGCGTGGTCAGCCCCGAGCCCGTCCTCGCCCCCGAGGTCGCGGAGCTGAGCCGGACGCTCGCCCACCGCTACGCCGGGGCCCGCTCCGACGTGCTCCGGCTCGCCGTGCCGCCACGGCACGCGACCGCGGAGAAGGCCGCCTCCGTGGCGGCTCCGCCGCCCGTCGCCCCGACCGGTCCGTCCCGATGGTCAGGGGTCGAGCACGCCGACGCCTTCCTGCGCCGCCTGGCTGCGGGGGAGTCACCCCGCGCTGCGTGGTCGGCCGCGCCGGCGGACGACTGGCCCGCGATGCTGGCCGAGGTCGTCGCGACGGCGTACGCCGCGGGGCAGGGCGCGCTGGTGTGCGTGCCCGACGCCCGCGACGTCGCCAGGGTCGCCGCCGCGCTCGACGCGCAGCTCGGTCAGGGCCACCACGTGTGCCTCACCGCCGACGTCGGTCCGTCCGCGCGCTACCGCGAGTTCCTCGCCGTCTCGCGTGGGGCCCGCCGCGTCATCGTCGGCACCCGCGCTGCGGCCTTCGCGCCCGTCCACGACCTCGGCCTGGTTGTGGTGTGGGACGACGGTGACGACCTCCACGCCGAGCCGCGCGCCCCCTACCCCCACACCCGCGACGTGCTGCTGACCCGCGCCGCCCAGCAGTCGACGGCCGTCCTGCTCGCCGGGGTGGCCCGCACCCCCGAGGTGCAGCAGCTGGTGGCGTCCGGGTGGGTCCACGAGCTCTCCGTGCCGCGCGCTGAGCTCCGCCGCCGGGTCCGCGTCGAGGCGGTGCCGGGCGAGGACCGCTCGATCGGCACCCGCGTCCCGCGCGCCGCCTACGACGCCCTGCGCGCCGGGCTGGAGTCGGGCCCGGTGCTGGTGCAGACCCCGCGTGCCGGCTACGCCGCGTCGCTGGCGTGCGACACCTGCCGGGCACCGGCGCGTTGCACGGCGTGCACGGGACCGCTGACGATCCCCGGACCGGCGGCGCCGCCGCAGTGCCGGTGGTGCGGCCGCGTCGAGTCCGCGTGGACGTGCCCGACCTGCCGCGGCCGGGGCCTCCGGGCCCCGGTGCGCGGAGAGGCGCGTACGGCCGAGGAGCTGGGCCGGATGTTCCCCGGCACGACCGTGCGCAGCTCCAGCGGCGAGCGGGTGCTCGACCACGTCGGAGGGACGCACGACATCGTCGTGGCCACCGTCGGCGCGGAACCGGTGGCGGAGGAGGGCTTCGCCGCCGTGCTGCTGCTCGACACCTGGCTGACGCTGACCCGCGACGACCTGAGGGCGGGCGAGGAGGCCCTGCGTCGCTGGCTCAACGCCGCAGCCCTCGTGCGCCCGGGCGGTCACGTGGTGGCGGTCGGCGACCCGGCCCATCCGGCGCTCCAGGCGCTCGTGCGCTGGGACCCGGCCGGGTTCGCGCGACGCGAGAGCGAGGAGCGCGCCGCCGCCCACCTGCCGCCAGCGGCGAGGATCGCGACCGTCACCGGCGAGCTGGGAGCCCTCGACGACGTGCTCCACCTGCTCGACCTCCCCGACGGCGCCGAGGTGCTGGGCCCGGTGCCGCTCGAGCACGACCCCGGGGAGCACCGCGTGGTGCTGCGGGTGCCACGGTCGCGGGGGACGGCACTGTCGGAGGCGCTCGGCGACCTGCAGCGGCTGCGCTCGGCCCGCAAGCTGGAGGCGGTGCGGATCCAGGTCGATCCGCTCAGCCTCTAGCGCCGATGGGACCCTGTGCGGGTCCGTCCCTAGACTTGGGTGCCTTCCGAGCCCAGCAGTCCCAGGTCCCAAGGAGTTCCGTGGCCGTCCAGCCCATCCGCCTCTTCGGCGATCCCGTGCTGCGTCAGCGCGCGATCGAGGTCGACAGCTTCGACCGCGAGCTGCGCCAGCTCGTCACCGACCTCACCGACACGATGCTGGCCGCACCGGGCGCGGGCCTCGCTGCGCCGCAGATCGGCGTCGGGCTGAGGGTCTTCACCTGGAACGTGCACGGTGAGGTCGGCCACCTGGTGAACCCGACCCTCGAGCTCTCTGACCAGACGCAGGACGGCGCCGAGGGGTGCCTGTCCCTGCCGGAGCTGACCTACGACTGCCTGCGCGCGCTGTCGGTCGTGGCCACGGGCTTCGACGTGCACGGGGAGCCGGTCCGCATCGAGGCATCGGAGCTGCTCGCTCGCGCCATGCAGCACGAGACCGACCACCTCGACGGCATCCTCTTCATCGACAAGCTCGACACCGACGCCCGCAAGGCGGCGATGAAGGAGATCCGCGAGTCCGAGTGGTTCGGCCTCGAGCGGCCGACAGTCCGCGTCAGCCCGCACGCGACCCACGGGTTCGCGCGGTGAGCACCCCCGGCCCCGTGCCCCGAACCCTCCCGTCGAGCCCCACCAGGAAGCAGGACTGATGCGCGTCGTCTTCGCCGGCACTCCCGAGGTCGCCGTCCCCGCGCTCGAGGCCGTCGCCGCGAGCCGCCACGAGCTGGTCGGGGTGGTCACCCGCCCGGACGCCCCCAGCGGTCGCGGGCGCAGGCTGGTCGCCAGCCCGGTCGCCCAGCGTGCCGAGGCGCTCGGCGTACCGGTCCTCAAGCCCGAGCACCCGCGCGACCCCGACTTCCAGGCAGCCCTCGCCGACCTGCGTCCCGACGCGTGCCCCGTCGTCGCCTACGGCGCGCTGCTGCCGCAGTCGGCTCTCGACCTGGTGCCGCACGGCTGGATCAACCTGCACTTCTCGGTCCTGCCGTCGTGGCGGGGCGCCGCGCCGGTCCAGCACTCGCTGTGGGCCGGCGACGAGGTCACCGGCGCCACGACCTTCCGCATCGTCAAGGCCCTCGACGCCGGCCCGGTCTTCGGGGTCATGACCGAGCGGATCCGTCCAGGTGACACGGCGGGCGACCTGCTCGAGCGGCTCGCCGAGGGCGGCGCCGGCCTGCTCGTGCAGACCCTCGACGGCATCGAGGACGGCAGCCTCGAGGCGCGCGAGCAGCAGGCCGAGGGGGTGTCCTTCGCCCCGAAGATCCTGGTCGACGACGCCCGCGTCGACTGGACCCACCCGGCGGTCGGCATCGACCGGCAGGTCCGGGCCTGCACGCCCGCGCCCGGCGCCTGGACGACGTACGCCGGGGAGCGGATGAAGCTCGGTCCCGTCACGCCCACCGATCACCCGCCGCTCGAGCCCGGCATCATCGAGGTCACCAAGAACGCGGTCCACGTCGGCACCGGCACCACGCCCGTGCGGCTGGGACAGGTCAAGGCCTTCGGCAAGAAGGAGATGGCAGCCGCCGACTGGGCCCGTGGCGTACGCCTGGAGTCCGGAGTGCGGCTCGGCGCCGAGGAGCCGACGGGGTGAGCACCCCCGAGGACCGGCCCGCGCGCCCGGAGGACATCGACGAGATCTGCGCGTCGCTGCCCGAGACCGAGCTCGGCACCTCGTGGGGCGACCGACCCACGTGGAAGGTGCCGCGCGGGGACAAGGGCAAGGGCTTCGTGCTCTACCGCGCCCCGGGCAGGACGGCGATCGACCCGGAGACCGGGGAGATGTACGACGACCTCGTGGTGATCATGACGCCGACGGAGGTCGAGAAGCACGCCCTCGTCGAGGACGCGTCCACGCCGTTCTTCACCATCGACCACTTCAAGGGCTACAACGCCGTCCTGGTCCAGCAGTCCCGCCTCGACGAGATCGGTCGCGCCGAGCTCGCCGAGGTGATCACCGACGCGTGGTCGGCGAAGGCCCCGCGCGCGCTGGTCCGGGAGCACCTCGGTGAGTGAGCGCCGCCGACGTCCGGTCGACCGGCCGCGCCGGGCAGCGCTCGACGTGCTCACCGCCGTGCGGGTCGACGACGCCTACGCCAACCTCGTGCTCCCGCAGGTCCTGCGCAAGCACCGGCTCGAGGGTCGCGATGCCGGTCTCGTCACCGAGCTCGCCTCCGGCGCCATCCGCATGCAGGGCCTGTACGACCCGATCATCGACGCGTGCCTGACGCGACCGAAGCTGCAGCCCGAGGTGCGTGACGTGCTGCGCCTGGGCGCCCACCAGCTCCTGTCCATGCGGGTGCCCGACCACGCGGCGATCTCCACCAGCGTCGACCTGGTCCGCACGAGCGTCGGCCAGGGTCCCGCCGGCCTCGTCAACGCAGTGCTGCGCGCCATCAGCCGGCGCGACCTCGCCGACTGGGTCAGCCAGGTCGCACCCGACGCCGCGACCGACCGTCGTGGCCATCTCGCGGTCGCGCAGTCGCACCCGCGCTGGGTGGTCGACACGCTTGCCGAGGCACTCGGTGACGACGACGAGCTCGCGGACCTGCTCGCTGCCGACAACGCGGCACCTCGGGTCACCCTGGCCGCACGCCCCGGTCTGGCGACGGTGGAGGAGCTCGAGGCATCGGGTGGCAGCCGCACCCGCCTCTCGCCGTACGGCGTCGTGCTCGAGGGGGGCGACCCGTCGGGCGTCGCGGCCGTGGCGGAGGGTCGCGCTGGGGTCCAGGACGAGGGCTCCCAGCTCGTCGCCCTGGCGGTGGCCGACGCGCCGCTCGAGGGGCGTGACGAGCGCTGGCTCGACCTGTGCGCCGGTCCGGGCGGCAAGGCGGCGCTGCTCGGTGCGCTCGCGGCCGGCCGTGGCGCCCGGCTGGTGGCGCACGAGCGCCAACCCCACCGTGCCGCGCTGGTCGCCTCGGCCATGCGCGCCCTTCCGACCGGGTCGTTCGACGTGCTGGCCGGCGACGGTGCTCGCCCCGCGTGGCTGCCCGGCACCTTCGACCGCGTCCTGGTCGACGCACCGTGCACAGGCCTCGGCGCGTTGCGGCGCCGTCCCGAGTCGCGCTGGAGACGTGCACCCGAGGACCTCCACCTGCTGACGTCCCTTCAGCAGGTGCTGCTCGACGTGGCGCTGGAGTCGGTGCGCCCGGGTGGGGTCGTGGTCTACGCGACCTGCTCGCCCGTGCTCGCCGAGACGACCGACGTCGTGACGGCAGTGCTCGGACGTCGCGACGACACCGACGAGGTCGACCGCTTCCAGCTGTGGCCGCACCGCGACGGCACGGACGCCATGTTCGCGGCGACGCTGCGACGCCGCTGAGCCGACGGCTCGCGCCTCACTCGTCCTCGAGGTGCCGCAGGTAGGAGCGCGGCTCGTCGAAAGGACTCGCCGTGGCTGAGCTCGTGAAAGAGCGGGGCGAGGTCCAGCCCGTCAGTGAGGACCTGGGCGAGGGCGGTGATGGCGGCCGGGTAGTGGTCCGGCGCAACGTCGTGGCCGGCCGTGCCGACAGCCACCCCGACAGCCACCCCGACAGGTGGGCCGCGGGTGACATTCGGGGGACATCTTCGAGGCACCTGTTCACATCCTTGGTCGACCCGACCATGATGGACCCAGTGCGTCGCACCGGAGGGGTGCGACGGACGACGGGGAGCAGGAACCGATGCGAGTGCAGAGCAGGGCGACGACCGTCGTGACGATGGTGGCGCTGGCTGCCGTCGGGACGGGGCCGGCGTACGCCGACGGGTCGCGCACCGTGACCGGTCCGGTCACCGGCGACGCGGACGTCTTCATCACCTACGTCGGCTGCGACTCGCTCCGCGGCACCACCGCTGCGCCGGGCTCCCGCCTGAACCTGGGCCCGTACTCCGCACCTCTCGGGCGTCGGTCCCTCGGGATCGTGCCGGCCGGTCCCGGCACTGCCTCAGGTCCCTACGCCGCGTTCGGCTCCCTCGCAGGGATCGAGGCGTCGGTCTCCGTGGCGGCGACCGGTGGCACCCGCGGCGTGTCCCACGTGATCGCCGTGACTCCCGACAGCCCGCGCGGCACGGTCTGGAGCGGGCGCGCCGACGTCGACGTCGCGGCAGGCTCCTGGACGACGGTGGCCGCCTCGTCGCTGGTCTACGACTGGACCCTGGTCGACCTCACCACGCAGGCACCCCTGGCGCAGGAGGGCAGCGCCACGACCGGCGAGCTCGCCGCCCGGCACGGCGACGGGCCGGGCTTCGTGGTGACGGGCTTCGGCTGCGACGGCCGGGCCTTCAACCTCGACGCCGTGAGGGCGTCCGGCCGCACCCTCGACTTCGAGGGCATCACGCTCACCACCACGCTCGCGGTCGACCGCCGCCAGGTCCCTGCTGGCGACAGCGTGACCGTGACCGGCCGGGTCACCGAGACCGGTGGCCGCGACACCGGAGACACGCTCGTCCTGGAGTCGCGCCAGCCCGGCGGTGCGTGGGCGCCGGTCGGCGATCCCGTCCTCTCCGGCCCCGACGGCATCGCCCGGGTCGACGTACCCCTCACCGAGACCACCGAGCTGCGCTGGCACCGCCCGGAGAGCCAGTACGCCGACGAGGGCTGGTCCGAGCCGGTGACCGTCACCGTCGCGGAGCCGGCCACGCCAACGCCCACCCCCACGCCCGCGGAGGGCGCGAAGCAGTAGTGCGGCCGCGCGGCTAGGCTCCTCGACATGCCGTCGCCGTTCACCGAGGTCGAGGTCGACGGTCGCGTCGTCAAGGTCACCAACCCCGACCGGGCCTACTTCCCGCCGATCGACGGGGGGCGCGGGGCGACCAAGCTCGACCTCGTCGACTACTACCTCGCCGTCGGCGACGGGATCGTCAACGCGCTCTTCGAGCGCCCGTGCATGCTGCACCGCTTCCCCAAGGGTCTCGCCGGCGACAAGGTCCACCAGAAGCGGCTGCCCGCCGGGGCGCCTGACTGGGTGGAGACCGTCGAGCTGTTCTTCCCACGCTGGAAGCGCACCGCCGACGAGCTGTGCGTGACCGAGCTCGGAAGCGTCATCTGGGCGGTGCAGATGTCCACGGTCGAGTTCCACCCGTGGAACAGCCGACGCGCCGACACCGAGAAGCCCGACGAGTGGCGCATCGACCTCGATCCGGGCCCCGACTGTGACTGGGCGACGGTCCGGCGCGTGGCGCACCTCGCCCACGAGGTGCTCGACGAGCTCGGCGCCACCGGATTCCCCAAGACCAGCGGCGGGTCGGGGCTGCACGTCTACGTGCGGATCCCGCCCGACCACGGCTTCCAGGACGTACGCCGAGGGGCACTGGCGTTCGCGCGCGAGGTCGAGCGGCGCGCCGGGGGAGAGGTGACCACGGCGTGGTGGCGCAAGGACCGCGACCCCGCGCAGCTCTTCGTCGACTACAACCAGAACGCCCGCGACCACACGATCGCCGCGGCCTACTCGGTGCGTGGGGTGCCCGAGGCGCGCGTCTCGGCGCCGATCCGCTGGGACGAGGTCGACGACTGCGAGCCCGACGACTTCACGATCTTCACGATGCCGGCGCGCTTTGCGCAGATCGGCGACCTGCACGCCGACATCGACGCCCACCCCTTCGACATCGGGCCGCTGCTCGAGTGGGCCGACCGCGACGAGGCCGAGGGTGCTGCTGCGCCGCCGGAGCCGGACGAGGCACAGCCCGACGCCACCTGAGCCCGAGCCGCCCGGGTGGTCGAAGCACCGAGTCCCTAGGATCGTGACCGTGGGCATCCAGATCACTCCCAGCATCCTCAACGCCGACCTCTCGCGCCTGGCCGACGAGGTCGCGCGGATCCCGAGCGCCGACTGGGTGCACGTCGACGTCATGGACAACCACTTCGTCCCCAACCTCACTCTCGGGCTGCCGGTGATCGAGGCGCTCAGCAAGCACGCCACCCAGCCGCTGGACGCGCACCTGATGATCGAGGACGCCGACCGGTGGGCGCCGGCGTACGCGGAGGCGGGCTGCGGTTCGGTCACCTTCCACGCCGAGGCAGCCAAGGCACCGGTGCGGCTGGCCCGCGAGATCCGGGCGCAGGGCGCCCGGGCGTCGATGGCGCTCAAGCCCGCGACCGCGATCGAGCCCTACGAGGCGCTGCTGCCCGAGCTCGACACGGTGCTGATCATGACCGTGGAGCCCGGCTTCGGCGGCCAGAAGTTCCTCGACCTGTGCCTGCCGAAGATCCGGACCGCCCGCGAGATGGTGCGCAAGCACGGCGTCGAGACCTGGCTCCAGGTCGACGGCGGGGTCTCGCTGGAGACCATCGAACGCTGCGCGGAGGCCGGCGCCGACGTGTTCGTCGCGGGATCTGCCGTCTACTCCGCCGACGACCCGGACGCGATGGTGGTCGCGCTGCGCGAGCGGGCCGAGGCCGTCAGGGCCCGCCCGTAGATTGGCGGCATGACCGAGTCCGTCTGGGACTATCCCCGCCCGCCCCGCGTCGACCCGAGCGGCGAGCACGTCGTCGTCACCCACGGCGGCGTCGTGATCGCCGACACCCGCACCAGCCTGCGGGTGCTGGAGACCAGCCACCCGCCGACCTACTACCTCCCGCGCGAGGCGTTCGCCGACGGCGTGCTGCGCCCGGGCGAGGGCGCCTCCTGGTGCGAGTGGAAGGGGCAGGCCGCCTACCTCGACGTCGTCGCCGGCGACGAGGTGCTGCCCGCGATCGCCTGGACCTACCCGACGCCGTCGAAGGGCTTCGAGCAGCTCGTCGACCACGTCGCGCTCTACCCCGGACGCGTCGACCGGTGCACGGTCGACGGCGAGGTCGTCGAGCCGCAACCTGGCCACTTCTACGGCGGCTGGATCACCTCACGGGTGACCGGTCCCTTCAAGGGAGCGCCCGGTACGTCTGGCTGGTGAGCGGGGCTGGGGGCTCAGTGCAGGCCGCGGTCGTCGGACTGCTGGCTGCGCAGGTGCGAACCGTGGCGCGCCTGCTCGTCGACCCGCCGGCTGTCCGCGACCCACGCCTCGCCCTCGAGCTCCTCGGCGCGTGACTGCACCCGCTCGAGCCGGCGCGCCCAGGTGTCGCACTCCCGCGCCACGTCGTCGAGCCGCGCGGCAGGGACGACGATCGCGTCTCCGTCGGTGCTGAGCCCGGGCTCCATGGCGGCGAGCCCCGACACCTCGTACGTCGTCAGCGGGCGGGTCAGGCGGATCCTGACCGGATAGGTCTCGCGGTCGACGTCGGCCGGGTCGACCGCCAGCTCGAGGATCCTCAGGTCCGTGTGGTGCCGTCGTCCGGCTGCCATGGCGCTCCCTCCACCGGGACCGGCCCGTCCGCTCCCGTCCCGTCCAGTCGACCACACGTCGGGAGCGATGGCCATGGCTCCGTCCCTGGCCGGCGCTGCGGTCAGCCGGCGAACAGCGTCAGCCGCTGGCGGATGATCTTGCGGCGCAGCACCACGCGGCGCTTGCCGTCGTGGCCGATCCGCAGGCGGTCGAGCTCCCACCCGCCATGCTCGGCCCGATCGACGAGCAGGCGCGTCACGACGTTGCGCGAGAAGTCCTTCGGGAGCACGAGCGTCTCGTACTCCCACTCGATGCCCCGACCGGGGGGACGGCGCTGGATCCTGGCCATGTGGTCTTCTCCCGTCTGCTCGGGGGATCGGTCAGTCGGCGGACACGTCGTCGAGGGCGGCGACGATCTCGGGGGGCAGCGTCAGCTCCTCGACCCCGAGCACGCCGTCGAGCTGGGCAGCGGTGCGGGCGCCGACGATCGGCGCGGTGACGCCGGGACGGTCGCGCACCCACGCCAGCGACACCTCGAGCGGCGACCACCCGAGGCCGTCCGCCGCGCGGGCGACGGCTTCGACGATGCCGCGACCGCGGTCGTCGAGGTAGGCGCCGACGAACCTCGCGAAGTGCTCGGTGGCTGCGCGGGAGTCCGAGGGCGTCCCGGTGCGGTACTTGCCGGTGAGCACTCCACGGCCGAGGGGCGACCACGGCAGCACGCCGAGACCGAGCGCCTGCGCGGCGGGCAGCACCTCGTGCTCGACGTGCCGGTTCAGCAGGGAGTACTCGACCTGGGTCGACGCGAGCGGCGTACGTCCGGGGAAGGCGCGCTGCCAGGTGGCGGCCTGCGCCGTCTGCCACCCGGTGTAGTTGGAGATGCCGACATAGGACGCCCGGCCGGACGACACGGCCAGCTCCAGCGCGGAGAGGGTCTCCTCGACCGGAGTCTCGTCGGTCCACACGTGCACCTGCCACAGGTCGACGTGGTCGACCCGCAGGCGCGCGAGCGAGGCGTCGAGCGTGGTCAGCAGGGTGCCGCGCGAGGTGTCGGTCACCCGCTCACCCGTACGCCGCGAGATGCCGGCCTTCGTGGCCAGCACGACCTCGTCGCGGGAGACCACGTCGCCGATGAGGGTGCCGATCAGCTCCTCGCTGGCGCCGTCGCCGTAGCCGGCCGCGGTGTCGAGCAGGGTCCCGCCGGCCGCGGTGAAGGCGATGAGCTGGTCGCGCGCCTCGTGCTCGTCGGTGTCGCGACCCCAGGTCATGGTGCCGAGGCCGAGACGGGAGACCTTGAGCCCGGTGGCGCCGACGGATCGCTGCTGCATGGAGGTGAGAGTAGCCACGGGGCGTGCACCGGCGGGCAGTGACTCGCCCGTAGGCTCACCCCCTGTGATCGATCTCCTCAAGGCCGTGGTCCTCGGCGTCATCCAGGGGCTGACGGAGTTCCTGCCGATCTCGAGCAGCGCCCACCTGCGGATCTTCCCCGAGCTCTTCGGCTGGGGCGACCCGGGAGCCGCCTTCACGGCCGTGATCCAGATCGGCACCGAGCTCGCGGTGCTCATCTACTTCCGCAAGGACATCTGGCGCATCGGCAGCGCATGGGTGCGCTCGCTCTTCCAGCCCGAGTACCGCGGCACGATCGATGCCCGGATGGGGTGGTACATCATCGTCGGCTCGCTGCCGATCGTGGTGCTCGGCGTGCTGCTGAAGGACATCATCGAGGACGACTTCCGCAACCTCTGGATCATCGGCACCACCCTGATCGTGCTGGGCGTCGTGCTCGGCATCGCCGACCGCATCGGTCGCACCGACCGCCCGCTGGGCAAGCTCACCATGAAGGACGCGGTGCTGATGGGGGCGGCGCAGGCCATGGCCCTCATCCCCGGAGTGTCGCGCTCGGGCGCCACGATCTCGATGGGCCGCTTCCTCGGCTTCGAGCGCGAGGCCGCCACGCGCTTCGCCTTCCTGCTGGCGATCCCGGCGGTCGTCGGTGCGGGCCTCTTCGAGCTCCAGGAGATCCCCGACGGCGACAACACCTACGGCTGGGGCCCGACGATCACCGCGACCGTCGTCTCCTTCGTCGTCGGGTACGCCGCCATCGCCTGGCTGCTGCGCTACGTCAGCACGCGGTCCTACACGCCGTTCGTCATCTACCGGATCCTGTTGGGCGCCGGCACGCTCATCCTGCTCGGTGCAGGCGTGCTGAGCGCCTGAACGTCTCGACCAGCAGTCCCAGCGCCACCAGCTGGGTGAGCGCCACGACGACCACCAGCGCGACCAGCGAGCGCTCGTAGAGCCAACCGGCACCCACGCCGCCGACGATGGCGAGCAGCCCCTGGATCCCCGCGAAGACTCCGTACGCCGTCGCGCGGCGCGGCGCCTCGACGAGGTCTGCCACCACGGCCTTGACCGTCGAGTCCTGCACGCCCTGGGCGACTCCCCAGGCGAGGACGCCGGCGAGCACCGCCACCAGCGCCGAGCCGAGCGCCAGGGCGGGGACCAGGGCCACGAGGAACGGGACGAGCAGCAGCACGCGGGGGCCGGCGCGGTCGTACACGGCGCCGACGACCAGGGCTGCCACGGCTTCCACCCCCATCGCGGCGGCGTAGAGCACCGGGACGGCAGCAACCGGCACCAGCCCCTCCACCGTCAGGTGGTAGCCGATGATGCCGAAGGTGACGAGCGCACCGGTCGTCAGCGACGCGGCGACCGCGTAGCGGAAGAAGTCGCCGGACAGCCCGGCTCCGACGGCCTCGGCCCACCAGCCCCGTCGCTCGCCGACACCCGGACGCGCCGCCGGGGCGGGCGCGACGTCGTACACGCCCGGGTCGGGCACCCGACGCCGCAGCGCGAGGAGCAGGACCATCGCGATCGCCCCCGGCACGGCCAGCACCGCCATCCCGGCCCAGAGCGAGCTGATCGCCACCGCACCCGCGACCACCAGCGGGCCGGCGAACGCGCCGACCTGGTCGAGGGCCTTGTGGACGCCGAACCCGCGCCCGCGCCCGACCCCGCTCGCCGCCTGCGCCAGCAGCGCCGACTTCGAGGGCGAGCGGACCGCCTTGCCGAGCCGCTCGAGCAGGATCATCGTCGTGGCGAAGCCGAGCCCCGCGACGCCGAGTCGTGGAGCGATCGCGAGCAGCGGAACGCAGATCGCGGTCAGCCCGTAGCCGACGATCGTCAGCGTCCAGTAGCGCCCGGTGCGGTCCGCGATCGGGCCGAAGGCCAGCCGCAGCACGAGCGCGACCGCCTCGCCGGCTCCCGTGACGAGGCCGACGACGACCGCCGAGGCCCCCAGCGCGGCCAGCAGCGGTCCGTAGACCGAGCGGGCACCCTCGTAGACCATGTCGGCGGTCAGGCTGACGAAGCCGAACCACCACACCACCCGCCAAGCCGTCGGGGACGGAGGCGTCACAGCCACCCGGACTTCTTGAACAGGGCGAACAACCCCGCCGCGACCCCGGCCATCAGTGCCATCGCGAACGGGTAGCCGTAGGTCCAGTGCAGCTCGGGCATGTGGTCGAAGTTCATGCCGTAGATCCCGGCGATCAGGGTCGGCACGACGACGAGGGCGGCGCCGGCGGAGATCTTGCGCATGTCTTCGTTCTGCTGCACCGAGATGCGTGCCAGGTGGCCGTCGAAGGCCGTCGACAGCAGGATGTCGAGGCTGTCGATCACCTCCGAGACCCGCTGGAGGTGGTCGGAGACGTCGCGGAAGTAGGTCGCGGTCTCGGCCGTGATCGGGACGGGGGTGCGGATCGTCGGGACGGTGTCGGAGTGCATCGAGAACTTGCGCATCGGCTCGCGCAGCGGCATCACCGCGCGGCGCACCTCGGCGATCTCGCGCTTCAGGACGTAGATGCGGTTCGCGTCGTCGGTGCGGGCGGGGGAGAAGACCGACTCCTCCACCTCGTCGACGTCCTCCTCCAGCGCCGCGCCGACCCGCTCGTACTCGTCGACCACCCGGTCGCAGACGGCGTACATGACGCCCATCGGACCGTGCTCGAGCACCTGCGCCCGTTCCTCGAGGTCCTTGCGGGAGTCCGCGAGGTCGATCCCCTCGCCGTGGCGGACGGTCACCACGAAGTCGGCGCCGACGAACATGTTGATCTCACCGGTCTCGACCGCGTCCTCCTCGTCGACGTACCAGAGCGTCTTGAGGACCAGGAAGAGCGTGTCGCCGTAGTGCTCGACCTTCGGGCGCTGGTGGGAGTCGCCCGCGTCCTCGACCGCCAGCGGGTGCAGGTCGAAGGTGTCGGCGATGAGCTCGAGCTCGTCGGGGCTGGGGTCGTGGATGCCGATCCACTGGAAGTCGCCCGGCGCACACGGAACGCGTGCGTGGCCCAGGCTCTGGTCGCCCTCGCCGAGGGGCACCCGCCTGCCCCGGTGGTAGAGGGCGTTGTCCACGATCACGCGGTCAGGCTAGTCCTACCCCGTCTTGGCTAGGGTCGCTGGCGTGGCCACCGTCATCCTCGTCCGACACGGTCGTTCGACCGCCAACGCGACCGGCGTCCTGGCCGGGCGCCTGCCCGGCGTGCACCTCGACGACGCCGGCGTGGAACAGGCCGTCGCGGTGGGGGAGCGGCTGGCGGGCGTACGCCTCGCCGCAGCCGTCACGAGCCCGCTCGAGCGCTGCCGCGAGACGTGCCGCGAGGTCACCCGCCCCCAGGCCACGCCGCTGCGGGCCAGCACCGACAAGCAGCTCTCCGAGTGCGACTACGGCGAGTGGCAGGGCCGGGCGCTGAAGGACCTGACCAAGGAGAAGCTCTGGAGGACCGTCCAGACGCAGCCGTCAGCCGCGACCTTCCCCGGCGGGGAGTCGATGCGCGCCATGCAGGACCGGGCGGTCGCGGCGATCCGACGCCACGACGCGCGGGTCTCGGCCGAGCACGGCGACGACGCCGTCTGGCTGGCCGTGAGCCACGGTGACGTCATCAAGTCGATCCTCGCCGACGCCCTCGGCACCCACCTCGACCTCTTCCAGCGCATCCACGTCGACCCCGCGTCGGTCTCGATCGTGCGCTACACCGATGCGCGCCCCTTCGTCCTCGGCACGAACACCCACGCCGGGGACCTGTCGTGGCTGACGCCGCCGAGGAAGTCCCGTCGACGCCGCAGCAGCGACGCTGCGGTCGGAGGCGGCGCGGGCCCGCAGGCCACCCCCGAGGCCCAGACAGCGACGTCCTAGGGTGAGTGACATGCCTGTCGTGCACCGCTTCGACCCGCCCGAGCGCTTCGTCGCCGGCACCGTTGGCGAACCCGGCCAGCGCACCTTCTTCCTCCAGGCCCGCGAAGGCACCCGGCTGGTCAGCGTGTCGTTGGAGAAGCAGCAGGTGGCGGCCCTCGCCGAGCGCATCGACGAGCTCCTCGACGAGCTCATGCGCGCGGCCGGCGGCGAGCTCCTGATCCCCGCGATCGCTCCGCGGGACATGGTCGACGGCCGGCCGCTCGAGCAGCCGATCCAGGAGGAGTTCCGCGCCGGCACCATGACGCTGTCGTGGGACGGCACCGACGAGCGCGTGGTGATCGAGGTGTTCCCCTTCACCGAGGCGGCCGTCGTGTCGCCCGAGCAGCTCCAGGAGGACCTCGAGGACCTGCTGGAGCCGGAGCCCGAGGAGATCTTCCTCGTCCGCATCACCGCCGCCGCCGCTCGCTCGTTCGTCGAGCGGTCCCGCTCGGTGATCGGCGCGGGCCGGCCGGACTGCCCGTTCTGCGGTGAGCCCGTCGACCCCGACGGTCACCTGTGCGTGCGCGCCAACGGCTTCCGGCGCCGTGACCCCTGACCTGCCCGAGGGCTTCCCCACGGGGGAGCTGACGCTGCACGGGCGCGTCCTGCCCGCCTCCAACGCCACCTTCGTCGGTGAGCTCGGCGGGGTGCGCGTGGTCTACAAGCCGGTTGCGGGGGAGCGCCCGCTGTGGGACTTCCCCGACCACACGCTCGCAGCGCGCGAGGTCGCGTCGTACGCCGTCTCGGAGGCGCTCGGCTGGGACATCGTGCCGCCGACCGTCCTCGGCGACGGACCGCACGGCCCGGGCATGGTGCAGCTGTGGCGCGAGGAGGACGAGGAGCAGGCGCCGGTCGACATCGTCGCCGAGGGCGAGCTGCCCGACGGCTACCGCCACGTCTTCGACGGCCTCGACGCCCACGACCAGCCCGTCGCGCTGGTCCACGAGGACACCCCCGCGCTGCGGCGGATGGCGCTCCTCGACGTGGTGGTCAACAACGCCGACCGCAAGGGCGGCCACGTCCTGCCGATGCCCGACGGCCACCGCCACGGCGTGGACCACGGGCTGACCTTCCACCTCGAGCACAAGCTCCGCACGGTCCTGTGGGGCTGGGTGGGCGAGCCGATCACCGACGACGAGGCATCCGGGCTGCGGCGCCTCGCCGCCGCCCTCGCCGGGCCGCTCGGCGTCACGCTCTCCGACCTGCTGGCCGAGGCCGAGGTGGCGATGACCGTGAGCCGCGTCGAGCGGCTGCTGGCCCGCGGCGAGTTCCCGGGCCCGGCCACGTCGTCGTACCCCGTCATCCCCTGGCCGCCGTTTTGAGATCTTCCCGGGTTTCGACGCGCGGTCGCGAGCTCGCAGGCTCGCCCGCGCGCTTGCTCAACCTCCTGACCCACGCTGTGCGCTCGTTCCTCGCGCCCCGCTAGGGTCATGACATGCGTGCCTGGTCGTCCCCCGACGTTCCCCGACTGCCCGTGACGGGCCCGGTGGTGCGCGTGCACGACACCGCCACCGGCGCCCTCGTCGAGACCCGTCCCGAGGGTCCGGCCCGCCTCTACGTCTGCGGCATCACGCCCTACGACGCCACCCACATGGGCCACGCCGCGACCTACGTCGGCTTCGACCTGCTCCACCGGGCGTGGCGCAACGCAGGCCACGACGTCACCTACGTCCAGAACGTCACCGACGTCGACGACCCGCTCCTCGAGCGCGCCGCGAAGGTCAACGTCGACTGGGTCGAGCTGGCCGAGCGCGAGACGCAGCTCTTCCGCGACGACATGGAGGCGCTGCGGGTCCTCCCCCCGGCGCACTACATCGGCGCCGTCGAGTCGATCCCGCAGGTCATCACGCTCATCGAGCGCCTCGACGAGGCGGGCGCGGTCTACCGCGTCGACGACGACCTCTACTTCTCCGTGACCGCCGACGACGCCTACGGCTCGGTCTCCGGACTCGACCGCGACGCGATGGTCGCGATCTTCCCCGAGCGCGGCGGCGACCCCGACCGCGCGGGGAAGAAGGACCCGCTCGACTGCCTGCTGTGGCGCGCGGAGCGGCCGGGCGAGCCCGCCTGGGAGAGCCCGTGGGGCCCGGGACGCCCCGGCTGGCACGTCGAGTGCACCGCGATCGCCCTCGACCACCTCGGCACCGCCTTCGACGTCCAGGGCGGCGGCAGCGACCTGGTCTTCCCGCACCACGAGATGTCGGCCGGCCACGCCCAGGTGGCCCACCCCGGTGAGCGATTCGCCCGCGCGTACTCCCACGCCGGGATGGTCGCCTACGACGGCGAGAAGATGTCGAAGTCCAAGGGCAACCTCGTCTTCGTGTCCGCGCTGCGGATGAGCGAGGTCGACCCGATGGCGATCCGGCTGGTGCTGCTGCGCCACCACTACCGCAGCGACTGGGAGTGGACCGACGACCAGCTCTGGGACGCCGTCGACACCCTCGCCACCTGGCGCCGCGCGCTGGCCCTCGGTGCCGGTGCGGACTCCGCTCCTGTCGTGGAGCGCGTCCTGGCCGCCCTGGCCGACGACCTCGACGCCCCGACCGCGGTGGCCGCCGTGCAGGAGTGGGTCGAGGCCACCCTCGGCACGACCGGGCTCGCCGAGATTGCCGACCGTGAGGCGGCGGGGACCATCCACCGCCTGCTCGACGCGACGCTGGGCCTCTCGCTCTGACGTACGCCGGCGACGGGCGGTGCGTGAGACACGTCCTGACGCGGCAGGACGTGTCCTGCTCACCGCTGGCCGGCCGGCGAGATGCTCTCAGTCGGTGTCGCGGCGCTTGAGGTAGCGCTCGAACTCCCGCGCGATCGCCTCGCCGCTGGCCTCGGGGAGGTCGGCGGTGTCGCGCGTCTCCTCCAGCGCGCGCACGTAGTCGGCCACGTCCTCGTCCTCTGCCGCGAGCTCGTCGACGCCGCGCTCCCACGCCTTGGCGTCCTCGACGAGGTCGCCGAGCGGCATCGGCGCCTCCAGCAGCTCCTCGAGCTGGCCGAGCAGCGCGAGGGTGGCCTTGGGGCAGGGCGGCTGGGCGACGTAGTGGGGGACCGCTGCCCAGTAGGACACGGCCGGGATGTCGAGCTGGGTGCACGCGTCGTTGAAGACGCCGACGATCCCGGTGGGGCCCTCGTAGCTCGACTGCTCGACGTTGAGGCGGTCGACGAGCTCGGGCTCGGTCGCGGAGCCGCTGACGGGGATCGGACGGGTGTGGGGGCTGTCGGCGAGCAGCGCGCCGAGCGTGACCACGAGCTCGGCACCGAGGTCGTCGCAGGCGGCGAGCAGCTCGGCGCAGAACTGGCGCCACTTCATGTTGGGCTCGATCCCGCGCACGAGGATCACGTCGCGGTCCAGCTCGGCGGGGCGCGCGACCGCGATGCGGGTCGTGGGCCAGGTGAGCCGGCGGTGCCCGTTGTGGTCGGTGGCGATGATCGGGCGATTGACCTGGAAGTCGTAGAACTCCTCGGGGTCGATGGCGCCGATGACCTCGGCCTTCCACTCCTCGATCAGGTGGTCGACCAGGCCGGACGCCGCGTCGGCCGCGTCGTTCCACCCCTCGAAGGCGGCGATCACCACGGGAGACACCAGGTCCTGCACGTCGTCGAACTCGATCACCGCCCCAGCCTAGGGCGCGCCGCCCAGCCTGCCGTCGTGATTTCGTCGGCCGTGTCGGCGGGTGCCACCATGTGGGAACCCGGTCCGCGTGTCGGACGACGTTCCTAGGCTGGTCGTTCGCCGGCAAGAGGAAGGCTCCACGTGAACCCGCAGCACCGCCCCGACGCCACCGACGCCCTGACGGCGATCCTCAGCGAGCGGATCATGGTGCTGGACGGTGCGATGGGAACGGCCATCCAGCGCGACCGGCCCGACGAGGCCGGCTACCGCGGCGAGCGCTTCGCCGACCACCCCAGTGACCTGGTCGGCAACAACGACCTGCTGACGATCACGCAGCCGCACATCATCCGGACGATCCACGAGGAGTACCTCCGCGCGGGCGCGGACATCATCGAGACCAACACCTTCAACGCCAACGCGGTCTCGCTCGCCGACTACGGCCTCGAGGACCTGGCCTACGAGCTCAACCTCGAGTCCGCGCGCCTGGCCCGCGCGGCAGCCGACGCGGTCGCCACCGACGACCGTCCGCGCTGGGTCGCCGGCGCGCTCGGCCCCACGACCCGCACGGCCTCGATCTCTCCCGACGTCAACGACCCGGGGGCGCGCAACGTCAGCTTCGACCAGCTCGCCGAGGCCTACCTCGTCGCTGCTCGTGGCCTCGTCGACGGTGGCTCGGACCTGTTGATGATCGAGACGATCTTCGACACCCTCAACGCCAAGGCGGCGATCTTCGCCGTCGAGACGCTGTTCGAGGAGCAGGAGCGCCGCTGGCCGGTGATCATCTCCGGCACGATCACCGACGCGTCCGGTCGCACGCTCTCGGGTCAGGTCACCGAGGCGTTCTGGGACTCCGTACGCCACGCGCGTCCGCTGGCCGTCGGCCTCAACTGCGCCCTCGGTGCGCGCGACATGCGCCCCTACGTCGCGGAGCTCTCGCGCCTCGCGGACTCCTTCGTCTCGGTCTACCCCAACGCCGGGCTGCCCAACGCGTTCGGTGAGTACGACGAGACGCCCGACCAGACGGCGTCGGTCCTCGCCGAGTTCGCCGAGGCCGGCTTCCTCAACCTCGTCGGCGGCTGCTGCGGCACGACGCCGGACCACATCGCGGCCATCTCGGGCGCGGTGGACGGCAAGGAGCGGCGCGAGCCGGTGCCGCACGAACCGCTGATGCGCCTGTCGGGCCTCGAGCCGCTGACCATCACCGACGAGAGCCTCTTCGTCAACGTCGGTGAGCGCACCAACATCACCGGTTCGGCGCGCTTCCGCAAGCTCATCAAGGACGGCGACTACGACACCGCCGTCAGCGTCGCGGCGCAGCAGGTCGAGGCCGGCGCGCAGGTGATCGACGTCAACATGGACGAGGGGATGATCGACGGCGTCGCCGCGATGGACCGCTTCCTCAAGCTGGTCGCCTCCGAGCCCGACATCAGCCGCGTCCCGGTGATGGTCGACTCCTCGAAGTGGGAGGTCATCGAGGCCGGGCTGAAGTGCGTGCAGGGCAAGGCCATCGTCAACTCGATCTCGATGAAGGAGGGCGAGGAGGCGTTCCGCCGCCAGGCCCGCCTGTGCCGCAAGTACGGCGCCGCGGTCGTGGTCATGGCCTTCGACGAGGACGGCCAGGCCGACAACCTCGAGCGCCGCAAGGCGATCTGCCAGCGGGCCTACCGGATCCTCGTCGACGAGGTCGGCTTCCCGCCCGAGGACATCATCTTCGACCCCAACGTCTTCGCGGTCGCGACGGGCATCGAGGAGCACGCGACCTACGGCCAGGACTTCATCGAGGCCACGCGCTGGATCAAGCAGAACCTGCCCGGCGCCAAGGTCAGCGGCGGCATCTCCAACGTGTCCTTCTCCTTCCGCGGCAACAACCCCGTCCGCGAGGCGATCCACGCGGTCTTCCTGTTCCACGCGATCCGGGCCGGTCTCGACATGGGCATCGTCAACGCGGGCGCCCTCGTGGTCTACGACGAGGTCGACCCCGAGCTGCGCGAGCGCATCGAGGACGTCGTGCTCAACCGTCGCCCGGACGCGGCCGAGCGGCTCCTCGAGATCGCCGAGGCCCACAACCGCTCGGCGGAGGCCGAGGAGGTCGCCGAGGACGAGTGGCGCGCGCTGCCGATCGGCGAGCGGATCACGCACGCCCTCGTGAAGGGCATCGACGCGCACGTCGAGTCCGACACCGAGATCCTGCGCAAGGAGATCGCGGAGCGCGGCGGCCGCCCGATCGAGGTGATCGAGGGACCGCTCATGGACGGCATGAACGTCGTCGGCGACCTGTTCGGTGCCGGAAAGATGTTCCTGCCCCAGGTGGTCAAGAGCGCCCGGGTGATGAAGAAGGCCGTGGCCTACCTCATCCCCTTCATCGAGCAGGAGAAGCTCGACAACCCCGAGCTCGCCACCGCCAAGGACACCAACGGCACGATCGTCATGGCGACGGTCAAGGGCGACGTGCACGACATCGGCAAGAACATCGTCGGCGTGGTGCTCCAGTGCAACAACTACGAGGTGATCGACCTCGGGGTGATGGTGCCGGCACAGAAGATCCTCGACACCGCAACCGAGGTCGGTGCCGACATCATCGGCCTCTCCGGCCTGATCACGCCCTCGCTCGACGAGATGGTCAACTTCGCCACCGAGATGCAGCGCCAGGGCCTCACGATCCCGCTGCTCATCGGCGGTGCGACCACCTCGCGCGCCCACACCGCGGTCAAGGTCGACCCGAAGTACGACGGACCGGTCGTCTGGGTGAAGGACGCCTCGCGCTCGGTGCCCACCGCCGCCGCGCTGCTGCACGAGACCGGCCGGGCGAAGCTGATGGCCGACGTGAAGTCCGACTTCGACTCCCTGCGCACGCGCCACTCCGCCAAGAACGACCGGCCGCTGGTCACCCTCGAGGAGGCCCGCGCCAACGCGACGCCGATCGACTGGACCGACCACCAGCCCCCGCAGCCGACCCAGCTGACGCAGGAGGGCCGGCACGTCCGGGTGCTGCGCGACTACGACCTGTCCGAGCTGCGCCCCTACATCGACTGGCAGCCGTTCTTCAACGCCTGGGAGATGAAGGGCGCCTTCCCCGACATCCTCAACAACCCGAGCTCGGGGCCCGCCGCGCGCAAGCTGTACGACGACGCGCAGGCGATGCTCGACCAGATGATCGAGGAGAGGTGGATCCGCGCCCACGGCGTGGTCGGCTTCTTCCCGGCCAGCTCGGTGGGCGACGACGTCGAGCTCTACCTCGACGACGACCGGAGCCAGGTGCACGCCCGGCTGCACCACCTGCGCCAGCAGGGCCAGCACCGCGACGGCGTACCCAACCGGTCCCTGGCCGACTTCGTCGCGCCGAAGGAGAGCGGGCTGCCTGACCACGTCGGTGCCTTCGCGGTGACCGCCGGCGACGGCGTGACCCAGCGGGTGGAGGCGTTGCGCGCCGAGCTCGACGACTACAACGCGATCCTGCTGGAGTCGCTCGCCGACCGGCTCGCCGAGGCGTTCGCCGAGCGCCTGCACGAGCGGGTGCGCAAGGAGATGTGGGGCTACGCGCCCGACGAGCAGCTCGACAACGTCGGGCTCATCAAGGAGCACTACGAAGGCATCCGCCCGGCGCCCGGCTACCCGGCGTGCCCCGAGCACACCGAGAAGCAGACCCTGTGGGAGCTGCTCGACGTCGAGGAGCACACCGGCATCGAGCTCACCGAGTCGATGGCGATGTGGCCAGGCGCGTCGGTGAGCGGCTTCTACTACTCCCACCCGCAGTCGCAGTACTTCGTCGTGGGCCGGATCGGCCGCGACCAGGTCGCCGACTACGCCGAGCGCAAGGGCTGGACCCTCGCCGAGGCGGAGCGGTGGCTCTCGCCCAACCTCGGCTACGACCCGGAGGACTGAGCGCCCACCCTGCGACTCATGGGGCAGGCGCGATGTTCTGGTTGAGGTGGAACAGGTTCGCCGGGTCGTAGGCGCTCTTGACCGCGACCAGGCGCTCGTAGTTCGAGCCGAAGTTGGCCCGGACGCGGTCCTGGTCGTCGGCTGCCATGAAGTTGACGTAGCCCCCAGCGCTGGTGTGGGGCTCGAGGGCCGCGTGGTAGTCGCGGACCCACGCGGTGTTGGCATCGTTGTCTGCCGGGTCAGGCCACATGCCGGCGATGACAGGGGCGAAGTTCGCGCCCCGATAGGCGAACGCGGTCGCGTCCGTGTCGACGTCCTGCACCGCGCCGTCGATCGGGTACAGGTGCATGGTCGACTGCACGGTCGGCACCTTGGGACCGTGCTCGAGATGAGCCGCGATGGCACCGTCGGTGAGCTCGGGCAGGAACGCGGCCTTCCAGTAGTGCTGGAGTCCGGCAGGGAGCAGTCCGTCGAAGGCGCTGTTGAGCGCCGGGTACGGCATCCGGCCGACGTGCTCGGCGACGGGGGTCCCGCAGGCACGCAGGTCCCGCAGCAGGGCCTCGGCCTCGTCGTCACTGCCGTCGAAGCACGACACGAGGAGCATGAACGGCTCGCCGACCCGGTCCTCGGGGACGAAGGGGAGCGGCGGGGCGATCTGGAACGCAGGGAAGGCTCCCATGGCGCGCGGCGCTGCGGCGATCCACTCCCGGTAGGTCGTGAGCAGCGCGTCCGCGACGTCCAGCTCGAAGAACATGGGCCCGCCGTAGACGGTGTCGACCGGGTGGAGGTCGAACTCGAGGTCGGTGACGACACCGAAGTTCCCGCCTCCGCCGCGGAGTGCCCAGAACAGGTCCGGGTGCTCCTCCGCGCTCGCGGTCACGAAGGTGCCGTCAGCGAGGACCACGTCCACTGATCGAAGGTTGTCGATGGAGAGCCCGTGCGCCCGGGCGAGGTAGCCGATGCCGCCACCGAGCGTGAGGCCGGCGACCCCCGTGGTCGAGATGATCCCTCCCGTGGTGGCCAGCCCGAAGGCGTGTGCCGCGTGGTCGAAGTCCCCCCAGGTGCAGCCTCCCTGGACCCGGGCGGTCCGGTTCACCGGGTCGATGCGGATCCCCTTCATCGCGCTGAGGTCCACGACGATGCCGTCGTCCACGGTCCCGAACCCCGGGACGCTGTGCCCCCCGGCGCGGACCGCGAGGTCGAGGCCGCTCTCCCGAGCGGCAGTGACGGCGATCTGTACGTCGGCGACGTCCTGGGCGCGGACGATCGCGAGCGGGTGGCGGTCGATCATCGCGTTGTACACCGCGCGAGCGGTGTCGTAGTCGGTGGAGTGCGCGGTGACGACGTGCCCTCGCGCTCCCTCGAGCATGCTGAGTGCCGGTGTGCCGTTCATGTCTCGTCCGTTCCGGTGGTGGCGGTCGTCAGCCGAAGATCCGGCGGGCGTGGTCGTGGAAGTCACGCATCGGCGATACCGGGCCGACCTCGAGGAAGACGGCCCCGTCGACCGAGGTGGCGGTGTGTCCCGCCGGCCAGTGGTAGACCTCACCTGCAACTGCCGTCTCGATGGTCCCGTCTGCGTGCTCGAGGCGGATCGAACCGTCCAGCACGATGCCCCAGTGCGGACTGGGGCATCGGTCGCCGGGGAGACCCTGCAGGACGGGGCCGAAATCGGTCCCGGCAGGGACGCGCGCATGGCGAATGGCCATGTCACCCAGCTCGAGGTACCTCGTCTCCAGGTCACCCTGGGCGACCTCGACCGGCATGTCGGCAATCCGTGTGGCCATGACAACTGCTCCTCTTCGCTGGTTGCTGTGGCTCTCGACGCTACGCAGGTTCTGGACCCGGCACCTGACCTGATCTGACCGGCCGGTGTGGAGCGGGGGGTCAGATCTGACCATCCTCGACGGCGTCGGCAGCGGGTATCGTCGAGAGGTGTTCGAGACTGCCTCGCTGCGCCCAGCGACGGCACCGGTGCGAGGCGCCACAGCCTTCGTCGGCCGTCGGGCCGAGGTCGAGCGTCTCGAAGCGGTCTGGACAGCGGTCGGGGACGATCGACGCCAGCTGGTCTTCGTCGGCGGTGAACCCGGAGTCGGCAAGACCAGGCTGGTCGCCGAAGCCGCCGCAGCCCTGCGGGAGCACGGCTGCACGGTGCTGTGGGGCTCGTGCCACCAGGACCTCGACATCCCTTACCGTCCCTTCGTCGCGATCCTCGAGCAGGCGCTCGAGCACCTCGCCCCCGAGGACCTCGCGGCGATCCCCCGCGCAGCAGCGTCTCCGCTCCGGCGACTCACCACCAGCGCGTCGCGGCACTGGCCGGGCCCGGACGACGGCCCCGGTGGCGATCGAGAGTCGCGGCCGGTCCTCTTCGACGCCGTGCTGCGTGTCCTGCTCGCACTGGCTGACCGCGGGCCGCTGGTGCTGGTCCTCGAGGACCTGCACTGGGCGCAGGAGCCGACGTTGGCGCTGCTCTCGCACCTGGCTGAGTCCACGGCCGGGGAGAAGCTGTTGGTGCTCGTCACGCGTCGGACCACGGCGCCGGATCGCACCGACGCCGTCACCTACGCGCTCGCTGACCTGCACCGCCTCGACGGGGTGGAACGGATCGACCTGACCGGACTCTCGACGGAGGACGTGGCGGAGTACCTGATCCGCCAGGGCGGTGTGTCTGCAGCAGCCGCCCGGGCGGCGGCACCAGTGCTCAGGGACCAGACGGGGGGGAACCCGTTCTTCCTGCAGGAGTACTGGTACGACCTCGAGACCCGCGGAGGCCTCGCAGCCATGCGCTCGGGGACCGCGCAGGCACCGCGCTCGGTCCAGGACGCGCTCGACCGCCGACTGACGGCCTTCTCCGCCGACCATGCGGGAGTCATCGAGCTCGCGGCCGTCGCAGGCGACGTCGTCGACCTCTCGGTCCTGGTCGCGGCCGGCGAGCTCGACTCATCGGTGGTCCTCGCAGGGGTCGACTTCGGCGCCCGCGCCGGGCTGCTGGCCGCCGACGCGGACGGCACTGGTCATCGGTTCGCACATGCGTTGGCGCGGCAGGCCGTGCTCGGTCGCATGTCGTCCACCGCTCGAGCGGCGGCCCACCTACGGGTGGCCGAGGTCCTGGAAGAGCGTCTGAGTGAGGATGACCCGGCGCTGGTCGCACAGCTGGCGCACCACTACGTCCAGGCCAGTCCTCTCGGGCACGAGGAGAAGGCGGCTCACTACCTGGTGCTGGCCGCCCAGCAGGCGGTGCGCACCCTCGCGCCCGGCGAGGCTGCCGTGCTGTACGAGCGTGCGGCGCAGCTGCACACGACCCAGGGACCTCCCCGCGCCGAGCTGCTCCTCACCGCCGCGCGCTGCTACATGCACGCCGGCGACTTCACGACCGCGCGGCGGCTGTACGCCGAGCTCGGCTCGAGCACGAGCCCTCGGACCCGACTCCTCGCGGCGATCGGTCACGAGGACGCATCGGCCAGACCCGGGGTCAACGGGCAGTCCGCGCTCAGGATGCTCGGTGCGGCTCTCGAGGGCGCCGCCCTCGAACGGGGAGACCCGCTGTACGTCCGTGCCATGGCCAGCATGGGCCGGGCGTCGGCTTTCACCGGGGACACTGGGCGGGCGCGTGAGTGGGGGGAGGACGCGCTTGCCCTCGCCCGTGCCGACGGCGACGAGGAGCTGTTGGCCCACGCACTCGGTCGGGCACTGTGGCAAGGGATGACCCCCCAGCTGGCGCCCGTGCTCCTTGCCAGGGCGGTCGAGCTCCAAGAGATCGGCTCACGCCTTTCCGACGACGACCACCTCGGTCCGGCGGCCTTCTACCGCTCCGTCTTCGCCTACATGGTGGGTGACCACGCAGCGTGGACGAGCGCTCAGCGTGACCTCACCGACCTGGCCCTGTCCCGCGGCCAGCCGTTCTTCCGCTACGTCGCCGGGTGCAGCCGGTACGCCCACAGGTACGCCGTGGGGGACTACGCAGCGGCCGAGCGGATCGTGGCGTGGCTGGCGCAGTTCAACCAGGAGTTCGACGGCGCCACCGAAGGATCGTGGGGCGTCCAGCAGTTCATGCTACGACGGGTCACGGGAGGGCTGGAGGAGGTGCGGCGCTTCATCACAGGAGACGAGCAGCTCGACGGATACTGGCTCCCGGGCCTGCTGGCGCTCTACACCGAGCTGGAGATGTGGCCCTCGGCCGCCCGTCTGCTGTCGCACCTGTGCGGGCGCATCGACGACCACCGGACCGGGGCCCAGTGGGGAGGAGTCCTTGCTTTCATGACCGAGGCGGCGGTACGGCTCGACGACGCACCCACGGCGAGGCTGCTGCGGCCGCTCGTGGCCACGCACGCCGGTGGCAACCTGATGGCCGGGCAGTTCGTGGGCGTCTTCGGGAGCGCCGATCGCCGATTGGCCCAGCTGGACTCGGTGCTGGGTGCGCCGAGTGCTGACGTCCACTTCGAGCGTGCCCTGGCCATGGACCGGCAGATGGGTGCGGTCACCCACCAGGCAGAGACGTTGGCAGCCTGGGCCCGCCATCGGGCGCGAGCCCCGGCCACGTCGGCCGGACCCTCCGCCGCAGGACTGGCGGACGAAGCCGGCGCACTGGCACGACGGATCGGTCATCGGGGCGTCCTTCGCGACCTCGACGCGGTCCCGGCGCCGGAGGCAGTGCATCCGCCCCTGCCCAACGGGCTGACGGAGCGTGAGGTCGACGTTCTCCGGCTCGTCGGCGAAGGTCTGTCGAACCGGGAGATCGGCGAGCGCCTGTTCCTCAGCGCGAACACGGCCGCAAACCACGTGCGGAGCATCCTCCTCAAGACAGGCGCGCCGAACCGCACCAAGGCGGCTGTCTTCGCAACCGAGCACGGCCTGCTCCGGTCCGGCGGGTGAACCGGACCCGGACGACCGGTCAGAGCGGTGTGAACGTTCCGTCTGACGCGACGGTGCCGGACAGCTCCACGATCGCGTCCGCCGGGAGCCCGGCCCGGACCGCAGCAGTCCGGATCGCGTCCATGTCGTCAGCCTCGTAGAGGCAGAAGGTCTTGCGCTTATCGGCCGAGAGGAACGAGGAGAGCCAACGCACACCGGCGTCGTCGTTGATCGCATTGACCTCCCGCGCCGTCTCGGGAGGGACGTCGAGCTGTCCGGCGAACTGACGTTCCACCATGAAGACTGGCATGGTCCTACCTCTCCGTCGCGACCGGACGGCGACCCCGGGGCGCACCGCCGATCGATCCACGGTCCCACAGCAACGTTTCCATGGCGAGTGCCCCTGCGCAGCGGGTCGAGCGCCCCGAGCGGGCCCACGTCGGGCCGGCGACGCCCCGAGGTCCGCCGCCGCGATCTAGAGTGACTCCCGGCACGACCGCCACGCACTTCCTCGGAGGACATCCTGAGCACCGCCAAGTCACCCTCGCCGTCGGACGAGCGTCCCTACGGGGACGTGCACCCGCCCGCAGCCGTGCTCTGGGACATGGACGGGACCCTCGTCGACACCGAGCCCTACTGGGTCGCGACCGAGTTCGCGATGGCCGAGAAGTACGGCGGCACCTGGTCGCACGAGCACGCGATGAACCTCGTCGGCAACGCCCTGCTCGACTCGGCGGACTACATCCGTGAGCACATGGGCATCGACCGGACCCGCGAGCAGATCGTCGAGGAGCTCCTCGACGGCGTCGTCGCGCGGGTCGAGGAGAGCGTGCCGTGGCGTCCCGGGGGCCAGGAGCTGCTCGCCGACCTCGTCCGACGCGGCGTCCCGTGCGCTCTCGTCACGATGTCGTGGCAGCGCTTCGTCGACCCGATCCTGGCGCAGCTTCCCGCGGACACCTTCGCCAGCGTGGTGACGGGCGACCGGGTGGAGCACGGCAAGCCGCACCCCGAGCCCTACCTCACGGCTGCGGCCGATCTGGGCCTGGATCCCGGCGACTGCCTGGCGATCGAGGACTCCAACACCGGTGCCACGTCCGCTGCGGCGGCCGGATGCACCGTCGTGTGCGTGCCCAACCACGTCCCGATCCAGGAGGGGGACCGCCGGGTCTTCGTCGAGACGCTCAGCGGGCTGGACACCGACTCGCTCGCCGCCGTGGCCCGCCAGCGCGTGAAGGCGTCCGTGACACGACCGTGACCGTGGCGGTGTGGCCCGGGTCACGTCCGGCGGTCTAGGGTGCGGGGCATCCCCAGAACGCATATCGGACGGAAGGATCTCGGATGTCCCCGAAACGCACCGTGGCATCACTCACCGCTGCGCTCGTCGCAGCCGCCACCCTCGCGAGCTGTGCGGAGAGCGACCGCGACGAGGGCAGCGGAGGAGGCGGTGACGACGGGACCTTCGTCTTCGGCGCCGCCGGTGCTCCCGAGATGTTCGACCCCTTCTACGCCACCGACGGCGAGACGTTCCGCATCACTCGCCAGATGTTCGAGGGGCTCATCGGCATCGAGCCCGGCACCGCCGAGGTCGTGCCGGAGCTGGCCACGGAGTGGACTCCCAACGACGACGGCACGGAGTGGACCTTCGCGCTGCGCGACGACGTCACGTTCCACGACGGTGAACCCTTCAACGCCGACGCCGTCTGCTACAACTTCGAGCGGATGTTCGACCAGAACGAGGCCGGCCAGACCGCCGGCGAGTACTGGGGCTACGTGATGGGCGCGTTCTCCAACGACGCCGAGAACTCGCTCTACCAGGGCTGCGAGGCGACTGACGAGTTCGAGGCGGTCATCTCGATCAGCGGTCCGACCTCGGGCTTCCCCACCATGCTCTCGCTGGCCTCGCTGGCGATGCAGTCGCCCACCGCGATGGAGGAGGGTGACGCCAACGGCATCGCCGCCGAGGGGGAGGGCTTCAGCTTCCCGGCCTACGCCGACAACCCGGTCGGAACCGGTCCGTTCGCCTTTGGCGAGTACGACGAGGCCAACGGCTCGATCACCCTCGAGCGCTACGACGACTACTACGGCGAGCAGGCCGGCGTCAGCGAGCTCGTCTTCCGCGTGATCCCGGACGAGAGCACCCGACGCCAGGAGCTCGAGGCCGGCAGCATCAACGGCTACGACTTCCCCAACCCCGTCGACTGGGCCGGTCTGACCGACGACGGCAACACCGTCGAGATCCGCGACGCGTTCAACATCCTCTACCTCGGGCTGAACCCCGAGGCGAACCCGAAGCTCAAGGACCTCAAGGTCCGGCAGGCGATCTACCACGCGCTCAACCGTGAGCAGCTCGTGCAGACGCAGCTGCCCGAGGGCGCCGCGGTCGCCACGCAGTTCATGCCCGACACGGTCAGCGGCTACAACACCGAGCTCGAGCCGTACGCCTACGACCCGGACGAGGCCAAGCGACTGCTGGCCGAGGCCGGCGCCGAGGGCATGACGCTCAACTTCGCCTACCCGACCGAGGTCTCGCGCCCCTACATGCCGGACCCGCAGAAGATCTACGAGGCCCTGCGCACCGACCTCGAGGCCGTGGGGATCAACGTGAAGGTGTCGACGGCGGCCTGGAACGGCGGCTACCTCGACAACGTGTCCGGTGAGCCGGGCAAGTACGACGCCTACATCCTCGGCTGGACCGGTGACTACGACTCGGCCTACAACTTCATCGGCACGTTCTTCGGCAACCTGAAGGACAACGACTTCGCCACCGACGTCATGCCGTGGGGCAAGCAGCTGGCCGACGACCTCAAGGCCGCCGACGCCGTCGTGGACGAGGACGAGCGCGGCGCAGCCTTCGAGGAGATCAACAGGCAGATCATGGAGGAGTACCTCCCGGGCCTGCCGATCAGCCACTCGCCGCCTGCTCTCGTGGTCGGCCCCGGCGTGGACGGCCTGGTCCCCAGCCCGCTGACGGCCGAGGAGTTCGACACCGTCACCGTCGGCGGTGAGTGAGGCACTCATCGCCCTGTGAGACATGAGGTGTGAGTCAGGGGGTCGTCCGGTCCGGACGACCCCCTGAACGCCGGTGGCTGAGGAGAACCATGCTTCGTTTCGTCGTACGACGTCTGCTGCAGATGGTGGGCGTCCTGCTGGTCCTGTCGCTGCTCGTCTTCGTCTGGCTGCGCTCCCTGCCGGGCGGTCCGGTGTCCGCCCTGCTGGGCGAGCGCCAGACCGAGGCGCGTCGCGAGGCGCTGGAGCGCGCGCTCGGCCTCGACCAGCCCCTTCCCGTGCAATACGTGCGGTTCATGCAGCGCGCGTTCCAGGGGGACTTCGGGGTGTCCACGCAGGTGCTCCCCGGCGAGGACGCGCTGGACATCTTCCTGAGCCGCCTCCCGGCGACGCTCGAGCTGTCGTTCTTCGCCCTCGTGATCGCGATCGCCCTCGGCATCCCCCTCGGCTACCTCGCTGCCCGCCGCAAGGGCACCGCGCTCGACACCACGTCGGTGATCTTCTCGCTCGTCGGGGTGGCCGTCCCGGTGTTCTTCACGGCGTTCCTGCTGAAGTACTTCTTCGCGGTGGAGTGGAACCTGCTCCCCGTCTCCGGCCGGCAGAGCATCGGGCTGGACGCCACCCGCGTGACCGGGCTCTTCGTCCTCGACGGGATCCTGACGCGGGAGTGGGACGCGGCGTGGGACGCCCTCAAGCACCTGGTGCTGCCCTCGCTGGCCCTGGCCACCATCCCGTTCGCCGTGGTCTTCCGCATCACGCGGGCGTCGGTGCTCGACGTGCTGGACGAGGACTACGTCCGCACCGCGGAGGCCAAGGGCCTCACCGCGAAGGTGATCCGCGGGCGGCACGTCCTGCGCAACGCGATGCTCCCGGTGGTCACCACCGTGGGCCTACAGGTCGGCGCGCTTCTGTCCGGGGCGGTCCTCACCGAGACGGTGTTCTCCTGGCGCGGTGTCGGGCAAGCCCTGGCCGAGGGCTTCCTGCAGAAGGACTACCCGGTGCTGCAGGTCCTCATCATGGCCGCCGCCGCGATCTACGTGCTCGTCAACCTGCTCGTGGACATCACCTACGCGCTCATCGACCCCCGGATCAGGACGAGGTGACGCCATGAGTGACCAGTCCCCGCAGCAGACTCCCGCGCGCACGTCGTACGCCGACCGGCGCAAGCAGCGCCTAGACGCCCTGGCCCGCGCGTCGGCGGACGAGGAGGGCGGTGTCTCCCTCATCGTCAGCGCCTGGCGGAGGTTGCGTCGCAACCCGGTCTTCCTCGTGGGCCTGGCGATCACGATCACCTTCGTGGTGCTGGCCGTCATCGCCCCCTGGCTCGCGCCCTACGACCCGGCGGCACGTCCGCTCCTGGACGACATCCGGCCCCAGACCAACCCCGTGCCCGGGCCTGAGCCCGGCCACCCGCTCGGCGGCGACGACAAGGGTCGCGACCTCCTCTCGCGGCTCCTCGTGGGCAGCCAGCAGACCCTGATGGTGGGAGTCCTCGCGACCCTCTTCGGCCTCCTCGGCGGCGTCACGCTCGGCACCGTCGCGGGCGCGTTCGCCGGCTGGGTCGACTCGTTGGTGATGCGCGTGGTCGACGTGATGCTGTCCATCCCGTCCCTGCTGCTCGCGTTCACGATCGCCGCGCTGGCGAGCAGACCGAGCCAGTGGACGCTGATCATCGCCATCGCGACCGTCCAGGTGCCGATCTTCGCCCGCCTGCTGCGCGGCTCGATGCTGGGCCAGCGCGCCAGCGACCACGTCCTCGCGGCCAGGTCGCTCGGGGTGAAGCCGCACGCGATCGTCTTCCGCCACATGCTCCCCAACGCCCTCGGCCCGGTCATCGTGCAGGCCACGCTGGTGCTCGCGGTGGCCATCATCGACGCGGCCGCCCTGTCCTTCCTCGGACTGGGCAACCCCGACGACCGCCGACCGGAGTGGGGCCAGATGCTGGGAGCAGCGCAGCCCTACCTCGGCCAGGAGCCGCACCTGGCCTTCTACCCGGCCGCCTGCATCATCGTGGTGGCGCTGGGGTTCACGCTGATGGGCGAGTCGCTGCGCGAAGCCCTCGACCCCAAGACCCGGAGGTGAGTGCGGTGAGCACGCAACCGATCCAGCCCGCCGTGCGACACGGCGAGCCGCTGCTCGCGGTGCGCGACCTGCGCGTCACGTTCGGCCGTCGTGGCGAGGAACCCTTCCGCGCCGTCGACGGCGTCAGCTTCGACGTCCGTCCCGGGCAGACCGTCGGCCTGGTGGGGGAGTCGGGGTGCGGCAAGTCCGTGACCTCGCTCGCGATCATGGGCCTGCTGCCGACGCGGGGCAACACCGTCGAGGGCACCGCTGTCTTCGACGGCGAGGACCTGCTGTCGCTGTCGGCCCAGCAGATGCGCGACCGGCGAGGCGCCGACATCGCGATGATCTTCCAGGACCCGCTGTCCTCGCTGAACCCGGTCATCCAAATCGGTCGGCAGGTCACCGAGGTGATGGAGCGCCACCAGGGCCTCAGCCGCAAGGAGGCGATGCCCAAGGCCGCCGAGCTCCTGGAGCGGGTCGGCATCCCGGACCCACGGGCCCGGCTGGCCAACTACCCCCACCAGCTCAGCGGCGGGATGCGCCAGCGAGCTCTCATCGCCATGGCGCTGGCCTGCCAGCCGCGGCTGCTGATCGCCGACGAGCCCACCACCGCCCTCGACGTGACCATCCAGGCGCAGATCCTCGCCCTGCTCAAGGACCTCGTGGTCGAGACCGGCACGGCCATGGTGATGATCACCCACGACCTGGGCGTCGTGGCCGGCCTCTGCGACGAGGTCAACGTGCTCTACGGCGGGAAGATCGTCGAGCGCGGCACCCGCCACGGGTTGTTCGCACGACCGCGCCACCCCTACACAGTCGGCCTGCTCGACTCCATCCCGCGCCTGGACGCGCCGCGTGGCGAGGCGCTCTCGCCCATCCCCGGGTCCGTGGCCGACAACCTGCCGTGGGACTCCGCGTGCGCGTTCGCCCCACGCTGCTCCAACGCGCTCGACGTGTGCGTCGAGAAGACACCCGCGTGGGAAGGGGACGACGTGGTCGGCCTGCGCTGCTTCAACCCGATGGGGGTGTCTCGATGACCGGCTCGACAGGTGTCGACACGGCCCGGGCACGGCGTACGGCCGCCCCCGGCGAGGTGCTGGTCGAGGTGAGCGGTCTCGAGGTCCACTTCCCGATCAAGAGCGGCATCATCTTCGACCGCACAGTGGGCCACGTCCGCGCCGTGGACGGTGTCGACCTCACCATCCGGCGCGGCGAGACCTACGGACTGGTGGGGGAGTCCGGCTGCGGCAAGTCCACGCTGGGCAAGGCGATCCTCAACCTCGAGCCGCCGACGGCGGGCTCGGTGGTCTTCGACGGGGTGGACATCGCCTCCCTCAGGGGCGAGGACCTCCGCACCGAGCGCAAGCGGTTCCAGATGGTCTTCCAGGACCCGATGTCGAGCCTGGACCCCCGGCAGACGGTGGAGGCGCTCCTCCTGGAGGGCATGCGCGCCCACGGCCTCGACACCGACAAGTCCGCCACGCACGCCCGGCTCCGCGAGCTCATGTCGGCGGTCGGGCTCCCTCCTGCGGGCCTGAAGAAGTACCCGCACGAGTTCTCCGGCGGCCAGCGTCAACGCATCGGCATCGCACGCGCACTCTCCGTCGGTCCCGACCTGATCGTCGCTGACGAGCCCGTCAGCGCCCTCGACGTCTCGATCCAGGCGCAGGTGATCAACCTGCTGCAGGACCTGCAGGACGAGCTCGGGCTCACCTATCTCGTCGTCGCCCACGACCTCGCCGTGGTGCGCCACATCAGCGACCGGATCGGCGTGATGTACCTCGGCGGCCTGGTCGAGGAGTCCGAGGCGGGCGAGCTCTACGACGTGCCGCTCCATCCCTACACGCGCGCCCTCATGTCCGCGGTCCCGGTGCCCGACCCGACCCTCGAGGACACCCGCCAGCAGATCCTGCTCACCGGCGACCTGCCCTCGCCGGCGAACCCGCCCACCGGGTGCCGCTTCCACACCCGCTGCCCCTGGCGCCAGGAGACGCGGTGCGACACCGAGCGGCCCGAGCTGAGGGTGGTGGAGGTCGACGGCGCGTCGGAGGGACACCGGGTCGCGTGCCACTTCGCCGAGCAGATCGCGTCCGGCGAGATCGAGCCTCACGAAGTGGCACCGCAGACGGCGGAGGAGCCGTCGTGGGGCGGGCCGCGCGACGACGGCTCGCCCTTCCTGGCGCCGGACGGTCCGCCGGTGCCCTGACCCGGCCGCGTCAGTCGGCCGACTCGTCCGTCGAGGCGTCCGCGAGCCCGTTCACGCGCTCGGGCAGCGGCGGGATGGTGCCGCCCTTGGTCGGGCAGAACTGGTGGAAGGAGCACCAGTCGCACAGTCGTGACGGGCTGGGCCGCCAGTCGCCGGTCTCGTGGGCGAGCTGGATCGCGGTCCACAGCGCCTCGACCTTGCGCTCGGTGGCGCGCAGGTCGTCCTCGTCGGGCTCGTAGCGCAGGATCTCGCCGTTGCCGAGATAGACCAGCTGGAGCACCGACGGCACGACGCCGCGCAGGCGCCAGATGACCAGGGCGTAGAACTTCATCTGGAACAGGGCCCTGGCCTCGTAGCCCACCCCCGGGGAGCGTCCCGACTTGTAGTCGGTGATGCGGATCCGGCCGTCGGGCGCGACGTCGACCCGGTCGACGAACCCGCGCAGCAGCAGCCGCGAGTCGAGGAGCGCCTCGACGTAGAGCTCGCGATCGGCCGGCTCCAGCCGTCGTGGGTCCTCGAGGTCGAAGTAGCGGCCGAGGACGGTGCGGCACGACGCGATCCACGCCGCGAGCTCCGGGCCGTCGTCACCGAACATCCCCGCGAGCGCCGGCTCCGCCTCGAGCACCGCCTCCCACGTCGGCTCGAGCATGTCGGCGGCCGCCTCGGGGGTCCGGCCGGCAGCCGGCAGGTCGAAGAGGTCCTCGAGCACCTTGTGGACCACCGTGCCGCGCACCGCGTCCGGCGAGGGCTCCTCGGGGAGGCGGTCGATGGTGCGGAAGCGGTACATCAGGGGGCAGGCCATGAAGTCGCCGGCCCTGCTGGGCGACAGCGCCCCGAGGACCTCGACGCCGTCCACGGGGGTGGAGACGCGCTCGGCGGGGGAGTCTGCGGCGGGGATCGTCATGGCGCGGCTCACCCTAGGCGAGGCGTACGACACCCCTGCCGCCGCGCGTACCGCCGTGGGCGGCGTTGGCTAGGGTCGTGGTGTGCCCGAACCGACTGATCAGGCCCCGACCCAGGGGCCGTCCCGCCCCGCACCGCGCCCTCCGGGCACGTGGCGGATCGGGTCGATCGTGGGCATCGACGTGCTCATCACGAGGTCGTGGCTCGTCGTCGGGCTGCTGATCTCGCTGGCCTTCGCCCCACGCATCGAGCAGGTGCAGCCGGGCCTGGGCTTCTGGAAGTACGTCGCCGGCTTCGTCTTCGCCGTCGTGCTCTATCTCTCCGTCCTGCTCCACGAGGCCTCCCACGCGGTCGTCGCCAAGCGGCTGGGCTACGGCGTCAACTCCATCACCCTGCACTTCCTCGGCGGCATGACCGAGATCGACGGGCAGTCGCGCCGGCCCCGCCATGAGTTCTGGATCGCCGTGGTGGGCCCGCTCACGTCCATCGGGGTCGGGATCGCCGCCGCGGCCCTGTGGTTCGTGGTCCCTGACGGACTGGTCCGCGCCGCGGTGCAGGGCCTGGCCGGCGCCAACCTGATCATCGGCGTCCTCAACCTCGTCCCCGGGCTCCCGCTCGACGGTGGCCGGGTCCTGAAGGCGGCGGTCTGGGGTGCGTCGGGCAACCAGCACCGCGCCACGATCGTCGCCGGTTGGGGCGGTCGCCTCACCGCGCTGGCCCTGCTCGCCTGGCCGGTCGTGATGGAGCCGCTCACCGGCGAGCAGCCCACCATCCTCGACGTCGTCCTGGTCTTCATCCTCGGCCTCTTCCTCTGGACCGGCGCCACCGCCGCCATGGCGCACGCCCGGCTCCGCGAGCGCCTGCCGGCCCTCGTCGCGCGCCCGCTCGCCCGGCGCACGCTCACCGTCCCCGCCGACCTCCCGCTCGCCGAGGCCGTGCGCCGCGCGCAGGACGCGCAGGCCGGCAGCATCGTCACGGTCGGCACCGACGGGAGCCCGATCGGCATCGTGAGCGAGGCCGCCGTGACGGCCATGCCGGAGGACCGCCGGCCGTGGGTCCCGGTCTCGACCGTCGCGCGGGCCCTCGAGGACGGACTCGCGCTCCCCGCCACCGTCGCGGGCGAGGACCTGATCCTCGCCATCAGTCGGCGTCCGGCCGAGGAGTACCTCCTCGTCGAGGAGGACGGGCACATCTACGGCGTGCTCTCGACCGCCGACGTGGACCGTGCCTTCCGCGAGAACGCCCGCCGCTGAGCCCGGGACGTGCACGACGCCGCCGGGTGGGTGGATCGGGCCGGGGCGCACTAGTCTGCGCGCCATGCCCGAGACCTCTCCCGACGTCCCCGCCGAGGCCTGGTCCGGCGTCCACCGCGGCCCCCTGCGCGAGGGGGAGTGGGTGCGGCTGACCGACCAGAAGGGGCGCAAGCACAACTTCGAGCTGGTCGCCGGCAAGCGCTTCTTCTCCAACAAGGGCCACCTCGACCACGACGAGATGATCGGGCGCGACGAGGGCTTCACCCTCACGTCGTCGGCCGGAGGGCAGTACCTCGTCTTCCGCCCGCTCCTCAACGAGTTCGTCGTCTCCATGCCGCGCGGTGCAGCCGTGGTCTACCCCAAGGACGCCGCGCAGATCATCGCGCTCGCCGACATCTACCCCGGTGCGCGCGTCGTCGAGGCCGGTGCCGGGTCGGGCGCCCTCACCTGCTCGCTCCTGCGTGCCGTCGGCCCCTGGGGGCGGGTGACGTCCTTCGAGCTGCGCGAGGAGTTCGCCGACGTCGCCCGGCGCAACGTCGACCAGTTCTTCTCCGCCCCGGACGGCCAGAGCCACCCTGCGTGGGACCTGCGCCTCGGGGACCTCAAGGAGGGCCTCCCCGCGCTCGGCACCCAGGTCGACCGGATCATCCTGGACATGCTCGACCCGTGGAACTGCGTCGACGCCGTGGCCGACGCCCTCGTGCCGGGCGGAATCGTGTGCGCCTACGTCGCCACCACCACCCAGCTCTCCCGGGTGGTCGAGACCCTGCGGGTGCACGGCGGCTTCACCGAGCCGCAACCGTGGGAGTCGCTCGTGCGCGACTGGCACGTCGAGGGCCTCGCGGTGCGACCGGGCCACAAGATGATCGGCCACACCGCCTTCCTGGTCACCGCGCGGCGGATGGCGCCGGGGGAGCGCCCCCCGCGCAAGACCCGCCGGCCCGCGCCCGGGGCGTACGGCCCTGACTACACCGGCCCGCGCCCGGCCGACATCCCGCCGGTCGAGGTCAGCCCCGCCACCGACGCGTGAGCGGGGTCGAGGTCGTCGAGCACTCGCTCCGGTGGGCGGAGGACTTCGAGGAGGTCGCCGCCGTCCTGCGCGAGGCGCTGACCGACGTCCGGTCCGCCGTCGTCGAGCACGTCGGGTCGACGTCGGTCCCGGGCCTGGCTGCCAAGCCGGTCCTCGACGTCGACGTGATCGTGGACCCGACCGACGTGGATGGCGCCGTCGTCGCCCTGGGGTCCGTCGGCTACGTCCACCGCGGTGACCTCGGCGTGTCCGGCCGCGAGGCGTTCCACGCCCCGGGACCGCCGCGACGCAACGTCTACGTCTGCACCGCCGGCTCGGCGAACGTGCGCAACCACCTCGCCGTGCGCGACGTGCTGCGCTCGCGGCCAGACCTGCGGGAGGCGTACGCCGCCGTGAAGCTCGCGCTGGCCGCGGACCCGGACATCGACATCGACACCTACATCGCCGGCAAGTCGGCCGTCCTGCAGCAGGTGCTCGCCGCCTCGGGGCGCTTCAGCGACGAGGAGCTCCTCGCGATCCGGCGGCTCAACGGGGCTTGAGCCGCGGTGGCCTGGCCTTCCCTGGCAAACCGGCGGACAACACGGCGAGACATTCACTTCCGTCCCTCCGGTCAGTGGGTAGTGTCACTGGACAGGAGGTGCGAGATGTCCGAGCCCACCCGAGAGCAGCTGGCCACGCAGGTGCGATACCTGGAGGCCGAGGTCATGGACCTGCGCCGTCGCGTCGAGGACGCACCAGGGCAGTCGCGCGGCCTCGAGAGCCGCCTGGCCGACGCGCAACGGTCCCTCGCCGCGGTGTCCGGCCAGAACGAGCGCCTCGCGCAGACGCTGCGCGACGCCCGTGACCAGATCACCACGCTGAAGGAGGAGGTCGACCGCCTGGCGCAGCCGCCGGCGGGCTTCGGCACCTTCCTCGGCCGCAACGACGACGACTCCGTCGACGTCTTCACCGGTGGCCGCAAGCTGCGCGTCAGCGTCAGCCCGGCCGTGGAGCTCGACGGCCTCGTGCGTGGCCAGGAGGTCATGCTCAACGAGGCGCTCAACGTCGTCGCCGCGCTCGACTTCGAGCAGGTCGGCGAGGTCGTGATGCTCAAGGAGATCCTCGCCGACGGCGAGCGTGCGCTGGTCATCGCCAACGCTGACGAGGAGCGGGTCGTCCGCCTCGCCGAGCCGCTGCGCGCCGAGGACGTCACCATCCGGGCCGGCGACTCGCTGCTGCTCGACACCCGTGCGGGCTACGTCTACGAGGTCGTGCCGAAGTCGGAGGTCGAGGAGCTGGTGCTCGAGGAGGTGCCCGACATCGACTACACCCAGATCGGTGGCCTCACCGCCCAGATCGACGCGATCCGCGACGCCGTCGAGCTGCCCTACCTGCACCCCGAGCTCTTCAAGGACCATGAGCTGAAGCCGCCGAAGGGCGTGCTGCTCTACGGCCCGCCCGGCTGCGGCAAGACGCTGATCGCCAAGGCGGTGGCCAACTCGCTGGCCAAGAAGGTCGCCGAGCGCACGGGAGCGTCGGGCAAGTCCTACTTCCTCAACATCAAGGGCCCCGAGCTGCTCAACAAGTACGTCGGCGAGACCGAGCGTCACATCCGGCTGGTGTTCCAGCGGGCGCGTGAGAAGGCGTCGCTCGGCACGCCGGTGATCGTGTTCTTCGACGAGATGGACTCGCTCTTCCGCACCCGCGGCTCGGGCGTGTCCTCCGACGTGGAGAACACGATCGTCCCGCAGCTGCTGAGCGAGATCGACGGTGTCGAGGCGCTGGAGAACGTGCTGGTGATCGGGGCCTCCAACCGTGAGGACATGATCGACCCCGCGATCCTGCGCCCGGGCCGGCTCGACGTGAAGATCAAGATCGAGCGTCCGGACGCCGAGTCGGCGCGCGACATCTTCTCCAAGTACCTCACCCCGACGCTGCCGCTGCACGCCGACGACCTCGCGGAGTTCGGCCAGGACCGCAGCGCCACCGTCAATGCGATGATCCGCGCGACGGTGGAGCGCATGTACACCGAGACCGACGAGAACCGCTTCCTCGAGGTCACCTACGCCAACGGCGACAAGGAGGTCCTCTACTTCAAGGACTTCAACTCGGGCGCGATGATCCAGAACATCGTCGACCGCGCCAAGAAGATGGCGATCAAGGACTTCCTCGACAGCGACCTCAACCCCGCCCAGCGGGGCCTGCGGGTCCAGCACATGCTCCAGGCGTGCGTGGACGAGTTCAAGGAAAACGAGGACCTCCCGAACACGACCAACCCCGACGACTGGGCGCGGATCTCGGGCAAGAAGGGCGAGCGCATCGTCTTCATCCGCACGCTGATCACCGGCAAGCAGGGCACCGAGCCGGGGCGGTCGATCGACACGGTCGCCAACACCGGCCAGTACCTGTGAGTTCTCGGTGAACCGCGAGGACGACCTCGGCCACCGCGACATCGAGGCAGCCCTGGCCACCCGCCGCGAGCTCGGCGCCCGCTACGACGCCGAGCTCGTCGACGGCTTCGCCGAGCGCATCGAGCGGGCGGTCGAGCGGCGCGTGTCCGAGGAGGTCGCGCTGCGCCAGCGGCACACGGTGGGTGCGGAGGGCGGCCGGCTGCGGCAGTTCGTCCTCGGGGTCATCTCGCTCGGGGTCGGCGTGCCGGTGACGATCGTGCCGATGGTCGCGACCGACAACGGCCTTCCCGCCGTCGTGGTCGCGTGGCTGGGCATCGCTGCGGTCAACGCCGCGCACGCATCGGCCGTGACCGGCCGGCGACCGGAGCGCCACTGACGCCGCGACACGCCGCGCCGACACCCCTCGGGAGGGGGTGCCGCAGGCTGCCCTGGCGCTAGGTTGGCCGGATGCGAACCATTCTGATCATCGTCGTCGTCGTCCTCATCGTCCTCTTCCTCGCCGGCTACCTGCGACGCGGTCGCTGACCACCCGGCACCACCGGGCCCGGGCCGGGCTCAGCCCGCGAGCAGCCGGTAGCCGTAGGCCCACGGCCGGGACACGCCCGGTCCGGGCAGGTACGCCTGGTCCACCTCTTCCACGCGCCAGCCAGCATCCTCCACGAGGGCCGGGATGTCGCGCGTCAGGTGGCATCCACCGGCCACCGCACGCTGCAACGGTTCCAGCCGGCGCTGCCAGCGGCGTACGGACCCCTCCGGAGCCAGGCCGTGCTCGAGCGCGTGGAGCCGGCCACCGGGTCGCACGACTCGACGCGCTTCCCGCAGGGCGAGCAGCGGGTCCGGGATCGTGCACAGGCTGAACGTGACGAGCGCGTCGTCGTGCGAGTCGTCCGCGAGGTCGAGGTGCTGCCCGTCGAGGCCGCCACGCTCGATCCGCACGTCCGTGCGGCCGCGTCGTCGCGCGGAGATCTCCCAGCCCACGTCGGACGGCTCGACGGCCGTGACCGACGTGACCTCCGGCGGGTAGTACCGGATGTTGAGACCGCTCCCGAAGCCGAGCTCCAGGACACGCCCCGACAGGCCCGCGCAGGCGACCTCGCGAAGCTCGCCGACCTCGTGGCCGCGCAGGCTCCAGTCGGTCAGCCGCGGCACCACACGCTCGTCCCAGACCCGTAGGCTCATGTCATGAGCGTACGACGCGTGATGGGCACGGAGGTCGAGTACGGCATCTCGGTCCAGGGCCAGCCTACGGCCAATCCGATGGTGGCCTCCTCGCAGGTCGTCAACGCCTACGCCAGCTCGACGGCGAAGGCGCGCCGGGCCCGCTGGGACTTCGAGGAGGAGTCGCCGCTGCGCGACGCCCGCGGCTTCGACATGGCCCGCCAGGTCGCCGACCCCACGCAGCTGACCGACGAGGACCTCGGGCTGGCCAACGTCATCCTGACCAACGGTGCGCGCCTCTACGTCGACCACGCGCACCCCGAGTACTCCTCGCCCGAGGTGACCACGCCGCTCGACGTGGTGCGCTGGGAGAAGGCGGGGGAGCAGGTGATGCTGGACGCCTCCCGGATGGCGGCCCAGGTCCCCGGCACCGCGCCGATCCTGCTCTACAAGAACAACACCGACAACAAGGGCGCCTCCTACGGTGCCCACGAGAACTACCTCATGCGGCGCTCGACGCACTTCGCCGAGATCGTGCGGCACCTGACGCCCTTCTTCGTCACCCGCCAGGTCGTGACCGGAGCGGGCCGCGTCGGCATCGGACAGGACGGCCGCGACGCGACGCCGGAGCACGGCTTCCAGATCAGCCAGCGCTCGGACTACTTCGAGGTCGAGGTCGGGCTCGAGACCACGCTGAAGCGGCCCATCATCAACACCCGCGACGAGCCCCACGCCGACCCCGCGGTCTACCGTCGGCTGCACGTCATCCTCGGTGATGCCAACCTCGCCGAGATCTCGATCTACCTCAAGGTCGGCACCACCTCGCTGGTCCTGGCGATGATCGAGGACGGGTTCATCGACCGCGACCTCAGCGTCGAGGGCGCGGTCCGCTCCCTGCGGGAGGTGTCCCACGACCCGACGCTGAAGCACCTCCTCACGCTGCGCGACGGTCGGCGACTCACCGCCGTGCAGCTGCAGATGGAGTACCTCGAGCTGGCCCGCAAGTACGTCGAGGACCGCTACGGCGTGGACGCCGACGACCAGACCGTCGACGTGCTGGCGCGCTGGGAGTCGGTGCTGGACCGCCTCGAGCGCGACCCGATGGAGTGCGCGGAGGAGCTCGACTGGGTGGCCAAGCTCAAGCTGCTCCAGCAGTACCGCGACCGCGACCACCTCGACTGGGACGACGCCAAGCTGCACCTCATCGACCTGCAGTACGCCGACGTACGTCCCGACAAGGGGCTCTACCACCGCCTCGCGGCCTCGGGGCGCATCCGGCGCCTGCTCGACGACGCGACGATCGAGGCCGCCATGCACGACCCGCCGGTCGACACCCGCGCCTACTTCCGTGGCCGCTGCCTGGACAAGTACGCCGACTCGGTGGCCGCGGCGTCGTGGGACTCGGTCATCTTCGACCTCCCGGGGCGCGAGTCGCTCCAGCGGGTGCCGACCATCGACCCGCTCCGCGGTACCCGCGCCCACGTCGGCGAGCTGATCGACCGCAGCGACTCCGCGCAGGCGCTGGTCGCGGCGATCACCCGCTGAGGGCTGCCGGGACGGCGCGAGCGACTCGCGCAGGTCCGCCGAGGGCGAACGTCCTTGTGGCGTCGGTGCGAGTGGATAGGGTCGAGCCATGGCCCAGGAGCAGAAGCAACCGCGCAGGTCCTCCCAGGACGAGACGACCACCGAGGAGGTCGCCGAGACGGACGTCGCCGAGCGCAAGGAGATGATCGACGAGGACGTCGACGCGATCCTCGACGAGATCGACGAGGTCCTGGAGTCCAACGCCGAGGACTTCGTGAAGTCGTTCATCCAGAAGGGCGGCCAGTGAGCGACTCCCGCCTGCCCGCGTCCTTCATGACCCCGGGCACCTCGAGCTTCGCCGACTTCCTCGGCGTCGAGGCCCCCGACCTCCTGCCGTCACGCCGCGCCGTCCCGGCCGGCAACGCCGCCGACCTGGCCCCCCACGGCACCACGATCGTGGCCGCGACCTTCGACGACGGCGTGGTGATGGCGGGCGACCGCCGGGCCACGATGGGCAACATCATCGCCCAGCGCGACATCCAGAAGGTCTTCCCCGCCGACGAGTACTCCGTGGTCGGCATCGCGGGCACGGCCGGGCTCGCGGTCGAGATGGTGCGGCTGTTCCAGACCGAGCTCGAGCACTACGAGAAGATCGAGGGCAGCACGCTGTCGATGGACGGCAAGGCCAACCGTCTGGCCGCCCTCATCCGGGCCAACCTCGGCATGGCGATGCAGGGCC
The DNA here is from genome assembly GCF_021083185.1 of Nocardioides furvisabuli. Taxonomy (GTDB): domain Bacteria; phylum Actinomycetota; class Actinomycetes; order Propionibacteriales; family Nocardioidaceae; genus Nocardioides; species Nocardioides furvisabuli. The sequence goes on along the minus strand of NZ_JAIGQB010000010.1, from coordinate 69,591 downwards.
TCGCCGTCGTGCCGCTCTTCGCCGGCTACGACCTCGCCGCCGACCAGGGCCGCATCTTCAGCTACGACGTGACCGGCGGCCGCTACGAGGAGACCGCCTTCCACTCCGTCGGCTCGGGATCGCTGTTCGCGCGCGGCTCGCTCAAGAAGCTCTACCGCGACGACTTCGACGCCGAGGAGGCCGTGACCGCGGTCATCCAGGCGCTCTACGACGCCGCCGACGACGACTCCGCCACCGGCGGACCCGACATCACGCGCCGGATCTTCCCGGTCGTCCACGTGATCACCCCCGACGGCGGGCGCCGGATGCCCGACGACGAGGTGTCCGTGATCGCCGATCGCATCCTGGCCTCCCGCATGCAGCGCCCCGACGGCCCCGCCGCGGCGCTGACCTGAGACGACGTAGGAGTCACCCTTCATGAGCATGCCGTTCTACGTCTCGCCCGAGCAGATGATGAAGGACCGCGCCGACTTCGCCCGCAAGGGCATCGCCCGCGGGCGCTCGGTCGTCGCCCTCCAGTACGCCGACGGCGTGCTGTTCGTCTCGGAGAACCCGTCGCAGGCGCTGCACAAGGTCAGCGAGATCTACGACCGCATCGCCTTCGCGGCGGTCGGTCGCTACAACGAGTTCGAGAACCTCCGCATCGCCGGTGTCCGCCTCGCCGACATGCGCGGCTACGCCTACGACCGGCGTGACGTGACCGGGCGCGGCCTGGCCAACGCCTACGCCCAGACGCTCGGCACGATCTTCTCCTCCGGCGGGGAGAAGCCCTACGAGGTGGAGATCTTCGTCGCCGAGATCGGTGACACCGCGGCCGACGACCAGCTCTACCGCCTCACCTACGACGGCCAGGTCGCCGACGAGCACGGCTTCGCGGTGATGGGCGGTGCGGCCGACGTGGTCGCCGACCACCTGGAGGAGCACTACTCCGCCGGCGCCTCGCTCGACGACGCCATCCGGGTCGCCGTGGCCGCCCTCGGCCACAGCGAGAGCGACGATCGCGTGATCCCGACCGGCGACCTCGAGGTGGCCGTCCTCGACCGCACCCGCACCCAGCCGCGCAAGTTCCTGCGGCTGCGCGAGACCCGTCTCGTCGAGGTCCTCGGACGTCGCGGCGTCGAGGAGCCCGACGCGGCCGCGCCCGAGGACGCGCTGGCCGGGTCCGGACCGCGCCACTCCGGACACGACGACCCCGCCGACCCGACCGACCAGGTCTCGGGGGCGACACCGCCGCTCGAGGACCCGGTGACCGGCGAGCCCCCGGTGGCGCCTCCCGTGGCGCCGCCGGGGGTCCCGCCCGACGGTCCGGGCACGCCGCCCTCGACGGGCACCCCGCCGACGGGGCCGGGCCAGGTCTGACCGGGACCCACCCGAGCCGGGGCTCGTCTCAACGCAGGTAGAGCCCCGGCCACTCGGTCGTCGCGACGGTCGGGATCCCGCTGAGCCGTCGCCGGTAGCGCACGAGCGACCCGAACTCCTCCAGGGCGCTCCACAACCGCTGGTGCGCCGCCCAGGGGAGCGGGCCCGGCGGACGTACGTCGCCGTGCGGTCCGAACTCGTGCCACGCGGGACCGAAGCCGACCCACGCCGGGGTCCAGCCGGCTGCGTCGTCCCACTCCCCGCGGCGCTGCTCGACCATGCGGCGACGGACCTGGCTCTCCAGCCTCGCACCGTCGACGACCACCGGCGCGGTCCGCACCGGCCACAGCCACAGGTCGTCGGTCATGACCCGGAGCTCGAGGTCCGCGACCGTGCCCGGTTCGACCAGGACGGTCGCGACGAGGTGGCGGGGTCCCATGGGGGAACGCTCACCCGGTCGGGGCCGCCGAGTCAAGGTCCCTGGCCCCTGCCCGCGACCTGGGCGGTCGGCGCCACGGCGGCTCGCCGGGTGGGATTCGGCGCCGGATGCCGCACCGGACGTGGTGCGCGGTCCTAGGGTGGGCCCATGGACCGGCGCATCTTCGGCATCGAGAACGAGTACGGCGTCACGTGCACGTTCAAGGGGCAGCGCCGGCTGAGCCCCGACGAGGTCGCGCGCTACCTCTTCCGCAAGGTCGTCAGCTGGGGCCGCTCGTCCAACGTCTTCCTGCGCAACGGGGCACGGCTCTACCTCGACGTCGGCAGCCACCCCGAGTACGCCACCCCCGAGTGCGACGACATCGTCGACCTCGTCACCCACGACAAGGCCGGGGAGCGCATCCTCGAGGGCCTGCTGCTCGACGCCGAGAACCGGCTGCACGAGGAAGGCATCGCCGGCGACATCTACCTGTTCAAGAACAACACCGACTCCGCCGGCAACTCCTACGGCTGCCACGAGAACTACCTCGTCGGCCGCGCGGGGGAGTTCAGCCGCCTCGCCGACATCCTCATCCCGTTCCTCGTCACCCGGCAGATCGTCGTCGGGGCGGGCAAGGTCGTGATGACCCCGCGCGGGGCGTCGTACAGCGTGAGCCAGCGCGCCGAGCACATCTGGGAGGGCGTCAGCAGCGCCACCACGCGCAGCCGGCCCATCATCAACACCCGCGACGAGCCGCACGCCGATGCCGAACGGTTCCGCCGGCTCCACGTGATCGTCGGCGACTCGAACATGAGCGAGACGACCACGATGCTCAAGGTCGCCTCGTGCGACCTGGTGCTGCGGATGATCGAGGAGGGCGTGGTGATGCGCGACCTCACGATGGAGAACCCGATTCGCGCCATCCGCGAGATCAGCCACGACCCGACCGGGCGGCGCAAGGTGCGCCTGGCCAACGGTCGCGAGGCGAGTGCCCTCGAGATCCAGGCCGAGTACCTCGGCAAGGCGCGCGACTTCGTCGACCGGCGCCAGATCTCCACGCCCACCATCGAGCGGGCCCTCGACCTGTGGGAGCGCGGGCTCAAGGCCGTGGAGTCCGACGACCTCGGTCTGGTGGACCGCGAGATCGACTGGGTGATCAAGTACAAGCTGATCGAGCGCTACCGCGCCAAGCACGGGCTGTCGCTCGGTGACGCGCGGATCGCGCAGCTCGACCTCGCCTACCACGACATCCACCGCGGGCGGGGCCTCTACTACCTGCTCGAGAAGCGTGGGGCGGTCGCCCGGGTGACCACCGACCTCAAGGTCTTCGAGGCCAAGAGCGTGCCGCCGCAGAACACTCGCGCCCGTCTGCGCGGCGAGTTCATCCGCAAGGCGCAGGAGCGCCGTCGCGACTTCACCGTCGACTGGGTGCACCTCAAGCTCAACGACCAGGCGCAGCGCACCGTCCTGTGCAAGGACCCTTTCAAGGCGTACGACGAGCGGGTCCAGAGGCTCATCGACGGGATGTGACCTGCACCCGTCGTGCACAGGCGCGGTGCGGCGACGTCGCGCGTGGGACCTGCTGGATAGGGTGTCCGGGCAACGCCGACCGATCGATTAGGTGAACCTGTGTCTCGTGTACGTTCCGCTGCCGTCAACGGTGTCCTCGTCCTCAGCATGCTCGGCCTCGCCGCGTGCGGCTCCGACTCCAGCGACGCCGAGGAGGGAGGCGCCCCGCTGAGCTCGGTGACCATCGAGGGCAAGCAGGGAGAGGCCCCGAAGGTGACCTTCGACGGACGCCTCGACGGCTCCGAGGAGGAGAAGGACGTCCTCATCCAGGGCGACGGCGAGACCGTGGCCGACGGCGACACCGTCGAGGCCAACTGGTGGGTCGGCAACGGCTTCACCGAGGAGGAGGCGCAGAACACCTTCGAGCAGGGCACCCAGGAGGTCGAGCTCTCCGAGGACGTGCTGCCCTTCCTGCGCGAGACGATGATCGGCAGCACCGTCGGTGACCGCATCGTGCTGCTCACCTCCGCCGAGCAGGCGTTCGGCGAGCTCGGCAACCCCAGCATCGGCATCGGCAACAAGGACTCCGTCCTCGCCGTGGTCGACATCCTCGGTCGCTCCAAGACCGTGCCGCCCGAGCCGGCGCTCGACGGCCCGCAGGGCGAGGAGAAGAAGCCCGCCGGGTGGGCGCCCACGCTCATCGAGGAGGACGGTGTCGTCACCGGCCTCGACTTCAGCACCGCACACAAGCCGACCGGCGAGCTCATCGCCACCACCCTCGTCAAGGGCGACGGCGCCAAGGTCAAGTCCGGCGACACCCTCACCGTCGACTACCTCGGCCAGGTCTACAACGCCGACGAGCCCTTCGACGAGTCCTACAGCGCCCAGCCCGCCGAGTTCCCGATCGGGGTCGGCCAGGTGATCGCCGGCTGGGACGAGCGGCTGGTCGGGCGCACCGTCGGCTCACGGGTGATCCTCGAGATCCCGCCGGCCAAGGGCTACCCCGAGGGCAACCCCGACGCGGGCATCGAGAAGACCGACACGTTGTTCTTCGTCGTCGACATCCTCGGCGTCTCCTGACCCGACTCCGGGTCGACACACCGCCAGCGGACAGAGGGGGAGCAGCGGATGGCGCAGCCTCGAGCCGAGCGCTTGATGAACCTGCACATCCTGCTGCTGGGCGCTCGACGGTTCATCAGCAAGGACGCGATCCGCGAGGCGTGCTATCCCGAGCACGCCCGCGGACCGGCCGGTGACGAGGCGTTCGAGCGGGCCTTCGAGCGCGACAAGGACGCCCTGCGGCAGATCGGGGCGGTGATCGAGGTCGGCAGTGCCGACGCCTTCTTCGACGACGAGATCGGCTACCGCATCCCGACCGAGCAGACCTCGCTGCCCGAGATCCGCTTCGAGTCCGACGAGGCCGCCGTGCTGGGGCTGGCGGCGCAGGTCTGGCAGCAGGCCACCCTCGCCAAGGCGACGGGGCGCGCGCTGGCCAAGCTCAAGGGTCAGGGCGTGGAGATCGATCCGTCCCGTCTCGAGGTGGTGGCTCCGGCGATCACCGCCGACGAGCCGGCGTTCGAGCCGCTGTGGGACGCGGTCGGCAAGCGCCGCCAGGTCAGCTTCCCCTACCAGCGCGCCGACGAGACCGAGCCGACCACCCGCCGGATCCAGCCGTGGGGACTCGCGCGCTCCTCGGGACGCTGGTACGTCGTCGGCCTCGACGTCGACCGCGGGGCCGAGCGGGTCTTCCGCCTCTCGCGCATCGTGGGTCCGGTCCGCGCCACCGGCAAGTCCGGGGCGTACGACGTCCCCGCCGGCACCGACGTACGCGCCCTCGCGCGGCGGCTCTCACCGTCGTTCCCCTCCGTGCGGGCCCAGGTCCGGGTCCGGCAGGGCACCGGGGTGGGCCTGCGGCGGCGCGCGGAGAGCGCGACGGCGATGGCCGACCGTCCCGGGTGGGACCTGCTGGTGGTGGAGGGTCCGGTGCACGAGCTCTCGGACGAGGTGCTGACCTACGGTGCCGACGTCGTGGTCGAATCTCCCGAGGCGCTGCGCGACGACGTCGTGGCCCGCCTGCGCGCCGTCGCGGGGGAGGTCCGGTGACCCTCCAGCCCGGCGACACCGCGCCCGACCAGGTCGCCCGCCTGCTCGCCCTGGTGCCCTACCTGCTCGCGCGCGGCGAGGTGCGCCTCGACGACGCCGCCGCCCACTTCGGCACCGACGCCGACCAGATCGAGCGCGACCTGCGGCTGCTCTTCATGACCGGCCTCTCGCCGGGGCTTCCCGGCGACCTCATCGAGGTCGACCTCGATGCGCTGGAGGGCGACCGGGTCATCCGTGTCGACAACGCCGACTACCTCGCTCGTCCGGTGCGGTTCTCGCCGGCCGAGGCCACCGCACTCGTGGTGGCGCTGCGCACGATGGTCGAGGCGGCACCCGACGAGGCCCGCGACGTCATCGAGCGCACGCTCGCCAAGCTCGAGCAGGCCGCGGGCCAGGACGGTGAGGAGCTGCTCCGGCTCCACGTCGCCCCGACACCGCTGGAGACCAGCGCGGTCGTGCCGGTGCTCGAGTCCGCCGTGCGCCACGGCCGACAGGTCGAGATCACCTACCACGTCCCCTCCCGCGACGAGGAGTCACGGCGCGTCGTCGACCCCCGCGGGCTCGCCCGCGTCGAGGACCTGCTCTACCTCGACGCGTGGTGCCACACCGCGCAGGGGGACCGAGCCTTCCGGGTCGACCGGATCCTCGCCGCCACCGAGCTCGACACTCCTGTCGCCGACCCCGGCGCCCGCCCGCGGGACCTGACCGGCGGCTGGTTCAGCGACGCCGAGACCACGACGGTCACGCTGCGCCTGGCCCCGCCCGCGCGGTGGGTCATGGAGTACCACCAGGTGCGCGCGCAGCGCCCCGGTCCCGACGACACGGTCGACGTCGACCTCGAGGTCGCGAGCGAGCAGTGGGTGCGGTCGCTGCTCCTGCGCCTGGCTCCCCACGCCACCGTGCTGGCCCCCACCGAGCACGCGGAAGCATTCTCGGCGTCCGCGCGTGCGGCGCTCCGTCACTATCAGGCGGACGGCGTAGACTTCTCCTGACGTGGCTACGATGCGTCCGCACGAGACCGAGAACGACCCCGAGAACGACGGAGTGACCTCATGATGAACCCCATGGTCGGCATGCCGCAGGGTCTGGAGTGGCTGGTGATCCTCGCGATCGTCGTGCTCGTCTTCGGCGCGGCGAAGCTTCCCGACCTCGCCCGCAGCTCCGGTCAGGCGCTGCGCATCTTCAAGACCGAGACCAAGGGCCTGCGCGACGACGAGGACGACGTCGACGAGCAGAAGACGCCCGAGCAGCTCGAGATCGACAGCCGTGACCAGACGCAGGCCCCGGCGCACAACGAGGCCTCGGGCGAGGTGCTGCGCGAGCGGCGCGACGACACGACCGCCTGACCCGGGTGAGGATCTCCGGCCTCCTCGGTCTCTTCAAGGGACCGTCGCCAGAGGCCGTCGGCCCCGACGGTCGGATGGCGCTCTCGGACCACTTCCGCGAGTTCCGCGCGCGCCTGCTGCGGGTCCTGCTGGTCTTCGTGGTCGCGCTCGTGGTCGCCCTCGTGTTCCGCAACGCCCTGCTCGACCTCGTGGTCGGCCCCTACGAGGCGGCGCAGGCCACCCTCCCGGAGGGCACCACCAATGCCACCACCCGTGGAGCGGGAGGCGGGCTGTTGCTCTGGCTCACGCTGTGCGGCTTCGCCGCCGGCATCGTGACAGCGCCCTACTGGCTCTACCAGATCTGGGCGTTCGTGCTGCCCGGGCTGTACGCCCAGGAGCGCCGGATGAGCCGCATCTTCGCGGGAGTCGCCGGCCCGCTCTTCATCTCGGGCGTGGTCCTCGGCTACGTCACGCTGCAGGTCGCGCTGGAGGTGCTGATCGGGTTCAACCCGGACAACGTCACCAACCTCATCGACTTCAACGACTACCTGCAGTTCTTCACCCGGACGTTGTTCGTCTTCGGCCTGGCCTTCAACATCCCGGTCTTCGTCGTGCTGCTCAACTTCGCCGGGGTGGTGAGGGGCGCGTCGCTCAAGGCGTACAGGCCCTGGATCATCATCGGCACCTTCATCTTCGCTGCGGTGGCGACGCCGTCCGCGGATCCGTTCACGATGACCCTGATGGCCGTGCCGATGGTGCTGCTGTTCTTCCTCTCTGAAGCGATCGCCCGGTTCAACGACCGTCGGCGCGCCCGCAAGGCCCCCAACGCCGGGCTCGGCCCCGACGAGCTGTCTGCCATCTGATCCGGCTCTGAGAGGCTGGACCCATGCAGGCCGTGATCACCGACGTCGACCCGTTCGACCTGCCCGACTGGCTGGGCACCCATGACGTGGTGTGGCGCGCCGACCAGGGCCTGCGCACCGGTCACCTGGTCCGCGGCCGCCTGACGGCCGAGGGCGACGACGCGCTCGGGATCACCTGCGACCTGCTGGCGGTCGACGAGGCCTACCCCGAGCCCGTGGTCGACGACGCGGGCCGGCTGCGCGTGCACCAGGCCTGGCGGCACGGACAGGTCGTCATCGGTGAGGTCGACGCCCGGCTCGTCCTCGCGGTCCCCGGGACCCGCTTCGGGCCCGAGCTGGTCCTGGACGCACTCGGGCGCCTGGCCCGCGCCGTGGGCGCACACGCCGAGCGCTACGCAGCCCTGCTGCGGCTCGGCGCCTAGCACCGGGGGATAGGGTCGCGCTCATGCACGACCCCTCAGCACCCGACTCGGTCCGGGGCCGCGAGATCGCGTTGCTGACGAACCCCACGTCGGGTCGGGGCAGGGGCGCCCGGCACCGTGACGTCGCGCTCGCCCGCCTGCGGGAGAGCGGGTTCGTCGTGCGCAACCTCCAGGGCCGCGACGCCGACGAAGCGGCCGACCTTGCGGCCGGCTGCGTGGCCGACGGGGTCGAGGCGCTCGTGGTGTGCGGCGGCGACGGGCTGGTGCACCTCGGCGTCCAGGCGGTCGCCGGGACCGGCGTACCCCTCGGTCTGATCCCCAGCGGCACCGGCAACGACGTCGCGCGCTACCTCGACCTCCCGCGCACCGACCCCGTGGCCGCCGCCGACCGGGTCATCGCGTCGCGCACGCGCACCATCGACCTCGCCCGCAGCGGTGACCGCTGGTTCGTCACCGTGCTGGCAGCGGGCTTCGACGCCATCGTCAACGAGCGCGCCAACGCCATGACGTGGCCGCACGGCCAGATGCGCTACAACCTCGCCACGCTGGCCGAGCTGCGCACCTTCCGACCGATCCACTACGTCCTCCAGCTCGACGGCGAGACCGTCGAGCACGACGCCATGCTCGTGGCGGTCGGCAACGGCCCGTCCTTCGGCGGCGGCCTGCGGATCACAGAGGGCGCGTTGCTCGACGACGGCATGCTGGACGTCGTGGTCATCACCCAGATGAGCAAGTCCAAGCTGGTCAGGTCCTATCCGCGCCTGTTCACCGGTCGCATCGACGGCGTCGCGGAGTACGTCCACCGGCGGGTCCGCTCGGTCACCGTCGCCGCGCCCGGCATCGTGTCGTACGCCGACGGCGAGCGCTTCGGCCCGCTGCCCCTCACCGTCGAGTGCGTCCCCGGCGCCCTGGAGGTCATCGCATGAGCACCCCGCCCGAGGACGAGCAGACGCCCGCCGAGCGCTACGCAGCGTTCCGGCGCGAGCAGTCCTTCCCGATGGTGAAGGACTTCTCCGGCCTCTACGGCTTCGAGCTCGACGACTTCCAGGTGCGGGCCTGCCAGGAGATCGAGCAGGGCCGCGGGGTGCTGGTCGCGGCACCCACCGGCTCCGGCAAGACCATCGTCGGCGAGTTCGCCATCCACCTCGCCCTGCAGACCGGCCGCAAGGCGTTCTACACCACCCCGATCAAGGCGCTGTCCAACCAGAAGTACCACGACCTGGTCAAGCGCTACGGCGCCGACAACGTGGGCCTGCTGACCGGCGACAACGTCATCAACGGCGAGGCGCCCGTGGTCGTGATGACCACCGAGGTGCTGCGCAACATGCTCTACGCGAGCTCCCGCACCCTGCTGGGCCTGGGCTACGTCGTGATGGACGAGGTGCACTACCTCGCCGACCGCATGCGCGGCGCGGTCTGGGAGGAGGTCATCATCCACCTCCCGGAGTCGGTGACCCTGGTGTCGCTGTCGGCGACGGTGTCCAACGCCGAGGAGTTCGGCGAGTGGCTGGCCACCGTGCGCGGCGAGACCACGACGATCCTGGAGGAGAAGCGGCCGGTGCCGCTGTTCCAGCACGTCATGGTGGGACGTCGGCTGCTCGACCTCTTCGCCTCCTCCGACGTCGACGCGAGCGCCGGCTTCGTCAAGGAGGGCGCCCCGGTCAACGAGGAGCTCACCCGCATCGCGCGTGACGACTGGGCCAGCACCCGCCTCATGCGCGATCGCCGCTCGCCGCGCAAGGGCAAGCCGGGCTCGTCGAAGAACCCGCGGTCGGTCGGCAACGGCCGTCGGGTGTGGATCCCGAGCCGGGTGGACGTCGTCGAGCGGCTCGACCGCGAGGGGCTGCTCCCGGCGATCGTGTTCATCTTCAGCCGAGCCGGGTGCGACGCATCGGTGAGCCAGCTCGTGCAGGCCAACACACGGCTCACCACGGCCGCCGAGCGCGACGAGATCTTCGCCCGGGTGGAGGAGGCCTCGCGCTCGCTGCCCGAGGAGGACCTCCACGTCCTGGGCTACCACGAGTTCCTCGACGGCCTCACGCGCGGCATCGCCGCCCACCATGCCGGCCTGTTGCCGGCCTTCAAGCAGGTGGTGGAGGAGCTGTTCCAGGAGGGCCTGGTCAAGGTGGTGTTCGCCACCGAGACCCTCGCGCTCGGCATCAACATGCCCGCCCGCACGGTCGTCATCGAGAAGCTGTCGAAATGGAACGGCGAGAGCCACGCCAACCTGACTCCGGGGGAGTACACGCAGCTCACCGGGCGTGCCGGGCGGCGCGGACTCGACATCGAGGGCCACGGCGTCGTGCTCTACCAGCCCGGCATGAACCCGGGCGAGGTCGCCGGCCTCGCCTCCACACGTACGTATCCGCTCCGCTCGTCGTTCCGGCCGTCCTATAACATGGCCGTCAACCTCGTGCACCAGTTCGGCCGGGCGCGCTCGCGCGAGCTGCTGGAGCAGTCCTTCGCCCAGTTCCAGGCCGACAAGGCGGTCGTCGGGCTGGCGCGGCAGGTGCACAAGGCGGAGGAGGCGCTCGAGGGCTATCGCGAGGCGGCGACGTGCCACGTCGGCGACTTCATGGAGTACGCCGACCTGCGCCGCCGCATCTCCGAGCTCGAGAAGGGAGCCTCCCGCGAGCGCCGGCAGGACCGCCGCGGCGAGGCGGCCGCGTCCCTGGGCAAGCTGCGGCCCGGCGACGTGATCCAGGTGCCCGCCGGCAAGTTCAGCGGGCTCGCCGTCGTGGTCGACCCCGGGACCTCCGGCGACGAGCCGCGGCCCTACGTCGTCACCGCCGACCGGCAGGCGCGTCGGCTGGCGATGATGGACTTCCCGGTTCCGGTGCAGTCGATCGGCCGGCTCCGGATCCCCAAGTCGTTCAACGGCCGCAACCCTGGCCAGCGTCGCGAGCTCGCCAACGCGCTGCGCTCGCGCGCCGACTCCTTCGACGCGCCCGGCCCGAGGCGTCCGAAGCAGGACTCCTTCAGCGACACCCCCACCGACCGCGAGATCGGACGGCTGCGCGCCGAGCTGAAGTCACACCCGTGCCACCAGTGCCCTGAGCGCGAGGACCACTCGCGGTGGGCCGAGCGCTACTTCAAGCTCGAGCGCGACACCGAGACCCTCAAGCGCCGCGTGGACAACCGCACCAACACCGTCGCGCGGACCTTCGACCGCGTCTGCGACGTGCTCACCGCACTGGGCTACCTCGACGGCGACAAGGTGACCGAGCGGGGCTCGCACCTGCGCCGGATCTACACCGACATGGACCTCGTCGCCGCCGAGGCCATCCGGGCGGGGGTGCTCGACGAGCTCGCGCCCTCCGAGCTCGCCGCGGTGCTGTCGTCACTGGTCTTCGAGGCACGCCGGGCCGACGACGCCACGTCGCCGAAGATGCCGGGCGGCCAGGTGCGTCCGGTGCTGGCCGAGGTCGTACGGCTCTGGGGCCAGCTCGACGCACTCGAGCGCGACCACAAGCTCGACTTCCTCCGCGAGCCCGACATCGGGTTCGCGTGGGCGGCGTGGCGGTGGGCCGAGGGCGACGACCTCGACGACGTCCTGAAGGTCACCGGCCTCTCTGCGGGCGACTTCGTCCGATGGATGAAGCAGCTGCTCGACCTCTGCGGCCAGGTCGCCGACGCGGCCGGGGACACCGACCTGCGCGCCACGGCCCGGGCGACGGCGAGGCTGCTCAAGCGCGGCGTCATCGCCTACTCGGTCCTCGCGGAGTGACAGGGTGATCCCATGACCGACCGCCTCCTGCTCCTCGACACCGCCTCGCTCTACTTCCGAGCGTTCTTCGGGGTGCCGGACTCGGTGAAGGCGCCTGACGGCACGCCGGTGAACGCCGTGCGCGGCCTGATGGACTTCATCAGCCGGCTGGTGGGGGAGTACGACCCCACGCACCTGGCGTGCTGCTGGGACGACGACTGGCGCCCGCAGTGGCGCGTCGACCTCATCCCGTCCTACAAGGCCCACCGCGTCGTGGCCGAGGTGCCCGGTCCGAGGCCCGACGTCGAGGAGGTGCCCGACCCCCTCGAGACGCAGATCCCGATCATCATCTCGGTCCTGGAGGCCTACGGCATCCCGGTCGTGGGGCACCCCGAGATGGAGGCCGACGACGTGATCGGCACCCTCGCCACCGACGCGGGGATGGCGGTCGACATCGTCACCGGTGACCGCGACCTCTTCCAGCTCGTCGACGACGACGCCGGGGTCCGCGTGCTCTACGTCGCCCGCGGGGTCAGCAAGCACGAGCGCGTCGACAACGCGTGGGTGCGTGCCAAGTACGGCGTCGACGCCCACCAGTACGCCGACCTCGCCACCCTGCGCGGCGATGCCTCCGACGGGCTCCCGGGGGTGGCCGGCGTGGGGGACAAGACCGCTGCCACCTTGCTGGGACGCTTCGGCGACGTCGCGTCGATCGTCGCGGCCGCGCACGACCCCGACTCCGACATGGGCCCCGGTCCGCGCGGCAAGATCAAGGCCGCCGCCGACTACCTGGCCGTGGCACCCGAGGTGGTCGCCGTACGCCGCGACCTCGACCTCGGGTCGCCTGACCTCACCCGCCCGCGCACCCCGGTCGACCACGCAGCGCTGGTGGCGCTGGACGAGCGCTGGGGGCTCGGCTCGTCAGCCGTGCGCCTGGTGGAGGCCCTGTCCGGCTCGCACTAGGGTGAGCGGCGTGAGCTCTCCTGAGGTCGAGTCCAAGGACCGTCAGATCCTGGCCCTGCTGGCCGCTGACGGCCGCATGTCGTACACCGACCTCGGCAAGGCGACCGACCTGTCCACCTCGGCGGTGCACCAGCGCGTCAAGCGCCTCGAGCAGCGCGGGCTGATCAAGGGCTACGGCGCGACCGTCGACCACGACCAGCTCGGGCGCCCCCTCACCGCCTTCATCTCGATCACGCCGATCGACCCCTCGCAGCCCGACGACTACCCCGAGCGGCTGGTGGGCATCAAGGAGATCGAGTCCTGCTGGTCGGTCGCGGGGGAGGAGTCCTACATCCTCAAGATCCGCGTCGCCACGCCCCTCGCGCTCGAGGAGCTGCTCGCCCGCATCCGCGGCGCTGCCAGCGTCTCGACGCGGACGACGATCGTGCTCTCGACGCCGTACGAGAACCGTACGGTCGACTGAGCGGCGTCGTCGCGCTGCACGAGCCACCGCTTGGCCGCTCTTGGGATCCCCGGCCATCCGGGGATCCCTCAGGTTGTCAGGCGGTGCATGGGCCGACAACCACCAGGAGAGCCTGACAACCCACCGGGTCAGGCGGCATTCGTGCAAAACAGCCGCCGGATGCGAGCGGCGGTCTCCGCCGGCTTGTAGAGGTCGGCCCAGACGATCCTGATGCACCGCCACCCGGTGAGCTCGCAGATCAGCGACTCACGCTGCTTCTCCCGCAGCACGCAGTCGGTCACCGACTCGCCCTCGCGCCGGTGCTCCTCGTACTTCACCTTGCCGTCGAACTCCAGGAACACCCCCAGCTCGGGCCACGCGAGGTCGACCCGCGCGATCTCGAAGCCCCTGCTGTCCAGGATGGGGTAGTTGGGAACGGGTGCCGGCAAGCGCTCGCTCCAGCACAGGTAGCGGGCCCTGGTCTCGCCCACAGATTCCGACCGGGCGTCCGCAAGGCGGAGGACGTGCTCAGTCGTGAGCGTGCGCGGCCAGAAGGTCATCGCCTCGTAGCGCTTGCGTAGCTCCGGGATCGTGGTGAGGTTGTGGTGGAGCAGGTAGTCGATCTCCACCAGCGCGTGCTCGGCGTCCAGGAGCATGGTGAGCTCGAGGGCGGTCCGCGTGGCGCTCATGACCTCGAGCCCGCGACGGCGTACGACGTCGTCCTTCTCGATCGCGCCCCGGTGCTGGACCACGCCGGCCTCGGCTCGTCCGGCTCGCTGGTCCGGGCGGGTCAGGTGCACCGGGGCCAAGTCGCAATCCCAGAGTGGCGAGCCGTGCTCGTTCGCCGAGCTCAGATGACTGAGCACCACGCGCGTACTGGCCTGTCGCGCAACAGCCCGACACAGGATGGCGTAGCGCTGCTTGGCCCCCAGGTCGGACCAGTCAGGTCCGAGAACGTAGGCGCCGCGCCTGACTCGGACCCACGCTCCCGACCGGACGTGGGCGGCGATGGCGGCATCGTGGTAGCCGAGCGCGTTGGCCTCCTTGCGCGTGAAGACGCCGTGCTCGGCGATGAGTGCGCGGAGTCGAGGTTCCATGCGCACACACTGCGTGCCGGAGGCTACATCTGGCTCGCAGTCCTCCACGGAGCTGTGGAAGAGCAAGGCCCAGCACCGCTTGTGGACACTTCGTGGCCCATGACCAGGTCCGCGACCTCACAGGTGCGGGCCGCGGCGGAGAGGTTGTCAGGGACTCCCGCACGTTGTCAGGCCGTGCAAGGGCCGACAACCTAGGGGATCACCGGCCAGCCGGGGATCCCGAACAGACAGCCCCAGATCCCGAAAAGACCGCGGATCCCGACCTCACCAAGCCTGGAGCGCCGCCGTACGCCTGGACGCCTCGGCCATCTCCGCAGCCTTCAGCGAGGCCTCGTCGAGCCGCCCGTGCTCCTCCCACCACTGCTGGCCGGACTCGGGCAACGTGTGGATCGGGTCGTAGTACTCGTAGTGGCGCGAGAGCGCCTCGGCGTCGTCGGACTCGATCGAGGTGCGGTAGTTCTTGGTCCAGAAGGAGATGCCGTGCTCGGTGTCGTAGTCGGCGTTCTGGTGCACCCAGCGCTTGCCGACGAAGGGGACGTCGCACACGATGCGCGGCGTCGCGAAACCCGGGAGGTAGCCCATGATGTGGTGCTGGAGGCGCTGGGCGTCGGCGAGCGAGACCCGCCAGTGCTCCGAGAACGGGATCATGTCGCACATGTAGAAGTAGTAGGGCATGATCTGCGCGCCGTCGAGCAGGCGGAAGCACAGGTCGAGGAGGGCGTGCGGGTCGGCGTTGACGCCGTTGAGCAGCACGCCCTGGTTGCGTACGTCGCGCAGGCCGGCGTCGAGCATCGCGCGGGTCGCCTCGGCGACGATCGGCGTGACGGAGGCTGCGTGGTTGGCGTGGGTGTGCATCGCGAGCGAGACGCCACGCGAGCGCGCCACCCCGGCCACTCGGGAGACGCCCTCGACCACGTCGGGCTGCAGCCAGTGCTGCGGCAGGCCGATCAGTGCCTTGGTCGCCAGGCGGATGTCGCGGATGTTGTCCACCTCCATCACCGACATGAGGAACGCCTCGAGGCGCGGCCACGGCATGTTGGCCACGTCGCCGCCGGAGACGACGACGTCGCGCACCGACGGCGTGCGCCGCAGGTAGTCGAGCATGTCGCCGAGCCGGTCGTGGGGCTTGCCGGCGAACTTCAGCTTGTCGATGACGACGGTCGAGTTGCCGACGAGGTCCATGCGGGTGCAGTGGCCGCAGTACTGCGGGCAGGTCGGCAGCAGCTCCGCGAGCACCTTGGTGGGGTAGCGGTGGGTGAGCCCCTCGGTCGCCCACATGTCGTGCTCGTGGAGCGAGTCGCGCGCGGCGTGCGGGTGCGAGGGCCAGTCGGTGCGCCGGTCGCTGAACACCGGGATCATGTAGTGACGGACCGGGTCGGCGTAGAACGCCTCGGTGAGCGACCCCGGACCGGCAGGCGACGCTGCGGGAACCATCGTGTTCATCATCTGCGGCGGCACGAGCATCGACATCGTGGCGCGCTCGGCCTGGTCGCGCTCGAGGTCGGCGTAGAACCGGTCGTCGAGCAGGTCGCCCATCAGCTCGCGGAGCTGTTTGACGTTCTTGACGCAGTGGGCGCGCTGCCACTGCACCGACGCCCATTCCTCGGCGGTGACGCCCGCCCAGCCGGGGAACCGCGTCCAGTCGGGCTCGACGAGCTCGACGCGCTGGTAGGGGTAGGGCTGTCCGTTGGCGAGGCCTGGCCCGAGGTGGGTGGCGGTCTCGAGGCTCATGAGATCTCCTTGGTGCCGACCCGAGCGGGTCGTGGTGTGGCCGTGCGGCGCGCCGGTTGTGTGGTCGGCGACACATCTGGGAGAGTACGCGGAGAACATGCGGCGAGTCCAATGCCACGCCGCAAGATTTGCGGCCGAACTGCTGAAATATAGAAGGATGCACCGCATGATCCCCACCTCGGACCTCCAGACCGGCCTGCGGGCCGGCGATCCGACCGGCCTGCACCGCGTCCTCGACGACGCCGTCGTGCTGCCCCAGGCCGCCCAGCGCCTCGACACCCGGCGCGAGCTGTGGCCCGACGAGGTCCGCGTGCGGGTCGAGCGGCTCAACCTCGACGCCGCGTCGTTCCGCCAGCTCGAGCGCGCGCACACGAAGTACGGCGAGACCAGCGGCGACGGCGTACGCGCCGAGGTGCTCGGCATCGTCGCCACCCGCGGCAAGATGCAGAACCCGGTCACCGGGTCCGGCGGGATGCTCGTCGGCACGGTCGAGGAGGTCGGGCCCGCCTCGCCCCTGGGCCTGGCGGTCGGCGACCGTGTCGCCACCCTGATCAGCCTGACGCTGACCCCGCTCGTGATCGAGGACGGCCTCGCCGCCTGGGACGGTCGCAGCGAGCAGGTGCCGTGCGACGGCTACGCCATCCTCTTCGGCCGCTCGATCGCCGCCGTCATCCCCGACGACCTCGACCCGGCCCTCTCGCTCAGCGTGATGGACGTGTGCGGCGCGCCCGCCCTGACCGCTCGCGTGGTGGAGGAGTACGCCGCCCGCGCCACGCTCGACGGGACCGGCGCCCCGGTCGTCGCCGTCATCGGCGGAGCGGGCAAGTCGGGCTCCCTGAGCCTCGCCGCGGCGCGCGCCGCCGGCGCGACCCGCACCATCGGCGTGGTGCCCCACCAGGGCGAGCACGACCTGCTCACCGGTGCCGGGCTGGCCGACGCCGTGGCGGTCGCCGACGCCCGCGACCCGATCGCGCTGCGCGAGGCGGTCACCGCTGCCGGCGGCCCGGCCGACGTCACCGTCGTCTGCGTCGACGTCCCCGGCTGCGAGGGCGGCGCGATCCTCGCCACCGCCGAGGGCGGCACCGTCATCTTCTTCTCCATGGCCACCAGCTTCAGCGCCGCCGCACTCGGCGCGGAGGGCCTGGCCGCCGACGTGCGCATGCTCGTCGGCAACGGCTACGTCCCCGGGCACGCGGCGTACGCCATGGAGCTGCTGCGCGCCGACGCCGGCGTCCGTGCGCTCTTCGAGCGGAGGCTCTGATGGCGGCCCGCAGGCCCGTCAGCCAGCTCGGCATCGACCGCGCCGACGTACGCCGCGCGCGCACGCTCGCCCGCCAGGTCGGCAAGCCGATCGTCGACCTCGCGACCCGCCACACCACCGTGTCGGTGGAGCGCGCCACGCTGCGCCTGGCCGGTCTCGGCGGCGCGGACCCCGACGGCACCCCGTGGGTCAACCGGCTCACCGACGCCGTCCGCGCCGACGTCGGCCTCGAGCACGGTGTCAGCCTCCCGGCGTGGGACGCGCTGCTGCGCGGGGAGGGCGACGACCTGCTCACCCTCGCCCAGAAGGCGGCCGCCGGGTCGGTGACCTTCCGCGTCCCCGAGGGCAAGGACGCCACGCGCGCGCGGACGGCCTCGCGCAAGGCGGTCGGCGCCGGCATCAGGCAGATCGACCGCCAACGAGCCGCTCGCGAGAAGATGATCGCGAAGGTCGGTGACGCCCCCAGCAAGCCGTGGATCTACCTCATCGTCGCCACCGGCGACATCCACGAGGACATCCCGCAGGCGCAGGCCGCGGCCCGCGAGGGCGCCGACGTGATCGCGGTGATCCGCTCGACGGGGCAGTCGCTGCTCGACTTCGTGCCCGAGGGCGCGACCCGCGAGGGCTTCGCCGGCACCTACGCCACCCAGGAGAACTTCCGCCTGATGCGCGCAGCGCTCGACGAGACGTCGAGGGAGCTCGGCCGCTACGTCCGGCTCACCAACTACGCCTCGGGCCTGTGCATGCCGGAGATCGCCGCGCTGGCCGGGCTCGAGCGCCTCGACATGATGCTGAACGACTCGATGTACGGCATCCTCTTCCGCGACATCAACCCGATCCGGACGTTCGTCGACCAGCGCTTCAGCCGGCAGGTCCACGCCCGGGCCGGCATCATCATCAACACCGGCGAGGACAACTACCTCACCACCGCCGACGCCGTCGAGGCCGCGCACACGGTCACCACCAGCCAGCTGCTCAACGAGTACTTCGCCAAGGAGGCCGGGCTCGAGGACTGGCAGCTCGGCCTGGGCCACGCCTTCGAGATCGACCCCGAGGTGCCCGACTCGTTCCGCCTCGAGCTGGCCCACGCGATGCTCGCCCGCGAGCTGTTCCCGGACGCGCCGCTCAAGTGGATGCCGCCCACCCGCCACATGACCGGTGACATCTTCAAGGGCTACCTCCTCGACGGCTTCTTCAACCTCGTCGGGGCGCTCACCGGCCAGGGCATCCTGCTCGTCGGGATGATGACCGAGGCGGTGGTGACGCCGTGGATCTCCGACCGCGACCTCGCGCTGCAGAACGTCCGCTACGTCATGAACGCTGCGGGCAACCTCCGCGAGGACTTCCGGCCCGCCCCGGACGGCTTCATCGCCCAGCGCGCCCGCGAGGTGCTCGGCGAGGCGATCGGGCTGCTCCAGGAGATCAAGGACGACACCGACTCCGCCGGTGACCCGCCGCTGCTGGCCGCGATCGCCGACGGCACGTTCGGCCTGATGAAGCGGCCCGCCGACAAGGGCAGGGGCCTGGACGGCGTGGCGAGGAAGGCCCGTGACTACTACAACCCGGCGACCGAGATCCTCGAGGGGGAGAAGTGAGCCTCATCCGCCCGTACGGCGACACCACCGGCGACGGGATGGTGCAGCTGTCGTTCACGCTGCCGATCGAGCACTCCAAGGTCGCCGAGGGCGCCGCGGTCCAGCTCGCCAACAAGATGGGCATGGACCCCGCGCTCGTCGTGCACGCCAAGCCGATGGGGGAGGGCTTCACCTTCTTCGTCGTCTACGGCCGGGTCAACCACCTCGTCGACCCGAGCACGGTCGAGGTCGTCGAGCGCGACTACCCGCTGCTCACGCCGAAGGAGGCCAACGCCTCGATCAAGCGCTCGCTGCGCCGTCGGCTCACGGTGGTGGGCGCGTGCATCGGCACCGACGCGCACACCGTCGGCATCGACGCGATCCTCAACATCAAGGGGTTCGCGGGGGAGAAGGGCCTGGAGTACTACCGCGAGATCAAGGTCGTGAACCTCGGCGCCCAGGTCTCCGTCCCGCAGCTCGTCGAGGCGGCTCGTGAGGAGAAGGCCGACGCGGTGCTCGTCTCGCAGGTCGTCACCCAGCGCGACGCCCACCTGCTCAACACCCGCGAGATGTCCGCGGCCTTCCGCGAGGCCTATCCTGCCGCCCGGCGCCCGCTGCTGGTCGTGGGCGGTCCCCGCTTCGACGAGACGATGGCCGACGAGCTCGGCGTCGACCGCGTCTTCAGCCGGGGCACCACGCCCGGCGAGGTCGCGTCCTTCATCGTGCACCGGCTCACCGGCCCGCGCACCCCCACCCAGGAGAAGGCCTCATGAGCGACGTCCGCCCCGCCGGGGACCGCGTCGGCACGGTGATCACCCACCGGCGCTACGTCCCCTACTCGCACGCCCACTACGCCGGCAACCTCGTCGACGGCGCCTACAGCCTCGGGCTCTTCGGCGACGTCGCCACCGAGATGTGCATCGTCCTCGACGGCGACGAGGGCCTCTTCGCCTCCTACTCCGACGTCCAGTTCAAGGCCCCGGTGCGCGCCGGCGACGTCCTGGAGATCACCGCGACCCTCGTCAGGGAGGGGACCCGCAGCCGGGTGATGGACTTCGCCGTCCACGTGGTCGGACGCGGCACTCCGACCGAGGCGGCGCCCGGCGCTGCCGAGGTCCTCGACCCGCCGGTGGTGGCGACCACCGCCACCGGCACCGTCGTCGTACCTCCCGCGCAGTTCTGACCGTCGGCGTGTCACGGCACGACACGCCGATCCAGGTGAAATTTTCTCGGTGAGTTCTCGGCGACTGCACGTCGCTGACCTGCGACAACGCGCGTTCTGGCAGGTCAGGGGCGTGTTGACACTCCGCGGCGACGGCGAGAAGGTCTCCGGGTCCGCCTGTGCAGCTCGTGGGTGGCGCCTTCGACACCGGGAGGTCCGACGTGGGGTACGCGAAGCCAGCGATGCCTTCCGTCCGGCGTCCCGTCGACAGCGCCCCGCGGGGGCCGGATGCGGGAGGGACCACGGGGCCTTAGACAACTTCGCGTGATCGCCAGCCAGTCGGTCGCGCGTTGGTCCGAAGCCCCTGCGTCCCTCCCGCACCGCTGCAGGTGCGCAGCCGTCGGCTACGGTCTGGGGCGTGCTCCAGCGCTGCCTCCTCGCCCTCGTGGGCGGACTCGTGTTGGCAGCGGCCTTCGAGCCGATCGGCTGGTCGTGGCTCATGCCGCCGGCGATCGCAGCGCTGGTCTTCTCGGTGCGCGGCCTGCGCGCGCGGCGTGCCTGGCTCCCGAGCCTGTTGTTCGGCATCACGTTCACCTATGCGGTGATGGTGTGGATGCGGTCGGTCGGCACCGACGCCTGGGTCGCCATGTGCGCCCTGGAGGCGGCGTTCTTCGTGCCGTTGGGCATCGGGCTGTCCTGGAGCCTCCGACAGCGTGGGTGGCCCGTGTGGGCAGCCCTGTGGTGGGTCGGCGTCGAGACCTGGCGCAGCGGTTTCCCGTTCAGCGGCATGCCCTTCGGTCGCCTGGTCTACGCGACCGCGGACACACCCTGGGCCGACGCCATCCCGTGGATCGGGATGACCGCGGTGAGCTTCCTCGTCGCCCTCACCGGGACGGTGCTCGCATGGGTGCTGCTCCGCCTCCGGACGCCCACGCCCATGACGTACGCCGCGGTCGGCGCGCTCACCGTGGTGACGTTCGCCCCCGTGGTCGTCACCGTCCCGGTGGAGGAGACCGGCACTGCGACCGTCGCCGCCGTGCAGGGCAACATCCCCGGCGACGGGACCGACATCGTCGCAGTCAACCGCGAGGTCACCGACAACCACGTGAGGGCCACCCAGCAGCTCGCCGAGGACGTGGCCGCCGGGCTGGTCCCGGCTCCGGACTTCGTGGTGTGGCCGGAGAACTCCACGGCGGTCGACCCCTTCACCGATGAGCGCGCCCGCGCCGGGATCGAGGCCGCCACCGAGGCGATCGGTGTGCCGGTCCTCGTCGGCGCGATCGCCGACGACCCGCTCGACGACACGCAGGTCCTGAACCAGGGGATCGTCTTCGAGCCGGGGCTGGGCAGCGCCGACCGCTACACGAAGCGGAACCCCGTGCCGTACGGCGAGTACATCCCCTTCCGCGGCAGCCTGATCCCCGACACCTACGGCCAGCTCCGGCTGGTGCCACGCGACATGGTCCGTGGCACCAGCCTCGTCCCGATCCGGGTCGCCGACCTGCTGGTGGCCGACGCGATCTGCTTCGACGTCGCCTATGACGACGTGATCTCCGGGCAGGTCGCCCGGGGTGCCCGGATGGTGACGGTGCAGACGAGCAACGTGCTCTTCAGCAGGACTGCCCAGCTGGACCAGCAGTTCGAGATCAGCAGGCTGCGCGCCCTCGAGACCGGGCGCTGGGTGGTGGTGGCCGCGATCAACGGGATCTCGGGTGTCGTCCGCCCCGACGGATCGGTCGTCGCCTCGGCACCCGCGCGCACCCAGGAGGTGCTGGTGGAGACCGTCGGGCTCAGCACCACGATCACCCCCGCCGTACGCCTGGGCGTGTGGCCGGCGAGGTTCACGCTCATGTTCCTCGTCGTGCACACGCTCGCGGTCCTGATCGCCTATCGTCGTGGCCGACGGGGCGACCGCGCCGTCGCACCGTCACCGGGACGAGGTCAGCAGGCGTGAGTGTCGAGGGGCTCGGCAGGGTCGTGATGGTCATCCCGACCTACAACGAGTCGGAGAACATCGAGTGGATCGTCGAGCGCCTGCGCCGTGCCCAGCCGGGCGTGGACGTGCTGGTCGTCGACGACAACAGCCCCGACGGCACCGGTGACCTCGCCGACGCCCTCGCCAGCCGCGACCCCGCGATCAGCGTGGTGCACCGCACGGAGAAGGCCGGCCTGGGCGCCGCCTACCTCCACGGCTTCGACGTCGCGCTGCGGGCCGGCTACGACGTCATCGGTGAGATGGACGCGGACGGCTCCCACCAGCCCGAGCAGCTGCACCGGCTCCTCGACGCGCTCCACACCGCCGACCTGGTGATCGGCTCGCGCTACGTGCCCGGCGGCTCCGTGGTGAACTGGCCTCTCCAGCGCCTGCTGCTCTCGCGCGGCGGCAACCTCTACGTCCGGCTCCTGCTCGGGATGCGCGTCAAGGACGCCACCGCCGGGTTCCGCCTGTTCCGGCGCACGACGCTCGAGGCGATCGACCTTGAGTCCGTGCTGTCTACTGGATACGTGTTCCAGACCGACCTCGCCTACCGCACGGTCTCGCGCGGCCTCCGGGTCACCGAGGTGCCGATCGAGTTCGTCGAGCGCGTGCGCGGCGACTCCAAGATGAGCGGACAGGTGGCCAGCGAGTCGCTGAAGAAGATCACCCGCTGGGGCCTGTCCCAGCGCCGTGCCCGCCTGCACCGGACCAGGGTCGACGCGTGAGCCAGCCGCTCGGCCCCCGAACCGCCCGGCGCCGTCGCCGGTGGCTTCGCCCCGTGCTGGCGCTCGCGTTCGTCGTCGTCCCGCTGGCCGAGATCTGGGCGATCCTCCAGGTCGGCCAGCTGGTCGGCCCCTGGTGGACGATCGTGCTGCTGGTGCTCGACAGCATGGTGGGTGCGTGGCTGATCAAGCGCGAGGGCGGGCGAGCCTGGCTGGCGCTGCGCGAGGCGCTGCAGGGGGGGGGCGCATGCCGGCCCGCGAGATGGCCGACGGTGCGCTGATCCTCATCGGCGGCACCCTGATGCTGAGCCCGGGCTTCCTGCTCGACCTGCTCGGGATCATTCTCATCCTGCCGTTCACCCGACCGGTGGCGCGCCGGTTGCTGACCTCCGTGGTGGAGCGTCGCCTCGTCGTCGTGCCGGGCTCGGGCCTCGGCGGGTTCCCCGGTGCGCCCAGCTGGGACGCACGACGCCCCGGACCGGGGGCCGAGGGGCCGGTGGTCCGGGGCGACGTCGTCGACTAGCTGCCGTACGGCCTAGGAGACCCGCTTCTTGCGGTTGGCGCGGTGCAGGTGCGCCGGGCCGATCTCTCCGCCGCGGAGCAGGTCGAGCCGCTCCTTGAGGATGTCCTCGAGCTCCTTCTCCGAGCGACGCTCCAGGAGCATGTCCCAGTGCGTGCGAGCCGGCTTCTCGACCTTCTCCTCGGGGAGGATGCCCGCCGTGCTGAGCGCCTCGGCACCGCAGCGCGGGCACTCCCACACGGCCGGGATGTCGGCCTCGACCGACATCGTGACCTCGAACTCGTGGCCCTGCTTGCATGCATAGCCGACCTGCTGCCGAGCCGCGAACTCGATGCCGCGCTCGTCCTCGAAACTCTGGCCGCCGAGCCTCGCGCCACGCAGTGTGCGCTCCGCCACCGTGCCCACCTCCAGTTGGGTTGCTGACACCCGTTGAATTGTCTGCCGGGTTGTGAGGGGGACGAACAGGACCGCGGTCCGTGACGCCGCTCGTGGCGGCGGGTTTCGCCCCTCTGTGATCCTTCAACCGTAGCGGGGCCGCCACAATTCCGTGGATTCATGGCGTCGCAACCCACGCTCACGCGTGAGTCACTTCACCCCCAGGGGTGCAGGTGGTCGCGGTTGTGCGCAGATCCGGGCGTGCGGGGACGTCAGATGACGGCCGGCACGTCGTTGCCGGCGTCGCGGATCCCCTTGGCCGTGTCGACGCGCACCAGCAACAGTCCGCCGATGACGAAGAAGATGATCAGCGCGAAGATCGCCGGCCGGTAGGACCCGGTGAAGGTGTAGACCAGGCCGAAGACCAGCGTCCCGAACCACGACGTCCCGCGCTCCATCGCGTGGTAGAAGCTGAAGAACTCGGCCTCCTTGCCCCGTGGGATCAGCAGGGAGAAGTACGAGCGCGCCAGCGCCTGGGTCCCGCCCAGCACGAGACCGATGGCAGCGCCGAGCAGCAGCAGCGGCACCAGTGACTTCTCCGGGATGAACAGCCCGGCGGTCACGATCATCATCCAGATGACCAGGCCGCCGAGGATCGTGTTCTTCGCCCCGCGGGTGGCCGCGATGCGCCCGAACAACAGCGCACCGCCGACCGCCACGAACTGGACCAGCAGGTAGACGCCCAGCATGGTGCCCTGGTCGAAGCCGAGCTCCTCCACGCCGTAGACCGAGGCCTGGCTGATGACCGTCTGGATCCCGTCGTTGAAGAACAGGTAGGCGAGCAGGAAGGTGAGCGCCACGGGGTAGTTGCGCAGCTCCTTCAGCGTGATCCAGAGCTGGCCGAAGCTGCGCTGCAGAACGCCGCCCTCGACGTGCTCGACGTCGGCCGGCGGGTGGTTGCGGAGCCCCCGGAACGGGATGAAGGTGAACGCCGCCCACCACACGGCCGCGGACAGCAGCGAGATGCGCACCGCCATGCCCTCGGTGAGACCGAACGTGTCGTGGAAGCTCACCAGCACGAAGTTCAGCGCCAGCAGCAGACCGCCGCCGGCGTAGCCGTAGGCCCACCCGCGCGAGGAGACGCGGTCGCGGTCGGACTCGCTCGAGATGATCGGCAGGATCGAGTCGTTGACGACCGCGGACGCCGCGAAGCAGAGGTTGGCGAGGATGAACGTGATCGCGCCGAGCTGCCAGTTGTCGCCCGTCATGAAGAAGAGCAGCGCGGCGAAGAACGCGCCGGACCACGCGAAGCCCGCGAGCAGGTCCTTCTTGCGCGCGGTGCGGTCGGCCACAGCCCCCAGCAGCGGCAGGACGAGCGCGGAGATCAGTGTCGAGAAGGTGATGACGTACGCCGGCAGGGCGCCGGGCGCGATCGAGAGGCCGAGCGCCGAGACCCGGTCGTCGACCGCAGCCTCCTCGGCGATGGCGATGAGGTAGGGCCCGAAGAGGACGCCGGACACCGTGGTGGCGAAGGCGCTGTTGGCCCAGTCGTAGAAGTACCAGGCGCGCTGCTCCTTGGCCTGCGCCAACGGCTCCAGGTTGGCGACGCCGCCTACGTTGCTCATGCCTCATCCTCCACGTGGTGCGTTCCACTGTCCGCGGGCGCGGAGCACGTCCCTGAGTATGTCCGTGCGATCGGTCATGATGCCGTCGACACCACGGTCGAGGAGGGTGTTCATCTCAACTGGGTCGTCGATCGTCCACACGTGCACCTGGACGCCGGCCGCGTGCGCACGGCGTACGAGCCCGGCGGAGGCCACCAGCAGCCGTCCCTGCCGGTGCGGGACCTGCAGGGCCACCGGGCGCCCGCGGGTGAGCAACCGCGCCAGGCGGGCGCTGGGGGAGAGCACGAACACGGCCACCTCGAGCGGGTGCGCCGACGTGGCGACCCGCCGCGCGGTGCGCCGGCGGAAGGACTTCATTCGCCTGGCCGAGAACGAGCCCACCAGGATCCGGTCCCAGGCGTCGCGCTCCTCGATGAACGCCGCCAGCGCCTCCACCGCGCCGTCGGACTTGAGGTCGATGTTGAACCTCGCGTCGGGGAAGGCGTCGAAGAGCTCGCCCAGCGTCGGCACCGGCTCCGAGCCGCCGATGAGCGCGCGCTGCACCTCGGCGTAGGTGGAGGCGGCGATGCTGCCGGTGCGGTCGGTCACGCGGTCGAGCACCGTGTCGTGGAAGGCGAGCAGCACGCCGTCGCTGGTGACGTGGACGTCGGTCTCGAGGTAGGTGTAGCCGAGTGCCACCGCGTGCCGGAAGGCGGCGAGCGTGTTCTCCAGGCCCTCGATCTCAGGGTGGTAGGCACCGCCGCGGTGGGCGAAGGCGAGGGGACGGGGCAGGTCGAGGTAGCCCGGGGCGGGCGTGTGCGGCGCGGTCACGGCGCAATTATGGGGTTCGGGAGTACCGTCGGGGGATGGAGAGCATGACCTGTCCTCGATGTGACGCCGAGATGGACGAGCGCACCCTCGGCGAGGCCAGCGTCCACCAGTGCCCCGAGGGACACGGCG
Source organism: Nocardioides furvisabuli (assembly GCF_021083185.1). Classification (GTDB taxonomy): domain Bacteria; phylum Actinomycetota; class Actinomycetes; order Propionibacteriales; family Nocardioidaceae; genus Nocardioides; species Nocardioides furvisabuli. The sequence goes on along the minus strand of NZ_JAIGQB010000010.1, from coordinate 43,497 downwards.
TCTTCCTCTCGCGCGCCGATCTCGGCGTGCTGGTGGAGGCCGAGACCGACTGGCACCGCAACGCCGGCCAGCACACGGCCCCGATGCCGCGGATCACCGCCGACATGACGGCACCGCCGTCGGTCGGCAAGCAGTCGCGGGCCTGGGTCGAGACGCTCTTCGGCTGAGGCCCACCACCTCGCACTCCGCGCTTGTCGAGCAGTCGAGCACCACCCCTCGCCCTCGCTGGTTGAGGTGCGAGCGCAGCGAGCCTCGAAACCACCGGTCCTAGCGGGGTGATTTCGACGCGCCCGCTCCGAGCTCGTTCCTCGCTCGGAGGGCTTGCTCAATCTGGCCGCGCCCACGCGCCGACCTCGTTCCTCGGTCGACGCTGCCCGTCTCAGATGTCGCGGAACGTCTCGATGTTCGCGCCGAGCTCGTTGAGCCGCTCGGCGAGGTCCTCGTAGCCGCGGTGGATGACGTACGTCGAGCGCAGGACGCTGCGGCCCTTCGACGCGAGCATCGCGATCAGCAGCACCACTGCGGGGCGCAGGGCCGGCGGGCAGACGATCTCGGCGCCGGAGAAGTGGGTCGGGCCCTCGACGAGCACCCGGTGCGGGTCGAGCAGCTTGACCTGCGCGCCGAGCTTGGTGAGCTCGGTGAGGTAGATGGCGCGGTTCTCGTAGACCCAGTCGTGCAGCAGCGTCTGCCCGTCCGCGACGGCCGCGATGACGGCGAAGAAGGGCAGGTTGTCGATGTTGAGTCCCGGGAACGGCATCGGGTGGATCTTGTCGAGCGGCGCACGGAGGTCGGAGGCGTAGGTCGTGAGGTCGACCAGGCGGGTCTCGCCGTTGTTGGCGACGTACTCCTCCGAGCGGTCGTAGCGGAAACCCATCTCCTCGAGGGTGGCCAGCTCGATCTCGAGGAACTCGATCGGCACCCGTCGGATCGTGATCTCCGACTTCGTCACGATCGCCGCTGCGAGCAGCGACATCGCCTCGATCGGGTCCTCGGAGGGGGAGTAGTCGACGTCGACGTCGATCGAGGTCCGGCCGGTGATGCGCAGCGTGGTGGTGCCGATGCCGTCGACCTCAACGCCGAGCTTGCGCAGGTAGAAGCAGAGGTCCTGGACCATGTAGTTGGACGAGGCGTTGCGGATCACGGTCGTGCCCGGGTGGAGGGCGGCGGCCATGAGCGCGTTCTCGGTGACCGTGTCGCCGCGCTCGGTGAGCACGATGGGGCGCTCGGGCTCGATGGTCCGGTTGACGCTGGCGTGGTAGCTGCCGTCGCTCGCCTTGACGTCGAGGCCGAACGGGCGCAGCGCGGACATGTGCGGCTCGACGGTGCGCTCGCCGAGGTTGCAGCCACCGGCGTAGGGCAGGTCGAACTCGTCGTAGCGGTGCAGCAGCGGGCCGAGGAACATGATCACCGAGCGGGTGCGCCGGGCGGCGGCCTCATCGATGGCGGCGAGATTGAGCTCGGCCGGCGGGATGATCTCGAGGTCGTTGTCGTCGTTGAGCCAGCGGGTCGCGACCCCGAGCGAGTTGAGCACCTCGAGCAGCCGGTTGACCTCCTCGATGCGCGCGACCTTGCGCAGCGTCGTACGTCCCTTGTTGAGCAGGGAGGCGCACAGCAGTGCGACGCCGGCGTTCTTCGAGGTCTTCACGTCGATCGATCCGGACAGGGTCGTGGGGCCGTCCACGCGCAGGTGCGTGGGACCGGCGCCGAGCGCCACGATCTCGGAGTCGAGCGCCGCGCCGATGCGGGCGAGCATCTCGAGCGAGAGGTTCTGGTGGCCCTTCTCGATCCGGTTGATCGCGCTCTGGCTGGTGCCGAGCAGCTCGGCCAGCTGGTGCTGGGTGAGACCCCGGTGCTTGCGCGCATCGCGGATGAGGTTGCCTATGCGACCCTTGTAGTCAGCCATGGCGACCACGGTATCTCAGATATGAGATAACGCCACTCCGCCGGTCCCCGCGGGGGTGTGGGCGGGGGTGGGCCTGCATGGCAGGATCGCCACCATGCGAGCAACCACCATCCACGCCCCCGGTGACATCCGCTTCGAGGAGGTGCCCGACCCCCGGATCGAGGCGCCCACCGACGCGATCGTCAAGGTGGTCGCCGGCTGCATCTGCGGCTCCGACCTCTGGCCCTACCGCGGTCACAACGACATCGACGCGGGCTCCACCATCGGCCACGAGTGCGTGGGAGTGGTGGAGGAGGTCGGCGCGGACGTGAAGGACGTGCGCGTCGGCGACTTCGTCGTCGTGCCGTTCTGCCACAGCGACAACACGTGCGTCCACTGCCGCGCGGGCGTCCAGTCGGCCTGCACCCAGCTCGGCTTCACCACGAGCGGGCAGGGGGAGTACGTCCGGGCGACCCAGGCCGACGGCAGCCTCGTCGCGACCGACGGGATGCCCGACCAGGCGCTCGTCCCGTCCCTGCTCGCCCTCACCGACGTGATGGCCACCGGCTGGCACGCGGCGGTCGCCGCAGGCGTACGCCCCGGGGGCACCGCCGTCGTCGTCGGCGACGGCGCCGTGGGCCTGTGCGGCGTGCTCGCCGCCTCGCAGATGGGCGCCGACCGCGTCATCGCGATGTCGCGCCACGAGTCGCGCCAGGAGATCGCCCGCGCGTTCGGTGCGACCGATGTCGTGGCCGAGCGCGACGAGGAGGGCGAGGCGATCATCGCCGAGCTCACCAAGGGCGTCGGCGCCGACGCGGTGCTGGAGTGCGTCGGCACCGACGGCGCGATGAAGACGGCGTTCGCCGTCGCCCGGCCCGGCTCCACGGTCGGCTTTGTCGGGGTGCCCCACGGCGTCGAGCTTCCCGTGCGGCGGATGTTCCAGAAGAACGTCGGCCTCGCCGGCGGCATGGCCCCCGTGCGCCGCTACCTGCCGGACCTGCTCGAGCGTGTCCTGTCGGGCGCCATCGACCCCGGACGCGTCTTCGACCTGACGCTGCCCATGGCGCAGGCGGCCGAGGGCTACCGTGCGATGGACGAGCGCCGCGCGACCAAGGTCCTCCTCCAGCCGTGAGCACCTCGGACGCCCCCCTGGTCCTCGGCCCGCTCCTGCGCCACGTCGACGAGACGTCCGCGGCAGTGTGGGTCGAGACCCGCGACCGCGGGACGGTCACCGTGACCCGCGGCGCCGCTTCGGCCAGCGCGCCGACCTTCACCGTCCACGGGCACCACTACGCGCTCGTCTGCCTCGAGGGCCTCGAGCCGGGCAGCACCGGCACCTACTCGGTCGACATCGACGGTCGGCAGGTCTGGCCCGACCCCTCCTCCGCGTTCCCCGCCCCGGTGATCGCCACGCTGGAGGCAGGACGACCGCTCCGGCTCGCCTTCGGCTCGTGCCGCACGTCGGTCTCCCACGACGAGAAGGGCAACCGCACGCACGGCGTCGACGCCATGCGCGCTTGGGCGCTCGAGCTCGCCGGCCAGGTCGCGCCGATGGACCCCGACGACGAGGACCTCGACCCGAGCCGGATGCCCGACCTGGTGCTCTTCCTCGGCGACCAGGTCTACGCCGACGAGACGACCGAGGCGATGCGCGAGTTCATCAGCGCGCGGCGCGACATCGAGCAGGCGCCGTGGACCGAGCTCAAGGACTACGAGGAGTACGCCCACCTCTACGCCCTCGCGTGGTCGGACCCGGCGAACCGGTGGCTGCTGTCGACCGTGCCGAGCGCGATGATCTTCGACGACCACGACATCCGCGACGACTGGAACACCTCGCAGGACTGGCGCCGCGAGATGGAGGCCACCTCGTGGTGGCACGGGCGCATCGTCGCCGGTCTCGGGTCCTACTGGGTCTACCAGCACCTCGGCAACATGTCGCCGCAGGAGCGGGCCCAGGACGAGGTCTGGGCGCAGGTGCTCGCCCACTCGGGCGATGACGAGCTCGACCTCGGCGAGGTGCTCGACGCCTTCGCCGAGCGTGTCGACCAGCACCCGCGCACCTACCGCTGGAGCTACGTCCGCGAGTTCGACACCCAGGCGCGGCTCGTCGTGGTCGACTCGCGGGCCGCCCGTGAGCTCGAGCCCGACGCACGTGCGCTGCTCGACCCCGACGAGGCGGCATGGCTCGACGATCAGCTCCGCGGCGGTGTCGACCACCTGCTCATCGGCACGTCGCTGCCCTTCATGCTCGCCCGCGGGCTCCACCACCTCGAGGCCTTCAGCGAGGCCCTTGCCGACGGCGCCTGGGGTGAGCGCGGCGGTCGCGCGGGGGAGTGGCTGCGCCAGCTCGTCGACCTCGAGCACTGGGGCGCCTTCCAGAAGAGCTTCCAGGACGTGGTGCACCAGGTGATGGAGGTGGCCGCGGGAGAGCGCGGGGCCGCGCCGTCGACGGTGACCTTCCTGTCCGGCGACGTGCACCACAGCTACGTCAGCGAGGCCAAGCCCCTGCGACACGGCCCGCCGATGCGCTCCACGATCCTCCAGGCTGTCTGCTCACCCATCCGCAACCCCCTGTCACGCAACATGCGTTTCGCCACCGCGGTGCTGTCCTACGGGGTCGCCGGGCCCGTGGGCCGGCTGGCGTCGAGGTCGGCGCGGGTTCCCGACGCGCCGCTCACCTGGCGCTACGCCGAGGGTCCGTGGTTCGACAACAACCTCGCGTGCCTCCAGCTCGACGGACCCAGCCTGCGCATGTGGTGGGTCACCGGCGAGGTGATCGACGACCACGAGCGTCCCCGGCTGGCCAAGGTCGCGAGCTACGCCCTCGACGAGGATGGTCGCCCGCCCGCCCACGAGCGGGTGCACCAGCGCTTCAGGCGGGGGATGAAGCGCCGGCTGGAGGCGAAGGTCTTCGACCGGGTCAAGCAGCGCTGAGGGCGCCCTGGGCTGCGCCGGTCACACGGCGCTGAGCAGCCGGTCGCGGCCCTCGGCGCAGTCGCACGTGTCGGAGCACGGCAGGTAGGTGTGGCGCCCGTGCCCGCATCCCGCGCAGGGCAGGTCGTGCGACAGGTGGTCCGTGGTGGTCTCGACGGTGTCCCACATGGTCTGGCTCCTTCCCGCTCCCGGGTGGGCGGGGGCACCGGTTGCCCCTCGTCCTCGTGACGTCGAGAGTGGCACCGGATGACGCCGTTCGGGGCCCGACACCCGCTCGTTTACCCGATCTGGCACCCGAATGACCCGATGGGGCCATGCCTGGGTGGCCCGGCCGCGCGCGCGAGGGCAGAGGTCCGCGCACCCCTAGGATCACGTCATGGGTGGGGTGCACGAGCTGACGCGGCAGCAGGCCCGGCGCGTGGCCGTCCGCGCCCAGCTGCTCGACGCGCACCGCCCGACCGACGTCCTCGACACGATCCGCCACCTGGGATTCCTCCAGGTCGACCTCACCTCGGTGGTGGCCCTGCACGCCGACCTCGCGCTGTGGACCCGGCTGGGGAGCGCCTACGAGACCGACGACCTCGACGAGCTGGTCGGCAACGGCTCCGTCGTCGAGGTGCAGGGCCTGCTCCGGCCGGCCGAGGACGTCGCCCTCCTGCGCGCCGACATGGACGCCTGGCCGGGGGAGCCGCCGGTCAAGCCGTGGCAGGACGACCTCGCGGACTGGGTGGCCGCCAACGACGGGTGCCGGCGCGACGTGCTGGCCCACCTGCGGGCGGAGGGCCCGACGCCCGCCCGCGACCTGCCGGACACCTGCGAGGTGCCGTGGCGCTCGACGGGCTGGACCGACCACAAGAACGTCCTGAAGCTCCTCGAGTGCCTCGAGGCGCGCGGTGAGGTCGCGGTCGCGTCCCGCGAGGGGCGCGAGCGCCGGTGGGACCTCGCCGAGCGGGTCCACCCGGGCGACCCGACCGTGCCCGCCGAGGAAGCCCACCGCACCCTCGCCGGACGACGCCTCCGCGCCCTCGGGCTGGCGCGTCCGCGAGCGCTGGAGGCCTGGCACGAGCCGTACGCCGTCCGGGACGTCGGAGAGCCCGCGCGCGTCGAGGGCACCCGCGGCCAGTGGCGTGTCGACCCGGCGCTCCTCGACGATGCCGACGGCGACGCCTTCGAGGGGCGTACTGCGATCCTCTCGCCCCTCGACCGGCTGGTCTTCGACCGCAAGCGGATGGCGGACCTCTTCGGCTTCGACTACCAGCTCGAGATGTACAAGCCGGTCGAGGCACGGCGATGGGGCTACTGGGCCATGCCCGTCCTCGACGGCGACGAGCTGGTCGGCAAGGTCGACGCGACCGCCGACCCCGCGGCCGGCGTGCTCGTCGTCGACGCGGTGCACGAGGACGACGACTGGTCGGCCGGTCGCCGGTCTCGGGTCGACGCCGAGATCGAGGCCCTGGGGGAGTGGCTCGATCTCGAGGTCGTCCGGGCCTGACGCAGGGTCGTCAGGCGCCCAGGCCCAGCGCGGCGGCGAGGCCTTCGGGGTCCGCCACCGACAGCGTCGCACCGGGGTGCGCGATCGAGGCGGTCGGGTCGATCGACGGCACCGGCTCGTGGAAGGACAGGCACAGCGCGCGGTCACCGTTGGTGGTCATCGAGATCCCGCGGTCGCTGAGCGACAGGTGCGGAGGCCCGGCGGTCTTCACCCAGGAGAACCCGCCGGTGACCTCGGCGGAGGCGAGGTTGCTGCGCGGGGTGACCAGGCGCCACGGGCCGTAGCGGACGAAGAGCCACTCGGGCCCGACCTCGACGGTCGTGGTCCGGGGGGTGATGCCGAAAGCACGCCCGGCCACGGCGTACGACGGCGTGAAGGCGAAGTCGAAGGTCCCCACCTCCTCCACGGGATCGCCGTCACCACCGCCCGGGGAGCCGGCCACGAGACGGCGCAGGGCCAGCGCTGCGGGGACCCGGTAGGGCTGCGCGACAGCAGCCGAGCGGCCCGGGACGCGCAGCACGGCTCGGCAGCCGTCGGGGGCAGGGAGCACGTGGTGGTCCATGCCCACCTCGACGGGCCCGCGTCCGACCTGCCAGGACCATGAGCGCTCGGCGTGGTCGACGTGGGTGACCGTGAAGTCGACCGAGAGTCCGGCCGGGCCGTGGACGCGACCGGTCGTGCCCGTCGTCAGCACGGTGTCGGAGGCCTCGACCGAGCTGATCTGCGGTGCCCACGTCGGCCAGAGCTCGGGGGTGGTGAAGAGCCGCCACGCCTCACCGGCGCCAGCGGGTCCGTGCGCGTCGACCAGCACGGGATCAGAGCCTGACGGTGTCGTTGTCGCCCATGTCGGGCGTGTGCCGGCCGACGAGGCCCTTGGCGAGCTCGACGGCGGCCCTCACCTTGCCCGGCGACTCCCAGTACTCCGCGGTCGCACCATCGACCTCCAGGAGCACGTTCGACGCGTCCTCCGGTCCGCCCGACATGAATGCGCCGGCGGAGGCGTCCCACAGCTCCCGGAGCTTCGCGCGGTCCTCGCTGACGCGCGCGGTGCCGGAGAGCGAGACCCAACCGGCGTCGCTGGAGTAGGACACGTTGACGCGGGGGTCGGCCTCGATGGCGCGGACCTTGTCGGTGTCGCGCTCGGTGAGGAACCAGGTGGTGCCGGGCTGCTCGAAGTCCTGCGTCCCCATCGGCGTGGACACGAGCGCGCCCTCGGGGCTCACGTAGGTCAGCACCGCGATGCGCGTGTCCTCCATGATCCGGGCGACGGTCTCGAGCTGGTCGTCGTGTGAGGTCATGCCACGACCATGGCACGCCGCCCCAGGACCGGGCCTCATCCTGCGGGGCGAGCGCTGTCACGTCCCTGCCGCACAGGACGTCGTACTGGCAGGATGACGGGCAGCCGCCGGGCGGGAGGCCGCGGCGCGCAGACAGGGGAGAGCAGCACGCATGACCACCACGCACCCGGCCGACGACCACGACCTCATCCGGGTCGAGGGAGCGCGCGAGAACAACCTCAGGGACGTCACCGTCGAGCTGCCCAAGCGGCGCCTGACGGTCTTCACCGGCGTGTCCGGGTCGGGCAAGAGCTCGCTCGTCTTCGCCACGATCGCTGCGGAGTCGCAGCGGATGATCAACGAGACCTACAGCGCCTTCGTGCAGGGCTTCATGCCGTCGCTGGCCCGACCCGACGTCGACCACCTCGAGGGCCTGACGACCGCGATCATCGTCGACCAGGAGCGGATGGGTGCCAACCCTCGCTCGACGGTCGGCACGGCCACCGACGCCAACGCGATGCTGCGGATCCTCTTCAGCCGCCTCGGCGACCCCTACGTCGGCCCGCCGACGGCCTACTCCTTCAACGTCCCCACCCGCAAGGCCAGCGGGATGATGACCACCGAGAAGGGCGGGCGCACCGAGCGCAAGGTCGCCAAGCAGGAGGTGTACCTCGGCGGCATGTGCCCGCGCTGCGAGGGCATGGGCAAGGTCAACGACATCGACCTGACCGCGCTCTACGACGCCGACAAGTCGCTCGCCGACGGGGCGCTCACGGTGCCCGGCTACTCCATGGACGGGTGGTACGGCCGGCTCTTCGAGGGCATGGGCCTGCCGATGGACAAGCCGATCAGGACCTTCACGAAGAAGCAGCTCGAGACGATGCTGTGGTCGGAGCCGACCAAGATCAAGGTCGAGGGCGTCAACCTCACGTTCAACGGCATCATCCCGCAGATCCAGAAGTCGATGCTGTCCAAGGACCCCGAGGCGATGCAGCCGCACGTACGCCGCTTCGTGGACCGCGCGGTGACCTTCCAGACGTGTCCGGACTGCGAGGGGACGCGACTCACGCCCGAGGCGCGGAGGTCGACGATCGGTGGGAAGTCGATCGCGGACCTGTGCGAGATGCAGATCAGCGACCTCGCCGACTGGGTCCGCGCGCTCGACGAGCCGTCGGTCGCGCCGCTGCTCAAGGGCCTGCAGCACCTGCTCGACTCGTTCTCCGAGATCGGCCTGGGCTACCTCTCGCTCGACCGTCCGGCCGGGACGCTGTCGGGCGGCGAGGCGCAGCGCACGAAGATGATCCGGCACCTCGGCTCCTCGCTCACCGACGTCACCTACGTCTTCGACGAGCCCACCATCGGCCTACACCCGCACGACATCGAACGGATGAACGACCTCCTGCTCCAGCTGCGCGACAAGGGCAACACCGTGCTGGTGGTGGAGCACAAGCCCGAGACCATCGCGATCGCCGACCACGTCGTCGACATCGGACCGGGCGCGGGCGCCGAGGGCGGGACGATCTGCTTCGAGGGTGATGTGGACGGACTGCGCGCCAGCGACACGGTCACCGGCCGGCACCTCGACGACCGGGCCCGGCTCAAGGAGTCCGTGCGCGGGGCGACCGGGGCGATGGCGGTCCGCGGCGCCTCGACACACAACCTCCGCGACGTCGACGTCGACGTGCCCCTGGGCGTGCTGACGGTCGTCACCGGGGTCGCCGGCTCCGGCAAGAGCTCGCTGATCCACGGATCGCTGGCCGGCCGCGACGAGGTCGTCGTGATCGACCAGGGCGCGATCAAGGGGTCGAGGCGCAGCAACCCCGCGACGTACACCGGACTGCTCGAGCCCATCCGCAAGGCATTCGCCAAGGCCAACGGCGTGAAGCCCGCGCTCTTCAGCGCCAACTCCGAGGGCGCGTGCCCGACCTGCAACGGCGCGGGCGTGATCTTCACCGAGCTCGGCCCGATGGCGACCGTCGAGTCGCCCTGCGAGGAGTGCGAGGGCCGCCGCTTCCGTGCCGAGGTGCTCGAGCACACGCTCGGCGGCAAGGACATCGCCGAGGTGCACGAGATGTCGGTGGTCGCGGCGCTGGAGCACTTCAGCGAGGGAGAGGCGAGGATCCCGGCCGCCGGGAAGATCCTCGAGCGCCTCGCCGACGTCGGACTGGGCTACGTCACGCTCGGCCAGCCGCTGACGACGTTGTCGGGCGGCGAGCGCCAGCGGTTGAAGCTCGCCACGCAGATGGGGGAGAAGGGCGACGTCTACATCCTCGACGAGCCCACGACCGGCCTCCACCTCGCGGACGTCGCCAACCTCCTCGGGCTGCTGGACCGCCTCGTCGACTCCGGGAAGTCGGTCATCGTCATCGAGCACCACCAGGCCGTGATGGCCCACGCCGACTGGATCATCGACCTCGGTCCGGGCGCGGGCCACGACGGCGGCGCCATCGTCTTCGAGGGGCCCCCGGCCGAAATGGTGGCCGCGGGGACACCGACGCTGACCGGCCAGCACCTGGCGGCGTACGTCGGCGCCTGAGGTCGCGGCCGGATCAGCCCTGGCAGACCGGGCACCAGAACAGCCGCCGGGCGGCGATCTGCGCGTCCAGCACCGGGGTCCCGCAGATCCGGCACGGCAGCCCGGCCCGTCCGTAGACGTAGTGCGAGTCGACCCTCCGGGGCCGGCCCGCCGGACGCTCCCGGTCCTCCGGCAGGGTGGTCACGATGCGCCCGGCGCGCACACCTGCGCGCAGGAGCACGACGAGGTCGTCCCAGAGCTGCCCCAGGGTCCCGCCGTCGTGCTCGCGGCCGGGGCGGTAGGGATCGAGGCGCTGCCGGAACAGGACCTCGGCTCGGTAGACGTTGCCGACCCCCGCGACGACCGACTGGTCCATGAGCAGGGTGGCGATCGGGGCCCGGCTGCGCCGGACGCGTGCCACGAACGCCTCGGCGTCCGGTCGGCGGCGCAGGGGGTCGGGACCGAGCCGCGCGAGCACCGACGCGCGCTCGGCGCCGGTCATCACCTCGCAGGCGGTCGGTCCCCGCAGCTCGAGCCAGTGTCCTGCACCGACCAGCCTCAGTCGCAGCGCCCCGCGCGGCTCCGGGGCGGGAAGGACGCCGTCGCGGAACTTGCCGTAGAGCCCGAGGTGCACGTGCAGCCAGAGGTCGTCGTAGCGGTGGAACAGGTGCTTGCCCCACGCGTCGGTCGCGCCGAGCACCCGTCCGTCGAGCAACCGCGCGCCGTCGGCGAAGCGCCCCTGCGGACTGTCGACGGCGATGCGCTGGCCGACCAGCATCGCCGCGTGGTGGCGGGCGAGTCGATGGATGGTGTGTCCCTCTGGCACTCCGTGATCGTGACCGACGGGTCCAACCCCACGGCTCGCCGGCACCTGCGAGCATGGGGGACATGAGCCCGCACAGCCTCCGCGAGACCATCGCCTCCCGCCCCGTCGTCCTCGACGGAGGGCTCGCCACCCTGCTCGAACGGCACGGTCACGACCTGTCGAGCGACCTGTGGTCCGCGCGCCTGCTGCTCGACGACCCGGCCGCGATCGAGGCGGCCCACCGGGAGTTCTTCGCTGCGGGCGCCGAGGTCGCGACGACTGCGTCCTACCAGGTCTCCTTCGAGGGCTTCGGCGCCGCAGGCGCCGACCGTGACGAGGTCGAGACCCTCCTGCGCCGCAGCGTGGCGCTGGCCGCCGCGGCCCGCGACGCCGCAGCCCCGGACGGCTGGGTCGCCGCGTCCGTGGGGCCGTACGGCGCCGCGCTCGCCGACGGGTCGGAGTACCGCGGCGACTACGACCTCGACGTCGACGGGCTGCGGGCCTTCCACCGACCCCGGCTCGACGTGCTCGCCTCGACCGTGGGGGAGGGCGCCGACGTGCTGGCGGTGGAGACCATCCCGTGCCTGGCCGAGGTCGAGGCTGTCCTGGCCGAGCTCGACGGCACCGGCATCCCGGCGTGGCTGTCCCTGTCGGCTGCGGACGGACGCACCCGGGCAGGGGAGCCGCTCGAGGAGGCGTTCGCGATGGCGGCCGACGTCGCCGAGGTGCTGGCGGTCGGGGTCAACTGCACGACACCGGTCGACGCCCGCGACGCCGTCCAGCTCGCCGGCCCCCACGGCCCCGTCGTGGTCTACCCCAACTCCGGACAGTCGTGGAACGCCGAGACCCGCGAGTGGGAGGGGCGCTCGGACTTCACCGCCCAGGACGTCGACGCATGGGTGGTCTCGGGCGCCCGGCTCGTCGGTGGTTGCTGCCGCGTCGGGCCGGAGGACGTCACGGCCCTGCGGACGACGCTGGGGGCGTGAGGTGTCCGACCGGTTCGCCGACGCCGTCGCCTCGATGCCCATCCTCCAGGCGATGGGCATCCGTCTCGTCGAGGTGGGGCCGGGCCGTGCTGTCGCCGACCTGCCGGCCGAGCCCAACGTCAACCACTTCGGCGTCACCTACGCCGGGTCGCTGTTCAGCGTCGCCGAGATGCTCGGTGGCGTGCTGAGCCTGGCGACCTTCGACCTCGACCCGGACGGCGAGCTCGCGGGCTTCGTGCCGCTCGTCAAGGAGTCGACCATCCGGTTCCGGCGGCCCGCGCTGGGCGTCGTACGCGCCGCGACGAGCCTGTCCGACGACGAGGTGGCGCGGGTGCGCCGCGACGCGCTCGCGACCGGCAGGGGAGAGTTCGTGCTGGAGGCGTCGATCACCGACGCGCAGGACGAGGTCGTGGCCACGACCGTCGGGACCTATCAGCTGCGGCGGTTCTGATGCGGCGCTGCCGGCTGCACGTGATGGGCGCCAGCGGATCGGGCACGACGACGCTGGCACGCACCCTCGCGTCGTGGTGGTCGGTCCCGCACGCGGACGCCGACGACTACTTCTGGGTGCCCACCGACCCGCCGTACGCCGAGAAACGTCCCGAGGCCGACCGGATCACCCTCATGCGGCGGGTGTTCGTGCCGCGCGAGGCGTGGGTGCTGTCGGGCTCGATGCTGGGCTGGGGCGAGGAGATCGTCGCTGAGTGCGACGCGGTGGTCTTCCTGCGGCTCGACCCGGCTGAGCGGATGCGCCGGCTGCACGCCCGCGAGGAGCTGCGCCGGGAGGGGCGCACGTCCGACCCGGGCGCCTGGGAGGAGTTCCTCACCTGGGCGAGCGGCTACGACGACCCGGAGTTCACCGGTCGCAGCCTCTGGGCCCACGAGGAGTGGCTCGCCGAGGTGGGGCGACCGGTGCTGACGCTCGACAGCGTCGCACCTCCGGACGAGCTGCGCGACGCGGTGCTGGCCTGGGAGCCGAGCTGACGCGGCCCTCTCAGCCGAGGGGAGTCCGCCCGGAGCACGAGGCGATCCCGAGCCACGTGTGCCGGTTGCCCCACCAGCACCACCCGACCTTGGCCGCGTCCTTGCGCTCGCGCCCGTCGCGACCGGTGCCGTTGCTGATCCACAGCGCCGGCGTGCGGGCGTCGTAGGTCCCGTTGGCCTTGGGCAGCCTGGACCCGATGGTCATGAAGCACCGGTTGCGCTCGAGCACGTCGGGGTCCTGGAGGACCCAGTGGATCCCCTCGCCGAGGGTGAGCGGCGATCGGCCCGCCGCCAGGATCTCCGGCAGGCACTCCTCGGGGCTCCGGTTCGCGTGCTCGTCGCCGCGGGTGGGCCCGCTGACGACGTACGGCGTCGGCGGCAGGGGAGCGGCGTCGAAGGCGTCCACGTCCGTCATGTCCTCGACCACGAAGCCGGTCCGCTCGCCCCGGGTCATCAGCGGAGCCAGCGTGGAGGCCGGTGCCGCGGTGACGAGCAGGCCGTCAGCAGACGTCGCGGCGGCGGCTCGCAGCTGGTCGGCAGTGAGACCGGCGTGCTCGTGCACACCGAGTGAGATGAGTCGGTCAGCCTGGACTGTGGGACTGGGCAGCATGGGTTCCTCTCGACGCACGACGGGCGAGTGTCCAACGCGTCGTGCGCCGCAGGGGTTCCCGTGACAGTGTTGTACGCAGTGACGATTTGATACCAGAGTGGTATCATTCCAGCATGGCCATGACGTTGCGACTCACGGACGACGAGACGGAGGCCCTGCGCGCGCAGGCCGAGGCCGAGGACCGCTCGATGCAGGACGTCGCTCGCGCCGCCGTCAGGGAGTACGTCGACCGGCACGCCCACGAGGCGTCGGTGCGCGACGCCTCGTCCCGACTGCGTTCGAGGTACGCCGACGTGCTGCGGCGACTCGGCGAGTGACCACGCACCTGACGCTGGAGGACCTGTTGCTGCTCGCCCAGGACCTCGGCGTCGGACCCGTGCGGGACATCGGCCTGCTCGACTCCGCGGCACACCGTCCTCGGACGCGCCTGTGGGGAGACGACGCCTACACCAGCATCGAGGAGAAGGCCGCTGCGTTGCTGCAGTCCCTCCTGGGGAACCACGCGCTGGTCGACGGCAACAAGCGACTCGGATGGTTGGCCGCGCTGGTCTTCCTGGACCTCAACGGCGTCGAGATCGACGCACCCGACGACGATGCGTACGACTTCGTCATCTCGATCGCCGACGGACGACTGTCCGACACCGATGCCATCGCAGAGGTACTCCGGAGGTGCGCTGGCCGCTGGATGGACTAGGGAAGAGAAGTAGCGATGGGGAGACCTAAAGCGTCCTCCGTGACACGATTCGTGGTGTGCTCGCCAACGTTCCCTGTGCGATCTGCGGTGGTTCAACGCGTCTGCTGATCTGTGATGAGTGCCTACCTGCCGAGAAGGTCAGGCAGTCAGCGACTGTGCGCGTCGGGGATGAACGGAATCCGATCACCATGCGGCTTCGTGCAGGCGATCGGGCAGCAGGCACCCAGCTCGATGTCACGATGCGGATTGAGTGGAACCACGATCGTGGTCGTGAAGAGCGCAAGGTGATCGTCATAGACCAGCGGTCAGGGCGGTACTGGCAGCGGTGGTACTCCTTAGAAACCGGAGAGGTGACTTGGGAGAAGGAAGGAAGTCGCACCGACCAGTCGATCCACGGTCCGGAGTCGCATCGACCTGGCACCGCCCCCGACCAGTAGCACGGGGGAGGTTTCAACAACTGCCGCGGCTTCCCCCGCGTACTGTCGCCCGCGTGCAAGAGCCGACTGACCTAGAGCAGTACTTCGCTGGGCTGCACGAGTTCGACACCAGCGACGTCGCTCGCCATGTCGTCCGCACGGTGGTCCTAGAGCGTTTCGTCGCTCTCGACGCAGCCCTGAACGACGTTCTGGCCATGCGCTACGCCCGCGACCAAGAGGCTGCCGACGTGCTGGCGGAGCGAGTCTTCAGTCGAGTCTCCATGCAGGACCGCATCGCGCTGCTGACCACGGTCTTGGACGCTGACCTGATGGATCGGTGGCCCTTCCTCCCGGAAGTTCTGGCACGAGTGAACAAGTTGCGCAACGCGTTGGCACATGGCTTCGTTGAGCGTGTCGATGGGCACTTCCGCATCACGACTGTCAACAGGGGCTCCGTGAAGCGACTGACGTACACCTCCCAGGAACTTGCGTGGCTGTCGTGGCAGTCCCAGGTCGCGTGGACTGAGTTGAGGTCGCTGTGGGCAGCGCTTGTACCGGACTCGGATGACTGGTTCGGCTCGGAGTCCTGACGCAGCTGACATGTCTCTCGGGGCTGCGGGTCGATCGTTCCGCATCAAGCACGAGAGCGTTCCCGGCGGGGGCGTCCCGCAAGCGACGGAGTTGCGTGCTGGACTAGCCGGTGGCACTGGGTGGTGGAGTGGCAGAGACGAGGGACTCCGCACCTGCATCTGGCCGTATATGCCCCTGTGGGCTGGACTCCACCCGGTTCGCCGATAACTGACATTATGTCAGATAGAGGGGGTCGGGCCCTCCCCGCCAGCGGCCACGAACTACACCGGTGTCGGACGTCCCCTACGGTTGGACGCATGGCTGACATCCCGACGTACGCCCTGAACGACGGCACCCCGATCCCGGCGATCGGCTTCGGCACGTACCCGCTGCGCGGCGAGGCCGGCACCGGCGCGATCCTCAGCGCACTGGAAGCCGGCTACCGGCTGCTCGACACCGCGGTGAACTACGAGAACGAGTTCGAGGTCGGCGAGGCGCTGCGTCGCTCCGGGCTCGCTCGCGACGAGGTGCTCGTGGCCAGCAAGATCCCCGGCCGCCACCACGGCTACGACGACGCCATCGCCTCGGTGCGCGGCTCGCTGGAGCGTCTCGGCCTCGAGCACACCGACCTGCACCTCATCCACTGGCCCAACCCCAGCCAGGGGAAGTACGTCGAGGCATGGCGCGCGCTCGTGCAGCTGCAGAAGGACGGACTGGTCCGCTCCATCGGTGTCTCGAACTTCACCGAGGATCACCTCGCCCGCATCATCGACGACACCGGCGTCACGCCCGCGGTCAACCAGGTCGAGCTGCACCCGCGCTTCCCGCAGGACCGGATGCGCGAGGTGCACGAGCGCCTCGGCATCCGTACCGAGGCGTGGAGCCCGATGGGCAAGCGTCGTGCCCCGCTCGACGAGGACGCCGTCACCTCCGCGGCGCGCGCCCACGACGTCTCCCCCGGCCAGGTCATCCTGCGCTGGCACGTCCAGCTCGGATCCGTGCCGATCCCCAAGTCGGCCGACGCGGGACGCCAGGCGCAGAACCTCGACGTCTTCGGCTTCGAGCTCTCCGACGGCGAGATGGCGGCCATCACCGCCCTCGGCGAGGACGACGGGCGCCTGTTCGGCGGCGACCCCGACACCCACGAGGAGATGTGAGGCGCGGCTCGCCTACGATCGCCCGCATGTCGAAGCGACCCGCACTGAAGCGTCCTGCCGCCGTCCTGGCGTGCCTGTCCGTCCTCGTCCTCGCCGGGTGCGGTGACAGCGGCGACGACACCGCGTCGGACCCCGCCGGCAGCTCGGAGTCGTCCTCGGAGAGCACGGCCTCCGGCGAGACGGCCACGTGCGAGTACCCCGAGGACGGCCGCGAGGCCGCCCGCGAGGTCGAGGCGCCGGACGCCGACGCGCAGGCCGAGGGCACGGTCGCTGCGACCATCACGACCAACTTCGGCGACATCGGCCTCACCCTCGACGCCGAAAGCGCGCCGTGCACGGTCAACTCGTTCGTCTCACTGGCCGAGCAGGGGTTCTACGACGACACCCCGTGCCCGCGCATCGGCGACATGGAGGGCTTCGGCATCCTCCAGTGCGGTGACCCGACCGGCACCGGAGCGGGCGGCGCGGGCTACTCCTTCGCCGACGAGCTGACCGGCGACGAGGCCTACCCCGCCGGCACCCTGGCCATGGCCAACGCCGGGCCCGACACCAACGGCTCGCAGTTCTTCCTCGTCTTCCGCGACTCGCAGTTCCCGCCGAGCTACAACGTGTTCGGCACGATCGACGCCGCGGGCCTCGAGGTGCTCGACGAGATCGCCGCGGTGGGCAACGACAACGCCAACCCCGCGGGTGGCGGCGCCCCCAACGAGGACGTCACGATCGAGTCGGTCACGGTCGGCTGACGGGCTCCTCCGGGGCCAGGTCGTCGTAGACGACGTCCTCGCCCAGCTGCACGGTCCGCGAGACCGTGCACAAGCGGTCGCGCGACATCGCGATGGCCGACTGCACCCGGTCGCGTGCAGCGTCGCCGTCGGGTCCTTCGGGGAACTCCACCTCGAAGGACACCCGCAGCCCGGTCAGGTGGTTGCCGTGCTCGTCGCGCACCTTCTCGCCCTCGGCTCGTACGTCGAAGCGGGTGCTGGTCGTGCGCTTGTGCGTGATCGCCTCGACATCGAGCGCGCTGCATCCGGCGATCGCGGCCAGGAGGAGCTCGACCGGCGTGAAGTCGGGGTCGTCTCCCCCGGTGCCGAAGAAGGTCTCCCCACCACGGGCGTTGGTGGCCTTGAAGCGGGCCGGGCCGATGCGGGTGATGTCGACGCTGCGCAGGGTCTCGTCCGTCATGCAGGACACCCTGCCAGAGGGGGTTCTGGCGCGGGGTCAGCGTGGGGCGCGACGCCCTGCGCGACGAGCGCGGCGCTCCTCACGTCGGGCGATCTCCACGCTCCGCAGGAGGGCTTGGTCCTCGACCGAGTGGGCCCGTGCATCGACGAGGCTCAGGGCGAGGTGCAGCTGCGAGATCATGGAGATCTGTCCTTCCGAGGGCATCCGGCCCTCCACGTGATGAGCAGTGAATGTAAGATGTGGTCGCGCGATCGCGACTCTTACATGCTAGTGACCCCGTCGGTCCTCCCCTGCATCGCGGACGGGGTGATCTCGACCACCTGCCGACGCCTGGTCGCGACCGCCCTGCGGTTAGGGTCGACGGGTGGTGAGCGAGCGCGTCAGACGTCCCGGTCCCTCGGTCCGGACCCGGGTCGTGGAGCACTTCCCCGAGCGTGAGGTCCCCCGAGAGGACCGACTCATCACCGAGGAGCCGCTGGAGATCCGCGTCCGCGCCGGGGCGCTCCCGCCGCGGCGTGCCTGGGTCACGATGCGCACCCCTGGCCACGACTTCGAGCTCGCCGCCGGGTGGCTGGTGCACGAGGGGGTGGCCGACCCCGCCGCGCTCACGCAGGTGGCCTACTGCACCGACACCGACCTGGCTCCCGAGCAGGAGTTCAACGTCGTCACCGTGACGCTGACCGATGCTGCGGACCTCCCCCACCGGCACGTCTCCGCCTCCGCCGGATCATCGGCCTGCGGGGTCTGCGGCAAGGACAGCGTCGAGGACGCGCTCACCGCCCGGACGGCGGCGCCGTGGGCGGGACCGCGCCCACACGCTGACGTCGTACGACGTCTGCCCGACGCGCTGCGTGAGCGCCAGACCCTCTTCGAGCGCACCGGCGGGGTGCACGCCGCGGGGCTCGCCGATGCCGACGGCACGCTGCTGGTCGTGCGCGAGGACGTGGGGCGCCACAACGCGGTCGACAAGGTCGTGGGCGCCCGCGTGCTGGCCGGTGAGCCGGCGGCCGCCGCGTGCCTCGTGCTCAGCGGACGGGTCGGCTTCGAGCTGGTCCAGAAGGCCGCCGCCAGCGGCGTCGGCTCCATCGTCGCCGTCGGGGCGCCCACCAGCCTGGCGGCCCGCCTCGCCGAAAACGCCGGCATCGACCTGTGGGGATTCACCTCCCCGGGGCGCTCCGTCCGCTACTGCTGAGCGCCCTCGCGGCGTGGTGGCCCACCGCTGTCGGTGCGGCGTCCTACGGTCGTCACGTGCGCATCCTCCACACCTCCGACTGGCACCTCGGGAGGTCCTTCCACCGCGAGGACCTCCTCGGGCACCAGGGTGCGTTCGTCGACCACCTGCTCGAGGTCGTCGAGGCGGAGAAGGTCGACGTCGTGGTGGTCTCGGGCGACGTCTACGACCGCGCTCTCCCCCACGTCGACGCCGTCGCGCTCGCGGACGAGACGTTCGCCCGTCTCGCCGCGTCGCGTGCCAAGGTCGTGGTCAGCAGCGGCAACCACGACAGCGCCCAGCGCCTCGGCTTCGGCTCCCGCCTGATGGACGCCGCGGGCGTCTTCGTCCGCACCAGCGCCGCCTCGGTCGGCAGCCCCGTCGTGCTCAAGGACCGCCACGGCGACGTCGCGATCCACGCGATCCCCTTCCTCGACCCGTCCGCCCTCCTCGAGCCGTGGTCGCTGGGCCACCGCAGCCACGAGGCGGCGCTGTCCGAGGCGATGACCCGCGTACGCCGCGACCTGGCCGCGCGCACGAAGACCCGCTCGGTGGTGCTGGCCCACGCGTTCGTGGCCGGCGCCACCCCGTCGGAGTCCGAGCGCGACATCAGCGTGGGCGGGGTCTCACGGGTCGCGACCAGCACCTTCGACGGCATCGACTACACCGCGCTGGGCCACCTGCACGGCCCCCACGTGCTGTCCGACGCACTGCGCTACTCCGGCTCGCCGCTGGCCTACTCCTTCTCCGAGGCCGACCAGGTCAAGGGCAGCTGGTTGGTCGAGCTCAACGCCAAGGGATTCGCCTCCGCGCGGTGGATCGACGCGCCCGTCCCGCGTCGGCTCTCGCGCATCAGCGGCTCGCTCGCCGACCTGCTCACGGACCGGTCGCTCGCCGACCGCGAGCAGGACTGGGTCCAGGCCACCCTCACCGACGTGCCGCGCCCTGCTCGCGCGATGGAGCAGCTGCGACGACGCTTCCCGCGCACGCTCGTGCTGCAGTTCCCCGCCCCGGTGACCGACGTGCAGGCCCCCGGACGTCCGGCCCCCGGCACCAGTGACCACGCCATCGCGCTCGACTTCGTCCGCCACGTGCGCGGCGTGGAGGCCACCCCCGCTGAGTCCGCGCTGCTCCAGGACGCCTTCGACGCCTGCTGCCACGACCCCGAGCTCGACGTCCTCGTCGGTGCGAGCCTCGGCAGCGACAACGACGGAGGTAGGTCCGCATGAGGCTGCACCACCTCGAGGTGGTCGCGTTCGGCCCGTTCGCCGAGGCGTCCCGCGTCGACTTCGACGCGCTCTCGGACGCTGGGCTGTTCCTGCTGAGCGGTCCCACGGGCGCCGGCAAGTCCAGCATCCTCGACGCCGTCTGCTTCGCCCTCTACGGCGACGTGCCCGGCGACCGCGCCGTCGCCAAGCGGCTGCGCTCCGACCACGCCGCCGCCGACGTCGCTCCGCGGGTCGTGCTCGAGGCGACGATGTCGGGTCGACGGTTCCGGATCGAGCGCTCCCCCGCCTGGACGCGCCCCAAGCGCCGCGGCCAGGGCACCACCACCGAGCAGGCCCGCGTCGTCATCTCCGAGCGCCGGGCAGACGACGACGGCGCCGATGCCTGGCACCCGCTCAGCACCCGCCTCGACGAGACCGGGCACCTCGTGACCCGCCTCGTCGGCATGACCCTCCCCCAGTTCTGCCAGGTCGCCCTCCTGCCGCAGGGCAGGTTCCAGGCCTTCCTGCGGGCGCGCTCGGAGGAGCGCCACGCCCTCCTGCAGCAGGTGTTCCAGACGGGCCGCTTCGACCGCACCGAGCGCTGGCTGCGCGACCGGCGGATCGAGCTGCGCCGCACGGGCGACGCGCACCACCGCGCGGTCGCGGACCTCGTCAGCCGGGTGAGCGAGGTCGCCGACGACCAGGCTCCGGACGACTGGTCCGCCGATCCCACCGCACTCCAGGACTGGCTGCGGGGGCTGAGCGAGGCCGCGGTCACCGCATCGGTGGAGCAGGCGATCGCCGTCGAGAACGCCTCTGCGGAGGAGGTGGCCGCGTCCGAGGCGTCGGCTGCCGGGATCGAGCTGGCGGGACTCCGCGCGACGTACGCCGCCGCCCGCCGCGCCCACGCCGCCGTGGAGGCCGCCGAGCCGGAGCACGCGAGTCGCCGGCGACGCGTCGACAAGGCACAGCGCGCCGGCGCGGTCCGCCCGCTCCACGACCTCGCGATCCAGGCTCGCCGAGACGTCGACGACCTCGAGCAGCAGACCGCTGAGGCTCGTGGACGCCTGCGCGAGCTGCTGGAGCAGGAGTCCCTCGACGACCAGCAGGTGGCGGACCACCGGCGTGCCGCGACCCGGGCCCTGACCGACATCGCCCGGGTCCGTCCCCTCCAGCGCCAGGCCGTGGACGTCGCCCGACAGCTGGCCCGGGTGGAGCGGGTGCGCGAGGAGTCCGCGGCCCGACTGCGACAGCTGCAGGAGCGTGCCGACGAGGTTCCCGCCGCGCTCGAGCAGGCGCTCGTGCCGCTGGGCGCCGCCCAGGACTCGGTGGTCACGGCCGAGGCCCTCTCCCGCGACCTCGAGGTGCTCCGCGTCCGGCTGCGCGCCGCTCGCTCTGCGGAGGCGATCGGCGCCCAGCTCGTCACGGCGGAGGTCGCTCTCGCAGAGGCCGCGCAGACCCGACTCCTCGCCCGCGAGACGCTCGTGGAGATCCGCGAGCAGCGCCTCGACGGCATGGCTGCCGAGATCGCCGGCAAGCTGGCCGTAGGCGCCTGCTGCCCGGTGTGCGGCTCGGCCGACCACCCCTCCCTCGCTTCACCCGCCCCCGGTGCTCCCGACGAGGCCGCCGAGCGAGAGGCCCGGCGCGAGGTCGACGACCTCGAGGTCGTCGTGGAGGCCCACGCCCAGCAGGTGCGTGGCCTGGAGTCCCAGCTCGCCGCCGCCCTGGCCGAGTCGGGCGACTCCGTCGAGCAGCTGTTGATCGAGGAGGAGTCCGCGCTCGCACGCCTGGACCGGGCGCGTGCCGACGCAGCTCTCCTCCCCTCCCTCCAGGCACGCGTCGACGCCCTGCGTGCCGAGCAGGACGCGCTCGCGGCCGCCCGCGACGAGCTCGTCGCCGCCACCGCGCAGCACGACACCGAGGCGGCAGTACTGGGTTCCCGGCTCGAGGCGCTGCGACAGCAGGTCGCCGCCGTCGTGCCCGATGCCGACGACGTCGACCTCGATGCCCTGACCACCTTCCACCAGCAGGTGGAGTCACTGGCGCAACGCATCGGCGACCTCACCGCCGAGGTCTCCCGCGCGGACGCCACCGCCACCAGCACCCAGCAGGCGGCCGACGAGCTGGCCGGGCGCGCCGGGTTCGACTCCTCGACGGCCGCCGCCGCGTCCTGGCTGTCCGACGACGACGTGGCCGAGCTCCAACGCCTCGTCGAGCGCCACGAGCGGGAGGCCGCCCGGGTCGCCGAGCTCCTGACCGACGAGGACCTCGTGCGCTCCGCTGCGGCCGACCCGCCCGACCTGGAGGCGCTGGCCCAGGCCCATCACCGCGCGAAGGAGGCCGCCGCCGCGGAACGCCACCGCGACATGAGCCTGCGCGACCGCGGCCGTCGTCTTCGCGGGCTCGCCGACGAGGTGGAGGTCGCCCTCGCGGCGTGGACCCCCGTGCGCGACGATCTCGAGCTGGTCACCGACCTGGCCGCGATGGTCGAGGGCAAGCACCCCGACAACCGCCTCCAGATGCGGCTGTCGGCCTACGTCCTCGCCCACCGACTCGGCCAGGTCGTGGAGGCGGCCAACCTGCGGCTGTCCACGATGAGCGACCAGCGCTACTCCCTCGTCCACACCGGGCAGCGCGGTGCGGGCGAGACACGTGGCGGCCTGAGCCTGGTCGTGCGCGACGACTGGACCGGTGACGACCGCGACCCCGCGACCCTGTCCGGCGGGGAGACCTTCGTGGTCTCCCTCGCCCTCGCCCTCGGCCTGGCCGACGTGATCACCGAGGAGGCCGGCGGCACCGACCTCGAGACCCTCTTCGTAGACGAGGGGTTCGGATCGCTCGACTCCGAGACGCTGGAGGACGTCATGGACACCCTCGACACGCTCCGCGACGGGGGCCGGGTGGTCGGCGTGGTGAGCCACGTGCCCGAGCTCCAGACCCGCATCCCCACCCAGCTGCGCGTGCACCGAGGCCGCACCGGCAGCCGTACGACGCTGGAGCTGGCCTGAGCCGGTCGTAGCGCCGGCCGTGGCTCGGATAGGTTCGCTCCCATGAGTGCGCCCGGGCTCGACCCGACCTTCAGCGAACTGCCGCACCGCCGTCTCGGCGACGTCGCCCTGGCCAGGGCCCAGGAGCTGGGTGCGACCCACGCGGACTTCCGCTTCGAGCGCAACCGCTACCAGTACCTCGGCGCCCGCGACGGCCACCTCCAGACCGCCAGCGACGCCGAGGACCTCGGGTTCGCGGTGCGGGTGGTCCACGGCGGCGCCTGGGGCTTCGCCTCCGGCGTGGTGCTGACCGACGACGAGGCGCGGCGCCTGGCCGAGACGGCCGTGGCCGTGGCGCGCGTGGCCGCGGCGATGACCACCACCCCCGTCGAGCTGGCCCCCGAGCCGGTGCACGACGACGTCACCTGGATCTCCGGCTACGACGTCAACCCGCTCGACGTCCCCACCCGCGACAAGGCCGATCTGCTCGTCGAGTGGACCGAGCGCCTGCGCGCGAGCAGCGCGGTCGCCCACGCGACCGCCTTCCTGCAGCAGGTGCAGGAGAACAAGTACTACGCCGACCTGTCCGGCACCCGCACCACGCAGCAGCGCGTACGCCTCCAGCCCGGGTTCGAGGCCACCGGGGAGGACGCGGAGACCGGCATCTTCGACTCGATGGCCTCGATCGCCCCGCCGGTCGGCCGTGGCTGGGAATACCTCTCCGGCGCCCACTGGGACTGGGACTCCGAGCTGGCCGAGGTCCCCGAGCTGCTCGCGGAGAAGCTCAAGGCGCCCAGTGTCGAGGCCGGCTCCTACGACCTGGTGGTCGACCCGTCCAACCTCTGGCTCACGATCCACGAGTCCATCGGCCACGCGACCGAGCTCGACCGGGCGCTGGGCTACGAGGCCAACTACGCCGGCACGTCGTTCGCCACCTACGACAAGCTCGGCACGTTGCAGTACGGCTCCGAGGTGATGAACGTCCGCGGCGACCGCACCCAGGAGCACGGCCTGGCCACCGTCGGCTACGACGACGAGGGCGTGCAGACGCAGGCCTGGGACATCGTGCGCGACGGCGTCCTCGTCGGATACCAGCTCGACCGCTCGATGGGGCACCTGAAGCCCGAGCTGAACGACGGTCGATCCAACGGCTGCGCCTATGCCGACTCCCCCGGCCACATCCCGATCCAGCGGATGGCCAACGTGTCGCTCATGCCCGGCACCGACGACCTCGCCACCGACGACCTCGTCTCGCGCGTCGAGCGCGGCATCTACGTCGTCGGCGACAAGTCGTGGTCGATCGACATGCAGCGCTTCAACTTCCAGTTCACCGGCCAGCGGTTCTACAAGATCACCGACGGCCGGCTCGACGGCATGCTCCGCGACGTCGCCTACCAGGCCACGACCACCGACTTCTGGGGCTCGATGGAGGCCGTGGGAGGGCACGACACCTGGGTGCTCGGCGGTGCGTTCAACTGCGGCAAGGCCCAGCCCGGCCAGGTGGCGGCGGTGAGCCACGGCTGCCCGTCGGCGCTCTTCCGCGGCGTCAACATCCTGAACACCATCGACGAGGCAGGCCACTGATGAGGACCACCGCACAGGAGCTCGTCGAGCACGCGCTCGCGACCTCGACCGCCGACGACTGCATCGCGATCGTCCGCGACGTCACCAGCGCCAACCTGCGCTGGGCCAACAACACGCTGACCACCAACGGCGTGATGACCGAGGTCTCGGTCACCGTGATCAGCTTCGCCTCCGTCACCGGCGGCGTCGCGACCGGCTCGGTCTCCGGCAGCGCCTCCACCACCGACCAGGTCACCGCACTGGTGCAGGGCGCCGACGCCGCCGCGCGAGCCGGCTCGCCCGCCGAGGACGCCGGCGAGCTGGTCTCCGACCTGACCTCCCCCCTCTGGGAGCTGGAGCCGGAGACCACCGACATCGGCGTCTACGACGCCTTCGCGCCCGCCCTGGGCGAGGCGTTCCGCGAGGCGAGCGCGGAGGACCGCCTGCTCTACGGCTTCGTGAACCACGACGTCGCCACCACCTACCTCGGCTCCACCCGGGGGCTGCGGCTGCGCCACGTGCAGCCCACCGGCCACTACGCCTGCACCGGCAAGGACACCTCGCTGACCCGCAGCGCCTGGACGGGTGGGGCGACCCGCGACTTCCGAGACGTCGATGCTGCCGCGATGGCCGCCACGGTCGCGCAGCGTCTGCGATGGGCCGAGCGCCGCATCGACCTGCCCGCGGGGCGCTACGACACGATCCTGCCGCCGTCCTCGGTCGCCGACCTGATGATCGACGCCTACTGGGGCGCCGGCGCCCGCGTGGCCCACGAGGGCGAGTCCGTCTACAGCCGCCGTGGTGGCGGCACCCGCATCGGCGACAAGGTCGCAGCCCCGGGAGTCAGCCTGTTCTCCGACCCCGCCCGTCCCGGGCTGGAGTGCGCGCCCTTCGTCATCGCAGGCGCCTCCGACAACACCGACTCCGTCTTCGACAACGGCCTGCTGCTCGAGCGCACCGACTGGATCCGCGACGGGCTGCTCACCGGCCTGCTCCAGACCCGCCACTCGGCCGCGATGACGGGCCAGCCCGTGACCCCGATGATCGACAACCTCGTCCTCGAGGTCGGCGACGGTGCGGGCAGCATGGACGACATGGTGACGGGCGTGCAACGCGGCCTGCTGCTCACCTGCCTGTGGTACATCCGTGAGGTCGACCCGCAGACCATGCTCCTCACCGGCCTCACCCGCGACGGGGTCTACGTCGTCGAGGACGGCGAGATCATCGGCGCCGCCAACAACTTCCGCTGGAACGAGAGCCCGGTCGACCTGCTCAACCGCTTCAGCGCGGCCACCGAGACCGTGCCGAGCTTCAGCCGCGAGTGGGGCGACGACTACTTCTCACGCACCGCCACCCCGGCCCTGCGCATCCCGGACTTCAACATGTCGAGCGTGTCGCAGGGCGTCTGAGCACGTGTCGGGGTCTACCGACGCGGGTGGCCGCCGGGGATCTCCACCTCGGGGTCGTAGGGCACCCGGGTGTAGACGAAGGTCGCGCACTCGAGGTTGCGGATCGTGCCGTCCGGACGGCGTACGACGTCGAGCCGCTCGCCGCGGTGGTAGCCCCTCACGCCGACGAGCGTGCCGTCGACGACCGCGAAGCGGTCCGTGACGACGTTGCCGCGCGCCATGGCCCGGAGCTCGAGGCCGTCGTTGTGCCAGCGCACGTCGTACGCCGTGTTGCCCCAGAACCACACCCCCGGCACGCCCTGCACCGCACCCGGCAGTGAACGCGTGGGACGCCAGGGTGCCGGTCGGGCTTCGTCGGCGTCGGGATCGCCCTCGATGAGCGACACGGCGAGCTCCCGCGGGTCGATGCCCGTCGTGGCGTTGGTCAGCACGACCGCGCCGATGCCGCTGTCGGGGTCGACGTGCAGTGCAGCCATGAAACCCGGCATCGAGCCGTTGTGGCCCACCAGACGTCCGCCGGGGTGCAGCCCGAGCATCAGTCCGAGCCCGTAGTCGTCGGTCACCGGCCGCTGCATCTCGGCCAGCGACGCGTCGGCGAGGACGTCAGGGCGCGCACCGCCCAGCAGCTGGCCCCAGGTGACGAGGTCGGCCAGGGTCGACCACAGCTGGCCGGCCGGCGCCATCGCGCCGGTGTCGGTCAACGGTTCGTGGACGCGGATGCCGGTGAAGTGGTCGACGCTCCAGCCCGGCTGCGCGCCCGGACGCGGGAGGTACGACGTGGCGCGCATGGCCAGCGGCCGCAGGAGCCGTTCCGCGACGAGGACCCGCCACGGGGCGCCGAGGCGGCGGGCGACCACCTCGCCGAGCAGGCCGTAGCCGAGGTTGGAGTAGTGGAACCACTCACCCGTGCCTGCGACCCTCCCGTCGCCGCGGTTGGCTGCGGCGAGTGCGCCGAAGTCGCTCCCGCGGGTGCGCTCCCACCACGGCCCCCGGGGCTCGCTCTGCATGCCGGAGGTGTGCGCCAGGACGTCCCGGATGCTCACCTCGCCGTAGCCGACGTCACCGAGGTGGTCGCCGAGCCGGTCGTCGAGGTCCAGCAGTCCGGCGTCACGCGCCTGCAGGACCAGGACGGCCGTCATCGTCTTGGTGATGGAACCGATCCGGTACTGCCCGTCGAGGCCGGGCGCGTCACCGGCGCCGCCGGCCCACACCGCGCCGTAGCGGTCGAAGACCGCACCCACCACGGAGGTCAGCCGGCCCTCGGCCTGCGCGACGTCGAGGAGGCGCTGCCGTTGATCGCTCACGCGGCCGACCCTACGACGTGGGCCTCGCCCGCGGCTCAGTCCTGCGCGAACGCCTCCGGCGGCGGGCACGCGCAGACCAGGTTGCGGTCGCCGTAGGCCTGGTCGATGCGGGCGACGGGCGGCCAGTACTTGTCGGGGTCGATGCCCTGCGGGAAGACCGCGACCTCGCGCGAGTAGCTGCGGTCCCACTCCCCGACGAGGGCGCGGGCGGTGTGGGGGGCGTGGCGCAGCGGGGAGTCCTCCGGCGTCCACTCCCCCGCCTCGACCCGCGCGATCTCTCCACGGATGGCGATCATCGCGTCGCAGAACCGGTCGATCTCGGCCAGGTCCTCGGACTCGGTCGGCTCCACCATCAGCGTCCCGGCGACAGGGAACGACATGGTCGGGGCGTGGAAGCCGTAGTCGACCAGGCGCTTGGCCACGTCGTCCACCGTGACGCCGCTGGCCTTGGTGATGCCGCGCAGGTCGAGGATGCACTCGTGCGCCACGAGGTCGCCGTGCCCGCGGTAGAGCACCGGGAAGTGGTCGTTCAGCCGGTGGGCGATGTAGTTGGCCGAGAGCACGGCCACGGCCGTCGCGCGGGTCAGGCCCTCGGCGCCCATCATCCGGATGTAGGCCCAGCTGATCGGCAGGATGCCGGCCGAGCCGTAGGGCGCTGCGCTGATGGGGCCGATGCCCGCGCGCTTGGCCGCCTCGGGGTGCCACGCGTGTGAGGGCAGGTAGGGCGCGAGATGGGCGCGTACGGCGACGGGGCCGACGCCGGGACCGCCGCCGCCGTGCGGGATGCAGAAGGTCTTGTGGAGGTTGAGGTGCGACACGTCGCCACCGAACTCACCGGGACGTGCGTAGCCGAGCAGAGCGTTGAGGTTGGCGCCGTCGACGTAGACCTGGCCCCCGTGGTCGTGCACGATCTTGCACAGGTCGGTGATGGAGTCCTCGTAGGCCCCGTGGGTCGAGGGGTAGGTGACCATGATCGCGGCGAGCGTGTCGGCGTGCAGCTCGCACTTGGCGAGCAGGTCGTCGAGGTCGACCGAACCGTCGTCGGAGGCCTTCACGACCACGACCTTCATCCCGGCCATCACCGCCGACGCGGCGTTGGTGCCGTGCGCCGACGACGGGATCAGGCAGATGTCACGACCGGCGTCGCCGTTGGCGAGGTGGTAGCCGCGGATCGCGAGCAGGCCCGCCAGCTCGCCCTGCGAGCCCGCGTTGGGCTGCACCGAGACCTTGTCGTAGCCGGTGACCTCGGCGAGCCAGCCCTCGACGTCGTCGACGAGCTCGCGGTAGCCGGTGGCGTCCTGCGCCGGGGCGAAGGGGTGCAGGTCCGCGAAGCCGGGCAGGCTCACCGGCTCCATCTCGGTCGTCGCGTTGAGCTTCATGGTGCACGAGCCCAGCGGGATCATGCCGCGGTCCAGGGCGTAGTCGCGGCCCGAGAGCCGGGCGAGGTAGCGCAGCATCTGCGTCTCGCTGTGGTGGGAGTTGAAGACCTCGTGGGTGAGGAACTCGGTGGTGCGGTGCAGGTCGGCCGGCAGGCCCTCGGCCGTCTCGTCGCCGTTCGCCGCGACACCGAAGGCGCGCAGGACGGCGGCCACCGTCGAGGGGCTGGTGCGCTCCGAGGTCGAGACACCGACATGGTCGGCGTCGATCAGCCGCAGGTGCAGGCCCACGGTGCGAGCCGCCGCCACGACCTCGTCGGCCCGACCGGGCACGGCCACGGTGAGCGTGTCGAACCACGTGTCGTTGACGATCTCGACGCCGTCCGCGCGCAGGGCTCCGGCGATCCGGTCGGCGTGGGCGTGGGTGCGCTGCGCGATCCGGCGCAGCCCGTCGGGCCCGTGGTAGACGGCGTACATCGACGCCACGACGGCGAGCAGCACCTGGGCGGTGCAGATGTTGGAGGTGGCCTTGTCGCGACGGATGTGCTGCTCGCGCGTCTGGAGGGCCAGGCGGTAGGCGCGACGGCCCTCCGCGTCGACCGAGACGCCGACCAGGCGCCCGGGCAGGTGGCGCTCCAGACCCACAGAGACCGACATGAACCCTGCGTGCGGCCCGCCGTAGAAGAGGGGCACGCCGAAGCGCTGCGACGAGCCCACCACGACGTCCGCTCCCATGGTCCCGGGCGCCTCGAGCAGGGCCAGCGACAAGATGTCGGCCGCCACCACGGCCAGCCCGCCACGCTCGTGCACCGCGTCGATCACCGGTCGGGGATCCACGACCGCGCCGGACGCACCGGGGTACTGGACCAGGACACCGCTGACCGGGCCCTCGGGCAGGCCGCCTGCGAGGTCGGTGACGACGACCTCGATGCCCATCCCCTCCGCGCGGGTGCGCACGACGTCGATGGTCTGCGGGAGGGCGTCGGCGTCCACGACGAAGGGGCCGGTGGCATTGCGCTGCGCACGGCGTACGAGGGTCATGGCCTCGGCCGCGGCAGTGCCCTCGTCGAGCAACGAGGCGTTCGCCGTCGGCAGCCCGGTGAGGTCCGCGACCACGGTCTGGAAGTTCAGCAGGGCCTCGAGGCGCCCCTGGGAGATCTCGGGCTGGTAGGGCGTGTAGGCGGTGTACCAGGACGGGTCCTCGAGCACGTTGCGTCGGATCACCGCCGGGGTGATCGTCGCGTGGTAGCCCAGGCCGATCATGGCCTCGGCAGGGCGGTTCTGCGAGGCGAGGGTGCGCAACGCCCGTGCCGTCGCCTCCTCGTCGAGGGGGGCCGGCAGGTCGAGCGACGCGGCGGTGCGGATGCCACCGGGGACCGCGGACGTCATCAGCGCCTCGAGCGAGTCGTGGCCGACGGCCTCGAGCATGTGCGCGACTCCCGTGTCGTCGGGGCCGATGTGGCGGGCGACGAACTCACCGAGGGAGGTCGCGTCGCTGGTGGTGGGGGTGGCGTCCGGCACGGGGGCTCCCTGAGGTCGCTTCAGTGGGGCCTCCCCCTCTGTCGGCCCGGTGGCCTCCAGAGTGCCAACCCGTGCGGTCCGGGTGCCTGAGAGGTTCCGGGGAGGAATTGCCCCTTCGGCGCACACCGGCCGGTCCGTGGACCGGCCGTGGTGACTCTCCCGCACGGGATGTCGGCGAGCAGCAGTCTAACCCGGTCCGCCGACAGACCCATGCCGAAGGTGGGCTAAATGGGCGAGGCCGCCCGGACGTCCGGGCGGCCTCGTCGGAGGGTCGTGACGTGCGGGGTCAGCCGGTCTGGCGGGCGGCACGACGCGCGGCGAGCTCGTCGCCCGCGACCGGCGCGGCAGGTTCGCCGGCGGTGCGCTCGCTGGGCAGCTCGGCGAGGGTGCCCTCGATCTCGCGCCACACGCCGCCGATGGCGATGCCGAAGACGCCCTGCCCGCCCTGGAGCAGGTCGATGACCTCGTCGTTGCTGGTGCACTCGTAGACCGAGGCGCCGTCGCTCATCAGGGTGACGCGGGTCAGGTCGTCGGTGCCGCGCTCGCGCAGGTGCGCGGTCGCCGTACGGATCTGCTGCAGCGAGATCCCGGCGTCGAGCAGGCGCTTGACGACCTTGAGGATCAGGATGTCGCGGAAGGAGTAGAGACGCTGGGAACCGGAGCCGGCTGCACCACGCACGCTCGGCTCGACGAGACCGGTGCGGGCCCAGTAGTCGAGCTGGCGGTAGGTGATCCCGGCGGCGCTGCAGGCGGTCGGTCCGCGGTAGCCGGTGTCGCTGGGCAGCGGCGAGACGTCGTCGCCGAAGAGCAGACCCTGCTCCTCGGCAACCTCGGCGGCCTCCGCCGCAGCCTTGATCCTGGCGGCGTCGGCGCCCTGCTCGTTCTCGTTGCTAGCCACAGTGACCCTCCAGGTCAGTTCCTCCGCTGAGCGGTAACTCCTGGGGGAAGGGCCCGCCCGGAGTCGGCCGGGGCCGACAACCACAACGGTGGAGTTACAACAGAGACAGTTCAAGGTAAGCCCGGGAGTTCGGCTTGTCCATCCACCGAGCGGCGTGTCGCAACCCTCATCCTCAGGTTGAGGGTCATGGTCGAGACGCGGGGCGGCGCTCGATCAGGGCGCTTCCTCGAAGTCGTCGGGTGACACGTGGTCGAGGAACTCGCGGAAGCGCTCGACCTCGTCCTCCTGCTCGGCAGGCACCGCGAGTCCGGCCTCCTCCAGCACGGCCTCGGCGCACACGATCCGGGTCCCGGTGCGCAGGGCGAGGGCGATCGAGTCCGAGGGACGGGCCCCGACCTCCGCGCCACCGTCGAAGACCAGTTGGGCGAAGAAGATGCCGTCCTGCATGTCGACGATGCGCACCTCGTCGAGGCGCTGGCCCGTCGCCTCGAGCACGTCGCGCATCAGGTCGTGCGTCAACGGGCGCGGCGGCGTGACGCCCTGCTGCGCGAAGGCGATGGCCGTGGCCTCGACGGCTCCGATCCAGATCGGGAGGTACCGCTCCCCCGTGACCTCGCGCAGGAGCACGATCGGCTGGTTGGAGGGCATCTCGACGCGGACTCCGACGACGTCCATTTCGCGCATGCCCCCACCCTACTCAGGTCCCCTGATCCGGTCGGGCCGGGCTCAGCCGCGGTCGAGGCCGACCTTCACCAGCGTGGCGTGGAGGCGTACGGAGAGCGCCGCGATCTCGGACGTCGCGTCCTCTGCACGCCCGCGCGCTGCGGCGTCCCGACCCCGCGCCAGGGGTGCGACCACCTGCTGCACCAGCCCGACCTCGCGGTCGGCAGCGGTCTTGAAGGCCCGCAGGTGCCGCGGCTCGAAGCCGAAGTCGGCGAGCTCCCGGGCGGTCTGCGCCACCACGAGGGCGTCGCTGTCGAAGTGCCCGGTCCCGGTGCGGGCGCTCACCAGGCCGTACTGCTCGAGCTGCGAGAGCAGGTCCTCGGAGATGTCGGCGACCTTCAGCAGCTCACGGCGCGAGAGCCGCAGGTCGCTGCTGCGGCGGAACGACTCCGGGCTGGGCAGGCCGTCGGAGCTGAGCGCCACCTTCGGCACCCGCGGGACGACCGACTCGATGGCCGGGGGCTCCAGGCCCCGGTCGATGGCGTCGAGGTGGTCGCCGATGACCTTGAGCGGGAGGTAGTGGTCGCGCTGCATCAGCAGGATGTAGCGCAGCCGGGCGACGTCGTCGCCGGAGAACTTGCGGTAGCCCGCGGCCGTGCGCTCCGGCTTGACCAGGCCCTGGTCCTCCAGGAAGCGGATCTTGGGGATCGTCACCCCGGGGAAGTCCGGCCGCAGCTGGTCGAGGACCTGCCCGATGTTGAAGCGGGCGCCGCGACTCGATGCCGAGGGCGTCGGGGCACTCACCGGTCAGCTGTTCGGGTGGGAGGAGAAGAACACCAGGCGGTACTTGCCGATCTGGACCTCGTCGCCGTCGTTGAGCTCGACGGAGTCGATGCGGTCGCGGTTGACGTAGGTGCCGTTGAGGCTGCCCACGTCGCTGACGCTGTAGCCGGCGCCGGAGCGTCGGAACTCCGCGTGCCGGCGCGACACGGTGACGTCGTCGAGGAAGATCTCGCTGTCGGGGTGACGGCCCGCGCCGACCACGTCGGTGTCGAGGAGGAAGCGGCTGCCGGCGCTCGGCCCGCGCTGCACGACCAGCAGCGCGTGGCCCTCGGGGAGGGCGTCGACGGCGGCGGCGTCCACCGGGCTCAGCTGGCGGTCGGAGGACTCGCGCTGGTCGGGCACGCCGAAGGTGATCGTCGCGGTGGACTCGACCGGGCTGGACCCGGTGTCTTCCCCGACGAGCAGCTTGGTGCCGCACTGGGCACAGAAGCGGGCGTCGTCGGGGTTCTGCTTGCCACAGGCGGTGCAGAACGGCATGGGGGCTCCTCGGCGGATCGACACCCAACCCTCAGCCGAGGGTTGAGGTTGACGGTTGTTCCGAACCTATCAGCCCCGCGATGGCACGCGGGAACGATCAGGGACGGTGGCGGTGGGTCGGCGGACGGCTCAGCCTGCGAGGCTGGCCTGGTAGGCGGCGGAGTCCATCAGGCCCTCGACCTGGGCGGCGTCACCGACGCTCACCTCGAACAGCCAGCCGGCCTCGTAGGGGTCGCTGTTGACCAGCTCGGGGGTGGAGTCGAGCGAGGAGTTCACGGCGACGACCTCGCCGGTGACCGGTGCATAGAGGTCGCTGACCGACTTGGTCGACTCGAGCTCCCCGCAGGTCTCCCCTGCCGTCACCGCGTCGCCGACCTGCGGCAGCGAGACGTAGACGATGTCGCCGAGCGCGTCCTGCGCGAAGTCGGTGATGCCGACGCGCACCGATCCCTCTGAGTCGCCGGGGGTGCGCAC
Organism: Nocardioides furvisabuli; assembly: GCF_021083185.1. Lineage (GTDB taxonomy): Bacteria > Actinomycetota > Actinomycetes > Propionibacteriales > Nocardioidaceae > Nocardioides > Nocardioides furvisabuli. The sequence goes on along the minus strand of NZ_JAIGQB010000010.1, from coordinate 10,060 downwards.
CCACTCGTGCTCGCTGGTGTACTTCAGGTTCTCCGGATACACGTGGGACTCCTCGAGCTGTCTGGTGCTGGATGCCGGTTCGGATGCCGCGGCGGACTGCCCGGCAGGCTACTGGCCTTCGCTGAACTCCGCATAGTCAGGTCGGGTGGGCTCGCGGACACTCATGATCTCGACCTGCTCGAGCTCCTCGATGCGCACCGCGGCGCCGTCGAGGGTCTGCAGCGTCTCGACCGGTCCGGTGGAGAAGGTCAGGGCGGTGCGCAGGACGTGGACGTCGCCGATCACCTCCAGGACGTAGGGCGGCTCGAGCAGCTGGCCGTCGAGCTCGATGCCGCCGATCCCGTCCTCGAAGTGGCTGTCGGCGCCGAGTCGGACGGAGTTGTTGAGCTCGATCGCCTCCGCGCCCGCCGTACGCAGCTCCTGCACGGTGTCGAGCAGCGAGCCGACGCTCACCCGGGTCGTCGACTCCGTGATCGTCACCCGCAGGCCGGGCCCTGTGACAGGCACCAGCCCGGCGATGATGTTGAGGGTGCGCACCCGCTGCTCGGCCTCGTCGAGCGCCGCCGAACGTCGCGTGCTCTCGTCGCGCAGCTCGTCGCGGCGGCTCTCGAGGCGCTCGACCTCGCGGCGGGCCCGCTCGGCGGTGCCGGTCAGTCCGTCGAGCACCTGGATCAGCTCGCTCTCGCGGAGCCCGGCGTAGGTGTCGTTGGCCTGGGTGTCGCGCACCTGCACCACGACGGCGAACCCGAGGACCGCGAGCAGCACCGCCACCACCGCCTGTCGGCCCGAGGGGCGGGTGAGCGCCCCCCGCAGCCGGTCGCGCCCCGGGTCGGACCCGGCGTCCTCCTGTGTCGGGGCGGGCTCCTGCTCAGGCATGGAAGACGTGCCTCCGGATGGCGGCGACGTTGGAGAAGATGCGGATGCCGAGCACCACGACCACGCCCGTGGTGAGCTGGGCGCCCACTCCGAGCTGGTCCCCGAGGTAGACGATCGCGGCCGCGATCACCACGTTGCTGACGAACGAGACCACGAAGACCTTGTCGTCGAAGATCCCGTCGAGGTAGGCCCGCAGCCCACCGAAGACGGCGTCGAGCGCAGCCACCACCGCGATGGGGAGGTAGTTCTGCAGGCTCAGCGGCACGTCGGGGGCGAACACGAGCCCCACGAGGATGCCGATGAGCAGGCCAAGGGCGGCTATCACGGCGCGCTCCCCCCTCCATCCTGTACGCCGTCCGGGTCGGCGTTGAGCTCGATCACATCACGCAGCACACGCTCGCGCGCAGCGGGCAGGCGGATGTCGTCGACATTCTCCGGCTCGTAGACGAATCCGTAGAAGTTCACGCGATTGAACCACTCCTGCCCCTGGCTCGTCTGGAGCAGGCGCGCCTGGAGGGTCTGCGGGTCGCCGATGGCCGAGATGACGTACGGGGGGTTGACCGGGCGACCGTTGACGTGGATGGCGCGGCCGGTGTTGCGGATCCCACCCAGGAGGTTGATCCGCTGGTCGTTGACGGCGACCGCCTCGGCGCCGGCCGCGAAGAGCCCGTCGACCAGGAACGCCAGGTCCTCGTCGCGGATCTCGTCGTTGACGTCGACGTCGGGTCGGTTCTGCACCGTCAGGCGCACCCCGGGGCCGCGGGCGGCGGAGAAGCCGGTGACCAGCTCGACGCGTCGCAGCCTCGTCTGGATGTCGTCGAGCTGGCCCTGGGTGCGGGTGCTGTTGACGGCTGCCTCGGCGTTGGACCGGGTCAGCTCACCGACCTGCCCCTGGAGGGCGTCGAGGGTGTCGCTGCGACGCTCGATCTGCTCGATCAGTGCCGCCCGGCTGAGCTCGTCGACGGGCGCCTGCCGGTCGGTCTGAGCCGCGACGACGGCGGCCATCACCCCGAGCAGCGCCACGGCCGCGATGCTCGTCCAGTGCGGGCGCGGCCGCCCCGGAGCCGGCTCCAGGCCGGCAGCTGCTCGCTTCTGGGCGACGTGGGCGTAGTCCTCGTCCATCGAACGGGCGGTGATCAGGGAGAGCAGCGGCGTGGTCACGTGGTCGGGAAGCCGCCGGGCGTCCTCCCCGGTGGTCCGTCCGCCCTGCAGGCGCGGCTCAGCCATGATCGGTCGCCGGCGACGTACGCCGTGGTGTGTCGCGCAGGAGCGTGCGCACCTGCCAGGCGTAGAGCACCCCGGCCCACCAGTAGAGGCCGATCCCCCACCACGCGAAGGCCCAGCCGAAGTTGCGCGCGAGGGTGGCGACGACGCCGTCGCCCTCACCGAGGAGGAGCAGGGGGAAGGCGTAGAGCAGGTTGAAGGTGGCCGCCTTGCCGAGGAAGTGCACCGGCAGCGCGGAGAAGCCCCGGGTGCGCAGGATCGGAACCAGGCCCCACAGGAGGAGGTCGCGCAGCGGGAGGGCGAGCGCCACCCACCACGGGATGATGTCGCGCATGTAGAGGCCGATGACGACGGCGAGGATGTAGAGCCGGTCCGCGACCGGGTCGAGGATCTCCCCGAGCCGGGAGTACTGGTCGAGCCGGCGGGCCAGCCAGCCGTCGAGGAAGTCGGTGAAGCCGGCCACCATCAGCACGACGAGCGCGATCGCGTCCGCCTCGGGTCCGAGCACGAGCCAGAGGAACAGGGGCACACCGGCGAGCCGCACCAGACTGATGATGTTGGGCACGGTCCAGACGCGGGACGCTTCCTCGGACACGCTCAGACCCTATCCAGCACTCAGGTGGCGTCGACGGTGGACACGTCGTGGTGCGCGGCGTCGCGGATCTCGCCGACCAGCTCCTCGAGGACGTCCTCGAGCGTGACGAGCCCGATGACCGCACCGTCGCGCTGCACCACGCGCGCCATGTGCGCGCCCTTGGCCTGCAGGCTCTCGAGTGCGTCGTGGAGCAGGTCGTCGGGGTGCACCGAGGCGAAGGGGCGGATCCACTTGTCCTCGATGACCCGGGAGCGCTTGTCGTCGTCGGACTCGAGCGCGTCCTTGATGTGGAGGTAGCCCAGCAGCGTGCCGTCCGCGGCGGCGACCGGGAACCGGCTGAAGCCGGTCGCAGCGCACAGGGCCTCGACATCGGCGACCGTCGAACCGGGTGCCACGGTCGCGAGGCCATCGGGCGTCATCACGATCGAGGCCACCGACTTCTCGGTGAAGCCGAGCGCGCCCGCGAGGCGGTCGTACTCGTCCGCCTCGATCATGCCCTCGCCGCGCGACTCCTCGACCAGCGCCGCGACCTCCTCGCGCGTGAAGCTCGAGTGGACCTCGTCCTTGGGCTCGATGCGCAGCAGGCGGAGCACTGCGTTGGCGACCATGTTCATGCCGGCGATGACCGGTCGGAGCACCGTCACGATCACCATCATCGGCGGGCTCAGCACCATCGCGGCGCGGTCGGCGCCGGCGAGGGCGATGTTCTTCGGGACCATCTCGCCCAGGACCACGTGGAGGTAGACGACGATCGACATCGCCACGACGAAGGAGACCGGGTGGAGCAGGTCGTCGGGCACCCGTGCCGCGTGGAACAGGGGCTCCAGCAGGTGGGCGACGGCCGGCTCGCCGATGGCGCCGAGGCCCAGCGAGCAGACGGTGATGCCGAGCTGGGCGCCGGCCATGACGAGCGAGACGTTCTCCATGGCACGGAGCGTGGTGCGTGCCGCGCGCGAGCCCTCCTGGGCCAGCGGCTCGATCTGGCTGCGCCGGGCCGCGAGCAGCGCGAACTCGGCGCCCACGAAGAAGGCGTTGAGGGCGAGCAGGACGACGGCCAGACCGACGCCGAAGAGGTCACTGTTCATCGGAGGCCCCCTGCTGGCTCGCAAGCTCCGCGGTGTGGACGATGCGGAGCTCGATGCGGTCGATGCGCAGTCCGTCCATCCGCTCCACGGTGAGCGTCACCAGCCGCTCACGCGGCTCGTGCGGCTCACTGCGGTCGGGCACGGGCAGCTCGACGCGGTCGCCGGGCGCGGGGATCTTGCCGAGCTCGCGCATCACCAGACCGGCGATCGTGTCGTAGTCCTCGTGGTCGGGGAGCTCGACGTCGGTGACGTCCTCGACCTCGTCGGGGCGCAGCAGGCCCGACAGCGTCCAGCTGCCGTCGCGGCGCTGGCGGATGCGCGCGCCGAGGCGGTCGTGCTCGTCGGAGATGTCGCCGACGATCTCCTCGACGACGTCCTCGAGGGTCACGATGCCGGCGTGGCCGCCGTACTCGTCGAGCACGATGGCCATCTGGAAACCGTCTTGGCGCAGCAGGGCGAGGAGCGGGTCGAGGCGCAGGCTGTCGGGCACGACGACCGGACGCACCATGACGTGCTTGATCCGCGTCGTCGCGCGCTCGTGGACCGGCACCGCGACGGCGTGCTTGACGTGCACGGTCCCGACGACGGCATCCTCGGCGTCGAGCACCGGGAAGCGGGAGTGACCGGTCTGGCGCGCCAGCTCGATGATCGAGGACACCCGGTCACCGTCCTCCACCGTGGTGGTGCGCACCCGGGGCGTCATGATCTCGCCCGCGGTGCGGGTGCCGAACTCGACCGAGCGCTCCATCAGCTCCGCGGTGTCGGCGTCGAGAGTGCCTTGGTCGGCCGAGCGCTGCACGAGGGAGGCCAGCTCCTGCGAGCTGCGCGCGGAGCGCAGCTCCTCCTGCGGCTCGATGCCGAGTCGCCGCACGATCGAGTTGGCCGAGCCGTTCAGCACCCGGATCGGGCGCTTGGTGAGCGCGGTGAAGCCGCGCATGAAGCCCTGCGTGGTGCGGGCGGTCTGCAGCGGGCGCGCGATGGCGATGTTCTTGGGCACCATCTCGCCGAAGATCATCGTCACGACGGTGCCGAGCGCGAGGCCCAGGGCCAGCGACAGGGGCGTGACCACGGAGTCGGGCGTGCCGGCAGCGGCGAGCGGACCGTCGATGAGGTCGGAGATCGCGGGCTCGGCGAGGAAGCCGATCGCCAGGTTGGTGACCGTGATGCCGACCTGGGCGCCGGAGAGCTGTGTGGACAGCGACCGCAGGGCCAGCTGCACACCGCGCGCGCCCTCGTCGCCCTCGGCAGCGGCGCGCTCGACGCTCGGCCGGTCCACGGTCACGAAGGAGAACTCCGCGGCCACGAAGAGTCCGCAGGCGGCCACGAGGGCCAGCGACAGCAGGAGCAGGAGGAGGGGGGTCACGACGCGCACCGGTCGTTCAGTGCGGTCGTGCGGGGACTTTGACTGTCGTCCATGGTCGGCGCGTGGGTTCCTTCTGGGCAGTGGCATCGGCGTCGGCGAGTCCTCAGACTAGCGGCCGCAGCCGTCTTCGCCCCAGTCGTCGTGTCGCTTTGGGGAGGCGCCCCCGCCCGCCCTACTGTGGCCCCCACACGTGGGGCGAGACACAGGACCGAGACGGTCCCGGCGGGGGAATGGCACAGATGCGATCGTGGGCACAGTCGGTGACTGCTGCACTCCTGGTGGTGCTCGTCGCCACCCTCGCCACGGTGACGGCCTCCGACGGCGGAGCGCGCGGCTCGGAGTCGGTCCGCATGGTCCAGACGACCCAGGCGCCCGGTGCCGCGGCCCGCCCCAACATCGTCTTCGTCCTCACCGACGACATGCGCGACGACGACCTCGACCACATGCCGATCACACGGCGCCTCCTCGCGGACGAGGGCATGGAGTTCACCGACGCGATCTCGCCGCACCCGCTGTGCTGCCCGGCCCGGGCGCAGCTGGCCACCGGGCAGTACGCGCAGAACAACGGAGTGCAGCACAACCGCGGCGTCCACGGCGGCTTCAGCGCGCTCGACCCCACGCAGGAGGCCAGCTCGTGGTTCCGTGACAGCGGCTACCGCACCGGCTTCGTGGGCAAGTTCCTCAACGGCTACCACCCCGGCGACGTACGCCCTGCCGGCTGGACGCACTGGAACGCGCTCACCCGCGGCGTCTACGACTACGTCGACTTCACGATGAGCGGTGACGGCGATCCCGAACGCTTCACCGACAGCTACGTCACGTCGGTCATCGAGGAGCGCACGAACGCCGACATCCGCGACTTCGCCGCCAGCGGCGACCCGTTCGTCGTCTACGCCTGGCACCTGGCGCCCCACTACCGGATCGCCGCCGAGGGCGGTCGCGGCCTGCCGCCGGCCGAGCCGCGGGACCGCGACCTGTTCACCGACCAGCGGCCCTCTGCCTTCGACTCCCCCGCCTTCAACGAGGCCGACGTGAGCGACCAGCCGGCCTACCTGCGTCGGCTCGCCCCCGTCTCCCGTGAGGAGATCGCCGAGGAGAACACCGCCCGCCTCCGCTCGCTCCAGTCCGTGGACCGCGCCGTCGGCTCGCTGGTGCAGACCCTCGAGGAGCAGGGCGTGCTCGACGACACCTACGTCGTGTTCACCTCCGACAACGGCTACTCCCTCGGTGAGCACCGCTTCGTCGGCAAGGACGTGCTGACCGACGAGGCGCTCCAGGTGCCGCTGCTGGTGCGCGGCCCCGGCATCGAGCCCGGCTCGACCTCCGCGCTGCCGGTGACCCTCGTCGACCTGCCGGCCACCTTCGCCGCGCTGACCGACGTGTCCCCGCAGTGGCTGGTCGACGGCGCTTCCCTCGCGCCGACGCTGCGTGGGGAGGAGCAGACCTTCCGCGACACCACCCTCATCCAGACCGGCCGCACCCTGGGGAACGGCTGGTCGCACCGCGGCGTGCGCACCGAGCGCTACCTCTACGGCACCGACGGGGTCGACGGGTTCCTCTACGACCGGCTGCTCGATCCCGACGAGACGGTCAACCTCGTCGACGACCCGGACTACGCCGAGGTCCGGGCCGCGCTCGAGCTGCGACGCACCGACCTGGTCGATTGCGCAGGCTGGACCTGCAACCAGGTCTTCGGGCCCGTGCCCGACCCGTCCTCCTGATCGACGTGGCCGAGGTCCTCCACCCACCTCTCGCCCTCGGTGACGACCCGGATACTGGTGCCGTGACGATCACCCGCGACGACGTCCTGGCTGCTGGCGAGCGGATCGCCGGCCGCGTGCGCCGGACTCCCCTGCTGGCGCCGTCGGACTCCGACGACCTGTGGGTCAAGTGCGAGCACCTCCAGCACTGCGGGGTGTTCAAGACCCGCGGCGCCTTCAACCGCCAGCTCGTGGCGATCGAGCGCGGCGAGCTCGGTGACGCCGGCGTGGTGGTGGCGTCCGGCGGCAACGCCGGCCTGGCCCAGGCCTACGCCGCCCGCGAGCTCGGCGTCCGCGCGACCGTGTTCGTCCCGGAGACCGCGCCGGCGGTGAAGGTCCAACGCATTCGGCGCTACGGCGCCGACGTGCGCCTGGTCGGCACCGAGTACGCCGAGGCGCAGCAGGCCGCGCTCGAGTTCGCCCAGGAGGTCGGAGCGGCGTACGCCCACGCCTACGACCAGCCGGAGGTGGCGGCCGGGGCAGGCACCCTCGCCGAGGAGGTCCTCGACGACGAGCCGGGCATCGACACCCTCGTCGTCGCCGTGGGAGGCGGCGGGCTCTACGCCGGGGTCGCCGCCTCGGTGCGGGGACGCGCGCGCGTGGTCGCCGTCGAACCACGACGGATCCCGACGCTCCACCACGCGATCGCAGCTGGCCACCCCGTCGACGTCGAGGTCTCAGGGGTGGCCGCCGACTCGCTGGGCGCCCGGCGCGTCGGAGACCTCGCGCTCGCTGCGGCCGAGCTCGAGGCCCCGGTGTCGGTGCTCGTGGACGACGACGACATCGTCGCCGCGCGCGACCACCTCTGGCAGCGCTATCGCATCGTCTCCGAGCACGGCGCCGCAGCGGCGCTCGCCGGCCTGTTGTCGGGCGCCTACGTCCCTGCGTCCGGCGAACGGGTGGCTGTCGTGGTGTGCGGGGCCAACACCGACCTCACGACCCTGGCGTGAGCCGCGGGCTCAGTCGTTCTCCCAGTACGGCCCCGGACGGTAGGGGTCCGGCTCGACGGTGACGACCGGTCGCCGCACCGTGCGCCAGACCGTGCGCGTGTCGCCGTCCTCGTCGACGACCTTGCGGGCGACCCGGAAGTTCACGTAGGTCGTGGTGTAGGCGTTGCGCGAGTTGCGCTTGTTCCGCCACTGGTAGTTGAAGTTCCCGACGTACTTGCGGGTCAGCTTCTTGCCGCGGATCGTCATTCGGACCTCGTCGTTGCCGGGGCTGAGGCTCGCCCAGTTGGCCGACCCGGTCACGACCATGTGCGTGTCGGGGTTGCCGTTGTAGTTGCCCTGGATCGCGACGTACTTCTGGTGGCTGTAGACCGACAGGATCAGGTCGTCCTTGCCGTCCTTGTTGAGGTCGTAGTCGTCGTCGGGGTTGAAGTCCAGACCGGTCGACCGCAGCGGGATCCGCCCGCGCGCCGTCGGGGCGCCGAGGACCCGCTTGGTGTGGTAGCCGATCAGCCCGTACATCACGCGGACCTTGCATCCCTCGGCCCACTTCTGCCGGATCGCTTCGGCGAGGTAGTCGCCGCGGTTCCCGCGCATCGTGTGCATCGACACCACGATGCGGGTCCGCGTCCGACCGCCGGCGCCGTCGGGGGTCAGGCACTGCACCTTGCCGAGCATGTCGAGCACGACGTCGTTCCTCGGACCCGACGGCTTGGGGAAGGCCCAGACCGTGTGCTTGTCGACGGAGTCGTCGCACGCGACGCCGTTGGCGGGCGTGCCGCAGAAGAACTGCGGCGGCTGCCGGGTGTCGTAGTCCTTGCGCATGTCGTTGAAGAGTCCGACGAACTGTCGGAACAGCTCGTGGTCGCCGGAGGTGAAGTAGAGGTCGTTCCACTGGTGCTTGTCGGCGTTGAGCATCAGGTTGGCCGACCCGACGGCCAGCACGTCCTTCGACCGGCCGGCCTGGGAGAACGAGTAGAACTTGGTGTGCATGTTGTTGTACTGGTTCTGCTTGCTGCGGCACCCGGCGGTGCACCGGTAGATGAAGCTCGATCGGTAGCGCCTGGCCCCGATCTCCTTGCGGACCGCCCGCATCGCTCGCGTGTACTGGTGGTCGTTGAGGATCATCTGCACCTTCACACCGCGACGATGGGCGGCGATGAGCGCCTTGGCGACCGGCATGCGGTCGAAGGAGTAGACCGCGATCCGGATCGTCGACCCCTTGCGGGTGTGCTTGATCGTGTCGATGACCTTGCGCTCGATGCGGAACCAGCCCTTCTTGCGGCGTGGGTCGTTGAAGAACGGGCCCTGCGGCGCCTTCCACCGCTTGCGATCCACCTTCGCCGGCGCCGCGGCCGAGCTCGCAGCGACCGTACGCGGCTGCGCGGCCGCCACCACAGCACCACTCCGCGTGGGATCGGCGGCCGTCGCGGAGGGCACCGCCGACAGCGGGGCCCCCAGCACCAGGCACAGGGACAGCAGGACCAACGATCTCGACACGAATTCAGCCTTCCCGGTCGCCGTCGCGGGCGACGTTCGTCTACACGGATGCGGTACCACTGTCAGGGACGCCCCCCGGACCCACAAAGTTGTCGGCCCGCCCACCCCCCTGCGCGTGGGTCACATCACGCGCCCTCCACATCAGGAGACCGCCCATGACGAGGATGACACCGCACCCGGCCGTGACGGCTGTGGTGTACGCGTTCGCGGCGCTCGCAGGGTTGCTCGTCGCGGCCGTCGTCGTCGTGAACCTGCACATCGTCCTGGGACTCGAGGACGGCTATGCCACCCCTCCGGCCGACGTGCTCGAGGCGTCGACCCTGCTCGCGGTGGCGGACGTCGCCCTGCTGGTCGCCGGCCCGGTGCTCGCGCTCGCTGCCGTCGCTCGGCTGCGAGCGAGGAGGCGACGCGCAGGTCCGCCCGAGTGACCGGACCGTGCAACAGCAACGACGCGCATGCGCGTGTGCGTCGTCCTGCGGGCGAGGCATCCAACGCAGGACCCCCGAGATGAAGAACACCCGAACCTACGTCTCCGTAGGTTCGGGTGTCCGCGATGTCCTGAGACATCACACCGTCGGGCTGACAGTGTGCTGGCTCAGGACATCGGAATGGGGTGTCTCACGACATCGGAATAGTGATGTCTCACGACATCGGCATGGCGTCGTAGCAGGCTGGTGCCCCCGCTCGAGGCTGCGAGGTGTCGAAACGTC
>NZ_JAIGQB010000001.1 GCF_021083185.1 Nocardioides furvisabuli | reverse complement strand
GCAGCGCCGGCACCGCCGGCAGCCCTGCCTCGCGTGCGGCTGCCGCCGGCTCCACCGCGGGTCGCGGCGCGGCCGGTGGCGGCGGCGCGGCCGGTGGTCGTGGCGCGGCCGGTGGTCGTGGCGCCGCCACCGGCGCGGCCGGATCGTCTTCCGGCGCGCGGTCGGGCGGACGTGGCGTGAGCGGCGCCCGTGCCGTCGGCACGGCCGGCGCCGCGGGCGCAGCCGGCCGAGGCGGTCGCAAGGGCGACCGCGACCGTGCCACCGACCGTGACCGGCTGGTCCACGACCAGGACTGGCTCGGGGACGACGACGTCGCCCCCGGCGTCCTCGACTGAGGTCGGTCGACCTCGGTTCAGGCCACCACGGTGGTGAGGGGCATCGAGGAGTCGGCCGGCAGGTCGAGCATCGAGGGCGTACGTCCTCGCGCGACGAGCTCGGCCCCCAGTGCGGCGACCATGGCGCCGTTGTCGGTGCAGAGCCCGGGGCGCGGCACCCGGACGCGGATGCCCGCAGCCGTGGCGCGCTCCTCGGCCATGGCCCGCAGGCGGCTGTTGGCCGCGACCCCTCCACCGATGAGGATGTCCTCGATCCCGCGGCTCGTGGCGGCGTCGATCGCCTTGCGGGTGAGCACGTCGCACACGGCCTCCTGGAAGGACGCCGCCACGTCGGCAACGTCGATCGGCGTGCCGGCGCGCTGCTGGGCCTCGACCCAGCGCGCGACTGCGGTCTTGAGGCCGGAGAAGGAGAAGTCGAAGCGGTGACGCTCGAGGTCCTTGCGGCTGGTCAGGCCGCGCGGGAAGTCGATGGCCACGCTGTTGCCGCTGCGGGCCTGCTTGTCGATGTGGGGGCCGCCGGGGAAGGGCAGGCCCAGCAGGCGCGCGACCTTGTCGAAGGCCTCGCCGGCCGCGTCGTCGATGGTCGAGCCCATCGGCTCGACGCCGACGGTGACGTCGGTGACCTCGAGCAGGCTGGAGTGGCCGCCGGAGACGAGCATGGCCAGGCACGGCTCGGGCAGGGGCCCGTGCTCGAGCTGGTCGACCGCGACGTGCGCGGCCAGGTGGTTGACGCCGTAGATCGGCTTGCCCAGGCCGAGGGCGAGCGCCTTGGCGCTCGCCACGCCGACCAGCAGCGCCCCGGCCAGCCCGGGACCGCTGGTGACCGCGACCGCGTCGACGTCGCTCAACGAGATCCCCGCCGTCTCTGCGGCGCGCTCGATCGTGGGGACCATCGCCTCGAGGTGGGCCCGGCTCGCGACCTCCGGGACGACGCCGCCGAAGCGGGCGTGCTCCGCGACGCTGCTCGCGACGGTGTCGGCGAGCAGCGTGTGGCCCCGCACGATGCCGACGCCGGTCTCGTCGCAGGAGGTCTCGATCCCCAGGACCAGCGGCTCGTCAGTCATGCGCGGTCGCCGTCTGCGCGCGGGCGGCGCCGGGGAGCCAGCGGCACATCACCAACGCCTCGGACCCGTCGCGGTAGTAGTGGGGGCGCACGTCGATCACGCTGAACTGGCGCGCGACGTAGAAGCCGACAGCCTCGGCATTGGTGACGCTCACCTCGAGCAGCATCCGGGACGCGTCCTCGGTGTCCACCAGGAGCTCGTCGAGCAGCCGCGAGGCCACGCCGCTGCGCCGCGCCCCGGGGCGTACGCCGATGCGCAGCAGGTCCACGATGTCGCCCGCCGTCATCGTCACGGCGTAGCCGGAGAGGTCGTCGGTGACCACGAAGCGGCGACCGGGACCCTCGATCTCCTCGCGGATCAGGCTCTCGCTCCACGCGTCGGCACCGAAGAGCTCCTGCTCGAGGGCGACGAGGGCCGGGAGGTCGGCCAGGGCTGCGGGACGGATCACGAGACAGGCTTTCTGGGTGCGCCCGCGACCGCGTCGGGGCGGCGCAGGTAGAGGGGTTCGGGATCGAGCAATCCTACGAGCTCCGAGCTCACTCCCGCTGCCAGCCAGCCGGCACTCGGGCGGTCCGGGGCGATGGCGTGCGGGAAGTGCTCGGGGTAGAGCAGCGGTCCCGCGCCGGCGACCGGGGCATCGGTGGCGACGTCGGCGGGCCGGGTGACGACCGGGCCCTCCAGGCGGCGTCCGTCGACGTCGTAGGCGGCGAGGTAGACCTCCTTGCGACGGGCGTCGGTCGCGACGAGGAAGCTGCCGGTGGCGGTCCCTGTGCCGACGGCCTCGAGCGCGATCGCGTCGAGCGAGCACACGCCGTAGACCGGGATGTCGAGGACGAAGCCGAGCGTGCGTGCGGTCACCACCCCGACGCGCAGGCCCGTGAAGGGGCCGGGCCCGACGCCGACCGCGACGGCGGTGAGGTCCTGGCGCACGATGCCGGCCTCGGCCATGGTCCGCTCGATGAGCGGCGCGAGGTGCTCGCCGTGCTTCATCGGGACCTCCGACGAGTGCTCCACCAGAACCCGCTCGCCGTCGTGCAGGGCGACGGTCACCAACGGGGTCGCGGTGTCGAAGGCGAGGAGCACGGCGTCGAGGTTACTGGCCCGCGACCCAGCGCAGGCAAACGCGGCGCGGATCGAGCTCGTCGTCGGGGGTCTCGCCCACGGCCCGCTCGATGACGACCTCGAGCCGCGACTCGGCGAGGGACTCGGCGAGGCCGGCGCCCCACTCGACGACCGTGACGGCCTCGTCCAGCGAGGCGTCGAGGTCGAGGTCGTCGAGCTCGGCGAGGCCACCGAGCCGGTAGGCGTCGACGTGCACGAGGTCCGGACCTCCCACGAGCGAGGGGTGGACCCGCGAGATCACGAAGGTCGGGGACGTGACGCCGCCGCGGACCTGCAGGCCGGTGCCGAGGCCCTGGGTGAAGGTCGTCTTGCCCGCCCCCAGCTCGCCGGTGAGCACGACGAGGTCGCCCGCGGCGAGGCTGCGCCCGACCCGCTCCCCCAGCCCGCGCATCGTCTCGGCGTCGGGTGCGTCGACGTCGGTCGCCAGCTGCAGGGCGAGGGTGACGTAGGGGCTGGAGCGGCTCGTCTCGACGAAACCGTGGCGCTCCCAGAAGGCGACGGTCACCGGCAGCTCCTCGCGGGCCACCACCACCACGGCCGGGCGGCCGAGCGCGGCGTCGCGGGCCGCCTCGACGAGGGCCGTCGCGACCCCGCGACCCTGCGCGGTCGGCAGCACGCCGAAGCGCCGCAGCACGAGCCCGTCGGGGGCCACGTCGAGGATCGCGCAGCCCACCGGCTCGCCGTCGAGGGTCGCGAGCAGGCCGCCGCGGCGCGCCAGCATCCGGGCGATGGAGTCGACGTCCTCGGCGAGGGCGTCGGCCGGCGGGTCGAGGACGGGCCGCGCCCCGAACGCCTCCTGCACCACGGCCAGCACGTCGGCGGCGGCCTCGGGACCCACCCTGCGTACGTCGAGGCTCATCGCGCCGCACCGGCCTGGGCCAGCGAGATCAGGTCGTCGAGCTCGGCGATGACCTCCTTGTGGCGCTCGAGCACCACCATGTGCCCGGCGCCCTCGCACTCCAGCAGGCTGGAGCCGGGGATCCGGCTGTGCAGCTTGCGGCTGTGCCCGACCGAGGTGATCTTGTCCTCGGTGCCGCAGATGATCGCGGTGGGCACGCGGCTGAGTGCCTCGAGGTGGTCGAAGTTGTCGAGCGTCGCGAAGGCGGGGTAGAAGTCGGCGACCACCGCGAACGGCGTCGCGTTGAGCATCGAGTAGACGAACTCGACGTGGGAGGCGGGGACCTCGTCGGTCCCGAAGGCGTAGCGATCGGTGAAGACGTCGGCCACGGCGTGCCCCCACGAGCGGGCCAGGTCCACGACCCGGTGACCCCGGTCGAGGGTGCGCACGGCCCGGCCGACGAACCGGCCACCGAGGCCGAGCGGCAGCATCGGGAAGAGGATGCGACCGGGGTCGAGGCCTCCGGCCGTGGTGGAGAGCAGGGCGGCGCCGAGGACCTTGTCGCCGAAGAGGTCCGGGTGGTGCTCGGCCAGCGAGATCACGCTCATCCCACCCATCGAGTGGCCCACCACGACGCACCTGCCGGGCACGGTGTCCTCGATGACGCGCCGCAGGTCGTGGCCGAGCTGCTCGATCGTGCAGTGGTCCTCGTCGGACCGGCCCGAGCGGCCGTGGCTGCGCTGGTCGTAGAAGACCGTGCGGACCTGCCCGCGGTAGGCCGCGCGCTGGAAGTGCCAGCAGTCGAGGTTCAGGGAGTAGCCGTGGACGAAGACCAGGGTCAGGTCGTCGTCGGCCGGTGCGGGCGCGCCGAAGTCGGCCGGGTCGTCGATCTCGACGTGCAGGTCGACCGCGTCGTCGGTGACGACCACGCGGCGGGGGCTGCGCAGCTCCCCGAACTCGACCCGCTCGCCTGCGGCGCGGTTGCCGATGACCCGGTTCTGCCGGGCGATGCCGACCGCGCCCGCGGCAGCGGCGAGGCCGGCGGCGCCGACCACGGTGCCGAAGATGCGTCCCCTGATGCTCACCGGGCGTGTCCTCCTGGGGTCACGTCGCTGTCGACGTGGCGACGCGACAGCCGGCCGCCGATGCGTGTGACGATCTCGTAGTTGATGGTGTCGACCGCCTCGGCCCAGTCCTGGGCCGTCGGCTCGCCGAGGTCGCCGGGGCCGAAGAGGACCACCTCGGTGCCGGGGGGCGGCAGCTCGCCGCCGAGGTCGACGACGAGCTGGTCCATGCACACCCGGCCGCGGATCGGGCGGCGTACGCCGTCCACCCACGCCTCGGCGGTGTTGCCCGCCGCGCGCGGCACGCCCTCGCCGTAGCCCGCGGGCACCAGGCCCACGGTCGTGTCCTCGTCGGCGCGCCAGGTGTGGCCGTAGGACACGCCGTCGCCAGCAGCGATCTCCTTGCTCATCACCAGCCGGGCCCGCACGGTCATCGCCGGGCGCAGCCCGAGCGGCGGGCTGGCGCCGGGCGCCGGATCGAGGCCGTAGGCGGCGATGCCGCAGCGGACCAGGTCGAAGCGGGCCGAGGGGCGCAGGACCGCGGCGGCGGAGTTGGCCAGGTGCCGCACGCCGGGCTCGAGGCCCGCCGAGGCGGCGAGGGCCAGCGCGTCGCGGAAGGCCTCCTCCTGGGCGTCGTTGGCGGGGTGGTCGGGCTCGTCGCTGGCCGCGAGGTGCGACCAGATGCCGGTGACGGTGATCCGGCCCTCGCGCTCGAGGTCGCTCGCCACGGCGAACAGGTCGTGCCACAGCCTCCGGGGTGCGCCACCGCGCGAGAGGCCGGTGTCGACCTTGAGCTGCACACGTGCCCCGCCGACGGCGGCGATCTCCTCCAGCTCCTCCTCGGAGTAGGCGGTGACCTCGACGTCCGCGGCGACGGCGGCCGCGAAGTCGTCGCCCGGGGCGCTGAGCCAGCACAGCAGCGGCCCGCGATCACCCGCCGCACGAAGGGCCAGCGCCTCGTCGATCGTCGCGACGCCGAGCCAGTCGGCCCCCGCCGCGCGCGCCGCCGCGGCGACCTCGACCATGCCGTGGCCGTAGCCGTCGGCCTTGACCACGACCATCAGCTGCACCGGCGCGGCACCGGCGACGACGTCCTTGAGGACCCGGACGTTGTGGCGGACCGCGGCGAGGTCGACCACGATCTCGGCGCGCGGGGGCACGGGATCGCTCATGGCTCGATCATCCCAAACCAGCCAGGACGTCGCGCACGAGTCGAGGGATCTGGACGGCGACCCGGCCCGCGGTCAGCGGACCGCCTGCCGAGGCCTCGGTCGCCGCCGCCCCGTGCACCCACGAGCCGACCGATGCGGCGTCGTACGCCTCGAGTCCCGCCGCCAGCAGGGCCCCGACCACCCCCGCAAGGACGTCGCCGGCGCCGGCGCTGGCCAGCCACGGCACTCCCGTGGTGGTGACGCGGACGCGACCGGCCGGGTCGGCGACGAGCGTGTGGTGGCCCTTCAGCAGCACGACGCAGCCCCACCGGCGGGCGGCGTCGCGCGCGAAGCCGAGCGGCGCGGCCTCGACCTCGGCGCGCTCGACGCCGAGCATCGCGGCGAGCTCGCCGGCGTGGGGGGTCAGCACGCAGCCGGGCAGTGGTCGGTCGACGTGGCGCAGCGCGTCGGCGTCCACGACCAGGGGTACGCCGTCGGCGCGCGCCTCGGCGAGCATCGTGCCCGCGTCGTCTCCCCCGCCCGGACCGACGACCCACGCCTGCACCCGGCCGGCGCCGACGACCTCCGGGTGCGCGCTGCGCACCGTGTGGGCGATGTCCTCGGGACCGACGTAGCGGACCATGCCGACGAGGCCGGTGTTCGCGCCGGACACCGCGAGCAGCGCGGCTCCGGGGTAGGTGCCCGAGCCGGCGCGTACGCCGACGACGCCACGGGTGTACTTGTGCGCGACGTCCGAGGGGTGCGGCAGCAGCGCACGCACGTCGGCGGGCTGGAGCGCCTCGACGGCGGGCACGCCGAGCTCGCCGTCCGCGAGGTCGAGGTCCACCAGGTGCAGCGCACCGCAGGCGGTGGCCGCCGGGTCGACCAGGTGTGCCACCTTGTGGGTGCCGAAGGTGACGGTGACGTCGGCCCGCACGTGCGGGCCCTCGACCCGTCCGGTGTCGACGTCGACGCCCGACGGGACGTCGACGGCGACCACCGGCACGCCTGCGAAGCGGTCGAGGGCTGCGACCGCGGCGGGTGCGAGGCCCGGACGTCCGCCGATCCCGACGATGCCGTCGACGACGAGGTCCGGGGAGGGGTGGAGGTCGGCGGGCGCAGCGGTCGCACGCCCACCTGCAGCGCGCAGCGCGCGGAGACCGGCCTCGTGGGCACGGTCGGCCAGCAGGAGTGCCTCGACCTGCACCCCGCGACCCGCCAGGCGGGCGCCGGCCCACAGGGCGTCGCCGCCGTTGTCGCCGGGGCCGACGAGCAGCAGCACGCGCCGGCCGTAGCCGCCGCCGAGCAGGTCCAGGACCGCGGCGGCGAGACCCGCGGCCGCGCGCTGCATCAGCGCACCGTCGGCCAGGCGCGCCATCGCGGCGGCCTCGGCACGGCGTACGTCCTCCACGGTGTGGGCGCGCAGCACGGCCCTAGCCCTCCAGCACCACGACGGCCGAGGCGATGCCGGCGTCGTGCGAGAGCGAGACGTGGACGTGGGCGACGCCGAGGCGCTCAGCGCGCGCCGCGACGGTGCCCCGGATCTCGAAGCGCGGCCGCCCGGTGTCCTCCGAGACGATCTCCGCGTCGTGCCAGGCCATCCCGACCGGCGCTCCGAGGGCCTTGGCCATCGCCTCCTTCGCCGCGAACCGTGCCGCCAGGGACGCGGACGGGCGCGTGGCCTCAGCTGCGGTGAACAGCCGGTCGCGCAGCGCGGGGGTGCGCTCGAGGGACTGCACGAAGCGGTCGATGTCGACCACGTCGATGCCCACACCGATGACGGGCACGTCTATTCCACCGTGACGGACTTGGCGAGGTTGCGCGGCTGGTCGACGTCGTGGCCGAGCTGGGTGGCCAGCTCGCACGCGAACAGCTGCAGCGGCACCACCGCGACCAGCGGCTGAAGCAGCACCGGCACCTGGGGCAGCGTGATCAGCACGTCGGCGTAGGGGACGATCGTGGTGTCGCCCTCCTCGGCCAGGCAGAGGGTGCGGGCGCCGCGGGCGCGCACCTCCTGGATGCCGCTGATCATCTTGTCGTGGAGCTGGTCGCGTCCGCGGGGCGGCACGACGCACAGGATCGGCAGGCCCTCCTCGACCAGCGCGATCGGGCCGTGCTTGAGCTCGCCGGCCGCGAAGCCCTCGGCGTGGAGGTAGGCGATCTCCTTGAGCTTCAGCGCGCCCTCGAGCGCCACCGGGTAGCCGGCGTGGCGGCCCAGGAAGAGCACCGAGCGGCTGCCGACGTGGTCGCGCGCCAGGCCGTAGACCTGCTCGGCCTTGTCGAGGACCGTCTGGATGTGGTCGGGCATCTGGTCGAGCTGGTCCATGACCTGGGAGATCTCGTCGCCGTAGCGGGTCCCCTTGACCTGCGCGAGGTAGAGCGCGAGGAGGTAGCAGGCGACGAGCTGGGTCAGGAAGCCCTTCGTCGAGGCCACGCCGATCTCGGGGCCGGCGTGGGTGTAGATGACGCCGTCGGACTCGCGCGGGATGGTCGAGCCGTTGGTGTTGCAGATCGAGAGCACCTTCGAGCGCTGCTCGCGGGCGTGGCGGATCGCCTGGAGCGTGTCGGCGGTCTCGCCGGACTGGCTGATCGCGACGACGAGGGTGTCGCTGGTGAGGATCGGGTCGCGGTAGCGGAACTCGCTCGCGAGCTCGACCTCCACCGGGATCCGGCACCAGTGCTCGATGGCGTACTTGGCCACCATCCCGGCGTAGAAGGACGTGCCGGCGGCGATGATGATGATCTTGTCGACGTCTCGCAGGTCCTGGTCGGACAGGCGCATCTCGTCGAGCTGCAGCAGCCCGTCGGTGCCGCGGCGGCCGAGGAGCGAGTCGGCCACGGCGCGCGGCTGCTCGAAGATCTCCTTGCGCATGAACCAGTCGTGGCCGTCCTTCTCGGCGGCCGACAGGTCCCAGTCGACGTGGTAGCGGCGGCCCTCGGCGGGGGTGCCGTCGAACCCTGAGACGCTGACGCCGTCGCGGGTGATCGTGACGACCTGGTCCTGGTCGAGCTCCATCGCCTCGCGGGTGTGCTCGATGAAGGCGGCGACGTCGGAGCCGAGGAAGTTCTCGCCCTCGCCGATGCCGACCACCAGGGGCGAGTTGCGGCGCGCAGCGACGACGCGGTCGGGGTCGTGGGCGTCGATGGCGACGAGGGTGAAGGCACCGTGGAGGCCGCGGCACACGTTCTGCATCGCGACGGTCAGGTCGACGCCGGTCTCGAGCTGCTCCTCGAGCAGGTGCGCGGCGATCTCGGTGTCGGTGTCGGAGGCCATCTCGACGCCCTCGGACTCGAGGCGACCTCGGAGCTCGGCGAAGTTCTCGATGATGCCGTTGTGGACCAGCGCGACCCGGCGCGCGCGACCGAGGTGCGGGTGGGCGTTGCGGTCGGTCGGCGGTCCGTGGGTGGCCCAGCGGGTGTGGCCGATGCCGGTGGTGACCTGCGGGAGCGGCGACTCGGCGATGGCCTTCTCGAGGTTGGCCAGCTTGCCGGCGCGCTTGTCGGACACGATCGATCCCGCCTCGACCAGCGCGATCCCTGCGGAGTCGTAGCCTCGGTACTCCAGCCGCCGGAGGCCCTCGATCACCACGCCCTCGGCGGGCTTGTCACCTACGTATCCGACGATTCCGCACATGGCCGGGGAGTCTATCGGCAGGGCGCTGCACGGCTGCGCGCCGCCGCGGTGCCACAATCGCACCCATGTCCGAGGTCTTGGAGCCGCACCACGGCGGCTCCGGCCACGGTGGCAACCACACCGGCGAGGTCTCCCCCTACGTCGAGCTCGAGCGAGCGGCGTGGGCCCAGCTGGCCGGCACGACCGAGACCAGCCTGACCCCCGACGAGGTCACCCGGCTGCGCGGCCTGGGCGACCAGCTCGACCTGCGCGAGATCGAGCAGGTCTACCTGCCGCTCTCACGCCTGCTCAGCCTCTACGTCGCGGCCAACTCCCGGCTCCACCGCGAGCAGGAGGAGTTCCTGCACCGCGTCACCCCCCCGCGTACGCCGTTCGTGATCGGCCTCGCCGGCTCGGTGGCCGTCGGCAAGTCCACCACCGCACGTGTGCTGCAGCAGATGCTGGCGCACTGGCCCGAGCACCCCAACGTCGCGCTCGTCACCACCGACGGCTTCCTGCTCCCCAACGCCGAGCTCGAGCGCCGCGGCCTGCTGCACCGCAAGGGCTTCCCGGAGTCCTACGACCGCCGCGCGCTGCTCAAGTTCGTCATCGACATCAAGTCCGGGCGCGACGAGGTCGAGGCCCCGATCTACTCCCACCTCGTCTACGACGTGCTGCCCGACGAGCGCGTGGTGGTCAAGCGCCCCGACATCGTCATCGTCGAGGGCCTCAACGTGCTCCAGCCCGCGCGGGTGCGCGAGGACGGCCGCACCGGCCTGGCGGTGAGCGACTTCTTCGACTTCTCCGTCTACGTCGACGCCGGGCTCGCCGACATCAAGCGGTGGTACGTCGACCGCTTCCTGCGCCTGCGCGAGACCGCCTTCCGCGACCCGGCGTCCTACTTCCGCAAGTATGCCGCGCTCTCGCACGACGAGGCCGTCGACCAGGCCACCCGCATCTGGGACTCGATCAACGAGCCCAACCTCGTGCAGAACGTCGCCCCCACCCGCTCGCGCGCCAACCTCGTGTTGCGCAAGGACGCCGACCACTCGGTGCGCTACGTCCGCCTGCGCAAGCTCTGAGGCGTACGCCGCTCCCCCGCGGGTCAGGTCGCGCCCGGCCTTCCTCGGCCCTGGTCGCCCTGAGCCTCACAGCCTCTTCTGCAGCTCCAGCAACCTCTCGATCGTGCGGTAGCCGAGTGCGTCGTTGACGGCGTTCATGTGGGTGTTGACCTCGGCGTTGGTGGTGTCGACGGTGACCAGGGTGGGGTACGACGCCAGCGCCAGGTCGTGGCTGGCGAGCTTGAGCGCGAGCCCCAGCCGGCGGCCGCGGTGGGCTCGGTCCACGAGGGTGATGCCGACCTGCGCGTGCTGGTGGTCGCTGTCGTCGACGCGGACGTCGGAGACTCCGGCGACCTCCCCGTCAGGCGCGATCGCGAGCGCGGTCAGCACGTGGCGACCGATGTCGACCTGCCGCTGCTCGGCGTCCCGGAGCCGATCGAGCGGCCACTCAGAGTCCGCGATGTCGAGGTCGCCCAGCGGGATCTCGGCCAGCAGGGTGCCGAGCAGCCGGCCGAACGACTCCGCGTGCTCGTCGGGACAGACCGTGTCGAAGGTGACGAACCGGTAGCCGGCCGGGTCGACCGCCACCGTCGCACGGAGCGCGCGGTAGTCGTCGAGGGCCAGCTCCTTGAGCGACTCGCGGCTCGCGACGTCGTAGCCGTGCGCCGCTGCGAACGCCTCCGCCGGCACGGTTCCGTCCGGCGGCAGGTAGGCCTCGCCGGTCATCGTCGTACGTCCGTGGCCAGCGGCGACGACCTCGGCCTCGGCGAGCAGCGCCGAGCCGATCCCCTGTCGTCGGCGCGCAGCGTCGACGTAGACCGCCGCTCCGGCCAGGTGCCGGTTCTCGCGCGTCGGCAGGATCGCCATCCCCGCGCCGACCATCTCGCGGCCGTCGATGGCGCCGAGCAGGGTCACCGCGCGCTCGGGGTTGGCGGCCGGGAGCGCGACCCGGCTCTGCTCCCACAGGGGCCACGGCTTGCCGGGACGCCCGGCGGTGGCGTCGTGCCCGACCTGCCACCAGGCGCGGAGCGCAGCCTCGTTGCGCGGGTTGATCTGCTCGATGTCGACGGCCACGCCGCGACGGTAGCCGCGCGCCGTGCGCGGGTCATCCCTGGTGTCGCTCAGAGCGCGAGCTGGGCCTTCACCACGTCGGCGAGGCGGCTCGCGACACCCTGCGCCTCGTCGTGGGTGGGCGCCTCGACCATCACGCGCACGATCGGCTCGGTGCCCGAGGGGCGCAGGAGGATCCGGCCCCGGTCACCCAGCACCGCCTCCTCCTCGGCCACTGCCGCGGCGAGGACGGCGTCCTCGTCGGCACGGGACTTGTCGACGCCGCCGACGTTGAGCAGCACCTGCGGCAACCGGGTCATCACCGACGCGAGGTCGGCGAGCGAACGACCGGTCGTGGCCATCCGCTCCATCACGTGGAGCGTGGTGAGGATGCCGTCACCGGTGGTGGCGTGTTCGCTGAGGATGACGTGCCCGGACTGCTCCCCACCGAGGGAGTAGCCGGAGACCTTCATCGCCTCGAGGACGTAGCGGTCACCGACCTTCGTCTGGCGTACGCCGACGTCGTTGGCGCGCAGCGCCTGCACGAAGCCGAGGTTGCTCATCACGGTGGCGACGACGGTGTCCTTGGCCAGGCGGCCCTGGTCGCGCAGCGAGAGGGCGAGGATGGCGAGGATCTGGTCGCCGTCGACGATGTTGCCCTCGGCGTCGACGGCCAGGCACCGATCAGCGTCACCGTCGAGCGCGAAGCCGGCGTGGGCGCCGTGCTCGAGCACCGCGGCCTGGAGCGAGCCCATGTGGGTCGAGCCGCAGTCGTCGTTGATGTTCAGGCCGTCGGGGTCTGCGTGGATGGCGATGACCGTCGCGCCGGCGTCCTCCAGCGCCCGAGGGCCGGCCGCGTGCGCGGCGCCCTCGGCGCAGTCGAGGACGACCTTCAGCCCGACGAGCGGGTGGGTGATCGTGCCCTCGAGGTGGGCGGCGTACTCCTGGACCGCGGTGTCGTAGACCGTGACCCGGCCGACGTGGCCGCCGGTGGGGCGCTCCCACGGCTCACCCATGCGGCGCTCGATCGCGATCTCGATCGCGTCGTCGAGCTTGTGGCCGCCGCGGGCGAGGAACTTGATGCCGTTGTCGGGCATCGGGTTGTGCGAGGCCGAGAGCATCACGCCGAGGTCGGCGCCGAGCCGCTCGGTCATGTAGGCCACGCCAGGGGTGGGCAGCACGCCGAGCAGGAGCACGTCGACGCCCGCCGAGGCGAGGCCGGCGACGACCGCGGCCTCGAGGAACTGCCCGGAGATGCGCGTGTCCCGGCCCACCACGGCGAGGGGGCGGTGCCCCTCGAACTCGCCGCGGTCGGCCAGGACGTGTGCGGCACAGACGGAGAGGTCCAGGGCCAGCTCCGCCGTGAGATCGGCGTTCGCCAGGCCCCGGACCCCGTCCGTGCCGAAGAGTCGCGTCAAGGAACGAGACCCTGGGAGATCAGCGCTTGCTGAACTGCGAGGCCTTGCGGGCCTTCTTGAGGCCGGCCTTCTTGCGCTCCACGACGCGGGCGTCACGGGTCAGCAGACCGGCCTTCTTGAGCGCCGGGCGGTTGGCCTCGATGTCGATCGCGTTGAGCGAGCGCGCCACGCCGAGGCGCAGGGCGCCGGCCTGACCGGCGTTGCCGCCGCCGTGGATGCGGGCGATCACGTCGAAGCGACCCTCGAGCTGCAGCTCCACGAACGGCTCGTTCGCGATCTGCTGGTGCAGCTTGTTGGGGAAGTAGTTGTCGAGCGAGCGGCCGTTGATGGTCCACTCGCCGGTGCCCGGGACGATGCGGACGCGGGCGACAGCCTCCTTGCGACGGCCGGTGGCCGCGCCGGGGGCGATCGTGGCCGGGCGGGCCGGGGTGTCGGCCGACGCGTCGCTCTCGGACGTGTAGGCAACGCCCTCGGAGTCGGTCTCGAAGGTCTCCTCGACCTCGGTGGTGTTCTCAGTCATCTGTGCGTCCTCAGTCGTCACTGGGAGATCTGCGTGATCTCGAAGGGAGTGGCCTGCTGGGCCAGGTGCGGGTGGTCGGGGCCGGGGTAGACCTTGAGCTTCTTCAGCATCTGGCGACCGAGCTTGTTCTTGGGGAGCATGCCCCACACGGCGTTCTCGATGGCCTTGCGGGCGTCCTTCTCGAGGAGCTCACCGAAGGGGGTGGCCGAGAGGCCGCCCGGGTAGCCGGAGTGGCGGTAGGCCATCTTGGTGGTCTTCTTGGTCCCCGACAGCGACACCTTGGAGGCGTTGACGATGATGACGAAGTCGCCCATGTCCATGTGAGGAGCGAAGGTCGGCTTGTGCTTGCCGCGGAGGAGGTTGGCGGTCTGGACGGCGAGGCGGCCCAGGACCACGTCGGTGGCGTCGATGACGAGCCACTCACGCTGGATGTCAGCGGGCTTGGGGCTGTACGTGCGCACGGCTATGTCCCGTTCTGGTTCGTTGGACCCGCTCCCCGGACGGGGAACGGATGTGGAGCCACGACTTCTGACGAACACGGCCCGGTTCGCTCCCCACACCAGTGGGGATGACGTCGGATCTGCACCCACCCCCGGAGGGGGCGGACGCGGCAGGAGTCGCGACCAGCAAGAGTACGGCGCTGCGCGCGAGAGGGTCAAAACGCCGGGCGCGGGCCGTCCGGGCATGATGGCGCGGTGCGCAACGGCGGCGTCTCCTTCTGGTGGCAGCAGGTGGGCCTGCCCGAGCCCACCGACCGGCTGCGCGGTGACGCCGCCTGTGACGTGGTCGTCGTCGGCGGTGGCCTGAGCGGACTGTGGACCGCCCACTACCTCCACGAGGCCGACCCGACCCTCGACGTCCGCGTCGTCGAGGCCGAGTTCGCCGGCTTCGGGGCCTCGGGTCGCAACGGCGGCTGGCTCTCCAGCGAGCTGCCCGGCAGCGCCAGGGCGTACGCCGACGTGGCGGGCGAGGACGGCGTGACGCGGCTGCGAGCGGCGGTGCGATCGACCGTGGACGAGGTCATCGGTGTCGCCGCGCGCGAGGGGATCGACGCCGACATCGTGCGCAGCGGCGTGCTGACCGTCGCGCGCTCGACGGCGCAGAGCCAGCGGCTCGGCGGCGAGCTCACCGCCGCGCAGGTGGCCGAGCGGGTCCGCGTCGCCGGCGCCGTCGCGGGTCGCTTCGACCCCGACTGCGCACGCGTGCAGCCCGCGAAGCTGGTGGCCGGGCTCGCGCGCGCCGTCCGCGAGCGCGGCGTACGCATCCACGAGGCGACCCGCGCGCTCGCGGTCGAGCCGGGCGCGGTCCGCACCGAGCACGGCACGCTCCGCGCACCCGTGGTGCTGCGCTGCCTGGAGGGCTTCACCGCCGGGCTCGCCGGTCACCGGCGCGAGTGGTTGCCGATGAACTCCGCGATCGTCGTGACCGAGGCGCTGACGCCTTCCCAGTGGCAGGAGATCGGCTGGTCGGGCCAGGAGCTGCTCGGCGACGAGGCCCACGCCTACTGCTACGCCCAGCGCACCGCCGACGGCCGCATCGCGATGGGCGGGCGCGGAGTCCCCTACCGCTTCGGCTCGCGCACCGACGTCGAGGGCCGCACCCAGGACTGGACGGTCGAGTCGTTGCGCTCGACGCTGACCTCGCTCTTCCCCTCGCTCGCCGGCGTCGGGCTCGACCACGCCTGGTGCGGCGTGCTCGGCGTGCCCCGCGACTGGAGCGCGAGCGTGGCCTACGACCCCGCGACGGGTCTCGGTCACGCCGGCGGCTACGTCGGCTCGGGGCTCACCGCCACCAACCTCGCCGGCCGCACGCTGCGCGACCTGGTGCTCGGCCACGACACCGACCTCACCCGGTTGCCGTGGACCGGGCACCGCGTGCGGAGGTGGGAGCCGGAACCCTTGCGGTGGGCCGGCGTGCACGCGCTCTACCGCCTCTACCGCGCCGCCGACCGGCGCGAGGACGCAGGCCTGGCGCGCACCAGCGCGATCGCCCGGGTGGCGGACCGGGTGGCCGGGCGCTGACCTGCTCGTGGACACCGGTTCGACCTCGCGCGAGGGTCGCGGCTAGGTCGGAGCGACAACCCAAGACGTACAAAGACGTATGAACAGGAGCCGACGTGACCGACGTAGCGGCCAAGGATTCCCTGACTGTCACCGACAACCGGACCGGTCAGCAGTACGACATCGCGATCACCGACAACACGATCGCGGCCAAGGACCTGGGACAGATCCGTCTCACCGACGAGGAGCCCGGTCTGGCGACCTATGACCCCGGCTTCGTGAACACCGCCTCGTGCCGCTCGGCCGTCACGTTCATCGACGGCGACAAGGGCATCCTGGAATACCGCGGCTACCCGATCGAGCAGCTGGCGGAGAAGTCCAACTTCCTCGAGGTGGCCTACCTCCTCATCCACGGCGCGCTGCCCTCCAAGGAGGAGTACGACGCCTGGGTGCACGAGATCACCTACCACACGTTCGTGCACGAGAACGTCAAGAACTTCATGCACGGCTTCCGCTACGACGCCCACCCGATGGGCATGCTGATGGCCTCGGTCGGCGCGCTGTCGACGTTCTACCCCGACGCCCGCAACATCAGCGACGCGGACAACCGCCACATGCAGATCGTCCGCATGATCGCGAAGATGCCGACCCTCGGCGCGTGGTCGTTCCGCCACGCCCAGGGCAAGCCCTACATCTACCCCGACAACGACCTCGGCTACACCGCGAACTTCCTCTCGATGCTCTTCAAGATGAGCGAGCAGAAGTTCGAGGCCGACCCGCGCCTGGTCAAGGCCCTCGACGTGCTCTTCATCCTGCACGCCGACCACGAGCAGAACTGCTCGACCAACGCGGTGCGCTCCGTCGGCTCCTCGCAGGTCGACCCCTACTCCGCCGTCTCGGCCGGCGTCGGGGCCCTCTTCGGTCCACTGCACGGCGGTGCCAACGAGGCCGTGCTGCGGATGCTCAAGCGCATCGGCTCGAAGGAGAACATCCCCGCCTTCATCGACGGCGTGAAGGACGGCAACGAGCGCCTGATGGGCTTCGGCCACCGGGTCTACAAGAACTACGACCCGCGCGCGAAGATCATCAAGAAGTCCGCCGAGGACGTCTTCGAGGTCACCGGCACCAACCCGCTCCTCGACATCGCGCTGGAGCTCGAGAAGATCGCGCTCGAGGACGAGTACTTCGTCAAGCGCAAGCTCTACCCCAACGTGGACTTCTACTCCGGCCTCATCTACGAGGCCTTCCAGTTCCCGCCGGAGATGTTCACCGTGCTGTTCGCCATCGGCCGTACGCCGGGCTGGCTGGCGCAGTGGGCCGAGCTGGTGCAGGACAAGGACCAGAAGATCGCGCGTCCCAAGCAGATCTACACCGGCGACCGTCAGCTCACCTTCACCGCGGCGTCCGAGCGCTGGGGCTGAGCGTCTGGCGCGCGCCCGGGATGCCCCAGCTGGGGCTCCTCTCGGTCGCGGGCTTCGCCGGGTACGCCGCGCTCCTCGCGGTCGGCCCGTCGTGGGCGATCCACGGCGGGGCGACCGAGGCGGGCGCCGGCCTCGTCAACGGCGTCCTCCTCGGCGCCACCGTCCTGGCCCAGCTGGCGGTGCCGCGCGCCCTGGCCACGTGGGGCACCCGGCGGGTGCTCGTCGCGGGACTCCTGCTGCTCGGCCTGCCCGCGCCGGCCTACCTGCTCTCCGACGCCCTCCCGTGGGTGCTCGCCCTCTCGGCGTTGCGCGGGATCGGCTTCGGGGTCCTCACCGTCACCGGCTCCGCCGCTGCCGCCCGTCTCGTCGACCCCTCGCGGCGTGGTGCCGCGATCGGCGCCTACGGCCTCGCGGTCGCCCTCCCGTCCCTCGTGCTGCTCCCCGCCTCGGTCCCCCTGGCCGATGCGCTCGGCTTCGCGTGGGTCTTCTGGATCGCTGCGCTGCCTGTCGTCGGGATCCCCGCGGCGTGGGGCCTCGGCACCGTTCTCCGTGGCCTCGGGCACGACCGACCTGCCACGGCCGCGCCGACCAGCCGCCCGGACCGTCGGCTGCTCCTCGCTGTCCTGGCTCCCACGCTCGTCCTCTTCGCCGTCACCATGGCCGGCGGCAGCCTGCTCACCTTCGCTCCCCTGCTCGCGGGTCCGACGAGCGCGATGGCCCTGCTGCTGGGGATGGGCCTGACCGCCGCGCTGGCGCGCTGGCTCGTCGGGGCGCTGGCCGACCGGCACGGCGTACGGCCGTTCATCGCGCCGCTGCTGCTCCTGGCGGCGGCGTCCATGGCGGCGTGCGCCTGGGCGGTGGCACAGGGCAGTCCCGTCACGCTCGTCATGGCGGCGACCGTCCTGGGCGTCTCCTACGGCGCGCTCCAGAACCTCACCCTCGTGGCGGCGTTCGCGGCCGCGGGCCCGAGCCGCATCCCCGCCGCCAGCGCGTGCTGGAACATCGGCTTCGACGCGGGTACGGCGTCGGGCGCGGTGGTCGCGGGCGCGCTGGCTGCGTCCTTCTCCTTCCCCGTGGCCCTCTCGGTCATGGCCGCCACCTCGCTCGCCGCCGTGCTGGCGGTCGTCCTCCCGGGCCGGAGGTTCAGCGCTCGAACACCGCAGTCGTCCGAGCCGGGACGGTGACAGCGTCCGCGGCGACCGTGCTGCCCCTCACCACCGCGTCGCCGCCGTCGGCCTGCACGTCGTGCAGCGTCCAGCCCGCACCGGTCCCGGTGACGGTGGCGGCCTGCGGGGAGGCGTTGATGACGACCAGCACGCCGTCGCGATCCGGGTCGGCGTCGGTGCCGGCGGTGTCGTCGACGAGCATCGCGACCACCCCCGGCTCGGCGTCGAGGAAGGACACCTTCGCCTGCACCGCCTCCAGGCTGCCGAGGCGGAAGAGCCGTGACGACATCCTGATCCGCAGCAGGTCCTGGGCGCGGGCGTGGGCCTCGTCCATCGCCGCGCTCCCCGGGTCGAGCGCGAGGTCGGCGAGCAGCGGGCGCATGAAGTCCCACTTGTCCTCGTTGTCGGCGCGCAGCGGCAGCCCGGAGCCGAAGGCGTTGTCGCGCCGCTGCCAGTCGACCCGGTTGAACCAGTCGCCGGAGTCGTAGGAGTTGCGGTCCAGGCTCTTGGAGCGCAGCAGGTCGGTGCCGGCGTGCCAGAAGACCACGCCCTGCGAGAGGGCGACCGTCGAGAGGGAGACGGTGTTCATCCGCACCCGGTCGGCCATTGCCGTGGCGGTGGGCAGCTTGAAGGCCAGCGAGTCGTAGAGGGTCTCGTTGTCGTGGGCGTCGACGTAGGTGACGGTCTCCGAAGGGTCGGCGGCGTAGCCGGCGGGTTGGCCGTTGTAGTCGACCTCGGAGCCCACCACCTCCTCGCCGGTCGAGGACCGGAAGCGGAAGTCGGCCAGGTTGCCGGCGAGCCCGAGCTTCACGAGGTCCTGCTGGTGCAGCAGCTCCTCGCGCTGCTCCTCGGCGGTGCCGTTGACCTCGGCGCCGTTGGGGTCGGTGAACAGGCCGGAGCCGAAGCCCTGCACGCGCGGGTCCTCGTCGAAGGGCCCTCCCCCACGCACGGCGTCGCGCAGCCGGTCGCTGAAGGACCCGATGCCGGTGCCGGCGAGGTTGCGCTGGCTGGCCTGGGTGAAGCGGGCGTCGTCGGCGACCTCGCCGAAGTTCCAGCCCTCGCCGTAGAGGTAGATCGCCGTGCCGTCGACGCCGTCGCGCTTCACCGTGAGCCTGTCGAGCGCGTCGCGCAGGCGGGTCATGTTGTCGAGCGAGTGGTGGCCCATCAGGTCGAAGCGGAAGCCGTTGACCTTGTAGTCGCGTGCCCACGTGAGCACCGAGTCGATCATCAGCTTCTCCATCATGCGGTGCTCGGTCGCGGTGTTGGAGCAGCAGGTGGAGGTCTCGACCGCGCCCTTGGCGTCGAGGCGGTGGTAGTAGCCCGGCACGATCCGGTCGAGCACCGACTTCGGGTCCTGGCCGCTGGCAGCGGTGTGGTTGTAGACCACGTCCATCACGACCTGGAGCCCGGCGCCGTTGAGGCCCTGGACCATCCGGCGGAACTCGACGGTGCGGCGGGTGCCCTCCGGATCGGTGGCGTACGACCCCTCGGGCGCGGTGTAGTGCAGCGGGTCGTAGCCCCAGTTGAAGCCGTCGCCGGGACGCACCGCCTCGACGCACTCCTGCTGCTGCTCGGAGTCACGGGGCAGCGACGGCAGGTCGCAGTCGGGGACCCGCTGGGCCGATCGTCGCTCCTCGACGGTGGCGATGTCGAAGACCGGCAGCAGGTGCACGGTGTTGAGCCCGGCATCGGCGAGTCGGCGCAGGTGCTGCATGCCGGCGGAGTCGTCACGGGTGAAGGCCAGGTAGGTGCCACGCTCGGCGGCCGGGACCGTCTCGTCTCCGATGGAGAAGTCGCGCACGTGCAGCTCGTAGACGTTGCGGTCCTCGGGCTGCGCGATGGCCGGCGCCGTGGTCCGCGACCAGCCGGCCGGGGCCAGGGCCGGGTCGGCCAGGTCGACGAGGAGGGACTGCTCGGAGTTGGTGGTCAGCGCCACCGAGTAGGGGTCGGTCACGCGGTTGGTGACGACCTCGCCGGCGGCGGGTGACCACACCTTCACGTCGAAGACGTAGGTGGCGCCGCGCCACGACGCCGGACCGCTGACGGTCCAGGTGCCGTCACGCTGCCGCTTCATCGCGACGCGTCTGCCGGCGACCACCGCGGCGACGTCCTGCGCGGTCGGGGCCCACAGCGACAAGGTCGGCCGGTTGCCGCGCCAGGTGGGGCCGAGGTCGGCCTTGGCGGCGTCGGCGTACACGTCGTCGAGGACGCCCGGCACCTGCACGCCGGTGGCGTCACGCAGCGCCCCGGAGGAGTCGTACGCCGCCACGGCGAGCTGCCCGGTGAGGATCTCCGGGACCCGGCGCACAGCCGCCCGGTCGAGGCGGAACGCCTCGTGGCCGGCGAGGTGCGGGAAGTCGGCGAGCACGTCGGCGGGCAGCCCGGCGGGGTCATGGGTGAGCGGCACGCTCGACCCACCGGTGACGGCCTCGGCATCGACCGCGAGGTCGCCGTCCTGCGACCAGTGGAGCCGGTGGCGACCGCTCGTGTCGGCGACGTCCCAGGCGACGAGGTCGCGGCGCAGCCACTGCGCCCGCGCCTGGCCGAGGTCGGGAGCCACCCCCGCACTGCGGGTCGAGACCTGCAGGCGGTGCGTGCTCACGTCGTAAGTGAAGACCACCTCGACGCCTCCCGACGGGACCTCGAACGGGATGTCGGCCCCGTCGCGCACGCCGTCCGCGCCGTAGTTCTCCGTCCACGACAGTCCGTGCGCCACCTTGGTGGCGTAGCTGCCGGCCGGCAGCGTGGCGGTCGCGGTGAAGGTGCCGTCGCCGTCGGGGTCCTGGAGCCAGCCGCGCATGCAGTCCGGCGCCCAGTCGCCCGGGCAGCCCAGCTCGGACTGCATCGAGCCGGCGAGGGTGATGATGGGGCCCTGGGCGTCGCTGGTGACCCAGTGCGAGCGGTGGTCGTAGTAGAAGGTCACGTCGCGCGGGGCGTCGAGGGCGAGCGGGATGTCGGCCCCGCCGCGGACACCGCCGGCGCCGTAGTTCTCGTCCCACGTGCCGTTGATCGCCGCCTTGTAGGCAAAGTCGTCGGCCGGCAGCGCGACCGTGCGCTTCCAGACCTGGTCGTCGGCGTCCAGCGCCATCTGCGCCTCGGCGCAGTCGGGCTGCCAGTCGCCCGGGCAGCCCATCTCGGAGTTGTGGCTGCCGGGCACCGACACGGCCGCGGGCTGGGTGACCGGTCCGCCGTCGCCGCCACCGCCGGGGGTCGCCTCCGCCTCGGGCTCGCCGACGCTGGCCCACGACGAGGCGACCGAGAGGTTGCCGCTGCTGTCGCGCAGGACCGCGCGGTACTCCAGCAGCGTGCCCTCCGGCATCGCGGTGACGTCGTGGAAGACGCGGTAGGGGGCGTTGTCGTCGGTGCCGAGCCGCGTCCAGTCCGCCGCGCCGACGGGCCGCCAGGCCAGCGTCACCTGGTTGAAGCCGCCGTCGGGGACCCCGACGGTGATCGGCGCACGGCCTCCGACGATGCCGCCGGCCGAGGGCTTCTCGAGGTGGATCGCCGGGGCGTCCTTGCGCCGGGGCAGCGTGCTCGACGCGCGCCACACCGTCGCCGCGAGCGGCGGGACCGTGATCGTCGTACGCCCCTCGGCGTCGGTGCGCAGGGACGCCTTCGTCGCGGGCCAGACCTGCTTGAAGCCCGAGCGGGCCATCTCGGTGCCGACGGTCACGGTCTTCGCGGTGGTGGAGTTGTTGAGGGCCACCACGAACTCGCGGCGCTCCTCGACGTCGATGCGGCTGAAGGCGTAGACGCCCGCGCCGCTGGACGCGTAGCGGTGCAGCTGGGCGCCGTCGGCCAGCGCCGGGTAGGTGCGGCGCAGCCGGGCCAGGTCGCGGATCGTGGTGTAGAGCGGGTGGGACGTGTCGTAGTTGGCCTCCGCCGTGGTGGCGTCGGTGCCGATGAGGTCGTTGTCGTTGTAGGAGGCGACCTCACTCGCGAACATGTCCTCGCGCGCGTCCTTGTCACCGCCGTCGCCGACGAAGCCCTGCTCGTCGCCGTAGTAGACGACCGGCTGGCCGCGGGTGAGGTACATCAGGGAGTGCGCGAGGCGGTCGCGCTCGAGCACGGCGTCACCGCCCTGGAGGAAGGTGCCGATGCGCCCCATGTCGTGGTTGCCGAGGAAGGTCGGCGAGGCGTACGCGTTGGAGTCGGCGTCGGTGTAGAAGTCGTCGGCGGCGTAGAAGTCGCGCAGCCGCGTGGTCGCACCGCCCTTGGCGAAGCCGAGTCCCACGTCCTGGAAGCCGAAGTCGAGCGTGGCGTCGAGGCGACCGGTGGTGCTGAACTGCGACAGGTAGGCCGGGTTGGCGTCGTAGACCTCACCGAAGGCGAAGAAGTCGTCGTTGCCGACCGACGCGGCGTGCTCGCGGATGGCCGGGGCGAACTCCTGCCAGAACTCCATGTTGACGTGCTTGGCGGTGTCGATGCGGAAGCCGTCGATGCCCAGGTCGACCCAGGCGCGGTAGATGTCGGTCATCCCGTCCACGACGTCGGGCTGCTCGGTGAAGAGGTCGTCGAGGCCCACGAAGTCGCCGTAGGTCGAGGACTCGCCGGCGAAGGTCGAGTCGCCGCGGTTGTGGTAGTTCGTCGGGTCGTTGAGCCAGGCCGGCACCTTCACCGTCCGGTCGGCCTCGGAGCGGAAGGTCGGCGTGTAGGGGAAGGACGTCGCTGCGTCGAGCTCGGGGAAGTCCTCGGTGCCCGCGAAGTCGCGGTCGTCGAAGACGTTCCCCGCGGCGTCGCGGTAGGGCTCGGCGTCCTTGCCGACGTAGCCGTACTGCTTCTCCTCGTAGTCGATGACGTCGGCGGTGTGGTTGGTGATGATGTCGAAGAAGACCTTGATGCCGCGCCCGTGCGCCTCGTCGATGAACGCCTCGAGCTCGGCGTTGGTGCCGAAGTGGGGGTCGATGCGGGTGAAGTCGGTGACCCAGTAGCCGTGGTAGCCGGCACTCGCGTCGGCGCCGGTGCCCTGCACGGGCCGGTTCTCGAAGCTGGGGGTGAGCCAGATGGCGGTGGTGCCGAGACCCTCGACGTAGTCGAGCCGGTCGGAGAGGCCCTGGATGTCACCGCCGTGGAAGAAGCCCTTGTCGGTCGCGTCCAGGCCGGTGGCCATCCGGTCGCCCGAGAGCCCGCCTGCATCGTTGGTGGGGTCGCCGTTGGCGAACCGGTCGGCCATCACGAAGTAGAAGTTCTCGCGCGTCAGCGGACCGCGCAGCGACGTGCCGGCGAGCTCGCGATCGGCCTTCGTCGGCGCAGCGGCCGGTCGCTCGGCGGGCTCGACCGCGACCCGGTGGCTGGCGTCGTCGTAGCTGAACCGCAGCCGGGCGGGGTGCTCCAGCACGAGCGGCAGGTCGGCGCCGCCGGCCTCTCCCCCGGCGCCGTAGTTCTCCTCCCACGTGCCGTTGATCGCGACCTTCCAGGCATAGGCCCCCGCCGGCACCTCGGCCTCCAGCACCCAGCTCCCGTCACCGGACCGTGTCAGCCCGGACTCGACGCAGGCGGGCGACCAGTCGGCGGCGCAGCCGAGCTCGTCCTGGAGGCTGCCCACGAGCGTCACCGTGGTCGGCGCTGTGTCGCGGTGCTCGGCGCTGGCGGACGGCGGCAGCACCACCAGCGAGGTGACAGCCGTGGCGAGGCCCGCGAGGGCGATGCCGGCACGTGCGGAGGGGCGGGGCAGGGGGCTGCGCACTGGTGACTCCCGAGAGGTGAAGGTCGAACGACGTGGCGGACGTCACAGTAGGCCGCTGCTGGCAGCCCTTGCAATGCCTGCAAGATCTTTCACAACGCCTGCGCGGGGAATGGGGCAGATCTTGCAGAACTGCTCGGGCAAACCTCGGCCTGCAGGGCTCGCGCCCTCATTAGACTCACCGGCACGGCACCACAGGGGAGGCGTTGGTGGGCGACGTCGGCACGCACACGCTCGGATCGGTGCTGCGTGCCATGCGGGAGGCCGCCGGGCTCTCACAGGAGGAGCTGGCCGAGCGGGCCACCCTCAGCCCGCACGCCATCAGCGCCCTCGAGCGCGGGACCCGCACCCGTCCCTACCCCCACACCCTGCGTGCCCTCGCTGCGGCGCTGGAGCTCGACGACGACCAGCGCACGACCCTGCTGGGCGCGGTGCCCCCGCGGGTCCCGCGCCCGGCGCCGGGTGCCGCTCCGGCGCGCTCCTCGCGCGCCCTGCCCACGCCCGCCACGCCGCTCATCGGGCGCGACGACGACGTCGCCCGCGTCGGCGACCTGCTCAGGTCCGGCCGGCTGGTCACCCTGAGCGGGCCCGGCGGGGTGGGCAAGACCCGCCTCGCCCTGGCCGCGGCGACCGCGGTGCAGGACCGCTACGCCGACGGCGTACGACTCGTGGAGCTGGCGCCACTGCTGGAGGTCGACCAGGTGCTCCCGGCCGTCGCGGCGGCGGTGGGCGCCGTCCGTGACCCCGGCCGGTCCGTGGCCGACGACCTCGTCGACCGGCTGCGCGGACAGGACCTCCTGCTCGTGCTCGACAACGTCGAGCACCTCCTGGACGCCGCGCCGCACGTCGCCGCCCTGGTCGAGGCCGTGCCGGACCTGACGGTCCTGACGACCAGCCGCGCCCCGCTGCGGGTGCGCGGCGAGACCGAGTACGCCGTCGACCCCCTGGAGGTGCGCGACCGTCCCGACGGGTCGCCCTCCCCCGCGGCCACGCTGCTCCTGGACCGCGCCCAGCGGGTCAGCCCCGGATGGGGCTCCGAGCCCCACGAGGCAGCGGCCGTCACCGCCACCTGCGCGCGGCTCGCCGGGCTCCCCCTCGCACTCGAGCTCGCCGCCGCACGGGCCCGGCTCCTCGACCCGGGCTCGCTGCTCGCGCGCCTCGACAGCGCCCTCGAGGCGGGGCCTCGCGACCTGCCTCCCCGCCAGCGCACCATGCGCGCGACCCTCGACTGGAGCCACTCGTTGCTCGACACGTCCAGCCGTCGCCTGTTGCGCCTGATGGGGATCTTCGTGGACGGGACCACGCTCGCGGACCTCGAGTGCGTGGCGGCGGCGTGCGGCATCGACGGGAGCGACGTGGTGCGCGACGTGGAGGTGCTCGTCGAGCACTCCCTGGTGGTGGCCGAGCCCAGCGGCCGGTTGCGCCTGCTGGAGCCGGTGGCGCAGTACGCCCGCCACCTCCTCCGCGAAGCAGGCGAGTGGGAGCAGGCCGTCGCCGCCCACGCCGCGCGCTACCTGCGCGTCGCCGAGGTCAACCACGCGAGCTACCGCGACGGCGGCCAGGTCGCGGCGCTCACCCGCATCGACCTCGAGCACGCCAACCTCACCGCTGCGGCGGAGCGATCCCTGACCCTCGGCGACACCGAGACCCCGGCCCGGATCGCGTGGGAGCTGTGGCTCTACTGGTGGCTGCGTGGGCAGCACGACCACGGTCGTCGCTTCGCGGAGGCCGCCCTGCAGCGCAGTGCGGACCTGCCCGAGGAGGTGCGCGCCCGCGCCGAGACCGCCGCTGCGACCATGGCCTTCGCGATGGACGACGTGGCCTCGGCCGGTGAGTGGTGGACGCGCGCCCACATGCACGCCGGCGACAACCCGGCCATCCTGGCCAACGCCGTGGCGGGCGAGGGCCTCGTGGCGCTCGTCCTCGGCGACCTCGCGGGCGCCCGCGAGCGGTTCGAGGAGGCGATGCGCCACGCCGCGGTGGGCGGACCCGAGGTCCAGTGGACCTGGGGGCTGGCGCACGTCTGGCTCGGCACGGTGGCCCTGCTCGAGGGTGATGCCGACGCGGCGGTGCGGCTCATCGAGGCCGGCCTGGAGTCGGCGCGCGGCCGCGAGGACCGGCTGTCGTCCTACATCGCCCTCTACAACCTCTTCCAGGTCGAGCTCGGGCGCGGCGACCACGAGGCGGCGCGACGCCACCTCGAGGAGAGCACCCGGCTCTCCCTCGAGACCGGTGACCAGGCCAACCTCGCCTACCTCCTCGACGCCGGCGCCGTGCTGGCCGCCGCCACCGGGCAGCACGCGCGGGTGCCGCTGCTGCTCGGCGCGGCGCAGGCGATCCGAGAGACGCAGGGTGCCCGCGGCTACGGCTACTACCGCCCGGACACCGACGCCATCCGCGCGGCCGCCGACGACGCGCGGCTCCACCTCGGCGCGGACCGCTACGACGATGCGCTCGACACCGGGCGCGGGCTCCCGCCCGAGAGCGCGGCGGCGATGCTCGGCGCCCCCGGCTGACCTGCTGTCCGACCCGCACACCAGTCGTACACCTGCTGCTGTCCGTGGTCGGCACGCCCGTCCGGTCCGAGGGTGGTGCCACGGCACGACACGCGTGCCCCGGACACCACAGCAGGAGCCGCCATGAGCAGCACGCTCGACCAGACCACCACGACCACCGAGGCGTCCTCGGCGCCGCGGTCCGACCCGGCCGGTCGCGGCTGGGTCCTCGCCGGGCTCGGGGCCGGCGTCCTCGGCATCGCCGGCGCGATCGCCAGCGGGACGCTGGGCGCCGTCTACGACCCGGACCTCGCCGGCGACGCCACCGCCATCACCGAGCGCCTGTCCGAGCAGGTGCCGCAGATCATCGCCTTCCACACCGCGACGATGCTGTCGTGCGTCCTGTTGCTCGTCTTCGCCGCGGGCCTGCACCGCCAGCTGCGTGCCCGGACCGCCGCCGAGAGCCTCGTGCCCGGCATCGCTGTCGCCGGCCTCGGGCTCGTGGCCGTGGCGCAGCTGCTGGGCGCCGGCCTGACCACGGAGTTCGCCTTCGGTCTCGCCGGGGACCCCGGGCTCCTGGTGCCGGAGACCGCGGTCTTCTTCAACCACTGGATCGGCACCATCCCGTGGCTGTGGGGCGGCGCGGGGCTGACCGGCCTGGCGCTGGCGAGCGCGGCGCTGCGCCAGGGGGCGTACGCCCGGTGGCTGGGCTGGGTGAGCCTCGTGCTCGGCGGCATCACCGCCCTGTTCCTGGTCAGCCCGCTGCAGTACATGGCGGGGATGACCGGTCCGCTGTGGCTGGTCGTCGTGGCGGCCGGGCTGCTCCGCTCGACGAGGGCGGCGTGAGGTGACGACGACCGCCCCGGACCTGAAGGTCGTCGCCGGCACCGACCTCGACTTCGCGACGTACGTCGCCGCGCGGCGCCCTGCGCTGCTGCGCTTCGCGTGGTCGGTCACCGGGGACCCGCACACGGCCGAGGACGTCCTCCAGACCTCCCTCGTGCGCGTCCTGGCCCGGTGGGAGACCCTCCGCGACAAGGGCGCCGCCGACGCCTACCTCCGGCGCACCATCGTGCGCCAGCACGTCAGCTGGCACCGCCAGCCGTGGCGCCACGGCGAGGTGAGCACGGCGCACGTGCCGGACCGGGCGGGCGCGGTCGGCCCGGCGGAGGCGGCCGGGGCGGACGAGCTGTGGGCACTGGTGCGCGGGCTGCCCGAGCAGCAGCGCGCCACGGTCGTGCTGCGCTACTACGAGCAGCTGAGCATCGCCGAGACCGCGGCCGTGCTCGGGTGCTCCACCGGCACCGTCAAGTCCAACGCCCACCGCGCGCTCGCTGCGCTGCGCCGGCGTGCCGACTGCGCCATGCTGGCCGGATGACCCGGGAGGAACCCGTGACCGACCAGACGCCCGCGCCCTGGCTGCCGGCGGACTTCGTCCACCCGACCCGCGTCGAGGTCGCCTTCGGCCACCACCTGCGGCCGATCCACCCCGACGACACCGATCTCGACATGGTCGCGGTGACGGGGTCGCGGGAGCGGCTGTGGCGGATCTACGGCGCGGCCTGGGGCTGGCCCCCGGCCGGCATGACGCACGAGCAGGACCGCGCCGACCTGGCCCGCCACGCCGCCGAGATGGAGACGCACGAGTCCTTCAACTACGCCCTGTTCGACACCGACGAGACGGCGTTGCTGGGCTGCGTCTACATCGATCCTCCCGAGGAGCCCGGCCACGACGCCGAGGTCTCGTGGTGGGTCGTCGACGAGTGCGTTGGCACCGCGCTCGAGCAGGCCCTCGACGAGCTCGTGCCGCAGTGGATCGCACAGGAGTGGCCGCTGGAGCGCCCGAGGTACGCCCTGCGCGACGGGCGTTGACAGATCTGGGTGCCTTCCCAGCCCGTTCTCAGGGCATCCACAGGGTGCCGGCGCAGGCTGGGAGCATGAGCGACGCATCCACACCACAGCACGCCCCTCAGCAGCCCCCCCACCCGTCCCCGTGGGGCACTCCCGCTCCTCCGCCCGCACCGCAGCGCGAGCCGCAGCGCGAGCCCGGGCGACGGCGTACGGGCCTGGCGGCCGTCGTCGTGACCTCGCTGATCGTGGGCGGCGGTGCCGGCCTGGGCGGTGCGGCCCTCTGGGACGTGACCCGCGACGACTCCGCGACCTCCGCGCTGGCCGGTTCCCTCTCCACCTCCCCCGTGTCGCAGACCGAGGCGCCGGCCCCGGAGGGGTCGGTGGAGGCCGTCGCGCGGGAGGTGCTGCCGAGCGTGGTGAAGATCGACGTGTCCGGCGCCCAGGGCACCGGGTCCGGCTCGGGCATCGTCCTCACCGCCGACGGCACCATCCTGACCAACAACCACGTCGTCGAGGTGGCCGAGGGCGGTGGTGACATCCGGGTCTCCTTCGACGACGGCACGAGCGCCGATGCCGAGATCCTCGGCACCGACCCGCTCACCGACACTGCGGTGATCCAGGCCGCCGACGTCTCCGACCTCACGCCTGCCACGATCGGCAAGTCGGCCAACCTCGGCGTCGGCGAGGGCGTCGTCGCGATCGGCTCGCCCTTCGGCCTCGACGCGACCGTCACGAGCGGCATCGTCAGCGCGCTCGACCGCCCGGTCAACGTCGGCTCCGACGACGCGGGCAACTCCACGACGTACCCCGCGATCCAGACCGACGCGGCGATCAACCCCGGCAACTCCGGCGGCCCGCTCGTCGACATGACCGGGGCGGTCGTGGGCATCAACTCCTCGATCCGCACCGCGGCGTCGCAGTCGCCGTACGGCCAGTCGGGCCAGTCGGGCTCGATCGGCCTCGGCTTCGCCATCCCGATCGACGAGGTCATGCCGATCGTCGACCAGATGGCGAAGGGCGAGACGCCGACCCACGCGCGCCTCGGCATCCGCATCTCCGACGATGCGGCGGGCGCGAGGATCGAGGACGTCACCGCCGGGTCCACTGCCGAGGACGCCGGCATCGAGCCCGGCGACGTGATCACCTCGATCGACGACCGTCGCATCACCGGCGCCGACTCGCTCGTCGCCACCATCCGTTCCTACCGCCCCGGCGACGAGGTCACCGTGACGTGGCTCCGCGACGGGCAGGAGCAGCAGGCGAGCGTGACCCTCGACAGCGACGCCACGGAGGGCTGAGCGCCGGCCCCCCGCCCCCACCGGTGGGGGCGGGAGTGCGTGCGTGGACCCGTTACCGGTGGACCGACATGATGGGGGCACCGACCGACCGGAGGAGTCGCATGCAGCTCGAGCTCAGCCCCGCCGACGCGGAGTTCCGCGCACGGATGAGGGAGTTCTTCACCACGAAGGTGCCCCAGGAGATCCGCGACACCGTCCTGGAGGGTCGCCACCTCACCCGCGACCAGATCGTGGAGAGCCAGCGCGTGCTCAACGCCGAGGGACTGGCGGTCCCGCACTGGCCGGAGGAGTGGGGCGGCCAGGACTGGACCGACCTCCAGCGCCACCTCTGGCACGAGGAGATGCAGCGCGCCGGGGTGCCGATCCCGCTGGCCTTCAACGCCTCGATGATCGGGCCGGTCATCGCCCAGTTCGGCACCGAGGAGCAGAAGTCGCGGTTCCTCCCCGACACCGCCAACCTCGACATCTGGTGGTCGCAGGGCTTCTCCGAGCCCGACGCCGGCTCCGACCTGGCCAGCCTGCGCACGACCGCGGTGCGCGACGGTGACGACTGGGTCGTCAACGGTCAGAAGACCTGGACCACGCTCGGCCAGCACGGCGACTGGATCTTCACGCTCGTGCGCACCGACCCCGAGGTCAAGAAGCAGGCCGGCATCTCGATGCTCCTCATCGACATGACCACCCCCGGCGTCGAGGTCCGTCCGATCGAGCTCATCGACGGCGGCCACGAGGTCAACGAGGTGTGGTTCACCGACGTCCGCGTGCCCGGCGACCTGCTGGTCGGCGAGCCCGGCCAGGGCTGGACGATCGCCAAGTTCCTGCTCGGCAACGAACGTGTCGGCGTCGCGCCGGTCGGCGCCACCAAACGGGCGCTCGCCGGCCTCAAGACCGTCGCGGCCGCCCAGATGGAGGACCCGATGGTCCGCGCCCGCGTCGCCGAGCTGGAGAACCAGCTCTTGGCCCTCGAGCTCACCGCTCTGCGCGTCGTGGCGCACTCGGCCGGCGGCGAGCCGCACCCGGCGTCCTCGGTCCTCAAGCTCCGCGGCACCGAGCTCCAGCAGGCGGTCAGCGAGCTCGCGCTCGACCTCGCCGGACCGGCCTCGCTGGCGTCGCGCGCCGAGGAGGACTCCCCGCAGGAGGGCTGGGCCCGACGTTCCGCGCCGACCTACCTCAACTACCGCAAGGCGTCGATCTACGGAGGGTCCAACGAGATCCAGCGCCAGATCATCAGCCGCACGATCCTGGGACTGTGACATGGACTTCACCTACGACGACGAGCAGCAGGCCCTGCGTGAGGCCGTGCGCGGCCTCCTCGCGACGGCGTACGCCGACCACGACGCACGGCGCCGCACGGTGGCCGACGAGCCGGGCTTCGACCGTGCCCTGTGGGGCCGGCTG
This sequence comes from Nocardioides furvisabuli, assembly GCF_021083185.1. Lineage (GTDB taxonomy): Bacteria > Actinomycetota > Actinomycetes > Propionibacteriales > Nocardioidaceae > Nocardioides > Nocardioides furvisabuli. The sequence goes on along the minus strand of NZ_JAIGQB010000001.1, from coordinate 652,833 downwards.
GCCGAGATGGGCGTCCTCGGGCTGCCCTTCGCCGAGGAGCACGGCGGCGTCGGCGCCGGTCCGGTCGAGATCGGCATCGTGTGCCAGGAGCTGGGCCGGGTGCTCGCGCCCGAGCCCTACCTCGCCAGCGTGGTGCACGCCGGCGGCCTGGTCGCCGCCCTCGGCTCGCCCGAGCAGAAGGCCGACCTGCTGGGCCGGCTGAGCGCCGGCGAGGTCGTGCTGGCTGCGGCCGTCACCTCGCCCGGCGGGCGCTGGGCCTCGCGCGCGGACGGCGTACGCGCCTCGGTCTCCGGCGACGCGTGGACGCTCGACGGCGTCGCCGACCCCGTGGTCGCCGGTGGGTCCGCCGACGTGCTCGTCGTGGCGGCCGAGCTGCCCGACGAGGGCGGCACGGGGGTCTTCGTGGTCGACGCCGCGGACGTCGAGCGCACCGGCTACGCCGCCGCCGACCTGACGCGTGCCGCCTCGGTGCGCTTCGCGGGCAGCGTCGCGACGCCGCTGGGCGCACCCGGTCGCGACCTCGCGCCGAGCATCGCCACCATCAGCGACCTGACCCGGATCATGGGCGCCAACCAGTCGCTCGGCGTGATGCAGAGCCAGGTGCGCGCGACGACCGACTACCTCAAGAGCCGCAAGCAGTTCGGCGTCACGCTCAACACCTTCCAGGCGCTGACCTTCCGCGCCGCGGACATGTACGTCTCGCTCGAGCTCGCCCACAGCATGGTGGACTGGGCGACGATGACGATCGCCGGCGGCGACCGCGAGGTCGTGGCCGAGGCCGCCGACCGGGTCGGGCTCGAGGTGAGCCGTGCCGGGCGCCACATCGGCCAGGAGGCGATCCAGCTCCACGGCGGGATCGGCATGACGGCCGAGTACGCCGTCGGCGTTGGCACCGCCCACCTCGAGGTGCTCGACCAGTGGCTGGGCAACGCGCCGCACCACCTGTCGCGGCTCGCTGGCCGGGTCACCGACCACGAGCTCGTGGAAGCACTGGCGTGAGGGCGAGGAGCTGACGTGGACCTCTCCCTGAGCGAGGAGCAGCAGGCCTTCCGCGAGCTCGCGCGCGACTTCCTCGAGCGCGAGGCCGTCCCGCACCGCATGCAGTGGGACCACGACGAGTCGGTCGACCTCGCGATCGTGCCGAAGATGGCCGACCTCGGCTTCTTCGGCCTCACGATCCCCGAGGAGTACGGCGGCGTCGGCGGTGACTACGTCACCTACTCGCTCGCGATGGAGGAGCTCGGCCGCGCCGACTCCGCGCTGCGCGGCATCGTGTCGGTGAGCAGCGGGCTGGTCGGCAAGTCGATCCTCTTCCACGGCTCCGAGGAGCAGAAGCAGGAGTGGCTGCCCCAGCTCGCGGCCGCGACGAAGCTCGGCTGCTTCGGGCTGACCGAGCCCGGCACCGGCTCGGACGCCGGCAGCCTGACCTCACGTGCGACCCGCGACGGCGCGGACTGGGTGATCACCGGGCAGAAGCTCTTCATCACCAACGGCACCTGGGCCGACGTGGCGCTGGTCTTCGCCCGCACCAGCGACGACGGCCCGCGCGGCGTGACGGCGTTCCTGGTGCCGACCGACTCCCCCGGCTTCGAGGCACGCGAGATCAAGCACAAGCTCGGGCTGCGTGGGCAGGCGACCGCTGAGCTGTTCCTGCACGACGTACGCGTCCCGGACTCTGCGCGCCTCGGCGAGGTCGGCCAGGGCTTCAAGATCGCGATGGGCACCCTCGACAAGGGCCGGCTCGCGGTCGCGTCGGGCTGCGTCGGCATCGTGCAGGGCTGCCTCGAGGCGTCGGTGGCGTACGCCACCCAGCGAACGCAGTTCGGCAGGCCGATCGCGTCCTTCCAGCTCGTGCAGGACCTGATCGCCGACATCTCGCTCGACGCCGACGCCGCCCGGCTGCTCGCGTGGCGCTGCGCCGACCTGATCGACCGCGGCGAGCCCTACGGCGTGGCCGCCTCGAAGGCCAAGCTCTTCGCCTCCGAGGCGGCGGTGCGTGCGGCCGACAACGCGATCCAGGTGCACGGGGGCGCGGGCTACGTCGACGACTTCCCGGTCGCGAAGTACCTCCGCGACGCCCGCGTGATGACGCTCTACGAAGGCACCTCGCAGATCCAGAAGCTGCTGATCGGACGGGCCGAGACGGGGATCAACGCGTTCACCTGAGCGGCGCGCGCCAGCCGCTAGAGTCCGGACATGCGCGTGGTCGGGGGGCTGTCCTGGGTGGTCGGCCTCGGCGCAGTCGCCCTGACCCTCGTGCTCACCTCACCGGGCGATGCTGCTCCCGCGGAGCCGGGCGGCCCCGCGGTGCCGCGGGAGCTCGCGGCGTACTCCCACCTGACCAGCAGCGTCGCTTCCTCCCCGCCGGGTGCCGCCGTGGCGCTGTTCCAGCACGGCTGGGGCGTGGAGCTCCTCGACTTCCCGCAGGCTGTCGTGCTGGGCGCCGGCGGGGACGCCTACCGTCGCGTCGACGCAGCCGAGGACCGCGCGAGCGCTGCCTCGCAGGGTGACCCGGCGCCGATGCTGCTCTCGCCCGACGGCACCAAGGTGGCCGTCGGCGACCACGAGACGGCCGACCCCGACGTGGTGGTCGTCGACCTGCTCACCGGAGAGGCGACCAGCCACCCGCTGCCGACCGGGCAGAGCGTCCTGCCCGTCGCCTGGTCGCGCGACGGCACCACACTGGCGCACCTGCTGTCCCCCGAGCCGACTGACCCCTACACCGGCGAGCGCGTCGCCGGCGAGGTCGGCGTGCTCGCCCTCGGTGACGACTCCACCGACCTGCTGCCCGGCGACGACGTCACCGCGGTCGCCTTCTCCCCCGACGGGACGGAGCTGGCCGTCGAGCGGGCAGGCACCCCCCTCACCGCATCCGCCCGGATCTCGGTCGTCCACCTCGCCAGCGGCGCCACCCGGGACCTGGGGACCGTCGGCGTCCTCGCCGGCCCGGCTGCTTGGTCCCCTGACGGACGCCTGGTCGCCACGACCACCCTGGAGCCCTCCGGCGCCCCGGCGGGTCTCGCCTTCGTCGACCCGTCCCCGTCCGGTTCGTCCAGCACCGAGGACCTGCCGGACCCGATGGAGCTGCCGCTCGCGGAGGCCGGGCGCGTGCTCGGCTGGACCGACGCGGGCGAGGTGGTGGCACTGCTCGGGGTCGCCGGCGACGACGCGTGCTGCGCGGAGGCGTACGAGCTCTCCCGCGTCCCGCTCGACGGTGCGGCGCCGCAGCCGCTGATGCGGATCAGCGACCTCCAGGGCTACGGCGTGGGTCGTTTCCAGATGGCCTCGGCCACCGTCGGCGACCTCCGGGTCGTCACGCCCGGCGAGGTCGACCGCGGACCATGGCCGCCCTGGCTGCGCGGAGGACTGGCCCTGCTGGCCGGGCTGTTCGCCTGGCTCTCCTCGCGCGGGGTCCTGCGCCGGACGTCGTCCGCCGCGCGTGTCACGGCCCCGCAGCGATGATGCGGCGCGCCTCCTGCACGTCGAGGTCGTAGGGGCCGATCCGGGTCAGCACCCAGGACGCGCCCCGGTCGCGCCAGGGCGCCGGGTCCTGCTCGGGCTGCAGGTCGACCACCACGTCGAAGCCCGGCGCGGGATCGTGCCCGGCGAGCGCGGTCGTCACCTCGTCGAGGTCGTCGGGCCCGTCGAGGCCGATGACGAAGAAGCCGTCGTGGCGTGCCGCCCGGCGCAGTGGTGCCCGGTTGCCGAAGCGCCCCGCCAGCCAGACCGGCACCGCCGGTGCGGGCCGGAAGCGCACGCCGCGCGCCGCGTGGTGCTCGCCCGAGACGTCGACGGTCGCGCCGCCGAGCAGCCCGGTGAGCACCGCGAGCCCCTCGTCCAACATCGCGCCGCGCACCTTCGGGTCCGCCTCGTCACCGAAGGCGCTGAACTCCCCCACCCAGTCGTCGCCGAGCCCGAGGCCGAGGACGAACCGGCCATCGGAGAGCACCGCCAGACTGGCGGCCTGACGGGCCAGCACCGGCGGCCGGCGTCGCGGCAACGGGGTGACCATGGGCCCGAAGACCATCCGCTCGGTCCGCATCGCGACGACCGCGCAGCAGGTCCAGGGGTCGGCGATCTCGGTGACGCGGTCGCCGTAGAGCAGGTGGTCCCACACGAAGAAGCCGTCCCAGCCGGCCGCCTCTGCCTCGGCGGCCAGCTCCCCGACCAGGCGCGGGTCGGCGAGGGCGTCGAAGGGGGCGACGAAGAGGCCGCGGCGCGTGGTCATGACGTCGATCGTCCCCCATCGCGCGAGCGCCGCATCCGGCGCTCCCGCGGCTCGTCGGCGGGCCAGTCCTCGGGGACCCCGAGGTCGGTGAAGCCGGCCCGCTCGTAGGCCGTGATCGCCGGCGCGTTGTCGTCGCGCACCATGAGCTCGGTGTCGAGGCCCTGCGCCTGGGCCCACGCGACGACCTCGTCGACGAGCCGCCCGGCGAGCCCGGTGCCGCGGCGGCCGGGCGCCACCCACATCGAGATGAGCTCGACGTGGTCGCCCGCCGGGACGCCGGAGACGACCCCGACGGGGCGTCCTCCCTCCCTGGCGACGATCGTGAGCGGTACGTCGGTGAGCCGCGCGCGCCACCGCTCCTCACCCGCGTCCACCCAGTCGGCGTGCCGGGAGCCGAACGCACCCGGCGCATCCGCCAGGGAGGCCAGGCGTACGTCACGGAACTCGCGCCAGTCGTCGGGTCCGAGACGGGCCAGGTCGGGTGCGCGCATGGCCGCGAGCCTAGATGTCGATGTCGCAGGTCGAGGTCGACGTGCCCGTCGAGCTCAGCGAGCTCGAGGCGGCCGGGCCGAAAAGGGTCGAGGTCGATGATCTCGAGACTCATCGCGACCGCGCCACCCGTCTCTCGTCCCAGACCGGGCCGTCGGACTCGTAGACCTCACCGTCGGCGCCGTAGACCAGGAACCGGTCGAAGCCGCGTGCGAACCACCGGTCGTGGGTGACGGCGAGGACGGTCCCCTCGAAGGCCTCGAGCCCGGCCTCCAGCGCCTCGGCGGACTGCACGTCGAGGTTGTCGGTCGGCTCGTCGAGCAGCAGCAGGGTGGCACCGGAGAGCTCGAGCAGCAGGATCTGGAAGCGCGCCTGCTGGCCGCCGCTGAGCGACTCGAACCGCTGCTCGCCGGCGTGCGCGAGCTCGTAGCGGTCGAGCACGCGGCTGGCTGCCTCACGGCCCATCCCGTCGCGGTGCTCGTCGCCGCGGTGCAGGATCTCCAGCAGGGTGCGCCCGACCAGCTCGGGGTGCTCGTGGGTCTGGACGAACCACCCCGGTCGCACCCGAGCGCCGAGCTTGGCGCTGCCCGTGTGGGGCACTGGCACCGGTGGCGCGCCGACGGGCTGGTGCTCGACGTCGGGGTCGCTGCCGCCGGCCGCGAGGAGCCGCAGGAAGTGCGACTTGCCGGAGCCGTTGGAGCCGAGCACGGCCACCCGCTCGCCGTACCAGACCTCGAGGTCGAACGGCCTCATCAGCCCGGAGAGCTCGAGGTCGGTGCACACGACGGCGCGCTTGCCGGTGCGGCCGCCCCTGAGGCGCATCGTCACCTGCTGCTCGCGCGGCTGCTCGACCGGCGGACCGGCCTCCTCGAACTTCTTCAGCCGCGTCTGGGCGGCGCGGTACTGGCTCGACATGCCGTCGTTGTACTCCGACTTGATCTTCAGCCGCAGCACGAGCGCCTTGATCTTCGCGTGCTCCTCGTCCCAGCGACGGCGCATCTCCTCGAAACGCTCGAAGCGGTCCTTGCGGGCCTCGTGATAGCTCGCGAAGCCGCCCGGGTGGGTCCACACGAGGTTGCCGGCGCTGCCGAGCTCGACGGTCACGATGCGGGTCGCGGTGTTGTCGAGCAGCTCGCGGTCGTGGCTGATGAAGAGGATCGTCTTGGCCGACTCGCGGATCCGGCCCTCGAGCCAGATCTTGCCCGGGACGTCGAGGTAGTTGTCCGGCTCGTCGAGCAGCAGCACCTGGTCGGGCCCGCGCAGGAGGTACTCCAGCACGAGCCGCTTCTGCTCACCACCCGACAGCGTGCTGAGCAGGCGGTGGCGGGCGCGGTCGAAGGGCAGGCCCATGGAGGCAGTGGTGCACACGTCCCAGGTGACCTCGACGTCGTAGCCACCGGCATCGGCGTACTCCGAGAGCGCGGTGGCGTACGCCATCTGGGTGCGCTCGTCGTCGGTGTCCATCAGCGCGAGCTCGGCGGCGTCGACCGCCTCGGCCGCGGTGCGCACCCGCGACGGGGCCACCGACAGCAGCAGGTCGTGGACGGTCTCGTCACCACCTCCGTGGCCGACGAACTGCCGCATGACGCCCAGCCCGCCCGAGCGGGTCACGACGCCCGCGTGGGGGGTGAGGTCGCCGGTGACGATGCGGAGCAGGGTGGTCTTGCCCGCCCCGTTGGCGCCGACGAGGGCGACCTTCTGGCCATCGCCGACGCGGAAGCTGACGTCGTCGAGCAGCACCCGCCCGTCCGGCAGCTCGTAACGCACTCCAGCGACATCGACGTGACCCACGAGGAGTGATTCTCCCCTGTCCCCGGTGCCGGCGTCTCGTGGTTATCGCCCCCTCGGCCTCTCCGCCATGGTCTAGACCACGGATAGGGTGCCGCGCATGGCCTCCACCATCTCGGAAGAGCAGACCACCGTCCCCCGCTGGCGCATCATCGGCCCCGGCCTGGTCGTGGCCGCGACCGGCGTCGGCGCCGCCGACCTCGTCGCCACCCTCATCGCCGGCCAGAAGTTCGGCTACACCCTCCTGTGGTGCGTGGTGGTCGGGTGCGTCATGAAGATCGTGCTCGTCGAGGGCGCCGGCCGTTACTGCCTTGCGACCGGACGCACGATCTTCGAGGGCTGGCGCTCGCTGGGTGCGTGGACGACGTGGTACTTCGCGCCCTACATCGTCATCTGGGGCTTCGTCTACGGCGCCGCGGCGATGGCCGGCACCGGCCTCGCGCTGGCCGGCCTCACCGGCGTGCTGTCGACGACGTGGTGGGGCATCCTGTCCGGCGTCCTCGGGCTGGTGCTGGTGTGGACGGGTCGTTACAACGTCTTCGAGAAGGTCCTCGCCGCGCTGGTCGGGCTGATGTTCGTCACGATGGTGGGTGCGGCCCTGCTGACCACGCCCAACCTGCCCGAGCTGCTCACCGGGCTGGCACCCCGCATCCCCGACGGCGGCCTGGTCAACACCCTCGCCCTGGCCGGTGGCGTCGGCGGCACGATCACGCTCGCGGCGTACGGCTACTGGCTGCGCGAGAAGGGGTGGAACACCCCGGCCTACATGCGCGTGATGCGCATCGACAACACCGTCGCCTACGTCGTCACCGGCATCTTCGTCCTCGCCACCCTGGTCGTCGGCGCCGAGCTGCTCTACTCCTCGAGCGTCGCGATCGAGACCGGCGACGCCGGCCTGCTCGACCTCGGCGTGGTGCTCCAGGACCGCTACGGCCAGTGGGCAGGCTCGCTCTTCCTGCTCGGTTTCTGGGCGGCCGCGATGTCGTCGCTGGTCGGCGTCTGGAACGGCGTCAGCCTGATGTTCGCCGACTTCGTCACCAACGTGACCGGCGGTCCGGCGGAGGACGCCCGCGCCGGCGGGAAGTGGTACCGCGCCTACGTCCTGTGGCTGACCTTCCCGCCGATGGTGATGATGTTCCTCGGCAAGCCGGTCTGGCTGATCCTGGCCTACGGCGTGCTCGGCGCGTTCTTCATGCCGTTCCTGGCCATCACGCTGCTCTGGCTGCTCAACACGGAGCGTACGCCGGCGCAGTGGCGCAACAAGCTCCACTCCAACGTGCTGATGGCGATCATCGCGCTCGCCTTCGTCGCGCTCTGCGTCAACGAGGTCCGCAAGGCGGTCGGCCCCTACCTCAGCGCCTGACCCTCACGCCCCGGTCGGGTGACGCACCCACACGTTGGGCTCGACGTAGACGGCCGTGCCGTGCTCGGCGTCGCACATCACCGGCGCCAGCGCCCCGGGCACGACGACGGGGCCGGTGGTGTCGAAGGGCAGTCCGGTCCACGCGCGCCACTCCTCCACCGTGCCGGGGATGACCATCGAGCGGGCGCACACCCGGTCGATGGATCCGCCGGCCCGCACGTGGACCCGCAGCCACGGGTCGACCGGAAGTCCGTCGGCGCGGGTGCGCAGCGCGTACGCCGTCATCGGCTCGCCGACGTCGGCCTTGCCGTTGGGACGCACCGGGGCGAGGAGCTCGCCGAAGCCGAGCCTGGCGGCGTTGTCGCGCAGGGCCGCGACGATGCGGCCCGAGAGGCCCGATCCCTGGAGCTCGGGGACGACGGCGATCTCGACCGCCGAGCAGGCGTTCGGCTCCTCGCGGCGCAGCCTGGTGAGGAGACCGCTGCGGATCGCGAAGTCCCAGCCGGCGTCCGGCAGCTCACCCTCGGGGAGGACGAACGGCACCGAGTGCGCCTTGGCGACCATCCGGCCCGACGCGTCGAGGCAGACCAGGACGAAGTCGGCGAACTCCTCCAGCGAGGCGTAGTAGCTGTTGCCGATCGGGTCGTGCAACATGAACTCCGGCCACGACGTCTCCATGTCCCAGAAGACGTCCATCAGCTCGGGGCGCTCGGCGAGGGTGACGAACTGCAGCTCCATGGCGCGCATTCTCCGTGCCGGCCGGCCGCACTGCCACCGACTTGTCAGGGACTTCCGTAGGTTGTCAGGCCTTGCAAGGGCCGACAACCTGAGGGATCACCGGCCAGCCGGGGATCCCCCAGAGGCACGGACTGCGCTGCCCGCTCAGAGCCGCTCCGCCACCCGCCGAGCGGCCACCTGCAGGACGTCCCACGCGGTCGCGAAGGGCGGAGCGTAGGCCAGGTCCATCCACGCCAGGTCGTCGACCGAGCCACCGGCCCACAGCACCGCCGCCGCGGCGTCGATGCGCTTGCCGGCGCCGGGGCCCCCGACGACCTGCACGCCGAGGAGGCGCCTGGTCCCCCGGTCGGCCATCACCCAGATCGCGATCGGCTCGGCCTCGGGCATGTAGCCACTGGCCGTGGTGCCCTCGGTGACCAGCACGACGGGTTCGTGCCCGGCCGCCTCGGCGTCGGCGCGCGAGAGCCCCGTGCGGGCGACCTCGAGGTGCACCTCGTCGAAGGCGAAGCGGGTGATCGAGGTGTCGACCATCCCGTCGAAGGACAGCGAGCCTCCGGCGAGGGTGTCGCCCAGCGCGCGGCCGTGCTTGGTGGCGTACGTCCCGAGCGGGCGGAACACCCACGCGCCGTCGATGCGCCGCCGCACCTCACAGCAGTCGCCGGCGGCCCAGACGTGGTCGGCCACGCGGCCGTGGGGGTCCGGGCGCAGCGCACCGTTGTCCGCGGTCTCCAACCCGGAGCCGGCCAGGAAGTCGGTCGCGGGGCGTACGCCGATCGCGAGCACGACGAGGTCGGCCTCACGGCTCCCGCCCTCCCAGCGCACGCCCGTCACCCGGCCGTCCTCGATGTCGAGGCCGGTCACCTCGACGCCCAGCACGACCTCCGCGCCCGCCTCGCACAGCGCGACGTCGACGCGCTCGGCCATCTCGTCCTCGAGCATCGACATGCCCCGCCCGCGGGTCAGCACGGTGACGCCGAAGCCGCGGCGCATGGCGGCCTCGGCCACCTCGACCCCGACGTAGCCGGCACCGACGACCACCACGTGGGCGCCGTCGCCAGCGTCGGCGAAGCGCTCGAGCCAGGCGGCGCCGTCGTCGATCGTCTTCACGGTGCCCACCCCGTCGTACGCCGTCCCGTCGGGGCGGAGCGCCCAGTCGGGCACGACGGCCGGGGCGCCGGTGGCGACGACGAGCTCGTCCCAGGCCACCTCCTCGCCGTCGGCCAGCGTCACGGTGCGGGCACCGAGGTCCGCGCCGACCACCTCGGCACCCAGGCGCAGGTCGATGCCGGACTCGCGGTGCGCCTCGGCGGTACGGGCGACGAGCTCGTCGCCCGAGTCGACGTCGCCGGCCATCCAGTAGGGGATGCCGCACGCGCTGTAGGAGGTGTGGGCCCCCTTGTCGAGGACGGTGATCGCGAGCTCGCGGCCGGTGCGCGTCGCTGTGCGCAGCGCCTGGTGGGCGGCCGACATCCCGGCCGCGTCGGCCCCGACCACGACGACGCGCGTGGCCCCGCTCCGGTCGCTCACTCCTCGGTCTGCTTCGCCCAGAGGTTGATGCCGGACTCGACGGCGTGGCGGTCGATCTCGGCGAGCTCGTCCGCGGTGAGCGGCGGGCCCGACAGCGCGTCGAGGTTGGTGTCGAGCTGCTCGACGCTGGAGGCACCGATGACGGCACTGGTGACCCGGTCGTCGCGCAGCACCCACTGGAGGGCGAGCTGGGCGAGCTTCTGCCCGCGGCGCTCGGCGATGCCGTGGAGCGCGCGGACCCGGGCGAGCACGTCGTCGTCGAGGCCGGTCACGGTGGAGTCCTCGCGCGCGGCGCGGGAGTCCGGCGGCACCCCGTCGAGGTAGCGGTCGGTCAGCAGGCCCTGGGCCAGCGCGGTGAAGGCGATGCAGCCCATCCCCTGCTCCTCGAGCTCGTCTAGGAGACCGTCCTCGACCCAACGATTGAGCATCGAGTACGACGGCTGGTGGATGAGCAGCGGCGTGCCGAGCTCGCGGGCGATGGTGGCCGCCTCGCGGGTCTTCTCCGGCGAGTAGGACGAGATCCCGACGTGGAGCGCCCGCCCCGAGCGCACCGCGGTGTCGAGCGCCGCCATCGTCTCCTCGACCGGGGTGTCGGGGTCGAAGCGGTGGCTGTAGAAGATGTCGACGTAGTCGAGGCCGAGCCGACCCAGCGACTGGTCGAGGGAGGCCAGCACGTGCTTGCGCGCGCCGCCGCCCTGGCCGTAGGGACCGGGCCACATGTCCCAGCCGGCCTTGGTGGAGATGACCAGCTCGTCGCGGTGGGACTTGAAGTCGTCGTCGAGGTAGCGCCCGACGTTCTCCTCGGCCCGGCCGTAGGGAGGGCCGTAGTTGTTGGCCAGGTCGAAGTGCGTCACGCCCCGGTCGAAGGCGCGGCGCAGGATCGCGCGCTGCGTCTCCTCCGGGCGGTCGGTGCCGAAGTTCTGCCACAGCCCGAGCGAGAGGGCCGGGAGCCGCAGGCCGCTCCGGCCGGTCGAACGGTAGTGCATGCCCGTCCCGTCGTACCTGTCCTCCGCCGCCACGTATGCCATGGCCCCATCCTGCCCGGTCCACGGTGGGCCGGCGCTCCCACCGCCGGCGTACCGTCGACGTCGTGGCAGCCAGGTCCGCACTCCTCCTCGCCGCGGCGGTCGTCGTGGCGGCAGCGGGGTGCGCCGCGCCGGAGCCGCGGTCGTCCGCGCCCGCCGACGGTCGTACGCCGTCCGCGCCCACCCCGACGCCCACCCCGACGCCCACCCCGACGCCGGCGCCGGCGCCGAGCGCCACCCCGACTCCGTCCGCCTCGCCCACCCCCGAGGCGCAGCGGCCCGAGCCGCGGCGCTCCTTCGTCACCATCCCCGCCATCGGCCTGCGCGACTTCCCGGTCGTGCGCTACCCCGGCTCCCCCGACGACGCTCCCGGCACGGCGCTCCAGAACGCCGGCGACATGGCATCCCCGCGGGGTCCGCGCGGAGGTGCCGGGCCGGGCGAGGTCGGCAACTTCATCGTCACCGGCCACCGCCTGACCGGCACCGCTCCGTTGCGCGACTCACCGTCGCTGCGGCGCGGGGACCGGATCACCGTCCGCAGCGGCGACACCGTCTTCGTCTACGAGGTGCGCCGTACCCGGTGGACGTCGTTCCGCGAGCCGGCGTCGCTGCGCGCCCAGCGGGCGGAGGTCCCGGGGCGACCGGGACAGAGCGCCACACGCGCGATGATCACGCTGTCCACCTGCGCCACGCTCGAGGACCACGCGGCCGGCAACTACTGGTCCGACCAGTTCGACAACCCCGAGCACCGCATCGACAAGATCGGTGTGCTCGTGGCGACGCGTCCCGCCTAGCCCCGGCCCCGCCGGGTCTCGAGCACGCGGAAGCCCTTGTGGCTCGCCAGCCGCTCGGTCGGCCAGCCCTGCTCGGTGAGCCAGCGCTGCATCGAGTCGCCACCGAGGTTCTTGCCGATCACCATCACCATCCGCCCGTTCGGCGCGAGCCGGGGCAGCCAGGTGAGCAGCAGCTCGCGCAGCGCCTCCTTGCCGATGCGGATCGGCGGGTTGGACCAGATCTCGTCGAAGACCTGGTCGCTGGGGACCTGGTCGGGCAGGCACGCCACGAAGCGCGAGGCCACGCCGGCCGCGCGGGCGTTGTCGTTGGCGAGCAGCAGCGCGCGTTCGTTGACGTCGACGCCGATCACCGAGGCCAGCGGGACCGCGCGCGCGATCGCCAGCCCGATGACGCCGTAGCCGCACCCGAGGTCGAGGAACTGGCCCTGCACCGGCGGCTCGAGCTCCCTGAAGAGGACCGCCGTCGCGTGGTCGAGGTGGCCGCGGCTGAAGACCCCCGAGCCCGTGTCGATCGTCAGCTCGTGGCCCCACAGGTCAGTGGTGAAGGATTCCCGCTCGAAGGGGACCGCGGGATCGGCGGTGAAGTAGTGCTCAGGCATCGATGGCCTCTCGTCGGGCTCGGGCGCGCTCGGCCTGGGCGGCCATCTCGTGGTCGTCGGGGTAGCCGACCTCCTCCAGGGTGAGGCCGTGCGCGTGCACGACCCGCACGCCCTGGTCGCGGCGCCGTCCCGCCATCACCTCGACCGGCCAGGTCGTGGGCCGGCTGCCCTCCCCGACCGCGACGAGGCAGCCGACGAGCGAGCGCACCATGTTGTGGCAGAACGCGTCGGCCCGCACGGTGCCGACCGCGAGGCCGGCCTCGTCGCGGCGCCAGGTGAGGTCGAGCAGCGTCCGGACCGTGGTCGCGCCCTCCCGCCGCTTGCAGAAGGACGCGAAGTCCTGGAGTCCGACCAGCGGGGCGGAGGCGGCGTTCATCGCGTCGAGGTCCAGGCGGTGCCCCCACGTCAGGACGTGGTGCCGGACGAGCGGGTCACCCAGCTCCCGCGTGTCCGCGATGCGATAGGCGTAGCGGCGCCAGGTCGCGGAGAACCTCGCGTCGAAGCCGTCGGGCGCCTCGCGGACCCGGCGGAGGCGGACGTCGGCGGGGAGGATGCCGTCCACACGTCGGGCCAGCGCGTCCAGCGGGGCGTCGCGCGCGCGACCGGCGGACGCCTCGACCACCTCGCGGTCGACATCGAGGTGCACCACCTGGCCGCGGGCGTGCACACCGGCGTCGGTCCGTCCGGCGACCGTGACCCGCACCCGCTCCAGGCGCAGCGCGGTCGCGAGCGCCGCCTCCAGCTCGCCCTGGACCGTACGCCGACCCGGCTGGGCCGCCCATCCGGAGAAGTCGGTGCCGTCGTAGGCACAGTCGATCCGCAGGCGCACGCCCCGATCCTAGGTGCAGCCCCCGATCCGGTCCCAGCCGCACGTGGCCAGCAGCGGGGACGGCGCCTACGCTGGTCACCTGATGCTGTCCTGCACCCCACGCCACCTCGCCGCCCTGCTGCTCGTGCTCCCGCTCTCCATGGCGGGAGCGCTGCCGGCGTCCGCGTCGGCGTACGCCTCCACGGTCTCGACCGCGGAGGACAGCGACGGCGACGGCGTGCCCGACAGCGGCGACGGCTGCCCCACCGTGCCCGCCGGCAACCCCACGGGCTGCCCGACGGTGTCCCGCAAGGCGTCACTCACCTGGCTGGACGGCAAGCAGCGGCTCCAGGTCAGGATCTCGTCCGCGGAGACCGCCTGTGTCGCCCGCGCACGCATCGTCGTGTGGCGGGTGCGTCCGGATCGCGACTTCAAGGTCGCCGGCGCCAACGCGTCCTTCTCCGGCCGGGCCCGGTTCAAGGTGCCCCGACGGGCGCGCTACTACGTGTCGGTCTCGCCGTCCTACAGCCCCGGTGTCGCCGAGTGCGGCCGTGCCACGTCCCGCACGGTCAGAGTTCCTCGCTGAACCTTCCTCAACCACCTGGTTGACAAGAGCGGGACGTCGTCCTAGCTTGTTGTCAACCAACCAGTTGATGACAAGGACGAACCGTGGTCGACCAGCTCTCCCGCGTCTTCGCCGCCCTGGCCGATCCGACCCGCCGCGACATGGTGGCCCGCCTCACCGAGGCCGACCACACCGTCGGCGACCTGGCCGCGCCGTACGACGTCAGCCTCCAGGCCGTCTCCAAGCACCTCAAGGTGCTCGAGGACGCCGGCCTGGTGACGCGCACCAGGCAGGCCCAGCGTCGACCGGTCCACCTGGAAGCCGAGGTGCTCGACCTCATGACGAAGTGGATCGAGCGCCACCGCCGCCGGGCCGAGGAGCGCTTCGCAGCGCTCGACGGGGTGCTCGCCCAGATGCAGGACGACGAGCAGCCCCACCCCACCCAGCAGGAAGGAACCGCATCATGAGCACCGCGCAGGACCCGCAGACCCGCTACCCCGAGGCCGCCATCGTCGCCGACGAGCGCGTGCCGGCCATCCACATCTGGCGCGACTTCGCTGCCACTCCCGCCCAACTGTTCCGCGCGCACACCGACTCCGCGATCTTCTCCGAGTGGGTCGGGCCCCAGGACCTCGGCGCCGACATCACCCACTGGGACGCACGCGACGGCGGCAGCTGGAGCTACACCGCACGGGGCAGCGACGGGCGCGAGGACTTCGCGACCTCGTTCCGCGGCTGCTTCCACACCGTGCGTGAGGACCGCATCGTCCAGACCTTCACGTGGGAGGGGATGCCCGACGGCGTGGCGCTCGAGACCCTGACCTTCGAGGACCTCGGCGACGGGCGCACCAGGCTCCACGCGGTCAGCCTGTGCGACTCGTTCGAGGACCGCGACGCGTGGCTGCGCAGCGGCATGGAGGTCGGCGTCGACGACGGCTACGCCGCGGTCGACCGGATGCTCGCCGACGGCGCTCTCTGATGGCGCTGCCCGATCCCCCGGCGGCCCGGCACGCCGCGGTCGCGGCAGGCTTCTCCCGCATCGCTGGACGCACGACCGACTGGTCCGCGCCCACGCCGGTCGAGGACTGGGCCGCCCGCGACGTCGTCGACCACCTCATCACCTGGTTCGGCGGGTTCCTCGCAGCCGGCGGGGTCCACCTCCCTGACGGACCGGCGGTCGCCGACGACCCGGTGGCGGCATGGGAGCACCACGCCACGGGCGTCCAGGAGCTCGTCGAGCAGCGCGGCGACGAGGAGTTCACCCATCCCTTCGCCGGGACGAGACCGCTGGCCGAGGCGGTGGACCGGTTCTACACCTCCGACGTCTTCATGCACTCCTGGGACCTCGCCCGGGCCGGGAACCAGCAGCCCGACCTCGACGAGGACCACGCGGCCGGGCTGCTCGCCGGCATGCAGCCGATCGAGGACGTGCTGCGCAGCTCCGGCCACTACGGTCCGGCGGTCCGCGTGGCCGACGACGCGCCCGCGGTCGACCGGCTGATGGGCTTCATCGGCCGCGACCCGCACTGGTCTCCCCCGGCCCGAGGCGCCGGCTCGCGTCCTGCCTCGTAGGGTCGGCTGCGTGAGCTACGTGGTCTACGGCGCCGGCGCAGTCGGCGGGGTCATCGGCGGGCACCTCCACCGGGCGGGCCTGCAGGTCACGCTCGTCGCGCGCGGCGATCACCTCGCCGCCATCCGCCGCGACGGCCTGCTGCTCGACACCGGCGACGGGCGACACCGCATCGACGCCCCCGCCACCGACACTGCCGCGGGCGTCGACTGGGGCTCCGACACCGTCGTCGTGCTGGCGGTGAAGTCCCACCAGGCGCACGGCGCGCTCGCCGACCTGCGCCGCCACGCACCCGACGACGTGGCGGTCGTCTGTGCCACCAACGGCATCGCGACCGAGACCGCCGCGCTGCGCCTCTTCGCCCGGACGTACGCCGTGTGCGTGATGCTTCCCGCCACCCACCTGGAGCCGGGCGTCGTGGTCGCGGGCTGCCATCCCACCCCGGCCATCCTCGACATCGGCCGCATCCCCGCCGGCACCGACACGACCACGTCCGCGGTGGCTGCCGACCTCCGCGCGGCCGGCATCGTCTCGCAGGAGCGACCCGACATCCTCGCGTGGAAGCGGCGCAAGCTCCTGATGAACCTCGGCAACGGCGTCGACGCCTGCTTCGGCCGTGGCGCTGCCGCCGACCGGCTCACCGACCTCGCCGTCGCGGAGGGCGAGCGGGTGCTCGCCGCAGCCGGGCTCGAGGTCGTGACCGCGGCTGCGGACACCGAGCGCCGGGGTTCGATCCTTCAGCGCCGCACCGACCTCGAGCGCCGCGGCGGCTCGACCTGGCAGAGCCTGAGGCGCGGCACCGGGGACTCCGAGATCGACTACCTCGCCGGCGAGGTCGTGCTGCTCGGGCGCCTCCACGACGTCCGGACCCCGGTCAACGAGGCCGTCGTCGCCGCGACCCGCTCCCTGGCGTACGCCGGCGCCGAGCCACGCAGCCTCGACGCCGACGAGGTGCTGCGCGCCCTCTGACCTCGCCGAGCGGTGCGTGCGACACCTTCCGAGCGGGCGCCGAAAACGTGGCTGGCACACCGCTCCCCCGGGCGTCGTTGTACGCCCCGCGCTCCGCCGACGCACGAAGGCCCGCCACCCCGGTGGGGTGACGGGCCTCGCGATGGTGCGTGGATCAGGCCTTGGACTCGTCCTCGGCAGCCTCGGCAGCAGCCTCGTGCTCGGCGGCAGCGGCCTCGTGCTCCTCGGCAGCAGCCTCGTGAGCCTCGGCGGCGGCCTCGTGCTCCTCGGCGGCGGTGCCGTCGGTGGTCTCCTCGACCTCGGACTCCTCGGCAGCCGGCGCCGGAGCGGCAGCGGCCTCGGTCTTCTTGGTCGAGGGCGCCTTGGGGCTGTACGCCTCGGTCACCAGCTCGATGATCGCCATGGGGGCGTTGTCGCCCTTGCGAGGGCCGATCTTGGTGATGCGGGTGTAGCCACCGGGACGCTCCGCGAAGGTCGGCGCGATCTCGGTGAACAGGGTGTGGACGACCGACTTGTCGCGAATGGTCTTGAGGACCTCACGACGGTTGTGCAGGTCGCCACGCTTGGCCTTGGTGATCAGCTTCTCCGCGACCGGGCGCAGCAGGCGCGCACGGGTCTCGGTGGTGGTGATCCGGCCGTGCTCGAACAGGGCCGTGGCCAGGTTCGACAGCATCAGGCGCTGGTGGGCCGGGCTCCCGCCGAGGCGGGGGCCCTTCTTGGGCTTGGGCATGGAGTGCCTTCTTTCTCTCGGGCCGTGTCAGGTACCCGGGTAGACGGCCGACGTGCGCCGGCCGGTTTTCGGTGGAGTCCGACCCGAAGGCCGGAGGAGATCAGAGCTGCTCGTCCTCGATGAACGCGTCGTCGTCGTCGTCGCCGTAGGCGGCGAGGGCGGCGTGCGGGTCGAAGCCGGGCGCGCTGTCCTTGAGCGAGAGGCCCATCTCGACGAGCTTGGCCTTCACCTCGTCGATGGACTTGGCGCCGAAGTTGCGGATGTCGAGCAGGTCCTGCTCCGAGCGCGAGATGAGCTCGCCCACGGTGTGGATGCCCTCGCGCTTGAGGCAGTTGTAGCTGCGGACCGTGAGCTGCAGGTCCTCGACCGGCAGGGCCAGGTCGGCGGCGAGCTGCTCGTCGACGGGCGACGGGCCGATGTCGATGCCCTCGGCCTCGACGTTGAGCTCACGGGCCAGGCCGAAGAGCTCGACGAGCGTCTTGCCGGCCGAGGCGATCGCGTCGCGGGGACGGATCGACGGCTTGGTCTCGACGTCGATGACGAGCTTGTCGAAGTCGGTGCGCTGCTCGACTCGGGTGGCCTCGACCTTGTAGGTGACCTTCAGCACGGGGCTGTAGATCGAGTCGACCGGCATGCGGCCGATCTCGTTGTCGGCGCCCTTGTTCTGCACGGCGGAGACGTAGCCGCGGCCACGCTCGACGACGAGCTCCATCTCCAGCTTGCCCTTGTCGGACAGGGTGGCGATCTTGAGCTCGGGGTTGTGCACCTCGACACCGGCGGGCGGGGTGATGTCGGCGGCGGTGACGTCACCGGCGCCGGACTTGCGCAGGTACATCACGACCGGCTCGTCGTGCTCGGAGGAGACGACGATGCCCTTGAGGTTGAGGATGATCTCGGTCATGTCCTCGGTGACGCCCTCGATGGTCGAGAACTCGTGGAGGACGGAGTCGACCTTGATGCTGGTGACCGAGGCACCCGGGATCGAGCTGAGGAGCGTACGACGCAGCGAGTTGCCGAGCGTGTAGCCGAAGCCGGGCTCGAGGGGCTCGATGACGAACCGCGAGCGGAACTCGTCGACGGTCTCTTCCGTGAGGGTCGGGCGCTGAGCGATAAGCACGGAGTTCTTCCTTTCCGGATCCACCCGCTATATGACGGATCCGAACATGGTGAGGAGGGCGGAGAAGAGGAGTGTGGAGAGGGGCGTCGGTGGCCGTCCGAGAGCTCGGACGACCACCGACGGTGACTCACTTCTTGGAGTAGTACTCGACGATGAGCTGCTCCTGGACCGGCACGTCGATCTGCGCGCGGACCGGGACCTGGTGCACGAGGATGCGCATCCGCGAGGGGATGACCTCCATCCACGCGGGCGTCACGCGCTCGCCGTGGGTCTCACGGGCCACGATCAGCGGCGTGAGCTCGAGGGACTTCTCGCGCACGTCGATGATGTCGTGGTCGCTGACCTGGTACGACGGGATGTCGACCTTCTTGCCGTTGACCAGGAAGTGGCCGTGCACGACGAGCTGGCGGGCCTGGCGGCGCGTCCGGGCGAAGCCGGCGCGGTAGACCACGTTGTCGAGGCGGCACTCGAGGAGCTGCAGCAGGTTGTCGCCGGTCTTGCCCTGGCGACGGCTGGCTTCCTTGTAGTAGCGGACGAACTGCTTCTCCATCACGCCGTAGGTGAAGCGAGCCTTCTGCTTCTCACGGAGCTGCAGCAGGTACTCGGACTCCTTGATGCGGCCGCGGCCGTGCTGGCCGGGGGCGTAGGGGCGCTTCTCGAAGGCAGCGTCGCCGCCGACGAGGTCGACACCGAGACGGCGCGACTTGCGGGTCATGGGGCCGGTGTAACGGGCCATGTCAGTCTCTCTTTCTCAGTCTCGGGTCGGTCAGACGCGGCGGCGCTTGGGCGGCCGGCATCCGTTGTGGGGGGTGGGCGTGACGTCCTGGATGGTGCCGACCTCGAGGCCGATGGCACCCAGCGAACGGATCGCGGTCTCGCGGCCCGACCCCGGACCCTTGACGAAGACGTCGATCTTCTTCATGCCGTGGTCCATGGCGCGGCGGCCGGCGGCCTCCGCAGCCATCTGCGCGGCGAAGGGGGTGGACTTGCGCGAGCCCTTGAAGCCGACGGTGCCGGCAGAGGCCCACGAGATCACGGCGCCGGTGGGGTCCGTGATGGTGACGATGGTGTTGTTGAACGTGCTCTTGATGTGGGCTTCGCCCTGGGCGACGTTCTTCTTCTCCTTGCGGCGGACCTTGGTCGCGCGGCTCTTGGGAGGCATTCACTAACTCCTGATGAGGTCTGGTCGAAAAGCTTCTGGAAGGAAAGCGGGGATCACTGCGCCGGGGCGCAGGTCACTTCGCCTTCTTCTTGCCGGCGACGGTGCGCTTGGGGCCCTTGCGGGTGCGCGCGTTGGTCTTGGTGCGCTGACCGCGGACGGGGAGGCCCATGCGGTGGCGGCGACCCTGGTAGCTGCCGATCTCGATCTTGCGGCGGATGTCCGCCTGGACCTCGCGTCGGAGGTCACCCTCGATCTTGAAGTTGGCTTCGATCTCGTCGCGAAGCTTGACCAGCTCCTCGTCACCGAGCGTGTGGACCCGGGCGTTCGGGTCGACGCCGGTGGCGGCCAGGAGCTGCTGGGCGCGGGTACGGCCGATGCCGTAGATGTAGGTGAGTGCGATCTCGATGCGCTTGTCGCGCGGGAGGTCAACACCAACGAGGCGTGCCATGTGGCGGTTTCCTTGTCTGTTCTCGCAATGGTTTCTGGTCGTGTCGCGTCCCATCCCGCCTCGGGTGGGCTCCGGCCAGTGCTCCGGAGGTGACTTCGGTCAGGTGGTGCCCGACCTAGCGATCACGTTGTGTGTAGTTGTGCTGCTCTGGTCCTGCTGGGGTTCAGGCCCGCTTGCCGCAAGCGGCTGCGCGGCTCGCTCGGTCACTGTGCCCGGGCTTCGCCCGGTCTCAGCGACCTCGCATCACCCTTGGCGCTGCTTGTGGCGCGGGTTCTCGCAGATGACCATGACCCGGCCGTGACGGCGGATGACCTTGCACTTGTCACAGATGGGCTTGACGCTGGGGTTGACCTTCATGTCAACGAATCCTTGCTACTCGGCTGGACTGTCACTTGTAGCGGTAGACGATCCGACCCCGGGTGAGGTCGTACGGCGAGAGCTCCACCACCACGCGGTCCTCGGGGAGGATCCGGATGTAGTGCTGGCGCATCTTGCCGCTGATGTGGGCGAGCACCTTGTGCCCGTTGGCCAGCTCCACGCGGAACATGGCATTGGGAAGGGCCTCCACGACGGTGCCCTCGATCTCGATCACGCCTTCTTTCTTCGGCATGTCCTCCACAATCTGTTGCAGTGCTGTTTGATGATGCTCGGTGTCTACCGGTGGCCCGGGAACCGCCCGGCCCCGCGAGCGGGTGTCCGGTGGACCTCGTGGGCGGATCCGGGAACCTCATCCCGGGCACGCGACCGAGCCGTCTGGGACGAGTCGGTCGGGGTCCGGGCAGCCGCGAGGCGCCACGAAACACAGCCCACGTTGGGCCGACGAGCCAGTTTAGTCAGGCGCCCTGCGAGAACGCCAATCTGCGAGGCGTCGCACCCGTCCCGCCGATGTGGCGACACGCCCGGGCGCGGGGGTGACCCTCGCTGACGGGGCGGGGTCCGCGTCCGACGAGGGCGGCGACGACGTACGCCGCAGCGAGCGCAGGCTGATCGCCGCGCGCACGCGCTGCCAGCGGCCGACCTCCTGTGACATCGCGCGGCGCTCGGCGTCGATCGACTCCCAGTACGTCGCGGCGGCCGAGGCCTCCGGGACGCTGGGGCCGAACACGAAGCCGTCGGCACGCCGCGCGAGGACCGCGGCCCGGTCGGAGACGATGCCGACGGACTGCTCGCGACGGGTGACCGTGGGGCCGAGCGGGACGACCTGGCCGAGGTCGCGGGCGTGGTCGACCAGCTCGCGCCAGGCACCCACGAACCGCGCGGACGGCGAGCCGGCGCTGCGGCGCCGGTGACGACGCCACGCCTTGAGGCCGACGACCGCTCCCAGCAGCAGGACGAGCAGCAGCAGCGGAGCGCCGACGTAGGTGACGATGATCCCCACCCACCCGGGCAGGTCGGCGATGAGGCCCTCGTCCTCCTCCTCCTCGGGCTTCTTGCGGGTGGCCTTGCGCTCCTTGAGGTCTGCGTCGCTCTGCTCGCCGGCGTCGCTCGGCGGCGGGATGGGGTTGGGCGGCGGGATGACCGTGCCGGACATCGGGGTGTTGGTCTCCGGCACCTGGTCGGCCGGCGGCGTCCTCGACATGAAGGCATCGGTGGGCAGTGTCTTCCACGACCCGTCGGCAGCACGCAGCTCGACCCACGCCGCCACCTCCCGGCCCGTGATGCGCCCGCCCTCGGGCACCTCGGCCCCGAGCACGACCCGCGCCGGGACGCCGATGTCGTTGGCGATCAGCGCCATCGTGGCGGCGTACTGCTCGTCGTTGCCGACGATCTGCGGAGCGTTGACGAACTCGTCGGACAGCCTGGACACGCTGTGCCCGGCGACGTGGACGCGCTCGGTGCGACCCACCCCGTCGGAGTACTTGCCCTCGGTGCGCAGGTGCTCGGCGGCCGCCAGCACGCGGTCCATCGGGTCGGCGCCGGCGCCCTCGGTCCACTTCTCGGTGGGCCCCTGGATGAAGGCGGCACCCGGCGGCAGCGGCCACGACTGCTCGGCCGAGCCGACCGTCTCGTCGGTCAGCTCGTCGTCGGGCTGCACGGCGGTGAAGGAGTAGCGGTCGCCGGGCGCGAGCCCGCTGGGGACCACCGCGGTGGAGGTGGCGAGGTTGTAGCGGAAGATGTCGGCCTTGGCCCGCGCGTCGGCGGTCTCGAACCGCATCGACTGCAGCGCCCCGACGGTGGGCAGCCAGACCCCGGTCCAGCCCTCGCCGAGGGTGACGCTGACCTCGACCTCGTCGCCCTCGACGGGGTTGTCGATGGTGGAGGAGACGCGCTGGAAGGCGTCATCGGCCGGGCCCGGAAGGGCGTTGTCGCTCGCGCCCCACACCATCGCGTCGTAGCGGTCCATGGTCGCGAAGCGCACCCGCGTCCCGGGCTCGACGCCCTCGACGTCGAGGAGGACCTTGTCGTGGACGTTGGCGGGGTCGTTGCGGCCCCGGAGGTCGATGTACTTGCGGAACCCGGCCAGCGGGGAAGGGTAGCGGCCGATGTCGAAGGGCGGCTCGACCCAGTTGCGGGCCACCGCCCGCTCGTCGCCGACCCACCCGCTCGCCGGGAGGGCGAGGCCGGCCGCGAGGACGACCATCGCGACGGCACCGGCGCTGCGGACCCACGACGTGCTGCCGCCCTGGACCGACACGCTCGCCCGACGGGCGCGCACCGCGAGCCACGCCAGCGCGAGCGCCGCGAAGACCGAGCCCTGGAGCAGCAGCGACTGCGGGTGGCGTACGCCGAGCACGATGGCGCCGGACAGCACGGCGGTCATCGCGAGCACGGGCAGCGCCGCCGACAGCCACACGCGCCGGACCGGCAGGTGGGCGAGCGCGAGCCCGACCAGCCCCGCGAGCAGGCCCGACATCCACGGCAGCACCAGCAGCGGACCGTCCCCGTCCACCGGCGGCAGCGTGGTGAGCAGGTCCTTCCAGCCGAAGACCGCCTGGTCGGCGACACGGGCCAGGGTCGTGGCGCCCGGAAGCACGGAGGTGTCGCCCAGCGACCGCAGGCACAGCGGGCCGCCGAGCAGGAAGAACAGGCCCAGGCAGATCACCACCGCCGAGACGACCGGCCAGCCCGCGGCGCGCGTCAGGTGGGTCACCACGACGGCGACGACGACGCCGAGCACGCCGACGACGAGGTACGCCGACCCGGTGAAGGAGGTGCCGAAGGCGGTGAGCGCGACGACAGCGAGGGCGGTCGTGAACGCGATGTCGGTCCACGCGTGCCGGTCGGGCACGAGCGCGTGGGGACGCACCCGCGTGGTGGTCCCGGTGGCGCCGGTGCGTCGCGGGCTGTCGGTCATCGCACGCTCCATCGCAGCAGGCCGCCGAGGTCCTCCGCGGCGGCGAGGTGGAGGACGGGGAGGCCACCGGTCTCGGTGACCCGGCTGGTGCCGTCGGGCTCGACGACGATGCCGAAGCGGCGCACCTCCGGCGGGAACGCTGCCGCCGCGCGCAGCAGGTCGGTGAACTCCGTGGCGCTGCCGCCGACGAAGAACGCCAGGCTGGTGTCGGGGGCCAGCATGCTGGCCCGGCGACCGGACTCCACGACGCCGCGGGGGCCGAAGTCGGCACGGCACACCGCGTCGAGGGCCAGGTGGCCGTCGGAGCCGGACGAGGCGTGCGACCCGCAGACGAAGGAGACGTCGAACTCGTCGAGGACTGCGCGCACGGCGATGGACGCCGCGACCGTCATGGCCGTCTCGAAGTCCTCGGGGTCGCCCCACGCCGGAAGCCGGTCGTCGACCACGATGGTGGCGTGGCTGCGTCGGGTGTCGAGGTACTGGCGCACCAGCAGGGCCGACTCCCCCGTCGACGCCATCACCTTCGCCGACGAGCGCCAGTGGATGTGGCGCAGGTCGTCACCGGGGACGTACTCGCGCAGCGCGTGGAAGGCGAGGTCGCTCTGGCTGACCGCGTCGGTCGAGACGCCCTCGAGGTCGCGCAGCAGGCCCGCGCCCAGCGACTCCACGGGCACCAGGTGCGGGCGCACGAGCACCTCGCGCACCGGGGTCCACACCACGTCGCGCGAGAAGATGCCGACCGGGTCGCCGCGTCGGGTCATCGCCGGCCCGACCGGGATCACGCCGCGCCGCTCGGTGCGGATGGTGAAGGACTCCTCGTGGGTGGCCCCGGGGGCGAGCGAGGAGATGCCGTAGCGGTGGATCGCGGAGCCGACCGGCACCTCGAGCGTCGTCGGGACCAGGCGCGAGGACGCCCGGTTGGTCACCGCGACGCCGGCGGCCACGGACTCCCCCGCCGCCACCCGCTCGGGCTGCAGGCGCAGGTCGACCACGACCGACGTCGTGCCGAGCAGGAACGGCAGGGCGAGCACCAGCAGGGCCAGGCACGCCACGGACAGCACCGCGAGCTCGCGCCACTGCGCGACCTCGGCGACGACGCCCGTGCCGAGCCCGATCACGAGGAGCAGCCAGCCGACCGGCCGGACGACCTCGAGTGCCTGGGTGATGCGCTCCATCGACTCCTCAGGCCCCCACGCGGTCCGTCGGCGGCGCGACGGCGTCGAGCAGGCGCGAGATCACGGTCTGGACGTCGACCCCGCTGAACTGTGCCTCGGCGTCGAGCAGCACCCGGTGCGAGAGCACCGGCTCGGCGAGGTCCTTGACGTCGTCGGGCACGACGTGGTCGCGGCCGTCGGCGGCCGCCCAGGTCTTGGCGACGCGGACCAGCGCGAGGCAGCCGCGGGCCGACAGGCCGAGCTTGACGTGGGGCTGGCGACGGGACTCCTCGGCCAGCTCGGCGACGTAGCCGATGACGGCCGGGTCGACGTAGACCTGGTCGGCCAGGCCGCTCATCTGGGCGATGGTCGCGGCCGTGATCACCGGCGTGACCAGGGAGGCGCGATCGCGCACCGCGGCGTTGTTGAGCAGCTCGACGGTGGCCTGACGGTCGGGGTAGCCGATGGAGCTCTTCATCAGGAAGCGGTCCAGCTGGGCCTCGGGCAGACGGTAGGTGCCTGCCTGCTCGATCGGGTTCTGGGTGGCGATCACGAGGAACGGCCTGCCCACCGGGTGCGCGACGCCGTCGACGGTGACGCGCCCCTCCTCCATCACCTCGAGCAGCGCCGACTGGGTCTTGGGCGAGGCGCGGTTGATCTCGTCGGCCAGCACGATCGTGTGGAAGATCGGCCCGGGGTGGAACTCGAAGGTGCCCTTGTGCTGGTCGTAGACCGTGACGCCGGTGACGTCGGAGGGCAGCAGGTCGGGCGTGAACTGGATGCGCGCGTGGCTGCCCTGCACGGTGTTGGCGAGCGCGCGGGCCAGCATCGTCTTGCCCGTCCCGGGGAAGTCCTCCAGCAGGATGTGGCCTTCGGAGAGCAGGCAGGTCAGCGCCAGGCGTACGACGTGGCGCTTGCCGAGCACCGCCTTCTCCATGTTGTCGGTGAGCTGGTCGAAGGTGGACTTGAACCACTCGGCCTGTTCGGGGGAGATCGTCATGACGGGTCCTCTGCTGCAGGGCGGGATCGTGGGGTGCGCGGGGTTGCGCGTCGCCGGGTCAAGCGCCTCACCAGTCCTTCCAGCCGGTGCCACCGGCTTGGTAGTCGCCCTGCCCGGGCGAGAAGTCGGGAGTGGTGCAGTTGAGGGCGACCGCACCGGCCGCGATGGCGCCGTAGTGGTAGGCGTTGCCACCTCGCGCGTCCACCGGGTCGACGGAGAAGAGGATGTCGGACTTGAAGCGCCTCTGGATGGTGCACGTGTAGCGCGACTGGAAGCCCCGGACGCTGAACTGGATGAAGGCGCAGTTGTCGTGCTCGCAGGTGTCCCCGGTCCATCCGCGCGAGCCGCAGTCGGGGACGTCAGCGGGCCTGTCGGACCTCGTCGAGCACCGGTCGCCGCTCCTGAAGATGACGAGCTCGGGCTCCGGGGGCTCACCCGTGCTGGCCTCGGCCGTCCGGGAGACCGGCCCGCGCCCGTTGGCCGCGTCGGCCAGCGAGACGGTGAGGCGCTCCTTCGCGCGCCAGCCCAGCTTGAGGTTCTGTGTCTGGACCGTCCACGAACCGGCGGGCACCTGGAACGTCTGGCTGCGCTCGGACGAGCTGACGGTGAGGGTCGCGGGGCGGCCGTTCGAGGTGCCCGCGATCACCCACGACAGGTTCTGGGAATCGATGACCGGCTGGATCGAGGAGATGTGGTCGCTCACCAGTGGCCCGTAGGTCTGCACGTTCTGGACCCCGCTCAGGGTGCAGCCCGTGGGGGCGTCCTCGTTGCACACCCGCAGCTGGACCGGGTAGGGCTGCTCGTTGTCCCGCGTCTGCACTCGCGTGGTGACGGCGCCGGTCTGTTGCGCGAACGTCTTGACGACCAGCCCGGCGACCAGGATCTCGACCCTGCTGGTGCTGCCGCGCGCGTCAGGCACCGTGTAGGAGACCTGGGCGTCCTGGTTGGCACCCGTGGGCACCACCTGGTAGGCACCCCACGCGGCGGGTCGGCCGACGGCCTCGATGGCCGTGCCCTCGCTGGGGGTCGAGCGGTTGGCGATGTTGGCGGCCACGACCCGGTAGGTGTAGGTGAGACCGTCGTAGGGAACCCCGCTGTGCACGCACGTCAAGGAGGTGACGCGCTGGCAGCCGGGCACCGGCGCGGAGCCGGTGCCGGTGTTGTAGCTCACCGAGTAGACGGTGGGCCCCGGCCCCTCGGGCAGCACCGACTGCCACGAGACACGGACGTCGGTCTGGTTCGGGCCCGACTCGAGGTCGGCGACGGCCGGCGCCGCCGGGGCCGGCGGCGTGCCGAGCGGCTGGAGCTCAGGTGACTGCCGCACCCCGGAGTAGTCGACCTCGTTCTGGGCCTTGATGAAGAAGACGTACTTGGTGTTGTTGTCGAGCCCGGTGGCGACGAAGCGCGGGGAGTCACCGGGCACCGTCACGCCGTTGGGACTGCCGGCATAGGTGATCGTGTAGTCGACGATCGGGGACGTCGTCGTGGACGGCTTGTCCCACGCGATCGTGATGGTTCCGTCGCCGCGGTCGGTCATCCGGATGTTCTGCACGCGCCCGGGGGCCGTGTCGGCCTGGGCGGTCTGCGACAGGTCGCTGAACTCGCTCGCGCCGACGCGGTTGACCGCCTGCACGCGGAAGTTGTAGTTGCGGCCGTTCTTCAGGTTCCGGAAGACGCACTCGTTGGTGTCGCAGCGCTGCCTGGCGCCGGTCCTCTCCTCGCGCACCACGTAGTGGAGGACGGGTGCACCGCCGTCGTCGTCCGGCGGGGCCCAGCCCATCTCGACCGCCCCGGAGCGCTGGGCGTCGGGGTAGGTGCGCGGGACACCGGGGGCCTCGGGCACGCCCACGACCTGGAACTCGATGCGGCCCTCGGCTCGACGCGAGCTCGGCGGGTCGTCGATGGACACGTCACTGACCACCAACCTGAAGCTCGCCCGCACGCCGCGGGTGTCCTTGGCCGCCGTGAGGGTGAGCCGGCTACCGCTGACCGAGGCGCGTACGCCGGGGCTGCCGGTGTTGTCGACCGTGACGATCCTCGGCTCCGGGTCGGCCACCCCGGCCTCGAGGTAGGAGCCGACGTCGAAGGTGCGGCTCTGGCCGGCCTCCATCGTCTCGACCCGGATGGGCAGCAGGCGCGGCGCCGGGGCCTGGGCCAGGCGGAAGCGCACCTCCTGGGTGTTGCTCCCCTGCGCCTGCACCGTGAGGACGGCCTCGCCGCCCTGGGTGGCCGTGTCGGCCACCGTGATCGCGACGACCGATCCGTCCGGGTCGGAGACGTCGACGCCGTCGACGCCCTGGGACCACTCGGCGCTGTAGGACAGGCCCGCGACGTCGCGGGGGTCGGGAGTCGACACCGAGCAGAAGGTCGCGATGTCGAGGTCGTAGCGCTGGCCCGCCGTGATCGGCACCACCGTCGAGGGACACTCGAGCGTCGGCGTGTCGTCGCCGACCTGGACCGGGATCGACAACAGCACCGTCGCCCCGTCCTCGGTGGTCGAGGCGTCCTCGTTGCCGCTGGCGTCGCGAGCCGACGTCACCTCGACGAGCAGCGCGCCCGGGCCGCGGAAGCCGGCGGCCGCGGACAGCGAGAAGCGGTTGTCGCCGTCGGGGCCCGCCTGGAGCTCCTGCGGCGACGCCGACCAGGAGCGGCGCCCCGAAGCCAGACGTACGTCGGCACCGTCGGGCGCCGCGACGTAGTCGGAGATCCTGCCGGTCACCGTCTCACCGGCGTCGAGCTCGATCCGGGCGTCGGGCAGGACGTAGGGCAGGCCGTTGCCGGTCGGCGGGATGTAGACCGATGCGACGGCGGTGGCACCGTCGGCGTCGCGCACCTCGAAGGGCAGCACCTTCGGCGCCTCCCCGCGGTTCGCGCGAACCTCCACCCCGTCGACGACCCTGGCGGACGGGTCCCCGCCCACGCCGGTCACCTCGAGCGACTCGGCGGCGCCGTCGGGGTCGTAGGCGCCCTCGAGCACGTCGACCACGACGCTGCCGCTGTCGTCGGCGCGGCCGAACGCGTCGTAGACGATCGGCGGGTTGTTGAAGCCGTCGGCCGTCTCGAGGGTCATCGTGGAGCGCGATTCGCTGAGACCGTTGGTCACCCGGTAGACCAGGGTCGTCGGCGGGTCGTCGAGCGTGTCCGGCGCCGGCACGGTGACGAGGTTGGTCTCGGGGTCGAGTCGAGCACCGTCGGGCTTCTCGAGCAGCTCGATCTCCACGGAGTCGCCCGGGGCGATGAAGTCGTTGGCCAGCGGGTCGAAGGTCGCCGTGCGGCCCGGCTCGACGGTGAGCCGGTCCTCGACGGCCAACGGCGGCTGGGGCTGGCCCGGCGCCACCACGGCCACGCGCACGGTGCCGGTGGCGAAGGCGCCCTGGGAGTCGACGACGGCGTAGCTGAACTCGTCGGTGCCGACGGTGCGCGGGTAGGCCTGGTACTCGAGGAAGTTGCCGCCGTAGGACACGATCCGTCCCAGCCGCGGCGCGGAGGTGATGCCGGTGACGGTGACCGGGTCGCCGTTGCGGTCCACGCCGATCCCGGGCACACGGATCTTGACCTCGTCGCCGGAGACGACCCGCCCCTCCAGGGTCGGCGGCTCGGGCGGGTCGTTGGGGTCGTCGTTCGGGATGACGGTGACCTGCAGGCGGCCGTTGGCGCGCTGGCCGTCGAGGTTCTGCGCGACGTAGGTGACGGTGTAGGTGTCGCGCTCCTCGACCTGCGCAGGAGCGACGTAGCGCACGATGCGGCCCGACACGAACGCCTTGCCGACGTCGCCGGTCACGTCGATCGGCGGGACCACCTCGAGCTGACCCGGGGCGGGGCTGTCCACCAGGTCGCCCAGCAGCGTCAGCCGGTCGCCCGAGGGCGACACGTCGTTGTCGAGCACGGGCGCCGAGACCGAGGCGCCTGCGCGCACGACCACCCGGTCGGCGACGGTGATGGGCGTGTTGTCGGCCGGCTTGGGCCGTTGGGTGACCACGACCTCGCCGCGCACGCCGGAGCTGGTGCCGTTGCTGATCGTGTAGGAGAGGGTCTGCGTCGCGGGAGCCACGTCCGGGCGCAGGGCCGAGATCCGCAGCCACCTTCCCTCGATGATCGCGACGTCCAGGTCTCCGGCGCTGTCGGCGGCGGCACGCTGGACCACGAGGAGGCCACCGGCCGGGTCGAGGTCGTTGGCCAGCACGTCCACGATCCCTGGGGCCTGGCCGTAGATGCTGAGCGTGTCGGGCATCGCGATGGGCTCCGCAGCCCGCTTGGGCGTGGGTTTCACGTCCACCCGGACCGTGCCCTGGTCGAGCGGGGCGTTGCCGTAGCCGGCGTCGTAGTTGAGGAAGAAGGTGCCGGCGCGCTCCCCGGTGAAGGTCAGCTGGCCGGCCTCGAGGTCGGAGACGATCCGGGCACCGGGCTGCTGGGGCACCTTGCCCGCCAGCGCCAGCTCTGCGTTGGGGGCGTTGGGGTCCGAGCCGGGGAGGTCGTTGAGCAGGGGGCGGATCTTGATCGGCTGGCCGACCTCACCCCGGACCACGTCGGGCTCGGCGCTCGGCGCGAAGGCCTTCTGGTCCTTGGGCGCCTGGACCTGGAAGCCGATGGACGTGCGGACCGGCTCGGAGCGACCGTCGGTGACCGCGAGCTCCACGCGCACCAGCTGCTGGCCCGCGGAGACCGTCCGCGGCGCCGTGAAGCGGATCCGTCCGTCCGCCGTGGTCCGCGCGGACGCACCGGTCGCCTCGCCGTTGACCGCCTTCGCCGAGTCGAGCAGCAGGGTGTCGCCGTCGCTGTCGTCGCGCCAGTCGGCGAGCACGGGCACAGCGAGGGCGCCGCCGTGCGGCACCTTGTAGGTCGGCTTCTGGTAGCCCTCGCGGAGCTCCGGCGGCTCGTTCTGCAGCTCGCCACGCACCCTGACCTCGACGCTGGCGTTGGCCGTGACGCCGTTGCGGCCGTCGTCGATGAAGTAGTCGAAGGTCGCAGGTCGCGCGTCCTCCGGCATCTGCAGCACCAGTGTCTGGCCGTCGGGGCTGATCTCCACGCGGGCGCCACCGGTGGGCTGGTCGACGTCGACGATGCTCAGGATCCGGCCCTCGGGGGCGGAGTCGTTGTCGAGCGGGTGCAGGACGGTGGTGCGCCCTGCGCGTACGCCGTAGGAGTCGGGCTCGGCCCGCGGCGGACGCCGGTCGGCGTCGGCCTGGTTCTCGTTCTCGTTCTCGTCGTCCTGGCTCTTCTTCTTCGAGGTGAAGGCTTCCCAGTTGTCGATCTTCCGCGGACGGTCCTGCTGGACGTCCCACACCGTGCCGCTGTTGGCGTCGTTGAGCACGATCTCGCCCCGGTTGACCCGGAAGGCGAGGCTGGTGGCGTCGCCGCCCAGGGCGTCCTGGTTGACCTCCTGCGACCCGCACTGCACCGCGACCGCGCCGACACCGCCGGACCAGGCGCCGAAGACGCAGGCGCCGAGGCGGACGGGCTCCACGGGCGTGCCCGACCGGTCGGAGATCGAGGTGACCTCGCCGGAGCCGAGGTCGACGCCCAGCAGTCCGTCGGGGGCACCGACGAGCACGGCGTCGGAGGAGGGTCCGGCCTGCTGCAGCACGCTGTCGACCGGCACGGTGGTGGTGGCGCCGCCGACGACGCTGAGCACGCCGGCGTCGGCGTCGAGGGTGACGATCCGGTCGCCGACGGTCGTCACGTGGGAGACCTGGCCGGCGCCGCCGGGCAGGTCACGGGTGTCGGGCTCGGCGAACCCGGCGTCGCGGGGGGACACCGTCGTGACGGTGCCCTCCTCCGAGGAGGTGACGACGATCGTGCCGTCCTGGGCGACGGCCAGCGCGGCGCCCTCGCCTGCTTCGGCGATCGGGTCGGCCTGGCGGTCGACGGCGCTCATCACCGGCTTGCCGAGCTGGTCGTCGTAGCGCACGGCCCAGAGCTGCCCGGTCTCGGCGTCGACGCTGGCCAGGGTCGAGCCGGCCATCTGCACGTCGCCCGAGGTCGGGACCGCAGCAGTGCCCCCGTCCTGGGACTCCAGCTTGCTCGTGTCGATGGCCTGGCCGCGGCTGGCGTTGAGGTTGAGGCTCACGACGGCGGCGCCGTCCTGGACGACGTCGAGGCGTGTCCTGCCCTCGGGGCTCGGCACGACTCCGTCGAGCTGGTTGATCGGCTTGTTCAGCCGACCCGACCAACCCTTCTTGCCGTTGACGACCCAGATGCCGCCGTCGTTGAGCTCGGCCTCGTGCTTCTTGTACCCACTCGCCGTGACGGCGTAGACGACGACCGCGCCGGTCGCGACGGCGAGCGCGACCGCCGAGGCGATGCCCACCCGGTGCCGGCGCACGAAAGCCCCACGTGCCACGCCATTCCCCCTTGGCCACACCCGGTGACGTGCGCCCGCCGCAGTCAACCACAGGAGGGTAGGTAAGCAGTCGAGATTCCGACAAGTCCGGAGCTCCTGCGGTGGGCACGGGCGATGGGTGATGATGGAGGCGTGGGCGTGCACGAGGGGAGCCGACGTTGATCGTGGAGGCGAGCTACACCGGGGGAACCGGTGTGCTGCTCGGCAGTGGCGCCCACTGGGTGCTGATGACCGATCCCGGCGACGAGCAGGTCGTGGAGGAGGTCTGGGAGGCGCTGTCCATGACCGCGCCGTCCGGGGCCGGCGTGGTCGAGCGCGTGCTGGCGATCGTCGAGAAGGCGTTCGCCGGTGACCCTCCGGGACTCGCGGTCGTCGACTTCACCTCCGGTGCCTCGACGACGCTGTCGCGCGGGGCCGGGAACGTACGCCTGTCCGGCCCGGCGCGTGTCCTGAGCCTCGACGCCGGGGCCGGCGCCGATCGCCCGGCGAGCACCCGGCGCCTCGTCGGCGGTGTGGTCGCCGCCGACCGTGTCGAGCTGCGGCCGCTGTCGGTGCGCACCGCACCGCCGGTGCAGCGCGCCGAGGAGGTGGTGGCACCCGCCCCCGCGGGCGTTCCCCTCATCGACGGCATCCCGGCCGCGATCCTCGCCGCGAAGGGCCCTGACGGGCCGCCGCCGCGCACCCGGACCCTGCGACCGGTGCAGGACACCGGATCGCTCACCGACACCTCGGAGCCCGACCCCCTGCTGGTGCAACGGATCGAGGAGGGGGCGCACACCACGATCCGGCCGGCCTCCGCGCCCCACACCGTCCCCGAACCCGACGACCACGACGGGGCCACCACCCTCCGTCCGGCCCACCTCTCCCACCCGACGGCGCCCACGGTGCTGGCGGTGAGCTGCCCGCTCGGCCACCTCACGCCCCCGGCCTCGCCGCAGTGCCGCGTCTGCCACCAGCGGGTCGCACCGCAGGAACCGCGACGCGTGGACCGGCCGCCGCTCGGGGGGCTGCGCCTGCCGACCGGGGAGGTGGTGCCGCTCGACCGTGGCGTCATCCTGGGCCGCAAGCCCGCCCCGGCCCAGGACAGCACCGACTGGCCGCACCTGGTGCACCTGCCCGCCGACCACTCGTTCGTCTCGCGCCGGCACCTGCAGATCGAGCTCGACGGCTGGGACGTGGTGGCCCGCGACCTCGACAGCCGGGGCGGCACCACCATCGCCCCGCCCGGGCGTGAGCCGCAGCGCATGACGGCAGGCGACGCCTACGTGCTCGAGGCCGGTACGGTCCTCGACATGGCGCACGTCTACGCGGTCCGCTACGAGACGGGGGCGACCGCCCGGTGAGTGCTCCGGTCATCCCCGGGTTCGCCTTCGTCGAGCACCTGGGCAGCGGCGGCTTCGCCGACGTGTTCCTCTACGAGCAGCAGTGGCCGCGCCAGCGGGTCGCGGTGAAGGTCGTGCGCCCCGACGTGCCCCTCACCGACCGCGAGAAGTACCTCTTCACCGCCGAGGCCAACGCGATGGCGCGCCTGGCCGACCACCCCTACATCGTCTCGGTGATCACGGCAGGAGTGACGGCGGAGGGCGGGCGACCGTTCCTGGTCATGCGCTACTGCCCGCCGCCGGACCTCGGGATCCGGGTGCGCTCCAACCCGATGGCCCCGGTCGACGCCGTCGCCACCGGCATCAAGCTGGCGAGCGCCATCGAGACCGCCCACCGCTCGGGCATCCTGCACCGCGACATCAAGCCGAGCAACGTGCTCGTGACGACCTATCACGAGCCGGCCCTCACCGACTTCGGCATCGCGGGGCACATGGCGGACGTCGAGGGCGACGACGACGTGCGGATCTCCTACCCCTGGTCGCCCCCCGAGCTCCTCGACGGCCGCTCCAACGGCTCGGTGGCCTCCGACGTCTACTCGCTCGGCGCCACGATCTGGCACCTGCTGGTGGGGCGCTCCCCCTTCTCCATCCCCTCCGGCGACAACTCCACCCGGGCGCTGAGCGCACGCATCCTGCACGCCGCTCCCCCGGCCACCCAGCGACCCGACGTGCCGCCCGCCCTCGACCGTCTCCTCCAGCAGTGCCTGGCGAAGCGACCCGAGCACCGGCCCTCCAGCGCGTTGGAGCTCGCCCGCGCGCTGCAGCGCATCGAGTCGGCCGCGGGCTGGGCGCGCACCGCGGTCGCGGTGGAGGGCGACCGGCCCGACTCCTCGGTCGCCGCGCCCGAGGTCGCGGAGGCTGCCGAGGACGCCACCGCGATGAAGCCGGTGACCGTCATCTCCGCCAGCGGTCCGCGCCGCATCGCCGCGCAGGTGCCCGCGCCGGTCGCCGAGGAGGACGAGGAGGACCACAGCCGGGTCTCGGGGCTGGTGTGGACCGGTGTCGGTGCCGCCGTGCTCGCACTCGTCGTGGGCTACCTCGTGCTCGGCGGCGGGGGCGATCGCGAGGAGGACCCGGGGGTCGTGCTCCCGACCGGCTCCCTCACGCCCAGCCCCGTCGTGCCGGACGTGCTGACCGAGGCACCGAGCCTGACCGGGGCACGTACGCCGCGCGGCGTGCTCTTCGAGTGGCGTCCACCGGTCCCGGTCGAGCCCGGCGACTCCTTCAGCTACCACCGCGACGACACCGACGCCTACGGCAGCACCACCCGGCAGCGCCTGCTGGTGCGCACCGACGAGCCGATCTGCCTCGACGTGCGGATGACGCGAGGGTCGGACAACTCCCCCACCGCGAAGGAGTGCGTCACCTGAGGCAGCGTCAGGACGTCAGTCGTCCTGGAAGTCGCGGCGCGGACCCGACCTGGCGTCCTGCTCCTCCGCGGTCATCCGGCTGGAGGCCCACAGGGACAGCACCGCGGTGATCGCCAGCGTGGCGACGATGACCACGAGGGAGAGCCAGATCGGGATCTCGAGCCAGTCGTAGTCGAGGTGCTGGCCGCCGTTGATGAAGGGCAGCTCGTTCTCGTGCAGGGCGTGGAAGAACAGCTTCACGCCGATGAAGGCCAGCAGGAAGGCCAGGCCGTACGACAGGTAGATCAGGCGCTGGAGCAGGCCCCCGATGAGGAAGTAGAGCTGGCGCAGGCCCATCAGCGCGAAGATGTTGGCCGTGAGCACCAGGTAGGGCTCCTTCGTGATGCCGAAGATCGCCGGGATCGAGTCCAGGGCGAACAGCAGGTCGGTGGTCCCGAGCGTGAGGATCACGATGAACATCGGGGTGATCATGCGCTTGCCGTTGTCGACGGTGAACAGGCTCTTGCCGTGCCACTCCGAGGTCGCCGGGAACCGGCGCTCGATGAAGGCGACGAGCTTGTTCTCCTCGAACTCGTCCTCGTCCTCGTCCTCGGCGCCCTCCTTGGCCAGCTTGACCGCCGTGTAGACCAGGAAGATGCCGAAGAGGTAGAAGATCCAGCTGAAGTTGCTGATCGCCGCGGCGCCCACGGCGATGAAGATCGCGCGCATGGCCAGCGCCATCACGATGCCGATCATCAGGGCGTACTGCTGGAGCTCCCGCGGCACGGCGAACTTGGCCATGATGATGATGAAGATGAAGAGGTTGTCGATGGAGAGGGAGTACTCCACGAGCCAGCCGGAGTAGAACTCCAGGGCCGACGTTCCACCCGAGGTGTACCAGACGCCGAGGCCGAAGAGGACGGCCATGCCGACGTAGATGGAGAGGTAGGTCGCGCACTCCTTCATGCTCGGCTCGTGCGGGCGGCGCCCGACGACGGCGAGGTCGAAGGTGAAGATCGCGAGGGTCACCACGGCCGTGGCGATCCAGACCCAGGTGGGGACGTCCACTCTGTTGCTCCTTGAGGTGGGGTGGGGTGCGGGTCCGCGCTGCACGCGGACGCCGGAGGTCTCTTCCGCTCGCGTCAGCGCGAACCAGTGGCACCGGGCCCCGCTCGCGCAAGGGCCGTGCTGACGACACCACCACTACGGGGAATACTCCCCTCCAACCCGCTCAGTCTTCCACGCGCCCGCGACGGCGCGTGAAATGCCGTCAGCGTCCGCCGAAGGGGACACCCAGCGCGGCGAGCCGCTGCTCGCCGCCGTCGACGGCGGTCAGCACCCACGTGCCGACCGGCGTGACGGTGAAGGTGTGCTCGAAGTGGGCGGCGTACGAGCCGTCGACCGTCGCGACGGTCCACTCGTCCTCGAGCAGGTCGGTGTGCTTGCTGCCGAGCGTCACCATCGGCTCCACGGCCAGCGCCAGGCCCTCCACGATCGAGGGGCCGCGGCCGCGTCGACCGACGTTCGGCACGTTGGGCGCCATGTGCATCTCGGTGCCGATCCCGTGGCCGGTGTAGTCCTCGAGGATGCCGTAGCGCCCCTCGGAACGGACGTGCGACTCGATCGCGTGGCTGATGTCGCACACGCGCCCGCCGAGCCTGGCCGCGGCCATGCCGCGCCACAACG
The DNA here is from genome assembly GCF_021083185.1 of Nocardioides furvisabuli. Lineage (GTDB taxonomy): Bacteria > Actinomycetota > Actinomycetes > Propionibacteriales > Nocardioidaceae > Nocardioides > Nocardioides furvisabuli. The sequence goes on along the minus strand of NZ_JAIGQB010000001.1, from coordinate 616,707 downwards.
ACTCCTCGGTGACCCGCAGGAGCTCGCGCACGTCGTCGGCGATCTCGCCGACCGGGACCGTGATGGCGGCGTCGCCGTGCCACCCCTCGACGATCGCGCCGCAGTCGATGGAGATGACGTCACCGTCGGCGAGCACGCGGCCCCCGGGGATGCCGTGCACGACCTCGTGGTTGACCGAGGCGCAGATCGTCGCCGGGAACGGCGGGTGGCTGTAGCCCTTGAACGACGGGATGCCACCGTGGTCGCGGATGTTGGTCTCCGCGAGCGTGTCGAGCTCGAGCGTCGTCACCCCGGGACGGACCGCAGCGCGCAGGAGCTCGAGGGTCTCCCCCACGAGCCGGCCCGCGACCCGCATCAGGTCGATCTGCTCGGGCGTCTTGATCTCGATCCCACGGTCGCGGAAGCCCATGGCGGGCTCAGCTCTGCGGGATCGCGTCGAGGGCGGCGAAGATGCGGGCCGTCACGTCGTCGACCTCACCCATCCCGTCGATCTCGATGAGGATGCCCCGGTCGCGGTAGACCCCGATGAGCGGCTCGGTCTGCTCGGAGTAGACCTCCTGGCGGCGCCGGATCACGTCCTCGGTGTCGTCGGTGCGACCGTCGGTCTGCGCCCGCTGGAGCAGGCGCTGCACGAGCTCCTCGGGGTCGACCGTCAGCACCACGACCGCGTCGAGCTGGTGGCCGGTGAAGCCGATCATCCCGTCGAGCTCGGTGACCTGCGCGAGGGTCCGCGGATAGCCGTCGAGCAGGAAGCCCGGGCGGGCGTCCTCCTCGTCGATCCGGTTGCGGACCATGTGGTTGGTGACCTCGTCGGGGACGTACTCACCGGCGTCCATGTAGCGCTTGGCCTCCACGCCCAGAGGCGTGCCCTGCGAGACGTTGGCCCGGAAGATGTCTCCTGTGGAGATGGCCGGTACGCCGAAGTGATCGGCCACGAAGCGGGCCTGCGTGCCCTTGCCCGCACCCGGCGGGCCCATGAGGATGAGTCTCATCTACTTCAGGAATCCTTCGTAGTTTCGCTGCTGGAGCTGGCTCTCGATCTGCTTCACCGTGTCGAGCGCGACGCCGACCATGATGAGGATCGAGGTGCCTCCGAACGGGAAGTTCTGGCTGGCCTCGATCGCCGCGAAGGCGATCAGGGGCACGAGCGAGATCAGGCCGAGGTAGATCGCTCCAGGGAACGTGATGCGGGACAGGACGTAGGACAGGTAGTCCTCGGTCGGCTTGCCCGCCCGGATCCCGGGGATGAAGCCGCCGTACTTCTTCATGTTGTCCGCCACCTCGACAGGGTTGAAGGTGATCGAGACGTAGAAGTACGTGAAGAAGATGATCAGCGCGAAGTAGGTGATCATGTAGAGCGGGTGGTCGCCGCCCACGAGGTAGGTGCCGATGAAGTCCAGCACGGGGTTGCTGGTCTCGGGGTTGAACTGCACGGCCATCGCCGGCAGGTAGAGCAGTGACGAGGCGAAGATGACCGGGATGATGCCGGCCTGGTTCACCTTGAGCGGGATGTAGGTCGAGTTGCCGCCGAACATCTTGCGCCCCACCATGCGGCGGGCGTACTGCACCGGGATGCGGCGCTGCGCCTGCTCGATGAAGATGACGGCCGCGACGAGGATCAGGCCGATGACCATCACGACGCTGAAGACGAGCCAGCCCTTGGAGGTCTGCACGCCCCACAGGGCGGCCGGGAAGGTGGCGACGACCTGCGTGAAGATCAGGATCGACATGCCGTTGCCGATGCCGCGGTCGGTGATGAGCTCACCGAGCCACATGATGACGGCGGTGCCGGCGGTCATGGTGACCACCATGACCAGGAACGTGCTGGTGGAGTCGTCGTGCAGCAGGTCGCGGGTGCAGCCCTGGAGCAGGGCGCCGTTGCGCGCGAGTGCGACGATGCCGGTCGCCTGGAGCACGGCGAGGCCGAGGGTCAGGTAGCGGGTGTACTGGGTGATCTTGGCCTGACCGGCCTGCCCTTCCTTCTTCAGCGCCTCGAGCCGTGGGATCACCACGACGAGCAGCTGCAGGATGATCGAGGCCGTGATGTACGGCATGATCCCCAGCGCGAAGATGGTGAGCTGGAGCAGCGCACCGCCGGAGAAGAGGTTGATGAGGCTGTAGAGCCCGCCCTCCTCCAGCTGGCTGATGCAGGCCTGGACGTTGGCCACGTTGACACCCGGGGTGGGCACCTGCGAGCCGAGCCGGAAGATCGTGATGATCAGCAGCACGAACAGCAGCTTGCGCCGCAGGTCCGGCGTCCGGAAAGCGTTGGCGAACGCGCCTAGCACTGGTTCCTCTTTCGTAAGGGTGCCCAACCAGGATCGGCGGGCGGACGAGAGTCCCGCACCGTTGCACGGTGCGGAGCCCGGGGAAGCCTAACAGTCGGGGTCGGACCCGCTTCCCCCCGAGACACAAGGAGAACGACGAAGGCCCGGCCGACAGTTCCCACTGTGCGGCCGGGCCTTCATCAGATGAGCGATCGGTGGCCTCAGGCCACGGTCGCGGTGCCGCCTGCAGCCTCGATCTTCTCCCTGGCGGAGGACGAGAACGCGTTGGCGCTGACCTGGACGGCCACCGAGATGTCGCCCTGGCCCAGCACCTTGACGGGCTGGCCCTTGCGGACCGCCCCCTTGGCGACGAGGTCGGCGACGGTCACGGTGCCGCCGTCGGGGAAGAGCTCCCCGAGACGGTCGAGGTTGACGACCTGGAACTCCACGCGGAAGGGGTTCTTGAAGCCCTTCAGCTTGGGCAGGCGCATGTGGATCGGCATCTGGCCACCCTCGAAGGCGACCGGAACCTGGTAGCGCGCCTTGGTGCCCTTGGTGCCACGGCCGGCGGTCTTGCCCTTCGAGGCCTCACCGCGACCCACACGGGTCTTCGCGGTCTTGGCACCCGGAGCGGGACGCAAGTGGTGCAGCTTGAGCGTCATGTCACTCCACCTCCTCGAACGTCACCAGGTGACGGACGGTGTTGATCATGCCTCGGATCTCGGGGCGGTCTTCCTTGACGACGACGTCGCCGATCCGCTTGAGACCGAGCGAACGGAGCGTCTCGCGCTGGTTGGCCTTCAGGCCGACCAGGCCGCGCTTCTGCTGGACCTTGAGCTGTGCCATTACTGCTGCACCCCCGCCGTCGCCTCGAGCTGGCCCTCGGCGCGCGCACGGAGCAGCGCAGCCGGGGTGACGTCCTCGACCCGCATGCCACGGCGAGCAGCCACGGCCTCGGGCTCCTCGAGCATCCGCAGGGCCTCGACCGTCGCGTGGACGATGTTGATCTGGTTGGACGAGCCGAGCGACTTGCTCAGCACGTCGTGGATGCCGGCGCACTCGAGCACCGCGCGCACCGGACCACCGGCGATGACACCGGTACCGGGAGCGGCGGGACGCAGCAGGACGACGCCTGCGGCCTTCTCGCCCTGCACCGGGTGCGGGATGGTGCCCTGGATGCGGGGGACCTTGAAGAAGTGCTTCTTGGCCTCCTCGACACCCTTGGCGATCGCGGCGGGGACTTCCTTGGCCTTGCCGTAGCCGACGCCGACCAGGCCTTCACCGTCACCGACGATCACGAGGGCGGTGAAGCTGAAGCGACGACCACCCTTCACGACCTTGGCGACACGGTTGATCGCCACGACTCGCTCGATGTAGACAGACTTCTCGGCCTGGCCACGACCGTTGTCGCGTCCGCGACGGTCGCCCGAGCCACCGCTGCGCTGTCCGCGCTGGGCTCCGCTCATGAGATGTGCTCCATATCTAAGTTCTCTCTCTGGTCGCGTGAGGCGATCAGAAGGACAATCCGCCCTCCCGGGCGGCATCGGCGAGGGCCGCGATGCGACCGTGGTACTTGTTCCCGGCACGGTCGAAGACGACGTCCTCGATCCCAGCCGCCTTGGCGCGGGAGGCGACGAGCTCGCCGACCTTCTTCGCCTTGGCGGTCTTGTCGCCGTCGGTGCCGCGGACGTCGGCCTCCATGGTGGAGGCGTAGGCCAGCGTGGCGCCCTGGAGGTCGTCGACGACCTGCACCGAGAGGTGCTTGGCCGACTTGGTGACCACCAGGCGCGGACGCTCGGCGGTGCCGTTGATGCGCTTGCGACCACGCGCCTGGCGGCGCAGCCGGGCACGGACGCGGTTCGCGGTGTGCTTGTTGTTGCTCAGCGAGATCGCCATGTCACTTACCGGCCTTTCCGACCTTGCGACGGATGTGCTCGCCGGCGTAGCGCACGCCCTTGCCCTTGTAGGGCTCGGGCTTGCGGAGCTTGCGGATCTTGGCCGCAGTCTCTCCGACAAGCTGCTTGTCGATGCCGACGACACCGAGCTTGGTCGGGCCCTCGACGGTGAAGGTGATGCCCTCGGGGGCGTCGAAGATGATCGGGTGCGAGTAGCCGAGCTGGAACTCCAGCTGGGTCGGCCCCTTCGGCAGCACGCGGTAACCCACGCCCACGATCTCGAGCTTCTTCTCGTAGCCCTCGGTGACACCCACCACCATGTTGTTGATGAGCGTGCGGGTCAGGCCGTGGAGCGAGCGGCTGTTGCGCTCGTCGTCGGGACGCTGCACCTCGAGGATGCCGTCCTCGCCCTTGGCGACCGTGATCGGCGCCGCGATGGTGTGGGACAGGGTGCCCTTGGGGCCCTTGACCGTCACCAGCGACTCGTCGATCGCGACGTCGACACCGGACGGGACCGCGATGGGGAGCTTGCCAATGCGCGACATGCTTCTCTCTCTTCCTGGTCTCAGTTGGTCCGGGTCACCAGACGTAGGCGAGGACTTCGCCGCCCACGCCCTTCTGGTTCGCCTGGCGGTCGGTCAGCAGTCCCTGCGACGTCGAGATGATCGCGACGCCGAGGCCACCGAGGACCTTGGGCAGGTTGGTGCTCTTGGCGTAGACACGCAGGCCGGGCTTGCTGATGCGGCGTACGCCGGCGATCGAGCGCTCCCGGTTGCGGCCGTACTTCAGCGTCACCGTCAGCGTCTTGCCGACGGCGGGCTCGCCCTCGGCGGACACGTTGTCGACCACGTCGTAGGAGGTGATGTAACCCTCCTGCTTGAGGATCTCCGCGAGGCCGGCCTTCATCTTGCTGTAAGGCATCGACACCACGTCGTGGTACGCCTGGTTGGCGTTGCGCAGACGAGTGAGCATGTCTGCGATCGGGTCAGTCATCGTCATGATGGGTTCTTTCTCGTCGTGGTTTCGAGCGGCGCGCGGCCGGCCCGACCTTCAACGTGTTGAGGTGGTTACCAGGAGACCGTGGTCACCAGGAGGACTTGGTGACTCCGGGCAGCTCGCCGCGGTGTGCCATCTCCCGCAGGCAGATGCGGCACAGGCCGAACTTGCGGTAGACGGACTTAGGACGGCCGCAGCGCTGGCAGCGGGTGTAGCCGCGGACAGCGAACTTCGGCTTGCGAGCGGCCTTGACCTTGAGGGAAGTCTTCGCCATGTCAGTTCTCCTTGAACGGGAAGCCGAGCTGCTTGAGCAGCGCACGACCCTCGTCGTCGTTGGTGGCGGTGGTCACGATGGTGATGTCCATGCCACGCGACCGGTCGATCTTGTCCTGGTTGATCTCGTGGAACATGACCTGCTCGGTGAGACCGAACGTGTAGTTGCCGCGACCGTCGAACTGCTTCGGCGAGAGACCGCGGAAGTCACGGATGCGGGGCAGCGCCAGCGACAGCAGGCGGTCGAGGAACTCCCACATGCGGTCGCCGCGCAGCGTGACGTGCGCACCGATCGGCATGCCCTCGCGCAGCTTGAACTGCGCGATGGACTTGCGGGCCTTCGTCACGGCCGGCTTCTGGCCGGTGATCGCGGTGAGGTCGCGGATCGCGCCCTCGATCAGCTTGGAGTCGCGAGCAGCCTCGCCGACACCCATGTTGACCACGATCTTGGTCAGGCCGGGGACCTGCATGATGTTGGCGATGTCGAACTCGGTGCGCAGGGCGGGGACGATCTCCTCGCGGTAGCGCGCCTTGAGCCGAGGAATCTCGGTGGTCTGGGTGGTCTCGGCCATCTCAGATCTCCTTGCCGGTCTTGCGGGACACGCGGACCGAGCGGCTGGCGGTGTAGGTCGAGCCGTCGGGACGGCGCTTGGTGACCTCGTCGCGGCGGAAGCCGACGCGGGTGACGCCGTCACCCTCGACCAGCATCACGTTGGACACGTGGATGGGCGCCTCGCGGGTGATGATGCCCCCGGTCGTGCCGGTCTGCTGGACGGACTTGGTGTGGCGCTTGACGAGGTTGACGCCCTCGACGATCAGCCGGTCCTCCTCGCGGAGCACCGAGATGACCTTGCCCTGGGCACCCTTGTCCTTGCCGGCGATGACCTTGACGGTGTCGCCCTTCTTGATGTTCATGCTCTTACCCATCTCTCACAACACCTCCGGGGCGAGCGAGATGATCTTCATGAAGCGCTTCTCGCGCAGCTCACGACCGACGGGGCCGAAGATGCGCGTGCCGCGCGGCTCACCGTCGTTCTTGAGGATGACGGCGGCGTTCTCGTCGAATCGGATGTAGGAACCGTCGGCGCGGCGACGCTCCTTGACGGTGCGTACGACCACGGCCTTGACGACGTCGCCCTTCTTGACGTTGCCACCGGGGATCGCGTCCTTGACGGTGGCGACGATGACGTCACCGATGCCGGCGTAGCGACGCCCAGAGCCACCGAGAACACGGATGCAGAGGATCTCCTTCGCACCGGTGTTGTCGGCGACCTTGAGTCGCGACTCCTGCTGGATCATTGGTTTCTCCTGGTTGTCGAGCTGGTTCTCATGCCCTCGCGGGGCACGAGCCTGGCCGAACTGGTGGGGTTCTGTGCTGGGAGTGGGTCCGGGTGGGGCGAGCGGGGCTCACCTCACCGAGGGCTCACTTGGCCTTCTCGAGGACCTCGATCAGGCGCCAGCGCTTGGTGGCGGACAGCGGACGGGTCTCCATGATCAGGACCCGGTCACCGATGCCGCACTGGTTGGTCTCGTCGTGCGCCTTCAGGCGCGACGTCTTGCGCATCACCTTGCCGTAGAGCGCGTGCTTCACACGGTCCTCGACGGCCACGACGATGGTCTTGTCCATCTTGTCGCTCACGACGAGGCCCTCACGGACCTTGCGCTGGTTGCGCTCGTCAGCCGACTGGGTCGCAGTGTTCTCGCTCATGCCTTCGCCTCTTCGTTGGTGCCCGGCGTGGTGCGGATGCCGAGCTCGCGCTCGCGGACCACGGTGTAGATGCGGGCGATGTCCTTCTTGACCACGCGGAGCCGGCCGTGGCTGTCCAGCTGGCCGGTGGCCGCCTGGAACCGGAGGTTGAACAGCTCCTCCTTGGCCTCGCGCAGCTTCGCCTCCAGGTCGGTGGCGTTGAGCTCGTCGAGCTCGTGGGCGTTCAGCTTGGTAGCCATCAGAATTCACCGGCCTCACGGGAGATGAACCGGCACTTCATCGGGAGCTTGTGCATCGCGCGGCGCATGGCCTCGCGGGCAGTCGTCTCGTCGACGCCGGAGAGTTCGAACATGACGCGGCCGGGCTTGACGTTCGCCACCCACCACTCGGGGGAACCCTTGCCGGAACCCATGCGGGTCTCGGCAGGCTTCTTGGTCAGCGGGCGGTCCGGGTAGATGTTGATCCAGACCTTGCCGCCACGCTTGATGTGACGGGTCATGGCGATACGGGCCGACTCGATCTGTCGGTTGGTCACGTAGTGACCCTCGACCGCCTGGATGCCGAAGTCACCGAAGGCCAGCGTGGTGCCGCCCTTGGCAACGCCACGGCGCTTGGGGTGGTGCTGCTTGCGGTGCTTGACGCGACGGGGCATCAACATGAGGTCAGGCCTCCTGTCCGGTGCTCGGGGCAGCCTCGGCCGCGGGGGCCGCCGGGGTCTCGGCGGTGCCCTCGCTGCGAGGAGCGCGGTCTCCACGCGAGCCACGGCTCGGGCGGTCGCCGCCACGGGTGTTGGGACGGCCGCCGCTACGGCCGGGGGCACCGGCGCGGGCGGCCTGCTGGGCCTGGCGCTCGGCACGGGTGCCGGCGACCTCGCCCTTGTAGATCCAGACCTTCACGCCGATGCGGCCGAAGGTGGTCTTGGCCTCGTAGAAGCCGTAGTCGATGTCGGCGCGGAGGGTGTGCAGGGGCACGCGGCCCTCGCGGTAGAACTCCGTACGCGACATCTCGGCACCGTTGAGACGACCCGAGCACTGGATCCGGATGCCCTTGGCACCGGAGCGCATCGAGGTCTGCATCGCCTTGCGCATGGCACGACGGAACTGCACACGGCCCGCGAGCTGCTCGGCGACGCCCTGGGCGACCAGCTGAGCGTCGATCTCGGGCTGCTTGACCTCGAGGATGTTCAGCTGGACCTGCTTGCCCGTGAGCTTCTCGAGCTCGCCGCGGATGCGGTCGGCCTCGGCGCCGCGGCGACCGATGACGATGCCCGGACGCGCGGTGTGGATGTCCACCCGGACACGGTCGCGGGTGCGCTCGATCTCGACCTTGGAGATGCCGGCCCGCTCCATGCCCTTGGAGAGCAGCTTGCGGATGGCGACGTCCTCACCGACGTAGGACTTGTAGAGCTTGTCGGCGTACCAACGGCTCTTGTGGTCGGTGGAGATGCCCAGGCGGAACCCGTTCGGGTTGATCTTCTGGCCCATCAGGCACCCTTTCCGTTCTTGGTGGCGCGGCCCTTGTTGCCCGGCTTGGCGGTGGTGAGCGCGTCGGCCGGCTGCACCACGAGGGTGATGTGGCTGGTGCGCTTGTTGATGCGGGTGGCACGGCCCTGGGCACGCGGACGCCAACGCTTCATCGTCGGGCCCTCGTCGACCATCGCGACCGAGAGCACGAGGTCGGCCCGGTTGAGCCCCTCGGTGGTCTCGGCGTTGGCGACGGCGCTCTCCAGCACCTTGTAGACGGTCTCGGAGGCGGCCTGCGGCGCGAACTGCAGCAGGGTGAGGGCCTCGTCGACCTGGAGGCCGCGGACCATGTCCACGACACGGCGGGCCTTCATCGGGGTGATCCGCACGTAGCGTGCGCTGGCGAAGGCGCCCGACTGGTCGCCGAGCAGCGACTCGCGGCGCGCGCTGGTGCGGCTGCGCTCGGTGGTGCTCATCGGCGACGCCCCTTCCGGTCTTCCTTCACGTGCCCGCGGTAGGTGCGGGTCGGTGCGAACTCCCCGAGCTTGTGGCCGACCATGGAGTCGGTCACGAAGACAGGGACGTGCTTGCGACCGTCGTGCACGGCGATGGTGTGACCGATCATGTCGGGCACGATCATCGACCGGCGCGACCAGGTCTTGATGACGTTGTGGCTGCCCTTCGCGTTCTCGGCGTCCACCTTCTTCTGAAGGTGGTCGTCGATGAAGGGGCCCTTCTTCAGGCTGCGAGGCATGTCGGTTACTTCCTACCCTTGCCGGACTTGCGACGACGGATGATCTGGGAGTCGCTGGCCTTGCGCTTGCGCGTACGGCCCTCGGGCTTGCCCCAGGGGGAGACGGGGTGGCGACCACCGGACGTCTTGCCCTCACCACCACCGTGCGGGTGGTCGACCGGGTTCATGACGACACCGCGGACGGTCGGGCGAACGCCCTTCCACCGCATGCGGCCGGCCTTGCCCCAGTTGATGTTGGACTGCTCGGCGTTGCCGACCTCACCGATCGTGGCGCGGCAGCGCACGTCGACGAAGCGCATCTCGCCCGAGGGCAGGCGCAGCGTCGCGCGGCTTCCCTCACGGGCGACCAGCTGGGCGGAGTTTCCGGCCGAGCGGGCGATCTTCGCGCCGCCGCCCGGTCGCAGCTCCACGCAGTGGATGGTCGTACCGACCGGGATGTTGCGCAGCGGGAGGTTGTTGCCGGGCTTGATGTCGGCATTGGGGCCCGACTCGACCGGCGTGCCCTGCACGAGGCCCTTGGGGGCCACGATGTAGCGCTTCTCGCCGTCGGCGTAGTGCAGCAGCGCGATGCGGGCGGTGCGGTTGGGGTCGTACTCGATGTGAGCGACCTTGGCCGGCACGCCGTCCTTGTCGTAGCGACGGAAGTCGATGATGCGGTAGGCGCGCTTGTGACCGCCACCCTTGTGACGGGTGGTGATGCGGCCCTGGTTGTTGCGGCCGCCGTTCTTGGGCAGCGGACGCGTCAGCGACTTCTCGGGCGTGGTCCGGGTGATCTCGACGAAGTCGGCCACCGACGAGCCACGACGGCCCGGGGTGGTCGGCTTGTACTTGCGGATAGCCATATCAGTTCCTAGTCAGGAGCCCGGTCAGGAGACCGGACCTCCGAAGATGTCGATGCGGTGACCCTCGGCGAGGCTGACGATCGCGCGCTTGGTGTTCGGGCGCTTGCCCATGCCGTAGCGGGTGCGACGGGTCTTGCCCTGACGGTTGATCGTGTTGACCGAGGTGACCTTGACCCCGAAGACCTTCTCGACCGCGATCTTGATCTCGGTCTTGTTGGCGTCCGGGTGGACGATGAAGGTGTACTTGTTGGCGTCGAGCAGGCCGTAGCTCTTCTCCGACACGACCGGCGCGATCAGGACGTCGCGGTGGTCCTTGTGCAGGGTGCTCACTTGTCGCTCTCCTTCTCGCCGCGGGTCAGACCAGCAGCCTCGGCGTCCTCGGCGGACTTGAACCAGAAGTCGCCCGCAGCGGCGTCGTACCCGGCGTCGCCCTCGAGGAGGTAGGTGCCGGACTCCAGGCCCTGGACCTCGTAGCCCTTGGGGTTCTTGCCGCTCTTCAGCGGGGCCTTCGCGCCGGCCGGCAGGGCCGGCTCGTCGCTGGCCTGCTCGGTCGCGGCGGGCTTCTCGGCCTTGGCGGCGGCAGGCTTCTCGGCCGTGGCAGCCGAGGCGCCACCCACGAACACGTCGTAGGCACCCTGGGTGAACACGATGTCGTCGGCGTTCAGCACGTCATAGGTGTTGAGCTGGTCGACGGCGACGATGTGGACCTCGGGCGCGTTGCGCAGCGAGAGCCAGGTGATCGCGTCGGTCCGCTCGAGCACCACGAGGTAGCCCACGCGGTCGGTCAACGAGCTCAGCGCGGTGATCGCCGCCCTGGTGGAGGGCTTGTCGCCCGAGACCAGGGAGTCGACCACGTGGATGCGACCGTTGCGGGCCCGGTCCGAGAGGGCACCGCGCAGGGCGGCGGCCTTCATCTTCTTGGGGGTGCGCTGGTCGTAGCTGCGCGGCTGCGGGCCGTGGACGACGCCACCGCCGGCGAACTGCGGAGCGCGGGTCGAGCCCTGACGGGCGCGGCCCGTGCCCTTCTGCTTGTAGGGCTTGCGGCCACCACCGCGCACGTCGGCGCGGGTCTTGGTGGCGTGCGTGCCCTGGCGCGCGGCAGCCTGCTGGGCGACCACGACCTGGTGGATCAGGGGGATGTTGACCTCGACGTCGAAGATCTCGGCGGGGAGGTCGACCTTGACGGTCTTGACAGCCATGCTCAGGCCTCCTGCGTCTTCTTGGCAGCCGAGCGGAGCATGACGAGCCCGCCGCGGGGGCCGGGAACGGCACCCTTGAGCAGGATCAGGCCCTTGTCGGCGTCGACGGCGTGCACCGTCAGGTTCTGGGTGGTCACCGTGTCGTTGCCCATGCGGCCCGCCATGCGGGTGCCCTTGAACACGCGACCCGGGGTGGCGCAGGCGCCGATCGAGCCCGGCTTGCGGTGGTTGCGGTGGGCACCGTGCGAGGCGGAGACACCGTGGAAGCCGTGACGCTTCATGACACCGGCGAAACCCTTGCCCTTGCTGGTGCCGGTGACGTCGATCTCCTCGCCGGCGGCGAAGGTGTCGACGCCGATCTCCTGGCCCACGGTGTAGCTCGCGGCGTCAGAGGTGCGGATCTCCGCGACGTGACGGCGCGGGGTGACACCGGCCTTGGAGAAGTGACCGGCCTCGGGCGAGTTGACCTTGCGGGCCTCGATCTCGCCGAACGCGACCTGGATGGCGTTGTAGCCGTCCACCTCGGGCCGACGGACCTGGGTCACGACGTTGGTCGCGGCCGCGATCACGGTCACGGGGACGACCTTGTTGTTCTCGTCCCACAGCTGGGTCATGCCGAGCTTGGTGCCCAGCAGTCCCTTCGCGTTGCGCTCAAAAGTGTTCGTCATGTCAGCCTCAGAGCTTGATCTCGATGTCGACACCGGCAGGCAGGTCGAGACGCATCAGCGAGTCGACGGTCTTCGGCGTCGGGTCGATGATGTCGATGAGGCGCTTGTGGGTGCGCATCTCGAAGTGCTCGCGGGAGTCCTTGTACTTGTGGGGCGATCGGATGACGCAGTACACGTTCTTCTCGGTCGGCAGCGGCACAGGGCCGGCGACCTTCGCACCCGTGCGGGTGACGGTGTCCACGATCTTCCGCGCCGAGGTGTCGATCACCTCGTGGTCATAGGCCTTGAGCCTGATGCGGATCTTCTGTCCCGCCATAGGTCCGTGTCCTCTTCGATCTCGTACGCCTGGTCTGGTTTCGGCTCCCGGCCCCTGGTGGGCGAGCGCCGCCTGTCTCTCCTCCACCCCCGACCCCCGCGGTCGGGCGTGTCGCGGTGATTTCTCCGCACACGACCCCTCGGGGAAGCGGTACTGCTCTGGGTGGCACCCGACGGCTGTCGGATCTGGTCGGGTCTCCGATCAAGAACGTTCTCGATCCGGTGCGGAGCACGCAGGACGGCTGTTTCGATCAAGGAGACGCGATTCAGAAGTCAAGGTGTGCCGCACCCCGGCGACCCGCCGGAGCAACCGGAACATCTTGACAGACTCGGCGTGCCCACGCCAAATCGCAGTGGAGGCACGCCCAGCACGTCGTCCCGGGGGCCCTGGAGGACCCGTCCGGGGAGTGCACCGGTAGGCACACCCTACGCCCACACCGCGGCTGCGCCCCGATCGCGGGGCTCCCCCTACGCCGAGCGGCGGTAGAGGAAGTCGCGGATGTCGCGACCGACGTCGATCCCCTTGCGCTCGAAGCGGGTGACCGGACGCTCGGACCACCGCTCGACCGGCCCGCCCCGGAGGGTCGGCTCCGCGTCGAGGACCTCGTGCATCTGCTCCGCGTAGTCGGCCCAGTCGGTCGCCAGGCGCCATGCGCCGCCGGGCACCAGCCGGGACGAGGCGAGCGCCGCGTTGGCGGGGTTCACCAGGCGGCGCTTGTGGTGCTTGGTCTTGCGCCACGGGTCGGGGAAGAACGTCCAGAGCTCGGCGAGGCTGTCCGGCGCCAGGAGGTGCTCGAGCGACCAGACGGCGTCGACGGAGCAGAACCGCACGTTGTCGGCACCCGCCTCGGCGACCCGCCACAGCGAGTCGGCCACGCCGGGCAGCCACACCTCCAGCGCGAGGACGTTGTGCTCGGGCCGCGCGGCGGCGAGCACCGCCGTCGCCTCGCCGATGCCGGACCCGATCTCCACGATCAGCGGGGCCTCGCGCCCGAAGCGCTCGGCGAGGTCGAAGTCGGGCCGGTCGACGGCCTCCTCCGGGATCACCCAGTCGGCCTGGTGCGCCGCCCACGCCTCGGCCTGGCGGGGGGTGAAGCGGCTGCCGCGCCGTGAGTAGGTGAGGACCTCGCGCATGCGGCGGCCGTCCGCGGTGAGCTTGTGGTGCGGTCGGGCAGGGCGTACGACGTCGTTCACGCCGGACATCCTCGCCGCTCCCCCGGGTCCGGCGCACATCGGCCGGCCGGTGGCTCAGAGGTGCGCGAGGGCCCCGGTGAGGACCGACCGCAGCCGCTGCTCGATGTCGTCGAACTCGGGCTGGCCGATGATGAGCGGCGGCGCGAGCTGGATGACCGGATCTCCGCGGTCGTCGGCGCGGCAGTAGAGGCCGGCCTCCCACAGCGCGCCGGACAGGTAGCCGCGCAGCAGCCGCTCCGACTCGGCGTCGTCGAACGTCTCCTTGGTCTCGCGGTCCTTCACCAGCTCGATGCCGTAGAAGTAGCCGTGGCCGCGGACGTCGCCGACGATCGGGATGTCGAGCAGCTTCTCCAGGGTCGAGCGGAAGGCCGGCGCGTTCTGCTGGACGTGGTCGGTGAGGCCCTCGCGCTCGAAGATGTCGAGGTTGGCCATCGCGACCGCGGACGACACCGGGTGGCCCCCGAACGTGTAGCCGTGGGCGTACGCCGTGGTGCCCGACCTGAACGGCTCGAAGAGCCGGTCGCTGGCGATCATCGCGCCGATCGGTGAGTAGCCCGAGGTCATGCCCTTGGCGCAGGTGATGATGTCGGGCTGGTAGCCGAACTCGGCGGCGCCGAACATCTCCCCCACGCGGCCGAAGGCGCAGATGACCTCGTCGGAGACCAGCAGCACGTCGTACTCGTCGCAGATCTCGCGGACCCGCTCGAAGTAGCCGGGCGGCGGCGGGAAGCATCCGCCGGCGTTCTGCACCGGCTCGAGGAAGACGGCCGCGACGGTGTCGGGGCCCTCGAACTCGATCGCCTCCGCGATCCGGTCCGCGGCCCAGCGACCGAAGGCCTTCTCGTCGTCGCCGAGGTAGTCCGGGCGACGGTAGAAGTTGGTGTTGGGCACCTTGTGCGCGCCCGGGACCAGCGGCTCGAACATCTCCTTGAGCGGCGGGATGCCGGTGATGGAGAGCGCGCCCTGGGGGGTGCCGTGGTAGGCCACGGCTCGCGAGATGACCTTGTGCTTGTTCGGCTTGCCGGTGAGCTTGAAGTACTGCTTGGCCAGCTTCCAGGCCGACTCGACCGCCTCGCCGCCGCCGGTGGTGAAGAACACGCGGTTCAGGTCGCCGGGCGCCATCGCCGCGATCCGGTCGGCGAGCTCGACCGCGCGCGGGTGGGCGAAGGACCACAGCGGGAAGAACGCGAGCTCCTTGGCTTGCTTGGCGGCAGCCTCCGCCAGCTCGTCGCGGCCGTGACCGACCTGGACCACGAAGAGACCGGCCAGGCCGTCGATGTACTCGCGGCCGTGGCTGTCCCAGATCTTGTGCCCCTCGCCCTTGACGATGAGCGGCATCTCGCCGCCCTTCTCGTAGGTCGAGTGCCGGGTGAAGTGCAACCAGAGGTGGTCGCGGCCGGCGGTCTGGTAGTCGAAGGACTCGCCCTCGGAGGTTGGGAGGCTCATCGTGTTCCCCAGTTGTAGTGCTGCTTGTTGAGCTTGAGGTAGACGAAGGTCTCCGAGGAGACCACGCCGTCGAGCTCACGGACCTGTCGGATGACGTCGAGCAGGTGCGGGTCGTCCTCGCACACCACCTCGACGAGGAGGTCGAAGCTCCCCGCGGTGGTGACGACGTAGTCGACCTCGGCCACCTCGGCGAGGCGGTCGCCCACCTTCATCGGGTCGCCCTCGGTGCGCACCCCGATCATCGCCTGGCGGGTGAACCCGACCTGCGTGGGATCGGTGACCGCGACGACCTGCATGACGTCGGAGTCGAGGAGCTTCTGCACGCGGGCGCGGGCTGCGGCCTCCGAGAGGCCGACCGCCTTGGCGATCGCGGCGTACGAGATGCGCCCGTCCTCCTGGAGGAGCTCGATGATGCGCTTGGCAGTCGCATCGAGGCGCACACTTCCCTCACTCATGGCGCCCATGGTGCTGTGCCGGAGGTCCGATCCGCAAGCCGCCGAGCGCGGAATCCGCATTTCCCGGGCGTTAAATCCACGATTCCGACAGTTTTGTTGCCGTCACCTATGGCGATCTGGTCGCCCGTCGTCCTACTCTCCCTTCACCGCACCCGACCGGGAGGACCCACGTGACCAGCCCACGCACGCTGCGCAACTTCATCGGCGGCACCTACGTCGACGCCAGTGCCGGCGCCCTGAGCGACGTCGTCAACCCGGCCACCGGCCAGGTCGTGGCCCGCGCGCCCATCAGCGGCGCCGAGGAGGTCGACGCGGCGTACGACGCCGCCGACCGGGCCTTCGGCGAGTGGGGTCGCACGACCCCCGGCGAGCGCCAGCAGGCGCTGCTGAAGATCGCCGACACCGTCGAGGCGCACGCGGACGAGCTCATCGCCCTGGAGTCGGAGAACACCGGCAAGATCAAGGCACTCACCGCGAGCGAGGAGATCCCGCCGATGGTGGACCAGCTCCGGTTCTTCGCCGGGGCCGCGCGCGTCCTGGAGGGCAAGGCGGCGGGCGAGTACATGGCCGGCCACACGTCGTGGATCCGCCGCGAGCCCATCGGCGTCGTGGGCCAGGTGACGCCGTGGAACTACCCCCTCCTCATGGCGGCGTGGAAGATCGGGCCGGCGCTCGCCGCCGGCAACACCGTCGTCCTCAAGCCCAGCGACACCACCCCCGAGAGCACCCTGCGCCTGGCCGAGCTCGCCTCGGAGTTCCTCCCCGCGGGCACGCTCAACGTGGTGACCGGTGACCGCGAGACCGGACGCCGGCTCGTCGAGCACCGCACGCCCGCCCTGGTCGCCATCACCGGCTCGGTGCGCGCCGGCGCGGAGGTGGCGGCCAGCGCCGCGCCGAACGTGAAGCGCGTGCACCTCGAGCTCGGCGGCAAGGCCCCCGTGGTCGTGTTCGACGACGCCGACCTCGAGGCCGCGGTGGAGGGCATCGCGATCGCGGGCTACTTCAACGCCGGCCAGGACTGCACGGCCGCGACCCGGGTGCTGGTGGCCGAGGGCATCCACGACGAGTTCGTCGCGGCCCTGGCCGACTACGCCCGCAGCTCGGCGCCGGTCGGCCTGCCCGACGACGCGGACGCGCTCTTCGGCCCGGTCAACAACGTCCGCCAGCTCGCGCACGTCAGCGGCTTCATCGACAACCTGCCCTCCCACGCCACCGTGTCGGCCGGCGGCAACCGGCGTACGGACCTCGGCGCCGGCTTCTACCTCGAGCCCACGGTGCTCTCGGGCCTGCGCCAGGACGACGACGCGATCCAGAACGAGATCTTCGGTCCGGTCATCACCGTGCAGCGCTTCACCGACGAGGCAGAGGCGACCCGGTGGGCCAACGGCGTGGACTACGGCCTCGCCTCCTCGGTGTGGACCCGCGACTTCGGCCGCGCGATGCGGATGTCGCGGGCGCTCGACTTCGGCTGCGTGTGGATCAACACCCACATCCCGCTGGTGGCCGAGATGCCGCACGGCGGCTACAAGAAGTCCGGCTACGGCAAGGACCTGTCGATGTACGGCTTCGAGGACTACACCCGGATCAAGCACGTGATGGCGAACATCAGCAGCTGACACGGACCGACGAGAGGCAATCCGATGACGCAGTTCCCAGGTCGCGCACGCCGACCCATGTCCCCCGGCGCTGCCGCCGTGCTCGCGGGCATGGGACCGCGACTCAGTCGCCGGGCCCTGCTCGGCACCGGTGCCGCAGCCGCCACCACCCTCGCTCTCGCTGGGTGCGCACCGCCCGAACCCCCCACCGGCGGCGCTCCCGAGCTCAAGCTCCCCGAGGACCTGTCGGACAGCGAGAAGGTCCTCAAGTGGGCCAACTGGACGGCGTACCTCGACGTCAACGAGAAGTCGGGGAAGTACCCCACGCTCGAGGGCTTCATGAAGCAGACGGGCATCGAGGTCACCTACAGCGAGGACATCGAGGACAACGACTCCTACTTCGCCAAGGTCGGCCCACAGCTCCGGGCGGGTCAGAGCATCGACCGCGACATCATCACGATGACCGACTGGATGTCGGCCCGGATCATCCGCGAGCAGCTCTGCCAGCCGCTCGAGCTGGCCCAGATGCCCAACGTGGTCTCCAACCTGCTCCAGCCGCTCAAGGACGTCCCCTTCGACCCCGGCCGGAACTACTCCGTCACCTGGCAGAGCGGGTTCGCGGGCATCGGCTACAACAAGGACAAGGTGGGTCGCGAGCTGAAGACGCTCGACGACCTCTGGGCGGAGGACCTCAAGGGACGCGTGGTGGTGCTCTCCGAGTACCGCGACACCGCGGCCCTCGTCATGCAGTCGCAGGGCGTCGACATCACCAGCGGCTGGGGCAAGGCAGAGTTCGAGAACGCCATCGAGCTCATCGAGCAGAAGATCGAGGACGGCTACATCCGCAAGGTGAAGGGCAACTCCTACCTCGAGGACCTGACCAGCGGCAACGCACTCGCAGGCATCACCTGGAGCGGGGACATCTTCATCCTCGCCTACGACACCGGCGACCCCAGCTGGACCTTCGCGATCCCGGAGTCCGGCGGCACCCTGTGGTCGGACAACATGATGGTGCCGATCACCTCCACCCACCGCAGCAACGCCCAGCAGCTGATGGACTACTACTACGACCCGGCGGTGGCGGCCGAGGTCGCGGCGTACGTCAACTACGTGTGCCCGGTGGAAGGCGCGCAGGCGGAGATGGAGAAGATCGACCCGGAGCTCGCGAAGAGCCCGTGGATCTTCCCGACGGCCGAGTTCATCGCCGACAAGAACATCCAGTCGTTCCGCGCACTGGAGCCCGACGAGGACATCGAGTACGCCGACCTGTGGTCCAGCCGTGTGATGGGCAACTGACGTGCCAGGTGTCAGGCAGGCCCGGGGAGACCTGCGGCTGGAGAAGGTGACCAAGACGTTCGGCGACTTCGTCGCGGTCGACGACCTGTCGCTGGACGTGCCGAGGGGGTCGTTCTTCGCCCTGCTCGGTCCCTCGGGCTGCGGCAAGACGACCACTCTGCGGATGGTCGCCGGGCTGGAGCAGCCCACCGACGGGCGGGTGCTGATCGGCGACACCGACCTCACCGGGTCACGGCCCTACGAGCGCCCCGTCAACACCGTGTTCCAGTCCTACGCACTGTTTCCGCACATGACGGTGCGCGACAACGTCGCCTTCGGGCCCAAGCGCCGCAAGGAGAAGGACGCCGCCCAGCGGGCCGACGACGCGCTCGAGCTGGTGCAGATGACGCAGTTCGCCCAGCGCAAGCCGGTCCAGCTGTCCGGTGGCCAGCAGCAGCGGGTCGCCCTGGCTCGAGCGCTGGTCAACCACCCCGAGGTGCTGCTGTTGGACGAGCCGCTCGGCGCGCTCGACCTCAAGCTGCGCCGCGAGATGCAGGTGGAGCTCAAGCGCATCCAGACCGAGGTCGGGCTCACCTTCATCCACGTCACCCACGACCAGGAGGAGGCCATGACGATGGCCGACACGGTCGCGGTGATGAACAAGGGGCGGATCGAGCAGCTGGGACCTCCTGCCGAGCTCTACGACCTCCCGCTCACCCGCTTCGTGGCCACCTTCCTCGGCCAGGCCAACACCGGTGTCGGCACGATCGAGGGCGTCGACGGCGAACACCTCGTGGCCGACGTGCTCGGCACCAAGGTGCGGATCCTCAAGAGCCGCTCGCAGGTGAACGAGGGCCAGGTGCTGTTCGGCGTACGACCCGAGAAGGTGACGGTCTCGCGCAAGCAGCCCGACGGCGTCGGCAACGACGTCAAGGGCGTGGTGCGCGACGTGTCGTTCCTCGGTGTCGCCACGAGCTACCTCGTCGACATGCCGAGCGGGACCACCTGGAGCTGCTACGAGCAGAACCTCGACGTCGAGCCGCTCGACCTCCGCCCCGGGGACGGGGTCTGGCTGACCTGGAATCCCGGCCACGCCTTCGGCGTCCCGGTCGAGGAGTCGTGAGCAGGCCGTGAGCGCTCTCGCCCACGTCGCCGGCGACCCGGCGGTCGACCCGGCGGCTCCGGCTCCCGAGACAAGGAAGCGGAGCTGGACGGCCTACCTGCTGCTCCTCCCGGGCGTGCTGTGGCTCGGCGTCTTCTTCCTGCTCCCGCTCGTGCAGCTGGCCGCGGTGAGCCTGCAGAGCCGCTACCCCGGGTTCCCCGGCTACTACTACAGCGACGTCAACTTCTCGAACTACGCGGCTGCGCTCACCGACTACGCACCCCACTTCGCCCGGTCGTTCGTCTATGCCGGGCTCGCGACGCTCTTCGCCTTCCTGATCTCCTACCCGCTGGCGTACGCCATGGCGTTCAAGGCCGGCCGCTGGCGCAACCTGATGCTGATCTGCGTGATCGCGCCCTTCTTCACCTCCTTCATCCTGCGCACGTTCGCGTGGTCGCAGATCCTGGCCGACGAGGGCTGGGTGGTGGGCGTCCTCAGCTTCCTCCACCTGCTGCCGGGCGGGAGCATCATCAACACCCCGGTCGCGGTGGTCGCGGGCCTGACCTACAACTTCCTGCCGTTCATGGTGCTGCCCATCTATGCCTCGCTCGAGCGCGCCGACCCGCGCGTGATCGAGGCGGGCGGTGACCTGTACGCCAACGGGATCACCACCTTCCGCACGGTGACGCTGCCGATGTCGATGCCGGGCGTGCTCGCGGGGACGCTTCTGACCTTCATCCCCGCCGCCGGCGACTTCGTCAACATGGAGCTGCTCGGCCCCCAGCGCGGGAAGATGGTCGGCAACGTCATCAACGACCAGTTCCTCGCCGTCCCGGGGGGCTACCCCGTGGCCGCGGCGCTGTCGTTCACGCTCATGACGGCCATCCTGGTCATGGTCTTCCTCTACGTGCGCCGCTTCGGCACCGAGGAGCTGGTGTGACATGACCACCACCACGTCGGCTGCACGCCGGACCCGGGCCTGGCTGGCGCAGCACGTCGTCATGCTCGCGGCGATCACCGCCCTGCTCTACCTCTTCCTGCCCGTCGCCTACACCTTCGCCTTCTCCTTCAACGACCACGGCCGCAGCAACATCGTGTGGCAGAGCTTCACCTGGGAGCACTGGCAGGACCCGTGCGGGGTCGCCGGCGTGTGCGAGTCGCTGGTCACCTCGCTCCAGGTGGGGGCGATCTCGACCCTCGTCGCGACCGTCCTCGGCACGATGATGGCGCTGGCGATGGTGCGCTACCGCTACCGCGGCAAGGCTGCGAGCAACGTGCTGATCTTCGTGCCGATGGCGACCCCCGAGATCGTGATGGGTGCCGCGCTGCTGACGATCTTCGTGCAGGGTTTCTCCAACATCGGCGTCAACCTCGGGTTCGGCACGATCGTCTTCGCCCACATCATGTTCTGCCTGAGCTTCGTGGTGGTCACGGTGAAGGCGCGCATCCAGTCCCTCGACCCGCGGATCGAGGAGGCGGCGCAGGACCTCTACGCCAGCCCGATGCAGACCTTCTGGAAGGTCACCTTCCCGCTGATCCTGCCCGGCATCGCGGGCGCCGCGATGCTCGCCTTCTCGCTGTCCTTCGACGACTTCATCATCACCAACTTCGTCTCCGGCAACGAGAGCACGTTCCCCAAGTTCGTCTACGTCGCGTCGCGCCGCGGCATCCCCGCCGAGGCCAACGTCATCGGCTTCTCGATGTTCGTGCTCGCCGTCCTGCTGGTGGTGGGCGCCCAGCTGGTGGGCTCTGCACGGGCGTCCCGGATCAAGAAGTAGGAGCAGGCCTGTGCCAGAACCGATGAGGGTGCTGATGGTCGGGGCCGGCGGTGTCGGTGACGCCGCCGCCCGGATCGCGGTCGAGCGTGACTTCTTCGAGGCGTGGGTGGTCGCCGACCACGACCTCGCTCGCGCCGAGCGGACGGTCGCCGCGGCCGGCGAGCGGCGTACGGGCGAGGAGCGCTTCAGTGCCGCTCAGG
This sequence comes from Nocardioides furvisabuli, assembly GCF_021083185.1. Lineage (GTDB taxonomy): Bacteria > Actinomycetota > Actinomycetes > Propionibacteriales > Nocardioidaceae > Nocardioides > Nocardioides furvisabuli. Next base: position 595,282 of record NZ_JAIGQB010000001.1, on the reverse strand, counting down.
TCGACGCCTCGGACGTCGACGCCGTGGCCGCGCTCGCCCGCGAGGTGCGGGCCACCCACGTCTTCAACGCCGTCGACCCGCGCTTCGTGATGCCCATCTTCACCGGCGCCCTCGCCGCGGGTGCCGACTACCTCGACATGGCGATGAGCCTGTCCGCGCCGCACCCCGACGCGCCGTACGAGAAGGTCGGGGTCAAGCTCGGCGACGAGCAGTTCGCGCAGGCCGGCGCGTGGGAGTCGGCCGGCCGGCTGGCGCTGCTCGGGATCGGCGTGGAGCCGGGGCTCTCCGACGTCTTCGCGCGCTACGCCGCCGACGAGCTCTTCGACCACATCGACGAGCTCGGCACGCGTGACGGCGCGAACCTGGTGATCCGCGACGACGACGGCAACGAGGTGTTCGCGCCCGGCTTCTCGATGTGGACGATCATCGAGGAGTGCCTCAATCCCCCAGTGGTGTGGGAGCGGGAGAGGGGCGGTGGCGATCTGGAGCAGGGGTTCTTCACGCTGCCCCCCTTCTCCGAGCCGGAGGTCTTCGACTTCCCCGAGGGCATCGGACCGGTCGAGTGCGTGCACGTCGAGCACGAGGAGGTGCTCCTCATGCCGCGGTGGGTGGAGGCGGACCGGGTGAGCTTCAAGTACGGCCTCGGCGAGGAGATGATCACGATCCTGCGCACGCTCCACACGCTGGGACTCGACTCGACCGAACCGGTGACGGTGAAGGGCGTGGAGGTCTCGCCGCGCGACGTCGTGGCGGCCTGCCTGCCCGACCCGGCCACCATCGGCCCGCGGATGGAGGGCAAGACCTGCGCGGGGCTCCTCGTCACCGGCACCGGCAAGGACGGCGCACCGCGCTCGACCTACCTCTACCACGTGGTCGACAACGCCGACTCGATGCGCGACTACGGCGCGCAGTGCGTGGTCTGGCAGACAGCCATCAACCCGGTCGTGGCGCTCGAGCTGCTGTCCGACGGCAGGTGGAGGGGCACCGGCGTGCTGGGCCCCGAGGCACTGCCGCCGAAGCCGTTCCTCGACCTGCTGTCGGCGCCGAAGCCCGACGGCTACGGGTCGCAGTGGGGCATGGAGGAGAAGTCATGACGCTGGCACAGGAGCGGATCCTCGCCACCGAGATCCCCGGGCCGCGCTCGCAGGCCCTGCACGCCCGCAAGGTCGCCGCCGTGTCCGCCGGGGTCGGCACGACGCTGCCCGTCTACGTCGAGCGCGCCGGCGGCGGGATCCTGCGCGACGTCGACGGCAACCAGCTCATCGACTTCGGGTCCGGCATCGCCGTGACCACCGTCGGCAACGCCGCTCCCCGCGTGGTGGAGGCGGTCCAGCGCCAGGTCGCGGACTTCACCCACACCTGCTTCATGGTGACGCCCTACGAGGAGTACGTCGCGGTCTGCGAGAAGCTCGCCGAGCTCACCCCCGGGAGCCACGAGAAGCGCTCGGCGCTCTTCAACTCCGGCGCCGAGGCGGTCGAGAACGCGGTGAAGGTCGCCCGCCACCACACCGGGCGCGACGCCATCGTGGTCTTCGACCACGCCTACCACGGGCGCACCAACCTCACGATGGCGCTGACCGCGAAGACCATGCCCTACAAGCACGGCTTCGGCCCGTTCGCCGGGGAGATCTACCGCGCCCCGATGGCCTACCCCTACCGGTGGCCGGGCGGACCCGAGGCGTGCGCCGTGGAGGCCTTCGACGCCTTCGTCTCGACGGTGCACACCCAGGTCGGCGAGGACAGCTGCGCAGCGGTGCTCATCGAGCCGATCCAGGGTGAGGGCGGCTTCATCGTCCCGCCGCCGGGCTGGCTCCCCCGCGTCGCCGAGTGGTGCCGCGAGCAGGGCATCCTGCTCATCGCCGATGAGATCCAGACGGGCTTCGCCCGCACCGGCGACTGGTTCGCCTGTGACAACGAGGGCGTCGTGCCGGACCTGGTGACCACCGCCAAGGGCATGGCGGGTGGCCTGCCGCTCGCCGCGGTGACCGGCCGCGCGGAGGTGATGGACTCGGTGCACGTCGGTGGCCTCGGCGGCACCTACGGTGGCAACCCGGTCGCGTGCGCGGCCGCGCTCGCCGCCATCGAGACGATGCAGGCCGACGACCTGCCCGCACGCGCCCGCGCGATCGAGGCGGCCTTCCTGCCGCGCCTGCAGGCGCTCGCCGAGCGCCACCCCGACCGCGTCGGGGACATCCGTGGCCGCGGCGCGATGCTGGCCGTCGAGCTCGTGTCCGACGGGCCCGGACGTTCGCCCGACGCGGCACTGGCCGGCGCGATCCACCGGGCCTGCTCGGCCCAGGGCCTCGTCACGCTGACCTGCGGCACCTACGGCAACGTCTTCCGCTTCCTCCCGCCGCTGGCGATCGGCGACGACCTGATCGCCGAGGGCCTCGACATCTTCGAGGCCGCCTTCGACGCAGCCGCGGATGGCAGGGTGGGGTGATGGCCAGCAACGAGACCGTCCTCCAGACCGTGCCCCGCCAGCTCCTCGTCGGCGGGGAGTGGGTCGACGCCAGCGGCGCCGCGACCTTCGAGGTGCACAACCCCGCCGACGGCGGCGTGCTCACCTCCGTGGCGGACGCGACGCCCGCGGACGGGGAACGCGCCCTCGCCGCAGCAGCGGCCGCCCAGCGCGAGTGGCGTGCCACCGAGCCCCGGGTGCGCGGGGAGATCCTGCGCAGCGCCTTCGAGCTGCTCACCGAGCGGGCCGACCACTTCGCCCGGCTGATGACCCTGGAGATGGGCAAGACGCTCGCCGAGGCGAAGGGCGAGGTGGCCTACGGCGCCGAGTTCTTCCGGTGGTTCTCCGAGGAGGCGGTGCGCATCCACGGTCGTTACTCCCCCGCCCCCGCCGGCAACACCCGCCTGATCACGATGAAGGGCCCCGTGGGCCCGACACTGATGATCACGCCGTGGAACTTCCCGCTCGCGATGGGCACCCGCAAGATCGGGCCGGCCATCGCCGCCGGGTGCACGATGGTGGTCAAGCCGGCCGCGGAGACCCCCCTCACGATGCTCGCCCTGGCAGGGTTGCTGGAGGAGGTCGGCCTGCCGGCAGGCGTGCTCAACGTCGTCACCACCACCGACTCCGGCGGCGTGTGCGAGCCGCTGATCCGCGACCCGCGGCTGCGCAAGCTCACCTTCACCGGCTCGACGGCGGTCGGCAAGGTGCTCGTCGCCCAGGCGTCCGACCAGCTGCTCCGGGTGTCGATGGAGCTCGGCGGCAACGCCCCGTTCCTCGTCTTCGCCGATGCCGACCTCGACGCCGCCGTCGACGGCGCGATGCTGGCCAAGATGCGCAACATCGGCGAGGCCTGCACCTCGGCCAACCGCTTCCTGGTGCACGAGTCGGTGGCCGAGGAGTTCTCCTCGCGGCTCGCCGAGCGGATGGGCGCCCTGACGGTCGGTGACGGCACCGAGGACGGTGTCGACGTCGGGCCCCTCATCACCGACAAGGCCCGCGCCGGGGTGCACGAGCTCGTCGACGACGCGGTGTCCGGCGGTGCCCGCGCCCTGGTCGGTGGCGAGGTCCCCGAGGGGCCAGGCCACTTCTACCCGCCCACGGTGCTGGTCGACGTACCCGCCTCGGCGCGGGTGTTCCGCGAGGAGATCTTCGGTCCCGTCGCCCCGGTCTCGACCTTCCGCGACGAGGAGGAGGCGCTCTCGCGGGCCAACGACACCGAGTACGGCCTCGTCGCCTACGTCTTCACCCGCGACCACGCCCGCGTGCTGCGCGTCAGCGAGGCGCTGGAGTTCGGGATGGTCGGCATCAACACCGGCATCGTCTCCAACCCGGCCGCCCCCTTCGGCGGGGTGAAGCACTCCGGCTTCGGCCGCGAGGGCGGCTTCGAGGGGATCGAGGAGTACCTCGAGACCAAGTACGTCGGCAGCGCGCTGTGAGGGACGCATGACGATCGACCGCACCCGCCTGGCCGCGCTCCACGCCGAGGAGGAGCAACGGTTCGTCGACCTGCACCCGACCTCGGCGCTGCTGGCGCGCACGGCCGGTGAGCACCTGCTGGCCGGTGTCCCGATGCCGTGGATGACGCGCTGGCCGGGCTCGTTCCCGCTGTTCGTCGAGTCGGCGGCCGGCGGTCGCTTCACCGACGTCGACGGCATCGAGCACGTCGACCTGTGCCTGGGCGACACCGGCTCGATGACCGGCCACTGCCTGCCCGCGGTCGCAGAGGCGGTGCGCGAGCGCACCGAGCGTGGGATCACCACGATGCTGCCCTCGACCGACGCCGCCTGGGTGGCTGCCGAGCTCAGCCGCCGGTTCGGGCTGCCGCGCTGGCAGATGGCGATGACCGCCACCGACGCCAACCGCTTCGTGCTGCGCTTCGCCCGCCACCTGACCGGGCGACCGCGCATCGCGGTCATGGACTGGTGCTACCACGGCACCGTCGACGAGACGCTCGGCGTGCTCGAGCACGGCCGCGCCGGTGACCGCGTCGTGGCCCGCCCGGGCGCCCTGGGGCCGCAGGTCGACGTCGCGCAGACCACGGCGGTGGTGCCCTTCAACGACCTCGACGCGCTCGACGTCCGCCTCGCCGAGGGTGACGTCGCCTGCCTGCTGATGGAGCCGGCACTGACCAACATCGGCATCGTGCTCCCCGACGAGGGCTACCTCGCCGGGGTCCGCGAGGTCACCCGCCGCCATGGCGTGCTGCTCGTCAACGACGAGACCCACACGATCTGCGCGGGACCGGGCGGGGCCACCGCGGCGTGGGACCTCGAACCTGACTTCGTGGTCATCGGCAAGCCCATCGGCGGAGGGATCCCCGTCGCGGCGTACGGCATGACCGCCGAGGTCGCCGAGCGCCTCGAAGGTCCGATGCTCGGGCACGACATCGACGTCGCCGGGGTGGGCGGCACGCTGTCGGGCTCCGCGCTCGCGATGGCCGCCGTGCGTGCCACCTTGTCGACCGCGCTGCGCCAGGAGGACTTCGACGTCGCGATCCCGCTCGCCGTGAGCTTCACCGACGGCATCCGCGGGGTGATCGACGAGCACGGCCTGCCGTGGCACGTGCAGCGCCTCGGCTGCCGCGCGGAGTACTGGTTCTGCCCGCCGCCGCGCGCGGGCGCGGAGGCGGCCGCCGCAGTCGACGAGGAGCTCGACGCCTTCTTCCACCTCTGGACCGTCAACCGCGGGGTCCTGCTCGCCCCCTTCCACAACATGTCGCTCTTCTCGCCGTTCCACGACCAGTCCGACGTCGACGCCCACACGTCGGCGTTCCGGGGTGCCGTGGAGGCGCTGCTCGGCTAGGCCGAGGGAGGGCCGCCGACGAGGCCGGCCGCCCGGGCCGCGTCGGCGTACGCCGCAGCCAGGGTCTCCACGGTCTCGTGGGCGTTGAGCCCGGACGGGTTGGGCACGACGAAGACGCGCGATCCGTCCCAGCGCCCGGGCTGCTCCCCCGCTCGGGCGCTGCGCTGGTCGAACGCCGCCCGGTAGGCCGTGATGCCGGCGACCGCGACCACGTCGGGGCGCCGCTCGGCGACCAGGGCACGCAACCGCCTCCCGCCCTCGCGCAGCTCCACAGCCGTGAGCTCGTCGGCTCGGGCAGTGGCGCGAGCCACCACGTTGGTGATGCCGATCCCCCGCCGCCGGAACGCGTCGCGGTCCCCGTCCGTCATCCCGGCGGACGGGTCGACGGGGTGCTCCAGGATCCCGGCGGCCAGGAGGGCGGGGTAGAACCGGTTGCCCGGGCGGGCGAAGTGCGTCTGGGTGGCGGCGGTCCACAGCCCGGGGTTGATCCCCACGAAGAGGAGCCGCAGCGGCTCACCCTCGTCGGGGAGCAGGTCGGGCACCACGGCGTCCCGGAACGACTCGAGCTCGGCCCTCGTGAATCCCATGGGGCCATCGTGCCGTGGCGGCGGTGACGCTGGTCCGGTGACGAGGCGCCCCGCCGGGCGTACCGTGGGACGATGACGGGTCCGCTCGCGACGATCGCAGTCCTGCTGCTCGCCGCCGTCGTCCTGCGGGTGGCCCTCGCCGTCCTCGTCGGCGAGCTCGACGAGTGGCGCACCTACCGCGCCCTGGCACGCCTGGCACGACGGCTCCGGCGTACGCCTGTCGCTGATGAGCCTGCGGCGCGACGGCCGATCGAGGAGGTGGGCGCGGACCTGCGGCGGCTGAACGCCTCCTTCCACCGCGGCGACATGCGCTTCGCGAAGTACGAGGGGTGTCGTCAGGCCTACGACGGCGTCCTGGCCGAGGCTGCGGACATGGCAGGGCTGGCGCACCTCATGGAGGTGCTCCCGCCCGGGCCCGAGCTCGACCGCGAGCGGCAGCGGGTCGAGATGCTGCTCCAGCACCACGGCCTGCTCCCGCCGCCGTACGCCGCCTGAGCGAGCCCGGTCGGGACGCACGAGACCCCGCCTCCCTCGCGGGAGACGGGGTCTCGAGGTGGAGCCGGTGCGCCCTCAGGCGCTCAGATCACTTGGTGATCTTGACGACCCGGCCGGCGCCGACGGTGCGGCCACCCTCACGGATCGCGAACCGCAGGCCCTCGTCCATCGCGATGGGCTGGATGAGCTCGACCGACATCTCGGTGTTGTCACCCGGCATGACCATCTCGGTGCCCTCGGGGAGGGTCACGACGCCGGTCACGTCCGTCGTGCGGAAGTAGAACTGCGGGCGGTAGTTGTTGAAGAACGGCGTGTGACGGCCACCCTCGTCCTTCGACAGGATGTAGACCGAGGCCTCGAAGTTCGTGTGAGGCGTCGTGGTGCCCGGCTTGATGACGACCATGCCGCGCTCGATGTCCTCGCGCTTGGTGCCACGGAGGAGCAGACCGACGTTCTCGCCCGCCTGGCCCTCGTCGAGCAGCTTGCGGAACATCTCGACACCGGTGACGGTCGACTTCTGGGCGGTCTCGCGGATGCCGATGATCTCGACCTCCTCGTTGACCTTGACGATGCCGCGCTCGATGCGACCGGTGATGACCGTGCCGCGACCGGTGATCGTGAAGACGTCCTCGACGGGCATGAGGAACGGCTTGTCGGTCTCGCGCTCGGGGGTCGGGATCGACTCGTCGACCGCGTTCATGAGCTCGACGATCGAGTCGCCCCACTTCTCGTCGCCCTGCAGGGCCGGGAAGGCAGCAACGCGGACCACGGGGATGTCGTCGCCCGGGAACTCGTACTCGGAGAGGAGCTCGCGCACCTCCATCTCGACGAGCTCGATGAGCTCCTCGTCGTCGACCATGTCGCACTTGTTGAGCGCCACGACCAGGGCCGGCACGCCGACCTGGCGGGCGAGCAGCACGTGCTCACGCGTCTGCGGCATCGGGCCGTCGGTGGCGGCGACCACGAGGATCGCGCCGTCCATCTGAGCGGCACCGGTGATCATGTTCTTGATGTAGTCCGCGTGACCCGGGCAGTCGACGTGCGCGTAGTGGCGCGCCTCGGTCTGGTACTCGACGTGCGCGATCGAGATCGTGATGCCGCGCTGACGCTCCTCGGGAGCCTTGTCGATCTGGTCGAAGGCCGAGGCCTCGTTCAGGTTCGGGTACTTGTCGTGCAACACCTTGGTGATCGCCGCGGTCAGCGTCGTCTTGCCGTGGTCGATGTGACCGATCGTGCCGATGTTGACGTGCGGCTTGGTCCGCTCGAACTTCGCCTTAGCCACTGGGGCTCCTCCTGGTTGGTTTGGTACTTGAACTCATGGGTGTGGGACGGGTGGTGCTGGACCGAGGGTCCGGGTCGAGCTACTCGCCGCGAACCTTCTTGACGATCTCTTCGGCGATGTTCGAGGGGACCTCGGCGTACGAGTCGAACTCCATCGAGTACGACGCCTGACCGGAGGTCTTGGACCTCAGGTCGCCAACGTACCCGAACATCTCCGACAACGGCACAAGGGCGTTCACGACCATGTCGCCGTGACGCTCCTCCTGCGCCTGGATCTGGCCGCGGCGCGAGTTGATGTCGCCGATGACCGTGCCGAGGAAGCTCTCGGGGGTGGTCACCTCGACGGCGAACATCGGCTCGAGCAGCACCGGCTTGGCCCTGCGGGCGGCCTCCTTGAAGGCCTGGTTGCCGGCGATCTTGAACGCCAGCTCGGACGAGTCGACGTCGTGGTAGGCGCCGTCCTCGAGCGAGAACTTCACGTCGACCATGGGGTAGCCGGCGAGGACGCCGAACTCCATGGCCTCCTGGCCGCCCTGGTCGACCGAGGGGATGTACTCCTTGGGCACGCGGCCACCGGAGACGTTGTTGACGAACTCGTAGCCCGCGCCCTGGCCGGTCTCGGGGTCGATGTTCGGACCGAGGTTGATGACGACCTTGGCGAACTGACCCGACCCACCGGTCTGCTTCTTGTGGGTGTAGGAGTGCTTCTCGACCGTGTTGCGGACGGTCTCGCGGTAGGCCACCTGCGGCTTGCCGACGGTCGCCTCGACGCGGAACTCGCGCTTCATGCGGTCGACGAGGATCTCCAGGTGGAGCTCGCCCATGCCGGCGATGATCGTCTGGCCGGTCTCTTCGTCGGCCTTGACCGTGAACGTCGGGTCCTCGTCGGACAGGCGCTGGATCGCGGTGCCGAGCTTCTCCTGGTCGCCCTTGGTCTTGGGCTCGATCGCGACCTCGATCACCGGGGCCGGGAACGTCATGGACTCGAGGACGACCTGGTTCTGCGGGTCGCACAGCGTGTGACCGGTCTTGGTGTCCTTGAGGCCCATCACGGCCACGATCTGGCCGGCGCCGACCGACGCGATCTCCTCACGCTTGTTGGCGTGCATCTGGTAGACCTTGCCGATCCGCTCCTTGCGGCCGTTGACCGAGTTGACCACGGTCGAGCCGGCCTCCAGCTTGCCGGAGTAGACGCGGACGTAGATCAGCTTGCCCAGGTGCGGGTCGGAGGCGATCTTGTAGGCGAGGCCGGAGAACGGCTCGTCGTCGGACGGCTGACGGACGATGACCTCGTCCTCGTCCTTGACCGAGTGGCCCTGGATCCCGTCGATGTCGAGCGGCGACGGCAGGAACTTGACGACCGCGTCGAGCAGGGGCTGGACACCCTTGTTCTTGAACGCGGTGCCGCAGAGGACCGGGTTCAGCTTGTCGGCGAGCGTGGCGCGACGGATCGCGTCCTCGAGCTCGGGGACGGTGAAGTTCTCGTCGCCCTCCTCGAGGTACTTCTCCATGATCTCGTCGTCGGCCTCGGCGAGCGTCTCGATGAACTTCTCGCGGTACTCGGCCGCCTGCTCGGCGAGCTCGGCCGGGATCTCCTCGACCTCGTAGTCCTCGCCCATGGTGGTCTCGCCGCGCCAGGTGAGGGCACGCATGCCGACGAGGTCGACGACACCGAGGAAGTCGGACTCGGCACCGATGGGGAGCTGGAGCACGAGCGGGGTGGAGTTGAGGCGCTCGACCATCATGTCGACGCAGCGGAAGAAGTCCGCGCCGGTGCGGTCGAGCTTGTTGACGAAGCACATGCGGGGGACCGAGTACTTGTTGGCCTGGCGCCACACGGTCATGGTCTGCGGCTCGACACCGGCAACGCCGTCGAACACCGCCACGGCACCGTCGAGGACGCGCAGCGAGCGCTCGACCTCGGCGGTGAAGTCCACGTGGCCGGGCGTGTCGATGATGTTGATCTGGTGGTCCTTCCACCAGCAGGTGGTCGCGGCGGACGTGATGGTGATGCCGCGCTCCTGCTCCTGCTCCATCCAGTCCATCGTGGCGCCACCCTCGTGGACCTCACCGATCTTGTAGGTGATGCCGGTGTAGAAGAGGATGCGCTCGGTGGTGGTGGTCTTGCCGGCGTCGATGTGCGCCATGATGCCGATGTTGCGGACCTTGTTGAGGTCGGTGGTGATGTCGACAGCCACTGTTGTGTCTCAGTCCCTCGAAGTAGTGGGGTTGTGGGAGTGGGAGGCCGCGGACCGCGCGATGCGGGGCCCGCAGCCTCCCGACCTCACCAGCGGTAGTGGGCGAAGGCCTTGTTGGACTCGGCCATCTTGTGGGTGTCCTCGCGCTTCTTCACAGCGGCACCGAGGCCGTTGCTGGCGTCGAGGATCTCGTTCATCAGGCGCTCGGCCATCGTCTTCTCGCGACGGTCGGCGGCGTAGCCCACGAGCCAGCGCAGGGCCAGCGTGGTGGAGCGGTTGGCCTTGACCTCGACGGGGACCTGGTAGGTCGCACCGCCGACGCGGCGGGACTTGACCTCGATGGCCGGCTTGACGTTGTCGAGCGCACGCTTGAGCGTGACGACCGGGTCGGTGCCGGTCTTCTCGCGGCAGCCCTCGAGGGCGGTGTAGACGATGCGCTGGGCAACAGCCTTCTTGCCGTCCTGCAGGACCTTGCTGACGAGCTGGGTGACCAGCTGCGAGCCGTAGACCGGGTCAGAGACGAGGGGGCGCTTCGGAGCGGGACCCTTGCGAGGCATTACTTCTCCTTCTTCGCGCCGTAGCGGCTGCGGGCCTGCTTGCGGTTCTTGACACCCTGGGTGTCGAGCGTGCCGCGGATGATCTTGTAGCGGACACCGGGGAGGTCCTTCACACGGCCGCCGCGCACGAGCACGATCGAGTGCTCCTGCAGGTTGTGACCGACACCCGGGATGTAGGCGGTGACCTCGACGCCACTGCTCAGGCGCACGCGGGCGACCTTGCGGAGGGCGGAGTTCGGCTTCTTCGGGGTGGTCGTGTAGACGCGGGTGCAGACGCCACGGCGCTGCGGGGATCCCTTCAGGGCAGGCGTCTTGGACTTCGACACCTTGTCCTGGCGGCCCTTGCGGACCAGCTGGTTAATGGTGGGCACCGGGTGGTTCCCTCTCTCTGTCTTCTCGTCACGGCCCGGCGAGGTGCCGGACTCGGATGTCATGCGTTGCTGCGACGTGCCTTGTGCGGTGGAGCTGCTGCGCCGAGCCGGGCGCGGCACCTCGAGGGGCCGCGGCTCTGGGAGCATGCGCAGAGGTCTGGACGTGCCAGACACGAGGATTGAGGCTACTCGGGCGTGACTGCCACGGTCAAAACGCCGCAGGAGCCGGTTCCGCGAGCCGTGCGCCCGCCTCGGCGCCGCGCTCGCGTCGCGCCTTCTCGAGCCTGAGGTACACGATGGCAGACACCCCCACACCGAGGATCGTCATCAGCCCGCCGCCGAGCAGCGTCCAGCGGGCGCCGTACTCGTGTCCGATCCACCCGATGATCGGGGCACCGACCGGGGTGCCACCCATGAAGATCATCAGGTAGAGCGCCATCACCCGGCCGCGGACGCCCGCGTCGGTGTTGAGCTGCATGTAGGTGTTGGCGCTCGTGATGAACGTCAGCGCGGTGAGCCCCGTGACGGGCGCGAGGAGCGCGAAGGTGAGGTAGGACGGCATCAGCCCGGCCAGCATCACCGTGGCCCCGAAGGCGATCGCGGACCCGACGACGAGACGGTGGCGCACCTCGGCGCGGCGCGCTGCCAGCAGGGAGCCGGTGAGCGAGCCGACCGCGAGGAAGGTGCCGAGCAGCCCGAACTCCTGCGGCCCCTTGCCGAAGACCTCGGTGGCCATGAGCGCCGACGTGATCTGGAAGTTCAACCCGAAGGTGCCGGCGAAGAAGACCATGCTCAGGACGAGCACCAGGTCGGGACGGGCACGGACGTAGGCCACGCCCTCCCGGATGGCGCCGGGACCCCGATCGGCGGGCGCCGCGGCGTCGATCCGGGCCAGGTCGAGGTGGCGCAGCGACCAGATCGGGGCGGCGTACGACACCGCGTTGAGCAGGATGACCCACCCGGTCGCCACCGCTCCCCCGCCGAAGGCGGCGATCAGCACGCCGGCCAGGCCGGGGCCGACGAGGCGCGCGGCGTTGAAGCTGGCGGAGTTGAGGCCGACCGCGTTGGTGAGGTCGACGGGGTCCACCAGCTCGGAGACGAAGGACTGGCGCGCCGGGGCGTCGAAGGCCGACGCGCAGCCGAGCAGGAAGGCCAGGACGTAGACGTGCCAGACCTCGGCGGTGCCGGTGACGGCGAGCAGGCCGAGCACGGCGGCGGGCAGCGCCATGCCGAGGTTGGTGAGCTGGAGCAGCCGCTGCTTGGGCATCCGGTCGGCGATGAGGCCGGCCACCGGCGTCAGGAGCAGGAACGGCAGGAACTGCAGGCCGGTGGTGATGCCGAGCGCCGTCGCGCCGGAGCCCACGGCGAGCTGGAGGACCAGCCAGTCCTGGGCCACGCGCTGCATCCAGGTGCCGGTGTTGGACACGACACCACCGCTGGCGTAGCGGCGGTAGTTGGGGTTGGCGAGGGAGCGGAACGTGGGACTCGTGATGACTCCTCGGTCGTCAGTCGGTCAGGGCAAGTCGGGCGAGGATCGGCGCAGCGTCGCGCAGGGTGGCCCGCTCGGCGGGGGTGAGCCCCGCGAGCTGCTGGGCCAGCCAGGCGTCGCGGCGCTGGCGGTCGGCCAGCACGGCCGCGCGGCCGGCGTCGGTGACGGCGACCACGACCTGGCGCCCGTCGGTCTCGTGTGCACGGCGTACGACGTAGCCGTCGGACTCCAGGCAGTTGACCGTGCGGGTCATCGACGGCGGCTGCACGCGCTCCGCGCGGGCCAGCTCGCCCACGGTCTGGTCGCCGAACCGCACCAGGAGCCCCAGCACGACCATCTGCCCGATGCTCAGGTCGTTGTCGGGGTGGCGCTCCGTGGCGAGGCGACGACGCAGGCGCATGACACCCGCCCGGAGCTCGGAGGCGAGCCCGGCATGGGTGCGGAGGTCGGCGGTCGGCATGTCGTTAGCGTAACTCATTACCTCTGCTAACTATTCCTGCGTGCTGCATCGCTCCCGGCGTACGTGAGGGATCCCCGGTCGACCGGGGATCCCACAAGGTGTCAGGCGTTGCAGAGGCCGACAACCTGTGGGATCCCCGGCTGACCGGGGATCCCACATGGTGTCGACCGCCCGCTCAGGTCAGCCAGGAGGTGATCGGCTCGATGGCGAAGTAGACGACGAAGAGCGCTGCGACGACCCACATGAGCGGGTGGACCTCGCGGGCCTTGCCGACGACGAGCTTGATGAGGACGTAGGCCAGGAAGCCGGCGCCGATGCCGACCGAGATGGAGTAGGTGAAGGGCATCAGCACGATCGTCAGGAAGGCCGGGATGGCGATCTCGAGGTCGTCCCAGGCGATGCCCTTGACCTGTTGCATCATGAGGAAGCCGACCAGCACGAGTGCCGGCACGGCGGCCTCGGACGGGATCGCCTCGACGATCGGGGCGAAGAAGGTGGCCAGCAGGAACAGCAGCCCGGTCACCACCGACGCGAGCCCGGTCCGCGCGCCCTCCCCCACCCCGGACGCGGACTCGATGTAGGAGGTGTTGGACGAGACGCCGGCCGCGCCGCCGGCCATCGCGGCGACCGAGTCCACGACGAGGATCCGCTGGGCGTTCGGCGGGATGCCCTCCTCGTCGTTGAGGCCGGCCTCCGCGCCGATCGCGGTCATCGTGCCCATGGTGTCGAAGAAGTCGGCCAGCAGGAGGGTGAAGGCGAGCAGGACTGCGGCGAGGACGCCGACCGACGAGAACGCACCGAACAGGTCGAACTGCCCGAGGGTGCCGAAGTCGGGGACGTCGACGACTCCGTTGAGCTCGGGGACGTTGAGCGACCAGTTGCCCGGGCCCTCCTGCGCGACCGAGCCGAGGTCGAGGACGGCCTGCAGCACGAAGGCGAGCACCGCCGTGGCGACGATCGAGATCAGGATCGCACCGCGCACCTGGCGTACCCACAGGGCGATGATGAGCACGACGCCGACCGCGAAGACCAGCACCGGCCAGCCGCTGAGCGTGCCGCCGTTGCCGAGCTGGACCGGCACCGTGGTCAGCGCGGCGTCGGGGATGCGGGTCACGAAGCCCGCGTCGACGAAGCCGATCAGGGCGATGAACAGACCGATTCCCACCGAGATCGCGATCTTCAGCTGCTGGGGCACCGCGTGGAAGACGGCCTTGCGGAAGCCCGTCAGCACGAGCACGAGGATGATGATGCCCTCGAGGACGATGAGGCCCATCGCGTCCTCCCACGTGGACCGGGTCGCGATGGCGTTCGCGACGAACGCGTTGAGGCCCAGACCGGTGGCGAGCGCGAGCGGGAAGTTGGCGACCGTGCCCATCAGGATGGTCAGCACCCCGGCGACCAGCGCCGTGCCCGCCGCGATCACCGGCAGGTTCGACCCGTCACCCGCGCCGCCACCGAGGTAGGCGCCGGTCGAGTCGGGCACGAAGCCGAGGATGAGCGGGTTCAGCACGATGATGTAGGCCATCGTCAAGAAGGTGACGACGCCGCCGCGGACCTCGCGCCCCACCGTCGATCCCCGTCGGCTGATGTCGAAGAACCCGTCGAGGCCGGAGGCCTTCGTGGACTGCGGTGAGGTCGTGGTCTCGTCGTTCACGGGACGGCAGTCTGGCAGACCCGTGTCACGTCCGTGTTTCGTGCGCTCACACGCGTGTGTAGCGTGACGGCGTGGACCTGGGTGACGAGCAGCCGACGCAGCACGACATCGGCAGCCGCACCTACGTCGTGGCGCAGGTCGCGCCCCTCGACGTCGACGGCGTGCGCACCACCGAGGTCGGCACCGCGCTGTGGCTGCTGGGCTTCCTGGCCCTGCTCCCGTTCTGGGGCACGCTCGAGGACAACGGCCGCACGTGGTGGCTGTGGACCTGCCTGGCCGGCTTCGGCCTCGGACTCTGCGGGCTGGAGTACTGCCGCCGGCGCCGCAAGGAGCGCGCGGCGCGGCAGGGCGTGGCATGACCCACCGGCCGACCCGCTGGGAGCTCGCGGGCGAGGGCAACCGGGGCTACGGCGCGAAGTTCGCCCAGCTGGTGGCCGAGGGGTCCGACGTGGACGGCGAGGCCCGGCTGGCCGACGTGCTCGTCCCGCGCGGCGCGCGCGTCCTCGACGTCGGCTCGGGCATGGGCCGGGTGTCCGCCGCCCTGCAGGCACGGGGTCATCGGGTGGTCGCGGTCGAGCCCGACGCCACCCTGGTCGAGCAGTCGCGCCGCACCTACCCCGACCTCGAGGTGATCCACGCCGACATCCTGGAGGCCGACCTGACCGGGCTGCGCGCGAGCGTGGACCTGGCCGTGCTCGTCGGCAACGTCATGGTCTTCGTCGCCGCAGGCACCGAGCGGGAGGTCCTGCGGCGGGTGCGCGCGACGCTGGCTCCGGGCGGCCGGGTGCTGGTGGGCTTCCACCCCGTCGACGGGCCGACCACCGCTCGCGACTACAGCCCCGACGAGTTCGCAGGCGACGCCACGGCTGCCGGCCTGCGCGTCGACCACCTCTTCGGCTCCTACGAGCTGCACCCGGCCTCGCCGGACTACGCGGTGTGGGTGCTGTCGCGCGACGACGCGCCGGGCGCGCCGACGTCGTTCGGCCACGCGCTCTGAGGGAGATGTCGACGCGGTCGTGACCGGGCGGCTCAGATCAGCTCGTACTCGTCGTCGGTGAGGGTGTCGAAGACGTGCTCGGGCATCGGCAGCGGCTGCTGCTTGCGGGCGAGCTTGACCTCGGAGTGGGCGCCGCAGCCGTGGTCGAGGCTGACGACCCGGCCGTCGTCGTTGGCGTTGCCGTTGGCGCAGACGCCGAAGGTCTCCGAGAGCGAGCCGCTGATCCGCACCAGGAACCCGCAGGACCAGCAGCTGTCCGGAGCGCTCTTGGCCAGCGGTGACTCGGGCCCGCCGGGGCCGGCGTACCAGCGCTCGGCGGCCATGTCGATGCCCTCACGGCTCAGCGTGCGGACCCGGCCCAGACCGAGGTCCTCGGCCACACGACGCACCTGCGCGCGGGCATCGGCGTCCATCGGCGGGTCGAGCGGGTCGTCGCCGACGAGGTACGTCGGGACCAGGCGGGCGTCCTCGTCCTCCACGGGCAGCAGGTCGCCGGGCGACAGGTCGCCGGGCTGGAGCCGCTCCTTGTAGGGGACCCAGGCCGGCGCCACGATCGCGTCGTCGCCGGGGAGCAGCACGACCTCGTTGACGGTCAGGTCCTTGCCGCGCTTGGCGCGGGTCAGCGTGACCGACCAGTACCACCCGGGGTAGCCGGGGCGGACGCACGCGAACTGGTGGGTGACGATGCGCTCGCCCTCGGCCTGCGCGCCGAGGTGGTCACCCACCTCGCCGGGTTCGGCGACCTCGAGGACCACCTCTCGGGCCAGGTCGACGGCCTTGGCGAGGGTGGCGTCGGGCTTGCCGGCACGGGTGGGGAGAGCGATCACCTGCGCATTGTGGCAAACGCACGGCGGTCCTGTCCCCTCGGGACGCGCACCGGGGCGTCTGCGTCCGCGGTGTCGGGTCCGTAGGCCAAGATGGTGCTCGTGACCTCAGAGCGCCCCGACCCGTCCCCGGGGCCCCGGTCGCAGCCGTCGTCCCGGCCCCGCTCCGGGACCGCCCGCCGCTCGCTGTCGGGCGCCGCGCGCGGCGTCAAGGCCGCCGGCCGGGGCGCGCGGGTGGCGGGCCGCGGCGCCGGCACCGCCGGCCACTACGCGGTGTCGCAGGCGCGCCGCGCGGCGCGGGCCGAGGGTGCCGGTGACTCCGGGCTGTCGCGGCTGATCGAGCTGCACGCCTTCAACGCAGCAGGAGACGCCGCGGTGGCGATCTCGCTGGCCGGCACGCTGTTCTTCCAGGTCCCCACCGGGGAGGCGCGCGGGCAGGTCGCGCTGTTCCTCGGCCTGACCATGCTCCCGTTCGCGATCGTCGCACCGCTGATCGGACCGTTCCTCGACCGCTTCAGCCACGGCCGTCGGTGGGCGGTCGGCGCCACCATGGCGGTCCGGTGCTTCCTGTGCTGGGTCCTGGCGACCGCCGTCGTGACGGAGTCGGGGTGGTTGTTCCCCGCCGCGCTCGGGTGCCTGGTGGCCTCCAAGGCGTACGGCGTCACGCGGGCCGCCGCGGTCCCGCGACTGCTGCCGCCGGACCTCACCCTCGTCAAGGCCAACGCACGGGTCTCGCTGGCCGGCGTGGTGGGTGCCGGCATCTCGGCGCCGCTGGCGATCCTGGCCTCGACCTTCGGCCCGGAGTGGTCGCTGCGCTACGGCTTCGTGGTGTTCGTGCTCGCGACGATCTGGGCGATCCGGCTCCCCGACAAGGTCGACGCCAGCCAGGGCGAGGGCGAGCTGGTGCTCACCGGCGAGAGCGACACCGCGGCCACCCGCCCGAAGGGGCGTCGCCCGCGCACCCGGATCCCGGCCGCGGTCGCCTACGCGCTCCGCTCCAACTGCGGGCCACGCTGGCTCTCGGGGTTCCTCACGATGTTCATGGCGTTCCTCCTGCGCGACAACCCGATCGGGGAGTGGAGACCCGAGGTCCTGCTGGGCCTGGTCATCGGGGCGGCGGGGCTCGGCAACACCCTCGGCATCACGATCGGGTCCGTCCTCAAGCGTCTCAACCCGGCGGTCACGGTGGTGCTGGCCCTCCTCGCCGACGTCGCGGTCGCCGCGCTCGCCGCCCTGTTCTACGGGCTGGTGACCCTCGTGCTGCTGGGTCTCACGGCCGGGCTGGCGCAGTCGCTGGCCAAGCTGTCGCTCGACTCCACGGTCCAGCGAGACGTCCCCGGACGCATCCAGGCAAGCGCGTTCGCGCGCTCCGACACCACGCTCCAGCTGGCGTGGGTGATCGGCGGCTTCGTCGGGATCGCCATGCCTCTCATCCCGCAGCTCGGCCTCGGCATCGCCGCAGCCGTCCTCGGCGCGTGGGCGGCCTTCGTGCTGGTCACTCGTCCCGCGTCGACCGTCCCGGCTCGCGCCTGAGGGCGTACGACGTCAGGTCGGGGCTCAGATCTCCAGCTCGTCGGCGAGCGCGCGCAGCACCTTCGCGGTGCCGCGGGCCGAGGCACGCTCGGGGTGCCGACCGCGGCGGTAGCCCTCCTCGACGCCCTCGAGCATCTTGATGAGGTCCTCGACGATGGTGACCATCGCCTCCGGCTGCTTGCGCTGGGCGTTGCGCTGGTTGCGCGTCACCGAGGCGGGCGCGTCGACCACGCGCACCTGCAGGGCCTGGTCGCCCCGGCGGCCCTGCGCGATGCCGAACTCCACCTTGGTGCCGGCCTTCAGCGTGGCGATCCCCTCGGGAAGGGCGTCGGAGTGGACGTAGACGTCCGGGCCGTCGTCCTGGGACAGGAAGCCGAAGCCCTTGTCCGCGTCGAACCACTTCACCTTGCCACTGGGCACGGATCCACTCCACTCACCTCAACCGGCGACACCGTGGGTTCACGGGCGCGGGCAAAGAATAGGCGGACTCGGCGACCGGCCACCATCGGGTGGCGCGAAGACGTAGTCTGTTCGGCTCACGCCCCGGTGGGGACCGGCGGCGGGGGTGGACGACGGCGTGGGACCATCGTCGTCCGGACAGCGGGAGCGGCTCGAAGGGAGCACACGACATGCGGGCACCCACAACAGGACGGATCCTCGGATGCGGCCTCGTCGCGCTCGCGCTCGCGCTCCCCACCACTCCCCCCGCAGCGGCTGACGACGCCCCCACCTCCGGCGCGACCTCCCGCCCCCTCACCCTCGTCACCCTCGCGGGCGCCGGCACCGCGGCCGGCCGCGCGGACGCCGACGACCTGCTCGCCCGCCAGGACGCGGTGCTCGCGGCCGTCGGCGCCGGCGAGCCCGTCTACCGGTGGACCACCGCGCTCAACGGCTTCGCCGCCGACCTGAGCCCCGCGCAGGTCGGTGTCCTCGACGACCAGCCCGGCATCGCCACGGTCGAGGCCGACACGATCCGGCCGCTTGCCGGGCGGACGTCGATGGCGGCGGTCCGCGGCGCCGCCGACAGCCCGCGCCTGCGGGGCGGGGCCGGGGTCGTGGTGGGTGTCGTCGACTCGGGCATCGCTCCCGGCTCCCCCGCCTTCGCCGACGTCCCGGGACTCGGCGCCGACCCGCGCGGCTTCACCGGCACCTGCAGCGAGGGCGAGGGCTGGTCGGCCTCGGACTGCACCCGCAAGGTCGTCGGGGCGCGGTGGTACGTCGACGGCTTCGGCGCCGACCGCATCCGCTCCTCGGAGTCACTGTCCGCCCTCGACGTGCTGGGCCACGGCACGCAGGTCTCCTCCGTCGCCGCAGGCAACGCCGCGGTGAGCGTGCGTGTCGACGACCGCGACGCGGGCTCCTTCGGCGGTGTCGCGCCCCAGGCGCGCATCGCCGCCTACAAGGCGTGCTGGGGAGCCCCCGACCCGGCCGACGACGGGTGCTCGACCGCCGACGTGGTCGCCGCGGTCGACGCGGCCGTGGCCGACGGTGTCGACGTGCTGAGCCTCGCGCTCGCCGGTGGAGAGCGCATCGACACCCTCCAGCTCGCCCTCCTCGGTGCAGCGGAGGCCGACATTGTCGTCATCGGAGCGGCAGGCAACGCCGCCGGTTCGGCGTACGCCGCCCACGCCGGCCCGTGGGTGACGACGGTGGGCTCCGCCGTGGGCCGGATGTCGCGCGGTCGCCTCGCCCTGCCGGGTGGTCGGTCGTGGACCGGCGGGGGCCGGCCCACCCCGGTCGCGGGGCGCGCCGTGCGCGCCCAGGACGCACCTGCCCCGGGGGTCTCGCGCCGTGACGCCGGTCAGTGCCGCCCGGGCGCGCTCGACTCGCGCCTGGTGGCCGACCGGATCGTCGTGTGTCGCCGAGGCGGCATCGGTCGCATCGACAAGTCCGGCGCCGTCGCCCAGGCCGGCGGACGCGCCATGGTGCTCGTCAACCAGCGCCCAGGCGCCGTGACCGCCGACTTCCACTCCGTCCCGACCGTCCACCTCGCCGCCACCGCGGGCCGGCAGTTCGCCCGCTGGGTGGAGCGCAACCCCGACACCCGGGTCCGGATGTCGCGCGTGAGCGGCGACCCCGGCACCCGGCGTACGGCTCCGTGGAGCGCGTCGGGCGACCCCCGCGGCGCCTCCCTCAAGCCCGACGCCGTCGCCGACGGCGATGCCGTGCTCGGCGCGCTGCCCGAGGCCACAGGTCGCACGTGGGGCGTCTTCAGCGGCAGCTCGGCCGCGACCGCGGAGGCCGCGGGGCTGGCCGCCCTCCTGCGGGCCGAGCGGCCCGGCTGGTCAGCAGCTCGGGTGCGCTCGCTCCTTCTCACCTCGGCCCGGCCGGTCCGCGGCTCCAGTGTTCTCGAGCAGGGCGCCGGCGCCCTCGCCGGTCGCGTCCCGACCGCCCACCTGGCCCTCGACGTCGAGGCCTCGGCCTGGCGTCGCGCGCTGCGCACCAACACGCTGGCCGAGCTCAACACCAGCTCGGTGCTCCTCACCGCAGGACGCACCTCGGCGGTGCGCACGGTGACCAACGTCGGCAACCGCGCGGAGTACTTCTCCGTCACCGCTCGCGGGTTCACCTCCCACCAGGTCTCGGTCCGCCCCCTGGCCGTGCGCCTCGCACCGGGCAGGTCGGCCGACTTCACCGTCACCGTGACCGGTCCCGACACCTCAGGTCGCCTCGACGACGGCCAGCTGGTGTGGCTCGGCGCTCGCGGCGGCGTGACCCGGATACCGGTCGCCCTCACCCGCTGACGGCCCGGCCGGGCACCCGGTGACGCGGTCGGGCTCTCAGCGCTCGCGCGAGATGACCATCTCGCGGTCGCCGTAGACGACCTTGTCACCGTCGAGGAGGGCGGCCGGCTTGCCCGGGGCGAGCTGGCGCGAGACGCCCTGGCGCACGAGCACCGTGCCGTTGGTCGAGCCGCGGTCCATGACCACGATGGTGCCGTCGGGAGCGGGACCGAACTGGGCGTGGGTCTTCGACACCGACATGTCCGCGGACGTGAGCGGGACGAGGTGCGCGACCTGCTCGCCGTTGCGGGCCTCGGGACGCCGCCCGACGAGCGCGAGCCCGGCAACGACGAAGCTCTCGCCGTTGTCGAAGTGCACCCGCCACCGGGCGGGTGCGTGCGCGGCGGGACCCCGCGGCTGCTGCGGCGGGAGCTGCTGCTGCCGGGGCGGGGCCGGTGGCCGGTGGGCCTGCGGCTGCGCGGGGGGTGAGATCGGGGTCGGCGACTGCGCCGGCGCGGGGGCCCCCGTCGGCGCGGCGACCACCTCGGGCGGCAGCGGCTGGCGACGTATCGAGTGCTCCGAGCGCTCGGGGGTCCGGACCGTCTCGACCGGCGGGGCGGGGATCAGACGCATCGCGGTGAGGTTCACGATGTGGCGCGGTTCCTCCTCGTCCGCCACGTCGGCGACCTCCGCCACCGGGCGTACGTCGACCACGACGGTGTGGGTCAGGTGGTCGTGCCAGCCGCGACGCTGGCGTCCGCGGTCCTCGACGGCCGTCCAGGCCAGGGTGGTGATGCCGATGCCGAAGGTAGGGAGCCCGGAGACCCCGAGCACCAGCGAGCGGAGGAGGGCGGGGCCCACGCCGATCGGGGTGCCGGTGCCGTGGTGCACGACGCGCAGGCCCGACACCGCCTTGCCGGGAGAGGTGCCGCTGACGCCCGTCACGATCGCCAGGACCAGCCAGAGCACGACCATGGTCGCGGCGACGGTCCCGACGACGACCCAGGGATCGTCGTCGACGACGAGTGCCGTCACGACGCCGACGACCGCGAGCAGGCTCCAGGCCAGCAGCCGGTCGACGGCGAAGGCGGTGAAGCGTCGCTCGAGCTGGGCGACGGGGTAGGTAAGGGAGTGGGGGTGCTGGGTCACGTCTGTGTCGCTCAGGCGTTGGTGACCTGGATGGTGACGCCGTCGCCGAGGTCGAGGACGGCGCCGGGGATCAGGCTCACCGCGATGCCGGGGGTGAGCTCCTCCGGCTCGAGGCCGGGCTGCGCCAGCACCGTGCCGTTGGTCGAGCCGAGGTCGGTGGCGATCGCGGAGCCGTGGTCGGCACCGGCGCCGGGCCTGATCTCGAGGTGGGTCGAGGAGATCTCCTGCTGCGGGCTCGCGACGGTCACGACGTGGGGCTGGTCGTGGGAGGCGAAGCGCCGGGCCTCGGGCGCCCGGCCGACGAGGACGGTGCGGTCGACCGCGACCACGTCGCCGGTGGAGAAGATCAGCGACGCGACCGGGTGCGAGACCACCTCGGGGGCGACCTCCTGGCCGGGGACCGGAGGACGGTCGAAGTCGGGCACGGGGCCGCCGACCTGCGTCTGGCCGTCGCGGTCGTACCACTCGTCCTGGACCACCGGGGTCTCGCCGGTCGGGGTCGGGTCGTCGTCGGGCTCGCCGAAGTGCAGCGGAGCAGCTGCGGCCGGCTCGGGCTCGACGACCGGCTCGGGCTCGGCGACCGGCGGCTCGGGCTCCGGCTCGTGGGCGACAGGCTCCGGCTCGACGGCCACCGTCGCGGGCGCTGCTGCCGGGGCAGGCGTGCCGGTCGGAGCGGGCGCGCCGAACTCGACGACCGACACGCGCGCCAGGCCGGGGGTGAGGACGCGGTCGGCCTCGCCGTCGCCGGTCAGCGTCACGCGCAGGCTGGTGACACCGGTGACCAGCCGCTCGGCCCAGGCCGTGCCCGGCGTCGCGCTCACCAGGTCGTCGCCCGAGGGGGAGGACACGGTGGCGGTGGGGGCACCGCGCACGATGAGCCGCGTCGCGTCGTCGCCGTGGGCGACGAGCGCGAAGTGGTCGAGGGAGGAGAGCCCGCCGGCGAGCAGCGCGTCGAGGACGGTGTCGACGTCGGCGCCGGAGTCGGTCAGGTCCCACAGGTGCGCGACACGGTCACGTTGGCTGCCCGGCAGCAGGACGGTCACGCGATCGCCCGCGACGGCGTACCAGTCCCCCGCCGCGAACCTCGGCTCTGCGCTCACAATCGTCCCCCCAGCTTGGATTCGAGACTCTGCAGCTGGCGCTGTGAGTCGTACGTGGCGTCCTTGACCAATCCCACCACATCGACGACGACGGCCGTGGCGTTGTCGCGACCACCGGCCGCGACCGCGGCGCGCACCAGCCGGTCGGCCGCGTCGCGGGGGTCGGCGATCGTCTCGAGGATGTCCTCGATCTCCTCGTCCTCGATCATCCCGGTCACGCCGTCGCTGCAGAGCAGGAGGCGCTCGACCGAACCGAGGGGCAGGAGGAAGAAGTCGGGCTCGATGCCCTCGGGGCTGCCGAGCGCGCGGGTGATGACGTGCCGCTCCGGGTGGACGGCCGCCTCCTGCGCGGTGATCCGTCCGGCGTCGATGAGCTCCTGCACGACCGAGTGGTCGACGCTGATCTGCTCGAGACGCCCCTCGGTGATGCGGTAGATGCGGGAGTCGCCGAGGTTGGCCAGCAACCACTTCGCTGCGCCGTTGTCGTCGACCAGGGCAGCGACGACCGCGGTCGTGCCGGCGTGCCAGCCCGGCTGGAGCGTGCGGTGGGCGTCGCCGAAGTCGACGATGCGGGCCTGGGCGCGAGCGAACGCGCCTGCGACGTGCTCGGCCCCGCGGGCCGGGTCGTAGACCTCGGAGAGGCGCTGGAACTCCTCGACGACCATCTGGCTGGCGACGTCCCCGCCGGAGTGCCCGCCCATCCCGTCGGCGACGACGAAGATCGGCGGAGCCACCAGGTAGGAGTCCTCGTTGACCTTGCGCACCAGTCCGACGTCGGTGGCCGCCCCGTGGTGGAGATCGACGTTCTTCATGCCCGGCCCTCTTCGCCCCGTGTCGAGATGTGGGGCGACGACGCCGACCCGGCGAGTAGCGTAGGAGGAATGTCCAGCTCAGGGCGGACGACACCCGCACGCACCCTTGCCGACCAGCTACGTGGCTGGTCCGACCAGCGACTCGTGGCGCTGCTCGCTGCCCGACCCGATCTCGCCACACCCGCCCCTCAGGATTCCTCGCAGCTGGCCTCGCGGGCTGCCACACGCTCGTCGATCCACCGCGCCCTCGACGGCCTGGACCGGCTCGAGCTCTCCGTGCTTGATGCCCTCCTGGTGGCGGGGCAAACCACTTCCGAGCGGCTGATCTCGATCGTGCACGCGGACCCCACCCGGAGTGCCGCAGCGCTGCAGCGCCTGCTCGACGTGGCGCTGGTCTGGGAGACCCCCAGCGGCATCCGCGCCCTCAGCGGCGTGGCCGATGCGATGCGGGGCCTGCCGGTGTCGGTCAGCGGCCTGCGACCGGTGAGCCCCGAGCCGGTCCCGGTCGCCGACATCGAGGCCCGGCTCGCCGAGCTCAGCCCCGCCGCGACCGCCCTGCTGCACCACGTCGACGCGCAC
The DNA here is from genome assembly GCF_021083185.1 of Nocardioides furvisabuli. Classification (GTDB taxonomy): domain Bacteria; phylum Actinomycetota; class Actinomycetes; order Propionibacteriales; family Nocardioidaceae; genus Nocardioides; species Nocardioides furvisabuli. The sequence goes on along the minus strand of NZ_JAIGQB010000001.1, from coordinate 571,207 downwards.
GGCGGCGAGGGCACGACCGGCGCCGCGCGGCGCACTGTGGCGCCCCGCGACGCCCGCTCGCCATCCGAGGAGCTCATCAGCAGGCGCCTGCTCGTGCCCCGCGAGGGGGCCACCGTCGTGCTTCCCGGCGAGGTGGGGCTGGCCCTGCGGGGCGGTCGCACCACGACCGAGCCGGTGGACGTCGTGCCCGACCTTGCCACGTCGCAGCGCGACCCCGCGCTCGTGGCCCGCAGCGCCGCGGGCGCCGCCTTCGACGTCGTACGCCGGGTGGAGCTGCTGCTCGACCACTGGGGAGTCGAGCCGCCGAGCGTGCTGCGCAGCGGCGGCCTGGCGGTGCGCGACCTCAAGGCGGTCGCACGCGAGCTGCACGTCGACGAGGCCGGCGCAGCACTGGTGGTGGAGGTGGCGCTGTCGGCCGGACTGATCGCCGAGGCCGCCGTGGCCGACGGCACCCCGTCGTGGCTGCCGACCGACGAGTTCGACGTGTGGTCGGGCCTGCCGATCGCCGGGCGCTGGGCGCGGCTGGTCGGCGGCTGGCTGGCGAGCAGCCGCGTCCCGTCGCTCGTGGGGTCGCGCGACGCGGCCGGCAAGTCGTGGAACGCCCTGGCGCCCGAGCTGTCCAGCGGCCTGGCGGAGGAAGCGAGGCGACTGGCGCTGCGGGTGCTGGCCGAGGTGCCGGAGGGCGAGGTGCTCGCCGCCGGGACGGGCGTCGCGTCGCTCGTCCAGCGGGTCGGCTGGCTGCGGCCGCGCCGCCCGACCGTCTTCGGAGACCTCGTCGCCGCCGCACTCACGGAGGCCGCGGTGCTTGGCGTCAGCGGTGCCGGAGGCCTGCCCCCGAGCGGTCGGCACGTGGCCGCGGGCGACCTCGGCGAGGCCGCCACCGCCCTCGAGCCCCACCTCCCCCGTCCGGTCGACCACGTGCTGCTGCAGGCCGACCTGACCGCGGTCGCCCCCGGCCCGCTCGAGACCGAGGTCGCGCGCCGGCTCCACCTGCTCGCCGACGTCGAGTCGCGCGGCGGCGCCACGGTCTACCGCTTCTCCTCGGGCTCCCTGCGCCGCGGCTTCGACGCCGGCTGGTCCGCGCTCGAGGTCCGCGACTTCCTGACGTCCGTGTCGCAGACTCCGGTCCCGCAGCCGCTGGCGTTCCTCGTCGACGACGTGGCCCGCACCTTCGGCAGCGTGCGCGTGGGCCACGCGGAGGCGTTCCTGCGGGCGGACGACGAGGCCGCGCTGGCAGCACTCGTGCACGACGCGCGCGCGCGCTCGCTGGGCCTGCGCCTGCTCGCGCCCACCGTCGCGATCGCGACCTCGCCGATAGACGTGCTGCTCCCCCGGCTCCGCGAGCTCGGTGCGGCTCCCGTGGTGGAGGCCGCGGACGGCACCGTCCGGGTCAGCCGGCCCGACCTCCAGCGCGCCCGCTCACGGCGGGGGCGTCGTCCTGCCGGGGCGGTCGAGGCCCGCCAGGCCGCGCAGGTGCAGGCGGTGGCGACCGCCATCCGCGCCGGCGACCGGGCCGAGTCCTCGCGCCCCTCGAGCGTCGAGGCCACGACCCCGTCCGGGGCGCTCGCGGCGCTGCGCGAGGCCATCGAGACGGGCACCACCGTGGTCATCGGCTACGTCGACAACCACGGCGCCACGGGCGAGCGGGTCGTCGACCCGCGGCGCCTCGACGGCGGCCGGCTCTCGGCCTTCGACCACCGCGCCGACGACGTGCGCGAGTTCGCGGTGCACCGCATCACCGGCGTACGCCGCGCATAGACACCCCGCGCCTGCGATGGTCGCCGAGTAACCTCGGGACGTGGACTTCATCCGCTACGCCGAGCGCGCCGCCTCGCTCGTCAACGCCGACCTGGCGGACGAGACGGCCCTGCACGAGCACCTCGCGGACCGTTCGTGGCTGCACCGGTCCGTGGCTCCCGGCGACGTGGCGTCGCTGCAGGCCTTCCAGTCCGACCTGCGCCCCGTCTTCGAGGCCTCGGACGTCGACGACGTACCGCTCGTGGTGAGCCAGCTCAACGACCTCCTCGCCGCGCACCCGGTGACCCCGATGATCTCCGACCACGACCCCGACAACCTCCACATGCACGTCGCCAACCGGGCGGCATCGGTCGCCGAGCTGCTCGTCGGCGAGGCGCTGATGGGCCTGGCCAACCTCGTGTGCGACCTCGGCGCGACGCGCCTGGGGACCTGCTCGGAGGCCCGCTGCGACCACGTCTACGTCGACACCTCGCCCAACCAGTCGCGCCGCTACTGCTCCGACCGCTGCTCCTCGCGCGCCAACGTCGCGGCCTTCCGGGCCCGGCAGAAGGCGGCGTCGGCGAGCTGACGCCCGCGTCGTCCGTAGACTCGCCGGGTGAACGACGGTCCCCTCATCGTCCAGTCGGACAAGACGCTCCTGCTCGAGGTCGACCACCCCTCGGCGCCCGAGGCGCGCAAGGCGATCGCGCCCTTCGCCGAGCTCGAGCGCTCCCCCGAGCACATCCACACCTACCGCCTGACCCCGCTGGGCCTGTGGAACGCCCGCGCCGCCGGGCACGACGCCGAGCAGGTCGTCGACGCGCTGCTGACCTGGTCGAGGTACGCCGTCCCGCACGCGCTGCTCGTCGACGTCGCCGAGACCATGGGTCGCTACGGCCGGCTACGGCTGGAGAAGCACCCGGTGCACGGCCTGGTGCTGTCGTCGGTGGACCGGCCGGTCCTCGAGGAGGTGCTGCGGGCCAAGAAGGTCGCCGGGATGGTCGGCGCCAGGCTCGACCCCGACACCGTCGCCGTCCACCCCAGCGAGCGGGGCAACCTCAAGCAGGCGCTGCTCAAGCTCGGCTGGCCGGCCGAGGACTTCGCCGGCTACGTCGACGGCGAGGCGCACGCGATCGACCTCGCCGAGGACGGCTGGACGCTGCGCCCCTACCAGCGCGAGGCGGCCGAGTCCTTCTGGGACGGCGGGTCGGGCGTGGTCGTGCTCCCCTGCGGCGCGGGCAAGACGATCGTCGGCGCCGCCTCGATGGCGCAGGCGCAGGCCACCACGCTGATCCTGGTCACCAACACCGTCAGCGCGCGGCAGTGGAAGGACGAGCTGGTCGCGCGCACCTCCCTCACCGCCGACGAGATCGGCGAGTACTCCGGAGCGGTGAAGGAGGTCCGTCCGGTCACCATCGCGACCTACCAGGTGCTGACCACGAAGCGGAAGGGCGTCTACCCGCACCTCGAGCTGCTCGACGCCCGCGACTGGGGCCTCATCGTCTACGACGAGGTGCACCTGCTGCCCGCGCCGATCTTCCGGATGACCGCGAACCTGCAGGCCCGGCGGCGCCTCGGGCTCACCGCGACCCTGGTCCGCGAGGACGGTCGTGAGGGCGAGGTCTTCTCCCTCATCGGGCCCAAGCGCTACGACGCGCCGTGGAAGGACATCGAGGCGCAGGGCTACATCGCGCCGGCCGACTGCGTCGAGGTGCGGGTGACGCTGCCCGACGGCGAGCGCCTGGCGTACGCCACGAGCGACCCGGACACCCGCTACCGCCTCGCGTCGTGCACCCACGCCAAGATCGACGTCGTACGCGACCTGGTGCGCCAGCACGCCGGGCAGCCGACCCTGGTGATCGGGCAGTACATCGACCAGCTCGACGAGATCGCGGCCATGCTCGACGCGCCGGTCATCAAGGGCGAGACGCCGGTCAAGGAGCGGCAGCGGCTCTTCAACGCCTTCCGCGCAGGCGAGATCGGCCTGCTCGTGGTGAGCAAGGTGGCGAACTTCTCCATCGACCTGCCGTCGGCCGAGGTGGCCATCCAGGTGAGCGGGTCGTTCGGCTCGCGGCAGGAGGAGGCCCAGCGGCTCGGGCGGCTGCTGCGACCCAAGACCGAGGGCCGCAGCGCGCACTTCTACACGATCGTCTCGCGCGACACCGTCGACGCCGACTTCGCCCAGAACCGCCAGCGCTTCCTCGCCGAGCAGGGCTACGCCTACCGGATCATCGACGCCGGCGACCTCACCGCCGGGACCGGCTGACGAGCCGCGGCCCGTTGCGCCCCTTGGCTAGCCTCGGGTCATGACCCTCCGCGAGCGCCTCGGCGCCGAGCTGTTCCGCAAGGTGGCCGGGCCGAACGGCGAGCAGGCACGCGAGCGCGTCCACGGCACGCCCGGCGCACGGTGGTTCGCGCCCGACTCCCCGATCGCGCGCGTCCACGGCGACGCGTCGATGTTCGTCGGCGGCATCCGCGCGGTCATGCTCCAGTCGCTCCACCCCGCCGCCATGCAGGGGGTGGCCGACCACTCCGGCTACCGCGGCGACATGTGGGGCCGGCTCGCGCAGGTCTCGACCTACATCGCGATGACGACGTTCGGCACCGAGCGCGACGCGCTCCAGGTGATCCGCGCCGTGCAGCGCGCCCACGAGTCGGTCACCGGCACGATGCCCGACGGCACGGCGTACGCCGCCAACGACCCGCACCTGCTCGGCTGGGTGCACGTCGCCGAGATCGACAGCTTCCTCGCCGCGCACGACCGCTACGGCCAGCAGCGGCTCGTCGGAGGCGAGCGCGACACCTACGTCGCCCAGACCGCCGTCGCGGCCGAGCACCTCGGCGTGATCGGGGCGCCGCGGACCGAGGCCGAGCTGCGCACGGCGCTCGAGGCCTACGCCCACGAGCTGCGGGCGACTCCCGAGGCCCGCGAGGCCATCTCCTTCCTCCTGCTCCACCCCGACCTGCCGCTCGCGGCCCGCCCGGGCTACCTCACCCTCGCGGCCGCGGCCATCGGCCTGCTGCCGACAGAGGCCAGGCGTGAGCTGCGGCTGCCGCCGGTGCCGCCGCTGACCAACCGCGTGCTGGGTCAGCTCGGCACCCGCACCATCCGCTGGGCGATGTCGTCGGGGCACGAGCGAGCGAGGGCGCTCCAGCAGGAGACAGCGCAGGCATGAGCCTCGCCGGACGATGGCCGCTGCCCGACCACCACGACCTGCGCGACGAGCTGCTCGCCGCCTGGGACCGCCCGGGCTACCACGACCGGCTGCACCTGGCCGAGGTGCTCGACCGGCTCGAGCTGCTCGCCGACGCCGGCGCGGGCTTCGACCCCACGACGGTGGCGCTCGCCGCGTGGTTCCACGACGCCGTCCACGACGGCGGTCCCGACGACGAGGAGCGGTCGGCGCAGTGGGCCGAACGCGTCCTCCCGCCGGCGTACGCCGACGAGGTGGCGCGGCTGGTGCGGATGACCGCCCACCACCGGCCGGCCGACGACGACCCTCCCGCCTGCGCGCTGAGCGACGCCGACCTGGCGATCCTGGCCGCCCCGCGGGAGCGCTACGACACCTACGCCGCCGGGGTGCGCGCCGACTTCGCCCACGTCGCGGAGCCGGACTTCCGCGCCGGGCGGGCGGCGGTGCTGCGCGACCTCGCGGCGAAGCCGCACCTCTTCCACACCGCGCAGGCCCGCGCGCTGTGGGAAGCCTCCGCGCGGGCCAACCTCGGGCGGGAGATCAGCGACCTGGCGTGAGCCGGCCGCCACGCCGCCTCAGTGGTCGGCGAGCTGGAGGTAGACGGTGAAGCGGTCGTGGCGGTAGCAGGTGCGCGAGACCTCCACGATGCGGCCCTCGGACACGGCACGGCGGGCGTGGCGCAGGACCGGGTCACCCTCGGCGATCTCGAGCACCGCGGCCTCGTCGGCGCTGGCGCGGTCGGCGCTGATGGAGTCCTCGACCTCGGTCGGGCGCAGCCCGCGGGCGCCGAGCGCCTCGTAGAGGCTGGTGGGCGTGCCGTGCTGGAGGAAGCCGGGCAGCAGCACCTCGTTGAGGTAGGCGTCCTCGACGCACACGATGGCCCCGTCGGCGCGGCGCAGGCGGCGCCAGTGCAGCACGGGGTCGCCGGGCGAGATGTCGAGCGCGCGCGCCACACCGGGGCCGGCCTGCTCGACGCGGGCGAGCAGGGTCTGCGACTCCGGGAGCATGCCGCGGCGGCGGATCTCCTCGGTGAAGGACGTCAGGCGCCCGGCGGTCTTCGGCGGCTGCGCGACGAAGGTGCCGCGGCCGGGGATGCGCTCGAGCAGACCCTCGGCGACGAGCGCATCGAGCGCCTGCCGCACCGTCATCCTGGCCACACCGAAGCGTGCCACCAGCTCGCGCTCGGAGGGGGCCGCCGACCCCGGGGGCTGCTCCTCGATCAGGCTGCGGACGTGCTCGCGGACCTGGACGTGCTTCAACGCCCGCTGTCGCGGGACGACGACGTCGACCGGATCCATGCCTGCCAAGATAGGACTGGGCTGGACCGGTGTCTGCCCTTTGACGCAGTCTGTGGTAAAGACTTGGACAACCTGTGGATCGAACACCTGTTCGACCGATGCGCTAGGCTGCCGCCGTGGACTTCCAGACGTCCCTCTTCGCCGACCATGCCCCCGCCGCCACCGGGCTCGCGCCCGAGCGCCTCGCGCTCTCGCACGGCGCGTGGGTCGATGTGCAGCGCGACTGGCTCGACGACCCCGACGACGTCTTCGCCGCGCTCGTCGCACGAGTCCCGTGGCGCTCCGAGCGCCGCGAGATGTACGACGCCGTCGTCGACGTGCCCCGCCTGGTGCACACCTACCTGCCCGGCGAGCGCCTCCCCCACGCTGCGCTCGAGCGTGCGCGCGAGGACCTGAGCGCGCACTACCTCCCCGAGCTGGGCGAGCCGTTCGTCAGCGCCGGGTGCTGCTACTACCGCGACGGCCGCGACTCCGTGGCCTGGCACGGCGACACGATCGGGCGTGGCAGCAGCGCCGACACGATGGTCGCCATCGTCAGCGCCGGCGACCCCCGCCGCCTGCTGCTGCGTCCGCGCGGCGGCGGGGAGTCGGTCGCGCTGACCATGGGGCACGGGGACCTCGTGGTGATGGGCGGCTCGTGCCAGCGCACCTGGCAGCACTCGGTGCCCAAGGTGGCTCGCTCCGGGCCGCGCATCTCCGTGCAGTTCCGCCCGCTCGGCGTCTTCTGAGCCGTGCGGCACCTCAGCCCCGGAGCAACCGCCGCAGGAGCAGGAGGCCCACCACCGCAGCGAGCGCCGGCTTCCAGTAGGTCCTGGCCAGGATCGGCAGCACCGCGCTCCCGAGGTCGAGCGCCTCGGTGGGCGCGGGCGGCGGAGGCGGCGGGGACCTGAGCGGCGTCGGCGGCGGGGGTGGTGCGGCTGCGTGGGCACCCGGCTGGGCGGGTGCGGGCGGCACCGCGACCGGTGCCGGCTCGGGTGCCGCGGGCTCAGGCTCCGGGGCCGCCAGTCGCTGCTCGAGGCAGGCGACGAACTGGCCGAGGAGCTTGTCGGAGACGTCCTGCATCACACCGCGTCCGAACTGCGCGGGCTTGCCGGTGATCGCGAGGTCGGTCTCCACCGACACGTCGGTGGCGCCGCCGGTCGCCTCGGTCATCGTGACGGTGACCTTCGCGCCGGCGGTGCCGTTGCCGCGCTTGTCCTTGCCCTTGGCGTCGACGACGAAGCGGTGCGCCGCCTCGTCCTTCTCCACGAAGGTGCCCGAGCCGTTGTACTGCAGGGCGATCGGCCCGAGCTTGACCTTCACCGAGCCGGCGAACGAGCTCTCGTCGGCCTCGGTGACCTGCGCGCCCGGGAAGCACTCGGCCACCGAGGCGATGTCGTTGAAGTGCGCCCAGGTCTCCTCGACGCCGATGGGGACGGTGAAGCGGTGGTTCAGCTCCACCCTCAGACCCCCGCGGCCTTGAGGACGGCCCGACCGGTGAGCACGCGCGCCAGGTGCTGGCGGTAGTCGGCGGCGCCGTTGAGGTCCGACGGCGGGTTGGTGCCCTCCGCCGCCAGCTCGGCGGCAGCGCGTACGCCGTCCTCGGTGGCCGTGGCGCCGGTGAGCGCCTGCTCGGTGGCGGTGGCCCGCAGCGGCGTGGAGCCCATGTTGGTCAGGCCCACGCGTGCCTCGTCGATGGAACCCTTCACGGTCGCGGCGATCGCGACGATGGGCCACTGGTGCGCGACCCGCACGAACTTCTCGTAGTGCGCGCCCCACCCGGTGTGCTTCGGGATGCGCACCTCGGTGAGGATCTCGTCCTCGCCGATGGCGGTCTCGAAGAGGTCGACGAAGAAGTCCGAGGCCTCGACTGTCCGGGTCCCACCGGCGCCGGCGATCACGAACTGCGCGCCGAGCGCGAGCGCCGGGGCTCCGAGGTCGCCCGCCGGGTCGGCGTGCGCCAGGGCGCCGCCGAACGTGCCGCGGTGCCGGATCTGCGAGTCGGCGACCTCCGCGGCGGCCTTCGAGAGCAGCAGCGCGTGCTCCTTGACCAGTGCGTGGTCGCGTACGTCGTGGTGGGTCGTCATCGCACCGATCACGATGGCGTCCCCGTCGTCGCGGATCCCGCGGAGGGAGGCGATGCCGCCGAGGTCGATGACGACCTCGGGGGCGTTGAGCCGCATCCTCAGCACCGGGAGCAGGCTCTGCCCGCCGGCCAGGATCTTCGCGTCGTCGCCGTGCTGGCCGAGCGCCGAGAGCGCCTCCTCGACCGACGCGGGTGCGAGGTAGTCGAACTGCACCGGGATCACTGGCCTGCTCCTTCGTCCTGGTTGAGCGCACCTTCGCTGAAGTGGGGCATCGCCGTCTCCGGTGTCGGTGCGTCGCTGTCGCCTGCGTGGATCGCGCGCCACACCCGCTCCGGGGTGCACGGCATCTGGATGTCGCTGACGCCGAGGTGGCGTACGGCGTCGACGACCGCGTTGACCACGGCCGGGGTCGAGGCGATGGTGCCGGCCTCGCCGACGCCCTTGGTGCCGAGCGTGTTGGTGGTGCAGATGCTCGGGTCGTCGGTGTGGACGACGTCGAAGGAGATCGTGTCGGCCGACGTCGGCAGCAGGTAGTCGACGAAGGACCCGCTCACGAGAGTGCCGGCCTCGTCGTGCACCGCCTCCTCCCACAACGCCTGCGCGATGCCCTGCACCAGGCCGCCGTGGACCTGCCCGGCGACGATGAGCGGGTTGATGATCGTCCCGATGTCGTCGCAGCAGGTGTACTTGCGCATCTTGACCGCGCCGGTCTCGGTGTCGACCTCCATCGCGCACAGGTGCGTGCCGTGGGGGTAGTTGAAGTTCACCGGGTCGTAGGTCGCCTCGGCGTCGATGCTCGGCTCCATGTCCTCGGGGTAGTTGTGCGCCGCGAAGGCCGCCGTGGCGAGCTCCTGGATAGCCACCCCCTGGTCGGTGCCGGCGACGGTGAAGCGCCCGCCCTTGTACTCGAGGTCGTCCTCGCTGGCCTCGAGCAGGTGCGCCGCGAGGTGCTTGGCCTTGTCGATGACCTTGTCGACGGCCTTGACCAGCGCCTCGCCGCCGACGACCAGCGAGCGCGAGCCGTAGGTGTCGAGGCCCTTGTGCGCGATCTGGGTGTCGCCGTGCAGCACCTCGACGTCCTCGAAGGGCACACCGAGCCGGTCGGCGACGATCTGGCTGAACGCCGTCTCGTGGCCCTGGCCGTGAGCACTGGCACCGGTGACGATCTCGACCTTGCCGGTGGCCAGCATCCGCACGCTCGCGTGCTCCCAGCCGCCGGCGCCGTAGTCGAGGCTGCCGAGCACCCGGCTCGGGGCCAGGCCGCACATCTCGGTGAAGGTGGAGACGCCGATGCCGAGCTGCACCCGGTCACCGCGCTCGCGACGCTCCTTCTGCTCCGCACGCAGCGCGTCGTAGCCGAACGACTCCTTGGCCTTGGCGGTGGCGGCCTCGTAGTTGCCGGTGTCGTACTCCAGCCCGGCGACGGTCGTGAAGGGGAACTCCTCGTGCTTGATCCAGTTGCGCTCGCGGATCTCCAGCGGGTCGACCCCGACCTCCGCGGCCAGCTCGTCCATGATCCGCTCGATGGCGTACGTCGCCTCGGGGCGACCGGCGCCGCGGTAGGCGTCGGTGAAGGTGGTGTTGGTCAGCACCGTCTGGCACTCGAAGCGGTAGGACGGGAACTTGTAGATCGCGTTGAACATGAAGGCGCCGAGCACCGGCACGCCGCCGCCGACCACGGCGATGTAGGCCCCGAGGTCGGCGTCGAGGTGCACCTTGAAGCCGGTGACGTTGCCCTCCTTGTCGGCTGCGAGGGTCAGCGTCTGGACCTGGTCGCGACCGTGGTGGGCAGCCATCAGGCTCTCGCTGCGGGTCTCGGTGTACTTCACCGGCTTGGACAGCCGGCGGGCCACGGCCCAGGCGATCCACTCCTCCGGCGTGGTCTGGAGCTTGCCGCCGAAGCCGCCGCCGACGTCGGGGGCGATGACGCGGATCTTCGACTCCGGCACACCGGTGGTGGCCGCGAGCGCGAAACGCAGGATGTGCGGGATCTGGGTGGCCGACCACATGGTGATCTGCTCGCCCGTCGGGTCGACGACGACGCTGCGCGGCTCCATGAAGGCGGGGATGAGCCGCTGCTGGCGGTACTCCCGCTCGATGAGGATGCCGTCGGTGCGCGCGGTCTCGATGGCGGCCTCGACGTCCGAGCCGGTGCCGGCCTCGGCGGAGTCGAAGACCCACAGCGCCGACTTGTTGGTGCCGAGGTCGGGGTGGGCGAGCACCTCGTCCCGCAACGCGTTCTTGATGCCGATCACCGCCGGCTGCTCGTCGTACTCGACGTCGACGAGCTCCGCGGCGTCGCGTGCCTCGGCAGCGCTGCGGGCGACCACGACGGCGACGATCTCGCCCGCGAAGGCCGCACGGTCGGCGGGCATCGGCGAGTGGCCCGGGGTCTTCTGGTCGGGCGTGATGGGCCAGGCGTTGATGCACACGCCGAGCTCGTCGCCGAAGTCCTTGCCCGAGAGCACCGCGACGACGTTGGGCGAGGCCTTCGCTGCCTCGACGTCGACCGAGGTGATCGTGGCGTGGGCGAAGGGACTGCGCACCATCGCGAGGTGCAGCATCCCCGGCAGCGTGATGTTGTCGGTCCAGCGCGTACGCCCGGTGATGAGGCGCTGGTCCTCCTTGCGGCGGCGGTCCTTGCCGATCTCGGCGGCGGGACGGTCCTGGGTGGCGGTCATGCCTTGGCTCCTTCGGCTGCGTGGAGCACGCTCTTGACGATGTTGTGGTAGCCGGTGCAGCGGCAGAGGTTGCCCTCCATGCCGAGCCGCACCTCCTCCTCGGTCGGGTTCGGGTTCTCCCCCAGCAGGTCGACGGCCTGCATGATCATGCCGGGGGTGCAGAAGCCGCACTGGAGGCCGTGGCACTCACGGAACGACTCCTGGACGGGGTGGAGCTCACCCTCGGCAGTGTCGGCGAGGCCCTCGATCGTGGTGACGGTGCGGCCGTTGGCCTGCACTGCCAGCACGTTGCACGACTTCACGCTCGTGCCGTCGAGGTGCACGGTGCACGCCCCGCAGTTGGAGGTGTCGCAGCCGATCACGGTGCCGGTCTTGCCGAGCTTCTCGCGGAGGTACTGCACCAGCAGCATGCGCGGCTCGACGTCGTCGGAGACCGCAGCCCCGTCGACGGTGAGTTCGATCTTCGTCATCAGGCCACTCCCAATTGAGGTCCAGTGTGAGGCAGGTCACGTCGGGGCCGAACCTAGGTCGCCGTGGTTGGTGGAAGGTAGGTCGGTCTGGTCAGCCGCTTCAGCGTGCCGACGCGAGCTTGCCCTTCAGCAACGGGGCAATGGGGTGGTGCACCGGCAGCGCCGCCAGGCAGGCCTCGACGACAGCCGTGTCGTAGGGCGCGAGCTCGCTGTAGCGCAGCACGGCGTCGGGGTCCGGGTGCGCCAGCAGAGCCTCGCGGACGCTCACCGCGAGGTAGTCGCCCATCTGCACCAGTGCGGGCGAGTCGGTGCCGGGCAGCAGGTCGCCACCGTAGGCCCGCACGGCAGCGCGTACGTCGCCGCGGCGCAGCAACCGCTGCACCTCCTCGATGTCCGTGGCCACCGGCATCGTGAGCCGGTAGGGGCGCGAGGACAGCTGGCCCGACAGAGCGGCGCGCAGGTGGGAGACCTCGGCCTTGAGGGTCGAGGTGGTCACCGCGGAGTCGCCGTAGAGCAGCGCGTGGAGGTGCTCCACCGAGAGCCCCTCGGGGTGCAGGGCGAGCAGCGCGAGGATCTCGGTCTGGCGCCGGTTCAGCAGCAGCCGCTGGCCGTCGAGCCACACCTCCGCGGTGCCGAGGAGCGTCAGCGTGAGGCCCGGCTCACTGGGGCCGGCAGCCCCCACGTGGGTCGTACGCCGGTCGGCCGGCAGCGCACCCTCGATCAACCGGGCCATCACCCGCGCCGTCGCGAGGCCGATCGGGTGGGTGCGGTCCCAGGTGGTCGACAGGTCGATCACCCCGAGCGAGCGACCCGTCGCGGGGTCGAAGACGGGTGCGGCCCAGCACACCCAGTTGTGCACGACCTCGGCGTAGTGCTCGGCGCTGAACACCATGGCGGGCGCGGCGGTGCGGCCCGCGATGGCCAGCGCGTTGGTGCCGACGCTGGCCTCGTCCCAGCGACCGCCCGGCACGAAGTTGACCGTCTCGGCCTTGCGGCGCATCACGCGACCGCCGTACGTCCACAGGATGCGGGTCTGCTCGTCGGTGACCGCGATGACCAGGTCACCGTCCTCGGCGGTGCGCCGCAGCTCGTCCTGGACCCGCTGGACCGCGGTCTGCAGCGGCGAGGTGCTCCAGAACTCCGCCGTGTCGCCCTCGTCGGCGAGCGGCGCCTCGGTCACGGTCGGCGACACGACTCCGGAGAGCTGCCAGCTCCGCAGGATCTCGGGCCGGACGGCGGCCTCGGCCTGCTCCTCGCCGGCTGACACGAACTGCGTCCAGGCGCGCACCGCCCTCACGCGGCGGGCGTGCAGGTCATCGCTGGTCATGGCCACTCCTGATGAGTCGCCGCCAACATAGCCCCGGGTGTGATGAGCGCAACAGGGGCCGGGCCGTCCGTTCCCTCGGACTCGGCTCACTCTCGCCGGTCGAACAGCCCGCGAGGAACGAGCAGGCGTACCGAGACCCACTGTCGGTGGCCTTCCCTATCATCGAACGCATGATCGAGACGCTGGCGGGGCCCGGAGCAGGTGAGGTCGAGGACCTCACCGCCTCGGACCTGCTCGCGCTCGCCCGTGGCTCGAAGACTGCCGAGGACCGCGCGGCCGCGGAGCTCCTTCAGGTTGCTGCCCGGTGGGCCGACCTCCATCCGCCCGAGTCCATCCACACAGCCGCGTCGTTCACGGTCGCGGGGTGTGAGCACGAGGAGCCCATCGCCGGCCCCGGCACTCCGCTAGTGGCGGAGTTCTGCGTCGCCGAGCTCGGCACCGTCCTGGGCATCACCTCGGGGTCGGCGAAGAAGTTGATCGGGCACGCGCTCGAGCTGCGCCACCGCCTTCCGAGGTTGTGGGCGCAGGTCCACGCCGGACGCGTGCCCGCCTGGCGCGCCCGCGCGGTTGCGGAGGTCACGATCCACTCCACCCCGGCCCTCACCCGTGAGGCAGCCGCGTTCGTCGACGCCCAGGTCGCCGCCGTCGCAGGGAAGATCGGGCCCGCTCAGCTCGACCGGCTGGTCGCCGAGACGATCAAGCGCCACGGCCTCGCCGGTCAGGATCCGGCCGCGGACCCCGAGGACGGGTACCTCCATGTCGACCCACGCCACGTCACGATCCACGACGAGGACGTGCACTTCGCCGGGACCGTCCGGCTCGAGGCCGAGGTCGACCTCGCCGACGGCCTCGACCTGCACCAGGCCCTCGCCCACCGAGCCGCCACCCTCAAGGCCCTCGGGTCGCAGGAGTCCCTGGATGCGCGGCGGGCCAAGGCGCTCGGTGACCTGGCTCGTACGCAGACCGCGCTCGACCTCTTCCAGCACGGACACACCAGCGGGCCGGACGGGCAGGCTCTGCCGGTCGCGCGGGAAGTCGTGCTCCACGCCCACGTCGACGCCACCCTGTCCGGCGACACCACGGTGTTCGGGTCGACCGGGCGCCTCGAGGAGGGCCAACGCCTCCTCCTGCTCGACCAGCTGAAGTCCTGGTGCGGCGACTCCCGCACGAAGGTCACCGTCAAGCCGGTCGTCGACCTCAACCAGCCGAAGGCCGCGCCGGGCTACGCGATCCCGGACCGGATCCGTGAGCTCGTGGTTCTCCGCGATCGCGTGTGCGTGTTCCCGTGGTGCGGTCGCCCGGCGCGGGGTTGCGACGTCGACCACGTCACCGAGTACGACCACGACGCCGACGCGGAAGGTCGGCCCCAGCCCGGGCCGACGCACACCGACAATCTTGCTGCGTTGTGCCGGTTCCACCACCGCCTCAAGACCCACACCGCTTGGCGCTACGCCATAATCGAGCCCGGGATCTTCGAGTGGACCAGCCCGCACGGCCACCGTTACCGCCGCGACCGCGACGGCACCACCGCACTCGACCCACCCGGACCAGGCCAGGGACCGCCCCGGATCCCGTCGCCGCGAAGATGACCCCGCCCCACACCCCGCCACCTGCCAGGTTGCGGGGCCGCAGGCGTGCTCGGGGCTCGATGCGACAGGCCTCGGGCTCGATGCGACAAGCCGCGAGATCCCTCGACCCCGCGCGTCCGCCATGCCGAGATCCCGCACGTCAAAGAGAGGCCAACCACTCCTCGACCGTGGACGCGCGCTGCACCGCCGGGTGATAGTAGAAGACGCTGTCGTGACGAACGTGGCCGACGACCACGACGTGCGCCAGATCGCCTTCACGCGCGCGAGCGAGAGCAGCACCGAGCTCGACGAACATCCCTCGGCCCTCGTGATCCGACGCGACCACCAGGACTGCGTCTGCGTCCATCACTCCGTCGAGGTCAGTCGTAGCGATATCGGCGGACATCGCGAGGTCTGACCCATAGCCGTCTGCGAAAGCGACGTCGGGACCGCGGGTCCAGTCCAGGCTGAGCTGATGCCCAGCGGCGACGACCGCGTCCTGCACCGCCCGGACCGCGGCGGCGTCGGCAAGCGGACCGGCTACGTAGACCTTCATCGCGGGAGCGTTCCACGCCTGGCGGCCTCGGCCCCGCTCAGCGCTTGCGCTTGAAGGTGGCCACGATGCCGGGGTGGTCGGTGACCAGGTGGCGGTAGGAGCGGTAGGAGCGGATGCGGAAGGCGGAGTCACGCTCGCCCATCACGTAGTCGATGCCCGACCCGCCCTTGCGACCGCTGTAGTTGGTCTCCAGGCGCAGCGGCCGGGTGATCCGGCCCTTCACGAGGTGGTCGGTGGTGTCGCGGTTCTCGGTGACGTTGCAGTCGCAGAGCCCGACGAACTGGTGAGGCCTGGGTGCGTCCTGGGCGATGTGGCGGACCCGCGCCGACATCCGCCACATGGCCTGGACCCCACCGCGGTTGCGGTAGTTGGGCCCGCCCGTGCGGCGGTTGTGCAGGTGGTTGGGCAGGTGGAAGCTCATCGCCCGGATGACGTGGCCGCTCGCGCGGTGCCGGAGCACCGCCACCACGCCGTACTGGTCGTGGGCGATCCGACCCGTCTGGCGTCGCCACGTCTTGCCGGTGAGCAGGGCCGACCAGGTCTTCTCGAGCTTCCAGACGTCCTTGTCGAACGCGATCGGGTTGTCGTCCGTGCCCGTCGGGCCGTCCGGCATCAGCAGCGTCCACGACTTCGGCAGCGACGCACGCAGCGCCGGCCGGCTGAAGAGACGCTCCTGGAACCCGATGACCGAGGCGCCACCGCTGAGGACCCGGCCGATGTCGTGCCGCATCCCGGGCACCCTCATCCCCTTGCGGAGGTTCAGCGTGGCCACGGTGAAGCGGCCCGAGGGTCCTGCGGCCGCCTGCGACCGCTCCTGCTCACGGGCCTGCGCCGCCGAGGCGCCCGGCGTGACACCGGTGACGAGCAGCAGTGCGGCGAGGACGAGTGCGGTGGATCGGACGAGGACACGGGGCAGTGCGGCGGGAAAAAACATCCCGAGGACCATAGGTGGGGACACCTGCAGCGACCAATTCGCCGCCCGGACGGAGCCGGGCGCCCGTCAGTCGTCGTGGTGGATGCGGCCCTCGGTCGCGGCGAGCCGCTCCCCCGACCCACCCCACTGGCGGGCCACGATCTCCGCCGCGATCGACACGGCGGTCTCCTCGGGCGTACGCGCGCCGAGGTCCAGGCCGATCGGCGAGGAGAGCAGCGCGAGCTCGGCGTCGCCGAGACCTGCTTCCACCAGCCGCGCCATCCGTTCCTCGTGCGTACGGCGTGAGCCCATGGCCCCGATGTAGCCAGGGCGGACGTCGTCGTCGAGGCGCAGCGCGACCTCGAGCAGCGGCACGTCGAACTTGGGGTCGTGGGTGAGGACCGCCAGGACGGTGCGCCGGTCGATGCGCCCGGCGTCGAGCTCGGCGCGGAGGTAGCGGTGTGGCCAGTCGACGACCACCTCGTCGGCTCCCGGGAAGCGCGAGCTGGTCGCGAACACGGGACGCGCGTCGCAGACCGTGACGTGGTAGCCGAGGAACGACCCCACCTTGGCGACGGCGGCGGCGAAGTCGATGGCCCCGAAGACCAGCATCCGCGGCTTGGGCGCGAAGCCCCACACGAAGACCCGCATCCCCTCCCCGCGGCGCTCGCCGTCGGGGCCGTAGGTGAGCGTCGCGTTGGTGCCGGCGGCGAGCAGTCCGAGGGCGTCGTCGTGGACGGCCGCGTCGGCCCGTGGCGAGCCGAGGCTGCCGTCGGCGGGGACGTCGGGGCGTACGACCATGCGCCGACCGACCCACGCACGGTCGGGGTGCTCGATGACGGTCGCGAGCGCCACTGGTCGCCCGGCCTCGATGTCGGCGGCCACGTCGCCGAGCTGCGGGAAGGTCTCGCGCGAGACCTGCTCGACGAAGACGTCGAGGATCCCGCCGCAGGTCAGCCCGACCGCGAACGCGTCGTCGTCGGAGACGCCGTACCTCTCCAGCACCGG
Source organism: Nocardioides furvisabuli (assembly GCF_021083185.1). Lineage (GTDB taxonomy): Bacteria > Actinomycetota > Actinomycetes > Propionibacteriales > Nocardioidaceae > Nocardioides > Nocardioides furvisabuli. Next base: position 554,389 of record NZ_JAIGQB010000001.1, on the reverse strand, counting down.
CTCTCCCGAGGCGACCACGGTCTGGGCGAGCTCGTAGACCGCGCCCTCGACGCAGCCGCCGGACACCGAGCCGACAGCCGACTCGTCGGGTCCGACCAGCATCGAGGCGCCGGCGGGGCGGGGCGCGGACCGGAAGGTCGCGACCACGGTGCCGACGCCGATCGTCTCGCCGGCCTCCCACCACTGCATCAGCTCGGGCAGCACGTCACGCACGTGCGATCACCTCCGTGAGGTCGGCGAAGGTCGCCAGGGAGTGCCCGGCGAGGAAGTCGTCGCAGTGCGGCAGCGCCGCCACGACGCCGCCCTGGAGCGGCTCGTAGCCCGCCTTGCCGCGGTGCGGGTTGACCCACACGACGCGGTGGGCGATGCGCTGCAGCCGGGCCATCTGCTCGCCCAGCAGGACCGCGTCGCCGCGCTCCCACCCGTCGCTGAAGACGACCACGACCGCTCCGCGGGCCATCCCGCGCTGACCCCAGCGGTCGAGGAAGACCTGGAGCGTCTCACCCAGGCGCGTGCCGCCCGACCAGTCCGGCACCACCTCTCCAGCGGCGGCGAGGGCGCGGTCGGGGTCGGGCGAGCGCAGGGCGCGGGTGACGTGGGTGAGCCGGGTGCCGACGGTGAAGGTCTCGACCGTGCCGCCCCCCGCTCGCGCCGACTGGGTCAGGCGGTGGGACAGGCGCAGCAGGGCGTCGGCGTACGCCGTCATCGAGCCGCTCACGTCGAGCAGCAGCACCACCCTGCGCGGCCGGGTGCCGCGGCGGCGCCACGCGATCTCGCCGGGCTCCCCCATCTGGCGCAGCGAGTGCCGCAGGGTGCGGGAGGCGTCGACCTGCCCGCGGTGCCACCTCCGGTGCCGGGCCGTACGCCGACTGGGCGGGCGCAGCGAGAGCCGGACGAACATACCGGCCAGGCGCCGCTTCTCGGCAGCGTCGAGCGAGGCCACGTCGCGGTGGCGGAGCACCTCCGCCGCGGACGCCGCGGCTCGCACCACGTCGGCGTCCTCGTCGTCACCACCGGCACCGGTCTCGGTGTCGGGCAGCATGTAGGCCGTCGCCGGCTGCGACGCCTCCCGCGGCCGGGGGGTCGGCAGGCCGTCGCGCGTGTCGAACCAGGCGGCGAAGACCTGGTCGTGGCGGGCGAGGTCGTCGGGCGAGCTGCACAGGGTCGCGCGCCCGGCCCAGTAGGTCGCCTGCCGGTCGTCGGCACCCACCTCGGCGACGGCGGCGAGGTAGCCCATCGCGCGGTCCTGCGTGACCGCGACGCCGGAGGCGCGCAGGGCGCGCGCGAACCCCAGCAGCACCTCGTCCGCGGCATGCGGCTCGGCGGTCGCCGACGGGCGGCTCATCTCGCCAGCATCCGGTCCAGTGCGGCCTTCACGCGGTCGGCGTCCTCGCGGTACTTCAGCAGTGCGCCCAGGGTCGCCGCGGCGGAGGCCAGGTCGAGCTCGGCGGCCCCGAGATAGGTCAGCGCCCGCGCCCAGTCGAGGGTCTCCGCGACGCCGGGCGGCTTGAGCAGGTCGTCGCGGGCGCGCAGCTGCTGGACCAGTCCGACGACCTGGCGGGCGAGGGCCTCGCTGACCTCGGGGGCGCGCGACCGGACGATCTGCACCTCGCGGTCCAGACCCGGGTGGTCGATCCAGTGGTAGAGACAGCGCCGCTTCAGCGCGTCGTGCAGCTCGCGGGTGCGGTTCGAGGTGAGCACCACCAGCGGCGGCTCGGGGGCGGTGACGGTGCCGAACTCGGGGATGGTGACCTGCCACGTCGAGAGCACCTCGAGCAGGAAGGCCTCGAACTCGTCGTCGGCGCGGTCGACCTCGTCGACCAGCAGCACCGCCGGCGCCTGGCGAAGGGCGGCGAGCACCGGTCGTGCGAGCAGGAAGCGCTCGTCGTACAGGCTCTTCTCGGCCTCGTCGGAGTCGACGTCGCCAGCGGCCTCCAGTGCGCGCAGGTGCAGGATCTGGCGCGGGAAGTCCCAGTCGTAGAGCGCCTGGCTGGCGTCGATCCCCTCGTAGCACTGCAGCCGGACCAGGGGCAGGTCGAGGCTCTGCGCCAGGGCCTCGGCGAGGGCGGTCTTGCCGGTGCCCGGCTCGCCCTCCAGCAGCAGCGGGCGCTGCATCCGCGAGGCCAGGAAGACGACCGTGGCCAGCTCCTGGTCGGCGAGGTACCCGGTGGCGCCGAGCCGGGCGGCCACGTCTGCAGCGGAGTCCATGCCTTGGTCCATGGCGTCAGGCTACGACCCGGCACGTTGGCCGGACGTTGGGCCGCCGGACGGGGCCTCAGCGCGTGTCGACGTCGGCGCCGGTGGCTAGGTCGCCGCACTCGACCAGCGCGACCTCGTGGGACGCGAGGTAGTCGCGCGCTCCACGGTCACCGGTCGCGGTCGCGACGACGCCGGCCCAGTGGTCGCGACCGATCAGCACCGGGTGCCCCGGCACCCCGTCGTACGCCGCCCGCGCGAGGACGTGGGGCCCGGCGGCCGCGGCGACGAGGCGGGCCACGACGGCCGCGTCGACGTCGGTCAGGTCGACCAGCGACACGAGCGCGACGTCGTGGTCGGTGGGGTCGAGGGCGAGGAGACCGGCGCGCAACGAGGCGCCCATCCCCTCGGCCCAGTCGTCGGCACGGATCCGTGAGACCGACATCGGCAGCAGCGCGGCGGCCCGCTCCGCCTCGGCGCCGAGCACGACCACGACCTCGGCGCAGGGCCGCAGCGCCTGGACCGACCGGAGCAGCCACGACGTGCCGTCGGGCTCGCGGGCCAGCGCCTTCGGACCACCGAAGCGACGTCCTGCGCCGGCAGCGAGGAGGAGCCCGACGGTCATGGCGTCACCGTACGGTGCGCCCGGCCGCTGAGGCGCGGGTGGCGACCGTCAGGAGCACCGCCGCGTCGGTGTCGGCATGCAGGTCGTGGCGGTGGTGCGGGATCACCAGGTGGTCACCGGCGCTGCCCTCCCAGACGTCCTCACCGGCGGTGAGCCGCACCGCGCCCATGAGGACCTGCAGGGTCGCCTCCCCCGGCGCCTCGTGCTCGCCGAGTGACCGGCCGGCCGCGAGGGCGATCAGGGTCTGACGGAGGTCGTGCTCGCGCCCGCCGAACACGGTGACCGAGGACCGGCCGCTGCTCGCCTCCCGGGCTTCGGCGAGTTGGTTGTCGGCCAGGTGGGTCAGGGACGTCTTCTGCATGGTCGCTCCTCCGTGGGTGGCGCAGGTGGACATGGGTGGTGCGGTCCGTCAGCCAACCCGGTCCCAGCCGCGGCGGGTGGCGGCGTTGCCCAGCGGCCGGTCGTCGCGGGAGCGATAGACGATGTAGGGCCTGGTGACGTAGCCCAGCGGCGCGCTGAACACGTGCACGAGCCGGGTGAAGGGCCACAGCGCGAACAGGCCGAAGGCCACCAGGGCGTGCAGCTGGAACCCGATCGGGGCCGCCGCCATCAGCTCGGCGTCCGGCTGGAACGCAAGGAAGGAGCGGTACCAGACCGAGACGCCCTCGCGGTAGTTGTACTCCCCTCCGAGGCTGAAGATCGACCCGGCGATCGTGTTCCACATCCCCAGCACGATGGCGGCGGCGAGAAAGGCGTACATCACCTTGTCCATCACGGTGGTCGCGGAGAACACCGGCCCGACGGTGCGGCGGCGGTAGATCAGGATCACCATGCCCACGAGCGCCATGAAGCCGGCGACGAGCCCGCCGCCGACGGCGGCGTAGTGGTAGAGGTGGTCGTCGATCCCTACTGCCTCGGTCCACGACCGGGGGATGAGCAGCCCGATGACGTGGCCACCGACCACGCCGAGCATCCCGAAGTGGAACAGCGGCGAGCCCAACCGCAGGAGCCGGTCCTCGTAGAGCTGGGAGGACCGCGTGGTCCAGCCGAACTTGTCGTAGCGGTAGCGCCAGACGTGGCCGACCGCGAACACCGCGAGGCACAGGTAGGGGAGGATCACCCACAGGAACACGGTCATCGGGGGGCTCCTACGGGGATCGTCGCGGTGGAGATCAGAGCCGGGCCGGTGGACAGGGCCGGGTCCGCGCCGTAGCCGGACAGTCCGACCTCCTCGGCCGGGGGGCCCTGCTCGACGAGACGGCGCACGGCCTCGGCCTCGTCGCCGGCCAGCTCGCGCAGGGTTCCCGAGACGGCCGCCAGGGCACCCGCCCACGGCGAGCCCACCGAGCCGTCGTCGTTGCGCCAGCCGGCGAGTGCGATGCGCAGCATCTCCACCCCCGCCCGGTGGTCCTCCAGCAATTGGCGCGCGATTGCCACGTCGACGGTGGCGCCGAACTGGAGCACGGCGCACAGGTGGTCGGGCAGCTCGCCATGCTCCTCGGACCACTCGACGCCCCCGCGACGGTAGGCCTCCTTGAAGGCCACGAGCGCCGCGCCCCGCCTGCGCGTGTCGCCGTAGGCGAAGTAGGTGAGGTAGAGCGCGCACTTGCGGGTGTGGTCGAAGGTGGCGACGTAGTCCTGCTGCAGCTCGGCGAGGGTCCGCCCCCGCACGTGATCGATGAGCGGGACGAGGTGAGGGTCGTCGGCGACCAGTGCCTCGAGCTCGTCGAGGGAGGAGACCAGCTCCTCGGTCGGGTAGTCGAGCAGGACCGAGCAGACGGCCCAGGTCCTCGCCGCGTCCTCGCGGCGACCATGGGTGCTCCTGCGCCGGAACATCATCGATCGCCTCCGTCCTCACGTGAGGGGAACAACCCCTCGGGTGTCCCCTTGCCGTCCCAGTTGAGGAGGTTCACCCGCGACGACTTGTCGCCCGGCGAGGCGACCGTGTCAGCAGTCTGCCGGTCCTGGAGCATCCGGAAGTTCTCCACCGCGACCGGCGTCGGGTAGCCCGCACCCTCGCCCAGCAGCGCCTGGTCGTAGTACGAGCCGGCAGCGTCGAAGTCGACCGAGCAATCGGTGGCCAGCTCCTCGAGCGCGTGGGCCTGCTCCGCGTGGGCCGGAGGGATGACGTAGCGGTCGGCGTACTTGGCGATCGCCAGCAGGCGGAACATCTCGTACATCTCCTCCTCGGTCATGCCGACGGCGGCGGGGATGGACGCGTCGGGCTCACGCCCCAGGTTGATGTCGCGCATGTAGGACCGCATCGCAGCGAGCTTCTTGAGCACCCCGGTCACGGGCTCGACGTCGCCCGCCGTGAAGAGGTTGGCGAGGTACTCGACGGGGATCCGCAGGGTGTCGATCGCGGCGAACAGGTTGCTCCGGTCCTCCGCGTCCACACCGGTCTCCCTGACCACGTCCACCACGGGCGACAACGGCGGGATGTACCAGACCATCGGCATCGTGCGGTACTCCGGGTGCAGGGGCAGGGCGACCTTGTAGTCGGTGATCAGACGCAGCACCGGCGACTTCTTCGCCGCCTCGATCCAGTCCGCCTCGATGCCCGCGGCGAGGGCCGATCGCTCGACCTCGGGGTCCCGGGGGTCGAGGAAGACCGCGCGCTGCGCCTCGTAGAGGGCGTGCTCGTCCTCGACCGCGGCAGCCTCGAGAACTGCGTCGGCGTCGTAGAGCATGAGCCCGATGTAGCGCAGCCGACCCACACAGGTCTCCGAGCACACGGTCGGGATCCCGACCTCGATGCGCGGGTAGCAGAACGTGCACTTCTCGGCCTTGCCGGTCTTGTGGTTGAAGTAGACCTTCTTGTACGGGCAGCCCGAGACGCACATCCGCCAGCCGCGGCAACGGTCCTGGTCGACCAGGACGATGCCGTCCTCCTCGCGCTTGTAGATCGCGCCGCTGGGGCACGACGCGGCGCAGGAGGGATTCAGGCAGTGCTCACAGATGCGCGGCAGGTAGAACATGAAGGTCTCCTCGAACTCGAGCTTGACCTTGTCCTCGATGCCCTTGAGCATCACGTCGCGTGCCGCGTGCTCCTGCGAGCCGCCGAGGTCGTCGTCCCAGTTGGCCGACCACTCGACGGACATGTTCTTGCCGGAGATCAGGCTCTTGGGCCGGGCCACCGGGAACGTGTCGGTCTGCGGCGAGCTGAGGAGCGTCTCGTAGTCATAGGTCCAGGGCTCGTAGTAGTCCTCGATCGAGGGCAGCTTGGGGTTGGAGAAGATGGTGAACAGCTTCTTCCACCGACCACCCGCGCGGAGGTCGAGGCGGCCGTTGAGCTTGCGGACCCACCCGCCCTGCCACTCGTCCTGGTCCTCGTACGTCCGGGGGTAGCCCAGTCCGGGCCGGGTCTCGACGTTGTTGAACCAGACGTACTCCATGCCGGTCCGGTTGGTCCAGGCCTGCTTGCAGGTCACCGAGCAGGTGTGGCACCCGATGCACTTGTCGAGGTTCATCACCATCGCCATCTGGGCCATCACGCGCATCTCAGTACTCCACCTTCGCGGTCCGCTTGCGGATCATCGTGACCTCGTCACGGTTGTTGCCGATCGGGCCGATGTAGTTGAAGAAGTAGGACAGCTGGGCATAGCCGCCGACGATGTGGTTGGGCTTCATCAGGATGCGCGTCAGGCTGTTGTGGATGCCTCCCCGCTTGCCGTCACGCTCGGTGAGGGGGACGTCGATGAGCCGGTCCTGGGCGTGATGCATGTAGACGGTGCCCTCGGGCATCCGGTGGCTCACGATGGCGCGCGCCGCGACGACGCCGTTACGGTTGACCATCTCGATCCAGTCGTTGTCCTTGATCCCGACCTTGGCGGCGTCCCGGTCGGACATCCAGACCGACTGCCCGCCACGCGAGAGCGAGAGCATGAACAGGTTGTCCTGATATTCGGAGTGTATGGACCACTTGTTGTGCGGGGTCAGGTAGCGCACCGAGACGCCCAGCTCATTCTGCTCGCCGATGGGGGTCTCGCCGAACAGCGCCGTCATGTTGAGCGGCGGCCGGTAGACCGGGAGCATCTCGCCCATCCCCAGGAACCAGTCGTGGTCGACGTAGAACTGCTGACGACCGGTCAGCGTGTGGAAGGGCTTCTTCCGCTCGATGTTGATCGTGAAGGGGCTGTAGCGCCGCCCGCCCGACTCCGAGCCGGACCACTCCGGCGAGGTGATGACCGGCACCGGCGCGACCTGGGTGTCGGCGAAGGTGATCTGCTTGCCCTCGTGCTCGGCAGCGAGGTCGGCGAGCTCGGTGCCGGTCCGCTTCTCCAGGAACCGGAAGCCCTGGGTCGCCAGGTGCCCGTTGGAGACCCCTGCGAGGTGGAGGATCGCGTCTGCCATCTGGATGTCGGTCTCGACCTTGGGCTGCCCGTCGCCGGCGCCACCCCGAGCGACGCCGTTGCGCGTGCGAAGGATGTCGATCTCCCGCTTGACGTCGTAGGCGACGCCCTTGGTGAGCATCCCGACGTTCTCCATGAGCGGTCCGATCGAGGTCATCTTGTCGAAGATCGCGGTGTAGTCGCGCTCGGCGACCGCGATCACCGGCATCGTCTTGCCCGGGACCGGGTCGACCTCGCCCGTCTTCCAGTCCTGCACCACCCCGTGCTCGCTCGCCATCGCCTCAGGGGTGTCGTGCCACAGCGGCTTGGCGACGACGTCCTTGCGCGTCCCGAGGTGGATCACCGCGAGCTCGGAGAACTTCTTGGCGATGACCTTCCAGGTGTCCCAGTCGGACTTGGTCTGCCACGGTGGCGCGATCGCGGGGTTGAACGAGTGCACGAACGGGTGCATGTCGGTGGTCGACAGGTCGTGCTTCTCGTACCAGGTGGCCGCCGGCAGCACGACGTCGCTGAAGATCGTCGAGGAGGTCATCCGGAAGTCGATGGTCAACAGCAGGTCGAGGCGGCCCTCAGCGGCCTTCTCGGGCCACTCGACGTCACGCGGTCGCTGGTCGGGCGGGGCCTCGACGGCGGTCGCCGCCGAATCGGTGCCGAGCAGGTGGCGCAGGAAGTACTCGTTGCCCTTGGCCGAGGACCCCAGCAGGTTCGAGCGCCACAGCGACAGGATCCGCGGATGGTTGTCCTCGTGCTCGGGGTCCTCCACCGCGAAGCGGAGGGTGCCGGCCTTCAGCTGTTGCGCGACGTAGGCCGGGGCGTCCATCCCGGCGGCGTCCGCGTCGTCGGCGAGCTGGAGGCTGCTCCGGTCGAACGTCGGGTACGACGGCGACCAGCCCAGTCGCACCGACTGGGCCAGCAGGTCCATCACCGACCGTCCCGCGAAGATCCCCGTCGCGGCATCGAGGTCGTCGGCGCTGAACGTGTCGTAGCGGTACTGGGAGGTGTTCACGTACCAGTAAGCCGTCTGGTTCATGTGGCGCGGCGGTCGGTGCCAGTCCAGGGCGAAGGCCATGTGCTGGAAGCCCATGATCGGGCGGATCTTCTCCTGCCCCACGTAGTGCGCCCAGCCGCCGCCGTTGCGGCCCTGGGTGCCGGTGATCGTGGTGAGCAGCAGGATCGCGCGGTAGATCTGGTCGGAGTGGAACCAGTGGTTGACCCCCGCCCCCAGCAGGATCATCCCCCGCCCCTTGCTGTCGATGGCGTTCTGCGCCCACTCCCGCGCGAGCCGCGTGACCTGGCTCGCGGGGACCCCGGTGTGCTGCTCCTGCCACGCGGGGGTGGCCGGCACGGCCGGGTCGTCGTAGCCGTGCGGGTCGTCGCCATCGGCGCGGGGCCACTGTCCCGGCAGACCCTCGCGTTCCACGCCGTACTGCGCGAGCAGGAGGTCGAGCACGGTGGTGACGACGCGTTCGCCCACGCGGGCCACCGGGACCCCGCGGCGCTCGTGGACGACCTTGCCGTCGGCGGCGTCGAAGCGCGGGAGCTCGACCTCGACGGCCTCTCGGGTGCCGCCCTGGTGGTCGCGGTACATGGTCAGCGCGGGGTCGATGTCGCCCAGCTCGAGGTTCCACTTCCCGACGCCCTCCTCGCCGAAGCGGTCCCCGATCGAGCCGTGCGGGATCCGCACCTCTCCGGTGCCGGCGTCGATGAGCGCGGGCTTCCACATGGCGTTCTCGCTCGTCCCGCCCAGGTCGCCCTCGACGAGGAACTTGCCGGGACGGTACGACCCGTCCGGGGAGGGCTCGAGACACACCAGGTGCGGCAGGTCGGTGAACTGCTTGGTGTAGTCGGCGAAGAAGGGCGTGGTGCTGTCGACGAAGAACTCCTTGAGGATGACGTGCCCCATCCCCATCGCGAGCGCCCCGTCGGTGCCCGGCGCCGGGCTGACCCACTCGTCGGCGAACTTCACGCTCTCGGCGTAGTCGGGCGCGACGGCGATGACCTTCTGGCCGCGGTAGCGCGCCTCGGTCATCCAGTGTGCGTCCGGCGTCCGCGTCGTCGGGACGTTGGAGCCCCACATCATCAGGTAGCCCGCGTCCCACCAGTCGCCCGACTCCGGAACGTCGGTCTGGTCACCGAACATCTGGGGCGAGGCATTCGGCAGGTCGGCGTACCAGTCGTAGAACGACAGCATCGGGGCGCCGATGAGCTCGAGGAAGCGCGAGCCCGAGGAGTAGGAGACCGGTGACATGGCGGGGATCGGCGAGAACCCGGCGATCCGGTCGGGCCCCCATCGCTTGACCGTGTAGACGTGCGCTGCGGCGATGATCTCGGCGACCTCCTCCCACGACGCGCGGACCAGGCCGCCCTTGCCCCGGGCCTTCTTGTACGCCCGCGCCTTCTCCTCGTCCTGCACGATCGAGCCCCACGCCACGACCGGGTCGCCGTGCTGCTGCCTGGCCGCGCGATACATGTCGAGCAGCACGCCGCGGACGTAGGGGTAGCGCACGCGAGTGGGGCTGTAGGTGTACCAGCTGAACGCGGCGCCGCGTGGGCAGCCGCGGGGCTCGTACTCAGGACGGTCGGCCCCTGCACTCGGGTAGTCGGTCTGCTGCGCCTCCCACGTGATGATGCCGTCCTTGACGTAGACCTTCCACGAGCAGGACCCGGTGCAGTTCACCCCGTGCGTCGAGCGGACCACCTTGTCGTGGCTCCACCGGTCCCGGTAGAACACATCACCCTCGCGCCCGCCCCTCTTGTGCAGGGTGCGCTGGTCGTCGCTGACCTCGGCCTTGGTGAAGAATCGGCGCCCACCGATCAGGGCCCTCTGCAGCTGATTCTCGAGGTCGGTCACGTGGACGCCTTTCGGTCCGATGGTCTGCTCCGCACGCAGGGCGGGACAGCCCCCGCCACTCGACCCTAGGCGTGGCGAGCGGTCTCCAGCCACCCCTGTCGACCTTGTCGGGAACTAGGTCCTGCGGTCCCGGGACCTAGGTCCCGACAGTTCCCGAGACGGTTCCGGACCGCCCTAGATTCCGCCATGGTGGACAGCGTCCGCCTCGACCCGAAGGGACCCAGATGAGCGAGACGACCACTGGTCGGAGCCGGGTGCTGTGGCTGTCCACGGTGGCGTTCACCCTGATGTTCGCCGTGTGGCTGATGTTCGGCATCCTCGGCAAACCGATCCAGACGGAGTTCGGGCTGACCGAGGTGCAGCTGTCATGGGTGGTCGCGGTGGCGGCGCTGAACGGGTCGCTGTGGCGGCTGCCGACAGGCATGCTCACGGACCGGATCGGCGGCCGCAAGGTGCTGACTGCCCTGCTGCTCGCGACCGCCGTGCCGGCCTTCCTGGTCTCCCGCGTCGAGTCCTACGCGACGCTCCTCGTGCTCGCCTTCCTCGTCGGCTTCGCCGGCAACGCCTTCTCCGCCGGCATCGCGTGGAACTCGGCGTGGCAGCCGCGCGAGCACCAGGGATTCGCCCTCGGCCTCTTCGGCGCAGGCAACGTCGGCGCTTCTGTCACCAAGTTCATCGGACCGCCGCTGATCGCCGGCACCGCCGGGGCGACCTACTTCGGGTTCGTCGACGGCGGGTGGCGGCTCGTGCCTGTCGTGTACGCCGTCCTGCTGGTCGTGATGGCCGCGCTGGTGTGGTTCGGCACGCCGAGCGAGGACCGTGCCCCCGGCACGGGCCAGCCGCTGCGCGAGCAGGTGCGTCCACTGAGCCAGGTGCGGGTGTGGCGCTTCAGCCTCTACTACGTGGCCGTCTTCGGCGCGTACGTCGCTCTCGCCGCGTGGCTGCCGACCTACTACATGGACAACTTCGACGTGAGCCTGCAGACCGCTGCGCTGCTCACCGCGACCTACATCTTCCCGGCCTCGCTGCTACGGCCCTTCGGCGGCACGCTCTCCGACCGGTTCGGGGCTCGCCGGGTCATCTACTGGACCTTCGCGGCCATGCTCGTCACGACCGGGCTGCTGATGATGCCGAACGGGCACATCGTCATCAGCCACCCGGACGGCTCACAGACCCAGCACCTCGCGTACACCTTGGGGCTGGTGCCCTTCGTCGTGCTGGTCTTCCTGCTGGGCTGCGCGATGGGAATCGGCAAGGCCGCCGTCTTCAAGCACATCCCGGAGTACTTCCCTCGCAATGTCGGCGCCGTCGGCGGGCTGGTCGGGATGCTGGGCGGGCTGGGGGGCTTCGCTCTCCCGCCGTTGTTCGCCTACACCAAGTCCTGGTCCGGCTTCCCGTCCAGCACCTTCTTCGTCCTGTTCGTGCTCACGGCGGTGTGCGCCGTGTGGATGCACTGGACGGTCGTCCACATGCTGCACCAGGAGTCCCCCGAGCTGGCCCGCCACCTGGAGAGCCCGCACTCGGAGAACCCAGTCGTCCGAGCGCCCGAGGAGGCACTGGTGTGAGCACCACCCGAGAGACCCGGTCCGGTGGCGAGTGGCTGGAGTCCTGGGATCCCGAGAACGAGGAGACCTGGGACAAGCCGCTCGCGTGGCGGACGCTCTGGGTGACCACCTTCGCACTGTTCCTCGCGTTCGTCGCCTGGTTCCTGCCGAGCGCCCTGATCCCCAAGCTCAACCCGCTGGGCTACAGCTTCAGCGCCAACCAGCTCTACTGGATGGCGGCGATGCCCGGGCTGTCGGCCGGCCTCTTCCGCCTGGTCTGGATGGTCCTGCCTCCCCTGATGGGGACGCGCAAGATGGTGACCCTCACTTCGCTGCTGCTGATCTTCTCCACGCTGGGCTGGGGGGTGCGCGTCCAGGAGCCGACGGCGCCCTACTGGGAGCTGATGGTGCTGGCCTTCCTAGCCGGCATCGGGGGTGGCGCGTTCTCCGGGTTCATGCCCAGCACCTCCTACTTCTTCCCGAAGTCCAAGCAGGGCACCGCCCTCGGCCTGCAAGCCGGGCTCGGCAACTTCGGCGTCTCGGCAGTACAGCTGCTCACGCCGTACTTCATCGGCTTCTCCGCACTCGCCTTCTTCGGCACCACCCAGTCCATCTCGATGCCGGGCGCTGCGGCTCAGGACGTGTGGTACCAGAACGCCGCGTTCATCTGGATCCCCTTGATGGTCCTCTCATCGGTGCTCGCCTGGACGATGCTCAAGTCGGTTCCGATCAAGGCCAACGTGCGCCAGCAGTTCGACATCTTCGGCAACAAGGACACGTGGCTGATGACGCTGCTCTACATCATGACGTTCGGCACGTTCTCCGGCCTGGCCGCGCAGTTCGGCCTCCTCATGGCGAACCTCTACGGCATCGGCAACGCCGACATCGTCTCCGGCACCGGCGCCGAGGCACAGGTGCTCATCGACGGCTACGCCGTCCCCGACGTGGTCAAGTACGTCTTCCTCGGGCCGCTGGTCGGAGCCGGCGCGCGGGTTCTCTTCGCGCCGTTGACGGACCGGACGGGAGGCGCGGTGTGGACGCTCGTCTCGGGCGTGGGACTCATCGTCTCGATCGCGTTCACCCTTCCCGCCCTGACCCCGGACACCAGCTCAGCGGCTGCGCTCGAGCGCGGCTTCGACCAGTTCCTGTGGGGGATGCTCGCCATCTTCCTGTTCGCCGGCATCGGCAACGCCTCGACCTTCAAGCAGATGCCGATGATCTTCGAGAAGCGACAGGCCGGTGGTGTCATCGGGTGGACCGCGGCGATCGCGGCCTTCGGCCCCTTCTTCTTCGGGATCGGAGTCACCACGCTCGGCCCGACGACGTTCTACGCCATCGGCGTCGCGTGGGCGGTGATGTGCGTGGCCATCACCTGGCGCCGCTACGCCCGCAAGGGAGCTCCGAAGCCGAGCTGACGCGGAGGGAGGTTCAGCCGCCGAAGGCCTCGGCATAGAGCGCCTGCATCTCCGGGTCAGCCTCGCCGGAGTAGCCGCACAGCGTCACCTGGTCGCCCTCGGCACTCACGAGGTAGGACCGGCCCTCCTGGAACTCGACCGCCAGGAGCAGGTCCTGGAGCTGCTCGCTCGGAGAGGTGACGGTCACGGTGTCCGCGACGTCGCCACCGGCGTACCACTGGTCGACGCTCAGCGTCGCCGTGCCGCCGTCGAGCGCGGTGACCGTGCCGGCGAAGGCGGTGTCGAAGGTGGCCAGCGTGTCGGGGACCGGCACCGCGCACTTCGCGGCCGCGGCACCGTCGGCCGTCAGGGCGAGGGTCTCCTCGCCCGCCGGGTCCGGGCTGTCGCTCGCGGCGGAGTCCGTGGACGTCGCTGCGTCCTCGTCCGACCCGCAGCCGGTGAAGGCGAGCGCGAGTGCGAGCGCGAGGCCGGGGAACAGGCGGTCAGTGCGGAGTCGGCTCTCGTAGCGGCTCATGGCTGGCATCCCTTCGTGTGGCGTGCGGGACGGCTTCGTCCCACGTCTACTCCGACGCGACGGGTGCCCGTCGGGTTCCCTGGCTCACTCGCCGTCGTCCTCCTCCTCGACCCGCCGCTTGAGGCGTCCGATCCCGGGGATCTTGCCCAGGATCTCGTTGAGCTCACGCGAGACGTCGAGGAGCTCGTGGAGGTCGGGAGCCACCGACCCCAGGCTCGCCATGACCGGAAGGATGTCGCGCTCGACCTGCAGCGTCACCGCCGGCAAGTGGTCGATGAGTGTCACGAGCGCCGCGACCTCTTCCGGGTGCGTGGTGTCGGCGAGCGTCCGCAGGGTGGGCTCGAGCGTCGTCAGCGACGGCTCGAGGAGGTCGATCAGGACCGCCGCGCGACCCACCTGGACCCCGACGTCACCGAGCACCGCGTCCGCGCGTCCGATCTGCGTCGCAGCCGCGTCCACGACCCCGCCCACGCGCGCCACCTCGGCGGTCGCCGCGTCCACGACGGCTCCCACGCGCACCACCTCGGCGGTCGCCGCGTCTACGACGGCTCCCACGCGCACCACCTCGGCGGTCGCCGCGTCCGCGACGGCGTCCACACGGTCCACGATGCCGGCCGCCCGCGCCACGAGCGCCTCGGCCTGGTCGAGCAGCGACAGCACCCGCGGCACGGCGCCCAGGAGCGCCTCGACCTGCTCGCCTCCTCGTTCGAGGGCGGAGAGCACGTCACGGGGGCCGGGAACAGGGAGGCGCATGCGCCATTGATACCAGCGGGGGCGCGACGCCCGGGACGCAGCAAGGCCCCCGCCGCAGCGGGGGCCTTGCTGTGATGCTGTGGAGCGGTGGCGATCCGATCAGAAGTCCATGCCGCCCATGCCGCCCATGCCGCCGTCGCCGCCACCCATGGCCGGCGCCTTCTCCGGCTTGTCGGCCACGACGGCCTCGGTGGTGAGGAACAGTGCGGCGATCGACGCAGCGTTCTGCAGCGCCGAGCGGGTGACCTTCGCCGGGTCGATGATGCCCTCGGCGATCATGTCGACGTACTCGCCGGTCGCGGCGTTGAGGCCGTGACCGGCCTCCAGGTTCGCGACCTTCTCCGCCACGACGCCGCCCTCGAGGCCGGCGTTGATGGCGATCTGCTTGAGCGGGGCAGAGGTCGCGACGCGGACGATGTTCGCGCCGGTGGCCTCGTCGCCGGTCAGGTCGAGCTTGTCGAACGCGGTGGCAGCAGCCTGGACGAGCGCCACGCCGCCTCCGGCGACGATGCCCTCCTCGACCGCGGCCTTGGCGTTGCGGACGGCGTCCTCGATGCGGTGCTTGCGCTCCTTGAGCTCGACCTCGGTGGCCGCGCCGACCTTGATGACGGCCACGCCGCCGGCCAGCTTGGCGAGGCGCTCCTGCAGCTTCTCGCGGTCGTAGTCGGAGTCCGACTTCTCGATCTCGGCACGGATCTGGTTGACCCGTCCCTCGATCTGGCCCTGGTCGCCCGAGCCCTCGACGATGGTGGTCTCGTCCTTGGTGATGACGACCTTGCGGGCCTGACCGAGCAGCTCGAGACCGGCCGACTCGAGCTTGAGGCCGACCTCCTCGGAGATGACCTGGCCGCCGGTGAGGATCGCGATGTCCTGCAGCATGGCCTTGCGGCGGTCACCGAAGCCCGGGGCCTTGACGGCCACGGAGCGGAAGGTGCCCTTGATCTTGTTGACCACCAGGGTCGACAGCGCCTCGCCGTCGACGTCCTCGGCGATGATCAGCAGCGGCTTGCCGGACTGCATGACCTTCTCCAGCAGGGGCAGCAGGTCCTTGACCGTCGACACCTTGGAGTTGGCGATGAGGATGTAGGGGTCCTCCAGCACGGCCTCCATGCGCTCGAGGTCGGTGGCGAAGTAGGCCGAGATGTAGCCCTTGTCGAACCGCATGCCCTCGGTCAGCTCGAGGTCCAGCCCGAAGGTGTTGGACTCCTCGACGGTGATGACGCCTTCCTTGCCGACCTTGTCCATCGCCTCGGCGATGATCTCGCCGACGGTGGTGTCAGCGGCGGAGATCGACGCGGTGGAGGCGATCTGCTCCTTGGTCTCGACGTCCTTCGCCATCACGAGCAGCTGCTCGGACACGGCGGCGACGGCGGCCTCGATGCCGCGCTTGAGACCCATGGGGTTCGCGCCGGCCGCGACGTTGCGCAGGCCCTCGCGCACCATGGCCTGGGCCAGGACGGTGGCCGTCGTCGTGCCGTCACCGGCGACGTCGTCGGTCTTCTTGGCGACCTCCTTGACCAGCTCGGCGCCGATCTTCTCGTAGGGGTCCTCCAGCTCGATCTCCTTGGCGATCGAGACACCGTCGTTGGTGATCGTGGGGGCGCCCCACTTCTTCTCCAGGACGACGTTGCGGCCCTTGGGGCCGAGGGTGACCTTCACCGCGTCGGCGAGGGTGTTCATCCCTCGCTCGAGGCCGCGGCGGGCCTCCTCGTTGAAAGCAATCAGCTTGGCCATATCGCGTGCGATTCCTATCGACGTGAGTCTGTGTGTCGACGCCAGGCGGGCTGCCCGCGACGGACGGTCCGCTCCGCCGGCGATCCATTCCCGCCGGCTTCTGCGGACCTCAGCGTCACCTGGGTCGTTGTCACTCTCGTGACGAGAGTGCCAGCATCATGTTTAGCACTCGACCCTCGAGAGTGCAAACGCCGAAGCGCGGGCGGAGCAGCCCCGTGGACCACCCCGCCCGCGTCCTCCCCGACAGTCCTTCAGGGCATCTCGATGAGTCGGATGCTCTCCGTGACGGCGACGATCGCCGTGGCGAAGATCGGACCGAGTTCCGAGCCCGAGACGGCGCAGAAGTAGTAGTCGCCGTCCTTGTTCTCCGCGACCCGCTCGGCGTTCGTCGAGCAGTCGCTCTCCGCCTTGCTCGGAGCCCCGCTCGCACCGGGGGACGCCGCCTTCGCCAGGTAGTCGCGCACCCACGGCGACCGGGGGGTCCGCGCAGCGCCGCCGGACGTGACCGGCTTCTCGCAGGAGGCGGTGTTGGCGTCGCCGAAGCCGATCACCAGCACGGTGATGTTGTTGTCCTTGGCGTACTGCGAGACCTGGTTGAAGTTGTCGCAGCCCCTCTGGCCGTTGCCGTTGCCGAAGAAGTTGCGGTCCGCCCCGAGGTCGGAGCTGTCGTCGAGCGACGTCGACCCGGTCTTCACCAGTTCGTCGGGCTGGCCGTCGGTCTCGAAGATGATGACCTTCTTCGGCGTGCCGGGCCGCTTCGGCAGTGACGTGAGGTTGTTGGGCTGCTTGCCGAGCAGGTAGCGCGCGGCTCCCTTCATCGCTGAAGCGAGGTGGGTGCCGTACGAACCCGTGGACAGACCCGACACGGCGCCGCTCGGCATGCACTGCACGCCCTTGACCAGCTTGCTGCTGCTGTTGATGCCGGAGTCGCGGTTGGCCTTGTAGTCGTTGGTGAACGGCACCGCGATCCAGTCTCCACCGGTGACCCCGTCCGAGGCGGACGTCGCCGCGGTGGCGCACGATCCCGACGTCTTGCTCTTGTGCAGGGCGCCGAACGCGACGTAGTGCAGCGTCGGGTCCATGACCCCGAGGCTGTCCACGATCGCGGTCTTCATCTGCTCGCGGTGGGTGTCCGACATGCTGGTGGTGCGGTCGGCCATGATCACGATGTCCATCGGATTGGGCAGGGTGTCTCCGCACGAGCCCTTGCAGGCTGCCGACGACACGGACCCCGTGGTGCCCCTCTTCTGGCCGATGATCGGCGCGAAGTCGTAGTCGACGTCCTTGGCGTCGCTGACCCGGATCGTGTTGCAGCGCGCACTGGTCGGGCAGGGGATGGAACAGATCTTGGTGTTGCAGCGCACCGAGGCGCCGTTGTAGGTCCCGGGGTCGCACGTCGCCGGGATCTGGCCCGGGGCGACCTGCCTGCTCGACCCCGTCGACGCGACGACGCAGAACAGGTCGGTGTCAGGCGTCATCGTCGAGTCCTGGCGCTTGGCCATGGTGACCGCCCAGGTCCTGGCCGAGCTGCCGCTGGAGGGCAGCTCGAAGGCGCCGGCGTGGGCCGCGGAGTCGACGTGGTCGTGCAGCTTCTGCCGCTCCATCGACAGCGAGGCGATGTCGACGGCCAGTGCGGCGCAGGCGAAGATCACGATGGCCAGCAGGCCGACCAGGATGGCGACCGCCCCCTCGTCCTCCTCGCGACCACGCGCCGGCCGCGTGCGCAGCGCCCGCATCACTCGATCCTCATCTGGCTGGTCTTGGTGAGCGTGAGCGTCGACGAGATGGCCTTGCCGACCGGCGTCAGCCAGGCGTGCTGATAGGTCGTGGTGACCACAGCGACGCCGCCGGTCGTGTGGTTGGCGTCCCACGAGCCGCAGGTGCCGCCGAGGGGCGTCTGGCAGGTCACGCTGACGGTGACCTTGCCCTTCAGGTCGGACAGCGCGTCGTTGACGACCTTGTCGACCTCGCTCCCGCTGGCGCTGAGGCTGGCGGCCCGCACTCCCTCACGGGTGGCGTTGTTGAGCATCGTGTAGCGGTTGATCGCGAACCCGAAGTCGATCATCGCGAAGAGGATCGCCAGGAGGAGTGGCACGACGAGTGCGAACTCCACTGCTGATGCGCCGCGTTCGCCGCGGCGCCGAGAAATGGGCATGACAAGTTCCTCCCGCACGTGCGAAGCCGGAGTCACCCCCTGCGACGCACTGAATTGATCCCCCGGCCCCAGTGCCGGGTTCAGCCTGTCCTCGCCCCCAGACGGAGACAGGCTGGAGGGAACGTAGCGCAGCAGGGCCCGCCCTGGCCGTGACCCGGCGAAGTGTCTAGACCGACCGGGGACGCGTGCGCGCTGCGACGAGGTCGGCGAAGGGCCCGGCGTTGGCCGTCGAGACGTCGAGGTAGAGCCCTGGCTCGATGAGCTCGAGCTCGCTGACGACCCACGCGTCCTGCCAGCGCAGGAGGTCGACACGGAGGTAGTCCATCGGCCGTGCGAACCGCGCGGCGAGGTCGTCGTACGCCTGCATCACGAGGTCGGCGACGTCACCGGTGTCCGCGGCACGCACCCGGCCGCCGAACTCCTCGTTGACCCGTACGTCGCCCGCGCCCGGCTGCTTGTCGAAGCGCTGGGTGATCCGCCCGTCGATGACGTAGACCGACACCTCGCCGTGCGTGCGGATCGACTCCACCAGCGGCTGGACCACCCAGGGGCCACCGACCTCCGGGTAGTCCGGGTGGCTGCGCACCGGGCGTCCGAGGCGGTCGTCCTCGGGGTCGGTGACGACGAGGAGGCCCGCGCCGCCGGCGCCGACGCGCGGCTTGACCACGGCGGTGCCGAAGCGGCGTACGCCGTCCACGAGCCCGGCCCGGTCGTCGGCGAGCAGCGTCGGGACGACCGGCAGGTCGCCGAGGTCGGTGAGGTAGCGCTTGTCGTGGTTCCAGGCGAAGACGTCGGCGCCGTTGAGCAGCCGGGACTGGTCGAGGGACTGCGTCCACGCCACGAACGCGCCGTGGCGGGTGACGTAGTCCCAGGTCGAGCGCAGCGCCACCAGGTCGGCGGCGCCCCAGTCGACCTCCGGGTCGTCCCAGCGCGCCCACGTGGCGTGGAGGCCACGCTGGGCGAGGGCGGCGTCGAGAGCCGCGGCACCGGGCTCCCCGTGCGGCAGGTCGCCGCTGGTGGCGAGCAGGACGGTCGGGTGGGAGGCGCTCATGCCCGGGGCAGCTCGGACGCGCCGTAGAGCTCGTGGGCGACGGCGTCGCGGTTGGTGCCCTCGCGGTTGTCGCCCTTCTCGATGACGACGAGGTTGTGGTAGCAGTGCACGGCGCGCACCCACTGGTCGGTGTAGGTCGGCTCGTAGCCCTCGATGAGGAACTCCTCGTGGTTGAGGCCGTCGACGAGGTCCTTCACGAGGTCCATCGAGGTGCCGGGCGCGCGCGGGTCGAGCTGGCCGCCCCATGCCGGCCAGTAGGACGTCTGGGTGTCCTCGATGCAGTAGATCGCCCCGTCGGGCAGCAGCGGGAAGAGGATCCGGAACGACTCGCGCACGTGGGCCGGGATGTGGCTGCCGTCGTCGATCACGACCATCGGGGCGCCGTGCTCGTCGATGATGCGCTGGAGGACCTCGGGGTCGGTCTGGTCACCGAGGTAGGCGTGGATGTGCCCGCGGGTCAGCCACGTCTTGTCCTCGATGTCGAGGCCGACGATGGTGGCGCGCGGGAAGAACCAGCGCCACATCTTCATCGAGGCACCGCTGCGGCGACGCTTCTTGTAGCCGCCGATGCCCAGCTCGAGCAGGGTGAAGGAGTCGCGACGCAGGTGCTCGAGGTGCCGCTCGTAGTGCGGGGTGTACTTGTGCACGCCCCACTTGTCGGTGCGGAACTCGATCGCGAGCTCGGTCAGGTTGCTCGCGAGCAGGCGACGCCGCCGCTCGGCCTTGGCGTCGTCCGGAGCCGGAGCCGACTCGCGGGGCGCCCGCATGCGACCGGACTTCCGGGCCGTCTTCTCGGCCGTCTTCCGGGCAGCCTTCTTGACCGCCTGGCCGGCTCGACGAGCAGTGGTGCGCACCCGGGAACCCTAGCCTGAGCGACCCACCCCGGGTGCGTGGTGCCCGAACGGCACGACGTCGACCACCCCGAGGGCGGCAAGGACCGAGGGGAGCATCGCCTTGGCCGTCCGCTTGTAGCCCTGCGCGCTCGGGTGGAAGCGGTCCAGGCTGAACATCTCGTCGGGGTTCTTGATGAAGAACGGCCCGACCACGTGGGACAGCGAGACCACGCGCGCCCCCCTGGCCAGGGCCGTCGCGCGCTGGGCCTGCGCGAGCTGCCGGGAGGCGCGCGAGCCCAGCGCGCGCAACGGCTGCGGCACCGGCCGCAGCGCCCCGAGGTCCGGGCAGGTGCCCACCACCACCTCGGCGCCGCGTGCGCGCAGCGCGTCGACCGCGGCCCCGAGGTGCGCCACGGACTCCGCCACCGGGACCCGGTGGGTGACGTCGTTGCCGCCGACGACGATGACCGCGACGTCGGGGCGGTAGGACTCGGGCAGCGCAGTGAGCTGGTCGGCCAGCATGCTGCTCTCCGAGCCGACGACGGCCGCCGTGCGCAGCCGCACCGAGCGCCCTGCGCTGCGGGCGATGCCGCGCGCCAGACGGCCGCCGAGGGTGTGCTTGGCCCGATCGGCCCCCAGCCCCGCTGCGATGGAGTCCCCGAGCACCAGCAGGTCGACCGGCCGACCGAGCTTCTTGCGGTAGTGCCGGTCCGCGAGCGGCGCCTGCTCCCCGAGGGGTTTTCCGATCGCCCGGCGCGCCTGGGCCGCCTGACGGTGCAGGAGCGTGCGGGCGGCGTACGCCGTCGCGCCGGCGACGCCCCCTGCGAGGGTCAGCGCCACTCCGGCGCGGGTGAACCGGAGGCCGGGGTCGTCGTCGATCACCCCTGTTTCAACCACGTCGACCTGAACGGGCGGTCAACCCCGCCCGGCGAATGGCCCAACGGCACCACACAGGTGGGTCGACGTACTCATCACAGGAGCCGCGCAACGCGTCACGCTGGACGTATGAACCCATCCGCCCCCGCCCTCCCCCGGCCGGTCCCGCCCCGCCAGCTCGCCTGGCTGCGTGCCGAGCTCGACGACTGGACGTCCCAGGGGATCATCGACGACGACCAGGCCCGGCTCATCTCCTCGCGCTACCGGCCCGGTGACCACGCCCGGCTCAGCATCGGCCGCGTGCTGCTCTCGCTCGGCGGGGGCTTCGTCGGCATCGGCGTCATCTGGCTGGTCGCGGCGAACCTCGACCAGCTCTCCCCCACCTCCCGCTTCGCGGCGGTGGTCCTGCTTTGGCTGGCGTTCCTCGCCGGGGGCGAGGCCCTCGCCGCCCGCAAGGCCTCACCCCCGCTCGTGGGTGCCGTACGCCTCATGGCCGCCCTCGGCGCCGGAGCGGTGATCTTCCAGGCTGCACAGTCGCTGCAGGTGCCGGCCTTCGAACCCCGCCTCCTCGGGCTGTGGGCGGCGGGCACCCTGCTCCACGGCTACCTGGTCCGGGCCTCCATGCCGTTCCTCGTCGGCGTCGCCACCGGCGTCGCGTGGTGGTTCGCCCAGCCGCTCTGGGACAGCCCCAGCGGACTCACCGTCGTGGTCCTGCTCGGCGCCGCCGCGGCCCTCGCCTCGGGCCTGGCTGTGCTGCACGACGGCTGGATCGCTCCCTTCGCCTGGACGTGGCGGACCGTCGCCGGCGCGATGGCGCTGCTCACGCTGTTCGTGGCCGCGATCCCGGGGATCGGCTCGGACGGTGTCGTGTGGTCGACGTGGCTCGTGGTCGTCCTCGTCGCCGCAGCAGCGGCCGTCGCGGGTGCCGTGCTGACCCGTCCGGGCACGCGCCTGCTGGAGCCGCTGGGCGCGCTCGCCGTGCTCGGCGTGGCCATCGCGCTAACGACGTGGACCACCAGCACCGACACCTCCGACATCGACACGGCCGACTGGCTGCACGCGGCGGTCTCGGTCCTGGCCTACGTCGTCCTCGCCGTCGCCCTGGTCGCGCTCGGCACGGTTCGCGACCACCCGCCCCTCACCGCGATGGCGATGGTCGGGCTGGTCGTCTTCACGACCTTCCAGAGCTTCGCCGTCTTCGCCCCGATCGTCACCGGCGCCTGGCTGTTCGTCGTGCTCGGCACGGTCTTCCTCGGCACCGGCTTCCTCTTCGACCGTGCCCGTCGCGAGCTCGCCCAGGTCCTCGTCGACGACTCACCCGGTGGCTCGGCCACCCCTGCATCAGGAGCACCCCGATGAAGCACGTCCTCGTCACCGGCGTCATCGCCGTCAGCCAGCTCGTCCTGGCCGGCGTCGCAGTGGGCCCCCAGCTCTCCGCCCGCCTCACCGGCGACACCTACCTCCTCGAGGTCGCCCCCCTCGATCCGATCGACCCCTTCCGGGGGGCGTACGTCGCCCTCGACTACCCCGGGCTGCGCCACGACGACTCGCAGTCCGCAGGCGACCCGGGACCGGGCGCGCTCGACGACGGCGAGCAGGGTGACGTCTTCATCACCCTCACCGAGCAGGACGGGACCTGGGTCGCCACGGACTGGACCCGCGAGCGCCCGGACACCGGGCCCTACCTGGCGTGCGACGACCGCTCGTGGCAGATCAGGTGCGGGATCGAGAGCCTCTTCCTGCCCCAGGACACCGCCCGCGAGACCGAGGACCTGCTGCGCGACGGCGCCGTCGCGGAGGTGCGCATCGACGGGCGCGGCAACGCCGCCGTGGTCGACGTACGCGCCCCGTGAGGTCGGCTCAGCCGCCGGCGACCGCCGGGATCACCGAGACCTGGACCCCGTCGGGGGTCGCGGTCTGGAGGTCGTCGAGGAAGCGCACGTCGTCGTTGCCGACGTAGACGTTGACGAACCGGCGCAGCGCACCCGACTCGTCGAGAATGCGCCCCTTGATGCCGGCGTAGCTCGCGTCGAGGTCGTCGAGGACCGCGGCGAGGGTGTCGCCCTCGGCGCTGACCTCGGACTGGCCGCCGGTGTAGGTGCGCAGGATGGTCGGGATGCGGACCGAGACGCTCATGCTGGTGTTCCCTCTCAGACGATGCCAGCCGCGACGAAGGCGTCATAGCTGGGTGCGATGGTGGCTGCGGCGCCGACCCGGTCGGAGACCGCGTCGAGGGTCTTGAGCCCGTGGCCGGTGTTGATGACGACGGTCTCCAGCGAGGTGTCGAGCTGACCGGTCTCGACGAGCTTCTTCAGCACGCCCACCGTGGTGCCGCCGGCGGTCTCGGTGAAGATGCCCTCGGTGCGCGCGAGCAGGACGATCGCGTCGCGGACCTCGTCGTCGGTGATGTCCTCCACCGCGCCACCGGAGCGACGGCACACGTCGAGGACGTAGATGCCGTCGGCGGGGTTGCCGATGGCGAGGCTCTTGGCGATGGTGTCCGGCTTCACCGGGCGGATCGCATCCGTGCCGGCCTTGTAGGCCACCGAGACCGGCGAGCAGCCCGTGGCCTGGGCGCCGAAGATCCGGTAGGGCTTGTCCTCGACGAGGCCCAGCGCGACCAGCTCGCGGAACGCCTTGTCGACCTTGGTCAGCTGCGAGCCGGACGCGACCGGGATGACGACCTGGTCGGGCAGGCGCCAGCCGAGCTGCTCGGCGATCTCGTAGCCCAGCGTCTTGGAGCCCTCGGCGTAGAAGGGGCGGACGTTGACGTTGACGAACGCCCAGCCCTCCTCCTCGCCGGCGATCTCCGAGGCGAGCTTGTTGACGTCGTCGTAGTTGCCGTCGACCGCGACGAGGCGGTCGGTGTAGACGGCGGAGTTGACCTGCTTGGGCTGCTCGAGGTTGCTCGGGATGAAGACGACGGTCTTCATGCCGGCGCGGGCGCCGGCCGCGGCGACCGCGTTGGCCAGGTTGCCGGTGGAGGGGCAGGCGAAGACCTTGGCGTCGAGCTCGCGGGCCGCGCTCAAGGCGCAGGCCACGACGCGGTCCTTGAAGGAGTTGGTGGGGTTGGTGGAGTCGTCCTTCACCCACAGCTTCTCGATGCCCAGCTCGCGGGCGAGGTTCCTCGCCTCCAGCAGCCGGGTGAAGCCGGGCTCGGTGTTGGGGCTCTGCTCGATGTCGGAGGGCACCGGCAGCAGCGCCTTGTAGCGCCAGATGTTGGCCGGACCCGCGGCGATCTCCTCGCGGGTCACGGTCGGGAAGTCGTAGCCCACCTCGAGGGGGCCGAAGCACTCCGGACAGGCGTACGAGGGGCCGAGGGCGACCTCGTGGCCGCACTCTCGGCAGGCCAGGGCGCGGGCGTGGCCGAAGGCACCCTCGCGCAACGTGTGCGTCGTGTTCTCGTCCAACAGGGTGCTCATGAAGTCCTCCTCCTCATCTGTCCCCGCGACTCTCGCGTGGGTCGGATTTGGCACCTGCTCCCATGTCCGCCGGACGGGGTCCGGACAGGAGGCTCATGGGTGGTTGCCGGGACTTCTACGGGCCGTTCCCTCAGTCCCTCGTGATGAGCAAGGTCAACCCTAGGCGGGCCGTCTCACGATGCGCACACTGAGTCCACGATGTGGATCGCGGTGGTCCGACCTGCGGTCAGCGGCGGGAGAGCAGTGCGCCGAGGAGCTCCACCACGCCGGCCGGGCCGTCGACGACGACGTCGGCGAGCTCGACGAGGCCGGGCTGCTCGGTGGACGCCGAGCACACGACCAGGCCCGGCAGGCCGCCGTCGCGCAGGTCGCGGACGGCCTCGAAGGCCTCCACGTCGCCGAGGTCGTCACCACCGAAGATCACTCCGTCGGCCTCCTGCTCGGACACGAAGGTGCGCAGCGCATGGCCCTTGTGCATGTCGCCCGAGCGCACCTCGATGACGTTGCGGCCCGGCTCGACGGTCAGGTGGTGGCGTCCGGCGAGGTCGGTGATCGGAGCGACGAGGCGTGCGAAGGCACCGGCCGGGTCGGCCATCCGACGGGTGTGGACCGCGACCGCGAGGCCCTTCTGCTCGATGAAGGCGTCGGCGGCGTCGGCGCCGCGCAGCACCGACGTCAGCTCACGCTCGAAGCTGGCCAGGCCCGCCGGGGGGCGCGGCGAGCGGATCCGCTGCTCGGTCGCCGACCAGCGCTCGTTGCCGTACTGGCCGAAGACGAAGAGCTCCGCGCCGCGGTCGAGCATCACGTTGCCGAGGGCGTCGAGGTCGCCCATCGCGATCGCCTGCCGGGCGGGGCGGCCGGTGATCACCGCGACGGCGCGGACCGCCTCGGCGAGCTCGAGGAGCGCGCCGGGGGCACCGGGGTGCAGGCGTGCCGCCTCGGGGTCGTCGACCACCGGGGACAAGGTGCCGTCGAAGTCGAGACCGACCACCACACCGGAGAGGACGTCGCGTACGGCGTCGTAGTGGGCGCGCGCGTCGTCGGAGGTGAACTCCATGGCACCAGCCAACCACGCGGCGGCGGGGGCCGGCGAACCGTCCCGCCGCAGCGGGCTACTGGGGGTCGTCGGTGGTGAGGATGATCGTCAGGCGGTCGCGCTTCATCTCACCGACAGCCGGTGCGGTCCGACGGATGCCCAGGTCGAGCGCGAGCTGCTTGCCGGCGGCCTTGAGCCGCGGGGGGAAGTAGACCGTCGTGGTGGGGACGACGCCGTACCAGTTGTCCTCCCCGACGACCGCCCAGCCGACGGTGGTGGCCTTCTCGGCCGTGCTCGCGGCCAGGCCCTTGATCCCGGAGCTGTTGTAGACCTCGACGTAGACCTCGCCGCGCTTGACGCGCGGCTCGGGCTTCGGCTCCTTCGTGGGCTTCGCCGTGGGCTCGGCGCTGGGCGTCTGCTCGGCGCTGGCGATGGTGGCGGTCTCGACCCGGCGCTCGGTGGGCGCCTGGTCGCGGGTGGCGACGAAGGTGATGGAGGCCATCGCGACGGCGAGGACCGAGAGCATCACGAGCGGAGAGGGGAAGGCCACGCCTCGCTCGTCACGGGGACGGCGGGACGGGAGTCGGCCGGAACTGGGGAAGAAGGCCATGGGGAAGGAAGCCGATCGTGAGTGAGTGGACAGGTCTCGCGGTGTCAGATCTCGAAGCCGAGGCGGCGGGCGGAGCGCTGGCGCTGGCGCGAGGCGCGCAGACGCCGGAGGCGGCGGACGAGCAGCGGGTCGGCCTCGAGGGCCTCGGCACGGTCGATGAGGGCGTTGAGCACCTGGTAGTAGCGGGTCGAGGACATGTCGAACTTCTCGCGGACGGCCTGCTCCTTGGCGCCGGCGTACTTCCACCAGTGCCGCTCGAACTCGAGGATCTCGCGGTCCCGCTGGCTCAGCCCGGCAGCAGTCCCCTGCTCGGCTGCGATGTGCTTCGCGGCATCCATCTGCCATCTCCTCCTCGACCCCACGCCCACCCGTGCCGGGCGGACTGTGGTCAGTCTAGGCGACGAACGACAACGATGTCATTCGCCTCCGGCGAGTCGTCTGGACAAAACCCGACGGCTCGTAGGAGGCGTTCCGGGCCGGCGAGGACGCGCGGCCCGAGGACGACACCGCGGGGTGATCCCGGCGTCGCTGGTCGTCGTTAGGGTGGCCGGTGTGAGCCCCACCCCGCAGGCCGACCTCGTCATCGTGGCCAACCGACTCCCCGTGGACCGGGTGGTCGCCCCCGACGGGACCGCGTCGTGGCGCACCTCCCCCGGCGGGCTGGTGACCGCGCTCGAGCCCGTGCTCCGCGCCAACGACGGAGCGTGGATCGGCTGGCCGGGCTCGGCCGACGACGAGGAGTTCGAGCCGTTCGTGGAGGACGGGCTCTCCCTGGTCCCGGTGGTGCTGAGCGCGCAGGAGGTCGAGGAGTTCTACGAAGGCTTCTCCAACGGCACGCTCTGGCCGCTCTACCACGACGTGATCGCCAAGCCGGAGTTCCACCGCGAGTGGTGGGACTCCTACGTCACGGTCAACCAGCGCTTCGCCGACCGGGCCGCCGAGGTCGCCGCGGAGGGTGCCACCGTCTGGGTCCAGGACTACCAGCTCCAGCTCGTGCCGCAGATGCTGCGCACCCAGCGCCCCGACCTGCGCATCGGCTTCTACCTCCACATCCCGTTCCCCCCGGCCGAGCTGTTCTCCCAGCTGCCGTGGCGCCGCCAGATCCTCGAAGGGCTGCTCGGAGCCGACCTCATCGGCTTCCAGCTGCCGGGTGCCGCCGCCAACTTCGTGCGCCTGGTCCGCAGCCGGGTGGGCCACAAGACCCATCGCGACACCATCTACCTCCCCGACGGCCGGCCGGTGAAGGCGACCGCCTTCCCGATCTCCATCGACACCGCAGGCTTCGAGGCGCTGGCGCGCTCGGAGTCGGTGGAGAAGCGTGCCGCGGAGATCCGCGAGGCGCTGGGCAACCCCCGCCGGATCTTCCTCGGCGTCGACCGCCTCGACTACACCAAGGGCATCCACTCCCGCCTTCGCGCCTTCGGCGAGCTCGTGGGCGACGGCAAGCTCGACCTCGAGGACGCCGTCTTCGTGCAGGTGGCGACGCCCTCGCGCGAGCGCGTCGAGCAGTACCGCATCCTCCGCGACGAGATCGAGCTGCTGGTGGGGCGGATCAACGGCGACCACGGCCGCATCGGCCGACCGGCGATCTCCTACATGCACTCCTCCTACCCCCGCGAGGAGATGGCCGCCCTCTACCGCGCCGCCGACATCATGGTGGTCACGCCCTTCCGCGACGGGATGAACCTCGTGGCCAAGGAGTACGTCGCGTGCCGCTTCGAGGACGACGGCGCGCTCGTGCTGTCGGAGTTCGCCGGCGCCGCCGCCGAGCTGCGGCAGGCGTGGCTGGTCAACCCCTACGACATCGACGGCATGAAGGCCACGCTGCTCGAGGCCTTCGCCGCGGGCGAGAAGGAGACCGGGCGACGGATGCGCGCGATGCGCAGGACCGTCGTGCAGCACGACGTGGCCCGCTGGGCCGAGTCCTTCCTCAGCGAGCTGGACGGCCTGCCCGACCACCACGACAAGAGCGTGCGCCGCCCACGATCGGGGTGACCCTCAGCGGCCGCTCGCGGCGACGCCGCGATGCCCTGTGCTGGGGTCGGCAACGCCGGGACGGGTCCCGTCCTGGGCGACCATGATCGCCTCGATCTCCGTCGCCAGGGGCGGGCCCAGCCGCGGCCACGAGGGGTCGTAGCCGTAGGTCAGGCCCAGCGCCGTGGCGGTGCGGGTGCCGTCGAGGAGGTCGATGTCGCGGGGTGCGATCAGTCCGGGGTGCACGACGCCGACCGCCTCGGACACCTTCAGCAGGTCGCGTCGCAGGGAGCGTACGTAGTTGGCGGCGCGCACGCTCTTCAGGCCCACGTCGAGGCCTCGGGTGTAGCGCGGGTTCTGCGTCGCGATCCCGACCGGGCAGTGGTCGGTGTGGCACTTCTGGGCCTGGATGCACCCGATGGCCAACATCGCCTCGCGCCCGACGTTGACCATGTCGACCCCCAGCGCGAAGGCGACGACCGCGTTCTCCGGGACACCGAGCTTGCCGGCGCCGACGAAGACCACGTCGTCGCTCAGCCCCGCCTCCGCGAAGCGCCGGTAGACCTCGGCGAAGCCGATCCGGAAGGGGTAGGCCACCGAGTCGGCGAAGATCATCGGGGCTGCACCCGTGCCGCCCTCGCCCCCGTCGATGTTGACGAAGTCGACGCCACGACCACCCGCCGTCATCGCCTCGGTGAGCTCGTCCCACATGGTCAGGTTGCCGACGGCCGACTTGATCCCGACGGGCAGCCCGGTCGCCTGGGCCACCGACTCGACGAAGTCGAGCATCGAGTCGACGTCGCCGAAGACCGCGTGTCGGCTCGGGGAAGCGCAGTCCACGCCCTCGGGGATGCCGCGGATCTCGGCGATCTCGCGGCTCACCTTCTCCCCCGGCAGCATCCCTCCGAGCCCCGGCTTGGCGCCCTGGCTGAGCTTGACCTCGATCGCGCGCACGGGGGCCGACTGGACGAGCTCGACCAGGCGCGCCATGTCGAAGCGGCCGTGCTCGTCGCGGCAGCCGAAGTAGGAGGTGCCGATCTGGAAGACCACGTCGCCGCCGTGGCGGTGGTGCGGCGACAGGGCACCCTCACCGGTGTTCTGCAGGCAGCCCGCCAGCGCCGCGCCCTTGTTGAGCGACTCGATCGCCTTGCCCGACAGCGACCCGAAGCTCATGCCGGAGATGTTGACCACCGAGCCGGGCCGGAAGGCGTGGGTCCGCCCACGTGGCGCGCCCATCACCTTCGCGCACGGCACGGCGACCTCCTCCTGGGCGTGCGGCATCGTCGCCGCGCCGGGCCCGGTGAAGGTGCGGTGCTTGACGATGGGGTAGCCCTCGACGCGCTCGACGTCGTTGTCGGTGCCGAAGCCGACGTAGTTGTTCTCCAGCTTCGAGCTCGCGTAGACCCAGCGGCGCTGGTCACGGCTGAAGGGCCGTTCCTCGTCGTTGCTGGTGACGATGTACTGGCGCAGCTCGGGGCCCACCTTCTCCACCAGGAACCGGCCGTGGCCGATCACCGGGAAGTTGCGCAGGATCGCGTGCTTCTTCTGCACCAGGTCGTGGACGGCCGTCGCGGCGCCCGCGACGGCCGTGCCGCCCAGGATCGCGTACCTCCACCTCATGGGTCGTTCCTAGTCGCCCACGCGGGCGATGTCGAGGAGCTGTCGCGCCGGTGCGCTCAGACGAGCTCGCCGCGGGCGAGGCTCACACCCGAGTGGGTGGGGTCGCCGTCGTCGGGCTCGACCGAGATGTCGACGATCCGGTAGCCATCCTCGATGAGGCGGCGCGGGACCTCGAAGGTGCCGTTGTCGCTGCGGGCCAGGATGCCCAGGGCGACCATGCGCTCTCCGTCGACGTTGATCAGCCACACCTCGTGGTAGCCGGGCTCGTCGCCGAGCTCGGTCGCGCGCACGGACACGGTGACGACGTCGTCGCTGGCGTTGACCGCCTCGACCGCACCACGTGGGGCGTCGCTGCCGAGGGCGGTGAGGGGGGTGGCGGCCAGCACCGCGCCGGTGGGCTCGGGCTCGACCGGAGCGGCCTCCGGCTCGCCGACGGACATGCGCCCGACACCGAGCCCGGCCACGAGCGCCGTCACGGCGGCTGCGGACGCCAGCCAGAGAGGGACGCCGCCACGGTGTCGGCTCGCCAGCGGGACCGGGTCGCCTGGCGGCGTCTCCCCGGTCCCGGTCTCGGTCGCGGCTGCGGTCGACGGGCCCAGGGCCTCGGCCATCACGCGCGCCCGCAGCTCGGGCGGCGGGGCGACGAGGGGGTCGGCACCGAGCGCGCCCCTGGTCGTCGACAGCGCCTCGACGGTGGCCGAGCACCGCTCGCAGGCGCCCACGTGGCGGCGTACGGGACCGGGCACGTCGGCCGGCTCGATGACGAGGGCCGCGAGGTCGTCGATGTCAGCGTGAGCCATGGCGCACCTCCTCGAGCGTGTGGTGGAGCTGGGTCAGGCCGCGGCGCACGTGGCTCTTCACCGTCCCGAGCGGGAGGCCGGTGGTCGCGGCGATGTCGACGTGGGTGAGGTCCTGCCAGAAGGCGAGGAGCATGATGGTGCGGCGCGGCTCTCCCATCTCGTCGACCGCCTGGCGGACGACGAGCCGGTCGGGCTCCATGACGTCTTCGGTGCCGACCACCTCGGCGGATGGGGTGACCGCCGCCACGGCCTCGATGCGGCGTACGTCGCGGGCACGGGCGGCGCGGGCGTCGGAGATCTTGTGCCGCGCGATGCCGATCAGCCAGGCCGGGAACGTGTGCGGGCCGGGAGTCATCTTCTCGCGGCCCTGCCACGCGGCGACGAAGACGTGCTGTGTGACGTCCTCGGCGTCCTGGGTGTCCTGCAGGGCGCGCAGTGCGTAGGAGTGGACCAGGGACGACCACCGGTCGTAGACCTCGCCGAGGGCTGCCTCGTGCCCGGCCCGGAAGCGCACGGCAAGGGCCTCGACGGACTCCTCGGGTGCGTCCTCCAGGGCTGCTGCTCCTCCCACCACGGCTACACCGTAGCGGGGACGGGTCCGGGCGGGGAGGCCGATGATCGTCATCCGACCTCCCCTCCCGGACCGAGCATCACAGGTCGATCGGGCGCAGCACGCGGTCGATCGCGTGGGCGATCTGCTTGTTGCCCTTGTTAATGTCGAGGGCGTCGAGGATCGCGCGCGGGTTGCGGGAGTTGCGGTCCTTGTCCCGCAGCTTGACCTTCACGCCGCCGTGCTCGGTCTCCTTGATCCGGACCTGGATCCTCGCTCCGTTCGCCGTCTTCAGCCTGGCCTTGTCGGCCGCGAGCACCTTGCCGCTCGTCAGCGTGGAGCCGGGCACGACGTGGTAGAGCAGGATCGCCTCGATGGTGTCGACGCCGGCCAGGTCGACCAGGGTCTCGAAGACCTTCTTCTCGCTCTTGATCCGCTTGTCCGCCAGCTCGAGCGCGAGCAGGCGGAAGGCCCGGTCGGTCGGCGCGAACACGGTCAGGCGGGTCTTGCCGTCGGCGAGCAGCGCCACCGGGGAGTCGGGCTTGGCGGCGAGGACGGCCAGGACGGCCTCGGTAACGATGTCGAAGTCGTCCCGGTTGTTGTCGAAGGTGTTGCCGTCGGACGTCAGCACCTCGGCGAGGCTGGTGTTCCCCTGCCTGGCCTGTGCGGGGGACGCTGAGGCGGCGGGAGCGGTGGCCATCGCGCCCAGAGCGAGCGCGGAGGCGGCGAGCATGGCGGGTACGCGTCGGTTCATGGGGGTCCTTCCCTCGGAGGCGCCGGCGGCGCCGTTGCCCCCTTCTCTGCCCGAGGACCTCCCACGGATGCACCCGGGCCGTAGATTCCTTCCATGGACCTCATCCCCAAGCCCGACCAGCTCGTTGCGGCCGCCGGAAATGTCGCGCACACCGTCCTCTACGGCGGTCTCGCGGACCTCCGGCCGATGCCCCGCACGCTGATCGACGACGGGGAGCTGCGCGAGGTCTACCACTACCGCCCCGACCGCGACGTGCCTGCGACCGGTGACCCCGTCCTGCTGGTCACGCCGCTGGCCGCGCCGGCCCTGTGCTTCGACCTGCGGCGCGGCTGCTCGCTGGTCGAGCACCTGGTCTCCCAGGGTCGCCCGACCTACCTGCTGGAGTACGGCCAGGTCTCGTTCAAGAACCGTTCGCTCGGCGTCGAGCACTGGGTCGACGAGGTCCTGCCCGACGCCGTCCGCGCCGTGCACGAGCACTCCGGGGGCCGGGGCGTGCACCTCGTCGGCTGGAGCCTCGGCGGGATCTTCACCCTGCTGGTCGCCGCCGACCGTCAGGACCTCCCCATCGCCTCGATCACCGTGGTCGGGTCGCCCGTCGACGTCACCAAGGTCCCGCTGGTCGCGCCGGTGCGCCCGCTGCTCAACCTCACCCAGGGCCGCGGCGCGATCACCCGCGCCTACCGAGCGCTCGGCGGCATCCCCCAGCCGCTCGTCAACTGGGCCTTCACCGCCGCCTCCGCGCAGAAGGTGGTGACCAAGCCGCTCGCGGTGCTGACCCACCTCGACGACACCGACTACCTCGCCCAGCTCGAGGCGGTCGACCGCTTCCGCGCCAACATGCTCGCCTACCCGGGCCGGACGTTCGGCCAGCTCTATCACCGCTTCGTCAAGGGCAACACCCTCGCGCGCGGCTCCATGGAGGTCGGCGACCGGACGATCGACCTGGCGGCGATCTCCGTGCCGACGCTCGTCTTCGCCGGCAACACCGACGGCATCGCGCCATTGCCTGCCGTACGTGCGGTGGTGCCGCTGCTGACAGGCGCACGAGAGGTGCGCTTCGAGGTCGTGCCCGGCGGTCACCTCGGCATGCTGACCGGCCGCGCGGCCCGCGGGACCACCTGGACGGTGATCGACGAGTGGGTGGACGAGTGGTCGGCGGGGGTGGTGGCGCCGCCGAGGAAGAAGGCCGCGCGGAACACGGCCGCCAAGAAGACCACTCCGAAGAAGGCGGCTGCCAAGAAGGCACCGGCGAAGAAGGCCTCCCCCGCCACCATCGGTTCGAACCCCAGCCGCCGCTACGGGTCGGCGGGCTCGCGGGCGCTGGGCCCGCGGTGACGTCGGCGCCGGTCGCGACGCGTCTGCCCCGCGGCGTACGCATCGGCTACGGCAGCGGGTCGGTGGCCACGGGCGCCTTCGGCACGGTGCCGGGGCTGATGCTGCTGCCCTACCTGACCGACGAGCTCGGCATCGCCGCGCTGTGGGCCGGCGTCATCGTCTTCCTCCCGAAGGCGTGGGACGTGGTGCTGAACCCGATCGCCGGCCGGGTGAGCGACCGGACGGTCGACCCGGCCGGTCCGCGTCGGCCGTGGCTGATCCGCGCCGGGCTGATGCTGGCGGGCGCGTTCGCGCTGATCTTCGCCGCGCCCGAGCTCGGGAGCTCGCTGCTCGAGGCCGGATGGGTGCTGGTGTTCTTCGTGCTGGCGGCGTCGGCGTACGCCTTCTTCCAGGTGCCCTACGTCGCCATGCCGGCGGAGATCACCTCGTCCTACGACGAGCGCACCCGGTTGATGACGTGGCGCGTCGCGATCCTGGCCTTCACGATCATGCTCGCCGGCGCGAGCGCGCCCCTGATCCGCGACGCGGTCGGCGGGCGCGACGGCTACCGCGTGATGGGCGTGGTGATGGCGGTCCTCATCGTCGTCGGCGTGGTGAGCGCGTGGTGGGGCACCCGCAACGCCCCCGTCGGCACGGTCGCCGCCGGCGCCGGGTCCCTGCGCGAGCAGCTGCGCGTCGTCGCGCACGCCCGCGACTTCCGGGTCCTGCTGACCACGTTCGTGCTCCAGGCGCTGGCCACGGGCTGCATGCTCGCCGGCGTCGACTACCTCGCCGGCGAGGTGCTGGAGAGCCCCGGCGCCGCCACCATCCTCTTCGTCTGCTTCGTCGGTCCGGCCCTCCTGCTGACCCCGGCGTGGGCCGCCGTCGGGACCCGGATCGGCAAGCGGCGCGGCTACGCCATCGCCTCGGTCGTGCTGGCGGCCGGTGCCACCCTCGCCGCCACCGCGCGCATCGCCCCGCCCGCCGTGGTCTTCGCCGCGACCGCGCTCGTCGGCGTGGGCTACGCCGGCTGCCAGGTCTTCCCGATGGCGATGCTGCCCGACGCCGCAGCGGTCGACTCCGCACGGACCGGGGAGAACCGCACCGGGGTCTACACCGGCGTGTGGACCGCCGGCGAGACCCTCGGACTCGCGCTCGGCCCGGCCGTCTTCGCGGTCGTGCTCGCCCTCGGCGGGTACCTCTCCAGTCAGGGCCGCGAGATCACGCAGCCGGACTCGGCGCTGACCGCCATCACGCTCGGGTTCTCGCTGCTGCCGGCGGCGCTCACCCTGCTGAGCCTGTGGTGGCTGCGCCAGTACACCCTCGACGCCGCCGAGGTGGCGGCCGCAGAAGCACAAGGAGCCCACCTGTGAGCGACCCCCTCGAGCGGCTGCGGGACCTGCAGCGCGCCGACCTCCCCGTCCACGGCGGGCGCACCCTGGCCTACGTCTACGACTCCGGCGACGCCGAGGTCGACCGCGTCGCTCGGGAGGCGGTCGCCGCCTACGCCGCGTCCAACGCGCTCGACCCGACGGCCTTCCCCTCGCTGCTGCAGATGGAGAACGAGCTCGTCGGCTTCGCCTGCGACCTCCTCGACGCCCCCGACGGCGCGGTCGGCACGGTGACGTCGGGCGGCACCGAGTCGATCCTGCTGGCCGTGCAGGGTGCGCGCGACAGCCGCCCCGACGTCCTCCGGCCCCGGATGGTGCTGCCGGCCACGGCGCACGCAGCCTTCCACAAGGCTGCGCACTACTTCGGCGTGGAGGCCGTGGTGGTGCCGGTGGGCCCGGACTTCCGCGCCGACGCCACCGCAACGGCGGACGCGATCGACGACGACACCGTGCTGGTCGTGGCCAGCGCGCCGTCGTACGCCCACGGGGTGGTGGACCCGGTCACCGACATCGCCGCCGCGGCAGCCGCGCGTGGCGTGCGGTGCCACGTCGACGCCTGCATCGGCGGCTGGGTGCTGCCGTACGCCGCCCGGCTGGGGCGCGCGGTGCCGGCCTGGACCTTCGCGGTCGAGGGGGTCACCTCGATCTCGGTCGACACCCACAAGTACGCCTACGCCCCCAAGGGCACGTCGCTGCTGCTGCACCGCGACGCCGGGCTGCGCCGGCCGCAGTTCTTCGCCTCCGCCGCGTGGCCGGGCTACACGATGCTCAACGCGACGACGCAGTCCACGCGCTCGGGCGGCCCGATCGCCGGCACGTGGGCCGTGGTGCAGCACATCGGCGACGGCGGCTACCTCGCGCTGGCCGAGCAGGTCCTGGCCGCGGTCGACGCGATCGTGACGTGCGTCGAGCGCGAGCCCGCCCTCGGGCTGGTGGTCACGCCCGACTCGACCCTCGTCACCCTCGCCACCGACGACACCCTCGACCCGTTCACGCTGACCGACGAGCTGGTCTCGCGCGGGTGGTACGTCCAGCCGCAGCTGTCCTTCGAGGGGAGCGGACCCACGATCCACCTGTCGGTGAGCGCCGGCACGCTCGCGCACGTCGACGAGCTGGCGACCGCGCTCGGCGAGTCGGTGGCTGCCGCGCAGGCTGCCGGCCCGGTCGAGGTCGACCACGGGGTGGTCGCCTTCATCGAGGCCCTCGACCCGACCGCGCTCACCGACAGCGACTTCGACGGCCTGCTCGCCGCCTCCGGGCTGGTGAGCGCCTCTGCCGAGGGCGACCTCGAGCTGCCGACGCGGATGGCCGAGGTCAACGCGATGCTGGACGTGGCCTCGCCGGCCATGCGCGAGGCGCTGCTCGTCGCGTTCCTCGACCGGCTCCAGCGACCCGTCCGGACGTCGTGAGCGCGCTGGCGGGGCTCGTCGAGAAGGGGCTGATGGCCCCCGACTGGGCCGAGGCGCTGGCGCCGGTGGACGACCAGGTCGCGGCGATGGGTCGCTTCCTGCGCGAAGAGGTCGCGGCCGGCAGGGGCTACCAGCCCGCAGGGGAGCTGGTCCTGCGGGCGTTCGGGCGCCCGCTGGCCGACGTACGGGTCCTGGTGGTGGGGCAGGACCCCTACCCCAACCCGCACCACCCGATCGGACTGAGCTTCGCGGTCGAGCGGCACGTGCGGCCGCTGCCGCCGAGCCTGCGCAACATCTACGCCGAGCTGCGCGACGACGTGGGGGTCGAGCCCCCCGCCCACGGTGACCTGTCGGCCTGGGCCGACCGCGGGGTGATGCTGCTCAACCGGGTCCTCACCGTGCGCCCCGGCGACTCCAACTCCCACCAGGGCAAGGGCTGGGAGGCCGTCACCGAGCGGGCGATCGTGGCCCTCGCGGAGCGCGGCGGCCCCTGTGCGGCCATCCTCTGGGGCAAGCCGGCCCAGTCGCTGGAGGCGCTGCTGGGCCCGGTCCCGTGCGTGAGGTCGGTGCACCCCTCGCCGCTCTCGGCCTACCGTGGGTTCTTCGGCTCGAAGCCCTTCAGCACCGTCAACCGGCTGCTCGAGGAGCAAGGTGCTGATCCGGTCGACTGGAGCTTGCCGTCGTACGCCGACGACCCACCGCCCCGGTAGTCCACCGGGAAACGGTCGTCGCCCGCAGTCCGGGGCCACCACTTGCCGGTGGACTACCCGGGAGATATGGTTGAATCACGAACTATTGAGGACGCCATGAACGCTGCGATGCCTGCCCTCTACATCGGCCATGGGGCCCCGCCCCTCCTCGACGACCCGATCTGGTCGGGGCAGCTGTCGGCGTGGGCCCGCGACCTGCCGCGCCCGACGGCGATCCTGATCGTCTCCGCGCACTGGGAGTCGGCGCCGGTGAGCCTGTCGGCGAGCGGTGCGCCGCTGGTCTACGACTTCGGCGGGTTCGCGCCGAAGTACTACCAGATAACCTACGAGACGCCCGACGCCACGGCGCTGGCCCAGCGGGTCGCGGCGATGATGCCCAGCACCGAACCCGTGCACCAGCACGCCACCCGCGGGCTGGACCACGGCGCGTGGGTGCCGCTGAAGATCATGTTCCCCGAGGCCGACATCCCGGTGCTGCAGATGTCGCTGCCCACCGACGACCCGCGCCGCCTGATGAGGCTCGGCGAGCGGTTGCGCCCGCTGCGCGACGAGGGCGTGCTCATCGTCGGGTCCGGCTTCCTCACCCACGGCCTGCCGTTCCTCGAGGACTGGCGCATCGACGCGGACGTGCCGGGATGGTCGAGGGACTTCGACCTCTGGGCGGCCGACGCCCTCGCTCGCGGGGACGTGGACACGCTGGCCGACTACCGCGCCAAGGCCCCCGGCATGCCGTACGCCCACCCGACCGTCGAGCACTACACGCCGCTGTTCGTGACCCTCGGTGCCGCGACGACCGCCGACGCCCCGGGCACCCAGGTGATCGACGGCTACTGGATGGGGCTGTCCAAGAGGTCGCTCCAGATGACCTGACGCGGCCTGATCTAGTCTCGGGGAATGCGCGTCCTCTCGATCCAGTCCCACGTCGCCTACGGCCACGTCGGCAACTCCGCAGCCGTCTTCCCGCTCCAGCGCCTCGGCCACGAGGTGTGGCCGGTCCTGACGGTGAACTTCTCCAACCACACCGGGTACGGCGCCTGGCGCGGGCCGCTGATCGCGGCCGAGGACGTCGCCGAGGTCATCACCGGCATCAGCGAGCGCGGCGCGTTCGAGACGTGCGACACGGTCCTGTCCGGCTACCAGGGCTCCCCCGAGATCGCCGACGTGATCGTCGACGCCGTGGCCCGGGTGAAGGCGGCCAACCCGGCGGCGACGTACACCTGCGACCCCGTCATGGGCAACGCGACCTCGGGCTGCTTCGTCAACCCGGCGATCCCGCCGAAGTACCGCTCCACGGTGATCCCGGTCGCGGACGTGCTGACGCCCAACCAGTTCGAGCTCGGCTTCATCACCGACAACGACGCGCTCAGCGGGGCGTCGGCCCTCGAGGACGTCCTGGCCGCCGCCGACGAGGTGCGCGCGCTCGGACCCTCGACGGTGCTGGTGACCTCGGTGATCCGCTCCGGCGCACCCGACGACGTCATCGAGATGCTCGCGGTGACCGGCGACGGCGCCTGGCTCGTCACGACCCCGCGCCTGCCGATGAAGGCCAACGGCTCCGGCGACATCACCGCGGCGCTCTTCACCGCCCACCTCAAGGGCACCGGCTCGGCTGCCGAGGCCCTGGCCCGCACCGCCTCGTCGGTCTTCGCGGTGCTCGAGGAGACGCTCGGCTCCGGCGAGCGGGAGCTGCGGCTCATCGCCGCGCAGGACGCCATCGCGTCGCCGGCGTGCGAGTTCGAGGTGCAGCAGGTCCGCTGATCTCGGTCTGGGTGGAGCCGGTGACAGGAGTCGAACCCGCGACATCTTCTTTACAAGAGAAGCGCTCTACCAACTGAGCTACACCGGCGTGCGTCCGAGGACGCGGCGGCAATCCTAGGTGAGGTCCGGCTCCGCGTTGCCACCCGGCGACCACTGCACGGTGGAGATGATCGCGTCGAGCAGCTCGAGCAGCGCGGGCGCGGTCTGGTCCCAGATCACGGGCGCAGCGAAGGAGAACACGGTAGTCGCGTCGGTTGCCGGCGCGGTGAGCCAGTAGTCGGCCCGGAGCAGCGGCCGGTCGATCTCGCTGCCGGCGGTCGGGTCCTGGGTGCTGAGCACCCGGACGACGCCGAGCTCGTCGTCGCCCCAGGACGAGACGGCGCCGGCCGACTCCGCGCTCCGAAGTGAGGCCGCCAGCGCCTCGGCCGAGGCCAGGGCGCCGGCCCGGGCGGACAACCGTGTCGGGAGCGCCGGCTCGTAGATGCCGAGCGTCAACGGGACGGGGGCGCCCGGAACCACCTCGATCGCGAAGTGGAACGCACGAGCGCCTGCCTTGGCGGCCTCGGCTGCGGCGCTGGCGACCCGCTCCTGGATGTCGCGGCGCAGCACCGCGAGCTCGTCGCCGGGATAGAGCGACCGGGCCATCGACCTGGCGGACGACGTCGTGGCCTCGGGCGTCTCCAGGGATACGCGCCACCAGCGCCCGGGCAGGGCGAACGTGGGCATCGAGGTGGTGGCGGCCGGCGAAGTGCTCATGCGACATCTCCTTCTGCGGCGGGCCGCACGCGACGAGCGACCTCGAGGCACGCACCGGCAATGTCGTCGAACGCTGTCAGGTCGGACGTGCTGAGCTCGAGCCTGACGCACATGTCGAGCGACCGATGCAGAACGACCACAGCGCAGCGCTCGTGCAGGACGTTCCCGCCCGGGGCCATCGGGTCAGTCATCAGGTCCAAGCACACCACCGCAGGCGCGCGACGGGACTGGTCAACCTCGATGCTGCGCGACAGCACCGAGGGGGGTAGCTCGGCCTGACGCAGGAGATCCGCGATCTCATCGATGTCTCGGGCCGGTCCGGCCGCAACCCACCCTGCGGCCAGCACCCGGGACGCGAGGGCGGGGTCAGTATGCAGTGCTGCCACGATGTGCCTGCCGGGTCCCCGAATCTCCTCCACGCATCGACCCAGATCCGTGCGCAGCGACCGATCCAGTCGGGACGGTCGCGGCACGCTGGAGGCGACCCGGTCGATCCAAGCTGCGCCATCCGCCCCCGGACCGCATGCAAACCATCCGGGGGGAAGCCTGAGTCCTGCGACTGCCGTGCTCACGACCCGCCCTCCGCGCACGCAGCGAGCGGTCGGTCAAGTGCCGCGTCCGGGCCGAAATGGTTGTCGATGATTGCCTGTGGCTCCACGGATGAACCGGTGCCGCCAAGCGGCTCCACACCGGTGGTCCGCAGGTCGTCGACCGACCAGACCGATCCAGGTTCGACGAGCTCGCCCACGACCGAATCCACCTGGTCGGCGAGCCAGTCCCCGGCGAAGAAGTCGATCACGCTCTCGGCCGTGGATCCACCGGCGTCGGGCAGGTCGACCAGGTCGACCTTGCCCTTCCTCGGCGCGCTCATCTGGGTGGGCCGCTTGTGGACTTCCGACGCGTGCAGTCCACGCGTCGCCTTCGCGCCCTTCGCCAGCTTGGACGCAATCTTGCCCGCACCAAACATCAGAGCCGACGCGACGAACTCACCCATGCTGATGTGGCTCAACCCCAGCTGGACCACCTTGAGCCCGATGCTCACCAGCGCCACCACTGTCAGGGCCCCGGCGACAAACGCCGCGATCGGAGCCGTCACGCCGAGGAGTGCTAACACGGCGGCCACCGCCAGAAGAATGGCGGCAACCGCATCCACGATGAAGACGAGCATTTCGAGCAGGGGCTTCATCACCTTCTCGTTGAAGTTCGCCAGGTGGTCGCCGACCCCGTCGTTGAGCTTGCCGCGCTTGTTCGCAGCGCTGATGCGGTTCATCGCCTCGAGCGCGGCCCTGTCCACGTCGGCGCGGGCCTGGTCGTACTCACCACGCGCGGCGGCCGCGGCCGCCGCGTGCTCGATGGCGCGGGACTTCGCCCGCTGGTAGGCGAGGTCCGCGGCAGTCCGCTCCTCCGGCGTGGCGAGCGGGTTGGCCGCCGAGGCGATCGCCGCCGCCTTCAGCGTCGCGGCCTTGCCGGCCGTCCCGGTGACGTCCGTGTGGCCGTTGGCGTTGATCGCGCGAAGTGCGCGCTGCTGGGCGGCATCGAGCTTGGGCGCGTACTCGACGAGGGCCTGCCCTGCCTCGTGGAAGCGGGCCCGGGAGTCGTCCATCACGAGGGCGAGGTCGTCGGCGTTGCGGCGGACGGCGTCGATCGCCTCGCTGCGGTAGGTCGAACCGTCGTTCATGCGGCGCAGGGACGCGGCAGCCTTGCGCATGTTCTCCGCGGCAGCGACCAGCCGCTGACCCTCGACCCTGACCCGGTCCGGTTCCCCCGGAAAGGGGTTCATTGCCCACATGGACTGCTCCTCATTCCTTTCGCAGCTGCGCCGTCATCAGGCCGTCGACCTCGTCGAACGTCCTGTCGATCTCACCGAGCGCCTGCCACACCGTGTCCATGGCCGCGACGATCTCGCCGCGCCGGAGGTCCCACGAGGACGACAGCTCGGCCACCCGTCCCGCGAGACCGCCGTGGCCCAGAGCCGAACCGAAGTCCTCGAGGCGGGACACCTCGCCGAGCGCGATGCTTGCGAAGAGGACCTCGTTTTTGAGCCAGGTGAGCTCGCTGTCCGAGATCCTCAGCTCTGTTCCGGCCACGACGAGCCTCAGGCCTGGCCGCGGATGGCGTTGGAGAGCGACGTGTCGGTCTCCTGGAGCGACGTGGCCGCGCTGCGGAGGAACTCGGCGAAGCCGGTGAGCGACTCGATCGCGTTCGTGGTGTTGGTGACGTAGGTGTCGAACTGCTCGTTGTAGGCACCGGAGGCAGCGTCGGTCTGGAACCCACCGGCGATGAGCTCGTCGACGGCACGGCTCAGGTCGCTGAGCTGCTGGTTGAGGGCGTCGCGGCCGCCGTCGATCAAGCCGGCGACGCGGTTGAGGTCTTCGTAGGTGACGTTGAGGTTGGCCATGATGGCGTCCTTTCGGGAGGTCCGGATCGACTGGTCCGGGAGATGGGTGGAGCCTAGGAATCACTGATGCTGGTGGCGATGGGGAGCAGTCCCCACCTACGGCAGAGGCAGCTGGACGCGGACCACCTTCCCCTCGAGCACGGCGAGGCCGCGGCCGGGCGGGAACTCCCGGCGGGCGACGCGCGGGAACGGGGTCCGCAGCAGCGCTTGCCCCTCGTCGCCGTCGGGCTGCAGGACCAGGCCCGTACGACCGCTCTTGAGCTCGCCGTAGATCGGGAACGACGACATCCACGAGCTTGCCTCGGCCTCACCGATGATCATGTGGTCAGAGCGCTTCACAGCGCGCACGAGGTCGACGATGGCGACGTCCGTGGGCGACGTGGCGTGCTCGGCGAGCCCCTCCACGACAACGATGTACTTGTCGTGGGTGATGTCCGGGAGCCGGTTGGCGAGCTCCTTGGCCGTCTCCGCCACGTCGGCGGGCGTGACGGCGACCTGGTCCCAGTCGATGAGGTTCGGCAGCGCCGAGCGCCGGTTGCCGAGGTAGACGAGGGTGGTCGTCGGGTCCGCACGGCGGATCGCCTTGACCATCGCAGTCAGCGCCGTGGTCCGCCCGCTCTGCGGACCGCCACTGATGAGGAAGGTGCCCGTGGGCCGGAACCCGATCGGACCGAGGGTCTCGTCGGACACGCCGAGCACGGGTGCTCCTCCGACCGACGCGGGCAGCGAGTCGAGCGGGACCTCGCTGGGAAGCGTCTCGATCGGCGCGACCGAGGCACGACCGCGGCGCTCCATCGCCCGGGCCAGCTTGCCGATGGCCTGTGCCTGGTCCGAGGCGTTGCGGGAACCGCCGAGGATCGCCACCTGGACCTCGTGGCCGTCGACCACGGCACGGCCGGGCGGCGAGGTCGAGGTCACCACGTCGTCGGGGACGTCGAGCGACATGTACATCGCCTCCTCCGCCAGCCGGAGCACGACACGGCGCGGAACGCTGGCGGCCACCGATCCGGGGACGGCAGCGGGACGGTCCGCGGTGAAGACGACGTGGATGCCGAGCTGTCGGCCCTCGCTGAGCAAGGTCTGGAAGACGCCGTACCACTCGGCCCGTCCCATGCCCATCTCCCACTGGTCGCGGAACGACGCGAACCCGTCCACCAACAGCAGGATCCGCGGCTCCTCGGGCCGACCGGCGTTGGCGCGGTACTCGGTGATCGACTCGGCGTCGGCGGCCCGGAAGGTCTGGGCCCGCTCGTGGGCGATGTCCCGCAGCCGGCGGAACAGTCGCACCACGCGTTCGTTGTCTTCGCCGCTGATGACGGCACCGACGTGGGGAAGCTGCTCGAGCATCCGCAGGCCGCCTGCGGCGCAGTCGATGGCGTAGACGTCGACCGGTCCGCCGCGCGGCGTGACGCCGGCGCCGGCCGCGAGGGTGCGGAGCAGGACGGACTTGCCGCTGCCGCCGGT
The DNA here is from genome assembly GCF_021083185.1 of Nocardioides furvisabuli. GTDB lineage: Bacteria > Actinomycetota > Actinomycetes > Propionibacteriales > Nocardioidaceae > Nocardioides > Nocardioides furvisabuli. The sequence goes on along the minus strand of NZ_JAIGQB010000001.1, from coordinate 511,524 downwards.
GCCGTAGATCGCGAGGTTCCCGTCGTCGTCAGGGCGGAAGAACACCACGTCCTGCTTCTGGTCGTCGGGCAGGTCGGCGAGGCCGATGATCAGCTCGGTGTCGGTGCGCGGACCCTCGCCCAGCAGATTCAGGTGATAGGCCGGTGCCAGCTCGTCGAGCCACGGTCGCTCGGGCGGCTCGATCTCCGCGAGGCGGGCGGCCTTGTCGATCGAGGCCACGAGGCGGACCTGGTCGGTCGGCGCCTGCTCCCCTGCGGACTCCTCCTCGACGTCACGCCCCACGGGCTCCCACGGTGTGTCGGAGCCGAAGCCCAGGCGGTGGATGGTGATGGTCGGGCGGACGTGCTCGTCGATCGTGCGGCCGCCGGCGTAGGCAGACTGGAACGGCGCGAGTCGACCGGGCCCCGTCTTGACCACGCCCCGCCCTGGGATGTCCGGGTCGATGACGGCGGCATCGGGTGTGCCGATGACGTCCGAGCTGTCGGACTCGTCGGCCATCCGGAGGGCGATGCGCAGGTTGGTGTTGGCGCGCAGGTTGTCCTTGATCACGCCGGCCGGCCGCTGGGTAGCCATGATCAGGTGGATGCCCAGGGAGCGACCGCGCGCCGCGATGTCGATGACCCCGTCGACGAACTCCGGCACCTCGTTGGCGAGCGCGGCGAACTCGTCGATCACCAGCACCAGCGCGGGCGGGCACTCCGGGTCGCCCCGCTTCTCCAGCTCGAGGAGGTCCTTGGCGGACTTGTCGTTGAGGAGGTGCTCGCGCTTGCGGATCTCCGCGCGGAGGCTGGTCAGCGCACGACGTACGAGGTGGCTGTTGAGGTCGGTCACCAGGCCGACGCAGTGCGGGAGGCGCACGCAGTCCGCGAAGGCCGCACCGCCCTTGTAGTCGACGAAGAGGAACGTGACCCGATCGGGGCTGAACTCGGCCGCCATGCCGAGCACCCAGGCCTGGAGGAACTCGCTCTTGCCCGAGCCCGTCGTCCCGCCCACGAGGGCGTGCGGACCCTGCGCGCGGAGGTCGAGGTGCATGGCGTCGACCCCGGAGGCGCCGACCAGGGCGCGGAGCGTACCCGCCCGAGCGCGATCCTTGCGTGCCCTCGCACCGCGCTGGCGCAGGGACCCGTTCTGGCGCCAGCGGTCGACGACAGCGGCCGACGAGTCGACGAGGTCGTCACCCAGCAGCGAGACCAGCGGCACCTGCTGCGGCAGGTCGCTGGCATCCGCGACGAGCGCGCCCGAGTCGACGAGCGGCGTCAGCGCGCGGGCGAACCTCTCCGCGTGCTCGACGCTCACCCCCTCGACGGCGGCCGGCGAGACCACGGCGCCATGCCGGACGAAGTGGATCGCGCCGTCGCCGAGACCGCCCGTCACGTCGACGAAGGTGCGGCACACGGCCGGGAGGTCGGCTGCTCGCGGTGCGACCCAGATCGGAAGCACCCCTGCCTCGGCGGCGCGCTCGGAGAGCTGCACCAGCCGGGCCCGGTCCGCTGGCGCCTCGCTCTCGATCACGACGACCACGACCGGCGAGACGGGTGCCTCGGCATCCTTCGACCCGCCCTCACCGGAGCCGATGCTCCCGCCGGTGCGCGTCGCACGCGGGGCGGCACCGAGCGGTCCTCGCGGGGTCGGCCCGTCCGCGGTCGCGCGCCCGAGCCGTACGGCGACGAGCTCCTCGAGCTGCGCCACCACCTGACCCGCCGTGGCCGCGCTGTCCGCGAGGTGCGTGCCGATGATCGGGCTCTGCGGAGAGCTGGTGTGAGGAAGCCACGCCAGCCACTCGTGCTGCGGCACGGCGTGCGGAGGAGCGAGAGCGGTGACGACGAGCTCGGCCGGCGAGTGCAGTCCCGTGAGCTGGACCAGCAGTCCGCGCAAGGCGTCCGCCACCTCGGTCTGGCCGCCGACGACACCGAGCGCACCGGAGGAGACGAGATCCTCGATGACGGGCACGCCGTCGATGTGACGGAACTCCCGCTCGACGTCCATGAGTCGCTGCGTGTACTCCGGGAGACCCTCGTCGCTGGGACCGGCGCCGGCGATGGTGTTGCGCGACGGGAGCCGGCCGAGACCGAGCCGGACGTGAAGGAAGTTCCAGTGCTCCGGGCGCCGGGTCCACAGCAGCGGACTGCGGTCGAAGCCTGCCTGGTACACGTCCGAGACGTGCGGAGCCTCTGCCTGGCGCACCTCCCGCTCGCGCGGCACCTCGCTCGTCAGCGTCGTCCGCAGGATGTCGAGCTGTCGCTCGAACTTCTCGATGTCGCCGGCCAGCTGGCGCTTCGACCGGCCCCTCGTGGTCGCGAAGTTGCCGAGCATCATGAGCGGCGCCATGGCGATGAACATCAGTGACAGCGGGTTGCGGGTGACGGCGTACATGCCGACACCCATGAGCACGGGCGCGACGAGCAGGAGCCACGGGAAGGGCTGCTGCTCGACCTCGGTGGGGACCGACGGACGGGGGTGCTCCTGGTCGAGGTAGCGCGCCTCGACCCGCGGGGACCGACTGTGGTTCACCGCACTACCCGAGGCTTCGGGACCCTGGCGCGGTGCCGGCGCCGCCGTCAGGGCGAACGTCAGCGTCGAGTCGCCGAGCACGACCTCCTGTCCGGGCAGCACGGTGAGTCGGGTGACGAGGCCGCCGTCGAGGCTGAGGCCGTTGGCGCTGTTGAGGTCGACCAGCTCGATGGTCGCGCCGACCTCGACGCGCGCATGCTGCTTGGAGACGAAGGGGTCGTCGAGCACGACGTCGGCCGACGGGTCCCGGCCGATGAACGACGGCCCCAGCGGGAGCCGGACCTCGCGTGGCGCGTCCGGGCCGGCGACGATCCGCAGGACCGCAGCGGCCTCATGGCCCTGGGCGGAGGGCGCGGGGGTCGCGTCGACCACGGCCACCGCGCAGCCCGAGGTCAGGGACGTCTCGCCCACGGTCCGGCCGGCGGGGATCGTGACCCGCGGCGCGTCGGCGTCTGCTCCGACGCTGAGGGTGACGGCGTCGCGCACGGTCGGAACCGGCGAGCGCATCGGGTCGCTGTCGAGGAGCTCGCGGGCGAGGTCCCCGACCGTGGCCGTAGCGTCGGTGGTGACGACGACGTCGGTCGCTCGACCGACCGCGCGGACGTAGGTCAGCTTCAGTTTCATGCCAGGGCCTCCACGACGAAGGAGCAGTCACCGAACGCGACGACGTCGCCGGGGTGCACGCCGGTGGGCGTCCGGGTCGCCAGCCGACGCTCGCCGTCGGCGGCTCGCACCCACACGCCGTTGGTCGAGTCGAGGTCCTCGACGTGGAGCTGGTCACCCCTGACCTCGACGCGCGCGTGGGTCTTCGACATGCTCCGCGTCGGGTCGTCGACCACCTGGGCCACGCTGCCGGGAACAGCAGAGGCGTCGGGCGCGCGGCCGAGGACCAGCGGCGCCGACCTCACCTCGAGGCTGGTGCTGCCGTCGCTGCTGCGCAGGACGTACGCGGTCACGGTGACCGGCGCGGTCGGGGACGGTGCGGGGGCAGCGACAGTGTGGTCCGCCAAGGGGGCGAGAGGCGGCTCCCACCCGGGAGGAGGCGACACCAGCATCCCCGCCGGAGCGGCAGGAGCGCCGGACGACACCTGGACCTGCTGCCGCGGCTCGGGCGTGGGCGGTGCCGGCGCGACGGTCCCGACCGGCGCCTCGGAGGTCGGTCCGGTCGGAGGCGCGGCCGTGGCATATCCCGTGGCGAGGGACGGCGGCGCGACCGCGGGTGCGGGAGCGGGCTGCTCCGTGGTCCGCGCCGCGGCACCTGCCCCGTCGTTCGAGTAGGACGCCGGAGCGGGGGGCCGCGCGACCACCACGGTCGCAGCCGCCTTGTCGTGCCAGCCCTGGCGGCGCGGGTCGCCCTGCATGGCGAGGGCCATGACCACCACCGGGAGCAGGAACATGCTTGCGATCCCGAGCACGAGGTTGCGCACGAAGATGCGCGCCCAGCCGACTGGGGCGCCGGTGGATGCGTCGAGCACCCAGACACCGAGCCGTCGCTTGCCGAAGGACTGGCCGGTGGTCGCCAGCCAGCGCCACTGCACGAGCGACCAGACCACGGAGGCGACCAGCATCCAGAGGCTCGCCGCCAGCACGATCCACGCGGGGGCGGACGCAGCGAGCGTGAGCAGCAGCAGCACGAGCGGCACGCCGTACACGACGGCGGTCGTCGCGACCGCGTCGACCAGGTTCGCCGCGAGGCGACGGCCCAGGGACGCGTGGAGCAGTCCGTCGGTCGGCAGGGTGGGAGCGCTCATCGGTTCACCTTCTTGCTCGTCGTGGCGGTCGCCTTGCCCAGGAGACCGCGGATGGCCGCGAGGGCTCGGCGCGGCAGGAATCCGATCGCCGCGCCCACGGTGGGCCCCGCGCGTCGCAGCGTCTGACGCCACGGCACGGAGGCCGGGGACAGGACGGCGAGGGGACGACGCCACCACGGCGCCGACTTCCGCAGCCGCTTCAACGCCGTGTCGACGTCGTCCCAGTAGGCGCGCGCCTCCTCGTCGGTCGGTGCGGTCGGGCCGAAGACGTGGTGGTCGGCCCTGCCCGCCAGCAGCAGGACCCCGCTCCCGGGGACGCGGGCGTCCAGCAGGCTGCCGCTCTCTTGCCGGGTGTTGCTGTGGGGCAGGCGGATCCCGAGGTCGCGTGCGCGGTCGGCGATCTCGCGCCAGCCGCCGCTCATCCGTGCCACCGGGTCGGCGGCCCGACGCCGTCGGCGTCGACGCGACCGCTTGACCACGAGCAGCGCCCAGAGGGGTGAGGTGAGCAGCACGGCGCCCCCGGCCACCGCGAGATAGGTGAGGACGTCGCCAATAGGGATCGGCGGCGGAGCCGGTGTCCCGTCGCCCGCACCTTGCGGCGCCTTGTCGTCGAGGTCGTCGGGCTCGGTGGGGATGACCGGGGGCTGGAGCACGTTGGGCTGGGGCTCCGGCTCGGGGTCCTCCTGCTGCTGCTGCGGCGTCCGGTCCTTGTCGGGCGTCGGCACGAACGACACCCAACCCGCGTCCTCGAGGTGCACCTCGACCCAGGCGTGCACGTCCGCACCCTTGACGACCCCCGTCGAGTCAGGCACGACGAAGCCGATGACCACCCGGGCCGGCAGGCCCTGCTGCTGGGCCGCGACGCCCATCGCCGAGGCGTACTGCTCGTCGTTGCCGATCATCTGGTCGTCGCCGACGAGGTCGGTGACGCGTTTGGCGCCGTGACCGGACGGGGATGTCGCCTCTCCCTCCTTGCCGTCGCTGTAGTAGCCCTTGCGGAAGGCGTCGGCGAGCGCCGACGCGGCCGCTCCCCCACCGGGACTGCCCGCCTCGGCCAGCCACTCCTGCACCTTCTTGGTCAGCACCGGGATGTCGGCCGGCGCCTGCGGCATCACACCGCTCGCCGCCGCCAGCGCCTCGAGCGAGGCGGGCACCTCCGGCCGGAGCGAGCGCAGCTCGTAGGTCGTGCCGCGCACGGTGCCGCCGAGCTGGGCCATCGTGCCGGTGGCATCGTTGTAGAGGACGCGGGACTGGGTGGAGCCGTCGGCTCGTCCGTCACGCAGCGCGACGACGCCGAGCGTCTCGCCGACCGTCGGCACCCAGGGGCCGGAGTAGTCCTCGATGGTGATCGTGACGTCCTGCTCGCCCGCCTCGTCGGGCTGGGCGCTGAGCCGACCGAAGGTGCCCGACTGGGTGGGTGCCCCTGGTCCCCCGGCAACATTCCAGACGATCCCGTCGAAGGTGTCCATCGTCGCGATGCGGATCCGGTCGCCGGTGGAGAGCCCGGTCGTGGTGAACATCGTCTTCTCACCCAGCGCGCGCTCGTCGTAGTAGGCGCGGTAGCGCGCGAGCGGACTCGGGTAGTCCATCGGGTCGAATGGCGGGTCGACGTGGTCGCGGAGCACCGTCCGGGTGTCGCCGGCGAGGGCGGCCGACATCCCGCCGGCCAGACCACCGGCCACGGCGATCACCGCGGCCGTCATCCCGATGCGCCGCGTCCACGACACACGTACGTCGCGCGTCTCGCGCCATCGCGTCCACACGAGCAGCCCGGTCGCGAGCACGAGGCCGCGGGTGATGGTCAGGCCGGTCACCCGATCGCCGAACGCCGCCGCGACGGCGAAGGCCGCGAGGACGACGATCGCAGCACCCCCGGGGCGCCTGCTCCGCCAGAGGAAGGCTCCCGCCGCGAGCCCGGCGATCAGCGACAGCACCCACGGCACCATCAGCACCGTGCCGGTGCTGCCCAGGGGCGTGAGGAGGGTCAGGGAGTCCCGCCACGCCGACACGAGCCCGGTCACGAGCGCACGCACCGAGTCGACGTCGGGCGCGATGCCCGCGAGCGCCAGGTCGGGGACGGCCAGCGCGGGCCCGAGGAGGAGGTGGCAACCGAGCAGCAGCAGGACCGCCGGCCAGGCGCCCCAGCCGAGGTGACGCGCAAGGAGGGCGACCCCGAGCCCGGTGAGGGTGCCGACCACGACGGCCGCCAGCCACCTCCAGCCGCCGTACGCGTCGGCGAACGGGCTCGTCGCGACCGCCATCAGCAGGACCACGAGGACGACGTCGGCGGCGAGCAGGCGCCCACCCAGGGCGGTGCGGGTCACGACGCCAACCTCCGGACCGTCCCGGCCAGGTCGGCCAGCTCGGTGACGCCGGCGATGTGGAGGTCGCCCATGGTGCGGACCGAGGAACGCTCGGCGGTCTCGGCGCGCACGGCGATCGTGCGTACGTCGACGGGCAGGAAGCGTCGCGCCCGGCGCAGCTCGGCCGGGTCGACCAGCGAGCCGCAGACCAGCAGGACGATGCTCGCTCCCGTGTTGTCGCGCGACGCTCGACGCGTGAGGTCGGCGAGCCCGCTCCCACCCGGCGCGTAGTCGATGCCAGAGAGCTGGTCGAGGAAGGTGGTCGTCGTGCCGTTGCGCAGGCGACGGGACGACGTCACGGCGGTCAACGTCTGACCGTCGACGAGGGTCTGGACGCCCATGGACCCGGCGATCGAGATCGCGGTCTCGAACTCCTCGTCGGAGGCGTAGTCGTCGAGCCGGGTGCTGAGCAGGACGAGGAGGTGCGAGCGACGGGTCTCCTCGAACTGGCGCACCATCAGCTGGCCCGAGCGCGCGCTGCTCTTCCAGTGGATGTAGCGCCGGTCGTCACCGGGAACGTAGTTGCGGAGGGCGTGGAAGGCGATGTCGTGGTCGGTGATCTTGCGGACCGTCTCACCCTCGAGGTCGCGCAGGATGCCGGACGCCGAGCCCTCGATCCGGACCGTTCGCGGGTGCACGTAGAGGACCTCGGCCCCACCCAGTCGCTGCTCGCGCCGCAGCAGACCGAGCGGGTCGGCGCGCACGGCAGTCACCGGCCCGACGTCGAAGACCGCCCGACGGGCCGTGGGGATCGCGAACAACTCCTCGTGGTCGTGGTGGCCACGCAGGCTGGGCAGCTCGAACGCGGCACGGCCCTGGCCGATCGGCAGCTCGATCGTGACCGGGAGGGTGCGACGCGACGTGTCGTTGAGCAGGTGCAGGCGACCGTTGGCCCGCTCGCCGACGACCACGCGGTCCCGGCTGAGGTCGAGGGTCGTGACGAGCTGGTGGGCGCCGAAGATGAAGACCACGCCGACGGCCAGGAGGAGCAGCCCGAACGACGCGGCGACCAGCAGCTCGGTCCAGCCGAGCCGGGTCCATGCGGCGACGGCGAGGAGTGACAACGCCAGGAGCACCCAGGCCGACGGGGTGACGACCTGGGTGACGGGACGAGCGATCTCCCGGGGTCGGGCCGTCGCGGTGGCCAGCCGGTGCCGGCCCTCCAGCCAGACGGTTGCCGTGCGTCGGCGCAGCGCGAGCATCCGTGACCCCGCGCCGCCCCTTGCCGGAAAGATCGCCTCGCTCATCAGGCCACGCGCTCCTGGGGAGCGGGGAGCTGGCCGAGGATCCGCTCGAGCACCGACTCGGTCGTCGCGCCGCGGAACTCCTCCTCCGGGTCGAGCACCATGCGGTGCGCGAGGACGGGCACGGCGAGGGTCTTGATGTCGTCGGGGATGACGTAGCTGCGACCCGCGGCGAGCGCCCACGTCCGGGCGGCGCGCACGAGCGCGAGGCCGGCGCGCACGCTGCAGCCCAGGACGACGTCCGGCGCCGACCGCGTCGCCTGCGCGAGCTCCGAGACGTAGACGAGGATCGCGTGGTCGACGTGGACGTTGGCGGCGTAATCGATCATGCTCGCCACGTGGTCGGTCGGGATGATCGGGTCGACCACGAGACCGCCGCGTGCGTGCGGCGGCTGGGCGAGGATCTTCACCGTGCTCTCGTGGTCGGGATAGCCGAGCGAGGTCTTCATCAGGAAGCGGTCGAGCTGCGCCTCGGGGAGCCGGTAGGTGCCGGCCTGCTCGATGGGGTTCTGGGTCGCGATGACCATGAACGGTCGGCCCACCAGGTGGGTCTCGCCGTCGATGGTGACCTGACTCTCCTCCATCACCTCGAGCAGCGCGGACTGCGTCTTGGGCGACGCCCGGTTGATCTCGTCGGCCAGCACGATGTTCGCGAAGATCGGGCCCTGGTGGAACGTAAACCGCTGGGTGCCCTGATCGTAGATCGTCACACCGGTGACGTCGCTGGGCAGCAGGTCCGGCGTGAACTGGATGCGGGTCTGCTTGCCGTGCAGCGTCTGCGCCATGGCACGCGCGAGCGACGTCTTGCCGGTGCCCGGGAAGTCCTCGAGCAGCAGGTGGCCCTCGGACACCAGGCAGGTCATCGCCAGCCGGATGACGTGGGTCTTGCCCACCACGGCGCGCTCGACGTTGGCGACGAGCTGGTTGAAGGTCTGGGCGAACCACTGGATCTGGTCGTGGTTGGGAGTGGTCATGGCATCGCTTTCGAACGAGTCGGGTCGGGGGAGGCCGAGGGAGATCAGGTGGTCGGCGGGTTGCCGACTCCGGAGATGCCGTCGACCGTGACGGTCACGGACTCGTTGCAGCCCGTGTACCAGTACTTGGTGGTGAAGTCGAGGCGACCGTCGCCCCCCGTGGTTCGCAACGGCGCGTTCGGGAACGCTCCGCCGCACGGGCCGCCGTTCTGCGTTGCGGCGGCGACGTAGCCAGCGTTGGACCGGAACCCCTCGAGGCGGTAGTGGATCCAGTCGCACCGTGCTGTGCACGCATCCGTGGGGTCAGGCGCGTTGGAGAAGTAGACGATCACCTGACGCGGCTGGGCGCTGCCGCACAGCTGGCGCTCAGTGCTGTAGAGCCGGTCCGACGGGGTGGCGCCCTCGGCCACCGTGCGGATGCTGATGCAGCGCTGGTCGCCCCCTTGCATCGTCGGCCACTGCACGGAACCGCCGTCGACCCAGCCGCCGTCCGTGCGGTACTGGGTGCCGAGGACCGGGCGGCCGTTCGCACCGGGCGCCGACCACCCGGAGAAGTCGACCTGCCGATAGTTCGGCGCAGCGGACCCACCGTTCGGGGCTGCAGGTGCGCCGAAGGGACGGAATCCGCCGAGCCCGGCGCTCTCGCCCTCGATCGCACCGGCTCGCGGGTCCGTCGTGATCGGCACGATCGTCACCTCGTAGGGCCCGTTGTTGGAGGTGAACGTGATGTCGTGCGTCCCGGCAGCCGTGACGGTCTTGGCCGGTCCCCCGCTGCTGGAGATCCGGTAGCCGGTGACACGGCGTCCACCGTCGTCGGTCGGCGGGGCGAACGAGACCTTCGCCGTGCGGTCGCCCTCGGAGACCTTGGTGACGTCACGCACAGCCGTCGCCCGGTCGTACGGATTCACCGGGGCCGAGACGGCGCTCGGTGAGGTGCTGTAGCCGGCGCGGTTGTGGGCGCGGACGGTGAAGGTGTAGTCGTGTCCGTTGTCGACGTCGAAGTGGCTCGACGTGCCGGTCTCCTGCTTGGTCGTGACGACGTGACCGTCCTTGGACATGGTGACCTCGTAGTGGTCGATCGTGTCGCCGTTGTCGAGCGGGGCGGGCCAGGTGACCTCGACCTTGCCGCCAGGCAACGCGTCGTTCTCGCTGGCGACGCCGCTGGGCTGGCCGACCGTCGCGGGCACGCCGAACGGCTTGTCCGCGGTGGACGGCTCCGACCACGACTGCTTGCTCGCCTCGTCGACGATGTCGTTGACCGCCCGGATCTCGAACTGGACGAGGGCGCCGTTGCCGAGACCGTCCCAGGTGAAGGGGCTAGCGGCCGCCGTCCGGGTCTCGCCAGTGCCGAGCCGGTGGATCTCGTAGGTGCGGATCGGCGATCCCACGTTGGCGGGAGCCTGCCACTGGAGCACCAGCTTGCCGTCGCGCTGCGTGTAGTCCTGACCGACGGTCGGTGCCGCCATCCGGTCGGGCACCTTGTCGGGCGTGACCTGCTCGGACGCCACGCTCGGCTCGGAGTCACCCACCCGGTTGGTGGCGACGACTTGGAACGAGTAGGTGTTGCCGGGCGTGAGCCCCTCGATGCGACAGGTCGTCGCACCGCCGCAGGAGACGGTCTTCCCCTCGCTGCGCCGCACGCTGTAGCCCGATATGGGCGCACCCTTGTCATCGGCCGGCGTCCACGTCAGGACGACCGAGTCGTGGGTCATGCTGCTGACCGTCGGCCGTCCCGGCGCGTCGGGGGCCGCGACGACGACCACCTCGGCGCGTGCCGTGACCTCGCGCTCGGCATCGTCCGAGCCGTCGTCCACGACGAACCGGACGCCGACGCTGCCCGCGAAGCGCTCCGCAGGCGTCACCGTCACGGTCGAGCCGGAGCCGGTCGCACGCGCCTCGCCGCTCTCGACGGTCACGCCGCTCACCGTGAGCGGGGTGCCCTCGTAGGGGTTGGTCGCGTAGTCGTTGATGTCGAAGGACACCGGCTGGCCGGCCTCCGCCTCGAGCGGTCCGATCCGCCCGATGCTGACCAGGGGCTTGTCGGACCGGACGATCCGCACCCGCACCACTGCCTCGGCCGTGGCGCCGGCCGGGTCCTCGACCCGCACCGGCAGCACGACGACCTCGCCGTCCTCGGCGGCATCGGTGGCGTCGAGCACCAGCGTGGTGCGACCAGTGATCGAGGCTTCGACCTTCTCGGTCCCCTCGACGGTGAAGGTCAGCCCGGCCACGTCCTCGGGGTTGGGGTCGGTCGCCGTGGAGGCGAGGTCGAAGGTCTTCTGCTCGGCCTCGTCGCCGCCGACGACCTCCAGGTCGACGTCCCGCATCTCGGGCGCGAAGTTCTTCGTCGCCTGGATGTCGACCGGGATCGTCAGCATCGAGGTCAGGCCCGTCGCGTCGTTGAGCGAGGTGCCGTCGGTGACCTCGAAGGTCACGGCGGCCCGGCCGCTGGAGTCCTCCGGTGCCGTGAACCGGATCGTCGTGGTGTCGCGCGCCCTGGCCGCATCGACGTACGGCGCCGCGCTGACGCGGTCGCCCAGTGTGAGAATCGGGGTGCGCCCGGTGCGGACGATGACGTGCTCGTCGAGGGAGATGTCGACGGACTTCCCGGCCTTCACCGTGACCGGCAGCTTCGCGTCGGGGTCGAGCACCGGCGGCACCGTGTCCGTGCCGCTGACGAACACGAACCCGTAGGAGGTGTTGTCCTCCGCGTCGCCGACCTCGTAGACGACGACCTGGTCCCGGGCGGCGAGGGTGACCTCGAGCTCGCCCTTCACGACGCGGCTGACGTCCTGGTCGTAGGCCGTCAGGACGAGGTCCTTCCGACGCCCGTCGAGGTCTCCGTCGTTGCGGAGCACGTCGATGCGCACCGTCTCGCCCGGCGTGCGGCCAGCCACCTTCGCGAGGTCGGCGGTGTCGTCGCGGGTGACCGGGGCGTAGAGAGGTGCGTCCGGGCTGGCATCGACCGTGAGGCGTGCGGTGTCGGCGCCACCGAGCCGGTCGGAGATTCCATACGTGACGGCCACTTGACTGGCGGCGTTGCCGACGAGCTCGGGCACCTTCACGGTGACGAACCCGTCCGCGACGCTCGCCCCGGGTTCGCCCTGGAGCTCGTCCGACATCACGAGCGGGTCCCCGTCTGGGTCGGCGTCGTTGGCCAGCACGTTGAACTGGATCGTGCGGTCCGGACGGACCAGCAAGTGGTCATCCAGCGCGACCGGCGCCTGGTTGGTGGAGGCGCGCGCGACCACGCCCACGCGGACCTCCGCGCGGCTGCTCGCACCGAACTTGTCCTGCACCTCGACCTCGAAGGTGTCGGTGCCGCCGCGGCGGGTGTCGAACGGCTCGTACTCGATCCAGTCGAGGCCGATCGCGGTCACCCGACCGAGCTGCGGTGCGGTGGTGATCCCCTTGAGCGTCACTGCGTCACCGTCGGGGTCGCTCGTCTGGAGGTCGAGATCGATCCGCACCGGCCGCTCCCCCACCGCACGGGCCAGGGTCGGATCGGGGCGCGGAGCCGCGTTGCGGTCCGCGTCGTCGGCGATGACGTCGATGACGACCTCCGCGTCGTCCCTCTGGCCCCGCGCATCGCGCACGCCGTAGGTCGCGTGGATCTCACCCGCCCTGTCGGGGGCACGGAAGCGGAGCGTGTCGCCCGAGACGAAGACAGGGAGTCCCTCGGGCGCGACCAGGTCCTGCTGGAACAGCTGGAGGTCGTCGCCGTCCGGGTCGAAGTCGTTGGCCAGGACCAGGATGCTGCCGACCGATCCGGCACGCACGGTGATCCGGTCGTTGGCCGCGACCGGGGCGCGGTTGCCGGCCTTGACGGGCGCCTGCCCCACCGTGACCGATCCCTCGGCGGAGTTCACGCCGTCCGAGACGGTGTAGTCGATCGACACCGGCGCCGTCAGGTCACGGGTCGACTCGACCCGGAGCAGGCGGTTCTCCAGCAGCGACGCCTTGACCGGGGTGTTGGCACCGACGCGCACGGAGGTCACGGCGAGCACGCCGCCCTCCGGGTCGGAGTCGTTCGCGAGCAGGTCGACCAGGGACGACCCGCTGGGAGGCAGGAGGGTGTCGTCGCTCATCGCGACGGGAGGCAGGTCGACCTTCGACTTCGGCAACACGTCGAGACGGACGAAGGACTGCGCCTCGCCGCGGTTCGTGTACGCCGAGTAGTCGAGGTAGTAGGTACCGGGTGCCGAGGTACGGGCGACGAACGTCCCGGACGTGGGGTCGGTGGTGATCTCCATACCGCCGAGGGCGACGACGTCCCGCAGGTGGAGTTCGGTGCCGTCCCGGCTGAAGTCGTTGGCGAGCGGCTCGATCAGGATGTCGCTGCCGGAGACACCCACGGCGCGGTCGGGCGTCAGCGTCGGCGGCACCGCGTTCTTGGGGCTCACGTTGACCGTGACCTTCCCCGTGCGCTGCCCCCGCGGGTGCCCGTCGGAGACCACGATCTCGATCGTCTTGTTGCCGGCACGACCTCCGTCGTCAACGAACTCAAGCACTCCGTCGCTGCGGAAGGTGACCGTGCCGCCCTCCTTGGCCCGGGCGTCCTGGAGGACCAGGGAGTCCCCCTCGGCGTCCGTCCAGTCGGGGAGCACGTACATGGACGTGCGCTGGCCGCGGGCGACCGTCATCCCCTGCTGCCGGGGAACGCCGTTGTCCTCGACGAGCTGGGGAGGCGTGTTCTGTTCGGTGCCAACGATCGAGACCTCGAGGGTCGCCTCGTCCGACCCGTTCTCCCTGCCGTCACTGATCACGTAGCTGAAGCGCGCCTGCTTGCCGCCGTCGTTGGGCCCGAAGTGGAGCTGGAGCTGGGTGCCGTCGCCGACGATCGCCATCCGCTGGGGCTCGGGGCCCGACAGCTGCTTGACGTCCTCGAGCGAGGTCAGGGTCAGGATGTCGCCGTCGAGGTCGACGTCGTTGCGGGTCACCGGGATGATCGAGTCCTGGCCGGGCCGGGCACCCAGCCGGTCGTCGCGGGCCACGGGGGGACGGTTGTCCTCGGTCCGCCGGGCCTTGGCGAGCTCGTCCGGGCTCGGGTCCGCCGTCTGCTCCTTCTTCTTCGACGGGTCGACGTCGTCCCAGTTGTCGACCCGCGGGAGGCCGTCCTCCTGCACGAGCCAGGAAACACCCGTCACGGTGTCGTTGAGCACGACGACGCTGCGGTTGACCCGGAACACCAGGTTCGCCAGAGGCTTCAGGCCGGGGATCTTCTCCGCGTGCGCGGGCTCCGACCCACCGAGTCGTACGTAGCCGTCTGCGGCCGGGTCGGCCCAGGCCGCGTGGACGTAGCCGTCCACGACCACCGGGGCCGCGGGCGGGCCGTCGACTCCGTCCCGCACCTGCTCGACCGAGCCGTCGCCGAGGTCGGCGAGGAGCAGGCCGGCGCGGGTGGCGACGTAGACGCCTGCCGCCTGCGGTCCGGGCTGCTGGACCTGGGCAGCGGTGCTGTCGCCCAGCTCCACCGGCACGGGCTCCAGTTCCGGCACGACGAGGACCTCGGCCTCACGGTCGAGGACGACCGGCGTCGTGCCGACAACCGTCACCTCGAGGTCGGTCGAGAGCCGCGCGTCCACCGCGACGGGCTCGGCGGCGGCGGCGAGTCCGGACGCGTCGATCGTGACGGTGGTGAGGGTCCGCTTCTCGCGGTTGACGACGTAGGCCGTCCCGTCCTGGCCGACGGCCAGTGCGGCGTCCCGGCCGGCCTCGAGGTCGGCCGGCGTCTGATCGGCAGTGAATCCCTGGATCGTCTGGGTGGTGCGGACCCAGACCTCGCCGGTCTCTCGGTCCAGCATGGCGATCGTGTCGCCACCGAGCGCGACGGTCGTGTCGGCGCTGAGCGGCACCGGGTCGAGGGCGGTCCCCGCTGCCACGTCGACCTGACGAACCCCTCGCCCGCCCGACTTCACGTCGAGCAGGACCGAGGTCTCGCGCTGGTGCACGTCGAAGTCACCGCTGAGGGCCTGGATGGCGAGGTCGAGCTCACGGACCTGCGGGTTGAGCCGACCGAGGAGCTGGTAGGCCGGGTCCTCGATGGTGACCCAGACGCTGCCGTCGTTGAGGTCGACGTCGCTGATGGGTGTGCCGTCGGCCCGGACGGCGAGCACCACGAGCGAGCTCGCGACCACCGCCAGCGACAGGGTCGAGGCGACCTTGCGTGAGCGCGGGCGACGGGCGGTCGTCAGGCGGCGGCGGGTGCCGCGCGGGAGTCCGATCCTCACGAGACTTCTCCTCGCGTGTCGAGCAGCGGGAGGTGCTGCGCGGTGACGATGCGTGCGGCGACGGCGTACTCGACCAGGCGAGCCCGCCTTTGGGTGGCGAGCCGCTCGGGACCACCTCGCATGCCCTTGACGCCCGCGCGGTCGAACTTGTCGCAGACGTTGTCGAGCTTGCGGTTGAACGTCGTGGTGGACCACCCGAGCCTCTGGGCGGCGGTCGCATTGGTGGGCAGGTCGGCCAGCCCCGTGCCGGCACGACGCAGGGTCTGCTCCGCCAGGGCCAGCACGAGCTGGAACTGGGTGGGAGTCAGGTCGACGGCGCCCAGGGTGGCGTCGGAGTCGCTGTCACCCCCGTGGCTGACGGACTCGAAGACCGGCACCTCCGCGCGGACGTCGATCTCGTAGGTCGTCCCACCGGCGCTGAAGAGGACCGAGACGGCCGGCAGCACCAGCGGGACCGACGAGCCTGGTCCCACCCATGACTGGAGCCGGCCGGCCTCGCCGGAGACCGTGACCGAGAGGCGGGAGCCGACGTTGCGCAGCCACCAGAAGCCGTCGTGGTGGGCGAACTCGATCAGCCGACGGTGCAGGTAGGCGTTGTCGTCGACCACCAGGTCGGCGTCGCGCCCGACCGAGAAGGTCTGGTCCGGGTGGACGGCGTGCTCCTCGCCGCAGAACTCGACCAGCAGCGGCAGCGTGTCGCGGCTCATCGGCGCACCGCCCGGCACACGTCGTCGGTGGGTTGCGAGGCGCTGCCGTCGCCGCGCACCAGCATCACGCTCACGCACACGATGTCGCCCGCGCGGCCCGGGGCCGTGAAGGAGGTGCCGTCGACAGTGGCGATCGGCTGCGCCTCGTCGGCACGCGTCCACTGGATGCCGAAGGCGTCGCCCGACTCGGGCTCCGGGTTGGTCCAGCGGAAGACGACCTCACCCGATCGGCTCGTGGCTCGGACCTCGGACGGGGAGGGCACGAACGCTGCCACCGCATCGGCGGGCTGCTCGGCACCCCCGAATGCCTGACGATCCACCTGCGCACCGGAGTCGCGGGTCAGCACCACGGCGGTCACGACAGCCACCAGCGCGAGAATCCCGGCGATCCCGGCGAGCACGGCCACGCGGGTGCGCGGGGTGGCGGCGCCCTCCTCGACACCGGCGACGGGCGGCTCGGGCCGCTCGAGCTCGTGCGGCACCTGGCCGAGCAACCCCGGTCCGGACGGGACAGAGGTCGCGTGCGGCTGGACGGGGGCCGGCTTGGAGAGCGTCCGGCCGTCGGACGGGTGCACCGCTGCGGGCCGGAGCAGCGTGCCCTGCCGCAGAGCATCAGGGACGATCACGGCCACCGGTCGGATGTAGGTGCGCTGGTCCTCTTCGGTCGTGTCCGGAGCGGTGGGCGAGGCGTCGAAGACGTCGACGCGTGTCTGCGGCAGCCCGAGCTCGGACTGGACGTCCTGGAGGTCGTGGGCAAGGTCGAAGGCCGTGGCGTGCCGGTCCTCGAGGCGCTTCGACATGGCCCTGGCCAGCACCCGGTTGAGGGACGCAGGGACGTCGGAGCGGTTGAGCGGCGCCAACGGCTGCCGCTCGATCCGGTTCATCAGCGTCGCGTTGTCGTTGGGTGCGCCCGGCACCTCGAAGGGCGACCGTCCGGCGATGAGGCTGTAGACAGTGGCCGCGAGCGCCCAGACGTCGACCCTCACGTCGACGGGCGGCGTCTCGGTGAACGACTCCGGGGGCGACCACGGCACCGACATGCCGTACGACTGGTCCTCGCCGGAAGCGCTGCCGGCGATGCCGAAATCCGTCAGCTTCGGGTGCCCGAACGCGCTGGTCAGGATGTTGTGGGGCTTGATGTCGCGGTGGAGGATCCCGGCGCGGTGCACGGTCTCGACGGCGCTCGCGACGCGGATGCCCGTCTCGAGCGCCTCCGCGAGGTCGATCCGTTCCGTGCGGTAGCGGCTCGCCAGGGTCGGCGGAGGGCAGTACTCCATGACCAGGTAGGGCCGACCGTCGTCGCTGACGTCGGCGGCGATGATCCCGACGATCGAGGAGTGGCCGGAGAGCTGCGCCATGAGGTTGGCCTCGGCGTGGAACTGGGCCAGCACCGCTGCGTCGCTGCCGGGGTCGCGGAGGACCTTCACCGCGACCTTGCGGGCCGGTAGGTGCTGCTCGTAGAGGTGGACGTCCGCGAAGCCACCCGTCCCGATGTGCTTGACGTAGGTGTACCCGACGATCGTGGGCGCGTCCGTCGAGGTCGTCATGCCGGCGCCACCTCGATGACCAGCGCGTCTGAGAGACGGAGGGTCATGCCGGCGGAGAGCTCCATCGCCAGGCCCTTGGTGAGCAGTTGCCCCGCACGCCCGGGCGCCTCCATCAGCGTGCCGTTGCTGGAGTGGTCTGTCGCGACGGTGCGGCCACCCACCAGCGCCACCTCGAGGTGGGTCCCGGAGATGTAGGGGTCGTCGAGCACCACGAGCGTGATGTCGGCGGACGCGGCGTTCACGGCCCGAGGAGACCGACCGATGACCACGAGCCCGTCGACCCGCTCCTCCCTGCCGTGGGGGAACCGGAGCACCAGGCGCGGTCCGTCGGCGACGGGCGCCTCGTCGAGCCGGGCGGCACGCAGTGCGGCGAACTCGGCCGGCGAGATCGTCCTGTCCTCTGCCTGCGACGGGACCGGCCCTGCCCCGGGCGGTGCAGCCACCTGGCGCACGGAATCGTCGAGGTCCCGGACCGCAGCGTCGTCCGGAGTGCGTCCGGCGACGGTGGCACCGAACATGGCGTCGTACACGTCCTCGGACGGGTCGACCAGGGTCGCTGAGTCGTCGGGCTCGGGCTCGGGCTGGGGCTCCGGCTCGGGCACCGGCTCCGACTCCGGCTTCGACTCCGGCTCGGGCTCGGGCGCCGGTGGCGCTGTCGGTCGCTCCTCGTCCCCGGCCAGGGCGACGGACACCTCTCCCGACGCCACGAGGCCGGCGCGCACCACGCCGCCGACGAGCGGCAGGCGCTCGTCTGTCGCACCGACGTCCGCGTGGGCGAGGCGCCACCCCGACACCTGGCTGGCGGCGAAGGCGCGCTCGGACCACGTCGCGGCCCCCGCCGCGTCGCACACCAAGGCCGTGCCGGCCACGTCGACTGCGACGACGAACCGCCCCCGCACGACGACCCGGAGGTGTTCTTCCGTCACGACCACCGCCGCGAACTCCGGCATCGAGGCGATGCCCGCGGCACCGAGGACGTCGAGCACCCCGACGACGTCAGGTGTCGTGCCCAGCAGCGTCCAGAGGGCGTCGGCGGTGCCGGGCGCCACTTCCGTGACCGCCACCGTGGCTCCCGACGTCACCACAGCAGTCCAAGGGCCCGTTGCATAGGTGAGCCCGCTCACCCGGCGCTCCCGGTGGTCTCGGGCTCGGTGGCCGGGCCCCCCAGGGTCTCGACGCGCGGAGCCGTCTCGTGGAGCCGTACGACGACTGCGGTCGCGTTGTCGCGCCCGCCCGCCTCGACGGCCGCACCGACCAGCATCTCGGCAGCCTCGCGAGGATCCTTGGCACGACGCCCCAGGATCCGGGCCACCGCGCTGTCGTCCAGCTCGGCCGTGATCCCGTCCGAGCACAGCAGCAGCGTGCCCACCTCCGCGGCCGGGATGAGCGAGTAGTCCACGGGCGCACCGCGCACGGCACCGAGCGCCCGGGTCACGACGTTCCGCTCCGGGTGACCGGCCGCCAGTGAGGGCTCGAGCTCACCGGCGTCGATGAGCTCCTGCACGAGCGAGTGGTCGTGGCTGATCTGCTCGAGGCGGCCCTCGGTCCACGAGTAGATACGGGAGTCACCGATGTTGGCGACCAGCCAGTAGCCGAGGCCTTGTTCGACCACGTGGACTGCGGCGACCAGGGTCGAACCCGGCGCCCCTGCCTCGCCGGTGCCCAGGGCTTCCAGTTCGCGCTGCACCTCGGCGATGCATGCCTCGACCGCGGAGACCCCGACGGCGCCGCTCCGCACAAGGGCGTCGAACCGGCTCACCACGATCGAGCTGGCGACGTCGCCGGCCCGGTGACCGCCCATACCGTCGGCCACGAGGAAGACGGGGGGCGAAGCGAGCCAGCCGTCCTCGTTCACGGTCCGTACAAGACCGGGGTGGGTCGCGGCTCCGAAGTCGAACGCGGCGTCGCGTGCGGGCGCACTCGCCACCCCCCGAGTGACTGCTTGCACGAGTAACCCCCTGTTGGGCTGACGCCCCACACGCCAGCGCGTCAATGATGTGGTCGAACCGTGGATCCGCGCGTGCGGTTTCACACACTTCTCTCGCTGAAACCGGCCTTGGTCGCGCCGTTGGCACCACTCCACTTGGGGGGAGCCGTCGAACGCAATGGGGACCAGTCCCCTCTTCGCCTCCTCTGCGGGATGATGAGGCCCGTGAGCCTCCTCCACCTCCCCCACCACGACGGCTCGCCCCTCTACGTCTCCGACGAGGCACCGGCGCTCGGCGACACAGTGACCGTGCGCGTCCGGACGAGCGCCGGCGACCCGGTGGACGAGATCTGGCTGCGCACGACGTACGACGCGGAGCCCGTCTTCCACCCGACCACCTCCACGACCAGCGGCGACGTGATCTGGTGGGAGGCCCGGCTGCCGGTGCACAACCCCGTCACGCACTACCGCTTCCTCCTCGTCCGTGGCGAGGACCAGGACTGGCTCACCGGCGCCGGTCTGGTCGGCCACGACCTCCCCGACTTCGCCGACTTCCGCCTCACCGCCTTCCCCGAGGCGCCCGACTGGGGTCGCGACGCAGTCGTCTACCAGGTGTTCCCCGACCGCTTCGCCCGCTCGGACGCCGCAGCCGAGCACGCGACCCCGCACTGGGCGGTGCCGGCCGGCTGGGACGACGAGGTGGTCTTCGAGGGCGACGATCCCCGCACCCCGCTCCAGCTCTTCGGCGGCGACCTCGACGGGATCACCGAGCACCTCGACCACGTCGCCGACGTCGGCGCCGACGTCGTCTACACGACCCCGGTCTTCCCCGGCGAGAGCAACCACCGCTACAACGCCACCACCTTCACCAGCGTGGACCCGCTGCTCGGCGGTGACGAGGCGTACGCCCGGCTCAGCACCGCCGTCCACGCGCGGGGCTGGCGGATCCTGGGCGACCTGACCACCAACCACACGGGCGACACCCACGAGTGGTTCATCTCGGCGCGGGCCGACCCCGACGACCCGCACCGGTCGTTCTACTGCTTCGACGACGACGGCTCCTACGCCTGCTGGATGGGCCACGGCACCCTGCCCAAGATCAACCACGCCAACCTCGACGTGCGCCACGCCATGGTCGAGGGCCCCGACTCGGTGGTGGGTCGGTGGCTGCGCCCGCCCTACGACGTCGACGGCTGGCGCATCGACGTGGCCAACATGACCGGCCGGCTCGGCGCCACCGACGTGGCGCACGAGGTCGCGCGAGCGGTGCGCCGGACGGCCCGGACGCTGCGCCCGGACCCGTGGGTCATCGGCGAGCACAACCACGACGCGACCGGCGACGTCGACGGCGACGGCTGGCACGGCACGATGAACTACTCCGGCTTCTCCTGGCCGGTCTGGTCGTGGCTGCGCGACGCGTCCTCCACGGCCCGGCCCTTCGGCCGCCCGGCCGCCGTCGCCCGCCGCGACGGCCCCGCGGTCGTCGACACCTTCCGCGCCTGGCAGGGCACGCTCGGCTGGCGCGCGACCACCGCGAGCTGGAACATCCTCGGCTCGCACGACTCTGCCCGCATCCGCACCGTCGTCGGCGGCGACGCCGGGGTGCACCGGGTCGCGGCGGGCCTGCAGTTCACCCTGCCCGGCGTCCCGATGGTCTTCGCCGGCGACGAGATCGGCCTCGAGGGCGTCAACGGCGAGGACTCCCGCCGCCCGATGCCGTGGCACCGCCGCGACGAGTGGGACACCCGCACCCTGGCGACGTACGCCGACCTGGCCCGGCTGCGGCGCGAGCAGCCGGCGCTGCGGCGCGGCGGGCTGCGCTGGGCCCACGTCGACGCCGACACCATCGCCCACCTCCGCGAGCACCCGGACGGATCGGTGCTCGTCGTCGCCCGCAGGGCCGCGGGGGCCGCCTTCACGCTCCCCGTCGCCGCCTCGCGACACCTCTTCGGCTCGGAGCCGGGTGGGACGGACCTCGCGCCCGGGCCGGACGGCACGCAGGTGCCGGGAGCCGACGGCCCGCGGTGCGACGTGTGGGTCCTCGACACGGAGTAGCGTTCCCTGTCATGGCCATGCGGATCGTCGCCAGCCGGCCCGACCCGGCCATCCTCGGCCTGCCGTGGGACACCCCGCTCGAGGAGTGGCCCGACGACGTCGTGGTGCCCCTGCCGCGCGGCCTCTCGCGCCACGTCGTGCGCATCGTGCGGTTGCGCGAGCGGGTCTACGCGGTCAAGGAGACCCAGGACGACATCGCGTTCCGCGAGTACCGCATGCTGCGCGACCTCCAGAGGCTCGGGCTCCCCGCCGTCGTGCCCCAGGGGGTCGTCACCGGCCGCGAGGACCCGGGGGGCGAGGAGCTGCCCGCAGCGCTGATCACCCGTCACCTGCAGTTCTCCCTGCCCTACCGCAGCCTCTTCAGCCGCGGCATGACCGCCGAGCACGTGCCGACCCTCATCGACGCGATCGTCGTCCTGCTGGTCCGGCTGCACCTCGCGGGCTTCTACTGGGGTGACGTGTCGCTGTCCAACGTGCTGTTCCGCCGCAACGCCGGCGAGTTCGCGGCCTACCTCGTCGACGCCGAGACCGGCGAGCTGCACGAGGAGGTGAGCGACCGGATGCGCGACTACGACATCACCGTGGGTTGCGAGAACATCTTCGCCGAGCTGATGGACCTCAGCGCCAGCGGCGCCGTCCAGCAGCCGATCGACGGGTTCGGCATCATCGAGCTCCTCCGGACCCGCTACGAGGCGCTCTGGGGTGAGCTGACCGGCCTGGAGGAGTTCCGCGCCGATGAGATGTGGCGCATCGAGCGTCGCGTGGAGCGGCTCAACGACCTCGGCTTCGACGTCGACGAGCTCGACATCGTCACCGACCTCGGCGGCGACACCATCCGCATCCAGCCCAAGGTCGTCGACCTGGGCCACCACACCCGCGAGATCCAGTCGCTGACGGGGATGACGGTCGAGGACAACCAGGCCCGCCGTCTGCTCAACGACATCGCGTCCTTCACCGCCCACTACGACCTCGGTCGCGAGGACCGGCACCTGGTCGCGAGCAAGTGGATGCACCAGATCTTCGAGCCGATCATGGCGTTGATCCCGCCCGACGCGACCCGCAAGCTCGAGCCGGCCGAGATCTTCCACGAGATCCTCGAGCACCGGTGGTACCTCTCCGAGCAGGCCGGCGCCGAGGTCGACATCCACGAGACCGCCCGCGACTACATCGAGCGCTTCCTCGCCACCAAGCCCGACGAGGCGATCACCGGCGAGGAGTGAGGCTCACACCGCGACGCGCGGGCCGCGCTCCAGCCACCACGCCGCCGAGCCCCGCACGTCGGCGTGGAGGCTGGCGTCGGCCACGATGTCCGGCAGCACCGGGTGCCCGCCCATGCCGATGCTGTACGTCGCCGCCCGCACCGTGTCGGGGTCCGCCAGTGCCCGGCGAACGACGTCGAGCGGGAGCCGTCCCCCGGACGAGCCGACGATCTGCATCCCGGCGGACCGGAGCACGGGGTCCGGCGACTCGAGCCAGCCGGTCGCCGGTGCGGCGAGGCGACCCGCCAGCGCACCGTGCAGCCGGCGCGCCATCCGGTGACGCAGGCGCTCGTCCGGCTCGGCGTCCACCATCTCGCCGAACCGGTCCCAGAGCGGGTGGGCCAGCGCGGGCAGCGACCCGAGGAGGAGGTAGGCCGTGACGGCGCGGCTCTCCCAGTGCCCGAAGCCGATGTCGAACAGCATCCGCGCGAGCATCGGCTGCTCGCCCACGCCGGCCTCGCCGGCCACCTCGTCGGCGATCGCGACGCACTGCTTCCATTGACGGTTGGCCTCGTTGCGCTCGAACCCCTCGACCTCGGGCGCCGGCGGCAGCGGTCGGGCGGGCCTGCGCGACGCGCTCGCCCACGTCGAGGCGGGCGCCAGCCGGATGAGGTGGGCGATCCACTCCTCGTGCTGGGACCCCGGCTCTGAGACGTCGTACGCATCGACGAGGGCGGGCACGACCGCCGACCAGAACGTGCCTCGCGGACTGATCTCGGCCATGTTCTCCAGCGCGAGCGCACCGCACATGGCGACGTAGGGCCGCTCGGCGCGCAGCAGCCCCAGGCACCACTGGAGGGCGTCAGGGGTCGCGGCCTCGCCCACGGCGCTGAGCAGGTCGCCGAGACCCTGTGCGTGGGGGTGGTCGACCTCGTGACGCGCCGAGCGCAGGACGAGGAAGCCGTAGTCGCTGCACCGGACCTTGGCCAGCGCCTCGTAGCGCGTGGGATAGCCGTGGCCGCACGAGCGGGACAGCTCCTGCACGAGGCGGTCGATGATGCGCTGCGCGAGGGTCGTCGGCAGCCCCACGTTGCCCGGCACCGAGATGGCCCGCGCCCAACGGAGCCACTCGCCGCCCGTCACGTCCTCGGAGCCCTCGAGGCGCTCGGTGAGCTCCGAGAGCACGGAGACGGTGGAGATCGGGGAGCCCGGTCGGGCATCGACGGCGCTCGTCCACGGGAAGGTCCTGGCCAGCACGTCGATCGGAGCGCGCAGGGAGCCCTCCGGGAGTCCGAGCACGCGCTCGTAGCCGTCGACGAGCGACCCGTCGCGCAGCTGACCGGTCTCGGCGCGCGACAGGCGGGCCGGGCTGGTGCCGATGGCCGCGGCCACCGTCTTCATCCGGTTGTCGTCGACCTGCGCCGTGAGGCGCGCCATGCGCAGGGTCCACGCCGTCCGCGCTGCCACGTCGATGGTGCCGCCGTCGAGCGAGGTCCGGTCGTCGACGACAGTCATGCGGGGCTGCTCGGGCACCCGGGGAGCATCTCCCGGAGCGCCGTCGAGCGCTTCACCCCTTCCACGATGTGACGGTAAAGAATTTCAATCGGGGCAAATCGTGAATCCCGGCGCTGGTCGGCCCTCGGACGGTGGAGGATCGCGGGACCACACACGTCACCGGGGGACTCCTTGCGCATCATCTCTGCCCTGCTCACCTGCATCCTCGTCACCAGCGTCTGCTCCAGCACCGCGTCGGTCGCCGCGACCGACGTCGACGGCGCGGCCGAACGCGCCCAGCGCGCGCGCATCTCGCTCACCGCTTCGTCGGAGTACGTCAAGAAGGGCGGCATCGTCACGCTGTCCGGTCGCGTCCGGGGGGTCCGTGGTCGAGTGAAGGTCACGATCTTCCAGAAGACCAAGGGCAAGTCGTCGTGGAACGTCGAGGCGGTCAAGCGCACCTCGCGCAAGGGCCGCTTCGTCCACCGCGAGGACGTGAGGTCGGGCGACCGCACCTATCGCGCCTGCGTGAAGCGTGCGTGCGACAGCGTGCTCGTCAAGATGGGCAAGCCGCCGGCCGTCGACACCGCCGTGGGCATCAGCGGGCTGAGCGCGTCAGCCGTCGAGGCCGGACAGGCCTTCGCCGTCTCCGGCGTCGCCAGCGCGAACCTCAACGGCCGCATGGTCGAGGTCCAGGCCTACGACGGCGCCTCGTCGTCGTGGGGGGCGGTCGGTCGCGCCACCGTCCAGGGCGGCACCTGGTCGGCCCCCACCGCCGTCACCACCGCGGGTCGCTCGGTGCCGCTGCGTGCCGCGTTCCTCGGCGGGGTCGGGCTGCGACCGTCCACCAGTGGCGCGACGAGCGTGACGGTCTTCGGCTGGTACTACCTGTACGACGACCACGTCGCGGATGAGGGCCCGCTGCACCCCGTCGCCGGTGGATGGGCTTCCTCGGGGCCCATCACCCTCAATGCCGCCACCTACACGAAGTCCGTCGGCATGATGCCGTGCCCTGAGTGGAGGTGCGGCACCAACCTTCAGGTCATCGAGCTGAACCTGGGTCGAAGCTGCGTCACTCTCGCCACGACGGCCGGAATCTCAGACAGCGCGAGCGACACGTCGCGCACGTTCAACTTCTCGGCGTCCGGCGACTCGGTCAACCTCTACACGAAGACCGGCATCAAGTACGCCGCCCCCGTTCCGATCACGCTCAACGTCCAGAACGTCTTGAGGCTTCGGCTCGAGGCGCAGCAGCCCACCGGGAGCGTTGACGGCGTTCTCTGGCTCGGCGACGCCCGCGCCCTCTGCGCCTTCTGACGCTGGCCTGACGCACCACCGACTCCCGCCGTGCCGGGCTGAGGACCGTGGGGACCCTCAGCTCGGCACGATCGGGCTCCAGTCGCCGACCACCCACGCCCCGTCGGTCCGCAGCCGCACCCACTGCAGGCCGGTCGGGCGACCGTCGGCGTACGTGATGAGGCTGACGTCGGCGTCGCGCCGGGGCTTGCTGCCCAGCGCGATGGCGTACGCCGCCCCGCCGGTGGTGCCGTTGGTCCAGGTGTAGCCGATGGCGCCGTCGTCGCCGACGACGATCTCCGGACCGTCCTGCACGTGCGTGTGCCCCCCGACGACCAGGTCCACGCAGCCACGGTCGAGCGCCTCGTTGCCGAGGTTGGCGTCGTGGACGAGCACCGTGCTGACCCGCTCACCGTCCTCGGCGGCGGCGCACGCTGCGTCGGCGAGACGATCGCCCATCTCGGCGAAGCTGAGGCCGGACTCGTCACGCCAGTTGCCCAGCCCGCTGCTCCGCGGGTCGTCGACCCCGAGCAGCGTGCCTCCCCACGGCGCGGCGACGACCTCGCCGTCGAGCATCGTCCAGCCCTGGTCGGCGAAGTAGGTGCTGACGAAGGTGCCGTGGTCGTGGTTGCCGGCCACCGCGAAGCGCTCCCAGTCCTCGAAGGCAGCGGTGACCGAGTCGAGGCTGAAGGCCTCCCACGGAGCACCGGTCGAGGTGTCGTCGCCGGCGTTGAGCACGACGGTCGCGCCCACCCGGTCGCCGATCGCGCGGGCGACGCGGTCCATGCCGATGTTGTCGTGGCGGTCGCTCACCAGCACAGCCACGGTCTCGCCCTCCTCGGCGGCGCGCAGGTCGAGATCGGCGGCCCCCTCGGCGGCGGTGGAGTAGAACTCCTTGCTGCGGTCATAGGTGTCGATGGCGCTCAGCACCAAGCGCCTGGACTGGGTGGTGACCGGCCCGGTGCGGACCTCGAGGGCGCGGACCTCCTCGGGCAGCACCACGTCGGGTCCGGCGAGCTCGGCGAGCGTCTGCCACTCCCCCTGGTCCTCCTGCGTCCGCTCACGCGACTCCCACGGCTGCCACACCAGCACCGGCAGGGCCAGGAGCAGGACACCGCCGAAGGCCCCCTGGCGCGTCCGCAGGCCACGGAAGAGCTCACCACGGCGGTGTCGTCCCAGCAGCAGGAAGACCGCCACGGGCAGCAGGCCGACCGCGACGCCCCGCAGCGCGGCGGACACCGCCATGTCGACCACGACCGAGCCGACCTTGTCGATCGGGGCGGTCGGGTCGCCGGCGATGAGGGCGTAGCGCTCGACCAGCTCCTCGATCGAGCCGACCTCGGTCTTGCCGAGCGCCAGCTCGACCCCGACCGGCCCGACGTCGCGGAAACGCAGGTCGGGCAGCAGCGGTCCGGTCTGCACCACCGCGTCTCCGCCCAGCGTCGGGCGTACGACGGTGTCGTGCCCGACCAGCACCACCGTGCGGCTGCTGGTGAGGAACAGCGAGACCGCGACCGCCAGCCCGAGCGTCACGCTCAGGCCGACGAGCGCGAGGCCGACCAGCACCCGGCGCGCGGAGCTCATGTCAGGCGGGCCTGGGAGATGGAGTAGAGGGCCACGGAGGCGGCGACGCCGGCGTTGAGCGACTCCAGCTGGCCGGCCATCGGGATCGACACGATCTGGTCGCACGTCTCCGCGACCAGGCGACCCAGGCCCTTGCCCTCCGAGCCGACGACGACGACGAGGGGGCCCTCGGCCAGCCCGCCGGGTGCGACGAGCTCGGGCAGCGAGAGGTCGCCGTCGGCGGCCAGGCCGACGACCATGCAGCCGGCGTCCTGGTAGGCCTTGAGCTGACGGGTGAGGTTGACGGTCTGGGCCACCGGGATGCGAGCCGCCGCACCGGCGCTGGTCTTCCAGGCCGACGCGGTCATGCCGGCCGCGCGCCGCTCCGGGATGAGCACGCCGTGTGCACCGAAGCCGGCGGCCGAGCGGATCACCGCACCGAGGTTGCGCGGGTCGGTGACCTGGTCGAGCGCGATCACGAGGGCCGGCTCCTTGAGCTCGGCGGCACGCTCGAGCAGGTCGTCGGCGTGGGCGTAGTCGTAGCTCGGCAGCCGGACCGCGAGGCCCTGGTGCACGGCGCCGTTGGTCATCCGGTCCATCTCGTTGCGGGTGACCTCGAGCAGCGTCAGGCCGCGCTCGGCGGCCAGCTTGAAGGCCTCCCGCATCCGGCCGTCGCGCTCGGCGCCCTCGGCGACGTAGATCGCCGAGACCGGCACCCCGGCCTGCAGCAGCTCGACGACCGAGTTGCGGCCCGCGGCCCACTCGGCGTCGGACGACGTACGCCGCTTCGGTCGGGTGTCCTTGGCCTTCTCGGCGCGCTTCGCGGCCTTGTGCGCCTGGTGGTAGGGGCGGTCCTTGGCCTTCGGGGTCGGGCCGCGGCCCTCGAGGCCCCGTCGCACGCGTCCACCGGAGCCGGCAGTGGGGTTGCCCTTGCCGGTCTTCTTGATGGCGCCCTTGCGCTTGGAATTACCTGCCATGACGGGTCACACGCTCCACTTCGGTCCGGTCGGGGTGTCCTCGACCTCGATGCCGGCACTCTTGATCTGGTCTCGGATGGCGTCCGCGCGGGCCCAGTCCTTCGCCTCGCGCGCGGCCGCCCGGTCGGCGAGCAGCCCCTTCACCAGGGCGTCGACGACCTGGGTCAGCCGGTCGTCCGACGACCCGCGCGCCCACGCCTCGTCGGACGGGTCGAGCCCGAGCACGTCGAGCATCGCGATCACCTCGCCGAACTTCTGCGCGAGCTCGCCCGAGGGTCCGTCGGCCAGCAGCCGGTTTCCCTCGCGGACGGAGTCGTGGATGACGGCGACGGCCGCCGGCGTGCCGAGGTCGTCGTCCATCGCTGCCACGAACGCCTCCGGCAGGGCCGCGAACCACTGACCCACGACCGGCGCCGCGCGGTCGAGGAAGTCCTCGATCCGGCGGAAGCCCTTGGCGGCCTCGTCGAGGGCCTCGAAGCTGAACTCCACGTGGCTGCGGTAGTGCGCGGCCACCATGTAGTAGCGCAGCTCGATGCCCCGCACCCGCTCGAGCACCGACGGGACGAGCAGGGAGTTGCCGAGCGACTTGCTCATCTTCTCCCCGGCCGTGGTGATCCAGGCGTTGTGCAGCCAGTAGGACGCGAACGGGCGACCGGCGGCGCGGGACTGGGCCTGCTCGTTCTCGTGGTGCGGGAAGCGCAGGTCGACGCCGCCGCCGTGGATGTCGAAGGCGGGACCGAGGTACTTGCCGGCCATCGCCGAGCACTCGATGTGCCACCCGGGGCGGCCGGGGCCCCACGGGGAGGGCCACGCGGCGGTTGCGGGCTCGCTGTCCACCTTGTGCCCCTTCCACAGGGCGAAGTCGCGGGGGTCACGCTTGCCGCGCGGGTCGGCGTCGCCGGCGGGCTCCATGTCCTCGACCTTCTGCCGCGTCAGCTCGCCGTACGCCGTCCAGCTGCGGACGTCGAAGTAGACGTCGCCGCTGCCGTCCTCGGCGGCGTAGGCGTGGCCGCGGGAGATGAGCTGCTCGACGAGCTCCACGATCTCCGGGACGTGCCCGGTGGCTCCCGGCTCGTAGGTCGGCGGCATCACGTTGATGGCCGCCAGGGCCTTGTCGAGCTCGCGCTTCATCGCGGCGGCGAGGGCGTACCAGTGCACGCCCTGCGCGGCGGACCTGGTCAGGATCTTGTCGTCGATGTCGGTGACGTTGCGGATGAAGTCGACCTCGTAGCCGCTCGCGACGAGCCAGCGACGCAGCACGTCGAAGTTGACCGCCGAGCGCACGTGGCCGACGTGCGGCTCGGACTGCACCGTGAGACCACAGACGTAGATCCCCGCACGGCCCGGGACGAGGGGGACGAAGTCGCGCGTCTCGCGCGCAGCGGTGTCGTGGAGCCTCAGAGTCACCGTCCGAGTCTAGGGCGCGGGGGGCGATCCCCTGACTTCGTCGCCCCCGCGGCCGCGGGAGTGCGATTCGTGTGACTCCTGTGACGCGTGGGTCACGCCGGGTTATCGTCGTGCGTGCTCCGACGTGCTGCCGCCCTCGCCCTTCCCCTCCTCCTCGCCCCCGCGCTGGTCCCGCCGGCAGGCGCCACGGACCGGACCGAGGCCCGCACGCGCGCGACCCCCGAGATCCAGCTGACCTCGTGGAGCAGCTATGCCGAGCTCAAGTCGGGCAAGCGCCGCGGCCTGAAGATGGGCCGCGGGCAGGTCTCGCTCCTGCAGCCGAAGCCGCGCAGGGTGGCCGGTCGCGCTTACGAGGCCGGCACCTGGACCTCGCCCTGGGCGACCACCGGGTTCCCCGCCACCTCGCTCATCCCGTCCTGGGAGGCGACCACGCCCGGCCGGAGCCTGGTCCGCGTCGAGGTGCGCGGGCGCGACGCCGGCGGGCGCACCGGCACGTGGGACACCGTCGCCGACTGGAACCGCACCAACCGTCCCGTCGCCCGCCGCACCTATTCAGGGCAGGCCGACGACCTCGGCGCGGTCAACGCCGACACCTGGCAATCCCCCGGCGGCGTCACGTCGTGGCAGGTGCGGGTGACGCTGATGCGCCCCCGTGGCTCGAGCCTCGCGGTGGGCCTCGAGCGGGTCGGGGCCGTCGCCTCCGCCAACGCCACCGCGCCCCGCCCGACCTCGACGCCCGGCCCCGCGGCCGGCACGGTCCTGCCTGTGCCGACGTACAGCCAGATGGTCCACGAGGGCCACCACCCGCAGTGGGGCGGCGGGGGCGAGGCGTGGTGCTCGCCCACCTCGACCGCGATGGTGCTCGCCCACTACGGCATCTCGCCGCGCCCCGGAGGGATCGCCGCCGGCCACGCCGACGCCGTCGTCGACCACACCGCCAAGATGGTCTACGACCACGGCTACCGCGGCACCGGCAACTGGGCCTTCAACACCGCGTACGCCGCCACGCTGGTGGCCGGCGACTCCTACGTCACCCGGATGCGCGACCTGCGCGAGGCCGAGGACCAGGTCGCCGCCGGTGCGCCGGTCATCATCTCGATCGCCTTCGGCCGCGGTCAGCTCACCGGGGCCCCGATCTCGGCGAGCAACGGCCACCTGCTCGTCGTGGTCGGCTTCGAGGCCGACGGCGACGTCGTGGTGAACGACCCTGCCGGTGCCACCAACGGGGAGGTGCGCCGCGTCTACGACCGCGCGCAGCTCGAGCGGCTCTGGATCGCGGCCTCCGGCGGGACGGCGTACGTCATCGGCAACTGAGACGGTCGAGCGGCGTCAGCCTGCGCTGATCTCGATCGTGTGCAGCCCGGTCGCACCGTCCGGGTCCGGGGCACGCCGCACGCTGCTCTGCGTCTCGCCGTCGAGGCCGATCGCGCGCACGCGCACCTCGTGGTCGCCCTCGGGGACGTCGAGCGTGACCGCCCACTGCACCCACGTGTCCACCGACGGCACCTCGCCGAGCTCGGCGCGCTCCCACGCGCCACCGTCGACCTGCACCTCGACCGCCTCGATGCCGGTGTGCTGGTGCCACGCGACGCCGCCGAAGGTGACCTCGCCGGCCTCGACGTCGTCACCGGACCGCGGCACGTCGATGCGCGAGGCGATCTTCACCGGCCCGAGCGCCGACCAGCCCTTGTCGGTCCAGTAGCCCATGGACTCCGCGAACGTGCTCACCTCGAGGTCGACGACCCACTTCGTCGCCGAGACGTAGCCGTAGAGCCCCGGCACGATGGTGCGCACCGGGAAGCCGTGCTCGATGGGGAGCGGGCGGCCGTTCATCGCCACCGCCAGCATCGCGTCGCGGTCGTCGGTCAGCACCTCGAGCGGGGTGGCGCACGTCCACCCGTCGTGGGAGGTCTGCAGCACGCAGTCGGCGCCCGCGCCCACACCGGCCTCGGCGAGCAGGTCCGCGAGGCGTACGCCGCTCCAGCGGGCGTTGCCGACGAGCCCGCCGCCCACCTCGTTGCTGACGCAGCTGAGCGTGATCCACGACTCCGTGACCTGACGGGCCACGAGCTCGGAGTAGCCCAGCACGAGCTCGCGGTCGACCATGCCGTGGATGCGCAGCGACCAGTCGTCGGGCTCGATCGTGGGCAGCGCGATGGCGGTGTCGATCTGGTAGAAGTCCTCGTTGGGGGTCTGCCACGGCGCGATGCCCGCCACGCCCAGCGACGTCGCCGCGGGGGCAGTGCGCCGGGTGACGCCGGGGATGCGCAACAGCCGGCGGCTCACCTCGACGTGGCGGCGCCCCGCTCCCACGAAGCGGCCCGCGACCGCGATCGCGACCGAGGCCACGGAGATCGCGCCGGCGACCATGAGGAAGACGCGCCGCTCGTGCGACTCCAGGTCCGGACGGCGCTGCTGTCGGCGCAGGGCGTCGACGAGCGCGGAGTGCACGGCGACCCAGGTCATCAGTCCGACCAGCACGGGGAGAGCGTCGACCACGCCTGCGTTGCGCTGCGCCATCACCGCACCGAGGCCGATCCCGGCGAGCACCACCCACACGAGCACCGGTCGCCACCACGAGCCGCGGGCCATCGACCCGGCCCAGGCGAAGCACGCCAGCAGCAGCACGAGGATGCCGACGACCAGGGCCGGCTTGTCGGCCGTGCCGAGGATCGTGATCGCCCGCTCGGCGACCGCGCCCGGGGCGAGCCTGATGACGAGCTCGGCGACCGCCACCACCGGTGACTCGCGGATGGTCAAGACCATCGCCGTGGCATAGCTGGTCGCCAGTCCGGCGAGCCCTGCGAGGACTCCGGCCAGCACCCAGGGCGGACGATGTGTGGTCACCGGACCATTGTTGCGTCCCGCAGGGCATGATGCCGACGTGAGCACCCCCACCCCTGGTCCCACCGGCATCCGCGTCGGCATCGGCACCGACGTGCACCGCCTCGTCGAGGGCGTCCCCATGCACCTCGGCGGGTTGTCGTGGCCGGACGAGCCGGCCGGGCTCGAGGGCCACTCCGACGCCGACGTCGCGGCCCACGCTGCGTGCGACGCCCTCTTCTCCGCCGCCGGGATCGGCGACCTCGGCACCCACTTCGGCACCGCCGAGCCCGAGTGGGCGGGGGCGTCGGGGGCGACGCTGCTCGCCGAGACGGCCCGTCGGGTCCGCGCCGCGGGGTGGCAGGTGGCCAACGTCTCCGTGCAGGTCGTCGGCAACGTCCCCCGCCTCGGCCCGCGGCGCGACGAGGCCGCCGCCGCTCTGACGGCCGCCGTCGGCGCCCCGGTCAGCATCTCGGCCACCACGACCGACGGCCTGGGCCTCACCGGCCGCGGCGAGGGCGTGGCCGCCATCGCGACCGCGCTCGTCACCGGCCCGGTCGACGGCTGATGCCGACCGCCGTCGTCATCCTGGCCGCCGGCTCCGGGACCCGGGTCGGGGCCGAGGTCAACAAGGTGCTGCTACCGCTGCGCGACGTCCCCGTCCTGGTCTGGTCGGTGCACGACGCGCTCGCGCTGCCCGACGTACGTCGTCTCGTGCTCGTCGTGCGCCCGGAGGACCGCACGGCGGTCGCGGAGGCAGTCGCGCCCCACCTCGGTGACCGCGAGGTGGTCGTCGTCGACGGCGGCGCCACCCGACACGCCTCGGAGTGGGCGGCCCTGCAGGTCCTGGCCGACGACATCGACGCCGGCGAGGTGGACGTCGTGGCGATCCACGACGGCGCGCGCCCGCTCGCCGGCACCGATCTGTGGCAGGCGGTGATCGACGCCGCCCGCGAGGTCGGCGGAGCGATCCCGGTGCTCCCGGCGACCCAGCTGCTGCACGCCGACCTGAGCGCCGTCACCGAGGGGGTCGGTGGAGTGCAGACCCCGCAGGCCTTCCGGGCCGACCACGTCCTCGCCGCCTACACCGCGGCGGCCGCGGGCGGCTTCGAGGGCACCGACACCGCGGCCTGCGTGCGGGCCCACCGTCAGGTGGACGTCGCGGCCGTGCCCGGCAGCCCGTTGAACCTGAAGGTCACCTTCCCCGAGGACGTCGCCCTCGCGGTCGAGCTCAGCCCTGCGCGGTCGTGAGGGCGCCGAGCAGGCGTACGTCCTCGAGCGAGGCCACGCGTCGCGCCTCCGGCGGCGCGGTCATCGTCATCACCGGATGACCCGCGGCGGCCAGGTCCGCCACCGCCCGCGCCAGGTCGGTGACCGGCGGACCGGTCAGCCCCGCGACGACACCCGTCGGCACCACCAGCGGTGAGGCGACCGCGAGGAGCGTGTCGCGGTCGAGCGTGTCGCCCACGAGGCCCCCGTCGACCACCTTGACCGTGTCGGTCACCGGGCGTACGCCGACGACCGGGCGCCCGGTGGCCCGTGCCTGGTCCAGGCACGAGGCGATGAAGTCGGGCGGTGTCATCGGGCACAGCGCGTCGTGCAGCACCAGGTCCTCGCCGGACTCCGCGATCGCGGACCAGCCGACGCTGGCGTCGACGAGGTCGACCCCCGACTCGCCCAGTGCCCACGCGGCGCAGGCGACGAGCGCCTCCCCGTGGATCAGGGCGTACGGCAGCGAGCCGCGCCCCTCGTCCAGAACGAGACCGAGGCCCCGGGGAGCTTCGTCCCAGGGGCCTCGGTCTGCGTGGTCCACGCTCAGGAGGCGAGCACCTCGTCGAGCATGGCCTCTGCCTTGTCCTCGTTGGTCTTCTCCGCGAGCGCGAGCTCGGAGACCAGGATCTGCCGCGCCTTGGCCAGCATCCGCTTCTCACCGGCCGAGAGCCCACGGTCACGCTCGCGGCGCCACAGGTCGCGCACGACCTCCGACACCTTCATCACGTCACCGGAGTGCAGCTTCTCGAGATTCGCCTTGTAGCGGCGCGACCAGTTGGTCGGCTCCTCGACGTGGGCTGCCCGCAGCACGTCGAAGACGCGGTCGAGGCCCTCCTTGTCGACGACGTCGCGGACGCCGACGAGGTCGAGGTTGCAGGCCGGCACACGAACGACCAGGTCCTGCTGTGCGACGATCCTGAGGACGAGGTACTGCCGGTCCTCTCCCTTGATCGTCCGCATCTCGATGTCCTCGATGACCGCGGCCCCGTGATTGGGATAGACGACCGTTTCGCCAACGGTGAAAGTCATATGTTCAGTTCCCCTTCCTAGGTGAGCATTCTAACACGGGTCCGCCCGGGTCCCGGACGGCGTTTCCGCAGGTCAGAGGCCACTTCCGGGCTTGACAGATCGGCGGTCCCTGTGGTGCGCCGCGCTCCCGCGGGCGGCCTGGGCCATACTTCGGCCCATGCTCGGTGACCTGTCGGCGCGGCCGGCGCTGCTGCTGGTGCGCGCGGCCCACCCCCGTCAGGCCGTGGCCACCGCGGTCGTCCTCGCGACCGCCGCCGCCGTGGCCGGACGCCCGCTGCGCGAGGTCGGGCTCGTCGCCGCGACCGTGCTCGTGGGCCAGTCCGCGCTGGGGTGGGCCGACGACCTCACCGACCGCCGCAGCGACGAGCGCCACCGGCCCGCCAAGCCCCTCGCCCGCGGCGTGCTCGACCCCGGCACGGTGTGGTTCGCCCTGACGTGCGCGGTGCTCCTGGTGGTGCCCCTCGCAGTGGCCCACGGTCGCCGCGCCGCGGCGGCGTACCTCTCCCTGCTCGCGATCTCCGCCCTCGGGGACCGCCTCCTCCACGGACGGGTGCTGTCGTTCGTGCCGTGGGTGGCCAGCTTCGCGCTTTACCCCGCGTTCCTGGCGTACGGCGGGTGGAACGGCGCGGGCGTCACGACGCCCCCCACGCCGGCCATGGTGGCGCTCGCCGCGGCCCTCGGGCTGGGGGTCCACGTGCTGCTGGCGCTGCCCGGCCTCGTGACCGACCACGAGGCCGGCAAACGGTCCCTCCCGATGGTGCTCGCGCTGCGCCTGGGCACCCCCCGGCTGCTGCTGCTCGCAGGCGTCTTCACGACCGCGGTCGTGGTCGGCATCCTGATCGCAGGGCGGACCGTCGGACTGACCTGAGCCGACGCTAGGCTGTGCGCCATGCAGCTCCGACCCCTCGCGATCGCCGCGGCAGTTCTCGCACTCGCCGCTCCGCTGTCCTCCTGCGGCTTCGACTACGCCACCGAGCGTGACTACACGCCCGGCAGCGGTGCCAACAACCGCGAGGGCGTGGTCGACGTCCTGTCGGCCGTGGTGGTGTCGGGGGCCGACGGCTCCGGCACCTTCGTGGCGTCGCTGTCGAACAACGACATCGACGAGGAGCAGACCTTCACCGGTCTCTCTGCCGGTGACGGCGCGACGGTCGAGGTCACGGAGTTCGAGCCCGTCGAGATCTCTGCGGGTGGCCTGGTCAACCTCGCCGAGCCGCCGGCCGAGATCGTCCTGACCGGCGAGTTCGGCGCCGGCGACGTCGTCCCGCTCGCGGTCGACTTCGGCAGCGGCGAGCGCGTGATGCTCAACGTCCCCGTCGTCTCCGACGACAGCGGCTACTGGGAAGGTCTGGACGCCTCATGACGTACACCCTGGTCCTGCTCCGCCACGGCGAGAGCGACTGGAACGCCAAGAACCTCTTCACCGGCTGGGTCGACGTCGACCTGACCGAGAAGGGCCGCGCCGAGGCGGTGCGCGGCGGCGAGCTCATCAAGGACGCCGGGCTGCTGCCCGACGTCGTGCACACCTCGCTGCAGCGCCGGGCGATCACCACCGCGTGCCTCTCCCTCGACGCCGCCGACCGCCACTGGATCCCGGTCAAGCGGTCGTGGCGGCTCAACGAGCGCCACTACGGCGCGCTGCAGGGCAAGGACAAGAAGCAGACGCTCGAGCAGTACGGCGAGGAGCAGTTCATGCTCTGGCGCCGCTCGTTCGACACCCCGCCGCCGCCGATCGCCGACGACGACGAGTTCTCGCAGGTGGGCGACCCCCGCTACGCCGACCTCGGCGACGAGATGCCCCGCACCGAGTGCCTCGAGGACGTCATCGCACGCTTCCTCCCCTACTGGGACGGCGAGATCGTGCCGGACCTCCAGGCGGGCAGGACCGTCCTGGTCGCCGCGCACGGCAACAGCCTGCGGGCGCTGGTCAAGCACCTCGACGGCGTCTCCGACGAGGACATCGCCGGGCTCAACATCCCCACCGGCATGCCGCTGGTCTACCGCCTCGACGAGGACCTGCGTCCCACCGTCCCCGGCGGCGAGTACCTCGACCCCGAGGCCGCTGCGGCGGCAGCGGCCGCCGTCGCCAACCAGGGTCGCTGAGCGGCGTACGCCGTCCGCGTGAGCGGTGAGCAGCGCAGCTTCTGGACCTCGAGAAGCTGCCTCACTCACCGCTCGGGAGCGGCACCACGGTCGAGCGGTGAGTAAGACACGTCCTGGACGACCAGAACGTGCCTCACGCACCCCTCCGGGCGCTCCGGGAGTGGCGTACGTCAGTCGCGCCCGGGGCGCTCGCCGGTGACGACGAAGACCACCCGGTTGGCCACCGACACCGAGTGGTCGGCGATGCGCTCGTAGTAGCGACCGAGCAGGGCGATGTCGACCGCGGCCTCGACGCCGTGCTTCCAGTCGGTCGAGAGCAGCTCGGTGAAGCTGCGACGCCGCAGCTGGTCCATCACCTCGTCGTCGCGTCCGAGCTCGATCGCGGCGTCCACGTCACGGTCGACGATGATGCCGCGGACCCGACGCACCATGTCCTCAGCGGTCTCGGCCATCCGCTCCATCGTCGGGCGCAGCTCCTCGGGCACGGCCACCGACGGCACGCGCAGCCGGGCGATCTTGGCGACGTGGACCGAGAGGTCGCCCATCCGCTCGAGCTCGCTGACCATCCGCAGCGCGGAGACGATCATCCGCAGGTCGCCGGCGACGGGCTGCTGCAGCGACAGCAGCGCGAAGGCGGTGTCGTCGACCCGCTCGCGGGCGTCGTCGATCGCCTTGTCGTTGCTGATCACCTTGTCGGCGGTGTGGATGTCGCCGGTCATCAGGGCCCGGGTGGCCTCGCGGACCGCGACCTCCACCTGCCCACAGATGTCGGAGAGGTCGGCGAAGATGCCGTCGAGCTGGTCATGGAAGGCCTCACGCATGTGCCCCACCCTAGGCAGCCAAAGCGAACAGCCGTGCGTGGTCGATGAACGGCGCGTGAACACTCGGCGCCCGGCGTCCAGCCGGTCAGGGCGCCCCGGCCGGATGCGTACGATGTGAGCGTGGATCCGACGATGCAGGCTGGTCTGGCCGCGCTGATCGGGGCCATCGTGGCGGGCGGCGCGATGCTCGCCTGGCACATCAGCGACCGCCAGCGCCACACGCTGCCGCAGGTCGAGGAGCCCGTCGTGCAGGCGGGAGTCGCCGCGGTGCTCAGCATCCTGCGCTCCAGCGCGGTCGTCGTCGACGACGCCGACCACGTCCTCAAGGCCTCCGCGCCGGCGTACGCCTTCGGGCTGGTGCGCGGCAACAGCGTCGTGGTCCCCGAGCTGCTCGACATCGTCGCGCAGGTGCGCCGCGACGGGCAGATCCGCGAGAGCGACCTCGACATGCCGGCCGCCGACGGCGGCTTCAACCGCACGCTGACCGCGCGCGTGGCTCCCCTGGGCGCCCGGCTCGTGCTGGCGCTGGTCGAGGACCGCACCCGCGAGAAGCGGGTGGAGGCGGTGCGGCGCGACTTCGTCGCCAACGTCAGCCACGAGCTCAAGACTCCCGTCGGCGCGATCCGGCTGCTGGCCGAGGCCGTCACGGACGCCTCCGACGACCCCGAGGCGGTGCAGCGATTCGCCAACCGCATGCTGACCGAGAGCGACCGGCTCTCCAAGCTCGTCCAGCAGATCATCGAGCTCTCGCGCCTCCAGGGCCACGACCCGCTCGAGACC
The DNA here is from genome assembly GCF_021083185.1 of Nocardioides furvisabuli. GTDB lineage: Bacteria > Actinomycetota > Actinomycetes > Propionibacteriales > Nocardioidaceae > Nocardioides > Nocardioides furvisabuli. The sequence goes on along the minus strand of NZ_JAIGQB010000001.1, from coordinate 473,451 downwards.
CCGGTGATGGTCGACCTCGATGCCGCCGTGGCCACCGCCGTCGACACCAGCGCCATGGAGGCCGCGGCGAGGGAGATCGTCGTGGAGTCGCGTGGCGAGCACGGCCTGGAGGTCTACGGCTCGCAGGAGCAGATCGGCGCTGCCATCAGCAACCTGGTCGCCAACGCCGTCGCCTACTCCAACGCCGGCTCGCGCGTCGTGGTCACCACCCGCGCCGAGGGTGCGCAGGCGCACATCTCGGTGGTCGACCAGGGCATCGGCATCCCGGCCGAGGACATCGACCGCATCTTCGAGCGGTTCTACCGCGTCGACCCTGCCCGGCACCGGTCCACCGGCGGCACCGGGCTCGGCCTGTCGATCGTCAAGCACGTCGCCGCCACCCACGGCGGCGACATCTCGGTGTGGTCGGTGCAGGGCCAGGGGTCGACCTTCACGCTCACCCTGCCCCGCAACTCCGAGCCCGTCCAGACCGGTACCGGCACCACCCCGGTCGAGGTCGTCGCACCCGCACAGACCCCACCGCCCGATCTCGTCAGCACGCCTGACGCCCACCACACCACCAGCACCACCCACCGAAGGGACCACCCCGCATGACCCGGGTACTCGTCGTCGAGGACGAAGAGAGCTACAGCGACGCCCTCGCCTACATGCTCCGCAAGGAGGGCTACGAGGTGGCCATCGCCGCCGACGGCAACACCGCCCTGACGGAGTTCGACCGCTTCGGGCCCGACATCGTGCTGCTCGACCTGATGCTGCCCGGCGTGCCGGGCACCGAGGTGTGCCGCCAGATCCGGCAGTCGTCGTCGGTCCCGGTGATCATGGTCAGCGCCAAGGACGACGAGGTCGACAAGGTCGTCGGTCTCGAGCTCGGGGCGGACGACTACGTCACCAAGCCCTACTCCCCCCGCGAGCTCGTCGCCCGGATCCGGGCGGTGCTGCGACGCGGCCAGGAGCCCGAGCTGATGCCCGACACCCTCGAGGCCGGCCCGGTGCGCATGGACGTCGAGCGCCACGTGGTGACCGTCGACGGCACCGAGCAGCGCCTGCCGCTCAAGGAGTTCGAGCTCCTGGAGATGTTCCTGCGCAACCCCGGACGGGTGCTCACCCGAGGACAGCTCATCGACCGGGTCTGGGGATCCGACTACGTCGGCGACACCAAGACCCTCGACGTGCACGTCAAGCGGCTGCGCGCCAAGCTGGAGCCCGACCCGGGCGAGCCGAAGTACCTCGTGACCGTGCGCGGGCTCGGCTACAAATTGGATCTCTGAGCCCGTGTGAGGACCGGCGGGAAGTCGGCGTACGACGTCCGGAATCCGCTGGCGGTCCGTCATGACCGAACCTAGCCTTGACCCGTGACCACGACGACCTCCCCCGCCGCTCCCGCCACCACGGCCCCCGCGCCCTGGCTGCCGATCACGGCAGGCGCGATCACCCTGGTGATGTGGGCCTCGGCGTTCGTCGTCATCCGTCACGTCGCGCACGACGTGAGCCCCGGAGCCCTCGGCGCCGGCCGCCTGCTCGTGGCGGCGCTGGTCGTCGCGCCGCTGGTGCTGCGCCGGGGCTGGGTGCGCCCGAACGGCCGCGAGTGGGCGCTGCTGGCCCTGGGCGGCGTCGGCTGGTTCGGCGTCTACAACCTGGCCCTCAACGCCGGCGAGCGCCACGTCGACGCCGGCACCGCGGCGATGATCATCCAGATCGGGCCGGTCATCGTCGCGCTCCTGGCGGTGCCGCTCTTCGGTGAGCGCCTGCACGCCTGGCTGCTCGCCGGCATGGTGGTGGGCTTCGCCGGGGTGGCCGTCATCGCCCGGGGGTCCTCGACCGACGCCGACGCGAGCCTGCTCGGCGTCGGGCTGGTGCTCGTCGCCGCCGCGATGTACGCCGTCGGCGTGCTGACCCAGAAGGTCCTGCTGCGGCGACTCCCGTCGGTCCAGGTCGTCTTCGTCTCGTTCCTCACCGGCTCGCTGATCTGCCTGCCCTTCTCCGGCGACCTCCCGGGGATCGTCGCCGACGGAGGCGCGGAGCTGTGGTGGATCGTCTACCTCGGGGTCCTGCCGACCGCGGTCGCCTTCACGACGTGGGCCTACGCCCTCACCCACACCGACGCGGGCGCCCTGTCGCTGACCACGTTCCTCGTCCCGGGGATCGCCACGCTGGTCGCGTGGCTGACGATCGACGAGGTGCCGCCGTCGCTGACCTTCCTCGGTGGCGCGCTGGCGATCGTCGGGGTGCTGATGACCCGGCGGAGGCCGCGGCAGGGATGACGCTCAGGCCTCGAGCCAGCCGCGGAAGGCCTCGAGGTTGCGGGTCGACTCGCCCCGCGAGGTCCGCCAGTCCCACTCCTTGCGGATCGAGGTGGCGAAGCCGAGCTCGAGGATGGCGTTGAACGACTCGTCGGCGTTGGCCAGCACCGAGCCGAGGACCCGGTCGAGCTCACCGGGCTCGACCGCGGACAGCGGAAGACGCGCCTCGAGGTAGATGTCGCCGGCGTGGTCCACGGCGAACGAGACGGCGTACATCCGCAGGTTGCGCTCGAGCAGCCAGCGGTAGACGCGGGCATGGTTCTCGTCGGGGTTGCGGCACACGAAGGCGTGCACGCCGAGCGCGTGGGCGCCGACGTCGAGCCGGACGGGGGTCTGCAGCTTCTTCTCCCCGGGCAGGGTCAGCGAGAAGCTCGCCCCCTCCACTCCCTCGCGGGCGCGCTCCTCGTGCTCGATCTCGTTGTCGGCGAGGTAGGCGCGGACGACGTCGGCGGCGCTGGTCATGACACCATCTCAGCACGCATGCGACTGCCCGCCCGCTCGTAGGCGAGCAGGGTGCGCTCGGCGGTGTGCTCCCAGGAGAACTCCTGGGCGTGCGCGACGGCCCCGCGCCCGAGGCGCTCGACCAGGCCCGGGTCGTCGATCAGCCGGCGCAGGCTCGCCGCCCAGTCGCGCGGCTCGTGGGTCTCGACGAGCAGGCCGCTGACGCCGTCGCGCACGACGGTGGTGAGGCCCCCGACCGCGGCCGCGACGACGGGCGTCCCGGTCGCCTGCGCCTCGACGGCGACGAGGCCGAACGACTCGTTGTACGACGGCACGGCGACGGCCGTCGCCGCCGACGACCAGACCGCCAGCTCACGCTGGGTGACCGGCGGGACGAAGCGGACCACGTCGGCGATGCCGAGGTCGGCGGCCAGGTCGGCCAGCGCCGTGGGGTGCTCGAGGCCGGACCCCGAGGGTCCGCCCACGACGGGTACGACGAGCCGGTGCCGCAGCGACGGGTCCTGCTCGAGCAGCACGCCGACGGCGCGCAGCAGCACGTCGGGTGCCTTCAGCGGCTGGATGCGGCCGGCGAAGAGCAGCACGACGGCGTCCGCGGGGAGGCCGAGCTCACGGCGCGCCTCGGCGCGGCCCCGCGGGACGAAGACCGAGAGGTCCACGCCGGGGTGGATCACCTCGACGGCGTCGGGGCTGGCGCCGTAGAGGTCCACCAGCTGCTGCGCCTCGGTGTCGGTGTTGGCCACGAGGAGGTCCGCAGCCTCCACCACCTGCTCCTCGCCGATGACCCGCGAGAGCGGCTCGGGGTTGTCGCCGGCGGCCAGCGCAGTGTTCTTCACCTTCGCCATGGTGTGCATGGAGTGCACGAGCGGCACGTTCCACCGGTCGCGGGCGAGCGCGCCCACCTGACCGGAGAGCCAGTAGTGCGAGTGGACCGCGTCGTAGTGCCCGAGCGGCTGGATCGCCTCGGTGCGCAGCACCTCGCGGGCGAAGGTGCACAGCTGGCCGGGAAGCTCACCCTTGGTGAGCCCCTCGAAGGGACCGGCGGCGACGTGGCGCACCAGCACCCCGTCGGCCGCCTCGACGACCTGCGGCAAGGAGGACGAGGTGGCGCGCGTGAACACGTCGACGTCGATGCCTTGCGCGGCGAGGCGCCGCGACAGCTCGATGACGTAGACGTTCATCCCGCCCGCGTCGCCCGTCCCCGGTTGGTCCAGCGGTGAGGTGTGCAGGCTGATCATCGCCACGCGCTCGCCCACGCTGTCTCCTTCGTCGAGGTCCGGGCCCGGTCCGGGCACCTCCGGCACAACCACGACGGACCGCCGGGGATTCCCGGGGTGACCCGTGCCTCAGCGCGAGTGCGCGCCACCCGACGTACGGTCGCCGCCGCGGCGCCGCACGAGCGCGATGCCGCCCAGCAGCGCGGCCACGATCCCCCAGCCGCCGTCGTACCACGGGCTGTCGGGTGGCCGGAACGCCTCGACCACCGACAGCGCCAGCAGGGCGCTCGCCAGGCCCACCAGCACGCGCATCCCGACGGCGTCGCTCTTGACCAGCCCCGAGCCGAAGAGGCCGGCCGCAGCCAGCACGAGAGCCAGGCCGAGGAAGTGGAGCGTGCCGGGAAGGGGGTCGCTTCCACCGCCGAGCAGCGCGTGGAGGATCCACAGCACGCCGCCCAGGAGCGCGAGGGAAGCCGAGAGCTTCGCGGGGGGCATCCCGAGAGTGTGCCACGGCCCCGGAGCCGTCGTCGTGGACGTCGGACCGGGGCCGTGGCACAGCAGGCTCAGCGACGCGAGGCGACCAGCTTCACGCGCTCGACCGTGCCGTCGCCGCGCTCGATGCGCAGGACGTACACCTTGCCCGGACGCACGCCGCGCGGCACCCGCACGCGGGCGGTCCAGTGGCCCACGCCATCGGCACGCCCGGCGAACCGGAACGGCCTCACCTCGAGCCCCGCCCCTCCCTTGACGCGCGGCAGGTCGTTGCCGATGAGCTGGACGGTGCGGCGGCTGCCGATGGGCAGTCGCCACGCGCCCCTGACCTTCTCGCTGCGGGTGACCCACAGGTCACGCACGACGTAGGAGGTCGTCGCGGTCGAGGTGTTCCCCGCGAGGTCGGTCGCCGTGACCGTCGCGGATCCCGCACCGATGCGGCCGGTCGTGGTCACCGTGCAGCTCGCCAGTCCGGAGAGCGCGTCCGACCCGGAGCACGCGGCCTCGGGGACGGTGCCGTTGTAGGTGCGACCCTCCCGGACCCCCGTGACCCGGACTCCGGGCGCCGTGCGGTCGATGGACACCGGCGCGCTGGTGACCACGGCGATGCCACCGTCGCGGGCGACGACCGTGCGCGTGACGGTCTGGCCGGCTCCGTCGCCGCTGAGGGTGACGGGAGCAGGGCAGGTCACGGCACCGGAGCCGGGCGTGCAGCTGAAGGTGACGGTGACCGCGGCGTTGTGCCAGCCGTTGCGGGCCGTGCCGGCGACGTTGGCGACCACCGACGGGTCCTTGCGGGCCGTGGAGGCCGCCGAGGCGAGCAGGTCCGTGGTGCCCGAGTACGTCGCGGTGACCACGGAGTCGGCTCCGCCCGAGTGGTTGCCGGACCAGGTCGCCGTGCCGTGCACGAGAGCGACGCTGGCCCGGTCGACGCCGTCCACCGCAAAGGTGACGGTGCCCGCAGGCTCCTGCACGGTCGACGTGACGGTCGCCGTCAGCGCGCTGCCGACCGCCAGGGTGGTGGTGGTCGGGGCCTTGGCCACGACCAGCTTCTCAGTGGTGGCCGCGGCGTCGAACGCGCCCGCCGGGACCGCTGCGAAGCTCGCGCCGACCCGGTGGATGCCGGCCCGGACTCCCGTCAGGTCGGGCGCCGTGGCGGTGCCCGCGCGGTCGACCGCGACCGGGGACCCGACCGGCTCGCCGTCGAGGGTGAACTGCACGGTCCCGGTCGGTGTGCCGTCCGGGCTCGCGACGGTGGCAGAGAGCGGGACGTCGTCGCCGTAGGTCGACGCCGGGAGCGCGCCGAGCTCGAGCGACACCGAGGGAAGCGCCGAGACCAGCGTGGCTGCACCGGTGACGGAGCCGATCGTGGCGGTCACGCGGTGGGTGCCGGTGGCGGCGGGTGTGCAGACCGCGTCGTCGCACGTGACCGCGGTGTCGGAGCCGCGCGTGATGGTGAAGGTGCTCTGGGCCGTGCGGTCGCCGAGGTCGTTGCCGTAGAGGTCTGCACCGGTGGCGGCGTAGGCGACGTCGGTGCCCGGCGTCACCGTGGTCACGTCAGGGGTGACGACCAGCGATGCCAAGGGGCCCGGGGCGACCTCGAGCGTGGTCGTGTCGCTCTCGCCGCCGAGGGTCCCCTCGACGGTCCAGGTCCCGGCCGTGGTGGGCGAGCAGACGCCGTTGGGGCAGGTCACGGTCGAGTCGCCGTTGCTGGCCGTCACCGTCGGCGAGCCACCGGTGCGCACGTTGTCGAACGCGTCGTACGCCGTGACGATGTGGACGGCAGGCGTGCCGGCGGTGGTCGTGCCCTCGCCCGTCACCTCGACGTGGTCGAGGGCGGCGGGGGTGACCGTGAGGGTCGTCGCGTCACCGGCAGGCGCGTCGGCGCCGGTCTGGTCGGCGCTGACCGAGTACACACCGGCGACGGTGGCCGCACAGAGGCCGTCCACGCAGGTGATGGCCTCGCCGCCGCCGACGGGGGTCGCGACGACGTCGCTCGCGGCGGTCTGGTCGGCGAGCGGGTTGCCGAACTGGTCGGTGCCGCTGACGGTGAACTGCACCGGCGTGCCCGCAGCGGTGGTCGCGTCCTCGGGACTGATCTGCAGTGCTGCGACGCCGTCGGCCAGGACGGTCAAGGTGGTGGAGTCGGTCACCGGACCGTCGGCGCCGGGGGCGGTGGCGGTCACCGTGTAGGTCCCGGCCGCCTCGGGTGCGCACGCGGCGTCGACACAGACGGTCGAAGCGCCACCGTCGACCGGGGCGTAGGAGATGGTGGCCTGCTGGCCGGGAACGGGGAGGCCGTGGGAGTCGGTGCCCTCGACGACGTACGCCACCGGGTCACCGGCGGTGGTGGAGGCACCCTCCGGGCTGATCGCCAGCGTGGCGAGGTCGGATCGCGCAGCACGGACGGCGATGCTCTGGGTGGCCCGACCGGGGTCGTGGTCGACGTCGCCCGGCGCGCTGGCCGCGACGACGCAGGTGCCGCTGTGCTGGAAGAAGAGCGTACGGTCGTCGTCGGCGAGGCGGCAGGCGCTGTTGGTGGTCGCCGCGTCGACGGAGTAGGTCACCGGGAAGTCGGCGTCGGACGTCGCGGTCGGGGTGTAGGACTCGCCGACGCGGGCCGGAGCGGGCGCGGTCGTGTCGAAGGTGACGACCTGCGGGATCCCCGCGTCGATGGTCAGGCTCCAGGACCCGATCGTGCCGGCACCTCCACCGATGTCGTCGTAGACGAAGAGCTGCCAGGTGCCGTTGGGGTCGGTGCCGTCGAAGGCGCCGGTGAAGGTCGTCGCGCCGGACTGCGCGGGGGCGGGTGCGGGGAAGGTGTTGGGGCCGCCTGCGTCGGTCGGCGCGTAGCGCCCGGACGGTGCACCGTCGACCAGCGTGGGAGCTCCGTCCGCGAAGGTGAAGGTCCGGTCGCCGTTGAGCGAGTAGATGTCCGACATCACGGTCAGGTTGCGCCCGGCCGGGCTGACGAGCATCACGTGCGCGTCGTAGGAGATCTCGTGGTTGAAGCCGGTCAGGGTCAGCTCGACGGACTTGATGTTGCTGGCCATGCCGCTCACCGACACCGTGGACGGGTACGGGGTGGCGGCGCCGAGCTGCGGGATGGAGATCGCGCTGGTGTTCGTGAACGTGTCGGTCGCGGCCTCGGCGGGGGCCGACAGGCCGAGGGTGACCAGCACCGGGGACAGGAGCGTGGCGGCGAGGAGTCCGCGGCGGACGCTGGGAGGGATGAATTGCACGGGTGTCATCCCACACGGGCCGTCGTGTCGAGGTGGTGGCTTGAGGAGAACTTGAGAGTCCCGATGGCCCACGGCGCGCAGATCGGCCGATCGGGCCACCTGGTGCGCACAGGGGGGTCATCCGGTCCACCCGTCCGGGTCAGCCCTCAGGGGTGTCCTGGTGGAACCGCTGCTGCCAGGAGCCGCCGACGCGGACCCACAGCGAGCTGCGCAGGGTCGAGCACCCGTCCGCGACTGCGCGCCACAGCAGCAGGATCGTGTCCGGGCCGAGCCGGTCGACGGAGACCACCTCGAGCGCCGCCGGGTCGATCGGGCCGATCTCGTCCAGGACGTCCTCGCGGGTCCACAACCGACCCGAGCGACCGATCCCGCGCCAGTCGGGGTGCAGCAGCGCGGCGACCGCGGCGCGGTCCGCGCGCACGTCGTCGGTCAGCAGGGCGCGCTCCATGGCGACGACGTGCTCCTCGTCGGTGAGCGCCACGTCCTCCAGGTCGGAGAACAGGTCGGGCTCCTCCTCGACCTGACCGACCGCGGCGGACGGGTGCGAGGTGCTGCTGCCGGCGAAGCCGGGGCCCGGGTCGGGCTCGACGCCGCGCTGGTGGGCCGTGGCGGCGGCGTTGGCGCGCTTGTCGGCGGCCTCGTTGAGCGGGTGGCCGGCGTGGCCCTTGACCCACTCGAACTGCACGCGGCGGCCCTGCATCGCCTCGTCGAGCGCCTTCATCAGCTCGACGTTCATCACCGGCTTGCCGTCGCTCTTCTTCCAGCCCTTGCGCTTCCAGTTCTTCATCCACTTGGTGATCGAGTCGATGACGTACAGGCTGTCGCAGTAGACGAGCAGCGGCTCGTCGAGGTGGGCGGTCTGCTGGAGGAGGTCGAGCACGGCCATCAGCTCGCCCATGTTGTTGGTGCCGTGCGGCCAGCCGCCGGAGGCCCAGCAGCCGTCGTCGACGTACCACGCCCACCCGGCGGGGCCGGGGTTGCCGAGTGCCGAACCGTCTGCAGCCGCGATGATCACGCCGACATCTTGGCAGCACGACGTGTTGGCAAGATGGGCGGCATGAGCGACCAGAGCACCCCGCAGCCCCGCACCGCCGTCGTCACCGGTGCCTCCAGCGGCATCGGTGCGGCCACGGCCCGCGCCCTCGCCGAGCAGGGCTTCCGGGTCGTGTGCGCGGCCCGTCGCACCGACCGGATCGAGGCGCTCGCCGACGAGGTCGGCGGTGAGGCGATCACCTGCGACATCACCGACGCCGCGTCCGTCGAGGCGCTCGCCGCCGCCGTGCCGGTGTGCCACGTGCTGGTCAACAACGCCGGCGGGGCCGTGGGCGTCGACCGCGTCGACGAGGCCGACCTCGACACCTGGCGATGGATGTACGACGTCAACGTCCTGGGCCTGGTGCGGGTGACGCAGGCGCTGCTGCCCGCGCTGCGCGCCAGCGGGGATGCGGTGGTCGTCAACGTCGGCTCCACCGCCGGGCGCTGGGCGTACGAGGGGGGTGGCGGCTACACCGCCGCCAAGCACGGCGTGAAGGTCGTGACCGAGACGCTGCGCCTCGAGCTCAACGGCGAGCCGATCCGCGTCTGCGAGGTCGCGCCCGGCATGGTGCGGACCGACGAGTTCTCGCTCAAGCGCTTCGGCGGCGACCAGGCCAGGGCGGACGCGGTCTACGCCGGGGTCGACCAGCCCCTGCTCGCCGAGGACGTCGCCGATGCCATCGCCTGGGTCGCCACGCGCCCCTCGCACGTGGACATCGACGAGCTGGTGATCAAGCCGCGCGCCCAAGCAGCGGCACACAAGGTGCACCGGTCGTGAGAGGTGGCAGACTTCCGCGCGTGAAGACCATCGGACTCGTCGGCGGCATGAGCTGGGAGAGCAGCGCGGTCTACTACCGCGACCTCAACCTCGGGATGCGGGACCGCCTGGGCGGGCTCTCCTCGCCGAAGCTCGTTCTCACCACCGTCGACTTCGCGGAGGTGACCCACCTCGAGGACGACGAGCGCTGGGACCAGGTCGGCACGCTGCTGGCCGACGCCGCCCGGGCGGTCGAGCGCGGCGGCGCCGACTTCCTGCTCCTGTGCACGACGACCTTCCACAAGGTCGCCGAGCAGGTCGAGGAGGCCGTCGACATCCCCGTGCTGCACCTCGCCGACGTGGTCGCGGCCGCGGTCCGCGCCGCCGGCATCGAGACCGTCGGGCTCATCGGCACGAAGGTCGCGATGCAGGAGTCCTTCTTCGTCGACCGGCTCGCCGCCCACGGCCTGTCCGTGGTCGTCCCCGACACCAGCCACCACGACTTCCTCAACGACGCCATCTACGAGGAGCTCGTGCACGGTGTCGTCCTGCCCCGCACCCGGGCGCGCGTCGTGTCGATCATCGAGGAGCTGTGGGACGCCGGCGCAGGTGGCGTGCTGCTCGGCTGCACGGAGCTCGAGCTCCTGGTGAAGCAGGCCGACGTCGAGCTCCCGGTCTTCCCGTGCACGACCCTGCACGTGCAGGCCGCGCTGGACGCCGCGCTGGCCTGAGGTCCCTCACCCGGCGATCGGCAGCCCTCGTGCGGTCGCGAGCCAGCGCAGGGCCGTCCACGCCGGTGAGCGCAGGTCGGTGACGCCGGCCGCGACCGGGAGCCGGACCCGCAGCACCTGCGAGGCCGCACCCTCGGTGCTCAGCAGCAGGTCGCGCCCGGCCAGCGCGACGCCCTCGCCCTGGTCCTGGGGCGGCAGGTCCCACGACGCGACGGGCTGCCACGACGGGTACGCCGCCAGGTGGGCCGCGGAGTAGGTCCGCATGACGACGCCACCTCCGCCGGGCAGGAACGTCGCGTCGGTGACGATGCCCGGGGCCCGGCCGACCTCGACGAGGCGGTTCGGCCGGTCCGCGCGCAGTCGCAGCGGGGCGGCGTACGCCGTGCCGGAGAAGACGCCCTTGGTGACCACGAGGAGCCGACCGGTCAGCGGGTGGGCCACGAGCGCCTCGGCGTCCTGCGCACCGTCCGGGTAGACCAGCTCGTAGGCCTCCGGGACCACCGTCGTGTCCTGGCGACCCACCGGGACGCGCAGCACCTGCACCGAGTCCCGGACGCGCCGGTTGTCGCCGATGTCCCCCACCCAGACGTGGCCGGCGCCGGCCGGCGCCAGCGCCTCGACGTCCTCGGGGGAAGGGGACCAGGACGTGGTGCCCACCGTGTCCCCCGTGGTGGGGTCGACGGCGAAGACCCGCCCGCTGTCGCCCGAGTCGTTGGTGGTGACCACGAGCCCGTCCGCGACCACGAGGCCGCTCGACTCGACGATGTCGGGATCGGTGAGGACGAAGGCTTCCTCACGCTCGGCGGCGCTCCCGCTGGCAGCCTCCACCAGGAAGGGCAGTGCCACGAGGCACGCCAGCCCCAGTCGCCGCACCTCCGCCACGCGCCCCACGGTAGCCCCGGTCCCGTCAGGCGACCGCTCGTCGTGCCGGGGCGACCACTCGTCGTCACGCCCCTACGGGTAGGTGACATCTCAACCACCTGTCCGTAGCGTGACTGCGGTCACTCTCGGGAAGGAGAGTTCCATGTCGGTCCTCGACAAGAAGGCGATCGTGGCGCACCCGGGTTACAGCCGCTGGCTGATCCCGCCGGCCGCGCTCGCGGTCCACCTCTCCATCGGACAGGTCTACGCGTTCTCGGTCTTCAAGAACTCGCTGGTCGCCTCGTTCGACACCAGCCTCACCGCCATCGGCTGGGTCTTCTCGATCGCGATCGTGATGCTTGGTCTCTCCGCCGCCTTCTTGGGCACGTGGGTCGAGCGTTCCGGGCCCCGCAAGGCCATGCTGGCCGCGGCGCTCTGCTGGGGCACCGGATTCGTCGTCGGGTCGGCAGGCATCGCGACCGGGCAGCTCTGGCTGCTCTACCTCGGCTACGGCGTGATCGGCGGCATCGGCCTCGGCATCGGCTACATCTCACCGGTCTCCACGCTCATCAAGTGGTTCCCCGACCGTCCGGGCCTCGCGACCGGCATGGCGATCATGGGCTTCGGCGGCGGTGCGCTGATCGCCTCGCCGCTGTCCAACCGCCTGATGAGCGTCTACGACCCCGGTTTCGTGGCCACCGAGCCGGGGGCGGTCGCCTCCGGGTCCGCGCTCGCCCAGACCTTCTTGACCCTCGGCATCATCTACACCGCGTTCATGCTCGTCGGTGCCGCGCTCGTGCGGGTGCCCCCGGGCCACGGTGACGACAGCACCGCCGAGCACTCCCCCGGCACCAACGGGGCACTGGTGCGCGCCTCTTCGGCGATCCGCACGCCGCAGTTCTGGCTCCTGTGGGTGGTGCTGTTCTGCAACGTCACTGCCGGCATCGGGATCCTCGAGCAGGCGTCACCGATGATCCAGGACTTCTTCCGCGACAACGGCACCAGCGCCGTCACGGCTGCGGCAGCCGGCGGTTTCGTCGGCGTGCTCTCCCTGGCCAACATGATCGGTCGCTTCGTGTGGTCGACCACGTCGGACCATGTCGGGCGCAAGCCGATCTATGTCATGTACCTCGGTGTCGGACTCGTCCTCTACCTGCTGCTCGCGCTGTACGGCAGCGTCTCTCCCTTTGTGTTCGTCGCGCTGGCCGCGGTGATCATCTCCTACTACGGGGGCGGGTTCGCCACCGTCCCGGCCTACCTCAAGGACCTCTTCGGCACGCTCGAGGTGGGCGCGATCCACGGCCGCCTGCTGACGGCGTGGGCCGCCGCCGGCGTGGCGGGACCGCTCATCGTCAACGGCATCCTCGACCGTGTCGGCGAGCCCGGCGCGCTCGTCGCTGCTGACTACCAACCGGCTCTGTTCACCATGGTCGGGGTGCTCGCCGTCGGCTTCATCGCCAACCTGATGATCAAGCCCGTCTCCGACACCCACTTCGACCACGACGCGCACGCTGCCAACGAGGAGCGCGTCGCCACCCGTCAGGAGGCCACCCGATGAGCACCTCGCAGAGCTCCCCCACCAGCCCCGTCCTCATCGCCCTGGCGTGGCTGCTGGTCGGCGTCCCGCTGGCCTACGGCCTGTGGCAGACGCTGGTGCGCGCCTCGGCGCTCTTCACCGGCTGAGCCCGTCGCCGAGCAGCTCGCCGAGCCGGGGACGTACGCCCCACGCGGCGAGCAGCTCGTCGTACTCCTCGACGGCTCCGGCGCGGTGCGCACCGGTGCGCACCGCGCGGAGCAGGGTGTTGCGCGGGGTGTGGGCGCTCTCGACGAACTCCACCACGTCGACGCGGTAGCCCTCGCGGCGCAGCAGCGATGCCCGCAGGGCGTCGGTGAGGGTGTCGGCGAAGCGCTCGCGGAGGATGCCGTGGCGGGTGAGCATCGCGTAGGGCGCTGGCGCCTCCGCGGTCCGCAGCTGGCTGGCGATGTCGTGGTGGCAGCACGGGGCCGCGAGCACCAGCGAGGCCTGCCACTCCACCGCCCGGGCCAGCGCGTCGTCGGTGGCCGTGTCGCAGGCGTGCAGCGCGAGCACGACGTCGGGTGCCTGCTCGAGTCGCGCCCCACCGATCGAGCCCACCACGAAGTCGGCCTCGATCCCGAGACCGGCGGCCACCTGGGTGTTGTGGTCGGCCGACTGCTGCTTGACGTCGACGCCGGTCATCCGCACCGGCAGGCCGCGGCCGCCCTCGGCGGGGGGCGCGGTGAGGAAGCGGTGGGCGGCGAAGGTGAGGTAGGCGTTGCCGCAGCCGAGGTCGACGATGCGCAGCGGATCGTCCTCGGTCGGCGTACGCACGTGCCCCTGCTCCAGCGCCTCGCCGAGGCTGGCGTCGAGCAGGCGCACGAACTCCTCGACCTGGCGGTATTTCGCCTGTCGCGTCGGCTTCACCCGGCCCTGGGCATCACTGATCCCGAGGGCCACGAGCACGGGGTCGTCCTCCGCGAGCAGCCGGTCCTTGGCGCGGTCGTGGTCGCGCGAGACCTCGACCGCCTCCGTGCGCGTCGACGTGTGGAGCAGCGGCGCGCCCTTCTTCGTCACGCGGAGCTGGTGGGTGGCGTCGGTGGTGTCGACGTGCCAGTTGGCGAAGGGCTCTGCCAGCAGCGCGTCGACGACGGCCCGGGCATCCTCACCGAGCGCGTGGTTGGTGGTGTGCGCCTGGGTCGCGTCGTACGCCGTCACCTGCAGGTGGCGCCCGGCCTTGAGGTCCACCACACGGACCTCCACGCGCCGCATCTCACGCCCCTGCACCACGGGCGCGGGCGCGCCCCTGCGGCGGCCGCTGGCCAGGGCGCGCACGAGGCCGTCGGCGTCGAGCACGGCCGCCCGCAGGCGTTCCCACTCGGGCGCCGCGGCCTGCCGGTCGCTCACAGGACCGCGGCGAGGACGACGATGAGGATGAGGGCCCCCAGCGCCACCGGGATGACGAGTCGGCGGTGGCGTGGGTTCATGGCCCCATCCTAGGTCCGCGACATCAGGCCAGGCGCAGCGCGTGGGTCACCACGTCGAGCACGGGCACCCGGCCGGACTCGACGTCCGAGCGGTCGACCCAGGCGACCTCGTCGGTCGTGCCGTCGACCTCGACGACGCGCGGGTCACCGTCCCCGACGGAGGCGGTGAAGAGCAGGTGGATGCCGTGGTAGTCCTCGATCCGCCCGGACGGGGCGTGGCCGGAGAAGTGCGTGTCGTGCACCCCGAGCAGGTCGCCGACCTCGCAGGCCAGGCCGCACTCCTCCTCGACCTCGCGCGCGAGCGCCACCGCCGGTCGCTCGCCGTGGTCGACGCCGCCGCCGGGCAGGGTCCACAGCCCGGGGTGCGCGGCCCGCGCCGACAGCCGGGTCAGCAGCACGTCGCGACCGCGCAGCACCACGGCGTACGCCGCGACCCGCTGCAGCCGGTGCGGCTGGTGGTCGACGAGGGCGTCGGTCACCTGCGCGGCCACCGGCACCAGGCCGGACGCGACGTCCTCGACCCGGTGCCAGGCGGACTCCACGGTCGAGCCGTCCACCTCCACGACGCGCGGCGCCGGGGCGTCCGTGGGCACCCAGGCGTCGTAGACGATGCGGATCGCGTGGGCGTCGACGAGCAGGCCGTCGCGGGCCGCGCGGGGCATGTGGGCGCTGTAGACGCGGGCGGTCTCGCCGACGGTGGCGTCGAGGCCGGTCTCCTCCCGGACCTCGCGCAGCAGCGCCGCCCGGGGGTCCTCGCCGTGGTCGACGCCGCCGCCGGGCAGGGTCCACATCTCGGTGCGCGACACCCTGGGCGCGAGACGGCTGAGCAGGATCTCGACCGCACCGGCGCGCTCGCGGAGGATGACGGCGTACGCCGCCACCCGCTGTCGCCTCGGCAGGGATGCCATGGGTCCAACCTAGTGAAGTAGCGTGTGCGGGTGGCTCCCCCGTCCCGCGATCCGTGGCTCGACAACATCAAGATGGTCCTGGTCACCCTCGTCGTCGTGGGGCACGCCATCGGCCTCGTCGAGGAGAGCGCGGGCAGCCACTGGGTCTACGACTTCATCTACCTCTGGCACATCCCGGCCTTCGTCTTCGTCAGCGGCTACCTCTCCAAGTCCTTCGAGTGGGACCGCCGGCGGCTCAAGAGCCTCGTCTACACCCTCGCGATCCCCTACCTCCTCTTCGAGCCGGCGCTGTTCTACTACCGTCGCGAGGTGGCCGGCGAGGGCGTCGAGTACCCGCTGTGGCTGATCCCCCACTGGACGATGTGGTACCTCATCGTCCTGCTCATGTGGCGGCTGATCACCCCGATCCTCAAGCGGCACTGGCTCTTCCTGCCGCTGTCGGTCGTCGTCAGCCTGCTCGGCGGGCTGTGGAACGACGACACCCTGATGATCCCGCGCTTCCTGGGTCTGCTGCCGTTCTTCGTGCTCGGCCTGCACCTCAAGCCGCGCCACCTGCGCCGGCTCGACGACGTGTGGGTGCGGGTCGCGGCCGTGCCGACCCTCATCGGCATCGGCGTCATGGCCGTCTACACCGACACCTGGGCCGAGACGGCGCTGCTCTGGTACGACACCGGCTACGCCGACATCCCGATCGACAACGAGATCGTCTTCCAGACCCGGCTGACGGTGATGATGGTGGGGCTGCTCGGCGCCTTCGCGGCGATGTCACTGATCCCGCGCCGCTCGCTGGGGTGGTTCACCACGATGGGCACCGCGACGATGGTGATCTACCTCTTCCACGGCTTCGTGATCAAGACGTTCCTCGCTCTCGGATGGCCGGGCTTCACCGCCGCGAACCCGGTCCTAGGCCTCGTCGTGACCATCGTGGCCGCGGTGGGCCTGTCCCTGCTGCTGGCCAGCCCGTCCGTACGCCGGGCGCTGGAGCCGCTCACCAACCCGGCCGGGACCCTGGAGAAGCGCCTCGCCCGCCGCCGTGACGAGCCGACGACCCGCCAGGACTCCACGCCCACCCCCTCAGGCTGAGGGCGGGCCCCAGGTCGGGCTGATCGCCGAGCGGGGCACCACGTCGAGGTGGGCCGCCTGCGCCCGCGTCGGGGCGTGCCCGCCGAGGTGCGCGGGGTGCCAGGGAGCGTGCTCGCCCGGGCGCGGCAGGTGGTGGGGCCGGCGCTGGAGCGCCTCGAGCTGGTCGGTGAGCACCGCGCCGAGGTGACGGGTCCAGTCGGTGAGGTCGTCGCCCGCGCCGATCGTCAGGGGCGCACCGAAGTCGAGGTCGACGCGGCGTCCGCGCGCCAGGCACGGCCGCGGCTCCTTGCCGCGCTCGTCGGGCACCCCGACCGACCACACCCGCTGGGAGCCCCACAGCGCGACCGGGACGACCGGGACGCCGGTCTCGCGCGCCAGGCCGGCGACGCCGCGCATGAGGGAGCGGACCGTGTAGGAGTAGGAGATCCCCGCCTCCGGGAAGGCGCACACCGCCTCGCCCTCCCGCAGCAGCCCGCGCGCGGTGACGTACGCCCCCGCCGGCGCCTGCCGGTCCACCGGGACGTGGCGCATGCGGTCCATCGCCGCGCGCACCACGGGCAGGTGCCACACGTCGTGGCGGCACATGAAGCGGACGAAGCGCTGCCGCTCGCGCGCCGCCTGGCCGATCATCAGGAAGTCGGGATAGCTGACGTGGGTGGCGGCGAGCAGCACCGGACCGCTCGTCGGCAGGTGCTCGAGCCCGGTCGCCACCGTGCGGATGCCGAACGCGCGCAGCGCGGCGCCACCGAGGCGGTTGGTGGCGCGGTAGACGTGCTCGCTCATGCCTGTCGTTCGGCACGGCAGGCCGCGCGGATCGGCCGGCGAGAGCCGACCGGGGCGCCGTCGCTCACGAGAAGGGCGGACGCGCGTCGCGGGCCAACGACCGCTTGCCGGCCCAGCGCCACACACGCGCGGCCCGGTCACGGTCGGCGTCGTCGACGAGGTTGCCCATCCAGCGCAGGGCCAGGGTCATCAGCCAGTCCGAGCGCATCCCGGCGGGACCGAGCGCGGCGACCACCTTGGGCTGCGTGGCGACCCCGGCCAGCCGGCGGGCGATGGAGAAGGCCTCGCCGTAGTGGTCCACGAGGGTCGCGCGCCACGCCTCCCCCAGCCCGACGCCGCTCGCGATGTGCTCGGCGACGAACCGGCCGGTCTCCAGGCCGTAGTCGATCCCCTCGCCGTTGAGGGGGTTGACGCACGCCGCCGCGTCGCCGATCAGCGCCCAGTTCGGACCCGCCACGTTGCTCACTGCTCCGCCCATCGGGAGCAGCGCCGAGGTCGGCGCGCGCAGCTCTCCGGACAGCCCGAAGTCCGTGCCGATCGTGTCGGCGTAGGTCTGCATCAACGGCTTGATCGCCACCTCGGCGGGCCGACGGCTCGTCGCGAGCGTGCCGGCGCCGAGGTTTACCGTGCCGTCGCCGAGGGGGAAGATCCAGCCGTAGCCCGAGACCAGCTCACCCTGCTCGTCGCGCAGCTCGAGGTGGGAGCTGATCCACGGGTCGTCCGACATCGCGGAGTCGACGTAGGAGCGCCCCGCCACTGCGTAGACGGTGTCGCGGTGCCACTCGCGTCCCAGCATCTTGCCGAGCGGCGAGCGCACGCCGTCGGCGACCACGAGCCACTGGCAGGCGATCTCGAAGGTGCCCTCCGCGTCGCGGAGCTCGATCGCCGCGACGCGCTCGCCCTCACGGCGTACGCCGACCGCGCGGGCGCCGTCGACGGCGAGGGCGCCGCTCTTGATGGCCACCGTGCGGAGGTGGTCGTCGAGCTCGGTGCGCGCGACGGCCGAGCCCCAGTCCGGCAACGAGCCGCCCGGCCAGGGCAGCAGCAGCGTCTGGCCGAAGCCGTGCGCGCGCAGGCCGTGGTTCACCGTGTGGGAGCGCAGCCAGTCCTCGAGGCCGAGCTTCTGCATCTCGCCGATCGCGCGGGGCGTGAGCCCGTCGCCGCAGGTCTTGTCCCGCGGGAAGGTGGCGGCGTCCACCAGCACGACGTCGAGCCCGGCACGCGCGGCCCACGCAGCCGCGGCCGAGCCGGAGGGCCCGGCACCGACGACGAGGACGTCCGCGGAGCTAGGACGTGAGGAGGGGGTGGTCACACCGGAATTCTCGCAGGCGGGTCACAACCTCGCGGCACAGCCCGGCGTAAGGCTCTCGTAAGCATCGCGGCCGTCCCTGGCTGGGCCGCCGCTGTCATGCTGGAGCACATGAGACGCCTCGTGGTCGCGACCGCCGTCCCCCTCCTCCTGCTGCTCGGGGCGTGCGGCGACGACCCGGCCACGACGGCCACCTCGTCGACCACGTCCTCGCCCTCCGACGAGCCTTCCGCGGCCCCCTCCGACGACGCCTCCGCGGAGCCGTCCGACGAGCCCGCGGACGCCGGCGAGGGGACGGCCGGCACCCCGGAGCTCCTCGACTTCACCGCCACGACCGTGGGCGGCGACTCCTTCGACGGCGCGAGCCTGGCCGGCTCGCCACCGTCCTCTGGTTCTGGGCGCCGTGGTGCCCGACGTGCCGCAGCCAGATCCCGCAGGTGCAGGACCTCGCACAGACCTACGGCGACCGTGTCGGCGTGGTCGGGATCGGCTCGCTCGACAGCGCGGAGGCGATCGCGGACTTTGCCGGTGACGCCGACGGCGTGACCCACCTCGAGGACGTCGACGGCGAGCTGTGGACCCGCTTCGGGGTCGCCGAGCAGTCCTCCTTCGTCGTGCTCGACGCCGCCGGCGAGGTCGTCTTCGAGGCCGGCTACGGCGGCTCGGACGACCTCGGCGCCCGGGTCGACGCCCTGCTGGGCTGAGCGACCGGCCGACCCGTGGGCGACACCCTGGCCCTCGCCGTCGCTGCGGGCATGCTCGCAGCGGTCAACCCGTGCGGCTTCGCGCTGCTCCCGGCCTACCTGTCCGTGCTGGTCCTCGGCGACGACAGCCCTGGCCCTGCCCGCGCGGTGGCCCGCGCGCTGTGGCTCACCGCCTGCATGACGCTCGGGTTCGTGGCGGTCTTCGGCGTCTTCGGCCTCGTGGTCTCACCCGTGGCGTCCCAGGCCCAGCAGTACCTGCCGTGGTTCACCGCGGTGTTCGGCGCGCTGGTCGCGCTCGCGGGCGTGTGGCTGCTGCTCGGGCGCGAGCTGCCGCGCCTCCAGCTGACCCGCTCGGGCTCGGGCGGGAAGCCCCTGACCCGGAGCGTGCCGACCATGGTGGGCTTCGGCATGTCGTACGCCGCCGCGAGCCTCACCTGCTCGATCGCGCCGTTCCTGGCGCTCGTCGTGGCGAGCTTCCGCAGCGGCTCGACCGCCGAGGGAGCCTCGCTGTTCGTGGCCTACAGCGCCGGCATGGGACTGCTCGTCGGGGCGGCGGCCGTCGCCGTGGCCCTCGCCCGGCGCGGCCTCATCTCGGGCATCCGCCGCGGCGGGCAGTGGGTGCCCCGGGTCTCGGGCCTGCTGCTGCTCGTGGTGGGTGCCTACGTCTCCTGGTACGGCGCCTGGGAGCTGCGGGTCCTCGACGGCGGGGATCCCTCGGACCCGGTCATCGAGCTGGCCGCGCGCGTGCAGGCGACGCTCGCCGAGTGGGTCCGGGCGATCACGCCCTGATCCGGCCGCCCTGATCCGGCCGTCCTGATCCGCCTCCGCTCCGGGAACGGCTGGGCTGGTGAGGCACACCAGTGGATCTCGCCACGCACAACGCCCGCCCTCGCAAGCGAGGGCGGGCGTTGGTGCTACTCGATCCGGTTCGTCACACGAGGACCGATCGCTTCGCGATCAGTTCTGGTACGAACCGAAGTCGAAGTCGTCGAGTGCGACGGCCTGCGACGACGGACCGAAGTCGTAGTCGTAGGAGTCGTAGCCCGTGACCGAGTAGGCCGCTGCACGCGCCTCCTCGGTGGGCTCCACCCGGATGTTGCGGTAGCGCTCGAGGCCGGTTCCGGCCGGGATGAGCTTTCCGATGATCACGTTCTCCTTCAGGCCACGCAGGCTGTCGGAGCGACCGTTGATCGCGGCGTCGGTGAGGACTCGGGTGGTCTCCTGGAAGGAGGCCGCCGAGAGCCACGACTCCGTCGCGAGCGAGGCCTTGGTGATGCCCATGAGCACCGGGCGCCCCGAGGCCGGCTTGCCGCCCTCGGAGACCACGCGACGGTTCTCCTCCTCGAACCGCACCCGGTCGACCAGGTCGGACGGGAGCAGGTTGGTGTCACCGGACTCGATGACCGTCACGCGGCGCAGCATCTGCCGGATGATGATCTCGATGTGCTTGTCGTGGATCGACACGCCCTGGGACCGGTAGACCTCCTGGACCTCGTCCACGAGGTGCTCCTGCGCCTTGCGGACACCCAGGATGCGCAGGACGTCCTGCGGGTCGGGCGTACCGGACGTGATGTGGTGACCCACCTCGATGTGGTCACCGTCCTCCACGTTGAGACGCGAGCGCTTGGAGACCGGGATCTCCTGGGGCTCGGTGCCGTCGTCGGGGGTGACCACGACGACGCGGGCCTTGTCGCTCTCCTCGATCTTGACGCGACCGGCCGACTCCGAGATCGGCGTACGACCCTTGGGCGAGCGGGCCTCGAAGAGCTCGACCACACGGGGCAGACCCTGCGTGATGTCGTCCGCGGAGGCCACACCACCGGTGTGGAACGTGCGCATCGTCAGCTGCGTGCCGGGCTCACCGATGGACTGGGCGGCGATGATGCCGACCGCCTCACCGATGTCGACCAGCTGGCCGGTGGCCAGCGAGCGGCCGTAGCACTTGGCGCAGGTGCCGGTGCGGGCGTCGCAGGTCAGGACCGAGCGGACCTTGACCTCGGTGACGCCGGCGGCCACGAGCTCGCCGATCTTGACGTCGCCCAGGTCCTCGCCGGCGGTGGCGAGGACCTCGCCGGTCTCCGGGTGGGTGATCTCGACAGCCGAGGCCCGGGCGTAGGCCGAGGTCTCCACGTGCTCGTCGTCGATGCGCTTGGGCAGGCCACGCTCGGTGCCGCAGTCGTCCTCACGGATGATGACGTCCTGCGACACGTCCACCAGACGACGGGTCAGGTAGCCCGAGTCGGCGGTGCGGAGCGCGGTGTCGGCCAGGCCCTTGCGAGCACCGTGGGTCGAGATGAAGTACTCGAGCACCGAGAGGCCCTCGCGGAAGTTGGCCTTGATCGGGCGCGGGATGATCTCGCCCTTCGGGTTGGCCACCAGACCACGCATGGCCGCGACCTGCCGGATCTGGTTCATGTTTCCCGACGCACCCGAGTCGACCATCATGTAGATCGGGTTCTTGCGGTCGAAGTTGGTCTCCATCGCACGACCGACCTCGGCAGCGGCCTGGGTCCACAGCTCGATGAGCTCCTGACGACGCTCGTCGTCGGTCATCACACCGCGCTCGTAGTTCTTCTGGACCTTCTCGGCCTGGGCCTCGTAGCGGCCGAGGATCTCGACCTTGCTGTCGGGCGTGGTGACGTCGTCGATCGAGACGGTCACACCCGAGCGCGTGGCCCAGTGGAATCCGGCGTCCTTGAGGGCGTCGAGCGAGGCCGCGACCTGGACCTTGGTGTAGCGCTCGGCCAGGTCGTTGACGATCGCGCCGAGGCGCTTCTTGCCGACCTCCTCGTTGACGAAGGGGTAGTCGGCCGGCAGCGTGTCGTTGAAGTGCACGCGGCCCAGCGTCGTGTCGAGCAGGATCGCGGTCCGCTCCTCCCAGTCGGCACCCATCTCGAGGTCGAGCGGGGGGACGATGTCGGAGAGGCGGATCTTGATCTTGCTCTGCAGGCCGATCTCGCCACGGTCGTAGGCCATGATCGCCTCGGACGGCGTGGAGAAGATGCGGCCCTCGCCGACCTCTCCGTCGCGGTCCGCGGTGAGCCAGAACAGGCCGATGATCATGTCCTGCGAGGGCATGGTCACCGGACGGCCGTCCGAGGGCTTCAGGATGTTGTTGGTCGACAGCATCAGGATGCGCGCCTCGGCCTGCGCCTCCGCGGACAGCGGCAGGTGCACGGCCATCTGGTCACCGTCGAAGTCGGCGTTGAACGCGCCGCACACGAGCGGGTGGATCTGGATGGCCTTGCCCTCGATCAGCTGCGGCTCGAAGGCCTGGATGCCGAGGCGGTGCAGGGTGGGCGCACGGTTGAGCAGCACGGGGTGCTCGGTGATGACCTCTTCGAGGACGTCCCACACGACCGGGCGCGCACGCTCGACCATCCGCTTGGCGGACTTGATGTTCTGCGCGTGCGACAGGTCGACCAGGCGCTTCATCACGAACGGCTTGAACAGCTCGAGCGCCATCTGCTTGGGCAGGCCGCACTGGTGGAGCTTGAGCTGCGGGCCCGAGACGATGACCGAGCGACCCGAGTAGTCGACGCGCTTGCCGAGCAGGTTCTGACGGAAGCGACCCTGCTTGCCCTTGAGCATGTCGGACAGCGACTTCAGCGGCCGGTTGCCCGGGCCGGTGACGGGACGACCGCGACGGCCGTTGTCGAAGAGGCTGTCGACGGCCTCCTGCAGCATCCGCTTCTCGTTGTTCACGATGATCTCGGGGGCACCGAGGTCGAGGAGACGCTTGAGGCGGTTGTTGCGGTTGATGACGCGGCGGTAGAGGTCGTTCAGGTCGGAGGTGGCGAAGCGGCCACCGTCGAGCTGGACCATCGGACGCAGGTCCGGCGGGATCACCGGGACGGCGTCGAGCACCATGCCGATGGGCTGGTTGCCGGTCTTGCGGAAGGCGTCGACGACCTTGAGGCGCTTGAGCGCGCGGACCTTGCGCTGGCCCTTGCCGTTGGCGATCGTGTCGCGCAGCGACTCGACCTCGGCCTCGATGTCGAAGTCCTGGAGGCGCTTCTGGATCGCCGTGGCGCCCATGTGGCCCTCGAAGTACTTGCCGAACCAGTTCTTCATCTCGCGGTAGAGCAGCTCGTCGCCGAGCAGGTCCTGGACCTTGAGGTTCTTGAACGTGTCCCAGACCTCCTCGAGACGCGCGATCTCACGGTTGGCGCGGTCACGGAGCTGGTTCATCTCGCGGTCGGCACCGTCGCGCACCTTGCGCTTGGCGTCGGCCTTGGCACCCTCGGCCTCGAGGGTGGCGAGGTCCTCCTCGAGCTTCTTGGCACGGTCGTCCACGGAGGTGTCGCGACGCTTCTCGAGGCGCTCGCGCTCGAGCCCGACCTTGTTCTCGAGCGACTCCGAGTCGCGGTGACGCGCCTCCTCGTCGACCGAGGTGATCATGTAGGCGGCGAAGTAGATGACCTTCTCGAGGTCCTTCGGCGCCAGGTCGAGCAGGTAGCCCAGGCGCGACGGGACGCCCTTGAAGTACCAGATGTGGGTCACGGGCGCGGCGAGCTCGATGTGGCCCATCCGCTCGCGGCGGACCTTCGAGCGGGTGACCTCGACGCCACAGCGCTCGCAGATGATGCCCTTGAAGCGCACGCGCTTGTACTTGCCGCAGTAGCACTCCCAGTCCCGGGTGGGACCGAAGATCTTCTCGCAGAAGAGGCCGTCACGCTCGGGCTTGAGCGTGCGGTAGTTGATGGTCTCGGGCTTCTTGACCTCGCCGTGGCTCCACGTGCGGATCTCGTCCGCGGTGGCCAGGCCGATCTGAAGCTGGTCGAAGAAGTTAACGTCAAGCACTTGGCTGTGAGTCCTTCGTTAGTACGTGGAAAAGCTGAGCGGTGGACTGAGGGGCGGTACGCCGGCCGGAGCCGGCGTACCGACGCACTCAGACTTCTTCGACCGAGCTGGGCTCGCGACGCGACAGGTCGATCCCGAGCTCCTCGGCGGCCCGGAAGACGTCTTCCTCGGCATCCTTGAGCTCGATGGTCGAACCGTCGTGCGTGAGCACCTCGACGTTGAGGCAGAGGGACTGCATCTCCTTGACGAGCACCTTGAACGACTCGGGGATGCCCGAGTCGGGGATGTTCTCGCCCTTGACGATTGCCTCGTAGACCTTCACGCGGCCCGGGACGTCGTCGGACTTGATCGTCAGCAGCTCCTGCAGGGCGTAGGCGGCGCCGTACGCCTCCATCGCCCAGACCTCCATCTCGCCGAACCGCTGGCCGCCGAACTGGGCCTTGCCGCCCAGGGGCTGCTGCGTGATCATCGAGTAGGGGCCCGTCGAGCGCGCGTGGATCTTGTCGTCGACGAGGTGGTGGAGCTTGAGGATGTACATGTAGCCCACGGCCACCGGCTCCGGGAACGGCTCACCCGAGCGACCGTCGAAGAGGCTGGCCTTGCCGTCCTCCTTGACCATTCGCTCACCGTCGCGGTTGGGCAGGGTCGCACCGAGCAGGCCGGTGATCTCGTCCTCGCGCGCACCGTCGAACACCGGCGTCGCGACCTTGGTGCCGGGCTCGTTCTTCTCGGCGTGGATCGCGATGAGGCGGTCCTTCCACTCCGAGGATCCCTTGTCGGCGTGCAGGTCGATGTCCCAGCCCTGCTTGGCCAGCCAGCCGAGGTGGAGCTCGAGGATCTGGCCGATGTTCATACGACGCGGCACACCCAGCGGGTTGAGCACGACGTCGACCGGGGTGCCGTCCTCCATGAACGGCATGTCCTCGACCGGCAGGATCTTGGCGATGACGCCCTTGTTGCCGTGACGACCGGCGAGCTTGTCACCGACCGAGATCTTGCGCTTCTGGGCGACGTAGACGCGGACGAGCTGGTTGACGCCCGGAGGCAGGTCGTCGCCGTCCTCGCGGTCGAAGACCCGGACGCCGATGACCGTGCCGGACTCACCGTGGGGCACCTTCATCGAGGTGTCGCGCACCTCGCGCGCCTTCTCACCGAAGATCGCGCGGAGCAGGCGCTCCTCCGGGGTGAGCTCGGTCTCGCCCTTGGGCGTGACCTTGCCGACGAGGATGTCACCGGTGGTGACCTCGGCGCCGATGCGGATGATGCCGCGCTCGTCGAGGTCGGCCAGGCCCTCCTCGGAGACGTTCGGGATGTCCCGGGTGATCTCCTCGGGGCCGAGCTTGGTGTCGCGGGCGTCGACCTCGTGCTCCTCGATGTGGATCGAGGTGAGGACGTCCTCCTGCACCAGGCGCTGGCTGAGGATGATCGCGTCCTCGTAGTTGTGGCCCTGCCACGGCATGAAGGCGACGAGCAGGTTGGTGCCCAGCGCCATCTCGGCGTTGTCGGTGCACGGACCGTCGGCGATCGGCGTGCCGACCTCGAGGCGGTCCCCGGCCTTCACCAGCGGGCGCTGGTTGATGCAGGTGCCCTGGTTGGAGCGCTTGAACTTGGCCATCTTGTAGGTCTGGTAGGTGCCGTCGTCGTTCATCGTCTCGATGGAGTCGGCCGACACCTCCTTGACCACTCCGGCGTTGTCGGCCACGACCACGTCACCTGCGTCGACGGCGGCGCGGTACTCCATGCCGGTGCCGACCAGCGGGCTGTCGCTGACGACCAGCGGGACGGCCTGGCGCTGCATGTTGGCGCCCATCAGGGCACGGTTGGCGTCGTCGTGCTCGAGGAACGGGATCAGGGCCGTCGCGACCGACACCATCTGGCGCGGCGAGACGTCCATGTAGTCGACCTCGTCGGCCAGGATCGCGTCGACCTCACCCTTCTGCTGCCGGACGAGCACGCGCTCCTCGACGAAGCGCATCTTGGAGTCCAGCGGCGCGTTGGCCTGCGCGATGACGTAGCGGTCCTCGTCGTCGGCGGTGAGGTAGTCGATCTGGTCGGTGACCACGCCGCCCTCGACCTTGCGGTAGGGGGTCTCGACGAAGCCGAACGGGTTGATCCGACCGTAGGACGCGAGCGAACCGATCAGGCCGATGTTCGGGCCTTCCGGGGTCTCGATCGGGCACATGCGGCCGTAGTGCGACGGGTGGACGTCACGGACCTCCATGCCGGCACGGTCCCGCGACAGACCACCGGGACCGAGCGCCGAGAGGCGACGCTTGTGCGTCAGGCCGGCGATCGGGTTGGTCTGGTCCATGAACTGGCTGAGCTGCGAGGTGCCGAAGAACTCCTTGAGCGCCGCGACCACGGGACGGATGTTGATGAGGGACTGCGGCGTGATGGCCTCGACGTCCTGCGTCGTCATCCGCTCGCGCACCACGCGCTCCATGCGGGCCAGGCCCGTGCGGAGCTGGTTCTGGATGAGCTCGCCCACGGTGCGCATGCGGCGGTTGCCGAAGTGGTCGATGTCGTCGGCCTGGACCTTGACGGGGGCACCGTCGGGGCCCTCGACCGGGTTGCCCTCGGCGTCGACGAGGTCCGGCGAGTCAGCCTGGATGCCGGCGGCGTGCAGCTGCACGACGTAGCGGATCGCGGCCACGACGTCGTCGATGGTCAGCGTCTGCTGGTCGAACGCCTCGCGGAGACCGAGCTTCTTGTTGATCTTGTAGCGGCCGACCTTCGCCAGGTCGTAGCGCTTGGGGTTGAAGTAGTAGTTGTTGAGCAGCGTCTGCGCGGCCTCGGCCGTGGGCGGCTCGCCGGGGCGGAGCTTGCGGTAGATGTCGAGCAGCGCGAGCCGGGTGACCTCGTCGTTGACCTGCTCGGCGGTGGGGGCCTCGCCCCGCGCCTTCTTCTGCAGCTCCTCGTAGACGACCTCGTAGCGGACGCTGTCCTTCTCGAGGGTCAGCATCATCGACTCGTACTGGCCGAACTCCTCGCGGATCTGCTCGGTCGTCCAGCCCAGGGCCTTGAGCAGCACCGTGACGTTCTGCTTGCGCTTGCGGTCGAGGCGTACGCCGACCAGGTCGCGCTTGTCGATCTCGAACTCCAGCCACGCGCCGCGGCTCGGGATGAGCTTGGCGGTGAAGATGTCCTTGTCAGAGGTCTTGTCCGGGCTCGACTCGAAGTAGACGCCCGGCGAGCGCACGAGCTGCGACACCACGACACGCTCGGTGCCGTTGATGATGAAGGTGCCCTTCTTGGTCATCATGGGGAAGTCACCCATGAAGACCGTCTGGCCCTTGATCTCACCGGTCTCGTGGTTCATGAACTCGGCCGAGACGTAGAGCGGGCGGGAGTAGGTGAAGTCCTTCTCCTTGCACTCCTCCTCGGTGTACTTCTCGTCCAGGAAGACGGGGTTGTCGAAGGAGAGCATCATCGTCTCGGAGAAGTCCTCGATCGGGGAGATCTCCTCGAAGATCTCCTGCAGACCGGTCTTCTCGGAGACGTCCTCACCGGCGGCCCTGCGGGCAGCCACCTCCTCCTCCCAACGCTCTCCGCCGACCAGCCAGTCGAAGCTGCTCGTCTGGAGCGAGATGAGGGGGGGAACCTCGAGAGGTTCGGTGATCTTTGCGAAAGAGGTGCGACGGTGATTACCAGCGGTGCTGCGCGCGGCCAAGAGGTGTCCTCACAAATGATCAAGTGATCTCGGCGCCGGCCGACCACCGCAACAACCGTCCGGAAGGTGTCGGGCATCTGAGGGCAGGCGCAAGGACCCACGATAGCGCACTTGTGGACACGCCTCAAACGCGGGGTCAAGTCCCGAAGGAGAGAGCGCCACGCGTTGGCCACGACTATGAACGCCGAAGCCTCCCGGGTCAAGCAGGGCGCGCCGCGACCACCCGTACGGGTCAGCCCTGGGCGGGCGAGGTGACCAGGTCGTCGACCAGCCAGTCGCCGTCGACGCGCTGCATCGACAGGGTCACCTGGTCCTTGTAGACCACCGGATCGGCGCTCAGCCGGTTGGTGGTCGGACGGTCGACGAAGACCAGCACCTGCACCCGGTCGCCGCTCGCCCGCACGATGCCGGAGGAGACGACCGAGGCGGTCACCGTCGTCTCGGTCTGGGGTGCGTTCTCCTCCAGGACCGCGAAGAGCTTGTCGTACTCCTCGCGGTAGGAGCCGGTCATGAGCGCCTGCGCCTCCTGCTGGTCGGCCTCGAGCGTCTCGTGGTCGTAGGACAGCACCGGCACGACGGCGCGCTCGGCCGCCACCTGGGCGGCACGCGCGGCGGAGTCGTCCCCACCGTCGTCCTGCGCGGTCCACATCCACGCCGTGGTCGCGACCAGACCGGTCGCGACGACGCCGAGGCCCGCCAGCAGCCACGTGGGCACGCCGCGGGCGCGCCCGGTGGTCGAGGGAGGACGAAGTCCTGTCACGAGGCCCGCCTCCGAGTCCCTGGTCTCGTGACGGGCCCCACGGCCCTCCTCGACCAGCGGCTCGTCCGGGTGCTCGGCGTCGTACGCCGCCCGCGCGCCGGGGTCGAGCAGCACCCTGGCCGCACGGTTGAGCGCGTCGAAGCGGCGATCGCCGGGCTCGAGGTCGGCGATCTGGGTCTTCCAGGCGTCCCGCACCTCCTCGGTCGAGGCATCGCGCGGCACGTCGAGGAGGTCGTACCAGGTCGGGGTGTCGCTCACGGGGTGCCCCCCTCTCCCGGTGCCGGCGCCGTGCCGGGCGCCGGTTCCTCGCCACTGCTCACAGGGGAGAAGTCGTCGACGAGCCACTCCCCCTCGATCACCACGAGGTCGACGGTGAAGCGGAAGGGCAGCGGCTCCTGGTCGACGACCTGGGCCTCGTCCCCCTCGCCCTGCCGGTAGCTGTCGGTGAAGGCGCCGGCCACGAGGACGCGCGCCGAGTCGTCGTCGATCGAGGAGACCGCCGTGGCGAACACGTCTGCGTTGCGGGTGATGCCGCCCTGCGCCACGAGCTGCTCGGCGGTGGCGACCTCCTGGTCGAAGTCGGCGGCGAACTTGGGCGTGATGACCTCGCGCACCTGCTCGCGGTAGGCCGGCATCTGCCCGGAGTCGTCGAGCATGTCGGGGCTGTAGGTGCCGAGCCGCTTGACGAACTGGCTGGTCAGGCCCATGACCTGCTCGCGCTCCTCGGGCAGGCTCAGCGCGCCGTCGGCGCCGGAGCTGCGTCCCCCGGAGGACATCCACACCATCAGCGCGACGCAGACCACCGCGACGAGCGCGAGGACGGCGGCGAGCACCGTGCGTCGCTGCTGCGGACGGCGTGCGCCGGCGGCGGGTTCGGCGCCGGGATAGGCACCCGGTGGGACCGGCGCGGTCGCGACGTCGTCGCGACGGGCCGCATCGGGCAGCACGGACATCGGTTCCCTCCCTCGAGAACGGCAGGACCCCCTCCCGGGGTCCTGCTGGGTTCAACGAGCCGCGGTCGGCGAGGTCACGCCCCCGGCCAGCAGCGGCTCGAGGTAGAGCCACTTCCACGAGTCCTCACCGAGGGTCCCGGGCGCCGACGGGCGCCCACCGAGCAGCCGCCTGATCTCGGCCGGGTCGGAGGTCACGGCGCCCGTCTCCGGGTCGTGGGCGAAGTCCGCCTCGCCCCAGCCCGTCGCAGCCCGGGGGGCCTGGATGTTCTGCGCGCCGCGGGCGTTGGACTTCGACGCGGGCTCGGTGCAACGGGCATCCTCGTTCATCGGCGTGTTGCTCCCGTCGAGCGGCGAGCGGCGGTCGGTGCCCTCGTAGCCACCGATGCACACGTGGGGCTCCTCGGTGAGCACCATGCCGAAGTGGGCGTCGTACAGGCCGGTGCCGGGCGACCTGGACACCACGGTGAAGCCGCCCTCGACGACGTAGGGGTAGATCACCAGCAGCTGCTCGATGCCGTCGAGGTGCTTGACGACGATCTCCCCGGTCGTGACCAGGTTGTTGATCAGCTCGCCGAGCTCGACCTCGTTGGCCTCGAGGAAGGTGCGCAGCTCGTTGGCGCCGAGGGAGCCGTCGTCGATCAGCCGGCGCAGGTCCTTGTCGTTGTCGGCGATCGTGGTGGAGAACGCCGACAGGTCACGGGCGAAGCGGCGGAAGGCGCCCTCGGAGTCGATCTGACCGTTGAGCACGGTGTTGCTGTCGCGGATCAGGTCGACGGTGACGTCGAAGTTCTGCTCGGCGGCGGTGATGAACTCGCTGCTGCTGTCGAGGATGGTCTGGAGGTCCTCCCCCGCACCGTTGAAGGCGAGCCCGAACTCCGAGGTGACCGTGCGGAGGTCGTCGGTGTCGACGCTGCGCACCGTCTCGTCGAGGTGGGTGAGCAGCGTGTCGGTCTGGATCGGCGTCGCGGTCCTCCTCTGCGAGATCTCGGAGTCCTCGCGGAGGAAGGGGCCGTCGTCGCTCTGCGGCTGGAGCTCGACGTACTGCTCGCCGACCGCGGAGCGGTTGCCCACCAGGGCGTGGGCGTCGGCCGGGATGTCGTCGAACTCGTCGTCGATGTCCAGCACGATGTCGACCCCGTCATCGGTGAGGACGAGCTCGCTCACCTCGCCGACCCGCACGCCGCGGTAGGAGACCTCCGCGCCCTGGAAGGCGCCGCCGGAGTCGGCGAAGTGCGCGACGACCGTGTAGCTCTGGTCGAGCACGAGGCGGTCGAGCCGGGCGTAGCGGGCGCCGACGAAGCTCACTCCCACCAGCGTGATGAGGGCGAAGACCAGCAGCTGCACCTTGGTCCGACGGGTGATCATCGCTCCACCACCATCCCGGGCACGAGCAGGCTCACGAGTGCCGGGTCGTACATCTGGCTCAGCTGTCCCATCGTGGGTCCGCGCCGAGGGTCGGGAGGGTCGTCGTACGCCGCTGCGCGGGGCAGGCCGGGCAACGTGATCGTCGGCAGGCTCGGGACCGGGAGGGTCGGCGCGGTCGGGGTCGGCAGCGGCAGGGTCGGGGTGCCGGAGCCGCCGCACAGACCCGGGACCGGGGCCTGCTCGCAGACCGCGGCGATCACCGAGCCGGGCAGGCCCAGGCAGGCGGTGACGTCACCGCGGCGCAGGCCCTCGAGGCAGTCGTTGATCGCGTCGAGCGCGTCCTGGCACAGCCGGCTGGTGTCGGGCAGCGGGCCGTCCTGCGGCAGCTGGCTGAGCGGGATGCAGGCCTGGGTCGGCAGCGTCGTCGGGATCGTGGTCGGGATGGAGGTGAGGTCGACGTCGAGGGTGATCGACAGGTTGGTGTAGTCGCCCATGTGCAGGTTGCGCGCGACCTGCGGGTCGCGGCCGACGACCTCGTCGACGAACGGGTAGGTGAGGAAGACGTGGAAGGCGTTGGTGAAGTCGTCGCCGGAGGCCGCGAGCTGGGTGAGCACCGGGTCGAGCCGCTCGAGCGAGGTGATGGTGGCGTCCTTCGACTCCGCGATCACGTCGACCGCGACGTCGGACAGGTCGTTGAGCGCGGCGAGCATCTCGACGAGGTCGTCGCGCTGGCGGTTGATCGAGTCGAGCGCGCTGGGCAGCTCCTCGAGCGCCTCGTCGATCGTGGGCAGCTGCTTCTCCGCCGCGATCGCGAGCCGGTTGAGCGACTCGATCGCGGCGACGATGTCGGCCTTGTTGTCGTCGAGCTGGCCGGTGAAGGTGCGCAGGTTGCGCAGCACCGAGCGGGCGGAGTCCTCGCGGCCCTCGAGGGCGAGGTTGAGCTCCTGGGTGATCGTCTTGAGCTGGGCCACGCCGCCGCCGTTGAGCAGCAGGCTCAGCGCGCCGAGCACCTCCTCGACCTCCGGGTTGCGCCCGGCCCGCTCGATCGGGATGACCTCGCCGTCCTCGAGCCGGTCGGCGACGGCGCCCTCGGCGGGCGCACTGAGCTGGACGAACTTCTCGCCGAGCAGGCTGGTCTGCCGGAGCTCGGCCACGGCGTTGCCGGGCAGGTCGACGTCGCGTCGCAGCACCATCGTCACCAGCGCCTGGTAGCCCTGGAGGTCGATCTCGGTCACCTTGCCCACGCTGACGTCGTTGACCTTGACCGTCGACTGCGGCACCAGGTCGAGCACGTCGGCGAACTCCACCTTGACCGTGATCGGGTCGTCCCCGACGTCGGGCCCGCCGGGCAGCGGCAGGGAGTAGACGCTGCCGTCGCAGGCGGAGAGGAACATCGCCGTCAGGACGCCCAGCACGAGGGTCTTCACGCGGGTCATCGCTCCACCTCCACGAGTCCACCGAGGCTGGGGTCGAACACGTCGCGCGCCGGCAGCACGTCGGGCTCGCCCAAGGCGCCCGGACGGCTGCGCGAGAGCAGCTCGGTGATCGTGTCGCAGGCCCGGCCGGAGCGCTCGACCTGCCCGACGAAGCCGCACAGCAGCGCGGCGGGGTCGGCCTCGAGCTGCTCGATGCTCTGGCCGAAGTTGGCGCGGGTGTCGAGCGTGCCGGCCTGCGGGTTGTAGGTCAGGGCCAGGTTGTTCAGCGCGCCCGGGGCGACCCGGAGGATCTCGTCGAGCGCGGCGCGCTGGCGCACCAGCACCTGGGAGACCCGGTTGAGGCCGCTGATGTTGCGGCTCAACGAGTCCTTGTTCTCCTTCACGAAGCCCTTGACGGAGTTCAGCGCGACCGACAGGTTCCTCGTCGCAGCGACGAGCTCCTCGCGCTCGCCCTCCAGCATGGTCGACACGTCGGCGAGCGACTGGTTGAACTGCCGCACGGTCTGGTCGTTCTCGGCGAGCGTGGCCATGAAGCCGCCGAGGGCCTCCACCGACCCGAACAGCTCGTCGGAGTTGCCTGCGAGCGTCGCGCTGAGCTGCGAGAAGTCCTCGATCGTCCGGCGGAAGGTCGTGCCCTGGCCGCCGAAGTTGTCGGCCGTGACGGAGAGCAGGTCCGACAGCGCGCCGGTCCGGTTCGCCCCCCGCGGGCCGAGGGCCACGTTGAGGCGGTCGAGGCTCTCGTAGATCTGGTCGAGCTCCAGCGGCTCGGAGGTCTGGTCGACGCTCAGCTCGGCCCCGTCGGCCAGCACCTCCCCGGTGCCGGAGTAGGCCGGCGTCAGCTGGACGTAGCGGTCGCCGACCACCGACGGCGCGATGATGACGGCCTTGGCGTCGGCCGGCAGCTTCACCTCCTCGTCGTACGTCATGGTCACCTCGACGTCGGTGCCGGTGGGCTCGACCCGGGTCACCGTGCCGACGGGCACGCCCAGCACGCGGACGTCGCTGCCCTCGTAGACGGAGATGGTGCGCGGGAAGTGGGCGACGACCGTCCGGGCGGTGTCGCCGCCGAGGACGCTGACGGCGGCCGCGACGACGAAGCCGAGCACGACGAGGGGGACGAGGAGGCGCTTCACGAGGTCCATGGGTCAGCCCACCTGCGGGACGGGAGGGAAGTTGGAGATCCACGTGTCGAACCACGGGCCGGTGCCCAGGGTGTTGGCGAAGACGCGGTAGAAGGGCGCCATCAGCCGCAGGCTGCTGTCGAGGTTGTCCTCGTTCTTGTTCAGCACGGCGATGACGTTCTCCAGGTGCGCCAGCGCCGGCTTGAGGTCCTCGCGCGACTGACGGATCAACGTGGTCAGCTCCTTCGACAGCCGGGTGCTGGAGACGAGGAGGTCGTGGACGGCGTCGCGGCGCGCGACCAGCGCGCGGAACAGCACGTCGCTGTCCTCCATCAGCGCGATGATGTCCTCGTCGCGCTCGTCGAGGACCGTGGAGACCCGCTCGAGGTTGACCAGCAGGGTGTTGAGCTGGGTGTCCTTCTCGGCGATGTTGGCCGAGAGGCGGCTGAGGCCGCTGAGCGCGCCGCGGAACTCCTCGGGGGTGTTGCGGGTCAGGTCGGCCAGCGTGGTCAGCGACTCGGCCAGCTGGTCGGTGTCGATCTGCTCCGAGGTCGAGGCCAGTCCCTCGAACGCCTCCACCACGTCGAAGGGCGACGACGTGCGCGCGGCCGGGATCGTCGCGCCCTCGTCGAGCTGGCCACCGCCGGCGGGCTCCAGGGCGAGGAACATCGCTCCCAGGATCGTCTTGACCTTGATGGCGGCGCGGGTCTCGGGCCCGAAGTCGGCGGCGTCGTCGACCTTGAAGCTCACCCGCACCTCGTCACCGGCCAGCGCGATCTCGTCGACCTTGCCCACGCGTACGCCGGCGATCCGGACCTCGTCGTTGACCTTGAGCCCACCCGCCTCGGTGAACATCGCGTGGTAGGTGTCGCCGCCGCCGATGACCGGCAGGTCGTCGGCGCGCAGCGCGGCGACCAGCACCACCGCGAGGACGACGAGGCTGACGGCCCCGACGACGACCGGGTTGCGCTCGCGAAAAGGCTTCATCCGAGATCACACCTGTCCGAGCCGGTGTTGTACTTCACCGGGAGCGAGACGTTGTCGGGCAGGTTGACCCGCCCCTGGAACTCGCAGAGGTAGAAGTTGAAGAACGAGCCGTAGATGGCGGTGCGCCCGATCTTGTTGAGCTTGATCGGCAGCACCTGGAGCGCCCGGTCGAGCTCGGCCTTGTTCTTGTCGATGTTGCCCGCGACGGTGCGCAGCTCCTTGATGTCCTTGACCAGGGGCTCACGGATGCCGTCGATCAGCGACGCGGTCTCCACCGACAGCGTCGAGACCTCCTCCAGCGAGCCGAGGATCGCGAAGCGGTCCTTCTTCAGCCCGCCGACGAGGGTGCGGAACGACTGGATCAGGCGGGTGAGCTGCTTGTCGCGGTCGGCCACGTGGTCGAGCACGAGCGACAGGTTGTCGATCAGGTCACCGATCACCTCGTCGCGGTCGGCGAGCGTCGAGGTGACCGAGGCGGTGTGGGCCAGCAGCCCCTCGAGGGTCCCGCCCTCGCCCTGGAACACCTGGATCAGCTCGTAGGACAGCTGGTTGACGTCCTCGGGCGACAGCGCCTGGAAGAGCGGCTTGAAGCCGTTGAAGAGCACCGTCAGGTCGAGCGCCGCGCGCGTCCGGGAGACCGGGATGGTCGCACCGTCGGGCAGGCGCTGGGTGTCGCCCACCTCCTGGGTGAGCGAGATGTAGCGCTGGCCGACGAGGTTGCGGTAGCGGATGGCGGCGTTCGTGCCGCCGTTGACCGACGTGTCGTCGTCGACGGAGAACGTGACCAGCGCGCGGGAGCGGTCGATGATCTCGACCTCGTCCACGGTGCCGACCCGGACGCCGGCGACGCGGATGTCGTCGCCCTTGGTGACACCGGTGGCGTCGGTGAACTCCGCGCTGTACTCCCGCGAGGAGCCGAAGCCGAGGTTGCCGATCGTCACCACGAGCACGCTGGTGGCGAGCGAGGTCACGACCACGAAGACCAGGAGCTTGACCAGGTCGATCGACGTCTTCTTGTCCAGCAGTCCCCTCATCGCAGCGACACCTCCGCCCCGCGGGCCATGGGTCCGACGAGGAGGACCCCCAGGTCGGGTACGTCGCCCGCCGTGACGCCGAGTCCGGGGGCGAGGAGCGCCTTGAGCAGCGCCGACTCGTCGCGGCCGCCGACGAATCCGGCGGCCGTCCCCGACCAGCCGGGACCGACGCGGCTGATGCCCTTGCCGGTGGGCTCGTCGACGCCGTCGACGAAGTCGGGCTGGTGGGTGAGCGGGTTGCTCTGCGACCACGGCGGGTTGGGCAGGCGTCCGCAGTGGTAGCCGCGCTTGTCGCCGTAGACAGGAGCGTCCTGGGGGCCGTAGCCGCGCGGCTGGTTGGGCAGCGTCTCCAGCACGATGTGGAGGGTGAAGCCGCGGAACGCCTCCGCCTGGAGGTCGCCGGCACCCACGATGCCGCCGAGCAGGCAGGGGTAGCCGGGGGCGTAGCGCGCGAACACCTCGAGCTGCGCAGCCCCGAGGTCGGCGAGGCGCACCAGGTTGTCACCGTTGTCGCGGGTGAAGCGTTCGGCCACGGTCGACAGCTTGCTCACGTCGTTGAAGAGCGCCTTCAGCTTGTCCTCGCGACCCTCGAGGGTCGTGGTGGTGGTGATCGTGTTGCGGAGGATCGTCGCGACCTCGGGCAGCACGTCGGCGTAGGTGTCGGAGACCTCGGCGGTCAGGCGCAGGTCCTCGATCAGCCCGGCGACCTCGGGGTTGAAGCGGGTCAGGTAGCCGTCGAGGGTCTCGAGGCTCTCGCCGAGCTGCTCGCCGCGACCCTCGAGCGCGGTGGCGACGGCGTTCAGGGTCATGTTGAGGTCGGCGGGCTGGACCGCGCGCAGGAGCGGGTAGAGGTCGCTGAGCACCTGCTCGACCTCGGTCGAGAGGTGGGTGCGCTCGATGACGTCGCCGTCGGCGATCGGCTCCGCGTCGGACCCACCCTCGGGGACGATGAGCGAGACGAACTTCTCGCCGAAGAGCGTCTTGGGCAGGATCGAGGCCGTCACGTCGCCCGGGACCTGGGTCGTGCGGTCCTCGTAGAGGCCGAGCGTGATGTCGGCGCCGTCCGCGGTGGGCTCGTAGTCGAGCACCTCGCCCACGATGACGCCCCTGATCTTGACGTCGGCGCGCTGGGGCAGCTGGAGGCCGATGCGCGAGGCCTTCACGGTGACCTCGTCGTAGGTGCTGAACTTCTGGGTGAACACGCCGTAGGTCAGCCACACCGAGGCGAGCATCAGCACCAGGAAGACGATGCCCAGGGACTTGGTCCTCATCTGCCTCACCCCGCCAGTCGCACGGTCGTGGCCGCGCCCCAGATCGCCATGGACAGGAGCAGGTCGAGCACGTTGATCGCCACGATGCTGGTCCGCACCGCGCGACCCACCGCGACACCCACACCGGCGGGCCCGCCGGAGGCGTTGTAGCCGTGGTAGCAGTGGATGAGGATCACCGTCACCGCGAAGACGAGGACCTTGCCGAAGGACCACAGCACGTCGCCCGGTGGCAGGAACGCGTTGAAGTAGTGGTCGTAGGTGCCCGGCGACTGGCCGTAGATCTGCGTCACCACGAGCCGGCTGGCGAAGTAGGACGACAGCAGACCCACGACGTAGAGCGGGATGATCGCGATCAGCCCGCCGACGACGCGGGTGGCGACCAGGAACGGCATCGACGGGATCGCCATCACCTCGAGCGCGTCGACCTCCTCCGAGATCCGCATCGCGCCGAGCTGGGCGGTGAACCCGCAGCCCACGGTGGCGGCGAGCGCGATCCCGGCCACCAGCGGGGCGATCTCGCGGGTGTTGAAGTAGGCCGAGACGAAGCCGGCGAACGCCGCGGTGCCGAGCTGGTTGAGCGCGGCGTAGCCGGAGAGGCCGACCTGCGCACCGGTGAAGAAGGTCATCCCGATGATGACGCCGACGGTGCCGCCGATGACCGCGAGCGCACCCGTGCCGAGGGTGACCTCGGCGAGGATCCGCAGGATCTCGCGGGGATAGCGGGCGATCGACCGCGGGATCGCCCGCAGCACGCCCAGGTGGAAGGCGAGCTGGCCGCCGAGGGTGTCGAGCGAGGCCAGCGGCTTGGCGTAGACGTCCTTGAGAGCCATGTCATCCGCCCTTCGGTGGGACGACCTGGAGGTAGATCATGCTGAGGACGAAGTTGGCCACGAAGAGCAGCAGGAAGGTGATGACGACCGACTCGTTGACCGCGTCGCCGACTCCCTTCGGACCTCCCTTGGCGTTCATCCCCTTGTAGGACGCGACGATCGCGGCGATGACCCCGAAGATCAGTGCCTTGATCAGGCCGATCCACAGGTCCGGCAGCTGGGCGAGCGCCGTGAAGCTCGCGAGGTAGGCGCCGGGCGTGCCGTCCTGGAGGATCACGTTGAAGACGTAGCCGCCCGCGACCCCGACCACGCTGACCATGCCGTTGAGGAAGAACGCGACGAGCATGCACGCCAGCACCCGCGGCACCACCAGGCGCTGGATCGGGTCGATGCCGAGCACCATCATCGCGTCGAGCTCCTCACGGATCTTGCGCGCGCCGAGGTCGGCGGCGATCGCCGAGCCTCCCGCCCCGGCGATGAGCAGCGCGGTGCCGATCGGCGCTGCTTGCTGGACCACCGCGAGGACCGACGCCGAGCCGGTGAAGGACTGGGCACCGAACTGCTTGATCAGCCCGCCCACCTGGAGCGCGATGACCGCGCCGAACGGGATCGCCACGAGGGCGGTGGGCACGATCGTCACCGACGCGATGAACCACGCCTGCTGGATGAACTCCCGCAGCTGGAAGGGCCGTCGGAACAGTCCGCGGAAGACGTCGAGGGCGAAGGCGAACAGGTTGCCTGCGACGCCGACGGGCGCAAG
The DNA here is from genome assembly GCF_021083185.1 of Nocardioides furvisabuli. Lineage (GTDB taxonomy): Bacteria > Actinomycetota > Actinomycetes > Propionibacteriales > Nocardioidaceae > Nocardioides > Nocardioides furvisabuli. The sequence continues at coordinate 435,577 of NZ_JAIGQB010000001.1, read as the reverse complement.
GGCGCGCGAGGTCAGCGAGGTGGGGGCGGAGGTGGCCACGGTCAGGCTCCCGGAGCCAGGCCGGCGTTGCTGGACTCGAACGAACCGGGCGGCGGGGTCACGCCGTGCTCGCGGCACCACTCCCCCGCGGGACGCTGGCTGCGTCGCGGGATCCCGTTGGACGGGTCGAGCTGCAGCGGGATCGGCGGCAGCGGCGGCAGCTCCTGGCCGGCCTCGGCGGCGAGCTCGTCGGCGTCCTTCTCCTCCGACATGCCGATGGGGCCGACCTTCTGGGCGTTGAGGAACTGGCGCACGACGGGCTCCTCGGAGCTCAGCAGCTGCTCGCGCGGGCCGAACATCGCGAGGTGGCGGTGGTAGAGCAGGCCGATGTTGTCCGGCACCGTCCGCGCGGTGTTGATGTCGTGGGTGACGATGAGGAAGGTGGCGTCGATCTGGGCGTTGAGGTCGACGATCAGCTGGTTGAGGAACGCCGTACGCACCGGGTCGAGGCCGGAGTCCGGCTCGTCGAAGAGCACGATCTCGGGGTCGAGCACCAGCGCACGGGCCAGGCCGGCGCGCTTGCGCATGCCGCCGGAGATCTCGCCCGGGAGCTTGTCCTCGGCGCCGACCAGGCCGACGAGGTCCATCTTCTCCATGACGATCTCGCGGACCTCGGACTCGGACTTCCGCGTGTGCTCGCGCAGCGGGAAGGCGACGTTGTCGTAGAGGTTCATCGAGCCGAACATCGCGCCGTCCTGGAACAGCACGCCGAACAGCTTGCGGATCTCGTAGAGGTCGCGCTCGGAGCAGCTCGCGATGTCGGTGCCCTCGATGATGATCGAGCCCTTGTCGGGCTTGAGGAGTCCGATGAGCGTCTTGAGGAAGACCGACTTGCCGGTGCCCGACGGGCCGAGCATGACGCAGATCTCGCCGGCGGGGACGGTGAGCGTCACGTCGCCCCAGATGAGCTGCTTGCCGAACGACTTGGAGAGGTCGTTGACCTTGATCTCGACACCCATGGTTGCGCGGACCCCTTCCTCTCCCCGTCGCTACTCCTGAGTAGTCCAACGCGGCAGGGCGCGGGAGGTTACGCCCGGGTGCGACGCTCGTCACTGGCCGTGGCGCAGGACGGTGGCGGGCGTCCCGGAAGACGCCACAGGGCGGCCACCCCAGCGAAGGGGTGACCGCCCTGGGCGGTCGACGGAGGGCCCGCGAGGGCCCGTCCGTCAGTGGGTCACTTGACGGTGACGGTGGCGCCGGCGGCCTCGAGGGCCTCCTTCGCCTTGTCGGCCGCAGCCTTGTCGACCTTCTCGAGGATCGCCTTCGGGGCCGCCTCGACGAGGTCCTTGGCCTCCTTGAGACCGAGGGAGGTCAGCGCGCGGACCTCCTTGATGACGTTGATCTTCTTGTCACCAGCGGACTCGAGGACGACGTCGAACTCGTCCTGCTCGGCAGCGGCCTCGCCACCGGCGGCCGGGGCGCCCGCGGCGGGGGCAGCGGCGACGGGGGCAGCGGCGGTGACGCCGAAGGTCTCCTCGAACTCCTTGACGAACTCGGAGAGCTCGATGAGGGTCATTTCCTTGAACGCGTCGAGCAGCTCGACGGTGGACAGCTTCGCCATGGTGGCGGTTCCTTCCGATCTGAGACCCGCGCGTGCGCGCGGGTCAGGGTTTCCAGGTGGTGTACGTCGGCCCGGGGTCAGGCGTCGGTGGACTCAGCGGCCGCGTCGGCCGCCTCGTCGGTCGCCTCGGGCGCGGCGGCCTCCGCGGAAGCGGAGTCCTCCTCGACCGGGGCGTCCTCGGCAGCCGGAGCAGCCGGCGTACCGGCACCACCTGCGAGGATCGAGGGGTCCTCGGTCGCCTTCGTCTCCAGGGCGCCGGCGAGCCGGGCGACCTGGGCGAGCGGGGCGTTGAGGAGGTAGACGGCCTGGGACAGCGAGGCGAGCATGCCGCCCGCGAGCTTGCCCAGCAGCACCTCACGCGACTCGAGATCGGCCAGCTTGGCGATCTCTGCAGCGTCGAGGGACTTGCCGTCCAGGACACCGCCCTTGATGACGAGGGCGGGGTTTGCCTTGGCAAAGTCACGCAGACCCTTGGCGGCCTCGACCACGTCTCCATTGATGAAGGCGATGGCGGTCGGGCCGGTCAGCAGGTCGTCGAAGCCTTCGATTCCCACCTCGGTGGCGGCAATCTTGGCGAGCGTGTTCTTGACCACGGCGTAGTGGGCGTTCTCGCCGAGGGAGCGCCGCAGGTCCTGCAGCTGCTTCACGGTGAGACCGCGGTACTCGGTCAGCACAGCGCCGGCGGACTCGTTGAACGACTCAACGATCTCCGCAACGGCAGCAGTCTTTTCTGGCCGCGCCATGGGGTCTCCTTCCGGGGTTGACCACCGGCGTCCCGGCCCACAGACGACGAAACGCCCCGAGCACAGGCTCGAGGCGTTGGTGCGGCGCTAGCCGCTGCTCTCACCTGCGCCGGCCGTTCGCTGCTGCGAACCTTCGGTCACGGGCGAGGAGCTCGTGACCACCTGCGGTCTCTGGTTTCGAAGCCAGACAGTACGCCTCGTGGCCCGAGGCAGACAAATCGGCGCCCACTGCGGGGCAAACGACCCAATCCGCTGCCGCGACCACCCCGACGCTGGTTCCATGGTCGCGTGGATCACCAGCTCACGACCGTCGGGGCCTCACTGGCCCGGAGCGACGAACGCATGCTCACCGGCCGCAACGCCGCAGGCCGGGTCTGGAAGACCGGCTTCGTCGGTCTCGACCCGCTGATCGGCGGAGGGATGCGGGCCGGCTCGCTGGTGCTGCTCGCCGGGCCGCAGGGCCTGGGCAAGTCCACCTTCGCCCTCCAGGTGGCGCGCAACAACGCCGCGACCGGGCGTCCGGTCATCTTCTTCTCCTACGAGCACGACGCCGAGGACATCACCCAGAAGCTCATCGCGATGGAGGCCGGCGAGCTCGACGAGTCGGACCAGGTGCGGGTCAACAGCATCCGGTCGATCTTCGACGACCTGTGGGTCAGCTCGCTCGAGCACCGCCTCGAGTCCGTGCCGTGCGGCGTCCAGGCGCTCACCCGGGTCTCGCACTACAGCGAGATGCTCTTCGTGCACCGCTCGACCGGGACCCGCACCGACCTCGCCGCGATCGAGAACGCCATCGAAGCCGTGCGCGAGCTGGCGGGCACGACCCCGCTCGTGATCGTCGACTACCTGCAGAAGGTGAAGACGCAGCACCCCGACGAGGACGACAGCTCCACGGAGATCGTCGAGGGCCTCAAGGACCTCGCCATCGACATCAACGCCCCGGTGCTGGCGATCGCCGCGGCCGAGAAGGCCGCACTGCGCTCGGGCAAGCGGATGCGCGCCAGCGACCTGCGCGGCTCCAGCGCGCTGGCGTACGAGGCCGACGTCGTGCTGGTGCTGAACAACAAGTTCGACATCGTCGCGCGCCACCACCTGACCTACGACCTCAGCAACGCCGAGCGGTTCCGTGACTTCGCCGTCCTGACGGTGGAGAAGAACCGCTTCGGGCGCGACGGCGTGGTGCTGCAGTTCAGGACCCGCTTCGACCAGGGCCGCTACGTGCAGGAGGGCACCGAGGTCAAGGAGCAGCTGATCGACGAGCGCGTCTTCCGCGAGTGAGGCTCGCGGCCCGCGGAGCGGGTCAGGCGCCGGGGAAGTCCTCGGTGACCTCGCTGGCCGGCGGGGCCTCGATCTCCACGTCGGTGCCGAAGTCGGAGTAGGTGCCCTCGGTGCTCGAGGTCGTGGACTGGCCTCCGCCGACGGCGGGGACCTCGACGGTCTGGGCGAACTTGCGCGGGAGGTCGTCGGCGTCGACCCACATCTCGCTCACCAGCTCCTTGGGCAGCATGTCCGCCATCGCGGCCGGGAAGTCCATGGCCGCGAGGTACTTCGTCGGGTCCAGGGTGATCCGGTAGTGGTTGGTGGCCACGCCGTCGACGTCCTCGGCCCCGACCAGCTCGAGCTTCTTGGGCTCCTCGAGGGCCTTGAACATCACCTCGGGGTCGGTCGCCTTGCCGATCATGCCGAACAGCGAGTTCGGATCGCTCAGGTCGATCTTGACCCAGGTGTCACCGGTGCCGAGCTCGGGTGACTTCATGTACATCGCCTGGCCGAGCAGGATCAGCTCCATCTGCTGCGCACCAGTGCTCGAGGCCCTCATCTCGATGCCGTCGTCGCCGAAGCGCGCCTCGCCGGTCATGGTCTGGCCCTGTCCGGCGGCGTCGGTGACCGTCTCGAAGGTGAAGGTCTCCGCCTCACGCATCGCCTCCATCACGGCGGGATAGAAGTCCGCGGCCGACAGCTCGCCGGGGGCCTCGGTGCCGTCGCCGGACTCGTCGTCGGCGACGGACTCCTCGCCGGGCTCGTCGGCGCTGGTCGCGCCCGACTCGTCGGTGGCAGAGCTCGAGGATCCCGAACCGGAGTCGTCGCCGCTGCAGGCGGTCGTTCCCACGCCGATCGTCAGCACCAGGGCGGCGGAGCCGAGGCGGCGGGCAACGGGCGAGAGGCGCATGGTGTCTCCTGACACGGACGAGGACGAGCGGCAAGCAGGGCGCTTGGTCACTTCCTACCCGATGCTTCCACACCGAAACGCCACCGCCGTCGGGCAGGTCGGCCCGGACATGCAGATCGGCCCGGCCGCCCCGCGAGGGGCGACCGGGCCGACACGACGGTCACGGACCCATGAGGGTCCGGTGAGGGTCAGGCCTGGTCGGCCTCGTCCTCGGACGCGACGTTCTTGATGCGGTTGGGGTCGACCTGGATGCCGGGGCCCATCGTCGTGGAGACGGTGATCTTCTTGATGTAGCGACCCTTGGAGCTGGCCGGCTTGAGCCGCAGCACCTCCTCGAGGGCAGCGGCGTAGTTCTCCGCGAGCTGGGCCTCGGCGAAGGACGCCTTGCCGATGATGAAGTGCAGGTTGGCGTGGCGGTCGACGCGGAACTCGATCTTGCCGCCCTTGATGTCCGTGACGGCCTTGGCGACGTCGGGGGTCACCGTGCCCGTCTTCGGGTTCGGCATGAGGGAGCGGGGGCCGAGGACGCGACCGAGGCGCCCGACCTTGCCCATCATGTCGGGCGTGGCGACGACGGCGTCGAAGTCGAGCCAGCCGCCGGCGACCTTCTCGATGAGCTCGTCGCCACCGACGAACTCGGCGCCGGCCTCACGGGCGGCGTCGGCCTTGTCCGCGTTGGCGAAGACCAGCACGCGGGCGGTCTTGCCCGTGCCGTGGGGGAGGTTGACGGTGCCGCGGACCATCTGGTCGGCCTTGCGCGGGTCGACACCCAGGCGCATGACGACGTCGAGGGTCTCGTCGAACTTCTTCTTGGAGCCGGACTTGGCGATCTTGATGGCTGCCAGCGGGGCGTAGAGCTCGTCCTTGTCGAACGCCTCAGCCGCTGCGCGGTAGGTCTTGCTGCGCTGCATTGTCTTCTCGTTTCTGTGGTGCGAAGGATGTGGTCAGCGAGCCAGCGCGGCTCTCCCACGGATCAGTCGGTCGTGATGCCCATCGAGCGGGCGGTGCCCTCGACGATCTTCATGGCGGCGTCGATGTCGTTGGCGTTGAGGTCGGGCAGCTTGGTGGTCGCGATCTCGCGGACCTGGTCCTTGGTCAGCTTGCCGACCTTCTCCTTGTGCGGGACACCGGAGCCCTTGGAGAGACCGGCGGCCTTCTTGATGAGCTCGGCGGCCGGAGGGGTCTTGGTGATGAACTCGAACGAGCGGTCCTCGTAGATGGTGATCTCGACGGGGATCACGTTGCCGCGCATGGACTCGGTCTGGGCGTTGTAGGCCTTGCAGAAGTCCATGATGTTGACGCCGTGCGGGCCGAGCGCCGTACCGACCGGCGGGGCCGGGGTGGCCGAACCGGCCTGCAGCTGCACCTTGACGAGTGCGGCGATCTTCTTCTTGGGAGGCATAGCCTTCTCTTTCTCTCATGTGGTCATGACGAGGGCACTTCGCCCCCTGCCACGGGTTGTCGCTACTTCATTGTCAGCCCGCAGAGCGGGCGGACGCCAAATCGTCGGACTCTGGCGTCAGACCTTCTGGATCTGCGAGAAGCTGAGCTCGACCGGGGTCTCGCGGCCGAAGATCTCGACGAGGGCCTTGACGCGCTGGGACTCGGCGTTGATCTCGGTGATCGTCGCGTGGAGCGTGGCGAACGGGCCGTCGACCACCATGACCGAGTCGGACACGTCGAAATCGGCCACCTCGACCGGCTTGCGCGGGGTGGTGGAGGCGCCCTTCTCGCCGGAGGCGGCTGCCTCGGCCTCGGCGACGGCCACGACGGCGGGGGCCAGCATGTCCTCCACCTCGCTCATGCTGAGCGGGACCGGCTGGTGGCTGTGGCCCACGAAGCCGGTGACCGACGGCGTGTGGCGCACGGCCGACCAGGACTCGTCGGTGAGGTCCATGCGGACCAGGACGTAGCCGGGGAGCACGGTGCGGGTGACCATCTTGCGCTGGCCGTTCTTGATCTCCGCGACCTCTTCGGTGGGGACCACGATCTCGTGGATGTAGTCCTCCATGTTGAGGGAGATGATGCGGTTCTCGAGGTTGTGCTTGACCCGCTTCTCCATGCCGGAGTAGGTGTGCACGACGAACCAGTCGCCGGGCTTGGCCCACAGCTCACGGCGGAACGCCTCGAGCGGGTCGTTCTCGTCGGGCTCGGAGCCGGACTCGTCCTCGTCGGAGGCCTCGTCGTCGGAGGCCTCGTCGTCGGAGTCGTCCTCGGAGTCGCCCTCGGCGGGCGCCTCGTCGGTCACGTCCTCGACCTCGACGGCGTCGTCGACGGCGCCCTCCGCGGTCGCCTCGTCGAGCGACTCGACCTGGTCGTCGACCTGGTCCACGTCATTGTTCTCAGACACGTCTTCACTCCGTACGTCGTTGCTGGGGGTCCGGTGCGGGACCGGGGCCGGGCTCGTCCGGCGGGATCAGTGCGGCGGAACCGCTGCGGGACGCGCGCTGGTCAGCAGGTCACTGGGCGCCGCCACCGGTGAAGACCTCGAAGGCCAGCCTTCCGAAGGCCAGGTCGAGGACCGTCACGATGGCCATCACGACGATGACGAAGACCAGCACCACGAAGAAGTAGGTGATCAGCTGCTGCTGGGTGGGCCACACCACCTTGCGGAGCTCGGCCACCACCTGGCGCAGGAACGTGACGGGGCTGGTGCGCCCACGGTCGTCGCCGCGCGAGTCGCGCCGGTCCTGAACCGCGTTGCCGTCGGCCACGTTTCCCACCTTCATCGTTGTTGCTGTGCAGTGTTTCCTCGCAGGGCACGAGGGACTTGAACCCCCAACCTTCGGTTTTGGAGACCGATGCTCTGCCAGTTGAGCTAGTGCCCTCCGGTGGTCCCGTCCCCGCCTTGACGGGGCATGCCGCAGCATGTGGTGAAACCACCAATCGGGAAGCATACGGGGCGGGTCCAGCCTGCGTCGAACCGGCGGGGTCGCCCGCCTACGATTCGACCCATGGCGGACCAGGGGGCGCAGCAGCCGCGCGAGGTGTCACGACTTCCCAAGGCGCACCTGCACCTGCACTTCACCGGCTCGATGCGCCACGGCACGCTGCTCGAGCTCGCCGAGCGGGACGGCATCGTGCTGCCCGACTCCCTGGTGGAGGACTGGCCGCCGCTCCTCAGCGCCGCCGACGAGAAGGGCTGGTTCCGCTTCCAGCGCCTCTACGACGTGGCGCGCTCGGTGCTGCGCACGCCCGACGACGTACGCCGCCTGGTGCTCGAGGCGGCCGAGGACGACGTGCGCGACGGCGGGCGCTGGCTGGAGATCCAGGTGGACCCCAGCGGCTATGCCGCACGCTTCGGCGGCATCACCGCCTTCACCGACCTGGTGCTCGACTGCGTCCGGGACGCCTCGGGGCGCACCGGTCTGGGCATCGCGGTGGTGATCGCCGCCAACCGCACGCGCCACCCGCTCGACGCCCGCACGCTGGCACGACTGGCGGCGCAGTACGCCGGTCGCGGGGTGGTCGGCTTCGGGCTGTCCAACGACGAGCGGCGCGGGCGCACCGAGGACTTCGAGGGCGCCTTCCGGATCGCCGAGCGCGCCGGGCTGGTGCTGGTGCCGCACGGCGGCGAGCTGCGCGGCCCCGACCACGTCCGTACCTGCCTCGAGCGGCTCGGGGCGCAACGGCTCGGGCACGGCGTACGCAGCGCGGAGGACCCCGCCCTGCTCGACCGGATCGTCGAGGCCGGCGTCGCGCTCGAGGTGTGCCCGGTCTCCAACGTCTCGCTCGGTGTCTACTCCGACCTCACGTCGGTGCCGCTCCCCCAGCTCCTCGCGGCCGGCGCGACGGTCGCGCTCGGCGCCGACGACCCGCTGCTCTTCGGCTCGCGCCTGGCCGGGCAGTACGCCACGATGCGCGCCGCCCACGACCTCGACGACGCCACGCTGGCCCGCCTCGCCGAGATGTCCTTCGCGGCCTCCCGGGCGCCGTCCGACGTGCTCGAAGCCGCTCGCCGCGACATCGCGGCCTGGCTCGCCTGATCCCGCGTCAGAGGGCGCAGCCGACGGTGACCGGCTCGTTGACCAGGCGGACGCCGAAGCGGGCCTCGACGCCGTCGCGCACCTCGCGGGCCAGCGTGAGCAGCTCCTCGGTGGTGGCGCCACCGCGGTTGGTGAGGGCGAGGGTGTGCTTGGTGGACAGCGCCACCCGCTCCCCCGCGGCCTCGCTGACGTAGCCCTTGCCGAAGCCGGCGTGCTCGATGAGCCACGCCGCGCTCGACTTCGCCGTGCCGTCGGGCTGCTCCCAGCGGGGCGCGGCATCCGGCAGCGCGGCGGCCTGCTCGTGGGTGAGGAACGGATTGGTGAAGAACGACCCGGCGCTCCACGTGTCGTGGTCGGCATCGTCGAGCACCATCCCCTTGCCGGACCGCAGGGCCAGCACGGCGGCACGTACGTCGGCCAGCGGGGCGCGCTCGCCGACCTCGACACCGAGGCGGCGCGCGAGCTCGGCGTACCTCACGGGGGCGGCCAGCGCGCCGGTGCGCAGCTGGAAGGTCACCTCCAGGACGAGATAGCGGCCCGGGTCGGCCTTGAAGCGGCTGTGGCGGTAGCCGAAGGCGCAGTCGGACGCGGCGAAGGTGCGCTGGGTGCGATCGACGCGGTCCCAGGTGCGGACCCGGGAGATGGTCTGGGAGACGTCCTGGCCGTAGGCGCCGACGTTCTGGATCGGCGTCGAGCCGACCGCTCCCGGGATGCCGGACAGTGCCTCGATGCCGGACCAGCCGCGCGCGACGGCCCGGCCCACGAGCGCGTCCCAGTCCTCGCCCGCGGCGACCCTGAGCTCGACACCTCCGCACTGCGGGCCTGCGTCGACGTCGTCCGGCTCGGCGTGCACGCCCGTCGTCGCGACCTGGACGACGAGGCCGTCGAAGCCGTCGTCGGCGACGACGAGGTTCGAGCCGCCCGCCAGCACGAGGACCGGCGTCCCGGAGGCGTCGGCGTCCGCGACGGCGGTGACGAGCTCGGCCTCGGTGGTCGCGCGCACCCACGAGCGGCCGGGACCGCCGAGGCGCAACGTCGTGTGGTCGCGCAGGTCAGGCACGGATCGTGGCCTCGCGCACCACGGCCTTCGGCATCCCCAGCACCTTCTGGCCCCCGCAGGTGACCTCGAGGGCGAGGGTGACCAGTCCGTCGGCGACCGACTTCACGGTGCCGGCGACGACGACGTCCGCGCCGCCCTCGGCGGGCACGACGACGGGGCTGGTGAACTTCGCGCCGAGGTCCACGACCTCCGCACCGTCGGTCCACTCCGCGACCGCGCGGCCGACCAGGGCCAGGGTGTACATCCCGTGGGCGATGACGCCGGGCAGACCGACGCTGCGCGCCACGTCCTCGTCCTGGTGGATCGGGTTGTGGTCGCCGCTGGCCTCCGCGTAGGCGACGAGGTCGGCACGGGTGATCGTGAAGGTCTTCGTCGAGAGGCTGTCACCGGGGTTCATGCGGCACCTCCGGCGGAGTGGACGAGCGTCGCCCTGCCGGTGCAGACGACCGCGCCCGTGGCGTCGGCGATCTCGCTGGAGGTGGCGATGATGTCGGCGCCGCCGATCTGGCGCAGCCCGGTCACGGTCAGCGTGGCGGTCAGCTCGTCGCCCGGGACCAGCGGGCGGACGTACGCGAAGCGCTGCTCGCCGTGGACGATGCGGTGCAGGTCGATCTGCTCGGCGTCGAGGAAGGCCTGCATGGCGTCGAAGGCGAGCACGATCGGGAAGGTCGGCGGGACCGCGGAGCCGGCGTCGCCGGGGTGTCCCACGGCTGCGGCGAAGGCGCTCACGCGCTCGGGGGTCACGGTGAGGGGAGCCGGCGCGGGGAACTCGCGCCCCACCAGGGAGGGGTCGACGGGCATGGCACGACCCTAGAACACACAGCGACCCGCCCGAGAGTCTCGGACGGGTCGGTGGTGACGAAGAGCGTCAGCGGGTCTCGCGGTGCGCGGTGTGCGCGCGGCAGCGCGGGCAGAACTTCTTCAGCTCGATCCGGTCGGGATCGTTGCGACGGTTCTTCTTGGTGATGTAGTTGCGCTCCTTGCACTCCGTGCACGCGAGCGTGATCTTGGGGCGAACGTCAGAGCTCTTGCTGGCCATGGGAGATCCTTGGGTTGCGGGTGGTGCGGAGTGGAGCTGGATGAGAATTCGGTGGTAGCGGGGGCGGGACTCGAACCCGCGACACCACGATTATGAGCCGTGTGCTCTAACCACCTGAGCTACCCCGCCGCGGAGGTCCGACCACCCGGAGGAGGTCCGACCCAGAGCCCCTTTACGGAATCGAACCGTAGACCTTCTCCTTACCATGGAGACGCTCTGCCGACTGAGCTAAAGGGGCAACGACGGAGAACGATACACATGCGCCGTCACGATGAGAAATCGGCTCCCGAACGGCCTCAGCCCGCCTGGATCCGGGGCCATCCGACGGCCTCCTCGAGCTCGTAGGCCAGGCCCAGGAGACGGGCCTCGCGGCCCGCTCCGGCGCCCAGCATCATGCCCTGCGGCAGGCCCGCAGAGGTGGTCGCGAGGGGCAGCGAGACGGCCGGCTCACCGGTCGCGTTCTGCAGCGGCGTGAACGCGACCCAGTCCATCAGCCGGCCCATGATCTCGTCGTAGTCCTGGTCGGGACGCAGGTGCCCGACGCGCGGCGTCTCGGTGGCGAGCGTCGGCGTGAGGGTGATGTCGTACGTCGCCCGGTGGCGCGCGGCGAGGCGCTGGGAGCCACGCAGCACCGCGATCGAGAACGGCTGCTTGTGCAGGTTGCGCGCGGCGTGGCGGGCCAGGCCGAGGGTGAGGTTGTCGAGGCGCGTCGGGTCGAAGGTGGGGCCGAAGTCCTTCTTGCCCCGCCGTGCGATCACCAGCGCGAGCATCGACCAGAACCGCACGAAGTGCTCGGGGAAGCTGTCGGGGACGGGGTTGTCGACCTCCTCGACGTGGTGCCCCAGGGACTGCAGCAGCTCGGCGGTGCGCAGGGTGAGCTCGCGGACCTCCGGGCTGCAGTCGCGGCCGATGCCCCGGGTCACCACCGCGACCCGCAACCGGGCCCGGCTCGGTCGGGTGACGTCACCGACCGGCGCCAAGAGCGGGTTGCGCCAGACCTTCTCGGCCTCGCGGTAGAACGCGGCCGTGTCGCGCACGCTGCGGGTCAGCACGCCGTCGGAGACGATGCGCACGGGCATGTCGCGCATCATCCGGTCCTGCGCGAGCCGCCCCCGCGTCGGTTTGAGGCCGACGAGGCCGTTGACGGCGGCCGGGATGCGGATCGACCCGCCGCCGTCGTTGGCGTGGGCGATGGGCACTGCGCCGGCAGCGACCAGGGCGGCCGAGCCCGCGGACGACGCGCCGGCGTAGTGGTCGGGGTTCCAGGGCGAGCGCACCGGCCCGAGGCGTACGTGGTCGGCGGCGCCGGAGAAGCCGAACTCCGAGAGCTGGGTCTTGCCGAGCGGGACGAGGCCGGTGGCGAGGTACATCCGGGCGAAGTCGCCGTCGGTGCGCTGCGGCCCGGCGGTGAACGCGTCGCTGCCGTGCTGGGTGGGCATCCCGGCCACGTCGACGTTGTCCTTGACGAAGGTCGGCACCCCCGCGAAGAAGCCGCCCCGCGGGTGGCGGGCCTCCTCCCGCGCGCGGTCGTAGGCGGCGTACGCCACTGCGCCGAGAGCAGCGTCGACCTGCTGCGTGCGGGCGATGGCCGCCTCCACCACCTCGGGCACCGAGACCAGCCCGTCGCGGAGCGCCGCGACCAGCCCGGTGGCGTCGAGGTCGGTCAGGGCGTCGTCGGCGGAGAAGGCGTGCACGCGGTCCATGCGGCGAGACTAGCCAGCACAGCCGCGCCGGTGGCATCCCTCGAGGTGGTCGTCGACGAGGCCGACGGCCTCCATCAGGGCGTACATCGTGGTGGGCCCGACGTGCACGAAGCCGGCCTTCTTCAGCGCCCTGGCCAGCGCGACCGACTCCGGCGAGGTCGTGGGCACGTCGGCCGTGGTGCGCGGCGGCGGTCCGGGCTCGGGCCGGAAGGACCAGATGAAGGACTCCAGGCCGCCGTCGGCGCGCAGGGCGACGGTGGCGCGGGCGTTGGCGATGGCGGCGTCGACCTTGCGCCGGTTGCGCACGATGCCGGCGTCGGTCATCAGGCGTTCGACGTCGGCCGGCCCGAAGGTGGCGACGACGTCGGCGTCGAAGCCCGCGAAGACCTCGCGGAAGCGCGGCCGCTTGTTGAGGATGGTCAGCCACGACAGGCCGGACTGGAAGGCCTCGAGGGTGAGCCGCTCGAGGTGGGCGCTCTCCCCCGACACGCGCATCCCCCACTCGGTGTCGTGGTAGGCCGCGTTGACGGGGTCGCCGGCACCCCACGGGCAGCGCGCGACGCCGTCCGCGCCGACGACGGCCACGGCACCCATCGAGGTCAGTGCCTCAGCTTGAGGCGGACGTGGGGCATGCCGGGGGCCGGGATCGGCGGGAGGTCGAGGTCGACCACGCCGAAGCGCCCGGCGGCGACGGACGTGCCCGCGTCCACGACCTCGCCGTCGGCGGTGATCTGGTCCTGCCACTCCTCGCGGAAGCCGACGATCTCCTCGTGGGTGCGACCGATGAAGTTCCACCACATGACGATCGCCTCGCCGAACGGAGGCCCGCCGAGCAGCAGCAGGCGGGACTCCTCGAGTGCGGTGATCGTCAGGGTCGTACGCCCCTCGGCGACGTGGGCGAGGTCGCTCGGCTTGACCTCCGTGCCGTCCACCTCGACGAGGCCGACGTCGAGGAGCACGCCGTGCTCGAAGGTCGCGTCGAGCTCGACGTCGAGGCTCCGGCCGGGCGCGAGCATCAGCTCGGCGCCGAGCAGGGGCGTGTGGGTGTGGACCGGCGAGCTCGCCCCGAGGAGGGAGCCGATGAAGACCCGCGCCTCCCAGCCCGGCCCGCGCACCGGCTCGGGCGCGAAGTGCTCGAAGCCGGGGTCGCAGTGGCGGGTGGCGTCGGGCAGCGCGATCCAGAGCTGGGCGCCGTGCAGGACGGTCGTGTCCGGCGTGGAGACCTCGGTGTGGCTGATCCCCCGGCCGGCCGTCATCAGGTTGAGCTCGCCGGGGCGCACCGTCGCGAGGCTGCCGACGGAGTCGCGGTGCTCGAGCTCACCGCCGAAGAGCCAGCTCGCGGTCTGCAGGCCGGTGTGCGGGTGTGCGGGCAGCACCATCCCGCCCGTCTCGTCGACCTCGTCGGGCCCGTAGTGGTCGACGAAGCACCAGGCGCCGATCAGTGACCGATGCCGCTGCGGCAGCGTGCGTCGTACGCGCATGGCCCGGGGACCTCCGAGAGGGACCTCGCGCGGGGAGAGCACGTCGATGTGCGTGGTCATCGCCGGCCACCGTACCCGCCCCGCGTGGATCGGCGGGGGCCCGCTCAGCTCAGGTGGTGGGGTTGGTCGTCGCGGTGGGAGCCGGAGTCCTGGTCGGGCGAGCCGTGCGAGTCCGAGTGCCCCTCGCCCTCGCCCGGTCGGTCGAGCCGCACGACGATCGACTTGTAGACCGGCTGGTTGCTCTTGTCCGCCGTCGAGTCCAGCGGGACCAGCGGGTTGGCCTCGGGGTAGTAGGCCGCGACGCAGCCGCGCGGCTGGTCGTAGGGGACGACCCGGAACGACCGCGCGTAGCGCTCCACCCCGTCGCGCCACTCGCTGACCAGGTCGATCAGGTCGCCCTCGGCCAGTCCCAGGTCGCGCAGGTCGTCCGGGTTGACGAAGACGACCCGGCGCCCGCCCTTCACGCCGCGGTAGCGGTCGTCGAGGCCGTAGATGGTGGTGTTGAACTGGTCGTGCGAGCGCATCGTCTGGAGCAGGAAGCGCCCGCGCGGCACGTCGAGCACGTCGATGGGCGTCGTGGTGATCACGGCCCGGCCGCTCGGGGTCTCGAAGACGCGGTTGTCCCGCGGCGGGTGCGGCAGGACGAACCCGCCGGGCTCGTCGACCTTCTCGTCGTACGACGCGCAGCCCGGGACGACGCGCGCGATCCGGCGTCGGATCTCGGTGTAGTCCTCGCGGAACGCCGCCCACGGCACCGGCGAGTCCTCGCCCAGCGTGGCCAGGGCGAGGGAGCAGACGATGTCGACCTCGGACCGCACGTGCTCCGACGGCGGGTCGAGGGGACCGCGCGAGGCGTGCACCGCCGACATCGAGTCCTCGACCGTCACCCGCTGCACGCGGCCGCCGGTGAGGTCCTTCTCGCTGCGCCCGAGGGCGGGCAGGATCAGCGCCTCGCCGCCGTGCACGACGTGCGAGCGGTTGAGCTTGGTGGAGACGTGCACGGTCAGTGCGGCGTTGCGCATGGCCGCCTCGGTGGCCCCGGTGTCGGGGGCGGCGCCGACGAAGTTGCCGCCCATGCCGAAGAAGACCCGGATCTTGCCGTCGCGCAGCGCCTGGATGGAGCCGACCGTGTCGAGCCCGTGCTCGCGGGGCGGCTCGAAGCCGAACTCGTCGCGGATCGCGTCGAGGAAGTGGTCGGGCACCCGCTCCCAGATGCCCATGGTGCGGTCGCCCTGCACGTTAGAGTGCCCGCGCACGGGGCACACCCCCGCACCGGGCTTGCCGATGTTGCCCTGGAGGAGGGCGACGTTGACGATCTCCTTGATGGTGCCCACCGCGTTGTGATGCTGGGTGATGCCCATCGCCCAGCACGTGATGGTGGCCGGCGACTCCGCGATCATCCGGGCCGCCTCGGTGACCTGCTCGCGGGTGAGGCCCGTGGAGGCCTCGACCTTGTCCCAGTCGAGGTCGGCGACGTGCTCGACGTAGGCGTCGTAGCCGGTCGTGTACTGCTCGAGGAAGTCGTGGTCGACCGCGTCCCACTCGACCAGCAGCGCGCCGACGGCCTGGAAGAAGGCGAGGTCGCCGTTGAGCCGGATCGGCAGGTGCAGGTCGGCCAGCGCGGTGCCGACCGTCAGGCCCTTGGCGTTCTGCGGGTTCTTGAAGCGGACCAGGCCCGCCTCCTCGAGAGGGTTGACGGAGATGATGCGGGCACCGCGGGACTTCGCCTCCTCCAGCGCGGACAGCATCCGCGGGTGGTTGGTGCCGGGGTTCTGCCCGACGACCAGCAGGAGCTTGGCCTGATGGATGTCCTCGAGGCTGACCGATCCCTTGCCGATGCCGATCGTGTCCACGAGCGCGGAGCCGGACGACTCGTGGCACATGTTGGAGCAGTCGGGGAGGTTGTTGGTGCCGAGGGAGCGCGCGAAGAGCTGGTAGACGAAGGCAGCCTCGTTGGAGGTCTTGCCGGAGGTGTAGAACGTGGCCTGGTCGGGGTGGTCCAGGCGCTGGAGGTGCCCCGCGATGGTGGCGTAGGCGTCGTCCCACGAGATCGGCGTGTAGTGGGTGGCACCCGGGCGCAGGACCATCGGCTCGGTGATCCGACCCTGCTTGCCCAGCCAGAACTCGGTGCGACCGGCGAGGTCCTCCACGGAGTGGGTGGCGAAGAACTCGCGGTCGAGCACCTGGCGCGTGGCCTCCTCCGCGACGGCCTTGGCGCCGTTCTCGCAGAACTCCGCGGCGTGCCGGTGACCCGGCGCGGGGTCCGGCCACGCGCAGCCCTGGCAGTCGAAGCCGTCGACCTGGTTGAGGCGGGTCAGCGTGGACGCGGTGCGACGCAGGCCCATCTGGCCGATGGCGCGCCGCATGGCCACCGCCACGGCGGTGACGCCGGCAGCGGCGTGGGCCGTCGACTCGACCTCGACCTCCGCCTCGTCGATGTCACGGGTGGGCACCTGCCGGGCCTCGTTGCGGAGGCGGGCGGGCACGTCTCGCAGCTGGGAGAGAAGCGTCACCCGGCCCATCCTGCCTCGGGGGTGGTGCCCCGCACACCGCCCGGAGGGGTCCTGTCTGCCGGAATACCAGGGCACAGCCCCCTGTTGGCGCCTGTCGTGCCCTCCCTCCTCGATCCCCTGACTCTCGGTGCCGTGACGACGCAGAACCGCGTCCTGATGGCACCGCTCACTCGGATGCGGGCCACGGTGCCCGGCGACGTCGCCAACGACCTGATGGCCGAGCACTACGTGCAGCGGGCCAGCGCCGGCCTGCTGATCAGCGAGGGCACGCAGGTCAGCCCCGAGGGCAAGGGCTACATGGACACCCCGGGCATCCACAGCGAAGAGCAGGTCGCCGGGTGGCGTCGCGTCACCGACGCCGTCCACGAGGCCGGCGGGCTCATCGCGGCCCAGCTGTGGCACGTCGGCCGGGTCTCCCACGAGTCCTTCCACGACGGCCAGCTGCCGGTCTCGGCCAGCGCCGGCCCCTACCGCAACCGCACGACCGTGCGCGGCGAGGACGGGCGTCCGACGCGCGTGGCGTGCCCGGTGCCGCGGGCGCTGCGGACCGAGGAGGTCCCGCGCGTCGTGGAGGACTACCGCCGCGCCACCGTCAACGCCCGCCGGGCCGGCTTCGACCTCGTCGAGATCCACGGCGCGCACGGCTACCTGCTCCACCAGTTCCTCGCCGCCGACAGCAACCTGCGCACCGACTCGTACGGCGGCTCGCTGGCGAACCGCGCGCGGCTCATGCTCGAGGTCGTCGACGCCGTGGTCGACGCGTGGTCCGCGGACCGGGTCGCGATCCGCATCTCGCCGATCGGCTCCTTCAACGGCACCTCCGACCCCGAGGGCCTGGAGGCCGGCCTCCACGTGGCCCGCGAGCTGGGCCGGCGCGACCTGGCCTTCCTCCACCTCTCCGAGCCCGACTGGGCCGGCGGCCCCGAGCTCGACGACGACTACCGCCGGGCGCTGCGCGCGGCCCACCCCGGGCCCATCGTCGGTGCCGGTGGCTACGACCGCGCCAAGGCCGACCGGCTCATCGGTGCCGGGCTCGTCGACGCCGCGGCGTTCGGCCGCACCTTCATCGCCAACCCCGACCTGCCGCGCCGCCTGGCCGAGGACCTGCCGCTCAACGAGCAGCGGCCGGAGTCCTTCTACGGCGGCGACGCCGAGGGCTACACCGACTACCCGGCGTACGGCGCCGCGTGAGTCCCCGGCCACTCCCCGGTAATTGCCTCGTGCCGATCGGGTGAGAGCGCCTAGGGTCGGCCACGACATGCAGGACTACCCACCCCGGATCGCGACGTTCTTCACCGGCACCGACGACGCACCCACGCCGGACCCCGAGACCCGGTCGCCCGCGGCGTTCCTGCGATGGGTGCTCGGGCGCCAGAAGGCGCTGATCGCGCTCTCGTCGCTCTGCTACTCCCTGTGGTTCCTGCCGATGACCCTCGGCCCCTGGATCTTCGGCCGCGCCGTGGACGAGGGCATCGTCGGCGGCTCGGGGCAGGCGCTGGCCGGGTGGGCCGCGCTGCTGCTGCTCGTCGTGGTGATCGGCGGCGTCTTCGGCATCGTCTCGCACACGCTGGTGGTGCGGAGCTGGCTGGTCGCCCTCTACGGCACGCTCGAGATGGTCACCCGCAAGGTCGCGCAGATGGGCCACGTGCTGCCGCGCCGCTCCCCCACCGGCGAGGTGCTGAGCGTGGCCTCGAGCGACTCCGACGAGTTCGGCGCGCTCACCGAGATCCTGGCGCGGACCGTGGGACAGCTCGTCTCCTACCTGACCGTCGCCTTCATCGTGCTGACCCTGTCGTGGCAGCTCGGCCTGCTCACCCTGGTCGCGGCGCCCCTGCTGGTCGGCGCCGCCCTGCCGCTGCTGCGCCCGCTGCACCGACGCCAGCAGGTCGAGCGCTCGCGCACCTCCGAGCTCACCTCGCTGGCCACCGACATCGTGGCGGGCCTGAGGATCCTGCGCGGCATCGGCGGCGAGCAGACCTTCGGCGCCAACTACGCGCGCCAGTCGCAGTCGGCCCGGCAGGCCGGGGTGTCGGCCGGCATCTGGCAGGCGGCCGTCGAGGCGGTCGGCGTGCTCTTCTCCGGCCTCTTCCTGGTGAGCCTGGTGTGGCTCGGCACCCGGCAGGTGCGCGAGGGCGCCCTCAGCGTGGGTGAGCTGATCACCTTCCTGGGCTACGGCCTCTTCATGGTCGGCCCGATCCGCACCTTCTTCGAGTTCGTGCAGAAGGGCACCCGCTCGCTGGTGAGCGCCCGCAAGGCGATCGCGATCTTCGAGCAGCGTCCGCCCTGGCGCGACCCCGCGCAGCCGGTCGCCCTCGACGGCTCCGCCGCGCTGCACGACACCGCCAGCGGCCTCACGGTCCAGCCGGGTCTGCTGACCGTGGTCGTCAGCGCCGTCCCCGAGCAGAGCGCCGCCCTGGCCGACCGACTCGGGCGCTACCTGCCGGCCGACACCGAGCCGGTCCCCGCCGAGGGCGAGGAGGGCGCGCGCGGCCGGGCGGCCCGCCGGGCCCGCGCCGCCCGGGCACGCGAACGCGCACGGATCGCCGCCCTCGACGAGGAGCGGGCCGGCAACGACTGGGGCGTCACCCTCGGCGGGGTCGACCTGTCCCGCGCCGGGCTCGACGACGTACGCCACCAGGTGCTGGTCAGCGACACCGGCAGCCAGCTCTTCGCCGGCACCCTCCAGGACGCCGTCGACCCGCACGGCCGGCTCACCCGCGAGCAGGCCGAGCACGCGTTGCGCGTGGCCAACGCCGAGGACGTCTACGACGCGCTGCCCGAGGGCTGGCAGGGCCAGCTCGACGAGCGCGGCCGCGGCCTCTCCGGCGGACAGCGGCAGCGCGTGGTCCTCGCCCGCGCCGTTGCGGCCGACCCGCCGGTGCTGGTGCTCGTCGAGCCCACCTCGGCCGTCGACGCCCACACCGAGGCGCGGATCGCCGAGCGCGTCGCCGCGACCCGACGGGGTCGCACGACCGTCGTCATGACCGTGTCCCCGCTGTGGCTGCACCACGCCGACCGCGTGGTGCTGCTGCACGACGGCACCGTCGTGGCCGAGGGCGCGCACGCCGACCTCCTGGTCGGCCACGACGACTACCGCCGCGTGGTCGCCCGCGAGCTCGACGACGAGGAGGCGGTCCGATGACCACCGACCTGCTCGCCACCTCCGCCGACACGTGGCGCGACCGCAGCGTCGACCCCCCGGTGGTCCCCGACGAGCTGCGCCCGCCCGGGCACGGCAGTCCCCGCGAGCGCAACCGCGCGCTGTGGCAGCGCCACGAGCTGCGCCGCCAGCGCGCCGAGGACGTCTACGCCGCCTCGCGCAACCCGGTGCGCGGCTGGCCGGTCTCGGGCAACCGTGCGGTGCTGGCCTTCTTCGGCGACCTGATCCGCAGCCGCCGGGGCTCCTTCGCGCTGATGGTCGCCCTCAACGCGCTCGCCGCCGGCGCCGCCCTCGTGGTGCCGCGCCTGCTCGGCTCCCTGGTCAACCGCGTGCAGGCGCAGGGCGCGGCGGTGGAGGGCCTGGACGCCATCGCCCTCGCGGTCGTGGGCGTGGTGGTCCTCCAGTCGCTCCTCACCTTCGGCGCCCGGCGCACCTCGACCCACTTCGGCCAGGACCTGCTGGCCTCGGCTCGCGAGTACGTCGTCGACACGATCCTGCGGCTGCCCGTGGGACGCGTCGAGGGCGCGAGCACCGGCGACCTCGTCACCCGCGTGACCCGCGACGTCGGCACGATGGCACGCTCCGTGCAGTGGGGCGTGCCCCGGCTGCTGATCTCGCTGATGACGGTCCTGCTCTCCGTCGTGGCGATGATGCTCAACTCCGTCGTGCTCGCCCTGCCGGCGCTGCTGGTCTTCGCGCTGTGCACCCCCGCGGTGCGCACCTACCTGCGGCGCGCGCCCAAGGCGTACATCACCGAGGGGGCCACCTACTCCCGGATCAACACCACCCTCACCGAGACGGTGGAGGGTGCTCGCACTGTCGAGGCGCTGCACCTGTCCGGTGCGCGGGTGCGCGCGGGCAGCGACGACATCGAGGTCTCCGCGCAGGCCGAGCGCTACGGCACGACCCTGCGCAACGTGCTCTTCGCTGCGCTCAACGCCGCCTTCCAGCTGCCGCAGGTGGTCACGCTCGTGGTGGGCGCCTACGGCTACTCCCGCGGCTGGGTCGACCTCGGGCAGATCACCGCCGCGATGCTCTACGTCGTCGCGCTGAGCGAGCCGCTCGACGCGGTCATCGGCGAGGTCGACCGGCTCCAGGTCGGCGCCGCGTCGACCAGCCGGCTGCTCGGCATCGCCGAGGTGCCGCCCGACCGCGAGCCCGGCGACCGGCTCCCCGACGGCGTCGAGCTCACGGCCACGGACCTGCGCTTCGCCTACCGCGAGGGCCACGACGTGCTCCACGGCGTCGACCTCCACCTCGCCGTCGGCGAGCGACTGGCCGTCGTCGGTCCGAGCGGGTCGGGCAAGTCCACCCTCGGGCGCCTGCTCGCCGGCATCAACCGTCCTCGCACCGGGACCGCGCGCGTCGGCGGCGTGGACCTCGTGGACCTGCCGCTGGAGGTGCTGCGCGTCGAGGTCGCGCTCGTGACCCAGGAGCACCACGTCTTCATCGGCTCGGTGCGCGACAACATCGTGCTGGCCCGTGAGGACTCCACCGTCGACGACGTCCGCGAGGCCCTGCGGGCGGTCGGCTCGCTCGCCTGGGTCGAGCGCCTGCCCGACGGGCTCGACACGCTCATCGGCTCCGGCCGCTTCGCCCTCACCCCGGCCCAGGCCCAGCAGGTCGCGCTCGCCCGGCTGATCATCGCCGACCCCCACACGCTGGTCCTCGACGAGGCGACCTCGCTGATCGATCCGCGCACCGCGCGCACCCTCGAGGGGTCGATGAACAACCTCCTCGAGGGCCGCACCGTGGTCGCGATCGCGCACCGGCTCCACACTGCGCACGACGCCGACCGCATCGCCGTGGTGATCGATGGGCGGATCGTCGAGCTCGGCAGCCACGACGAGCTGCTCGCCCTCGACGGGGAGTACGCCGACCTCTGGCACGCCTGGACCTCCTGAGGCCCTGCCGCCCGGCGGTGGGTGAGGCAGGTTCTGGAGCCTCGGAAGCTGTCTCACTCACCGCCGACCGGTGCGGCGGTGGGTGAGGCAGCTTCTCGGCGTGCGGAACCTGTCCTGCTCACCGCCGACCGGGGTCCGCGTCAGACCGGGACGTGTGCCGCGCGCGTCGCGGAGAGGTGCCAGCGCCAGCACGCCCAGCCCAGCAGCACGCACACAGCGGCCGCCACGGCGAACCCGAGGACCGAGCGTCCGGCGTACGGCGCGAGGAGGGCTGCGCTGGCGGCGTTGAACACCAGCGTCACGAACGACCCCGCGGACATGACCGCGCCCCGACGGGTCGGGACGAGGTCGAGCATCAGCAGCTGGATGTTGGGGAAGGCCAGGCCGTTGCCGAGCGCCACGAGCGCGACCCCCGCGGCCGCCCACGGCAGCACCTCGCCCGCCGGCGTCAGCGCGACGACGATTCCCAGCAGCGCGCCCGCGCCGCTCACGACGTAGCCGACGGACACCAGCTGGGTGCTGGTCACCAGCCGGCCCAGGCGACCGCTCAGCACCGAGCCCACCACCATCGCACCGATCATGGGCACGAACAGCTTCCAGAAGTCGAGCTCGCCCTCCCCCAGCAGGTCGACGACGAAGATCGCGGCGCCGCCGATGTAGAGGAACTGCGCGCCGAAGACGAGGGTGCCGGCCCAGGCCATGCGGTGGAAGGCGGGCACGGACACGACGGCGAGGAGGCCGGCGACGACCTCACCGACCCGGAGCGGAACCCGGCGCTCGGGCGGGTGGCTCTCGGGCAGCAGCGCGATCGAGCCGGCCAGGAGGAGCAGCGCGAGCGCCGCCATGAACCAGAAGACCGTCTGCCACGGCCCGACCTGCACCAGCAGGCCGCCGACGACCGGGGCGATCGCCGGGGCCAGCCCGAAGATCACGGCGACCTGGCTCATCATGCGCTGGGCCTCGACGCCGTCGAAGAGGTCGCGGATGATCGTGCGGCTCACGATCGTCGAACCACCGGCGGCCAGTCCCTGGACCACGCGCCCGACCAGCAGCCACTCCAGCGTCGGCGCGAAGGCGCACGCCACGGACGCGACGGCGTACGCCGCGAGCGACCACACGATCACCGGCTTGCGACCGATCGCGTCGGACAGCGGTCCGTGGAAGACGCTCATCGCCGCGAAGGCCAGCATGTAGGCCGTCACGACCAGCTGGAGCTCCCCGGCCGCGACGTCGAGGGCCTGGCCCATCTGGGCGAACGCCGGGAAGGGCGTGTCGATGCTGAAGGGGCCGATCATCGACAGCAGCGCCAGGACGAACGGGATCAGCGCCAGGGTGCGGCGGGCCGGCCGGGTGGCCGGCGCGGAGGTCATGCGTCGAGGCTGCGGTCGAGGTTGATCGCTGCGCTGATCAGGCCGAGGTGGGTGAAGCCCTGGGGGAAGTTGCCCAGCTGCTCGCCGTTGAGGCCGACCTGCTCGGCGTACTGTCCGAGGTGGTTGGCGTAGGTGAACATCTTCTCCAGCGCGAGCCGGGCGTCGTCGAGGCGGCCGGCACGGGTCAGCGCCTCGACGTACCAGAACGAGCAGAGCGAGAACGTGCCCTCGCCGTCGGCGCCGCCCTCGACGCCGTCGTCGAGGGCGTCGGCGTCGTAGCGCAGCACCAGGCTGTCGGAGACGAGGCGCTCCTCGACGAGCGCGAGGGTGGAGAGGAAGCGCGGGTCGTCGGGTGCGAGCATCTTGACCATCGGCATCAGCAGCGTCCCCGCGTCGACGACGTCGCCGCCGGCGGAGGCGGTGAAGGCGCCGAGCTCGTCGTTCCAGCACTCGGTCATGACGCGCTCGTAGATCGCGTCGCGGGTGGCGGCGAGCTCGGTGAGGTCGCCCGGCAGCCCACGCCGCCGAGCGACCCGCATCATCCGCTCGACCGCGACCCAGCTCATCACCAGCGACGTGGTGTGGGTCCGCGGCTCGCCGCGGACCTCCCACATGCCCGCGTCGGGCCGGTCCCAGTTGTCCATCAGCCACGACACGATGCGGCGCAGGTCGGTCCAGGCGTCGTGGCTGATGCCGCGCCCGTGCTTGTCGAAGAGGTAGACCGAGTCGATGAGCTCGCCGTAGACGTCGAGCTGGAGCTGGTCGACCGCACCGTTGCCGACGCGCACCGGCCGCGACCCGCGGTGGCCGGCGAGGTGGTCGAGCTCGCGCTCGTGGGGGATGGCGCCGTCGAGGTCGTAGAGCACCCGCAGCGGGCCGAGCCGCTCGGTGTCGACGCCGTCGTCGGCGGCCTCGCCGAGCCGCTCGGACAGGAAGCGGACGAAGGCCGACGCCTCGTCGATGAAGCCGAGGCGGAGGAGGGCGTAGACGCTGAAGGCGGCGTCACGCACCCAGACGTAGCGGTAGTCCCAGTTGCGGGTGCCTCCGATGTGCTCGGGCAGGCTCGTGGTGGGCGCGGCGACGATGCCGCCGCTCGGCTCGTGGCACAGCAGCTTCAGGGTCAGCGCGGAGCGGTCCACCCACTCGCGCCAGCGGCCGGTGTAGGTGCTCTGCGCGAGCCAGCCGCGCCAGAACCTCGCTGTGGCGTCGAAGAGCTCGTCGACGTCGCCCTCGCCGCACCCGCGGGCCGGCTCGTTGGGGGCGAGGACCTCGAGCACGAAGAGCGCGGACTCGCCGGTCCGCAGCGCCACGTGCGCGGTGGCGGCGTGGTCGGCGACCTCCACGTCCGCGGTGCTCGAGAGCGCGAGGTGGACGTCTCCGTCGGCGAAGCGCACGACGTCGTCCTCGGTGGACAGCTCGGGCATCGTCCTCGCGTAGTCGGGACGCGGCGCCATCACCATGGTGAGCCCGACGCAGCCGCGCAGGCCGACCACGCGGCGTACGAGCCGCTGGCGGTGGTCGGGGTCGTGCGCACGCAGCACCGGCATGAAGTCCTGGACCTCCACCACGCCCTGCTCGGTCATGAAACGGGTGACGAGGATGTTGGTCTCCGGGTGGTAGTACTGCTGGCTGCGCGCCTCCTCGTCGTCCGGTGCCAGCCGCCACGAGCCGGCGTCGGGGTCGAGGATCGAGGCGAAGACGCTCGGGGCGTCGAAGCGTCCGGGGCAGAACCAGTCGATGGTGCCGTCGGTCGCCACGAGCGCCGCGGTGCGCAGGTCACCGACCAGGCCGTGGTCGGCGATCGACGGCCCGCGGCGCTCAGCCGGCATCGGGCGCGCCCCGACCGAGCCGCCACCCGCCGGGCGGCAGGTCGAGCGCCTCCGGCGGTCCCCATGACTCCTGGTCGTAGGGCAACGGGTCGGGGCGATCGTCGAGGACCGGCTGGCAGACCTTCCACAGCCGGCGCGTCTCGTCGGCGTGGGCGAAGAGGGTGTGGTCGTCGTGCAGCACGTCGAGCAGCAGCCGCTCGTAGGCCTCGAGCGGCTCGTCGTGGGGCAGCTCCTCGCCGAGGTCGAGGCGCATCGTGGCCGGGGCGAGGTCCATCTCGGGACCGGGGCGCTTGCCGAGGAGCTCGACGTGCACCTGCGCCTCGTCGGTGAGCTCGAGGACGAGCTCGTCGGGCTCGAGGCCGGAGCCGAACACCGTCGAGTCGGGCTGCCGGAAGCGCAGGGTGACGGTGCGGCGGGTCTCGGCCATCGCCTTGCCGGTGCGCAGGTGGAAGGGAACGTCGCGCCACCGGTCGTTGTCGACCCAGGCCTCGAGGGCCACGAAGGTCTCGACGGTCGAGTCCTCGTCGACGTCGTCCTCGTCGCGGTAGCCGTCGTACTGGCCCAGCACGACCCGCGCGGGGTCGAGCGGGCGTACGGCCTCGAAGACCTCGGCCCGGGCGCGGCGCACAGCGGCGGCGGACCACTCGCCCGGGTCCTCCAGCGCCACCGCACCGAGGATCTGGAACAGGTGGGTGGAGACCATGTCACGCAGCGCCCCGGTGGACTCGTAGAACGAGCCGCGGCCCTCCATCGCCAGCGTCTCGGGGACGTCGACCTGCACCGAGGCGATGCTGCGCCGGTCCCAGGCCGGCTCGAAGAGCGCGTTGGCGAAGCGCAGGGCCAGCAGGTTCTGCACGGCCTCCTTGCCGAGGAAGTGGTCGATGCGGAAGACCTGGTCCTCGTCGAAGACCTCGTGCACGTCGCGGTCGAGCTCCTCGAACGACTCGAGGTCGAGCCCGAAGGGCTTCTCGATCACCAGCCGCGCGCGCTCGGCGAGGCCCTCGCGGCCCAGCATGGCGACCATCCCGGACATGGCGGTGGGCGGCACGGAGAGGTAGACCAGGCGGCGTACGCCCTCGCCGAGGGACTCCTCGACCTCGCGCACCCGCGCGGCCAGGTCGGAGCCGTCGTCGGCGTCGGCGGTCTCGAAGGAGACGCGCTCCAGCAGGCCTCGGGCGACCGACTCGTCGAGGTCGTCGACGCTGTCGCGCAGGCCGTCGAGCACCTCGTCGCGGAACTCCTCGTCGGTGCCCGGCGAGTGGCGTCCGCTGCCGAGGACGGCGAAGTCCTGCGGCAGCCGGCCGGCCGCGGCGAGGCGGTAGAGGCCGGGGAAGAGCTTGCGCGCCGCGAGGTCGCCTCGGGCGCCGAAGAGCAGGAAGACGTAGGGCGGCAGGTCGGGCCCGGTGCTGGTCATGGCGCCACGCTACGGCCCACCCGAAGTGCGGGGACGGCTCAGGAGTTGCTGAAGACCGCCGGTCCGCCGTCCTCGCCGGACGCCGCAGGACCGCGACCGGCCCAGGTCCAGGCGTAGGCCGGGTCCTCCACGGCGATCCCGCCCTCGCCCAGCTCCAGCGGAGCGAAGGTGTCGACCATGACCGCGGACTCGTCGAAGTAGTCGGCGCCCAGGCTGGCCTCGATCGCGCTGGGCTGTGGACCGTGGGCGTGCCCGCCCGGGTGCAGGCTGATCGAGCCGAGGTTGATCCCCGAGCCCTTGCGCGCCTCGTAGTCGCCGCCGACGTAGAACATGACCTCGTCGGAGTCGACGTTGGAGTGGTAGTAGGGCACCGGGATGGCGAGGTCGTGGTAGTCGACCTTGCGGGGCAGGAAGTTGCAGATCACGAAGTTCCACCCCTCGAAGACCTGGTGCACCGGCGGCGGCTGGTGGACCTTGCCGGTGATCGGCATGTAGTCCTCGATGTTGAACGTGTAGGGGTAGAGGCAGCCGTCCCAGCCCACCACGTCGAAGGGGTGGGTGGCGTAGGTCAGCCGGGTGCCGACGACCTGACCGGCAGCGCGGTGCTTGACCAGCACCTCGACGTCGGTGCCCTCGGCCTGGTGCGTCTCGGTGGGCCCGTGGAGGTCGCGCTCGCAGTAGGGCGCGTGCTCGAGGAGCTGGCCGAAGCGCGAGAGGTAGCGCTTGGGTGGGTGGATGTGGGAGTTGGCCTCGATCGCGTAGAGGCGCGACGGCTCGGCCGGGACCCAGCGGTGGTCGGTCGCGCGCGGGATCAGGACGTAGTCGCCGGCGCGGTAGGCCACGACGCCGAAGACGGTCTCGACCGTGCCCGAGCCGGACTCGACGTAGACGCACTCGTCGCCGATGGCGTTGCGGTAGAGCGGGGACGGATCGGTGCCCGTCACGACGTAGGCGATGCGGACGTCGTTGTTGCCGAGGACCAGCCGGCGGCCCTCGACCGGGCACTGGCCGGTGGACAGGTCGTGCAGCCTCAGGTGGCGCGGCTTGAGCGGATGGTTGGGCCGGCGCGACTGGTCGGGCAGCTCCCAGACCTGGCTGTCGGTGATCGCACTCGGCACGCCGCGGCGGTAGAGCAGGGACGAGTCGGAGGAGAAGCCCTCCTCGCCCATCAGCTCCTCACGGAACAGGTGGCCGTCCTCGTCGCGCATCTGCGTGTGGCGCTGGCGCGGCAGCCGGCCGAGGGCTCGGTAGTGGGCCATGACGGTCGCTCCTGTCTTCCGATTATCGGACGCAGGCGTCCGCTATCTGGTGGCTAGAGTAGACCCGTGGCTCCTTCCTCCGCACCTGCCGATCCCGGTCCCTGGCCCGCACAGTGGCGCGGCCTCGTCGACGACGCCGCGGTCTTCCCGCCCGGTGACGTCCCCCTCCACGACGCGACGGCGTCGTGGAGCGCCCGCCGCGAGGAGTGGTACGCCGACCTCGTCGGGACCTTCGTGCTCAAGGACACCGACCTGCCGCTGGTCTGCGGCCTCGGCGCGCCGCTGTCGGTCGTGGTGACCGGCGGCGCCGGGCAGGTCGCCGGTCCCCTCGGTGCCGCCGCCCGCCTCGGCCTCGAGGTGGCCGCGCTCGAGATCGCGCTGCGCGACCCCGACGACCTCGCCGGCAACGTGCGCCGGGTGGTGGCCGCGCTGGACCACGCCCGCGACGAGGGCACGCTCGCCGACGACGTACGCGTCCACGTCGAGGTCCCCGGACCGGCGACACCCGCCTGGCTCGCCGCCGCCGACGAGGTGGCCGCGGCCGAGCTCCGGCTCAAGCTGCGGCTGGGCCACGTCGACCACGACCTGGTGCCGGACGAGGCCACCGTGGCGTCCTGGATCGACGCGGCCCTGGACCGCGAGACGTCCTTCAAGGGCACCGCCGGCCTGCACCGGGCCGTGCGCCACGACCCGGAGGGCGGCGGGATGCACGGCTTCCTCAACGTCCTGGTCGCGACCCAGGTGCTCTGGGACGGCGGTTCCGTCGCCGACGCGACCGACGCCCTGCGCCAGCGCGACGGCGAGGCTCTCGCCGCCACCGACATCGGCTCGGCGCGGCGCTGGTTCACCTCCTTCGGCTCCTGCTCGGTGACCGAGCCCCTCGACGACCTGGTCGCCCTCGACCTGATCACCCCCCACCCCGCGGAGGACTCATGACCCACCACGCCCCCACCTGGGTGCCCGGCGCCGCCGGCTCCGGCTTCGACGTCGACCACCTCCCCTACGGCGTCTTCGCGCGCTCCGGAGAGCACCCGCGCGTCGCCGTCCGGATCGGAGACCAGGTGCTCGACCTCAGCATCGTGGCGGCCGCCGACATGGTCGACACCCACGCGCTGTTCGACCAGCCCACGCTCAACCCCTTCATGGCGGCCGGGCCGACGGTGTGGGAGTCGACGCGCGCCTGGGTCACCGGGCTGCTGACCGACGAGACCGAGCGCGACCTCGTGGAGCCGGCGCTCTCGCCGGTGGACTCGGTGCGGATGCTGATGCCCTTCACCGTCGGCGACTACGTCGACTTCTACGCCTCCGAGCACCACGCCTCCAACGTCGGGCGGATGTTCCGTCCCGACGCCGAGCCGCTGCTGCCCAACTGGAAGCACCTCCCCGTCGGCTACCACGGCCGCTCCGGCACCGTCGTGGTCTCGGGCACCGACGTCGTACGTCCGTGCGGGCAGCGCAAGGCGCCCGACGCCGAGCTCCCGACCTACGGCCCGTCGGCGCGCCTCGACATCGAGGCCGAGCTCGGCTTCGTCGTCGGTGTCCCCTCCGCGATGGGTGAGCGCGTGGCGACCGCCGACTTCGCGCGCCACACCTTCGGGGTCGTGGGCCTCAACGACTGGTCGGCGCGCGACGTCCAGGCGTGGGAGTACGTCCCGCTCGGCCCGTTCCTGGGCAAGTCGTTCGCCACCTCGATCAGCGCCTGGGTCACGCCGCTCGCGGCGCTCGACGCGGCGTGGACCGAGCTGCCCGGCCAGGACGACCCGGAGGTGCTCGACTATCTTCGCGTCGAGGGTCCCGCCGGTCTCGACATCGAGGTCGAGGTGGTCCTCGACGGCGAGGTCGTCGCCCGCCCGCCGTACCGCACGATGTACTGGTCGCCCGCGCAGATGCTGGCCCACACCACCGTCAACGGCGCGAGCGTGCGCACCGGCGACCTGTGGGGCTCCGGCACCGTGTCCGGACCCGAGCGAGACCAGCGCGGGTCGCTGCTCGAGCTGAGCTGGGGCGGCAAGGAGCCCTTCACCGTCGCCGGCCGGGAGCGGACGTTCCTCGAGGACGGCGACGAGGTGACGCTGCGCTACACCGCGCCCGGCACCGGGGGCGGCCGGATCTCGCTCGGCGAGGTCACCGGCCGCATCCTCCCGGCCCGCTGACGGCAAGGCGCCGGTCGGGGTCCGTTCACCCGGCTGCGCCACCGTGCGCACATGCGCATCGCCCAGCTGGCCAACTTCGTCGGACCTGCGTCGGGGGGCATGCGCACCGCGCTGCGGGCCCTGGGCGCGGGATACGTGGAGGCCGGCTGCCGCCGCCTGCTCGTCGTACCCGGTCCCGAGGACGCCCGCACGTCCGGCCCGCTGGGCGACGTCGTCCAGCTCCGCGCACCGCGGGTCGGAGGCGGCTACCGGCTCATCGTCGAGCCGTGGCGTGTCATCGAGGTGCTCGAGGAGTGGCAGCCGACGTCGGTCGAGCTGAGCGACAAGTCGACACTGCTGCCGGTGGCGCGCTGGGCCCGGCGCAGCGGCGTCGGGTCGGTGCTGCTCTCCCACGAGCGGCTCGACGACATGCTGGCGCTTCGCACCGGTCTCGGTGCGACGTCGAAGGTGTCGGCCGGGCTGCTCAACCGGCTGCTGGTGCGCAGCGTGGACACGGTCGTGGTCACCTCGGCCTACGCCGGCGAGGAGTTCGCCGCGGTCGCAGCCGCGGCGGGCTGCCCCGTCGTACGCGTCCCGCTGGGCGTCGACCTGGACACCTTCCGCCCGCACCGGCGCGCGCGGGTCGACGGGCTGCGGCTGGTGCACGCCGGGCGGCTGTCGCGCGAGAAGAGCCCGCACCTGGCGGTCGCGACCGCCGTCGAGCTGCACAGGCGCGGGGTGCCGATGTGCCTCGACGTCTACGGCGTCGGACCGCACCTCGACGAGCTGGTCGAGCTCGCCGGCGACGCGCCCGTGCGGTTCCGGGGCTACGTCGACTCCCCCGCCCGGCTGAGCCGCGCACTGGCCCACGCCGACGTGGCGCTGAGCGTCTGCCCCGGCGAGACCTTCGGACTCGCGGTGCTCGAGGCGCTGGCCTCGGGCACGCCGGTCGTCACCGCCGAGAGGGGCGGGGCGCGCGAGCTGGTCGACGAGGCCTCCGGCGGGTGGGGCGCCCCCGAGGCGGGCGCGCTCGCGGACGCGGTGCTCGAGGTCGCGGCCCGCCCCGTGGCGCGACGCCGGGCCGCGGCCCGCACGCGCGCGGAGCGCTACCCCTGGTCGGCCACGGTCGGCTCCCTGCTCGACGTCCACTCGTCGGTGGCGATGCCGTCGAGCCGCTCGCGGGCCCGGCGGGTGGCGAGCAGCAGCGCCGCGACCGCAGCCACCACGAGCGACCCGATCACGATCGCCAGGTAGGCGCCGTGCAGTGACGAGTCCATCGGCGCCACCAGCCCGCCCACCAGCGCGGTCGCCCTTCTGCGCGGTCCTAGGCTGAGGCCGTGAAGCAGCTGGGCCAGTACGCCGCACCGCGCCACGTCGTCGCGCACCTCTCCGACCCGCACCTCATCGGGGGCGGCGCGTTGCACCACGGCGCGGTCGACAACGATGCCCATCTCCGCCTCGCCCTCGACCGGCTCGCGGCCGTGAGCCCGGCTCCCCGGGCCCTCGTCCTCACCGGCGACCTGGCCGACCGCGCCGAGCCCGAGGCCTACGCGACGCTGCGCTCGATCGTCGAGCCGGCCGCGGCCGCGATGGGCGCGGTCGTGGTGTGGACGATGGGCAACCACGACGAGCGCGCGCCCTTCGCGCGCGGTCTCCTCGACTCCGACGACGACGGCCCGCAGGACCGGGTGCACGAGGTCGACGGGCTGCGCATCGTCGCCCTCGACACGAGCGTCCCGGGCCACCACCACGGCGACCTCACCCCCGGGCAGCTCGCGTGGCTCGCCGACGTGCTGGCCACTCCGGCCGAGCACGGCACCCTGCTCGCGATGCACCATCCTCCGCTGCCGCTGCCCATGCTGCGCGCCGCCGAGCTGGTCGAGCTGCACGACCAGCAGGCGCTGGCCGAGGTCATCACCGGCACCGACGTGCGCGGGATCCTGGCCGGGCACCTGCACCTGTCGACGTGGTCGACCTTCGCAGGCGTACCGGTGTCGGTGGCCTCGGCCACCTGCTACACCAGCGACCCGGCTCCGGTGGACCGCTTCGTGTCGGGCGTCGA
Organism: Nocardioides furvisabuli; assembly: GCF_021083185.1. GTDB lineage: Bacteria > Actinomycetota > Actinomycetes > Propionibacteriales > Nocardioidaceae > Nocardioides > Nocardioides furvisabuli. Next base: position 404,152 of record NZ_JAIGQB010000001.1, on the reverse strand, counting down.
CGCCCACCAGGCCTTCACCATGGTGCACGCCTACGACGACCGCCTGGTGCACACGCTCGTCCCGCTCGAGCGCGGCACCGAGGTGAGCCACCTCGGCTCCGACGTCGCCGAGGCGCTCGAGGGCGTGCCGCTGGAGCAGGCCCGCGAGCTCGCCTCGTCCAAGACCTCCCGCTCCGACAGCTAGGACCTCCTGTGCGACTCCTCCTGATGCGCCACGGCCAGACCCACGCCAACGTCTCCGGCGAGCTCGACACCACCCATCCCGGGGTGGACCTCACCGACCTGGGGCGCGCCCAGGCTGCGGCCGCCGCCAAGGCGCTGGCCGACGAGCACCTCGACGCGGTCTACGTCTCCAGCCGCGTGCGTACGCACCAGACCGCGGCGCCGACCGCCGAGGACCGTGGCCTGGACCTGACCGTGCTCGACGGGCTGGAGGAGATCGCGGCGGGCGACTTCGAGATGCGCAGCGACCACGACGCGGTCGCGGGCTACGTCGGCACCGTCGCGACGTGGCTCGAGGGCGACCTCACGCACCGGATGCCCGGCGGGGAGACGGGGGAGGAGTTCCTGGCCCGCTTCGACGCCGCGGTGAGCAGGATCGTCGACGCCGGCCACCGCTCCGCGCTCGTGGTCAGCCACGGCGCCGCGCTCCGCACGTGGGTCTCGACCCGGATGGACCCGCACCCTGACGCCCCATCCGTGCACCAGCCGCTGCACAACACCGCGCTGATCGTCCTCGACGGCGACCACGAGTCGGGCTGGCGGATGGTGTCGTGGCAGGGGCACCCGGTCGGCGGGGACTACCTGGAGGACCCGTCTGCCGAGGACCCGACCGGCGACCTGGACTCCGACGACGACGGCGAGATCGGCTAGACGCCCTCGGTCCCGATCCCCGGGTGCACGAAGGCCCGGCCTGCCCTCAGCTGCTCGACCGAGCCCGGGTGGACCCGGGCGAGGTGGGCGAGTCCGCGTCGGCGGTAGCGCAGGGTCTGCACGATGCCGAAGGCCCAGAAGACGTACTGCACCGACATCGCCAGCTTGAAGTCATCGAGCGTGTAGGACTCCATGCCGCCCGGTGCCGACAGGTCGAGCACGACGCCGATGAGCGCCATCGTCAGCAGCGAGGCGGTGAAGCCGCCGACGTTGACCAGGCCGTTGGCCCGCCCGGTCTCGTGCGGTGCGGTGAAGGACCGCGCCAGGTCGAAGCCGACCATCGAAGCGGGTCCCCCGCTGGCGGTCGCGAAGGCCATCACGACCACGACCCAGCCGGGCGCGACGCCGGGCCAGAGCAGGACCGCGGTCCACGGCACGACCATCGCGATGACGATGCCGACCACGATCCACGAGCGGTAGTAGGGCAGTCGCGCCACCAGCCGCGCGGTGACCAGCCCGCTCACGACCGCCCACGCCGTCATCGCCATCAGCAGGGTGCTCGCCCCGCTCGTCGACCAGCCCAGGCCCTGGACGAGGAAGGGGTAGCCCCACAGCAGCGCGAAGACCGTGGCGGAGAACTGCGAGACGAAGTGCGACCACATGCCGAGCCGGGTGCCCGGGTTGCCCCACACCGTCCGCACCGACAGCGCGAGCGCGCGGAGCTTGATGGTGACGACGTCGCCGCGGCGGTAGGGCGAGTCCTTGACGAGCGCGAGCACCGCGACCAGCAGCACCACGCCGATGCTCGACGTCAGCGCGAAGGCGCCGGTCCAGCCGAGCTCGTGGAGGAGGTACGACAGGGGGCCGGCCGCTGCGATCGCGCCGAGCTGGCCGGACAGGCCGGTGAGCTGGGTGACCATCGGGCCCTGGCGGACCAGGAACCACGCGGTGACCAGGCGGATCACGCTGACGAAGACCATCGCGTCCCCCGCGCCGACCACGGCGCGGGCGGTCACCGCGGCGGGGAAGGACTCCACGAAGGCGAAGCCGAGCTGACCCGCGGTCATCAGCACCAGGCCGGTGACGAGCAGCGCCCGCGAGCCGTAGCGGTCCAGCAGGACGCCGACCGGCACCTGCATGCCGGCGTAGACGACGAGCTGGAGGACGGTGAACGTCGCCAGGCTGGTGGCGTTGATGTCGAAGCGGTCTGCGGCGATGATCCCGGCGACGCCGAGCGAGCTGCGGTGGAAGACGGCCAGGACGTAGACCGCGAGGGCGACCAGCCAGATGACCCAGGCGCGGCGGCGGCCGATGTCGTGGATCTGCTCCCGCGTCACTCCTCGTCCGCTTCGGGAGTCGTGCCCAGAGCGGTGGCGAGCTCCGCGCGCGACGGCGGGTCGGCCCCGGGGCGCGAGACGTTGATGGCGGCGCCGACAGCGGCGGTCGTCACGACGCCCAGCACGTCGCGGTCCGACAGCGCGCGCAGTGCAGCGGCCGCGTCGGCACCGTGCACACCGAGGGCGATGAGGGCGTCGACCAGCACCCCGCTGAAGGTGTCGCCGGCGCCCACGGTGTCGGCCACGCGGACCGGGACCCCGGGCACCTCGAGCGTCGTGCCGTCGTGGCGTACGGCGATCGCGCCCTCTCCGCCGCGGGTGACCACGACCAGCCCCGGACCCGCCGCCGCCCAACGCGTGGCGGTGGCGACGGGGTCGTGGCCCGGGTGCAACCAGTCGAGGTCCTCGTCGCTGACCTTGACCAGGTCGGCCAGCGCGACGAGCTCCTCGACCCGGGCGAGGGGGCCGGCGCGGTCCGGCGTGATGGCCGGGCGGGCGTTGGGGTCGAGGGAGACCAGTGCGCGGCCGCGGCGGGCGCGCACCGCGGCGAGGACGGCGTCGGCGCCGGGGTCGAGCACGGTCGCGATCGAGCCGACGTGCAGGACGTCGCAGGCCTCCTCGGGGACGGCCGAGAGCTCCCAGTCGAGGTCGAAGACGTAGCTCGCGGCACCCGAGGCATCGAGGGTGACCTCGGCGCTCGACGTGCGGCCGCTGCCGGTGGGCTGCGCGAGCACGGTGACGTTGCTGGCCTCGAGCCAGGTGCGGACCAGCGCCCCGCGCGCGTCGTCGCCGAGCAGGGTGACGAGTCGTACGTCGCGCTCGAGCCGGCCGAGGGCGATGGCGACGTTGGCAGGGCTTCCGCCGGGCAGGTCGCGGGGCGTGCCCGCGGCGTCGGGGACCACGTCGATGAGCGCCTCGCCGACGACGAGAATGCGCGGCTGGGCGTCCGTCATGGACCCATCATGCCGGTGCCTGCCCGGGTGCCGACAGGGCCACCGCCCGGGCGAGACCGGGCGCGAGCGGGAGTCGCGGGAGGAGGGTGGCCTGGACGGCGTGGTAGAGGTCGGGCTTGCCCGCCCACACCGACGCCTGCGGGCGGTTGGAGGGGTCGAGCTCGTGGTGCCACGACCCACGGTCGGTGTCGCGGACGTGCTCGACGACGTAGCGCCACCAGGCGGCGTACAGCCGGGCGTAGCGCTCCTCGCCGGTGCGGCGGTGCAGCGCGGCCGCAGCGGCGATGCCCTCCGCGGCCACCCAGTGCATCCGTTGCCGCACGACCGGGGTGCCGTCCCAGTCGGTGGTGTAGACGAAACCGCGTGCTCCGTCGACGTCCCAGCCGTCGCCCACGGCGCGGTCGAAGAGCCGGCGCGAGGTGGCGAGCAGCCCGGCCGGTGCGCGGTCGCCGAGCGAGGCCTCGACGTGCAGCAGCAGCCGCGACCACTCCAGACCGTGGCCGATGGTCGCGCCGTAGGGCTTGAACGGGTCGTCGGGCCGGTCGCGGTTGAGCCCGAGGTCGGGCGTCCAGTCGGGGTCGAAGTGCTCGGGCAGGCGGGCGTCGTGTGCTGCTGCGAGACCCACGACGTACGCCGCGACGCGGCCCACCCGCTCGTGCCAGCGCGGATCGCCGGTCGCGTCGCCGGCCGCGAGCATCGCCTCCACCGAGTGCATGGCGGCGTTGAGCCCGCGGTAGGGCGCGGGGGTCGTCCACGCGCGGTCCCACTCGTCGATCACCAGACCGGTCGACTCGTCCCAGAAGTGCTGCTCGAGGACGTCGAGCGCCTCGGCGAGGAGGTCGTCGGCGCCGGGCAGGCCGGCCACGACCGCCGTCGAGCCCGCGAGCACCACGAAGGCGTGGTCGTAGCAGGACTTGGACGTGCCGACCGGCGTCCCGGTGGCGTCGACCGCGGTGAACCACCCCCCGTGCTGGGCGTCGCGCAGCGTCGTACGCAGCCCGTCGAGCGCGGCCGCCGCGATGTCGGTGCAGCCGTCGACATCGAGCAGGGCACCCAGCCCGAACACGTGGACGGTGCGGCTGGTGATCCACGTGTGCACCGGTCGCGACAGGTCCGGACGGCCCTCGTCGTCGAGCCAGGCGGCTCCGCCCAGGGGATGGCCGACGTGGCGCCCGAAGTCGAGGAGGCGACGACCTTCGGCGTCGAGCCACGCCGTGTCGGGAGGGGCGATGTCCATGCGGTGAGTCAAATGCACGAGACCCCCGCCTGTCGACGGGGGTCTCGCCCTGGACTCGTCCAGTGGCAGGTAGAGGATTCGAACCTCTGTAGGCGTTGCCGGCTGATTTACAGTCAGCTCCCTTTGGCCGCTCGGGCAACCTGCCGGGCCGTGCGGAACAATAGCAAGGCACGGACTTCACTACGAATCGCCGGGGCGCCGCCACGGGGCCCCACTAGGAGGCACACATGGCTGACTCGAGCTTCGACATCGTGAGCAAGCTGGACCGCCAGGAGGTCGACAACGCCCTGAGCCAGGCAGCCCGCGAGATCGCCACCCGCTTCGACTTCAAGGGCACCGGTGCGAGCATCGAGTGGAAGGGCGAGAAGGCGATCGAGATCACCGCCTCCGCCGACGACCGCGCGAGCGCCGTGCTCAGCGTCTTCCAGGACAAGCTCATCAAGCGCAACCAGAGCCTGAAGATCCTCGACACCTCGGAGCCCCGCCAGTCCGGCCAGGTCTCGAAGATCGACATCGCGCTCAAGGAGGGCATCACCTCCGAGGACGCCAAGAAGATCTCCAAGCTCATCCGCGACGAGGGCCCCAAGGGCGTCAAGGCGCAGGTGCAGGGCGAGGAGCTGCGGGTGTCGTCGAAGAAGCGCGACGACCTCCAGGCCGTCCAGCAGCTGGTGAAGTCGCAGGACTACGACTTCGCGGTGCAGTTCACCAACTACCGCTGAGGGCGGCGGCGCGGGCTCGCACCGGCTCCCTGCCGGGGGTGCGGTGGTGGGCCACCGTGCGGCTTCGTCATGCCCGGATCGCGCGCCTCAGCCGACGGCTGGCCACCTCGCTGGCGACGCTGACCGCGAACGACGCGATCAGCAGCGTCATCACGACCGGGAAGCGGAAGAAGTTCAGGTTCTCCGCCAGCAGGCGGCCGAGCCCGGCGGCGCCGACGATGCCGACGACCGCCGTCTCACGCACGCAGATCTCGAACCGGTAGAGCGTGAAGGTCACCAGCTGCTGCGCCGAGGCGGGAACGACGGCAGCGACCGTGGCGACCGCGCCGGGCACGCCGGTGCGCACGAGCGCCTCGCGCGGTGCCGGGCTCACGCTCTCCCACGACTCGGCGACGAGCCGGCCCAGCACCCCGCCGGTGTAGACGCCGAGGGCGAGCGCTCCGGGGAGCACGCCGGGGAAGAGCGCGAGCAGCGCGATCACCGCCCACACCGTCGGTGGGACCGACCTCAGCACCAGCAGGACGATCCGGGCCACCAGCCAGGAGATCCACCGCAGGGACCGCATGGCGAGTCCCCCCGGTGGACCGGTGCCGCGGCGGACAGCGACGGCCCACGGCGAGACGACCAGGGTGATGAGGACGGCGATCGCCATCGCCAGCACCGCCATGGCCAGTGTGTCCAGGACCGCCGCCGTCACCTCGCCCGCCCCTCCCCTGGGGAGTGCCGGCGGGACCAGGTCGTCGAGGAGGCGGCCGGCCAGCATGCGGGTGCGTTCGCTGGTGAGGCCCGAGAGCGACACCCCGGATGCGAACCAGGCGACGACGAGCCCGGGCGCTGCGGCGATCGCCGACCAACGCGCCCACCTCGAGCCGGGCCGACGCCCGCCCGTGCCTGCAGCGCCTCCAGCGTCACCGGCGGACCACTCCGAACAGCTGGCCACGGCCATGTCGGTGCGGAGCCGCCCGCTCCACGCATCGACGACCGCCGACAACACGATCACCGCCGCGACCAGCGTCCAGACCTCGTCCCAGTTGCGCGAGCTGAGACTGACGACCAACTCCTGACCCAGCCCACCCACGCCGACCGCGCCCAGCAGCACGGTCGACCGCACCGCGCACTCGAAGCGGTAGAAGGCGTACGACAGCATCAGCGGTCCGGCCGGAGGCAGCAGCGCGAACGCGACGGCTGGCGCAGCCGGCGCACCAGCGTCGCGCAGTGCCCGGAGGGCGCGGGTCGGCAGCGCGTCGAAGGTGTCCCCGAAGACCTGCGCGGTCTGCGCCCCGAAGGGCAGGGCGATCGCCAGCACCGCGACCAGCGGATCCAGACCGAGCACGCTCACCAGCAGCAGCGCCCAGACCAGCTCGTGGATCGACCGGATCGCCACCAACGCCCCGCGCAGCCCGGTCCGCACGGTGCGCACCGGCCACGGCGGACGGCGTGCCCAGGCGACGTCGCTGAGCACCAGCCCGCCGAGCAGGCCGATCACCAGCGCCCCTGCCGTGCCGAGTGCGGCGAAGGCGAGCGTGGTGACAGCGGCGTCGACCACCACCTCCAGGAACTCGCCGTCCAGGCGAGGACTCCATGCCTTGCCGAGCAGGTCGCCGATGAGCGGCACGCCACCCCTGTTGACGATGTCACCGCCCTGGGGCAGGGCGCGCTGGAGCGCCCAGGTGAGAGGGAGGAGAACGATCAGCGCTCCCGCTCCCCGGCGCAACGCCACCTGCCGTCCCGTCACCCGACACGACGACGGGGGTCTACCTGCCCGGTCGGGACCGGCGGTCGGGTCCCGATCGTGGCGTGCGACCTCGACGAGGTCAGTCATGGCGGCTCATGGGCGACTCAGGCCCGCGCGTAGAGCTCGTCGAGGAGGTGACTCGCGAGGTCGGCGATGGGGGTGTCGAACACGAGTCGGCCCTCTCGCAACCCGATGGCCCGTGTGCAGTGGTCGCGCGCCAGCTGGGGTTGGTGGAGCGTCACCACCAGGGTGCCGCGCGAGTCCGTCGCCCGACCCAGCAGCCCCAGCACCTCGGCGGCTCGGGTCGGGTCGAGGCTCGCGACCGGCTCGTCGGCCAGGACCAGGTCGGGTCGCTGGATCAGCAGCCGGGCGATCGCGACTCGTTGTCGCTCACCCCCGGAGAGCCGTTCGGTGCGTTCGTGCACCGCCCAGCCGAGCCCGACCGCCTCCAGTGCGCCGAGCGCGCGCTCGTCGGGATGCGGCCAGACCAGCGAGGCGAGCGCGCGCGGCGTACCCCATTCGGCGAGCCGCCCCGCATTGACGTTGTGCAGGACCCGCACCTGCTCGATGAGGTCCAGTCCCTGCGAGACGGTCCCGACTCGGCGCTGCAACCCCCGTCGGGTGCGCGCCGGCAGCCCGGCGGTGGCAGCACCGAAGAGCTCCACGCTGCCTTCCGACGGCTGGAGCGAGCCGTTGAGCAGCGCGAGCAGGGTCGACTTGCCGGCGCCGCTCGCCCCGAGCACCGCGACGCGCTCACCCGCCCGGATCGTGAGGTCGACGCCGGTCAGCGCGGTGCTGGCGCCGAAGCTGCGTCCGGCGCCCTCGAGGCGTACGACGTGCTCGTTCACGCGAGCAGGTCCAGCTCCTCGGCGACATCGCGGATCTGGTCGTAGTTGGAGTTCTCGGTGGGGACGAAGGACTCGGCGCCGAAGAGGTCGAGGATCGCGGCGTCGTCCGGCACCGACGGATCGAGTCCGAAGAGCAGGTCCTTGACCTTGTCGAGGGTGCCCGCACCGTAGACCTCGTCCACGTCAGGCCGGGCCAGCCAGTGGTAGTCGTAGTAGGGAGGGGTCCGGAACAGCACGACCACGTCGGAGAGGTCGACCTCGCCCGCGTCCACGGTGGCGGTGTAGACCTGCTCGTTGACCGCCCCCACCTCGAAGCTGCCGGACGCCACGGCCTCGATGGTCGCGTCGTGGGAGCCGGAGAAGCCGGGCTGGCCCTTCAGGTCGTCGATCGACAGGCCCGCCTGGTCCATGAAGTACTGCGGCATCAGGCGGCCCGACGTCGAGGTCTCGGAACCGAACGTGAGCGAGTGACCGGCGAGCCTGCTCAACCCGTCGACATCGTCGAAGGGTGACAGGCCGGACTTCCGGGTCGCGATGAAGAGGCTGGTGAACTCCGCGTCGATGTTGCGCTGGGCGAACGCGGTGGCGCCTGCCACGCGCTGGGCGGCCTGGACCCCCGTGAGTCCACCCATCCAGGCGATCGCGAGGTCGCCGACCTCGAAGCCGCGCACGACAGCGGGATACTCCGTCACAGGCGTGTAGGTGACCTCGAGCCCGGTGGCCTCGGCGAAGCGTGCTGCCACGTCGCCGTAGAGACGGTTCAGCACCTCGGGATCCTGGTCCGGGATCGCCGAGATCGGGAGCGGGCCGGCGTTCGACGCGGTGTCACCGCCGGCTCCGCTCGGTGAGGAGTCGTCGTTGCCGCAGGCGGCCAGGAGCACCAGGCCGGAGGCGCCGACGAACAGCCCGCGGCGACTCGTGGCCAGGCGGGTGATGGAGGTGGACGTCGCGATGGTGCGCGTCATGGCTGGTCGCTCTCTGGTCGGGATGTGGGGGCGGCGCCGGAAGGGGTGGCGGTGTGCGACGGGGCTCGTCCCACGAGGAGGGCGACGACGGCCACGGACAGGAAGAAGGCAGCCGATGTCGGGTTGCCGCCGAGGATCGGGTCGGTGAACCCGAGCTGGGCGTGCAACGACGCTGCGGCCAGCAGGCCGAGGGCAGCGGCCACGAGGAGCAAGGTCCGGGACATGGCTGCACGCACCCCCAGCAGGAGCAGTACGCCGATGGTGACGAGCACCAGGGAGCCGACGAGGTTGTAGGCCCCCAGCGACAGCGAGGGATCGCTGTCGCCGAGGAGCGGACCGCGGGCCGCGACCGGGTCATCGAGCGACCTGACGAGCGAGACGCCCCCGGTCACGATCGCCAACCCCGCCCACACCTGGCCCAGGGTGCGGCCCGAGGTGTGGCCCGATCGGACGCCGTCCGTGCCGAGGACCCGTCCGGCGACAGCGAAGACCAGCACGAGGTGGGCACCGATCATGAGGAAGTAGGACCACGGCCACTCGTGGGGGGCGTACGCCACGGAGAGCCCGATGGCCAGCGACTGGCCGAGCCCGATGAGCGCCGCGAGGCGGACGTGGGTGCCGGTCAGCAGCATCACGGCGAGGGCGGTCTCCGCGATCAGCACGACCCAGCCGAAGACCGGGAACACGGGCAGGATCAGGTTGTCGGTGACCCAGGCGTAGGGGGCGAGGACCGGGTAGTCGACGGCGTACTTCGTGAACTTGTAGAGCCCGTTGCCCGCGTCCTCGCCGAAGTCGGGCGCCCGCTTCCACGACACGTTGTAGAGCCACATGAGCCCCAGCAGGATGCGCAGGACGGCGACGGCGATGGACTGTGCCCGGGCGTTGTCGGCCGGGGTGGGATCCAGTGCCCAGCCCAGCGGGGCGCTCACTCTGCTCCTGAGCGACTCATGCACAGCGGAACACCTCCCGGCCGGCGGCGGACGCCGCATCCTGCACCCGCAACGTGTCGCGGACCACCCCGAAGATCTCGTCGAGGTCCAGCGGCGCGTCGGCGATGCGCATGTGGGGGTTGGTCACCGCGACCGGGTGCCACCAGGCGCCGTCGGCGGTGATCACCGGCTCGGGCTCCAGCGAGTCGATGGAGACATGGATGCCGCTGTCGGCGAACCCCTCGGCGGCGACGGGCCGGATGACCCGATCCTCCTGCGCGATCCCCTCGGCATCGAGACGCTCGTGCAACTCCCGCACCCCCTCCGGGTCCTCGTCGAGCCGCGTCGCGGCGATCTTGACCCGGAAACCCAGCGAGTGGGCCAGACCAATCCCGTCCAGCGCTCGTGCCCATGATCCGGCGCCGCGCATCCTGTCGTGGATCTCGGGCGTCGCGGAGTCCAGGCTCACCTGCATGACCACGTCGCGGTCGATCGACTCGAGCAGCTCGCGACGACGCCCGCGGCCGAAGACCATCGCGTTGGTGAGGATCGTGCGCTCGAGGCCGGCGGCCGCATCGACGAGCTCGCCGAGCTGGGGGTGCATGAAAGGCTCACCCCCCGTGAGCAGCAGCTCCCTGCCCCCCTGGTCGCGGAACTGGGCGAAGAGCGGCCCGACGACCTCGGGATCCAGGCGCCGGGCATCGGCCTTCGGGGAGGACTCGGCGCAGCAATAGAGGCAGGCGAGGTTGCAGTCGAAGTTGGTGTAGGCCCAGAGGCGATGGCCGACGGGCGTCCGGCCACCGGTGCTGAACACCGTCCCGGCCTCCGGGCGGGCGACCCCATCGGCGCCCGCACCGTCCTTGCGCACCGCGAACCACCAGGGTCCGCCCCGGGTCTCGGCCAGCTCGACGACGACCTCGTGGCCGACCAGCTCGGCCCACACCGGGAGGTCGGTGACGACACTGGCCTCCGCGCTACGAACAGCCAGCAGGTCTCCACTGTCGAGCCGCCGCATCGCGCGGGTGATGAGCAGCAGGAGTCCGCTGCCGCAGTCCATGTCTCCCCCGTCGATCAGGCGAGCCACGTCACCGACGGGAGTGGTGGTCGGGGCTGAGCCGGGAGTGACCATGGGACCAACCTACGTCTCGTGTGCCCGGCTGGCCCACGGTCGACTCCTCACCGATCGGTGACAGGCGGCCGTTGACCCCGGTGCGGCGCCCCGGCATAGGGTCGGATGCATGGAACCTGCCGCTGCTCCGATCAGACCCGCGGATGGCGTCGCCCGATCCGACTACTGGGAGAACGTCCACGACGGGAAGCCCGAGGACGGTGTCTCGTGGTGGCAGTCCGTGCCGGAGCTGTCGCTCGGGCTCGTCGACGAGACCGGGCTCGGACGCGAGCGCTCCGTGATCGACGTGGGTGCGGGCTGGTCGACGCTGGTCGACCACCTCGTCGAGCGGGGCTACACCGACCTCACGGCGATCGACCTGTCGCTGACGGCCCTCAACACCGTGCGCGATCGGGTGGGCGAGGTCCCCGGACAGCTCGTCCTCGACGTGGCCGACGTCCTCGACTTCCGCCCTCCCCGGCAGTTCGCGCTGTGGCACGACCGCGCGGTCTTCCACTTCCTCACCGAGGAGGACGAGCGCGACGACTACCGGCTGTCTCTCGAGCACTGCCTCGAGCCGGGCGGCTTCGTGGTGGTCGCCACCTTCGGTCCCGACGGACCACTGACCTGCAGCGGTCTGCCGATCGTGCGCTACACCCATGCCGAGCTTGCCGCGGAGTTCCCCGGCTACCGACTCGTGTCGACCAGCGGGGAGGACCACGTCACACCCTGGGGCACGCGCCAGCAGTTCACCGCCATCCTGCTCCAACGCCAGGGCTGAGCGGCTGCCGAGGCCGGCGGCGCGGCCCGCTCAGGTGAGCCGCACCGCCAGCACTTCGTAGGTCGGGGGCACCCTGTCACGTCCTGGGGGGAACCGGCCGGGTGACGGGAGATCGACCGACCGGGTGCGACAGGTGCTCCCCTGCGACGCCTTTCGCATCCCTACTGCAGACGAGACGGTCCCGCCCCCGGGACATGACGCAGAACCGTGACGGAGATCTGCGGCCGCCTCACCAGCTGTCGGTGAGCCCCATCAGCGCGCCGACGAGGAAGACCACGGCCCGCACCGGGTCGTCTGGCAGCGGGGCCGCGCCGATCTCGGCCACGGCCTGGTCGTCCGCACCGCGGCCCGCGGCATAGAGCGCGCAGTCCTGGGCGAGACGGCGCAGCGACGACGCGTGGGCGGTGAAGGCTGTGGGTCGGGTCGCGGCCAGCACGACCGCCGCCGCCCCCGTGACCCGGGCCGCGGCGAGGATCGCAGGGATCGGGGTGTCGGCACCCAGGAAGCGGGCCCGGACCCCGCGCTCGCGCAGCATCAGCGCGACGCACAGCAGCACCAGGTCGTGACGCTCGCCGGGCGGGCAGGCCAGCAGCACCACGGGCGACGGCGCCGAGGCGTCGTCCAGCACCTGCTGCGGCGGGACCGCGGCCAGGGCAGACAGGGTTCGGCGCAGCATGTCGGTGACGAAGTGCTCGTGCGCCACCGACAGGGTGCCGGCCTCCCAGCGGTCGCCGACCTCGCGGAGGAACGGCAGCACGACACCCGTGACCGCCCCCGACAGCGGCACGTCCCACAGCAGCCGCGCGATGGCGACCTCCGCAGCCTCCGCATCGAAGGTCTCGACCGCGGCCCAGAGCTCGTCCGCCGTCGTCGTCGAGGTGTGCACAGACGCACGCTAGTGGCTGCGGGGCTAGCACGCGCCCCCACGGCGTACGCCCTCACCCCTCGGGGCGCCCACCCGGCCGGGGCCCGATCGACATGACCCCTGTCACACCGCAGGCGTGGAGGCCGTCCCACAGGGCAGGAAGCCCCGGTCGGCGCGGGACCGGCGGCTATCGTCTCTGCTTGTGGTAGCACCCGAAAAAGAGGTCAAGCAGCTCGACCGCGTCATCATCCGGTTCGCGGGCGACTCCGGCGACGGCATGCAGCTCACCGGAGACCGGTTCACCCAGGAGACCGCGGCTTTCGGCAACGACCTGGTGACGCTCCCGAACTTCCCGGCCGAGATCCGCGCGCCCCAGGGCACGCTCCCGGGAGTCTCGTCGTTCCAGGTGCACTTCGCCGACCACGACATCCTCACCGCGGGCGACGCCCCCGACGTGCTGGTCGCGATGAACCCCGCCGCGCTGCGCGCCAACCTGGGCGACCTGTCCAAGGGCGCGACGATCATCGTCGACACCCACGACTTCACCGCGCGCAACCTCACGAAGGCCGGCTACACCGAGAACCCCCTCGACGGCGACACCCTCGCGGAGTACGCCCTCCACACCGTCGACCTCACCGGCATGACGATCGAGGCGGTCAAGGAGTTCGGCCTCTCGCGCAAGGACGCCTCGCGGGCCAAGAACATGTTCGCCCTCGGCCTGCTGTCGTGGATGTACGGCCGCCCGACCGAGACGACCAACGCCTTCCTGGCCAAGCGCTTCGCGAAGGTGCCCGACATCCGCGACGCCAACATCGCGGCCTTCAAGGCAGGCTGGAACTTCGGCGAGACCACCGAGGCCTTCGTCGTCCGCTACGAGATCAAGCCCGCCAAGATGGCGCCGGGCAACTACCGCAACATCACCGGCAACCTGGCGCTGTCCTACGGCCTCATCGCCGGCGGCGTGCAGTCGGGGCTGTCGGTCTTCCTCGGCTCGTACCCGATCACCCCGGCCTCCGACATCCTCCACGAGCTCAGCAAGCACAAGGGCTTCGGCGTGACGACGTTCCAGGCCGAGGACGAGATCGCCGGCGTCGGCGCCGCGATCGGCGCCTCCTTCGCCGGACAGCTCGGCGTCACCACCACCTCCGGCCCCGGTGTCGCGCTGAAGTCCGAGGCGATCGGCCTCGCGGTGATGACCGAGCTCCCGCTCGTGGTCGTCGACGTCCAGCGCGGCGGCCCCTCGACCGGGCTGCCGACCAAGACCGAGCAGGCCGACCTGATGCAGGCGATGTTCGGCCGCAACGGCGAGGCGCCCGTGCCGATCGTGGCGCCGCAGTCGCCCGGCGACTGCTTCGCCGCCGCCGTCGAGGCGGTGCGGATCGCGGTCACCTACCGCACCCCCGTGATGCTGCTCTCCGACGGCTACCTCGCCAACGGCTCCGAGCCGTGGCGCATCCCCGGACTCGACGAGCTGCCGGCGATCGACCCGGACTTCGCGACCGAGAAGAACCAGGGCTCGGGCGACGACGCCGAGTTCTGGCCCTATCTCCGCGACGAGGCCACGCTGGCGCGTCCCTGGGCGATCCCCGGCACGCCCGGCCTCGAGCACCGCATCGGCGGGCTCGAGAAGGGCGACGGGCACGGCAACATCTCCTACGACCCCGCCAACCACGACTTCATGGTCCGCACCCGCCAGGCGAAGGTCGACCGGATCGCCAGCTCGCTGCCCCCTCTCGAGGTCGACGACCCCACGGGCGATGCGAAGGTGCTCGTGCTGGGGTGGGGGTCGACGTACGGCCCCATCGGCGCCGGCGTACGCCGGGTGCGCAAGGCCGGCTACCACGTCGCGCAGGCCCACCTGCGCCACCTCAACCCCTTCCCGAACGACCTCGGCGAGGTGCTGAAGCGCTACGACAAGGTGCTGGTGCCCGAGATGAACCTCGGCCAGCTGTCGCTGCTGCTGCGCGCGAAGTACCTCGTCGACGTCGTCGGCTACAACGAGGTCCGCGGCCTGCCCCTCAAGGCGGCCGTGCTCGCCGACGTGATCGGCGGCCTCGTCGCCGAGGCCGAGGGCATCGACATCGACCTCACCCCCGCGTCCATCCAGCAGGAGAGCCACGATGACTGACCTGGGACTTCCCGCCCTCCGCTCCGGCACCGAGTCGGTCCCGACGACCGACGAGAAGCAGACGGGCAAGGACTTCACCTCCGACCAGGAGGTGCGCTGGTGCCCCGGGTGCGGTGACTACGCCGTGCTCAAGGCCGTGCAGTCCTTCCTGCCCGACCTCGGCCTGCGCCGCGAGAACATCGTCTTCGTCTCCGGCATCGGCTGCTCGTCGCGGTTCCCCTACTACCTCGACACCTACGGCATGCACTCGATCCACGGCCGCGCGCCGACGATCGCGACCGGCATCGCCACGGCCCGCGAGGACCTCTCGGTGTGGGTCGTCACCGGCGACGGCGACGCGCTGTCGATCGGCGGCAACCACCTGATCCACACGCTGCGCCGCAACGTGAACATGACGATCCTGCTGTTCAACAACCGGATCTACGGCCTCACCAAGGGGCAGTACTCCCCCACCTCGGAGACCGGCAAGGTCACCAAGTCCACCCCGATGGGCTCGCTCGACCACCCGTTCAACCCGGTGTCGCTCGCGCTCGGCGCCGAGGCGTCGTTCGTCGCCCGCACCATCGACTCCGACCGCAAGCACCTCACCTCGGTGCTCGCGGCCGCTGCGGCGCACCGCGGCACGTCGCTGGTCGAGATCTACCAGAACTGCCCGATCTTCAACGACGGCGCCTTCGACGCCATCAAGTCGCCCGACACCAAGGCCGACGCGATCATCCCGCTCGTCCACGGCGAGCCGGTGCTCTTCGGCGCCCAGCTCGAGGACGGCCGCGGCGCGAAGGCATTGGTGCGCGACGAGGAGACCGGTGGCGTGAAGGTCGTCGCGACGGCCGACGTCCCTGCTGAGGACATCCTCGTGCACGACGCGCACAACCCGGACCCGACGATGGCGTTCGCGATCTCGCGCCTGACCGACGCGGGCTACCTCAACACCTCGCCGATCGGCATCTTCCGCCAGGTCCAGCGCCCGACGTACGACGACGCGGCCCGCGAGCAGGTCGCCACCGCGAGCACCGTGCCCGGGAACGACGACGCCGCCGACCGTTCCGCGCGGCTGGCGGCACTGATCGGCGGCGGCGACACCTGGACGATCCTCTGAGCGCTCCCACATGGGAGGCTCAGGGGATCACCCCGGCGAGCATCACTTGAAGTAGAGCGTCCAGACCTTGCCCTTGGTGTTGCTGAACCCGTTGGAGTGGTCGACCTTCGAGCGCCACTTCCAGCGACCCTTCTCGGGCGCGTAGATGCGGGTCTTGAAGACGCCGGCGTCGTCGGTCTTGATCTTCTTGACCGTCTTCCACTTGCAGGTGCCGCACTTCTTCTTGAGGATCTTCACCTGCTGGTTGGCGTAGGGCAGCACGGTGCCGTCGACCTGCGGCTCCAGGACGGTTCCCTTGAGCTTGAAGGCGTTGTAGGTGACCTGCTTGTTGCCCGGCGGCCTCTCGTCGATGATGCGCTCGGGCAGCGAGCCGGCGGTGGCGCCGGTGCTGAGTGCACCGGTCATGAGCAGTGCGGCCACGAAGGCCGCCAGGACGGCGCGGAAGACCCGCATGTTGAACTCCCCCTCGAGAGACGACGTCTGGTCGGACAGCGCGGGGTCCCAACCCCGAGCCCCCTCATCGTAGGCGACGGCCCCGCCCTAGACTCCCCGAGTGCCAGAAAGCCGTCGCGGCCTGATCCTCGGCGCCCTGGCCTACACCCTCTGGGGCACCTTCCCGCTCTACTGGACCCTGCTCGAGCCCGGCGGCGCCGTCGAGATCCTCGCGCACCGCATCGTCTGGTCGCTGCTGACCATGGTGCTGATCCTCGTGCTGTGGCACCGGGTCGACCAGCTCAAGGCCCTGCTCCGCGACCGCCGGAAGCTGCTCCTGATCAGCGGCGCGGCCGTCGTCATCTCCGTCAACTGGGGCGGCTACATCTGGGGCGTCAACAACGGCCGGGTCCTCGAGACGTCGCTGGGCTACTTCATCAACCCGCTCGTCACGGTGCTGATGGGCGTGCTGGTCCTGGGCGAGCGGTTGCGCCGGCTGCAGTGGGTCGCGATGGGCATCGCCTTCGTCGCGGTCGTGGTGCTGACCGTCGACTACGGACGTCCGCCGTGGGTGGCGCTCGTCCTCGCCTTCTCCTTCGGCACCTACGGACTGCTGAAGAAGCAGGCCGGCGTCGGCGCGGTGGAGAGCATCACCCTCGAGACCCTCGTGCTCGCACCGATCGCGATGGCGTACGTCGCATGGCTGGTCGCGACCAGCAGCTCGAACTTCGGCTCGCACGGCCTCGGCCACGCTCTCCTCTTCACCACCACCGGCATCATCACCGCCATCCCCCTGATGCTCTTCGGGGCCGCCGCGATCCGGGTCTCGATGGTCTCCCTCGGTCTGCTGCAGTACCTCGCACCGACGATCCAGTTCGCGCTCGGCATCCTGGTCTTCGAAGAGGCCATGCCCGCCAGCCGCTGGATCGGCTTCGGCCTGGTGTGGGTCGCGCTCGCGATGTTCACCGTCGAGGCCCTCAACCACCGCCGCCGCCAGCTGCGGCTGGTGGCCCACGCCAGCGCCGCCTGACCGCCCCTCATCGCTCTCGGTGATCGAGCGCTTCCCCCGCTGGTCGAGCAGCCGGAGCGAGGAACGAGCGAGGCATGTCGAGACCCCACCCCGCTGTCGGACCCCTTCTCTAGACTCGAACGCATGATCGAGGAACTGGAAGCAGGGGCAGAGGCCGGGGCAGACGCCCTCGGCCCCGCGGCCCTGCTCGCCTCGATCCGTTCGGCTCGGTCTGTCGAAGACGCTGCCGCGGCGGAGCAGCTCGACCTCGCCGCCCGGTGGGCCGACCTCCACCCACCCGAGTCCATCCACTCCGCCGCGACCTTCACGGTCGTGGGGTGTGAGCACGAGGAGCCCATCGCAGGACCGGGTACGCCGTTGGTGGCGGAGTTCTGTGTCGCCGAGCTCGGCACTGTCCTGGGCATCACCTCGGTGTCGGCGAAGAAGCTCATCGGCCACGCCCTCGAGCTGCGCCACCGCCTCCCGAGGTTGTGGGCGCAGGTCCACTCCGGACGCGTGCCGGCCTGGCGGGCCCGCGCAGTCGCCGAGGCCACCGTCCACTCCACACCGGCCCTCACCCGTGAGGCAGCCGGGTTCGTGGACGCGCAGGTCGCCGCGGTCGCAGGTCGGATCGGCCCCGCGCAGCTCGACCGCCTCGTCGCCGAGACCATCAAGCGCTACGACCTCGCGACCGCCGACCCGGCAGCTGACCCGGAGGACGGCTACCTCCACGTAGACCCGCGCCACGTCACGATCCACGACCAGGACGTCCACTTCGCCGGCACCGTGCGGCTCGAGGCGGAGGTCGACCTCGCCGACGGACTCGACCTCCACCAGGCCCTCGCCCACCGAGCCGCCACCCTCAAGGCCCTTGGGTCCGTGGAGTCGCTGGATGCCCGCCGCGCGAAGGCGCTGGGTGACCTGGCTCGTACGCAGACCGCGCTCGACCTCTTCCAGCACGGACACACCAACAGCTCGGACGACGGGCAGGCTCTGCCGGTCGCGCGGGAAGTCGTGCTCCACGCCCACGTCGACGCCACCCTGTCCGGCGACACCACGGTCTTCGGGCCGACCGGGCGGCTCGAGGAGGGACAGCGGCTGCTCCTGCTCGAGCAGCTGAAGTCCTGGTGCGGCGACTCCCGCACCAAGGTCACCGTCAAGCCGGTCATCGACCTCAACCAGCCGAAGGCCGCGCCCGGCTACGCGATCCCGGACCGGATCCGTGACCGCGTGGTCCTCCGCGACCGCGCCTGTGTTTTCCCGTGGTGCGGTCGCCCCGCAAGGGGTTGCGACGTCGACCACGTCACCGAGTACGACCATCACGCCGACGCAGAAGGCCGACCCCAACCCGGCCCCACGCACACCGACAACCTCGCGACCCTGTGCCGGTTCCATCACCGGTTGAAGACCCACTCCGCCTGGCACTACCGGATGACCGCGCCCGGGGTCTTCGAGTGGACGTCCCCGCACGGGCACCGTTACCGACGCGACCACACCGGCACCATCGCACTCGACCCACTCGACCTACCCGAAGCAGGTCCAGGCCCACCCCGGATCCCGTCACCCCGAAGATGACCCCGCCCCGCACCCCGCCACCATGTGATGGCGGGGTCACAGGCACGGGTGCCGGTGGAGTCGTGGCATCAGGCGCGCGCGGTGCTCACACTCGGGCTCGCTCCGCGAACCACTGCGCAGGCATGACGGCGCGGGCAGCCGGCTTGTCGACCGCGCGGACCACGGGCTGCCAGACCCGGGCCGGGACGCCCTCCGCGTACCAGCCGAAAGACCGGCGCGCGTCGAGCACCACCGAGCACCGGGATGGTGGCCAGTCGTGCGTGGGCCCGTCCGGATCAGGCGGAGCGGTTGGCCACGATGTCGGCGAACGACTCCAGCGCCTCGCGCACGGGGCCGGGGTCGAGCACCTCGAGCAGCTTCTTGGCCTGCGCGGCCTGCCCGAGGACGTAGTCGCGGGCCCGCACCATGGCGGGGTGCGCACGCAGCAGGGCGAGGGCCTCGGCGTGCTCGGCGTCGTCGGTGAGCGGGCGGCCGAGGAGCTCGAGCAGGCGGGCGTCCGCCGGGTCGGTCGAGGCCTGCGCCATGAGCACCGGCAGGGTGGGTACGCCCTCGCGGAGGTCGGTGCCGGGCGTCTTGCCCGAGGTGTCGGACTCCGAGTCGATGTCGAGGATGTCGTCGGAGAGCTGGAACGCCGAGCCGACGATCTCCCCGTAGGCGCTCAGCGCCTCGACGACCTCCTGGCGGGCACCGGCGAACATCGCGCCGTAGCGGGCCGACGTCGCGATGAGGGACCCGGTCTTGCCGGCCACGACCTCGAGGTAGTGGGCGAGCGGGTCCTCCCCCGGCTCCGGCTTCACCGTCTCGAGGATCTGCCCCTCGACCAGCCGGGTGAAGGTGCGCGCCTGGATGCGTACGGCGTCGGGACCGAGGTCGGCGGTGAGCTCGGAGGAGCGGCCGAAGAGGAAGTCGCCGGTGAGGATCGCGACGTGGTTGTCCCAGCGGGCGTTGGCCGTGTCGGCCCCGCGGCGCAGGGCCGCCTCGTCCATGACGTCGTCGTGGTAGAGCGAGGCGACGTGGGTGAGCTCGACGACGCACGCGGCCGTCTCCACCTCGTCGGCCTCCGGGTGCGGGCCGACCTCAGAGGCGAGCAGCACCAGCAGCGGCCGGAAGCGTTTCCCACCGGCCATCATGAGGTGCGTGGCGGCCCGCGTGACGTACGGCGTACGGCTGCGGCAGTGGCCCTCGAGCAGCTCCTCGATGCGCGCCAGCCGGCCGACCAGCCGCTGCTCGAGCTCGGCGTCGACGACGGGCAGTGCGAGGGGCGAGTCGGTCACCTGATGAATTCTCCTGCAACCCCCGCCAGGTCGAGCACCGGGCCCGGGATGACGCCCAGGACGAGGGTCAGCGCAGCGCCCACGGCGATGGTCGTCGCGGTCAGGACCGACGGGTAGGCCACGCTCGGACCGGCCCCGACGGGCTCGTCGAAGTACATGACCTTGATGACCCGGACGTAGAGGAACGCCGCGACGATGCTGGCGAGCACGGCCGCCACCACCACCGGCCAGGCGCCCGCAGCGAGCGCCGCGGAGAACACCGCGAGCTTGCCGACGAAGCCGGACGTGAGCGGGATGCCCGCCATCGCGAGGAGGAAGAAGGCGAAGACCGCCGCCACCACGGGCGACTCCTTGCCCAACCCGGCCCACCGCTCGATGGCCGTCGTCTCGCCTCCGCTGTCACGCACGAGGCTGACGACGGCGAAGGCGCCGATCGTCGCGAAGCCGTAGGTGGTGAGGTAGAAGAGCACCGCCTGGAGCGAGGTGATCTCGCCGACCGCGAGCTGGTCGGAGGCCTGGACGCCCAGCACGCCGGTCAGGATGAAGCCGGTGTGCGCGACCGAGGAGTAGGCCAGCAGGCGCTTGATGTCGCTCTGGGTGATGGCCAGTGCCGCGCCGACGAACATCGACAGGATCGCGATGATCCACAGCATCGGCTGCCACGACCAGCGGTCCGCGCCGAGGGCGACGTAGAACAGGCGCATCAGCGCACCGAAGGCCGCGACCTTGGTGCCGGCGGCCATGAAGGCCACCACGGGAGTCGGCGCGCCCTGGTAGACGTCGGGGGTCCAGGCCTGGAAGGGCACCGCACCGACCTTGAAGAGCAGGCCGACCGAGAGCAGGCCGGTGCCGATGAGCAGCAGGCTGGAGCTGCCGACGTCGTTGCGCACGGCCTCGTTGATGGCGGCGAAGTCCATCGACCCGGCGTAGCCGTAGAGGAGCGCCGCGCCGTAGAGGAAGAAACCCGAGGAGAAGGCACCGAGCAGGAAGTACTTGAGCGCGGACTCCTGGCTCAGCAGGCGACGACGACGGGCGAGGCCGCTCAGCAGGTAGAGCGGGAGGGAGAGCACCTCGAGGCCGACGAACATCGTCAGCAGGTCGTTGGCCGCGGGGAACAGCATCATCCCGAACACCGCGAACATCATCAGCGGGTAGACCTCGGTGTGCTCACGCCTCGCCGCGATCGCCGCGGTCTCCGCGTCGGTCCCGGGCACCGTGGCCGCCTGGCCGGCGAAGGCCGAGACGCCGCCGTCGAGGTGACGCTCGGCGAACAGCAGCACGCCCGCGATCGCCAGCGACAGCACCAGGCCCCAGATGAACAGGCTCGGGCCGTCGACGGCGATCGTGCCGCCGACCGCGAAGACACCGCGGGCGGCGCCGTCGTCGTACGACTGGACGTCGCGGGCCACCAGCACGACGCCGACCAGGGCACCGACGAGGCCGAGGAGGGCCACCGTGACCTGGGCGGTGTAGCGCACCGCGCGCGGCGCGAAGGCCTCGATGACGACGCCGAGGCAGGCGACGCCGAAGACCGCCAGCAGGGGCCAGAGCTCGAAGTACTGGATGCTCGGCTTCACGAACTCGGTCACTGGGGACCACCCTCCTGGCCGATGCCCACGCTCGCGAGCGAGTCCTGGACGAACGGGTTGATGACGTCGAGCAGCGGCATCGGGTAGAAGCCGAACAGCACGAGCGCGAGCAGCAGCGGGGCGAGGATGCCGACCTCACGCCGGTCGAGGTCGGGCACCACGGCAGCGCCCTCGCGACCGGGGCCGGTCATCGTGCGCTGGTACATCCAGAGCGCGTAGAACGCGGCCAGGACGATGGCGAGCACCGCGACCGAGCCGACCAGCCAGTGGTGGTCGAAGGCGGCGATGATGACCATCATCTCGGAGACGAACGGCGACAGCCCCGGCAGGCCGGCGGCGGCGAGGCCGCCGACGAGGAAGAAGCCCGCGAGGACCGGGGCGGCCTTCTCGACGCCGCCCATCTCGCGGATCGACGCCGTGCCGGTGCGCCGGATCAGGAACCCGGCCACCAGGAACATCAGCGCGGTCGCGATGCCGTGGTTGACCATGTAGAGAATCGCCCCGGCGCTGCCGGTCGAGCTGAAGACGAAGATGCCCAGCACGATGAAGCCGAAGTGCGACAGCGACGTGAGGCCGATCAGGCGCAGGACGTCGTCCTGGCCGATCGCCACGAGCGCGCCGTAGATGATCGAGACCAGCGCGAGCACCACGACCACCGGCGTGGCCCACTGCGAGGCGTCGGGCAGCAGCCCGAGGCAGAAGCGCAGCATGCCGAACGTGCCGATCTTGTCGAGGATGCAGACCAGCAGCACCGAGGTGCCGGTGGTCGCCTTCTCGGTCGTGTCGGCCAGCCAGGTGTGCACCGGGAACATCGGTGCCTTGATCGCGAAGGCGATGAAGAAGCCGGCGAACAGCCAGCGCTGCGTGATCGGGTCGATGTCGATCGCGGCGAGGTCGCTGATGAGGAAGCTCGGGTTGCCGGCGTCGGCGGAGACGACGTAGAGGCCGATCACCGAGGCGAGCATGATCAGTCCGCCCGCGAGCTGGTAGATCAGGAACTTGGTCGCCGCACGACCTCGACCGGCGCGACCGAACCCGCCGATGAGGAAGTAGGCCGGGATGAGCGTGGCCTCGAAGACGACGTAGAAGAGCAGCACGTCGGTGGCGGTGAAGACGGCCAGCGACATCGCCTCGAGGGCGAGGGTCCAGGCGAAGAACGCCTTGGCCCCGCTGTTGCCCGGCTCGTCGGACTCCTTCCAACCGGCGAGGAGCACGATCGGCACCAGCACGACGGTGAGCAGCACCATCAGCAGGCCGAGGCCGTCGACGCCCAGGGCGTAGTGCACCCCGAGGGACTCGATCCAGACGTGGGTCTCGGTGAGCTGCATGCCGCCGCCCACGGAGTAGCGGGTGGCGGTGACGACGCCTGCAAGCAGGGTCGCGGCCGCGAAGCCGAGGCCGACCAGCCGGGCGAGCGCACCGGGCACGAAGGCCGTGACGACCGCGCCGACCAGCGGCAGCAGAATGAGGATAGTGAGCATCATCCGAGGTTCACCGCCAGGAGGGCCAGGACGACCAGCAGGGCCCCGGCGAGGAGGGACAGGGCGTAGGAGCGGACGAAGCCGTTCTGGACACGTCGCAGCGTGGAGCTGAGCCCCCCGACGGCAGCGGACCCGCCCTCGACGGCACCGTCGACGCCGACGCGGTCGAAGGTGGCCAGTCCACCGACGAGCGAGGCACCGGGACGCACCACGACGGCGTCGTTGATCGCGTCGCCGTAGAGGTCGGCGCGGGCCGCACGGGTCGCGAAGGACACGTCCTGCGGGGCCTCACGCGGGATCTCGCGTCGGCCGACGAGGAACCAGGCGGCAGCGACGCCGATCGCGACCACCGCGGTGATGATCAGCGTGATCACGAGGGCGGGCAGCGGCGGCTCGTGGTGCTCCACGGTCCCGGTGACCGGCTCCAGCCAGGTCTTGATCCAGTCGCCGAGCAGCAGCACGCCACCCAGGACCGAGAGCGCCGCCAGCACGATGAGCGGGAAGGTCATCACCTTCGGCGACTCGTGCGGGTGGACGTCCTGGGCCCAGCGCTTCTCGGTGAAGAACGTCATCAGCATCAGGCGGGTCATGTAGAACGCGGTGATGCCGGCTCCGAGCAGGGCGAGGAGCCCGACGAACAGGTTCTCGGCGAGCGCGGTCTCGATGATCCGGTCCTTGGACCAGAAGCCCGAGAAGCCGGGGAAGCCGATGATCGCGAGGTAGCCCATGGCGAAGGTCAGGAACGTGACCGGCATCGCCTTGCGCAGCGCGCCGTAGTGGCGCATGTCGACGTCGTCGTTCATCCCGTGCATCACCGAGCCGGCTCCCAGGAACATGTTGGCCTTGAAGAAGCCGTGGGTGAGCAGGTGGAAGATCGCGTAGGGATAACCGGCCGGGCCCAGTCCTGCGGCCAGCATCATGTAGCCGATCTGGCTCATGGTGGAGCCGGCGAGCGCCTTCTTGATGTCGTCCTTGGCGCAGCCGAGGATCGCACCCCACAGGAGCGTGACCGTCGCGACGACGACGACCGCGGTCTGGGCGACCGGGGTGAGCTCGTAGATGAAGTTGGACCGGACCACGAGGTAGACACCGGCGGTGACCATGGTCGCCGCGTGGATCAGGGCGGAGACCGGGGTCGGGCCCTCCATCGCGTCGAGCAGCCACGCCTGCAGCGGGACCTGCGCGGACTTGCCGCAGGCACCGAGGAGGAGCAGCAGGCCAAGGGCGTTGAGCGTGCCCTGGTCGGCCTCGCCGGCCACCTCGCTGACCGCCGCGAAGTCGGTGGTGCCGAAGGTGGCGAACATGAGGGCGATCGCCAGCGAGAGGCCGATGTCACCGACGCGGTTGATGACGAAGGCCTTCTTGGCCGCGGCGGCAGCCGAGGGCTTGTGCTGCCAGAAGCCGATGAGCAGGTACGACGCCAGGCCGACGCCCTCCCAGCCCAGGAACAGGCCGACGAAGTTCGCCGAGAGGATCAGCGTGAGCATCGCCGCGACGAAGAGGTTGAGGTAGCCGAAGAACCGGCGGCGACGCGGGTCGTGCTCCATGTAGCCGATCGCGTAGACGTGGATCAGCGAGCCGACGCCGGTGATCAGCAGCAGGAACAGCGCGGCGAGCGGGTCGTAGAGCAGGTCCATGCCGACGCTGATCGTCGCCGTCTCGAACCACGTCCAGAGCTGCTGGCCGACCTGGCGCTCCTCCTCGCCGCGACCGAGCAGCGAGACGAACAGCACCAGGCTGAGCACGAAGGACGACACCGAGGTGGCGGTGCCGAGGAGGTGGCCGTGCTTGTCGAGTGCCGCCTTGGGTGAGCCCTTGAGGAAGGGCGCCACGCCGAGCAGCAGGAACGCGCCGAGCAGCGGCAGCGCGATGACCAGCCACAGCAGGTCGAACACACCACCGGCGCCGGCGTCGGGTGCGACCACCGGGATCTCGGTGCCTTCGGCCGCGCGAAGGACCGACTGGGACAACAGGTTCACGAGCTCTCCCTCAGTACTTCAGCAGGCTGGCGTCGTCGACCGAGGCCGAGCGTCGCGTGCGGAAGATGGTCATGATGATCGCGAGGCCGATCACGACCTCGGCAGCCGCCACCACCATCACGAAGAAGGCGGTGATCTGGCCGTCGAGGTTGCCGTGCTGCTTGGCGAAGGCGACGAAGGCGAGGTTGCAGGCGTTGAGCATCAGCTCCACGCACATGAACACCACGATCGCGTTGCGGCGGGTGAGGACACCCACGCAGCCGATGGTGAAGAGGATCGCCGACAAGACGATGTACTGGGTCACTTCTCCTCGCCCTTCTGCACGTCCTCTTCGGTGTGCGCCGGCGCGCCGGCCTTGCCGGAGGTCTCGGGCATCGTGGTCGGGTCGCCGTGCCCGTCCAGGCCGCCGATCTGGCGGCGTACGTCGTCGATGTCGTCGGCGAGCGCCGGGGCCGAGCGCACGGTGCCGCGGGCGACCAGGACCCGGGACACCGACGACTCGGCGGCGGTGCCGTCGGGCAGCAGGGCCGGGGTGTCGACGGCGTTGTGGCGGGCGTACACACCGGGCGAGGGCAGCGGGCCGAGGTGCTTGCCGTGCTCGGCGTAGTCACGCATGCGCTGTGCCGCGAGGTCGGCCTGGCCGAGCTTCGGGGTCAGACGCTCGCGGTGGGCGAGCACCATCGCACCGAGCGCGGCGGTGATCAGCAGCGCGCTGGTGGCCTCGAAGGCGAAGACGTACTTGCTGAACAGGATGTTGGCGATGGCCGGGACGTTGCCGCCGGCGTTGGCCTCGTCGAGGCCCACCACGGTCCCGAAGGTGACCTGGCCGATCCCGACGACCAGGACAATGCCGAAGAGCAGGCCCAGGACGACGGCCATGACCCGCTGGCCGCGGATCGTCTCGACGGTGGAGTCGGAGGCGTCGACACCGATCAGCATCATCACGAAGAGGAACAGCATGAGGATGGCGCCGGTGTAGACGATGATCTGCACCGCGAAGAGGAACGGCGCGTCCAGCACGGCGTAGAGGACCGCCAGGCTGATCATCACGACCGCGAGCAGCAGCGCGGCGTGCACGGCCTTGCGGACGAACAGGATGCCGAGCGCCGCCGCCACCATGAGCGGGGCGAGGAGCCAGAACGTCATCGTGTGGTCCCCCTGTAGTAGTCGCCCTCGTCGTCGCCCAGGCGCATCGGGTGCGGCGGCTGCTCCATGCCGGGCAGCAGCGGGGCGAGCAGGTCGGACTTCTCGTAGATCAGGTCGGCGCGGTTGTCGTCGGCCAGCTCGTACTCGTTGGTCATCGTCAGCGCGCGGGTCGGGCACGCCTCGATGCACAGCCCGCACAGGATGCAGCGCAGGTAGTTGATCTGGTAGACGCGGCCGTAGCGCTCGCCGGGGCTGAAGCGCTCGTCCTCGGTGTTGGAGGCACCCTCGACGTAGATCGCGTCCGCCGGGCAGGCCCACGCGCACAGCTCGCAGCCGATGCACTTCTCCAGCCCGTCGGGCCAGCGGTTGAGCTGGTGCCGACCGTGGAAGCGCGGCGCCGTCGGGAGCTTCTCGAACGGGTACTGCTCGGTGACGACCTTCTTGAACATCGTGCGGAAGGTGACGCCGAAGCCCGCGATCGGGTCCCAGACGCGCTGCTTGGCACCCTCCGGGCTCGTGGGGTCCTGGGACTCACTCATGGTTCTCCTCCGCTGCAGCGGTGACGGTGGTGCGGCCCGACTCGAACGTCAGCGGCGCGGCGCCGCCGCGTACGGCACCGCCCTGCGGCATCGGCGGGACGGGGAAGCCGCCCGCGAACGCGTCGTGGGGCTCGCGGTCGGCCTCGACCGGCGCCTCCTCGCCCTCGCCGTCGCTGTCGCCCAGGAACATCAGGCCGACGGTGATCACGAGCAGGACCGCGATCGCGGCCACGAGGTAGGTGCGGTTGACGTCGCCCTCGAGCGAGATGACGCGGATGGTGGCGACGGCCACGATCCAGGCCAGCGAGACCGGGATCAGGACCTTCCAGCCCAGCGCCATGAACTGGTCGTAGCGCATGCGGGGCAGTGAGCCGCGCAGCCAGACGAACATGAAGATGAAGAGGAAGACCTTGCCGAAGAACCACAGCAGCGGCCAGTAGCCGGAGTTGGCGCCGGCCCAGACGTGCTCGACGCCCCACGGCGCGGCCCAGCCGCCGAGGAAGAGCGTGGTGGCGATGGCCGACACGGTCGCGAGGTTGATGTACTCGGCCAGGAAGAACAGCGCGAACTTCAGGCTGGAGTACTCAGTGTGGAACCCGCCGACCAGCTCGCCCTCGGCCTCCGGGAGGTCGAAGGGGGCGCGGTTGGTCTCGCCGACCATCGAGATGACGAAGATGACGAAGGACGGGAGCAGGATCAGGCCGAACCAGAGGTCGTCCTGGGCGGCGACGATCTCGGAGGTCGACATCGACCCGGCGTAGAGGAAGACCGCCACGAGCGCCAGGCCCATCGCGACCTCGTAGGAGATCATCTGCGCGCTCGAGCGCAGGCCGCCGAGGAGCGAGTAGGTCGAGCCCGAGGACCAGCCACCCAGCACGATGCCGTAGATGCCGATCGAGGCGATCGCCATGACGAACAGGACGGCCACGGGCATGTCGGTGAGCTGGAGCGGCGTGCGCTCGCCGAAGAAGCTGACCTCCGGGCCGAACGGGATGACCGACCAGGTCACGAAGGCCGGCACCACGGCGATGACCGGCGCGAGCAGGAAGACGACCTTGTCGGCCGCCTTGGGGATGATGTCCTCCTTCAGCGCCAGCTTCACGCCGTCGGCGAGCGACTGGAGCAGGCCGAAGGGGCCGTGCACGTTGGGGCCGACGCGGTGCTGCATGCGGGCCACGACGCGGCGCTCGAACCAGATGTTGAAGAGCGTCAGCAGCACCAGGACCAGGAAGATGAAGACCGCCTTGAGGACGATCACCCACCACGGGTCCTGACCGAACTGGGCCAGGTCCGCGTCGGGCAGCGAGGCCGCCAGGGGCAGGATGGGCATCACTTGGCTCCCTTCACGATCACCGAGGAGCCCGGCGAGGCGAGATCGGCGAGGACACCCCGGCCGACGGAGCGGGCCGGGACCCAGACCACGTCGTCGGGGAGGTCGGCGACCACCACCGGCAGCGTGATGCTGCCGCGGTCGCCGGAGATGGTGGCGACCGGGTCCTGGCCGGCGTCGAGCATGCCGAACACCGACTCGTACGTCGCCCGGCTCAGGCGCGCCACGGGTGTGCGAGCGGTGGCGCGCAGGTGCGCTTCACCGTCCTGCATCGAGCCGAGGTCGATCAGCTGCTTCCAGGTCGCGAGGGCGAGCGCACCGGCCTTCGCCTTCGGGGCCTTCGGCGCCTTGCCTGCGTCGAGCGCCGGACGGGCGCCGTCCCACGGGCCGAGGGCCTGCATCTCCGCGCGCACCTGCTCCACCGTGCGGAAGCCGAGCGGGCGGCCGAGCTCGTCGGCGATCCCCGACAGCACGCGCAGGTCGGGCAGGGACGCAGGGTTGCTGAAGACGGCGACGAAGTCGCGGGTGCGGGCGTCCCATGTCACGAACGTGCCGGACTTGTCGGTGACCGGCGCGACCGGGAGCACGACGTCGGCGGCACGGGTCACGTCGGTCTCACGCAGCTCGAGGCTGACCACGAAGCCGGCCGCGCCGAGGGCGGCGCGGAAGGCGGCGGGGTCCGCGGTGTCGTCGGGGTCGACACCGGCGACCACGAGGCCGCCGAGGTCGCCCTTGACGAGCGCGGCGACGATGGCGTTGCCGTCGCGACCGACCTGCGCGGGCAGCGAGTCCACGCCCCACGCGGCGGCCACGTCGACCCGGGCCGAGGCCTCGGTGACGGGGCGACCGCCCGGCAGCAGGTTGGGCAGCGCGCCGGCCTCGACCGCACCACGGTCACCGGCGCGACGCGGCACCCAGGCGAGCCGGGCGCCGGTGCTGCGGGCGAGCTCCACCGCGGCGGTCAGCGCCCCGTGGGTCTGCGCGAGGCGCTCGCCGACGAGGATCACGGCGTCCTTGGTGACCCCGTGCTCGGCGTCCCGGAGCGAGCCGATGGCCTCGACCTCGGCGCCCGGCGCGGTCGCGACGAGGCGACCGTTCATCTTGCGCAGGCCGCGCGAGGTGAAGGGCGCCACGGACACGACCTGCGTACGCCCCGTGCGGGCCGCCTTGCGCAGCCGCAGGAAGATGGTGGCCGCCTCGTCCTCGGGCTCGAGGCCCAGCAGCACCACGACCGGGGCCGCCTCGAGGTCGGAGTAGGTCACGTCGCCGGACAGCGCGACCTGCGAGGCGAGGAAGCTCGCCTCCTCGGCGCTGTGCGGGCGGGCGCGGAAGTCGACGTCGTTGGTGTCGAGCGCGACGCGGGCGAACTTGGCGTAGGCGTAGGCGTCCTCGACGGTCAGCCGACCGCCAGTGAGGACCGCGGCCGCCCCCGCGTCACGCAGCCCGCGGGCGGCGACGGCGAAGGCCTCGGGCCACGAGGCGGGGCGCAGCACGCCGTCCTCGCGGATCCGGGGGTAGGTGATGCGGTCCTCGACCTGGGTGTAGCGGAACGCGAAGCGGTCCTTGTCGCTGATCCACTCCTCGTTGACCTCGGGCTCGTTGCCGGCGAGACGGCGCATCACCTTGCCGCGACGGTGGTCGACGCGGATGGCGGCGCCGCAGGCGTCGTGCTCGGCCACGCCCGGCGTCGAGACCAGGTCGAAGGGCCGCGAGCGGAACCGGTAGTCGGCCGAGGTGAGCGCGCCCACCGGGCAGATCTGGATCGTGTTGCCGGAGAAGTAGCTCTCGAAGGGCTCGCGCTCGTAGATCGCTACCTGCTGGAGCGCACCGCGCTCGGCGAGGGCGATGAACGGGTCGCCGGCGACCTGCTCGGAGAAGCGGGTGCAGCGCGCGCACAGCACGCAGCGCTCGCGGTCCAGCAGCACCTGCGCGGAGATGTTGATCGGCTTGGGGAAGGTGCGCTTCACGCCACCGGACTCGTTGAAGCGGCTCTCACCGCGCCCGTTGCTCATCGCCTGGTTCTGCAGGGGGCACTCGCCGCCCTTGTCGCAGACCGGGCAGTCGAGCGGGTGGTTGATCAGCAGGAACTCCATCACGCCCTGCTGGGCCTTGTCGGCCACCTCACTGGTCGCCTGGGTGTTGACGACCATGCCCTCGGCGACCGGCAGCGTGCAGGAGGCCTGGGGCTTGGGGAAGCCGCGGCCGTTGCCTGCGTCGGGGATGTCGACCAGGCACTGGCGGCAGGCGCCGACCGGGTCGAGCAGCGGGTGGTCGCAGAAGCGCGGGATCTGTACGCCGACCTGCTCGGCGGCGCGGATGACCAGCGTGTCCTTGGGGACGCTGACCTGGACGCCGTCGATGGTCAGGGTGACCGTCTCGACCTCGGTGCGCTCAGGAGTGGTGGTCATGCAGTGGCTCCCACGGGTGCGCTGGTGCTGGACGGGAAGGCGGTGGAGGCGGCGGGGTCGAACGGACAGCCGCCGTGGGTCAGGTGTGCGAGGTACTCGTCGCGGAAGTGCTGGATCGAGCTGGAGATCGGGCTGGTGGCACCGTCACCGAGGGCACAGAAGGAGCGGCCCAGGATGTTGTCGCACTGGTCGAGCAGGAGGTCGAGGTCGGACTCGCTGCCCTGCCCCTTCTCCAGCTTCGCCAGCGTCTGGGTCAGCCACCACGTGCCCTCGCGGCACGGCGTGCACTTGCCGCAGGACTCGTGCTTGTAGAACTCGGTCCAGCGCAGCACCGCGCGGACCACGCAGGTGGTCTCGTCGAAGAGCTGCAGCGCCCGGGTGCCGAGCATGGATCCTGCGGCTCCCACCGACTCGAAGTCGAGGGGGACGTCGAGGTGCTCGGGGGTCAGCAGCGGGGTGCTCGAGCCGCCGGGGGTCCAGAACTTCAGCTCGTGGCCCTCGCGCATGCCGCCGGCGAGGTCGATGAGCTCGCGCAGCGTGATGCCGAGCGGGGCTTCGTACTGGCCGGGGCGGGTGACGTGGCCCGAGAGGCTGAAGATGCCGTAGCCGTTGGACTTCTCGGTGCCCATGCCGGCGAACCAGGCGGCACCGTGGTTGATGATGCTCGGCACCGAGGCGATCGACTCGACGTTGTTGATGACCGTCGGGCTGG
This sequence comes from Nocardioides furvisabuli, assembly GCF_021083185.1. GTDB lineage: Bacteria > Actinomycetota > Actinomycetes > Propionibacteriales > Nocardioidaceae > Nocardioides > Nocardioides furvisabuli. The sequence continues at coordinate 373,101 of NZ_JAIGQB010000001.1, read as the reverse complement.
CGTAGAGCCCGGCGACGGCGGGGAACGGCGGGCGCAGCCGAGGCTGGCCGCGACGGCCCTCGAGGCCCTCGAGCAACGCCGTCTCCTCGCCGCAGATGTAGGCGCCCGCGCCGGCGTGGACGATCAGGTCCAGGTCGTAGCCCGAGCCGTGGATGTTCGTGCCGAGGTGGCCGGCGAGGTAGGCCTCCTGCACCGCGCGCTGGAGGCGGCGGATGACGTGGATGATCTCGCCGCGGACGTAGATGAAGGCGGTGTTGGCGCGGATGGCGTACGAGCTGAGGATGACGCCCTCGACCAGGGTGTGCGGGCTGGCCAGCATGAGCGGGGTGTCCTTGCAGGTGCCCGGCTCGGACTCGTCGGCGTTGACGACGAGGTACTTCGGCTTCGGGTTGTCCTGCGGGATGAAGCCCCACTTCATGCCGGTGGGGAAGCCCGCGCCGCCGCGGCCGCGCAGGCCGGACTCCTTGACGGCGTTGATCACGTCGTCGGGGGCCATGGCGAAGGCCTTGTCGAGTGCGGCATAGCCGCCACGCTCCTCGTAGGAGGCCAGGGTCCAGGCGCGCTTGGCGTCCCAGTTGTCGGTGAGGACCGGGGTGAGGGTGTCGGTCACTGGTCGTCTCCCTTCGTGGGCGTGGCGTCCTGGTCGGAGGTGTCCGTGCCGGCCGTCCAACCGTTTTCGCGCGCGATCTTGAGGCCGACGAGCGACGGCGCGCCGGCCGCGGGGCCCTCGTCGGCGCGGTCGTCGGGGAAGCCGGCGAGCACCCGCTCGGCCTCGCGCCAGGTGCCCAGGCGCGGACCGCGGGTCGAGTGGACCTCCTTGCCGGCGCGCAGGTCGTCCACGACCCGGACGGCCGACTCGGGGGTCTGGTTGTCCATGAACTCCCAGTTGACCATCATCACCGGGGCGTAGTCGCACGCCGCGTTGCACTCGACGTGCTCGAGGGTGATCTTCCCGTCCTCGGTCGTCTCGTCGTTGCCGACGTCGAGGTGGTCCTTGAGCCGCTCGAAGATCAAGTCGCCGCCCATCACCGCGCACAGTGTGTTGGTGCACACACCGACGTGGTAGTCACCGACGGGCTTGCGCTTGTACATCGTGTAGAAGGTCGCGACACCGTTGACCTCGGCAGCGCTGATGCCGAGCACCTCGGCGCAGGCCTCGATGCCCTCGGGGGTGATGCGCCCCTCGACCGACTGCACGAGGTGCAGCATCGGGAGCAGGCCCGAACGGGCCTGGGGGTAGCGGGCGGCGATCTCGCGCAGCTCGGTCCAGGTCTTCTCGTCGAGGCCGGTCGTGGGCTCGCTCATCGGTCGACTCCTCCCATGACGGGGTCGATGGAGGCGATGGCGACGATGACGTCGGCGACCATGCCGCCCTCACTCATCACGCTCGTCGCCTGGAGGTTGGTGAACGACGGGTCCCGGAAGTGCGCGCGGAAAGGACGCGTGCCGCCGTCGGAGACGACGTGCGCGCCCAGCTCGCCGCGCGGGGACTCGATCGGGACGTACGCCTGGCCGGCGGGGACCCGGAAGCCCTCCGTGACCAGCTTGAAGTGGTGGATCAGCGCCTCCATCGACTCCCCCATGATGTGGCGGATGTGATCGAGGCTGTTGCCCATGCCGTCGCTGCCGATCGCGAGCTGGCTGGGCCAGGCGATCTTCTTGTCCGACACCATCACCGGAGCGCCCTCGAGGCCGGCGAGGCGGTCGGCGCACTGCCCGACGATCTTCAGCGACTCCCACATCTCGTTGAGGCGGATGCGGAAGCGGCCGTAGGAGTCGCACGTGTCCCAGGTCTGGACCTCGAAGTCGTAGTCCTCGTAGCCGCTGTAGGGCTGGGTCTTGCGCAGGTCCCAGGCGTAGCCGGTCGAGCGGAGCACCGGGCCGGTCATGCCGAGCGCCATGCAGCCGGCCAGGTCGAGGTGACCGACCCCCTCGAGCCGCCCCTTGAAGATCGGGTTGGCGTTGCAGAGGGCGGCGTACTCGGGAAGGCGCTTCTTCATCAGTGCGATGAAGTCGCGGATCTCGTCGAGCGCGCCGGGCGGCAGGTCCTGGGCGACACCGCCGGGGCGGAAGAAGGCGTGGTTCATCCGCAGTCCCGTGATCAGCTCGAACAGGTCGAGGACCAGCTCGCGCTCGCGGAACCCGATCGTCATGACGGTCAGCGCGCCGATCTCCATGCCGCCGGTCGCGATCGCGACGAGGTGGGAGGAGATCCGGTTGAGCTCCATCAGGAGCACGCGCATGACCTGCGCTTTCTCCGGGATGTCGTCCTCGATGTCGAGCAGCCGCTCGACGCCGAGGACGTAGGTCGCCTCGTTGTAGAACGGGGAGAGGTAGTCCATGCGGGTGCAGAAGGTCGTGCCCTGCACCCAGGATCGGTACTCCATGTTCTTCTCGATGCCGGTGTGCAGGTAGCCGATGCCGCACCGTGCCTCGGTGACCGTCTCACCCTCGAGCTCGAGGATGAGGCGCAGCACGCCGTGCGTCGAGGGGTGCTGCGGTCCCATGTTGACCACGACCCGCTCCTCGGCGGCGTCGCCGATGCTCTGGGTGATGGAGTCCCAGTCCTGACCGGTGACGGTGAAGACGCGGCCCTGGCTCGTCTCGCCGGGAGCGGCGTACAGGTCCTGCTGGTTGGCGGTGCTCGTCTCGGTGCTCATCAGCTGTAGCTCCTGCGCTGGTCGGGCGGAGGAATGCTGCCGCCCTTGTACTCCACGGGGATGCCGCCTAGCGGGTAGTCCTTGCGCTGCGGGTGGCCCGGCCAGTCGTCCGGCATGAGCACCCGGGTCAGAGCGGGGTGACCGTCGAAGATCAGCCCGAACATGTCGTACGTCTCGCGCTCGTGCCAGTCGAGCGTCGGGTAGATGCTCACCAGGCTCGGCACGTGCGGGTCGCTGTCCGGCGCGGTCACCTCGACCCGGATGCGCCGGTTGTGGGTCATCGAGGTGAGGTGGTAGACCGCGTGCAGCTCGCGCCCGGTGTCCTCGGGGTAGTGCACGCCGCTGACGCCGGAGCAGAACTCGAAGCGCAGCGCCTCGTCGTCGCGCAGCATCTGCGCGACGAAGGGCAGGTCCTCGCGACGCACGTGGAAGGTGATCTCCCCGCGGTGGACCACGACGCTCTCGATGGCGGCGGTGAGGTCGGTGGCCGACAACCGGGCCTCGAGGGCGTCGGCGACCTCGTCGAACCAACCGCCGTAGGGGCGCTGCGACGGGGCCGGGAAGACCGTGGCACTGACCAGGCCGCCGTAGCCGGAGGTGTCGCCGGTGCCGGACGCACCGAACATGCCGTGGCGTACGCCGACCGCGCGGACCTCGCCGGTCGGCGCGGGGACGTTCTCCGGGGACTGCTCCGGCGCGGGCTCGGCGACGCCGCTGCCGGTGCCGGTCTCCTGCTTGGCCTTCTCGAGGTTGCTCTCCTCGGCCGGTCGGGCTGCCTTGTTCTGGTCGGTCTTGTCGTCGCTCACCGCAGCAGGCCCTTCATGTCCGAGGTCGGCAGGGCGCGCAGCGCGGCGGTCTCGAGCTCGGCGATCTCGGTGCGGCGGTTGACGCCCAGCTTGGTCTGCTGGACCTGGTCGTGCAGCTTGAGGATCGCGTCGATGAGCATCTCCGGGCGCGGCGGGCAGCCGGGGAGGTACATGTCCACGGGGACGACGTGGTCGACGCCCTGGACGATGGCGTAGTTGTTGAACATGCCGCCCGACGAGGCGCACACGCCCATGGCCAGCACCCACTTGGGCTCGGGCATCTGGTCGTAGATCTGGCGCAGGACCGGGGCCATCTTCTGGCTCACGCGACCGGCGACGATCATCAGGTCGGCCTGGCGCGGGCTCGCGCGGAAGACCTCCATGCCGTAGCGGGCGAGGTCGTACTTCGGGCCGCCGGTGGTCATCATCTCGATGGCGCAGCAGGCCAGGCCGAAGGTCGCGGGCCAGAACGAGGCCTTGCGCATGTAGCCGGCGACGCCCTCGACCGTGGTCAGCAGGACCCCGTTGGGCAGCTTCTCTTCAAGTCCCATGAATCAGTCCCAATCCAGTCCGCCGCGTCGCCACACATATGCGTAGGCGACGAAGACCGTGCCGATGAAGAGGACCATCTCGACCAGCCCGAACAGCGCCATCGCGTCGAAGTGGACGGCCCAGGGGTAGAGGAAGATGATCTCGATGTCGAAGATGATGAAGAGCATCGCGGTGATGAAGTACTTCACCGGGATGCGGCCGCCGCCGATCGGCTGCGGCGTCGGCTCGATGCCGCACTCGTAGGAGTCGAGCTTTGCCCGGTTGTAGCGCTTGGGGCCGGTGAAGGCGCTGATGACGACGGAGAAGACCGCGAAACCCGTCGCGAGCAGCGCCAGGGCGAGGACCGGGGTGTAGAGCTCCATCGATTCCCTTCCGGTGTGACCAGCGCCGGGCGGAGTGAGGACATGTGACTTTGTGAATGTCTTCACGAGTGGCGCGGGCCACAGTCTAGGACTCGGATGCGGCGTGCGTCACGCCGGGGTGGTGACCTGCCTCACGCACCCTGACCTGCAGATTTAGGCACGATCACGTGCGCTAAATCGCGGCAGGATCAGGCGGTCGCCCGGTGCAGGGCCACGATGCCGCCGGTGAGGTTGCGCCACTCCGGGCGCTTCCAGCCCGCCTCGGCCACCAGGTCGGCGAGGCCCGCCTGGTCGGGCCAGGCGAGGATGGACTCGGCGAGGTAGACGTAGGCGTCGCTCGCGCTCGCGGTCACCGACGCGATCCGCGGCAGCGCGCGCATGAAGCCGTCCATGTAGAGCGACCGGAAGGCGCCGTTGGTCGGGGTGCTGAACTCGCACACGACCAGCCGGCCGCCGGGGCGGGTCACGCGGAGCATCTCCCGCAGGCCCTTGACGGGGTCGACGAAGTTGCGCAGGCCGTAGGAGATGGTGACGGCGTCGAAGGTGTCGTCGAGGAACGGCAGCCGCGTGCCGTCGCCGGCCACGAACGGCAGGCCCGGCCGGTCCTTGCGACCCTGCTGCAGCATCCCGACGGAGAAGTCGCACGGCACCGCAGTGGCACCGTGGGCGGCGAAGGGTTCGCTGGAGCACCCCGTGCCCGCGGCGAGGTCGAGCACCAGGTCGCCGCGCTGCGGGTCGACCGCCGCGACCATCGAACGCCGCCAGCTGCGCTGGATCCCGGCCGTCATGAGGTCGTTGGTGAGGTCGTAGCGCTTCGCGACGGTGTCGAACATGCGACGTACGTCGGTCGGTTGCTTGTCCAGGTCAGCGCGGGCCACGCGCCGAGCGTAGGCGTCCCAGCCTGAGGCCGTGCAACGCGGGGGTGTCCGCGCGCGTCCCTATGATCGACGCGTCGACCGCCCGGTCGACGGCCCTCCGGGGGAGGAACCTCATGCCGCACCACACCTTGCCGCACGCCTCGCGCGTCGTCACAGTCCTGCTCACCCTGCTGTGCACCGTCGCGGCGCTCACCGCCGTCGGGTCGTCCCCGGCGACGGCGGCCCCGTCGACCGGCGCGTCGGCGCGCGGCTTCGAGCCGATGAGCCCCGGGGACACGGGTTGGCGGGTGCGCGTGCTCCAGAGCCGGCTGCACCAGCTCGACCTGCACTCCGAGGTGGTGACCAACCGATTCGACGAGCAGACCCGGACCGGGGTGGCGACCTTCCAGCGGCGCCGCGGCTGGACCGCCGACGGGGTCGTCGACGAGCGCACCTGGCTCAAGCTCGTCTCCCTCACCACGAAGCCGACGACGGAGGCGCTGCACAACGTCTACACCCCCGGTCGCGCACTGCTCGAGCGTGGCGACACCGGGATGTGGGTGCGCCAGGTCCAGGCGCGCCTCAAGCAGGTCCGGTGGTACGACGGCCGGGTGAGCGGCCGCTACGCGCGCTCGACCGTCGAGGCCGTGCGGGGCTTCCAGTCCAAGCGCCGGATCCCGGTCACCGGCCAGGTCGACCGCCGCACCCTGACGCGCCTGAAGGACATGACCAGCACCCCCACGAAGGCCGAGCTGTTCAACATCGTGCCGCAGGGACCCGCGCTCGACCCCCGCTGCACGACGGGCCGCGCGATGTGCATCGACAAGTCGTCGCGCTCGCTGCGCTGGGTGGTCGACGGCGTGGTGCTGAAGACCATGGAGGTGCGGTTCGGGTCCGACGAGCTGCCGACGCGCGAGGGCGCGTTCGCGGTCTCGCGCAAGTCGCGTGACCACGTCTCGAGCCTCTACGACACCCCCATGCCGTTCGCGATGTTCTTCTCAGGCGGCCAGGCCGTGCACTACTCCCCCGACTTCGCCGCCAACGGCTACAACGGCGCGTCGCACGGGTGCGTCAACGTCCGCGACCGTGCGGCGGTGGCCTGGCTGTTCGACCGGGTCCGGCTCGGCGACAAGGTGATCGTCCACCGGTCCTGACCTCAGCTCCCGGGGGCGCCCGCGAGGGAGAAGGCGCTGTCGAGGTCGCTGGTGCGGCCGCCGCGCCGGGGCAGCAGCTCCGAGGCAGCCTCGACCATCGGCGCCGCGGGGACGTGCACCACGGCGTGCTCCCGCGCCAGGTCGAGCCGGACCGCGGGATGGTGCGCGATGCGGCCGATGCGGAAGCCCAGCGTCGTGGCCAGGCCGCTGATCGTGCGGTTCACGCGTGCGTCCAGGGCGAGCACCCGGACCCGACCGCCCCACCACGGCACGAGGGCGACGACCTCGTCGGCGAGCTTGCGGCCGCGCGATCCCAGGCGGGCCTCGGCCACGCGCGCCGAGGTCGCCTCGAGGACCTCCCGCGGGGTCGGGTGCCACGGGGCACCGTCGATGATCCCGCCCTCGATGAGGTCCTCCAGGACCCGGGCGACAGTGTGGTCGAGCAGGACGTGGGTGGGCGAGAAGCGCGCCAAGGCCGCCTCGAGCCGCTCGGGACCCTCGACCCAGACCAGGGCGCAGCCGGCGCTGAGGTGCGCGTCGCGCACGACGGTGGTGAAGCGGTCGGTGGCCTCACCGGTGAGCACGACGACGTCGTCCACGGCGAGGTCGGACAGCGCGCCGGACGACTCGGGGCGGAAGAGCCAGGCCGGGCCCTTCTCACGCGGCAGGCCGAGCACGGCGCTGCTCGGGGCGTCGGCGCGTACGCCGTCCACCCAGGCGAGCACGTCGGGCTGGCGCTTGCGGCGCTCGAGGCCCATGCCGCGCAGCCGCTCCCAGGACCGGTCGTCGCACTCGAAGAGCTGCGCCTCGGCGAGGGCCGCACGGCGCAGCAGGGTCAGACGGCTCTCGTGGTCGACGATCACCAGGCGCACCTCGATCTCGTCGAGGAGCCGGCCGACCTCGGCGGGGTCGAGGTGCTCGGGCAGCAGCAGCGGCACGGCGCCGGCGATGCGCGTGGCGAGCTCGAGCTCGAGCAGCCGGATGCCGGTGGGCACCCGGATGACGACGACCGAGCCGGGGTCGACCCCGGCCTCGATCATGCCGGCGGCGCCGTCGATGACGCGGCGGTAGAGCTCGTTCCAGGTCAGCGTCGACCAGGACGCACCGCTCGGCTCGGCGACGGCGACCTCGAGGGCGCGGGCGCGGGCGTGGCGCGTGAGCCGCGTGAGCGGCGATTCCTGAGCAGGCACGGGTGTCCCCTTCACTCCCTGGTGTACCGCCGCAACCTAGGTCAGCACCTGCCGTCCTGTTCACGCTTTGCGCCATCTGCGCGCCAGCGGTTCGGACCACCGGCGTAGGCTGCCGCATCGTGACGACCCCCGCGTCCGCCGCCGTCCCCGGACCCGCCGCGCCCCTCGTGGTGCGCACCGTGCCGGTCGACCTGGCGGACCTGCCGCTCCTGGACCTGCTGCCCCAGCAGGAGCCGGTCAGCTGGCTGCGCCGCGGCGAGGGCCTGGTGGGCTGGGGTGTCGCCGCCCGCCTGGAGACCTCCGGGCACACCCGGTTCAGCGACGCGGTGAAGTGGTGGGCCGAGACCGTCGCCCGTGCCGAGGTGGACGACAGCGTCAACGAGCCCGGCACCGGGCCGGTGTGCTTCGGCACCTTCGCGTTCGCCGACGAGCCCGGCGAGTCCGTGCTGGTGGTCCCGCAGGTGATCGTGGGCCGACGCGGTGACCGCACCTGGCTCACCACGGTCTCGGTCGAGGAGCCGGTGCTCTCGCCCGCCACCCCGCCCGACCCGCCCGTGGGCCTCGTCTTCTCCGACGGCGCGCTCAACGGCGAGGAGTGGATGTCGGTCGTCGCCGAGGCCGTCGGCCGCATCGGAGCGGGTGAGCTCGAGAAGGTGGTCCTGGCCCGTGACCTGATCGCCACCACCGACGTCCCCCTCGACGTGCGCTGGCCGCTGCACCGCCTCGCCGAGCACTACGAGATGTGCTGGACCTTCCACGTCGACGGCATCTTCGGCGCCACCCCCGAGATGCTGGTGCGTCGCGAGCGGGGCCTGGTGACCTCGCGGGTGCTCGCCGGCACCATCCGGCGTACGGGTGACGACGACCGCGACCTGGCGCTCGCGGCCACGCTCGCGCGCTCGTCGAAGGACCTCGAGGAGCACGAGTACGCCGTGCGCTCGGTCGCCGACTCCCTGGAGCCGCACTGCTCGTCGATGAACGTGCCGGAGGCGCCGTTCGTCCTCCACCTGCCCAACGTGATGCACCTGGCCACCGACGTCAACGGCGTCGTCCACGACGAGGCGACGTCGCTCGAGCTCGCGGAGTCGCTGCACCCCTCGGCGGCCGTCGGCGGCACCCCGACACCCGCAGCGACCCGGCTGATCGACGAGGTCGAGGGCATGCCGCGCGACCGCTACGCCGGCCCGGTCGGCTGGATGGACGCCTCGGGCGACGGCGAGTGGGGCATCGCGCTGCGCTCGGCGATGGTCATCGAGGAGGGCGTACGCCTCTTCGCCGGGTGCGGCATCGTCGCCAGCTCCGACCCCGAGGCCGAGCTCGCGGAGTCGCAGGCCAAGTTCGTCCCGGTGCGCGACGCGCTCAGCGCCGGCTGAGCAAGACGGAGCCGGCGCGGTCAGAGCCGCTGTCCGGGCTCCCGGAGCTCGAAGGACTGCTCTGCGGGCAGCAGGTTGGCCATGTGCGAGGCCACCATGTCGAGACCGATGTCGCTGTAGACGCGGTCGTGGATGCCGAGCGACGTGGGCGCCCCCACCTCGCGCACGAAGTCGACGGCCTCCGACACCTTCAGCCACGGCGCGCTCACCGGCGCCAGCAGGACGTCGACCGCTCGCCCGGGCGGCGTGAGGGCGTCGCCGGGGTGGTAGACGCTGGTGCCGCCTGACTCCAGGACGTAGCCGGAGTTGTCGAAGCGGTCGTAGTCGGGATGGATCACCGCGTGCTTCTCGCCCACCACCTCCACCGACGTGCCGGCGACGGTGAGGCGGTCGCCGGGGCGTACGACGGTGACCCGCGCCGCGACGTCGGGCGCCTGCTCGCGCAGCAGCCGGGCGACGGCCTCGATCGTCCAGACGGGCACGTCGGTGTCGCGCAGGTGGTCGGGGTGCACGTGGTCGGCGTGCTCGTGGGTGATGAGCACCGCGTCGGCGCCCTCGAGCGCCGAGGGGTCGGTGAAGACGCCCGGGTCGATGACGACGACGCCGCCGTCGCCCCGGACCCGGACGCACGCGTGGCCGAGCTTGGTGATCTGCACGGGACCAGACTAGAACGGGACCGGGCCCGACGAACCTGCCGGGAATCGCACGACGGGTGGGGCGCGAGGTTAAGGTGTGACCAGCTCCCGACTGGGTGGAGTGCCCTGGGGAACACCTGATCGCACCCGAACGAAGAGAGTCCACATGTCTGCACGCCGCGTGCTCGCAGGCAGCGTCGCCGCGCTGCTCCTGCCCGCGTCCCTCCTCCTGTCGACCGAGACCGGGTCCGCCAACGACTCCGCGGCGCGTTCCGCGTCGGTCGCGGTGACGAAGAAGGCGAACCAGAAGATCTCGCTGGAGGTGCTTCCCCAGATCGTCCAGCAGGGCAAGCGCACCGCCAGCCCCAACTCGGCCAAGGCCGGTGTCACCGCCACCATCAAGCCGGTCAAGGTCGGCCGCAAGGTGGTCCTCGAGCAGTTCAACGGCTCGTCGTGGAAGAAGGTCGGCACCGCCAAGCAGGAGAAGTCGGGTCGCGCCCACTTCTCCGCCGCCGTCTCCAAGGGCGGGGCGGCCGTGACCTACCGGGTCGTCGCCCAGAAGTTCAAGGGCCTGAAGAAGGTCGCCAGCGACGGTGCTGACACCTCGCAGTGGCTCGTCCCGACCTTCACCGACGAGTTCTCCGGCCGCACCCTGAACCCGGTGTGGAGCATGCGCGGGCAGGACTACGAGCCGACCAGCAAGCGGGTGTGCTCCAAGGGCGACCCCAAGGCCGTCAAGGTCACCGGTGGCGCGCTCCGCCTGAGCGTCATCAAGGACAGCTCCAAGAAGGGCAAATGCGTCGCGAAGTCGCGCAAGTTGAAGAAGCGCATCGCCTACCGCCTCAACGGCCACGTCGGCACCAAGGAGGGCTTCAGCTTCAGGTACGGCGTCGCCGCGGCCCGCATCAAGATGCACAAGAGCCAGGGCCAGCACGCCAGCTTCTGGTCGCAGCCGACCAACGAGAACGGCCCGCACACCGACGGCCACGAGATCGACGTCATCGAGTACTTCGGTGACAAGCACCCGCAGGGCGGCCTGACGAGCTTCATCCACTGGTACAAGGGCAACAAGCTCATCAAGACCGGCTCGTGGATCAAGGACTCGAAGTCGTTCCTGAAGAACAAGCGCGACGGCTGGTCGAAGAACTACCACGTGTTCTCGGTCAAGTGGGACCCGAACAAGATCGTCTTCTACATCGACGGCAAGGAGACCTGGCGCACGTCGGCCCGCGTCTCCAAGGAGCAGCAGTACCTCATCCTGAGCCTGCTGGCCTCCGACTACGAGGCGCTGGAGATGAACGACAAGAAGCTCCCGCAGCACATGTACGTCGACTGGGTCCGCGTGTGGGAGACCCCGCAGGCCTGATCGACCGAACGACCGCGCACGACCACGATCCGCGCGTTGGCCCCCTGGTTCAGGGGGTCAGCGCGCGGATCTTCTCGTCCAGCTCGCGGCGGTTGTCGCGGCGTACGCGCGCCTCGACGACCTCGATGCCGCCGTTCGGCGAGGCGAGCGCCTGCTCGAGCTCCGGCAGGCTGTCGACGCGCAGGTGCGGCACGCGCGCGGCTGCGCACAGGCTGGCGAGGTCGACCCCGTGCGGGGTGCCGAAGAGGGTGTCGAACCGCTCGGCGTGCTCCGGTGCGCCCTGCTCGAGGGTGGCGAAGATGGAGCCGCCGTCGTCGTTGACCACCACGATCGTCAGGTCGGGACGCTCCTCACGCGGCCCGAGGAACATCCCCGTCGCGTCGTGCAGGAAGGTCACGTCACCGACCAGCGCGATCGCGCGCGAGGACTGCGGCCGACCCAGCGCGGCGCCGATCGCGGTGCTCGTGGTGCCGTCGATCCCCGCCAGGCCGCGGTTGGCGATCACCTTGCGACGCCCGCCCACCTCGTAGGGCGCGACCATCAGGTCGAGGTCGCGGACCGGGTTCGAGGCGCCGACGACGAGCAACCCGCGCGCCGGCAGCGCCCGGCTGACCGCCCCGGCGACCTCGTGGGGCGTCAGGTCCGGCTCGGCTGCCAGGAGGCGGTCGAGCTTGCGACCGACGGACCGGTCGACGAGCTGCCACTCCTCCAGCCACGCGGGGTCGTCGGCGACCGTGACCCTGGCACCGTCGTGCTCGCCCGACACCGGGAAGGGCCGGTCCGACCAGGTGCCGCGGTGCCGGACCGACACGACCTCGACGTCGTCGCGGGCGAGCAGGCGCGCCACCGGGCGGGACAGGGTCGGGTGGCCGAACACCACCACGCGCTGGACCCGCTCGCCCAGCTCGGTGCCGAGCAGGAGGCGGTAGGTGCGGATCGCGGCGTCCCCCGTGCGGCAGCCGCTGGACGGCTCGGCCAGCAGCGGCCAGCCGGCGCTCTCCGCGAGCTGACGGGCCGGCGGGCCGGCGTCGTCGCCGGCGACCACCACCGTGCGCGGGCCCGGGGCGAGCTCGGCCACGTCCCGATCGGTCGCCTCCGGGGTGACCCCCCAGGTGGGCACGTCTCCCCCGTCCCAGCCGTCGTCGTCGGGCAGCAGCGGGTCGTCGAGCTGGACGTTGAGGTGGACCGGTCGCACCCACTCGTGGGTGCGGACGAAGGCCAGCAGCTCGTCGAGGTCGGCCACCGTCACGTCGAGCGTGGGGGCGAAGGCGCCGAAGATGCCGACCTGGTCGGTGGTCTGGTTGGCGCCGGTGCCCCGCAGGCGTGCGGGACGGTCGGCGGTGACGACCACGAGCGGTACGCCGGCGTGCGCGGCCTCGACCACCGCGGGCAGCAGGTTGGCCACGGCCGTGCCCGAGGTGCAGACCATGGCGGCCGGTCGCCCGGTCACCTTGCCGAGGCCGAGCGCGAGGAAGCCGGCCGTGCGCTCGTCGATGCGGGTGTGCAGCCGCAGCCCGCCGGCCTGCGCGGCGTCGTACAGCGCGAAGGACAGAGGCGCGTTGCGCGAGCCGGGTGCGAGCACCACCTCGCACACCCCGGAACCCCGGAGCGCGGTCACGACGGTGCGGGCGAGCGCGGTCGACGGGGTGGTCATGTCCGGGGATCCTGCCCTACCGACACCAGCCGCGCGCGCCAGTGGGCGACCCGGTCGTCCGCGGCGGCGACCCCGGCCAGGGCGGCCTCGTCGACGTCGGGGCGGGCGACGACCAGCATGCCGTCGACCGGCAGCAACGGCTGCGCCACGACGTCGCCGGTGAGCATCTGCACGGTGGCGAGGCCGCTGGCGTGGTGGAGCTCGGGGAGCGCGGCCGCGAGGGCGACCCCGGCGGCGATGCCGATGCTCGACTCGATGGCGCTGGAGACGACCACGGGCAGCCCGATGTCCTCGGCGATCCGCAGGCAGGCGCGGACGCCGCCGAGCGGCTGCACCTTGAGCACGGCGATGTCGGCCGCCTCGAGGTCGCGCACGCGGTAGGGGTCCTCGGCACGCCTGATCGACTCGTCGGCGGCGATCGGCACCGAGACGCGGCGGCGTACGACGGCGAGGTCCTCGACCGAGGCGACCGGCTGCTCGACGTACTCCAGCCCACCGGCAGCGCGGGCGAGGGCGGCGATCGCGCGGACCGCCTCGTCGACGTCCCAGGCGCCGTTGGCGTCGACGCGGACCAGCCCGTCGGGACCGAGGGCGTCGCGGACGGCCTCGACCCGCGCGAGGTCGTCGGCCAGCACCTGCCCGCGCTCGGCGACCTTGACCTTCGCGGTGCGGCACCCGCCGGCCGCGACGATCGCGTGGGCCCGCTCGGGATCGGTCGCAGGGACGGTGACGTTGACGGGCACGCGGTCGCGCAGCGGCGTCGGCCAACCCACGTCGGCGGCCTCGCGGGCGGCCGCCAGCCACGGCCGCGCAGTGGCGTCGTCGTACTCCAGGAAGGGCGACCACTCCCCCCAGCCGGCCTCGCCGCGCAGGAGCACTCCCTCCCGCACGGTGATGCCGCGGAAACGGGTGCGCAGCCCGATGGCGAAGACGTGCAGGTCGCGCATCACAGGCCTGCTCGGACGGCCTGGCGGTCGACCTTGCCGTTGGGCAGCAGCGGGAGCTGCTCGACCCACCGGAACTCGCGCGGGGCCCACGAGCGCGGGTGCTCGGCGCTGATCCAGTCGCGCAGCTCGGCGTCGTGGGCGGTGCCGACGAGCACCGCGACGAGCTTCTGGCCCCACTCGGGGTCGGGCACGCCGAAGACCTCGGCCTGCTGCACCAGCAGGTGGCGGCGCAGCCGCTCGGCGACCGTGGTGAGCGGGATCTTCACCCCGCCGCTGATGATGACGTCGTCGACGCGGCCGAGGACCTGCAGGCGCCCGTCCTCGTCGAGGCGGCCGGCGTCGGAGGTGACGTACCAGCCGTCCACCACGGTCTCGGCGGTGAGCTCGGGGTCGTGGTCGTAGTGGCTGAACAGCGTGGGCCCGCCGATGCGGATGCGCCCCTCCGGGCCGAGGGTGACGGCCACGCCGTCGAGCGGCACGCCGTCGTAGACGCACCCGCCGGCGGTCTCCGAGGAGCCGTAGGTCGCGACCAGCCGGACGCCCTGCTCCTCGGCGCGCCGGCGCAGGTCGGGGTCCAGCCCGGCCCCGCCGACGAGCACGGTGTGGCAGCGCGCGAGAGCCGCCACCTGGTCGGGGTCGGTCATGATCCGGTGCAGCTGGGTCGGGACGAGGGAGACGAAGGTCGGGGTGTCGCCGTGGTGGGCAGCCGAGGCGCGCCCGACGTCGAGCCCGTCGACGACCACCGGCTCGTGCCCGGCCACCAGGGAGCGCACGATCACCTGCACCCCGGCGACGTACGACGACGGCAGCGCCAGCAGCCAGCGGCCCGACGCGCCCAGCCTGCGCGCGGACGCCTCGACGCTCGCGAGGACGGCCCGGCGGGGCAGCACGACGCCCTTGGGCCGACCGGTGGAGCCGGAGGTCTCGATCAGCAGCGGGGCGGGGGTGTCGGCCTCGAGCCAGCGCGACAGCTGCCTGATCGCGACCGAGGGCTCGTCCGAGGGCCGGAGGTGACTCACACGCCGAACGCTAGTGCTCCGTAGGCTCTGGGGCATGAGCGCCTACTGGATCTGCGTCTACAAGGCCGTGCACGACCCCGCCAAGGTCGCGGCGTACGCCGAGCTCGCGGGGCCGGCCATCCGCGAGGCCGGCGGCCGGTTCCTCGCGCGCGGCAACCCCGAGGTGACCTACGAGCAGGGCGAGCAGACCCGCACCGTCGTCATCGAGTTCGCGTCGGTGGAGGCCGCCCGCGCCGCGCACGACAGCGAGGCCTACCAGGAGGCCCTGCGTGCCCTGGGCGACGGCGCCGACCGCGACCTGCGCGTGGTGCCGGGGGCCTAGCGTGGACCTCTTCCGGCTCGTGCTCGTCGTCCTGGTGACGACGGGCGTGGTCGTGGCCGTCCTGCTGTTCGAGAAGCGACGTGCCGAGGGCATCCGCCGCGACACCCGGCGGATGGCCGAGGGACGTGACGAGGACGACTCCCGCGACGGGTAAATGACAGGACGCCCGGCGCCCTCGCGGGAGAGGATGACCGGCGATGCTCACCGCCCTGAAGAACTACGCCACGCCCCCGTCCACCCTCGCCCGGCGACTGTCGATCCAGTCGCTGCTCTTCGCGTCCGGTGACGGCACCTTCCTCGCCGGGTCTGCGGTCTTCTTCACCCTCGTGGTCGGGCTCTCGCTGGCCGAGGTGGGCATCGGGCTGACCATCGCAGCGGTCGCGAGCTTCATCGTCGCGGTGCCGATGGGCAAGCTGGTCGACCACTTCGGTCCCAAGCGGATGTGGACCCTGTCGGCGGCGGTGCAGGGCGCGCTCTTCCTCGCGTGGCCCTTCATCGACAGCTTCCCCGAGTACGTCGCGCTCGCCGTCGCGATGGAGGTCGCGGGCACCCTGGGCGGCACCGCGCACGGCGCCTACGTGATCGACATCCTGCCGCCGGCGGAGCGGGTGGAGTCGCGCGCCTACCTCTACTCCGCGCTCAACGTGGGCTTCAGCATCGGCGCCTTCCTCGGCGCAGGGGCCATCGCCTTCGGCACCGAGGCCCTGCGATGGGCGCCGCTGGTCAGCGCGGTGCTGTTCCTCCTCAACAGCGCGGCGATCCCACGACTGCCCGACGCCACCCACGACGTACGCAGCTCCGAGCCGCGGGCGAAGCCCGAGGGCATCCCCGCCATCCGCAACCGCAGCTGGATCGCGGTCACCTTCTTCACGGGCGTCATGTGGACCAACCAGGTGCTGCTGCACACGGTCATCCCCGTGTGGCTGGTGACCGAGACCGACGCCCCCAAGGTGCTGGTCGCGGTGCTCTTCGGCACCAACACGGTGATGTGCATCGTGCTCCCGCGGCTGGCCTCGCGCGGGATCCGTGACGTGGAGACCGCCCTGCGCGCCGTACGCCTCTCGACGCTGTTCTTCGTGCTGACCTGCCTCGTCACGCTGGCCACCCACGAGACGACCGGATGGCTCACCATCGTGCTGTTCTTCGTCGGCCACATCGTCCTCACCTGGGCCGAGCTGTTCCTCTCCGCCTCGGGATGGACGCTCGAGGCCGAGCTGATGGACCCCCGCCGCCGCGGCGACTACCAGGGCGTCTCCGAGCTCGGCGGCACGCTCGGCCGGTTCTGGGCACCGGCGGCCTACGGCTTCCTCGCGATGGAGTGGGGCGCCTTCGGCTGGCTCACCATCGCGGCGATCGTCACCGTCGGTGCGGTCGGCCTCCACGCCTCCGCGCACTCCGGACGACGCTTCCTCGAGCAGCACGTCCCGGCCGACGTCCTCGCCGACGCGCGGGCGAGCGGACCCGAGCCCGCGGCCGTCGCGGTCTCGCAGGAGCCCTTGCCGATGGAGCCGGACGGACCCCTGCCAGAATCCACCGGTGACCTCCACCGCTGACTGGCTCGCCGGCGCCCGGCCGCGCACCCTGCCCGCCGCAGTCGCCCCGGTGCTGGCCGGCACCGGCGTCGCGGCGTACGCCGACCAGGCGGTGTGGTGGAAGGCCCTGCTGGCCCTGGTCGTCAGCCTTGCACTGCAGGTCGGCGTCAACTACGCCAACGACTACTCCGACGGCATCCGCGGCACCGACGCCGACCGGGTGGGGCCGATGCGGCTGGTGGGCTCGGGCGCGGCGACCCCGGGGGCGGTGAAGGCCGCGGCCTTCACCGCGTTCGGCGTGGCCGCCCTGGCCGGGCTGGTCCTCGCCGCGACGACCGCCTGGTGGCTGGTGGCGGTGGGCCTGGTGTGCGTCGTGGCGGCGTGGTTCTACACCGGCGGCAACAGGCCCTACGGCTACCTCGGGCTCGGCGAGGTCATGGTGTTCGTCTTCTTCGGCCTCGTCGCGGTGGTCGGCACGACCTACGTCCAGACGCAGACCTGGGAGTGGGCGGCCCTCTACGCCGGCGTCGGCATCGGCGCGCTGGCGTGCGCGATCCTGGTCGCCAACAACCTGCGCGACATCCCCACCGACACCGTCGCCGGCAAGCGCACCCTGGCCGTGCGCCTCGGCGACGAGCGCACCCGCCACCTCTTCGCCTTCCTCGTGCTGGTCGCAGCCGCAGCGGTCGTCGCGGTCGCCGCCGCCACGACGTGGTGGGCGCTGATCGGGCTCGGCTTCCTGGCCCGCGCCAGCGTCCCGACCCGGGCCGTCCTCGGTGGCGCCACCGGCCCCGCCCTCATCCCGGTCCTCGCTGCCACCGGCGCCTCCGAGCTGGTGTGGTCGGTGCTCGTCGCGGCGCCGCTGTTCCTGCTCGGATAACCCGTGGCGGGCCCACCGGGCCGCTCACTAGCGTGGACGGGTGGACTACGACTTCGCCCTCCTCGACCTCTCCGACGACTCCCCCGCCGCGGCCGCGCGCCGTCGCGGGTGGATCGAGGCGGTCCTGCGCGGGTTCCGCGACGACCGCCCCGAGGACGACAGCGTCGAGCGGTGGGTCAGGCACTACCGCACCGACGACGTGACCGTCCGCGGCGCCTGGCTGCCCGAGGGAGAGCTCGGCGCCGGTCCCATGCCCGTCGCCACCTACGCCAGCCTCGACAAGACCCTCAACGCCGGCCGCGAGCTGCTGCCGCTTCGGATGATCACCGACGTCACCACCAGCGCGGCGCACCGCCGCAGGGGACTGCTGCGCCGGCTCATCGAGGACGATCTCGCCGACGCCGTCGCCCAGCGCGTGCCGATGGCCGCCCTGACCGCGGCCGAGGCCACCATCTACGGCCGCTGGGGCTTCGGCCCGGCCACCTTCCGCACGGGCGTCAGCGTCGACACCACCGCCGGCTTCGAGCTCCGCGACTTCCGCGACCCCGGCCGCGTCGAGCTCCTCGAGCCCGCGGAGGCGTGGCCGCACGTCAAGGCCGTCTTCGACGCCTTCCACGCCCGCCAGCGCGGATCGGTGGACTGGCCGGCCCAGTACGAGGACATGCACACCGGCGCCTGGGACCCCAGCGGCGGCGGCGCCAACCGCAAGATCCGCGTCGTGGTGCACCTCGACGCGAGCGGCGCGGTCGACGGCTTCGCCATCTGGAAGCCCGGTGAGGACAAGACGGTCAGGGTCGACGAGATGGTGGCGCTCACCCCGCAGGCGCAGCTCGCGCTCTGGTCCTTCCTCGGCCACATGGACCAGACCGCCAAGGTGACCTTCAACCTGTTCCACCCCGAGGACCCGCTCATGTGGGCCCTGACCGACCTCGACCGGGTGAGCACCACCGAGGTCCAGGAGTTCCTCTGGCTGCGGGTGCTCGACGTCCCCCGCGCCCTCGCCGCCCGCCCGTGGGCCGCCGACGGGTCGGTCGTGGTCCAGGTCGACGACCCGCAGGGCCACGCGGCCGGACGTTTCGCCGTGACGACCGTCGACGGCGTGGCGACCACCGCCCGCACCGACGACGCGTCCGACGTACGCCTCAGCGCCGAGACGCTGGGCTCGCTCTACCTCGGTGCCGTGCCGGTGCGGCAGCTGCACCGTGCCGGGCGCCTCACGGGCTCGGAGGACTCCGTACGCCGCTTCGCAGCGATGGCGGACCTCAGCGAGCCGGCGTACAGCCTGACGGGCTTCTGAGCACGGGGCCCAGCAAGGGTCAGCGCGGGTCCTCGTGGTCGTCGCGGTCCTCGCGGGCCTTGCGCTCCTCGAAGGCGGCGGCCGCGCGGGACGCTCGCTCCTCGACGCGCCGGGCGAACGCCTCGCGCTGCCGGTCGAGGATGAAGTAGGAGGCGATCCCGGAGATCAGGAAGGCGAGCACCACGGCCCAGAACAGGTTGTAGCGCCCGCCGAGGAACAGCGCCATCAGTCCGACGACGACGCCGAACGAGGCCAGGAACAGCACGATCCGCAGGACGGTGTAGACCACGAACTCCTTCACGGCCACCAGCCTAGGTGGACCCGACTACATTGGAGGAATGCTGAAGGTGCTGCTCGTGGTGGCCGCGATCGCGGTCGTCGTGTGGGTGCTGGTCAAGCTCGCCCTGCGCCGCCTCGACGGCGGCAGCGGCGGGGCGTCAGCGCCGCGGGTGATCGGCCCCGACGACGACCCGGACTTCCTCCGGGGCCTCGACCGGCGCCGCCGCGACCCGGAGGACGACTGAGCGCTCCGCACCCGCGCCCTCGGCGTAGGAGTGCTGGCTGGAGCTGCTGAAGAAGTTGATGCCGATGAAGTTGAACCACAGCGTCGCGGCACCGACCAGCGCCAGGATCGCGGCGTTGCGCCCGCGCCAGCCCACGGTCGCACGGGCGTGCAGGTAGGCGGCATAGACCACCCAGGTGATGAAGGCCCACACCTCCTTGGGGTCCCAGTTCCAGTAGGCGCCCCACGCCTGGTGCGCCCAGATCGGGCCGGTGATGAGGACCGCGAACGTCCACACCGGGAAGCCGAAGGCGTGCATCCGGTAGGACAGCCGGTCGAGGACCTTGGGCTCGGGCACGCGGGCGAGGTAGCCCGTGGTCGCGCTCGAGCGGGCCTTGACGAGGTAGAGCACCGAGAGCAGCGCGCCGATGGTGAAGGCGCCGGTCGAGATCACGGCCGAGACGACGTGGATCACCAGCCACGGCGAGTTGAGCGCGTCCGGGAGCGGCAGGACTGCGTCGTCGAGACCGAGGAACGCCGCCATCAGCGCGGCCACGACGAAGGTGGAGACGAGCGGGCCCAGCCACTCGATGTCGAGCTTGATCGTCGAGAGCACGAAGATCAGCGCCACCACGAAGGTGCCCGAGATCGTGAACTCGTACATGTTGCCCCACGGCACCCGGTTGGGGTCGGCGGCGAGCCCGCGAGCCACGAGCGCCACGAGGTGGACCACCACGCCGAAGACCGACAGCACCAGGGCCAGGCGGCCGGCCATCGCGGTGCGCTGGTCCTGGACGTCCTCGTCCCTCGCCACGCTCCGCAGGCCCGCCAGCTCGAAGAAGTAGGCCAGCATCGCGAGGAAGTAGAGCACTGCCGCGGCGATGACGCCCTGGTAGCTGAAGACCTCCCACTGTGCGTCGGTCACGACTGCTCCTTCCTGCTCCTGCTGCTCGTCGGCTGCGCACCCGTCGGGGCCTGCAGTGATGCCACGATCTCGGCGAGCTCGGCCGCGCCGTCCTCGGGGTCTCCCCCGGACGACCGGTCCAGCCGCGCCACCTCGACCCGCGTGGTGCCGTCGTCCTGCCTGCGCGCGCGCACCCACATCCGGCGCGGGCGGATGAAGAGCGAGCCCAGCAGGCCGACCAGGGCGAGCACCACGCCGCCGAGCGCCACCAGCTTGCCGGGGCTGCGGCTGATCTGGATCTTGTTCCAGCGCTGCACGCCCTCGAACGTCACCGTGCCGAGCCCGTCGGGCAGCGTCACGGTGTCGCCGGGGCGCAGGTCCATCCGGAACGGCTGGCCGTCGTCCTTCAGGACCTGGGTCGCGTCGGCCTTGTCGAGGACGTAGACCGACGAGGCGGAGCCGTCGTCGACGCCGAGGTCACCGGTCCACAGGCTCATCGAGACCAGCGGGTCGAGCGCGTCGCCCCACACCGACGCCGGCATGGTGAGGTTGCCGTCGGCGTCGCGGCCCATCGCGAAGGTCGGGTAGAAGGTTCCCTCGAGGCCGATCTGCTCGGGCTCGGCGAAGGGCGCCTTGACCACGCCGAACGACTCGAAGGTCTGGCCGTTGGTCGGCAGGAACACCACGGGGCCGGACTTGGTGACCTCACCCTCCCCGTCGCGGATCGTGATGACTGGGGCGTAGCCGTGGCCGATGAGGAAGATGTCGGTGCCGCCGATGGTCAACGGGTGGTTGACCCTCAGGTCGTAGTCCTGGGTCTCGCCACCGGGCTCGGTCTCGTAGGCGAGCTCGGCGACGAACTCGCGCGCCATGCCCGCCCGGTCGCCCTCGGTGAGCCAGTCGACCTGGAAGTCGGTGATGCTGAAGGAGAACGGCTCCATCACGTCGGGGTCGAACAGCGAGCCCGGGGCGAAGTCGTCGTACTGGGTGAGGTTGTTGGAGAAGCCGTAGTCCTCGCCGTTGAGCATGATGACGCCGCCCTTGTAGCCGAAGAGGCTGCCGACGGCGACGCCGACGAGCACCACGATCACGGCGAGGTGGAACAGCAGGTTGCCGGCCTCGCGGAGGTAGCCGCGCTCGGCGGACACCGCGTCGGCCTCGGTCGACGTCTCCACCCGGAACCGCTTGCTCCGCAGGGCGTCGGCGGCGCGCGCCAGCACGTCCTCGGGGGCCTCGTCGGTGGTGTACGCCGTCGAGTCGGGCAGGCGGGTGAGGTGCCGGGGAGCGCGGGGCGGCCGGGCCCGCAGCGCGCGGGCGTAGACGAACAGGCGCGGGATGATGCAACCGACCAGCGAGATCATCAGCAGGATGTAGATCGCGGAGAACCACACCGAGCCGTAGACGGAGAACAGGTCGAGCCGGTCCCAGATGGGCGCCAGGCGCGGGTGGTTGTCGCGCCACTGCGAGACCGCGAGGGAGTCGATGTCCTCCTGCGGGATCACCGAGCCGGGGATCGCGGCGAGCGCGAGCAGCAGGAGCAGCACGAGCGCGGTGCGCATCGAGGTGAGCTGGCGCCATGACCAGCGCGCGAGCTCGCGCGCGTTCAGGTCGTTGGGCAGCGACGTGGCCTGGCGGTCGTCGGACGACCGCTGGTCGAGGTGCGTCTGGAGGTCGGTCACACCGGCACCGCGAATCCCTGGACGACCTGGAGCTGGAGCCACTGCACGATCCGGTCCCACCAGCCCGAGACGAGCAGGAGGCCGACCAGGATCATCA
Organism: Nocardioides furvisabuli; assembly: GCF_021083185.1. GTDB lineage: Bacteria > Actinomycetota > Actinomycetes > Propionibacteriales > Nocardioidaceae > Nocardioides > Nocardioides furvisabuli. Next base: position 351,313 of record NZ_JAIGQB010000001.1, on the reverse strand, counting down.
TCGCGCCGCCGAGGCGCACGACCAGCACCTGGTGGCGCCGGATCACGGCGAAGGCGCCGAGCATGCGGCGGTAGGCCAGGGCGGCCGCGATGAAGGGCAGCCCGAGGCCGAGCGCGAAGACGGCCGAGAGCAGGGCCCCGCGGGCAGCGGTGCCCTCGCCGACGGACAGGACGTTGATGGCCGCCAGCGTCGGGCCCACGCACGGGGTCCAGCCGACGCCGAAGAGGAAGCCGATCAGCGGGGCGGCGGCGAGGCCGACGGCGGGGACCTTGTGGATCCGCCAGTCCCGCTGGAGGAAGCCGAAGGCGCCGAGGAACGCGACCCCGAGCAGGATCATGATGACGCCGAGCACCCGGTTGAGCTCGCGGACGTGGGTGAACAGCCACGCCCCGGCTGCACCGGTGAGGCTGCCGAGGAGGACGAAGACGACCGAGAAGCCGAGCACGAAGAGGACCGCGCCGAGCACCAGCCGGCTGCGGCGGGCGTGCTCGAGGTCGCCACCGGAGATGCCGGTGGCGTAGGAGAGGTAGCCCGGGAGCAACGGGATCACGCAGGGGCTGAAGAACGAGATGAGCCCGGCGGCCAGCGCCACCGGCAGCGCCAGCAGCATCGACCCGGACAGCGCCGTCTCCTGGAACCAGTCACTCATCGAGGACCGCCTCCACCAGCGAGACCAGCGTCTGGGTCGTGGGGATCCGGCCGTTGACCGACGCCGCGATCCGGCCCTCGGCGTCGAGCACGACCGTGCTCGGGATCGAGCGCGGGGTGAGGGTGCCGGCGAAGGGCAGCAGCGCCGCGCCGTCGGCGGAGTAGATCGAGGGGTAGGGCACCTCGAGGTCGCGGACGTAGGCCTGCGCGTCCGCGGGCGAGGCGTCGCGGATGTTGAGGCCGACGAAGGACACCTGGTCGCCGAGCTCGTCCACGGCCTCGTTGAGGTCGGGCTGCTCGCTGATGCACGGCGGGCACCACGAGGCCCACACGTTGACCACGACCGGCTTGCCGCGAAGGTCGGCGAGGTCGAGGTCCCCGCCCTCGAGGTCGGTGCCGCTCAGCTCGATCGGCTCCCCGCGGTCCACTGCCTCCACCTCAGTGGGCACGCCTGTGCCGGAGATGTAGCCCTTCTGACCGGTGCCGGACAGGCCGGAGCAGCCTGTCAGCGCGAGCAGGCAGGCGAGCGCCACGAGGGGCGCAGCGAGGCGGCGCGGCATCGTCAGGGTCGCTCCCCCTCCGAGGCCCCGCCCGCGGAGAACGGCGCGGAGCGGTCGCCGACCGGGATCAGGTCGCCGGCGGGCTCGGAGTAGCGCACCTGCACCATGCGGTCGCCGTCGAAGACGACGCTGGTCAGCGAGCAGAGGGTGCACTGACGGTTCTTCGGGTGGTGGAGGTAGCTGCGCTTCTCGAGGAAGAGCCGCGTCGTCCAGATCGGGAGCTGGTGGGACACCACGACCGCCTCGTGGCCGCGGGCGGCGTCGCGGGCGTCGTGGATCGCGGCGACCATGCGCCCGGCGATCTCGTCGTACGGCTCCCCCCACGAGGGAGTGAAGGGGTTGTAGAGGTGGCGCCACAGGCGCGGGCGCTTGATGATCGTCATCGCGCCGTCGCCGAAGCTCAGGCCCTCGAAGGCGTTGGTGGACTCGATCACGCGCGGGTCCACGACGGGGGTCAGGCCACGGGCCTGCGCGAGCGGGGCGCCGGTCTCCTGCGCACGCTCGAGCGGCGAGGTGCGGATGTGGACGATGTCGCGCTCCCCGATGGTCTCGGCGATGCGCTGGGCCATCTGGTGCCCGAGGGCGGAGAGGTGGAACCCGTCGCGGCGGCCGTAGAGCACGCCCTCGGGGTTGTGGACCTCACCGTGGCGCAGGAGGTGGACGATGGTCTGCTCGGCCATCTCAGTGACCTCCCGCCACGGCGGCGGCCAGTGCGGCGGCCGGGAGCGCGTCGAGGACGGTGGAGACCGCCCGCTCGTCGTGGGCCGCGGAGACGAACCACGCCTCGTAGGCCGACGGCGGGAGGTAGACGCCCTGGTGGAGCATCGAGTGGAAGAACGCGGCGTAGGCCGCGGTGTCCTGCGTGGAGGCCTCCGCGAAGTTGCGGACCGCCTCATCGCGGAAGAACACCGAGAACATGGTGCCGGCTGCCTGGACGACGTGCGGGACGCCCGCGGCCGCGAGGTTCTCGGCCACGGCGGTGCGGATCGTCAGCGCGGTCGCGTCGAGCTGGGCGTAGACCTCGGGCGTGGCCAGGCGCAGCGTGGCGAGGCCAGCGGTCGTGGCCACCGGGTTCCCCGACAGCGTGCCGGCCTGGTAGACCCGGCCCTCGGGCGCGAGGTGGGCCATCAGGTCCGCGCGACCGCCGAACGCCGCGGCCGGGAAGCCGCCGCCCATCACCTTGCCGAAGGTCATCAGGTCGGGCGCCCAGCCCTCGATCGCCCCGTCGAGGCCCCAGCCGCCCTGATCGGTGGCGCGGAAGCCGGTCATCACCTCGTCACTGATGAAGAGCGCGCCGTGGGCGCGGCAGGTCTCGGCGAGGAAGGCGTTGAAGCCCGGCGTGGGCGGGACGACGCCCATGTTGCCCGGGAAGGCCTCGGTGATCAGGCAGGCGATGCGGGGGCCGTGGGCCTCGAACGCCGCCTGCACGGCGTCGCGGTCGTTGTAGGGCAGGACGAGGGTCTCGGCTGCCGAGCTCGCCGGCACCCCGCTGGTGCCGGGCACCGCGAGCGTGGCGATGCCGGAGCCGGCCTCGGCCAGCAGCGGGTCGACGTGGCCGTGGTAGCAGCCGGCGAACTTCACGACGAGGTCGCGACCGGTCGCGCCACGCGCCAACCGGATGGCCGACATGGTCGCCTCGGTGCCCGAGGACACGAAGCGGACCCGCTCCACCGGGGTGCGGGCGACGATCTCCTCGGCCAGCTCGACCTCGGGCTCGGTGGGGGTGCCGTACGACGTACCGCGGGCCACTGCGCCGGCCACCGCCGCCTGCACGTCGGGGTGCGCGTGGCCGAGGAGCATCGGGCCCCACGAGCAGATCAGGTCGACGTAGTCGTTGCCGTCGGCGTCGGTGAGCCAGGCACCCGAGGCGGAGGTGATGAAGCGTGGCGTCCCGCCGACCGCCGTGAAGGCACGCACGGGCGAGTTCACGCCGCCGGGCGTCACGGCTCGAGCGCGCTCGAAGAGGGCCTCGCTGGCCGCAGTCGTCGAGGTGGTTGTCGCGAAGGTCACCTGGTCATTGTCACGCAGGAGGACAAAGGATCCCCAGTCGGTGCGCACGCGCCTGTGGGCCGTGTGCCTTGGCCCACATGCCGTTCGTGCGTAACGTGGAGCGATGATGCGTCGTTGACCAGGTGTTAGTGCGCCCGGAGGGGGCATCATGACACCCGGACGACCCAGGGGAGATGAAGGACATGGCGAGCTTCGGCCGGCTGCACCGCGCGACCGCGATCATCCCGCTTGCGGTGCTCTCCGCCGCGTGGACGGCCAGCCTCGCGGGCGTGGGCGTCGGGTCTGCCAGCGCCGACCCCGACGGATCGAGGACCCTGCCCGACGGCACCGTCCTCCCGGCCGCCGCCATCGAGGCACCCGCCAGCATCGGTGACCCGGTCACCCGGGCGGCCGCCCTCACCCCCGGCTCGGCCAGCAGCATCCCGCAGGCCGCGCTCTCGGCCTACCAGCGCGCCGAGGGCGTCATCAACAAGGCCGACCCGGGCTGCAACCTGCCGTGGGAGCTCATCGCCGCGATCGGTCGCGTCGAGTCCGACCACGGTCGCTTCGGCGGCAACGTCCTCGACGACCAGGGCGTGGCCCGCCCGGGCATCTACGGCATCGCCCTCAACGGCAAGAACGACACCCAGGCCATCGCCGACACCGACGGCGGCCAGTACGACGACGACACCCGCTGGGACCGCGCCGTCGGACCGATGCAGTTCATCCCCTCGACCTGGTCGGTCGTGGGGGTCGACGGTGACAGCGATGGCGCCCGCAACCCGCAGGACGTCGACGACTCCGCGCTCGCGACGGCCGTCTACCTCTGCTCCGGCGACGACGACCTGTCGGAGGAGAAGGGCCAGCGTGCCTCGGCCTACCGCTACAACCACTCCAACGACTACGTCGACCTGGTGCTGGAGATCATGCAGGCCTACCTCGACGGCGACTTCAGCGCCGTGCCGACCTCCACGCTGACCTCGGGCGTGATCATGCCCGACACCACCGCGACCCCCGGCGCCAAGGACGGCCAGGGCGACCGCGACGGCAAGCGCGACCCCGGCGACAAGGGTGGCAGCACGCCGACCCCGACCGTGAAGCCGACGCCGACGAGCACCCCCACGACGCCGACCACCACCCAGCAGCCGACCCAGACGCCGCCCCAGACGTCGACGTCCACGCCCACCAAGGACCCGACGAAGGACCCGACGAAGGACCCGACGACGGTCCCGACGACGGTGCCCACGGTCCTGCCGCCGCCGCTCCCGCTGCCCACGGAGACGATCACCGCACCGCTCACCGAGCTGGAGGCCCGGGCGCAGTGCCTGGCCTCGGGGATCTCCGCGCTCGACGTCGCGGCGCTCAACGCCTGCGTGGCCGGGCTGCTCAACCCCTGAGCCGGATCACCGGGGCAGGTCAGCGGCGCAGCAGCCGCGCGGCCTCGGAGGCCCAGTAGGTGAGGATCACGTCGGCGCCGGCGCGGTGGATGGACGTCAGGGTCTCGAGGATCGCGGCCTCGCGGTCGATCCAGCCGTTGGCGGCGGCCGCCTCGACCATCGAGTACTCACCCGAGATGTTGTAGGCCGCGACCGGCACGTCGACCGCGTCGCGCACCCGGCGGACGACGTCGAGGAAGGCCAGGGCCGGCTTCACCATCACGATGTCGGCGCCCTGCTCCACGTCGAGCAGTGCCTCGCGCACGCCCTCGACGGCGTTGGCGGGGTCCTGCTGGTAGGTCTTGCGGTCACCCACCAGCGAGGAGTCGACGGCCTCGCGGAACGGGCCGAAGAAGGCGGAGGCGTACTTCGCCGAGTAGGCCAGGATCGAGACGTGGCTGAGGCCGGCGGCGTCGAGCGCCTGCCGCACCACGGCGACCTGGCCGTCCATCATCCCGCTGGGCCCGACCATGTCGACACCGGCGGCCGCCTGGGCGAGCGCCATCTCGGCGTACGCCGCCAGCGTCTGGTCGTTGTCGACCTCGCCGTCGGGCGTCAGCAGCCCGCAGTGGCCGTGGTCGGTGAACTCGTCGAGGCACAGGTCCGACATGACCGTGAGCTGGTCACCGACCTCGGCGACCACGTCGGTGATCGCGAGGTTCAGCACGCCGCCCGGGTCGATCGCACCGGAGCCGGTCGCGTCCTTGTGCTCGGGGACCCCGAAGAGCATCACGCCGCCAAGGCCGAGCTCGGCCGCCTCGGCGACGGCACGCTTGAGCGAGTCGCGCGAGTGCTGGACGACGCCCGGCATCGAGGAGATCGGGCGCGGCTCGCCGAGGCCTTCGCGCACGAAGACCGGGAGCACCAGCGAGCTGGGCACCACGTGGTGCTCGGCCACCATCCGCCGCAGCGCCGGCGTACGACGCAGGCGGCGCGGTCGGACGAGCGGCGTCTCCAGCTCGCGGTGCTCCTCGCTCACTTCGCGCGCGCCTTGCGGCGGCCCGAGGCGGTGCGCTCGCTCGGCCGGGTGACGGGCTCGCCGCTCTCCAGCATCGCGAGGCGTCGCGCGGAGCCGAAGTCGGCCAGTGCGTCGACGAGCACCTCGACGTCGGGGGTGGGCGCGAGGACGTCGACCCGCAGGCCGTGCTCCTCGGCGGTCTTCGCGGTCGCGGGACCGATCACGGCGATGATCGTCGACGGGTGCGGCTTGCCGGCGATGCCGACGAGGTTGCGCACGGTCGAGGACGAGGTGAAGACCACGGCGTCGAACCTGCCGGTCTTGATCGCGTCGCGCACCGGCGCCGGAGGCGGGGTGGCGCGCACGGTGCGGTAGGCGGTGACGTCGTCGCACTCCCAGCCGAGGTCGACCAAGCCGGCGACGAGGTTCTCGGTGGCGATGTCGGCGCGCGGCAGGAAGACGCGGTTGATCGGGTCGAGCACCTCGTCGTAGGGCGGCCACTCGGCGAGCAGGCCGGCGGCGGACTGCTCGCCCGACGGCACCAGGTCGGCCCGCAGGCCCCACGCGGCGATCGCCTCGGCGGTCTTGTCGCCGACCGCGGCGATCTTGAGGCCGGAGAAGGCGCGGGCGTCGAGGCCGTACTCCTCGAACTTCTCGCGCACCGCCTTGACCGCGTTGACCGAGGTGAAGGCGATCCACTCGTAGCGGCCCTCGACGAGGCCGCGCACGGCCTTGTCCATCTGGAGCGGGTTGCGCGGGGGCTCGACGGAGATCGTCGGCACCTCCTCGGGCACCGCGCCGTACTCGCGCAGGCGGCGCGACAGCGACCCGGCCTGCTCCTTGGTGCGGGGCACCAGGGCACGCCAGCCGAAGAGCGGCTTGGTCTCGAACCACGACAGGGTCTGGCGCAGGTCGACGACGTCGCCGATGACGGTGATCGCGGGCGGGGCGATGCGTGCCGCACGGACGTCGGCACCGATGTCGGCCAGCGTCGAGATGAGGGTCTGCTGCTCGGTGGTGGTGCCGACGCGGGTCATCGCGACCGGCGTCTGCGGCGAACGGCCCGCCTCGATGAGGGCGGCGGCGGTCTCGGCGATGCTGCCGACACCGGAGAGCAGGACGAGGGTGCGGTCGTCGGCGTAGGCGCTCCAGTCGACCTTCTCGCCACAGGTCACCACACACATCTCGCGGTGGCGCTTGGTGGTCAGCGGGATGCCGGCATAGGCCGGGACCGCGCTCACCGAGGAGACGCCGGGGACGACCTCGAACCCGACGCCGGCCTTCACGCAGGCCTGCGCCTCCTCGGGGCCGGAGGCGTAGAGGAAGGGGTCACCGGTCATCAGGCGCACCACGCGCTGCTTCTTGCCGTGGCGTACGACGACCTTGGCGCGCGCGGCGTGGGTGAGGGGCTGGCCGTCCTCGCCGAAGCCGCCGTCGACGACCTCCGGGCCGTCCCAGGTCCCGTCTGCGCCCTCGAGCAGGCCGAGCACCGACCGGACGAGGTCGACGTGCTCGGGAGCCTCGGTGACGATGACCTCGGCGCTCCTGAGGAGCTCGACGGCACGCACCGTCAGCAGGCCCGGGTCACCGGGTCCACTGCCGACGAACGACACCCACCCGGGGTTCGTCCCCTTGTCCGGGCTGCTGGCCTGCGGGGTCTGTACTCGCGTCATGCGTGCTGGTTCCTCACTGGTGGTGCTTCCATCAGGTCTGCTGCTCCCTCGTCGAGCATGTCGCTCGCGAGGCGTGTTCCTAGCCGGGCGGCCTCGTCGACCGGGCCGGTCGCGCTCATCCGCACCGAGAGTCCGCCGTCCTCCGACAGGGCCACGGCACGCAGCCACAGCTCCTCGCCGTCCTCACCCTCCACGACCTCCGCGAGCGCACCCAGCGGGGCGGAGCAGCCCGCCTCGAGGGTGGACAGCACGGCGCGCTCGGCGGTGACCGCCGCGCGGGTGGGGGCGTCGTCGAGCAGCGCGAGCCCGGCGACCAGGTCGGCGTCGTCGGAGCGGCACTCCACGGCGAGGGCGCCCTGACCGGGCGCGGGGAGCATCTGGAGCGGGTCGAGGACCTCGGTGACCTCCTCGAGGCGACCCAGCCGCGCGAGCCCGGCGCGGGCGAGGACGACGGCGTCGACCTGGCCCTCGCGGACCTTGCGGATCCGGGTGTCGACGTTGCCGCGGATGCCCTCGAGCTCCAGGCCGAGGCCGAGCGCCGCGAGCTGGCTGACGCGGCGCGGGGAGCCGGTGCCGAGGCGGCTGCCGACCGGCAGCTCGCCCAGCGTCAGGCCATCACGCGCGACGACGACGTCGCGCGGGTCCTCGCGGGGCGGCACGGCCGCCAGTGCGATGCCGTCGGCGGGGGCCGTCGGCAGGTCCTTGAGGGAGTGCACGGCGACGTCGACGCGGCCGTCGAGCAGGGCGTCGCGCAGTGCGCTGACGAAGACGCCGGTGCCGCCCATCGAGGCCAGCGGTGCCGAGCTCCGGTCGCCCTCGGTGGCGACCTCGACCAGCACGACCTCGCGGCCGAGGCGCTCACGGATGAGCTCGGCGACGTGGCCGGACTGGGTGGTGGCCAACGCGGACGCACGGGTGCCGAGACGGATGGCGGGAAGGGTGGTCATGGCGTGCCCTCCGCTCGCGTCATGCGGTCGACGGCCTCGGGGTCGAGGCGGAACAGCTCGGCCAGCGCGGCGGTGTAGGAGACCGCCGGCTCGGCGTCGGCCAGCTCCTTGACCCGCACGGTGGGCTCGTGGAGCAGCTTGTCGGCCACGCGGCGCACGGTCTGCAGCACCTCGGCACGGGTGGCCTCGTCGAGGCCGGGCAGCCGGGAGGCGAGCCGCTCCATCTCCGCGTCGACGACGGAGGTGGCCATCGAGCGCAGCGCGACGACCGTGGGCGTCACGCTCGCCTGACGGCGTACGGCGAGGAAGGCGGAGATCTCCTGCCCGACGATCGTGCGGACGTCCTCGACCCCGGCGGTGGCCTCGAGGCCGCGCAGCTCGTCGGCGAGGCCCGCGAGGCTGATCAGCTCGACGCCGGGCAGGTCGGCGACCGACGGGTCGACGTCGTGGGGCAGGGCGAGGTCGATGACGGTGAGCGGGCGGTCGCTGCCGCCGCGCGCGGTCACCACGTCGGCGAGGCGGACCAGCGGCTCGGGCGAGCCGGTGCAGGAGATGACGATGTCGGCGGCAGCGAGCTCGTCGCCCAGCGCGGACAGCGGCACCGAGGTGGCGTCGTACTCCGCGGCGAGCCGCTCGGCGTTGGCGGCGGTGCGGTTGAGCACCGAGATGCTGGTGGCCCCGCCGCGGGACAGGTGCGCGACGGCGAGCGATGCCATCGCACCGGCGCCGAGCACCACGGCTCGCGCCCCGGCGACCGACACGGTGCTGCGCTCGAGCGCAGTGGTGACGAGCGAGGGGGCGGCGCGGTCGATGTCGGTCTCGGCGTGCGCCCGCTTGCCCACGCGCAGGGCCTGCTGGAACAGCGTGTTGAGGGCCGGGCCGACGGTGCCGTGCTCCTGGCCGACGCGCAGCGCCTCGCGGGTCTGGCCGAGGATCTGGCCCTCGCCGACGACCATCGAGTCGAGGCCGGCCGCGACCTGGAAGAGGTGGGACACCGCGCCCTCGTCGTAGTGGACGTAGAGGTGCGGCAGCAGGGCCTCCGTGGACTGCGCGGCGCGCTCCACCAGGAGGCCGGAGAGGTCCTCGACGCTGCCGTGGAAGCGGTCGACCTCGGCGTAGACCTCGAGGCGGTTGCACGTGACGATGGCCGTGGCCTCGGTGACGTGCTCGCCGGCGATGACGTCGGCGATCAGCTTGACGGTGCCGTCGGCGTCGAGCGCGAGGCGCTCGAGCAGCTCGACCGGCGCGGACTTGTGGGAGATCCCCACGACCAGGACGCTCATGACACCGCCCCTGCTCCGGGCGCGACCGACTTGCGCTGCTCGTGGTAGGCGAGGATCTGCAGCTCGATCGACAGGTCGACCTTGCGTACGCCGACGCCGTCGGGCACCGACAGGACCGTCGGCGCGAAGTTGAGGATGCTGGTGATCCCGGTGGCGACCATCCGGTCCGCGACGGACTGGGCGGCGACGGCCGGGGTGGCGATCACGCCGATGGAGACGTCGTGCTCGGCGACGATGGACTCGAGGTCCTCGAACGAGCGCACCTCGAGGCCGGCGACGACCTCCTCGTGGCGGTCCGGATCGGCGTCCAGCAGCGCCACGACGCGGAAGCCGCGGCTGCGGAAGCCGGAGTAGTTGGCGAGCGCGTGGCCGAGGTTCCCGATGCCCACGATGACCACGGGCCAGTCCTGGGTCACGCCGATCTCGCGGGCGATCTGGTAGCGGAGGTACTCCACGTCGTAGCCGACACCGCGGGTGCCGTAGCTGCCGAGGTAGGACAGGTCCTTGCGGAGCTTGGCGCTGTTGACGCCTGCGAAGGCCGCCAGCTCCTCGCTGGAGCAGGTGGTGATGCCCTCCTCGGCGAGGCTGATCAGGGCACGCAGGTACACGGGAAGCCTGGCGACGGTTGCCTCGGGGATGTCCCGGGCGGAGTCGGGGGTCCGTGCGGTCACAGCTGCTTCTTTCCAGTCCTCGCGAACCTCGCTCGGACTCAGCCACTGTAGGAGTTTGTGAACGGGAGAACAAAACGAGAACAGGGGTGGCTAGCACATGTGAGAAGACCCACCCCACACGGGGTCCCCTCGACTTGCGCGCGGGGTGCCGCAGGGCATATCGCGGGCGCTTCCCCGTCCGTGGTCCAGCAGCCGAGCGGACCCTCCATCCTCGGTGGTCGAGCAGTCGAGCGAGGCGTGTCGAGGCCCTGCCCCGCTGTCGGACCCCTTCTCTAGAGTCGAACGCATGATCGAGGAACTGGAAGCAGGAGCAGAGGCCGGGGCAGACGCCCTCGGCCCCGCAGCCCTGCTCGCCTCGATCAAGGCCTCCCGCTCCATCGAGAACACCGAAGCCGCACGGCAGCTCGACCTCGCCGCCCGCTGGGCCGACCTCCACCCTCCCGAGTCCATCCACACTGCAGCCTCGTTCGCGGTCGCGGGGTGTGAGCACGAGGAGCCGATCGCCGGCCCCGGCACGCCGCTGGTGGCGGAGTTCTGCGTCACCGAGCTCGGCGCTGTCTTGGGCATCACCAGCGTGTCGGCGAAGAAGCTCATCGGCCACGCCCTCGAGCTGCGCCACCGACTGCCGCGGCTCTGGAGCCAGGTGCATGCCGGCCGGGTGCCGGTCTGGCGCGCCCGCGCGGTTGCGGAGGTCACGATCCACTCCACCCCGGCCCTCACCCGGGAAGCAGCCGCGTTCGTCGACGCGCAGGTCGCCGCCGTCGCCGCGAAGATTGGGCCCGCCCAGCTCGACCGGTTGGTCGCGGAGACGATCAAGCGCTACGACCTCGCGACCGCCGACCCGGCAGCTGACCCCGTGGACGGCTACCTCCATCTCGACCCGCGCCACGTCACGATCCACGACCAGGACGTCCACTTCGCCGGCACCGTCCGACTCGAGGCGGAGGTCGACCTCGCCGACGGCCTCGACCTCCACCAGGCCCTCGCCCACCGAGCCGCCACCCTCAAGGCCCTCGGCTCGCAGGAGTCCCTGGACGCACGTCGGGCCAAAGCGCTGGGCGACCTAGCCCGGACGCAGACCGCGCTCGACCTCTTCCAGCACGGACACACCAACAGCTCGGACGAAGGGCAGGACCTGCCGGTCGCGCGGGAGGTCGTGCTCCACGCCCACGTCGACGCCACCCTGTCCGGCGACACCACGATCTTCGGACCGACCGGGCGCCTCGAGGAGGGCCAGCGCCTCCTCCTGCTCGAACAACTCCGCTCCTGGTGCGGCGACTCCCACACCAAGGTCACCGTCAAGCCGGTCATCGACCTCAACCAGCCGAAGGCCGCGCCGGGCTACGCGATCCCGGACCGGATCCGCGAGCACGTGGCTCTCCGCGATCGCGTGTGTGTCTTCCCGTGGTGCGCCCGCCCAGCCAGGGGATGCGACATCGACCACGTCACCGAGCACGACCACGACGCCGACGCAGAAGGCCGACCCCAACCCGGGCCGACGCACACCGACAACCTCGCGGCCCTGTGTCGCTTCCATCACCGGCTGAAGACCCACACCGCCTGGCGCTACCGGATGACCGCGCCCGGGATCTTCGAGTGGGCCAGCCCGCACGGCCACCGCTACCGCCGAGACCGCGACGGCACCACCGCACTCGACCCACCCGAAGCAGGTCCAGACCCGCCCCGGATCCCGTCACCGCGAAGGTGACCCTGCCCCACACCCCGCCGACCATGCGTCGGCGGGCCCAGGGGCATGTGCGGACGCCACCGGATCGGCCGCCACCGGTGACGGCAGCCGCCTGCCTAGACACGGGCGTCAGCCGTGTGACCTCTGCAAGTCCTCGATCTCTTTCGCCACTCTCCCGGGCAGACCTCCCGCGCACCGGGGCGGGCGGGACTGCCGTGAGCCACTTGCGGCACACGAGGTGCACGACCCGCGTGGCCGTCCGGGCGCGCAACAACTCGCATGTGTGTGATGACGCGTCCGTTGAGGTCTGCTCGCACACCAGCGGCGGGCGTGACCGCGTCGAGTCCCGCCTACGCTACGAGTCTGCGGATTCACCGGTGCAGGAGCTCGCCCAGCCCGCACACTGTGCAGGACATGGAGACCTCGCCTCGCACCGTCACCACCGCCGCAGCTCTGCTGACCGCCCTCTTCGTCGGCCTCTGCTTCGCCGGCCCGGCCGACGCTCGCGGGCCCGCCGAGGCCCGCAAGGACACCGTCACGCTCGTCGCCGGCGAGACGGTGCGCATCGACGTCCTCGGCAATGACCGCCTCCCGTCGAGGCGCGGCGTGAAGATCGGGCTGATCGCAGTCCCCACAACCACACCTGGCACCGTCGTCGTCGGGTCGAACCGCACGCAGCACGTCGTCATCAAGACCACAACGGCCACCGCACCCGGTCGTTACACAGCCACCTACAAGCTCACCGACAAGCGCGGACGCAGCGACAAGGCTCGCATCGTCATCACCGTGAGGGCCGCGGGCACCCCGACCGCGCAGCCCACGGTCACCCCGACCACCGTGCCCACGACCACCCCGACCACCGTGCCCACGGTCACCCCGACCACCGTGCCCACGCCCGAGCCGACCGCACAGCCCACCGCAGAACCGACCACAGAGCCCACCGCAGAACCGACCGCAGAGCCCACCGCGGAACCGACGGTGACCCCGACCACCCTGCCGGCCCCGAACTCACTCGTTGCTGTCATCAGCTCGCTGCCCGTCGCCGCCGAGGTCCGCGCCGGCTATGACCGCGCCACGTGGAAGCACTGGAACGCCGGCCTCTACGCCGATGGCTGCGACACCCGCTCGGAGGTCCTGAAGGACGAGGCTGTCGTCCCCGTCGCCGCCGGCACGGCGTGCCCGATCTACTCCGCGCGCACCGGCGGCGGATCCTGGTACTCCTACTACGACGGCGTGACCGCCACCGACCCGAGCGGGTTCGACATCGACCACCTCGTCCCGCTCGCTGAAGCCCACGACTCGGGGGCCTACGCGTGGACCGCCGCGCAGAAGGAGATCTACGCCAACGACCAGGGCGACCCCCGTTCGCTGGTCGCGGTCACCGCGGGCTCGAACCGCTCCAAGTCCGACCAGGATCCCGGCGAGTGGTGGCCGCTGCTGGAGCGCTGCCGCTATGCGGCCGAGTGGACCGCCACCAAAGCGCGCTTCGACCTCACCGTCGACCAGGCCGAGAAGGACGCGCTCCTCCTCCAGGCGAGCCGCTGCGACACCATCACAGTCACCTACACCAAGGCGTGGTGAACCCAGCGATCAGGGCCGCCCGTGACCCGGGCAGCGATTCCTCAGCCGACGCCCGGGGCCTCACGCCCCCAGCGCCGCCCGCAACCGACCCTCGTCCACCCGCCAGAAGTCGTGCTGGCGCCCGTCGACGAAGGTCACCGGGACCTCCTCGCCGAAGCGGTCCTCGAGGTCGGGGTCGCTGTCCACGTCGACCTCCACGAAGTTCTCCCCCAGGTCCGCGCACACGCGCGCGACCACGGCTCGGGCGTCGTCGCAGAGGTGGCAGCCGACGCGGGAGTAGAAGGTGACCCGGGGCTCGGCGCTCACTCGAGCAGGCCCAGCTGGCGGCGGCGCTCGAGGCCGCGCAGGCGGCCCTTCTGCACCTTGCCCGTCACCGTCAGCGGCAGGGCGTCGACGACCTCGATGCGGGTGGGCTGCTTGAAGCGCGCCAGGCGCACGACGGCGTGCGCCCGGACCGCCTCCTCGAGGTGGGTCAGCGGCCGCGACGCGACGACGTACGCCACGACGGCCTCGCCGGTCTCGGGGTCGGGAGCACCGATGACGGCGGCGTCGGCGACGCCGTCGACCTCGCGGATCACGTCCTCGACCTCGGTGGGGTAGACGTTGAAGCCGCTGACGATGATCAGCTCCTTGACCCGGTCGACGAGGAAGAGGTCGCCCTCGGCGTCGAGGAGGCCGACGTCGCCGGTGGCGTACCAGCCCTCGGCGTCGGGGCCGTCGGCGCCGTCGGGCCAGTAGCCGGAGAAGAGGTTGTCGCCGCGCACCTGGATCTGGCCGGGGTCCTCTCCCTCGACCTCGCCCCACGTCTCGTCGACCAGGCGCAGCTCGATGCCGGGCAGCGCGGCGCCCACGGAGCCGGGCGCCGGGTGGGCGCTGCACAGCGTGCTCGTGACGACCGGCGAGGCCTCGGTCAGCCCGTAGCCCTGGTGCACCGGGATGCCGGTGATCCCCGTGAACTCCTCGATGACCGACGCCTCGAGCGGTGCGGAGCCCGAGAGCACCAGGCGCACCGGGCCGAGCCGCTCACGCAGGTGCTCGTCGGGGAGCCAGTGGGCGAAGGCCGGCGGCGCGATCGGCACCACGCTGCACGCCTCGTCGTCGATGAGGTCCAGCACGGCCTGCGGGTCGAACCTCTCCACCAGCAGCAGCCGCGCGCGGTGGCGCAGCACGCCGCCCAGGACGGCGTTGAGGCCATAGACGTGGAAGAGCGGCAGCACGCCGAGCACCACGTCGTCGCCGTGCATCATCGGCGGCTCGACGGCCGCGACCTGCTCGATGTTGGCGAGCAGCGCGCGGTGGCTCAGCATCGCGGCACGCGGACGCCCGGAGGTCCCGCTGGTGTAGAGCAGGGCCGCGAGCTTCTCCGGGTCGGGCAGCGGGGGCACGGGGCGTACGACGTCCGCGCGCAGCTCGGCGAAGGCGAGCTCGCCCTCGCCCGGCTCGGCACCGACGACCACCAGGGTCGGCGCCGGCACCTCCCCCGCGGCGGCCAGCTCGGCCAGCCCCGCGCGTACGACGTCGAGGGCGCTCGCATCGGCGATCACCAGGCGCGTGCCGGAGTCGGCGACCATCCGGGCGAGCTCGCCCGACGCTGAGCGCGGGTTGACGGGGACGGCGACGACCTGCGCGCGGAGCACGCCGAGGTAGGCGGTGACGAACTCGATGCGGTTCCCCACGGCGATCATCACCCGCTGGCCGGCACGGATGCCGTGCACGCCGAGACCGGTGGCGATCCGGGCCACCTCGTCCTCGAGCGCGGCCCACGTCAGCGAGCGCCCACCGCTCTCCACGAGGGCCTGTCGGTCGGGCACGTCGGCAGCCGCCTCGGCCACGAACGCGGAGATGTCGTTGCGCGGCATGCCCAGATCCTTGCACGACTAGGCTTGCCGGGTGACCCCGTCCGAGCGACCGCGACGCCTCAACCTGCAGCAGCGCTCGGCCCTCGCAGGCGAGGCGGCGGCGGCCTCGGCGGAGGTCGAGAACGCCCTCAGCACCCCCAGCGACCCGACCGCGGCGGCCTTCTTCGACGTCGACAACACGGTCATGCAGGGCGCCAGCATCTTCCACTTCGCGCGCGGGCTGCACCGCCGGCAGTTCTTCACCACCCGCGAGATCGCCTCGGCGGCCTGGAAGCAGACCTACTTCCGCATCGTCGGCGTCGAGGACCCCGAGCACGTCACCGACGCCCGCAACTCCGCGCTGTCCTTCATCGCCGGGCACACCACCACCGAGCTCGAGGAGCTCGGCGAGGAGATCTTCGACGAGGCGATGGCGCACCGGATCTGGCCCGGCACGCGCGCCCTGGCCCAGCTCCACCTCGACGAGGGCCAGCGCGTGTGGCTCGTGACGGCCGCGCCCATCGAGATCGCGAGCATCATCGCCCGCCGGCTCGGCCTGACCGGCGCGATGGGCACCGTCGCCGAGCACGTCGACGGCGTCTACACCGGCCAGCTCGTCGGCGACCTCCTCCACGGCCCCGCCAAGGCTGAGGCGATCAGGGCGCTCGCGGCCCGCGAAGGCCTCGACCTCGCCCGCTGCTCGGCCTACTCCGACTCCAGCAACGACCTGCCGATGCTCTCCATGGTCGGCGACCCGTGTGCGATCAATCCCGACGCCCGGCTGCGGGCCCATGCCCGCGCCCACGGCTGGCGCATCCACGACTACCGCACCGGCCGCAAGGCCGCCCGCGCAGGCCTGGTGGCGGCCGCGGTCGCCGGCGCCGTGTCGGGCGCGGTCGCCGCTGGGGTGAGCGTGCGGGGACGTACGCACTCCACCTGAGGTGTAACTGATAGTTACCGACGGGTTCACAACTCCCCTCCGGCCACTTATCGTGTGAGGTGCTGCACACCGGGAGGGACACCGCATGCGGTCATCACACGACCTTGGGCATGCCTTCGACGAGGGCATGGACGCGCTCCGGCGCGCCGTCCTCGCTGCCCTGACCCTCCAGCCGGCCCCCCACGTCCTGCTGGCCGAGGCCGCCACCTCAGGCCCCGCACCCGCCCCGTACCCGAGCCGCGGCGGCGCGCCGGGCAGCCCCGTCGGCGACGAGGACCGCGCGATGTCGTCGGAGGTCGACGGCGCCGAGCGTGAGCGGCTGATCGCCCTCGTCGAGCTGGCCCGCGCCGGCGACAAGGAGGCGTTCGGCCTCCTCTACGACCACTACCAGGCCTCGGTCTACCGCTTCCTCTACTACCGCACCCGGTCGCAGACGCTGGCCGAGGACCTCACCTCGGAGACCTTCTTCCGCGCGCTGCGGAGCATGAACAACTTCCGGTGGCAGGGCAAGGACTTCGGCGCGTGGCTGATGACCATCGCGCGCAACCTCACCACCGACCACTTCAAGTCCGGGCGCACCCGCCTCGAGATGACCACCGAGGACATGACGCCGCACGACGACAGCACCGAGGGCCCCGAGGACGCGGTGATCGCCGGGCTCACCAACGAGGTGCTGCTCCAGGCGCTCACCGAGCTGCCGACCGAGCAGCGCGAGTGCCTGATCATGCGGTTCCTGCAGGGCATGTCGATCGCGGAGACGGCGCTCGCGCTCGCCCGCTCGGACGGCGCCGTCAAGCAGCTCCAGCTGCGCGGCGTACGGAACCTGGCCAAGCTCATGCCGGAGGGGTTGAGGGATTCGTGACCCGAC
This sequence comes from Nocardioides furvisabuli, assembly GCF_021083185.1. Classification (GTDB taxonomy): domain Bacteria; phylum Actinomycetota; class Actinomycetes; order Propionibacteriales; family Nocardioidaceae; genus Nocardioides; species Nocardioides furvisabuli. Next base: position 334,234 of record NZ_JAIGQB010000001.1, on the reverse strand, counting down.
CCGTAACCCGCGCCTCCTCCCGCTCGTTCGTCCGTGTGGGAGGACCCACGAGCAGCCAGACAGGACGAGAGCAATGACAGCCGCATTCTCGGCACGACGGCGTGCCGACGAGTTCGAGGCCCTCCTCAGCCGGGGGGCCGACTCCTCCCTGTCCGAACGCGACACCCAGAGGTACGCCGACCTCCTCGAGGTCGTCTCCGACCTCAGGTCGCTGCCCGACGTCACCGCGCGCCCCGAGTTCGTCGGGACGCTGCGCGTGCGCCTGATGGCCGAGGCGGACACCGCGCTCGTGCGCCAGCCGCCCGCTCCGCAGCGCCTCGCGATGCCCACCACCACCCGTCGCCGCGACCGCCGCCTCGGCGCGTTGCTCGGAGGTGCCGCACTGGTCGGCGCGACGGCCACCATGGCCGTCGCCGCGCAGACGTCGCTGCCCGGCGAGTCGCTCTACGGCGTCAAGCGCGGCATCGAGGCCGCCCAGGTCCGGCTGGCCGACGACGAGTCGCAGCGCGGGCGCGCGCTCCTCGCGCACGCCGACACGCGGCTCACCGAGCTCGAGCAGCTCGTTGCGGGCGACGGTGGGAGCCAACAGCTCATTCCCGACACGCTCGACGCCTTCACCGAGCAGTCCAGCACCGGCGTACGCAGCCTGCTGACGTCCTACGACCGCGGGGTCGAGCAGGACGCCCAGCGCGCCCTCGACTTCACCGCCACCAGCCTCGCGCGGCTCGACGCCCTCGAGGGGCAGCTCCCCGAGAGCGCGCGCGACGAGCTGCTGGCCGCCGGGCGCACGTTGACCGACCTCGACCTCGAGGTCAGCAGCGCCTGCCCGGTCTGTTCGGGCGGCATCACCGCCACCCCCGACTTCCTGCTCACCAGTGCCCCCGTCGACCTGCTCACCGGGCTCGACGTCGACGAGCTGACGCTGGAGGCGGCGCCCGTCTCGGGCCAGGACCTCACCGGGATCGTGGTGCCCGAGGTGCTGAAGGCGCCGCCGACGGCCGTGCCCACCTCGACGGCCCTGCCGACGCCGGCCACGACGTCGCTGCCCGACCCGACGAAGACCAACCCGACCACGACCGACGCTGGCAAGCCGATCAAGGACCTCCCCGACCAGGTCACCGGCACCTCCGGCAACCTGGTCGACGAGGTCGACGGGATCACCGGCGGCGCGATCGGCGGCCTGACCAGCGAGGTCGACGACGCGACAGGAGGGCTGATCGGTGAGATCACCGGCACCCTCGACCCGCTCACCGGCAACACGCTCGGCGACGCGACCGGCGGCCTGCTCCCCTGACGTGGACCGTCAGCTGAAGACGCCGTCGCGCTCGCGCAGCAGGTCGAAGAGCGTGTGCTGGATGGTCTCGCGCACCTGGTCGGTGACGTTGAAGACCAGCATCGGGTCCTCGGCCTCCGCGGCGTCGTAGGAGTCGGTGCGGATCGGCTCGCCGAACTCCAGGACCCACTTCGACGGCAGCGGCACCATGCCGAGCGGACCGAGCCACGGGAAGAACGGCGTGACGGGGATGTAGGGAACCCCCAGCAGCCGCGCCAGCGAGGGCACGTTGCCCACGAGGGGGTAGATCTCCTCGGCCCCGACCACGGAGAGCGGGATGATCGGCACGCCGGTGCGCAGCGCGGCCGACACGAAGCCGCCGCGGCCGAAGCGCTGGAGCTTGTAGCGCTCGCTGAACGGCTTGCCGATGCCCTTGAAGCCCTCGGGCCACACCCCCACGAGGTCGCCGCCGGACAGCATCCGCTCGGCGTCCTCGACGCACGCCAGGGTCGCGCCGCCCTTGCGTGCCAGCGAGCTGACCACCGGGAGCTTGAAGACGAGGTCGGCGCCGAGCGGGCGCAGGAAGCGGTGCGCGTGGTCGTGCACGGTCAGCATCGTCATCAGGCCGTCGAGCGGGACCGTGCCGGAGTGGTTGGAGACCACCAGGGCGCCGCCCTCAGCGGGGATGTTCTCCAGGCCGCGCACCTCGAGGCGGAACCACTTCTGCGCGATCGGGCGCAGCGCGGTCATGAAGAAGCGTTCGGTGAGCTCGCGGTCGAAGCCGTAGTCGTCCACCTCGTAGTCACCCTCGAGCCGGCGCCGGGCGAAGGCCAGCAGCTCGGCGAGGCGCCGCTCCCAGTCGTCGCCGAAGACCTCCAGCGCCGCGCCCTGCAGCGCGGAGAGCCAGTCGCCGACGGGGATGCCGGTGTCGAGGCGGGGCCGGGTGGTCGCGGGGCCGGGCGTCGGGTCGGGCGCGTCGGCAGCCCGCTCCGGAGCGGGCTTCTTCGGAGTGGGCTTCTTCGGGGTGGCCTTCTTCGCCGCGGCGCGCTTCCTCGGCGCGGGCTTGGCGGCCGGGGGCGCGAGGTTGCGCGCGGCCGACGACGGGCGGGCGCTGCCCGAGCCGCGGCCCGGCCTGCCGCCGGTGCCGATCGGGATCACGACGGCGTCCTCCCGGGCCTCCTCAGCCACGGCTCGCCCCCTGCGGCTCGGCGGGCGCGAGGGCGCGACAGAAGTCGGCGAAGGCCTCGGCGGTGGAGTACGCCGGCTCGAAGCCGAGGTGGGTGCGCATCCGGGTGGTGTCCACACCCCGACCGTAGGTCAGGTAGCCCAGCTGCTCGGGCGAGAAGTCCGACAGGCGGGCCTGGCGCATCGTGGCGCCGAGGCGACCGACCGCGAACCGCGGGAGCGCGACCGACGGCGTGCCGAGGCGGCGTACGGCCTGGCTCAGCGTGAGCAGCCCGTCACCGGCGACGTTGAAGGTGCCGGGGATGCCGGAGGTGGCGGCGTGGCGCAGCACCGCCATCAGGTCGTCCTCGTGGAGGAACTGCAGGCGCGGGTCGAAGCCCAGCACCCGCGGGATGACCGGCAGGCGGAAGTAGTTGGTCAACGGGCTCGCCACGTGGGGCCCGATGACGTTGGCCGCGCGGATCATCGTGACGTCGACGTCGGGCCGGCGCCGGGCGAAGCCGCGGACGTAGCCCTCGACCTCGAAGACGTCCTTGGCATAGCCGGAGGACGGCTGGCGCTTGGGCCCCATGTCCTCGGTGAACATCGCGGGGTCACGCGGGCTCGAGCCGTAGACGGTGGTGGTCGACTTCACCACCAGGCGCTCGACGGTCGTCGACTTCTGGCACGCAGCGAGCAGCTGCATGGAGCCGATGACGTTGAGCTCCTTCATCGTCCCACGCCCGCCCGCGGATCCGGGCGTGGCGATCACGCTCATGTGGACGACGGTGTCGACGTCCTCCTTGGCCAGGACCTTGGCGATGACGGGGTTGCGGATGTCGGCGCGAACGAAGGAGACGTCCCCGATGTCGCCCCGGGGAGGGACGACGTCGACCCCGATGACCCGCTCGATGGACGGGTCGCCGGCCGCGGCGCGCGCGAATCGTCGCCCGATGTCCCGGGAGATCCCGGTGACCAGCACGACCCGTCCCATGGTCGAGGGGGTGTTACTTGCCGAGCTTGCGGCGCTGGACGCGCGTCTTCTTGAGCAGCTTGCGGTGCTTCTTCTTGGCCATGCGCTTGCGCCGCTTCTTGATGACAGAACCCACGTGGATCAGACCTTCCTTTCGGCCGACGCTCGTCGGCCGGACCCGCCCACCCTACTTGGCGGGGGTGGGCAGCGCGGAATCGGTCCGGACGAGGGGTCAGCCCGCGTTGTAGAAGCTCTTGCGCAGGTACTCGTTCACGTCGTCCTCGGTCACCCGGAAGGACCGGCCGACGCGCACCGCGGGCAGCTCGCCGCCGTGGACGAGCCGGTAGACCGTCATCTTCGAGACCCGCATCTTCGACGCGACCTCGGCAATGGTCAGGAACTGCGCCTCGGACATGTCGCCAGGGGTGTTCTCAGCCATGGTGTCCACCGATCCTTCTGTACGGCGACGGCGCCGGCTTCCGCGCCGGCGTCACAGGCGTGCCGCTCTTGGTGACAATAGGGCTCGCGTGACGCGTGGGGAAGAGGAATGCCAGAGAAACATGTGGGACTGGCGGCGTGTCGGGTTGATTCTTTACCCGACGAGGCTCGCGGACCCTCGCCTGCGGATCAGGGCAGCGGGTCGAGGCCGTGGAGCGGGAAGGCCTCCATGCGCGTGGCGTGGATCGCGCGGTCGAGCCAGGCCTCGGGGTCGTAGCCGGCGGACCAGTCGCGGTAGGCGGGCGTGCGGCCGTCGGTCATCCGGTGCGGCGCGGTGGCCCCCAGCACCTCCTCGACGTACGCCCTCCACGCCGGCGGCGTCGGGGTCGCGGGGTCGAGCGGACGACCCGCGGCGATCGCCAGCAGGTGTGCCCAGGCGCGGGGCACGACGTCGACCACGCTGTAGCCCCCGCCGCCGGTGACCACCCACCGGCCGTCGGAGACCTCGTGGGCGAGCTCGTGGAGGGCGAGGTACGCCGCACGCTGGCCGTCGACGCTGAGCATCATGTGGGCGAGCGGGTCGTTCATGTGGGAGTCGCACCCGTGCTGGGTCACCAGCACCTCGGGGCGGAACTCGCGCAGCAGCGGCGGCACGACGGCGTGGAAGGCGCGCAGCCAGCCCGCGTCGGCCGTCCCGGGCGGGAGCGCGACGTTGACGGCCGAGCCCTCGGCGGCAGGACCGCCGGTGTCGGTCGGGAAGCCGGTGCCGGGGAAGAGCATCTGGCCGGTCTCGTGCAGGGAGATCGTCAGCACGCGCGGGTCGTCCCAGAAGATCTTCTCCACCCCGTCGCCGTGGTGGACGTCGACGTCGACGTAGGCCACGCGCTCGGCGCCGTCGGCGAGGAGCTGCCTGATCCCGACGGCCACGTCGTTGTAGATGCAGAAGCCGCTGGCCTTCTCCGGCATGGCGTGGTGGAGCCCGCCGGCGATGTTGACCGAGTGCAGCGACTCCCCGCTCCAGACCTGGCGGAAGGCCTCGAGGGTGGCGCCGACGACGTGCGCGCTGGCCCGGTGCATGTCGGCGAAGACGGGGTCGTCCTCGGTGCCGAGGCCGCGCGCGGCGTCCTCGTAGCCCGGCGTCGCGCCGGCGCGGGTGACGGCGTCGATCAGGCCCTGGTCGTGGACGGTGGCGATCTGGGCGTCAGTCGCGACGGGGGCGTCGACGCGCTTGATCGACTCGAGCACGCCGAGCTCCTCGGCCAGACGCATCGTGAGATCGACGCGCACCGGCGACATCGGGTGCGTCGGGCCGAAGTTGTACTCGCAGAGGGTCTGGTCGAACACGACCGACGTGGGCCCGGAGCACTCCATGTGGCGGACGTTACTCCGACCTCGGGGTCGGTCCGACCAGCGGACGGCCCTCGGAGCGTCTCAGGAGCCCTCGGCCAGCTCGCGCGAACGGTTGCGCGCAGCCTCCATGGCGGCGAGGAACGCCGCGCGGACCTTGTGGATCTCGAGCTCGCGCAGGGCGGAGGCGGTCGTGCCGCCGGGCGAGGTGACCTGCTCGCGGAGCACGACGGGGTGCGACCCGGTCTCGCGCAGCATCGTGGCCGAGCCGACCAGCGTCTGGACCACCAGCTCGGTGGCCGTCGCGCGCGGCAGGCCGAGATGGACGCCTGCCTCGATCATCGACTCGACGACGAAGAAGATGTAGGCCGGGCCGGAGCCGGAGATCGCGGTGACCGCGTCCATCTGCTTCTCCGGGATGCGGAGCACCTTCCCGGTCGAGGCCATCAGCGACTCGGCCTCGGCGAGGTGGGACTCGTCGCAGTGCGAGCCGGGCGCGATCGCGGCCATGCCCTCGTCGACGAGGGCGGGGGTGTTCGGCATGACGCGCACGACGGCGACGCCCGCCGGAACGCGCGACTCGATGAAGGCGGTGGTGATGCCGGCGGCCAGCGACACGAGCAGCTGCCCGGCGCGCAGGTCGGGCGCGATCTCGGCGAGGACGTCGGCCATGTCCTGCGGCTTGACCACGAGCGCCACGGTGTCGGCCTTCGCGGCGGCCTCGCGGTTGGACACCACGGCCACGCCGTAGCGGTCCTCGAGCTCGCGGGCGCGCTCGGAGCGCTTCTCGCCGACCATCAGCTGGTCGACGCGTCGCCCTGCGCGGACGAGTCCGGACAGCAGGGTCTCCCCCATCACGCCGGCACCGATGATCGCTGTGCTCATGGAGCCAACCTACTGCGCCCCGGCGACCCTATTTCTTGCTGATCAGGGAACGAACGAAGAAGCCGAGGTTCTGGGGCTTCTCGGCCAGGCGGCGCATGAGGTAGCCGTACCACTCGGTGCCGTAGGGGACGTAGACGCGCACGGTCTCCCCCGCGGCTGCCAGGCGCTTCTGCTCCTCCGGGCGGATGCCGAAGAGCATCTGGAACTCGTAGGTCCCCGGGCGGCGGCCGAAGCGGCTCGCGAGCGAGGAGGCGATCTGCACCATGCGCGGGTCGTGGGTGGCGATCATCGGGTAGCCCTGGCCGCCGAGCAGCACCTTGAGGCAGCGTACGTAGGACTTGTCGACCTCGACCCGCTCCTGGAAGGCGACGTCGGCGGGCTCCATGTAGGCGCCCTTGCACAGGCGCACGCGTGAGCCCTCGTAGGCCAGCGCACGGCAGTCGGCCTCGGTGCGGTGCAGCATCGCCTGCAGGACCGCCCCCGTCTCGGGGAAGTCCTTGCGGAGCTCGCGCAGGATCGAGAGCGTGGAGTCGGTGGTGGTGTGGTCCTCCATGTCGAGGGTCACCGTGGTGCCGGCGTTGCGGGCGGCGCGGCAGATGTCACGCGCGTTCTCCAGCGCGACCTTGTGGCCGCTGTCGGGGAGGGACTGCCCGATGGCGCTGAGCTTGACGGAGACCTCGGCGTGGGGCGCGAGGCCCTGCGAGGCGAGCTCGGCCAGGAGCTCCTTGTAGGCCCGGACCGTGGCCTCGGCCTGGGCGGCGTCGGTGGTGTCCTCGCCGAGGTAGTCGAGGGTCACGTGCAGCCCGTCGGCCTCCAACGTCCGGGTGGCCCCGACGGCGGACTCCGTGGTCTCGCCGGGGACGTGACTGGTGACGATGCCGCTCGAGACAGGCATGGTCGAGACGAGCTTCTTGACCCCCTGGCTGCGGGCGAGCAGGAGGATCGGCTGGCGGAGCAACGACATGGCGAGAAGGCTACGCCGCTCTCCCTGCGGCCTCCATCCACCCTGCGGAGGTCAGGGCGTACGCCGTCGCAGGGTCGCCGCACCCAGCGCGAGCGAGGCGACCGCGAAGCCCGCCACGACGCCGACCGATCGCCAGACCTCGCGCTCGTCGGCGCGGCCGACGAGCTCCTGCATCGCGTCGACGGCGTACGACAGCGGCAGCAGGTCGCTGATCACCTCGAGCACGCCCGGCATCGCCTCGCGCGGGACGAAGAGCCCGCAGAGCAGGATCTGCGGCAGCACGAAGGCCGGCATGAACTGCACCGCCTGGAACTCCGTGGTCGCAAAGGCGCTCACCAGCAGGCCCAGCGCGGTGCCGAGGACCGCGTCGACGACCGCGACGAGCCCCAGGAGCCAGACCGGGCCGTTGACGTCGAGGCCGAGCAGACCGACGCTGACCGCCACCGCGAGCGCCGACTGCACCGCGGCCAGAAGGCCGAAGGCGAGGGCGTAGCCCATGAGGAAGTCGAGCTTGCCCATCGGCATGGTGAGCAACCGCTCGAGGGTGCCCGACGAGCGCTCGCGCAGCGTGGTCACGCTGGTCACGAGGAACATCACGATGAAGGGGAACATCGCCAGCAGCGCCGGCCCGAAGCGGTCGAACATGTCACCCGGCAGGTCGTCGAACATCCACCACAGCAGGCTGATCAGCACGCACGGCACCACCAGCAGCATCGCGAGGGTGCGGTGGTCGCGGCGCACCTGGGTGAGCACGCGACCGGCAACGGCGAAGGTGATGCGGGCGTTCATCGCGGGGCCCCTACGGCGTTGTTCGGGGGCGCGCAGCGGAGGAGAAGAACGTCGTGGGGTGCGTTCATGCCGCCGCCCCCTCGACGAGGTGCAGGAAGGCCTGCTCGATGTCGGCGGCGCCTGTCCGCGTCCTGATCTCGCTCGGCGTGCCGTCGGCGATGATGCGGCCCTCGCGCATGAGGAGGAGCCGGTCGCAGCGCTCGGCCTCGTCCATCACGTGGCTCGAGACCAGCACCGCCGCACCGCCGTCGGCGATGCGGTGGAACAGCCCCCACAGGTCTCGCCTCAGCACCGGGTCGAGGCCGACCGTGGGCTCGTCGAGCACGAGCATCTCGGGCGAGCCGAGCAGCGCGACGGCGAGGCTCACCCGGCTGCGCTGGCCTCCCGAGAGCCTCCCGACCACCTGGTGGCGATGGTCGGCCAGGCCGACGGACGCGACGACCTCCTCGGCGCTCGAGCGCTCGACACCCAGCACGCGCGCGAAGAAGGTGAGGTTCTCCGCGACCGTCAGGTCGTCGTAGACGCTGGCCGCCTGCGTGACGTAGCCGACCCGGGTGCGCAGCGGGGCGCTGCCCGCCGGCTCGCCCAGCACCTCCACCGATCCAGACCGCAGCCGCTGCGCGCCGACCAGGGCACGCATCAGCGTCGTCTTGCCGCACCCGCTGGGCCCGAGCAACCCGGTGACGCCGGGCGTCACGTCGAGCGAGATGCCGGGCAGCACCTCCTGCGAACCGCGTACGACGACCAGGTCCCGCACCTCGATGATGTTTTTCATCATGTGTTGAATTGTGCGCCTGCGGGGAGGAGGCGTCAAGACCCGTGCAGCGGTGGGTGACGCACGTTCTCCTCGAGCAGAAGGTGTCTCACCCACCGCCCACGCGAGGCCGGAGTCCGGCGCGGTGAGTGAGGCAGGTTCTCGGCGGTGAGAACCTGTCTGACTCACCGCTGGACGGGGGCGACAGGGGACGACGTACGCCGACTCAGGCCAGGTCGCCGGTCAGGTAGTGCTGCAGCACCGGCCCCATCCGGGCGACGAGGTCCTCGGCGGGCATCTGCGCCATGGCCGGGAGCGCGACGACGTAGCGGGCGACCACGAGCCCGATGATCTGGCTGGCGACGAGCGGGATGCGGTCCTCGGGGCGGTCCGCCACGATCTGGGCGAGCACCGGGCCCACCACGACGGGGATGAAGGCGTCGCGCACCATCGGTCCGGAGTCGTCGCCGAGGAGCGAGCGCGCGAGGGCGAGCAAGCCGGGCTGGATGGCGGGGTCGTCCCATACGCCCAGGAGGGCTCGCAGCAGGCGCTCGCCGGCACCGTCCGGCCCGTCGGCCACGACCGGCGCCATGACCTCACGGGGGTCGACGGGGATCTCGAGGGCGGCGACGAAGAGGTCGTCCTTGGTGCCGAAGTAGTGGTGCACCAGCGCCGGGTCGACGCCCGCCGCGGCCGCGACGGAGCGGATGGTGGTGCCACGGAAGCCCAGCTCGCCGAAGGACGCCCGCGCGGCAGCGAGCACCTCGGCGCGGGTGTCCGGCGCACCCGGTCGTCGGCCGCGTGACGCACGGGCGGTCATGGGGTGGTGACGCCGAGGTGGGCGCGGGCGAAGGCCAGCGACTCGGCGAGGTCGGCCTCGCGCTCGGCACGGTCGGCCGCCCGGCGCGTGTTGATCTCCAGCACGACGTGGCCGGAGAAGTCGACGCCGGCCAGGTGCTGGAGGAACTCCGCGGCCCGCATCACCCCCCGCCCCGGCACGAGGTGCTCGTCCTTGGCCGACCCGGAGCCGTCGGTGAGGTGGATGTGGCGCAGCCGCTCCCCCATCCGCTCGGCCATCTCGATGACGTCGGAGCGGGCGATCGCGGCGTGGGACAGGTCGATCGTGGTGTTGGCGTAGGCCTCCGTGCTGGGGTCCCAGCCGGGGAGGTACATCTCCATCCCGCGTCGCGAGGACGCACGCCAGGGGTACATGTTCTCGACCGCGAAGGCGACGCCGGTGCGGGCCTCCAGGGAGGCGATCCCCTCCACGAAGCCGGCGGCGTAGTCCTTCTGCCACCGGAACGGGGGATGGACGACGACGACGTCGGCGCCGACCTCCAGGGCCATCTCGGCCGACTTCTCCAGCTTGCCCCACGGGTCGGTGCCCCAGACCCGCTGGGTGAAGAGCAGGCAGGGCGCGTGCACGGCGCAGATCGGCACCTGGTGGTGCTCGCTGAGCTTCTTCACCGCGTCGATCTGCTGGCTCAGCGCGTCGATCCCGACCATGACCTCGACGGCGTCGTAGCCGAGCGAAGCCGCCCAGCCGAAGCCGTGCGCCGTCGACTCGGGGTAGACCGAGGCGGTCGAGAGGCCGATCCGAGGGGTCGAGGACATGGGATCAGTGCAGCCTCGTCACGACGGAGATCTGGTCGAGGCGCTCGAGGATCACGCCCTCGCGCAGCGCCCACGGGCAGATCTCCAGCGACGGGAGGTCGAAGATGTCCATGCACGCCTCGGCGACGAGCGCGCCGGGCACGATCTGGTGGGTGCGGCTCGGCGAGACCCCCGGCAGGTCGGCGAGCTCCTTGCCCGGCATGTCCATCAGCTTGGGGATCCAGGCCGACAGCGTCTCGAGCTCGAGGGTGCGTGGCACTAGTGGCCCGTCGCCGCTGGGCGCGGCGCCGCAGATGCGGGCGAGGGAGCGGAAGGTCTTCGACGTGGCCGCGGCCTTGTCCGGGACGCCCGGGCGCAGCAGGTTGCCGGCGTCACGCGCGATCTCGGCGCGGATCTCGCGCCTCAGCTGGCGGATCTCCTCCTCCGAGGGCCGGCCCCCGCCGAACCACGCGCGGGCCATCCGGGCCGCGCCCAGCGGGAGCGACCAGGCCACGTCCGGCGCCTCGTCGGCGCCACCGGCGATCTCGAGGGAGCCACCGCCGATGTCGAAGACCGCGAGCCGACCCGCCGACCAGCCGAACCAGCGGCGTACGGCCAGGAAGGTCAGCCGCGCCTCGTCCTCGCCCGAGAGCACCTCGAGCGCGACGCCGCTGTGTCGCTCCACGTGGGCCAGCACCTCGTCGGAGTTGACCGAGTCGCGCACCGCGGAGGTCGCGAAGCCCAGCATCTCCTCGCAGCCCTTGTCCTCGGCGATCCGCGTGGCGGACGCGCAGAAGTCGGTGAGTGCCTTCACCCCCTGCGGCGTGACCGCACCATCGGGGTCGAGGTGCTCGGCGAGGCGCAGCGCCTGCTTGTGCGACGAGGCCGGCAGCGGCGCGGCACCGCCGTGCGCGTCCACCACCAGCAGGTGACCGGTGTTGGATCCGATGTCGAGGACGCCCAGGCGCATGGCTGCCACGCTACTAGGCCTGCGGCACGCCACTAGGCTGGCCGAGTGCCCGAAGTCGACCTGGTGTTCCCCCGCGCGTACGTCGAGTTCGCCGATCCCGCCGACGACAGCCAGGTCTTCCGCTGCGACCTGACGTGGCTGACCTCGGCCTACACCTGCATCTTCGGCCAGGGGTGCCAGGGGATCTACGCCGACGCCCCCGACGTCGGCTGCTGCACCCTCGGTGCCCACTTCGCCGACGAGGACGACGAGTCGCGGGTCGCCGGCTTCGTCGCCCAGCTCACCCCCGACGACTGGCAGCTGCACCCCGGCCGGGCGGTGAGGAAGTCCGACTGGATCGAGACCGAGGACGACGGCGAGCGCAAGACGCTGGCGATGGAGGTCGACGGCCAGCAGGCCTGCGTGTTCCACAACCGCACCGACTTCGCGCCCGGCCAGGGGTCCGGCGGTGCCGGCTGCGCGCTCCACGGCCTCGCGCTGCGCCAGGGCCGCAACCCGCTGGAGACCAAGCCCGACGTGTGCTGGCAGCTGCCGATCCGGCGCCAGTTCCGCACCGTCGAGGTGCAGGACGGGACGTCGTACACCGAGGTCTCGATCGGTGAGTACGACCGTCGCGGCTGGGGCCCCGGCGGGCACGACCTGGACTGGTACTGCTCGGGCAACACCGAGGCGCACGTCGCGCTCGAGCCCGTCTGGGTGACCCACCAGCCCGAGCTCGTCGAGCTCATGGGGCCCGAGGCGTACGCCGAGCTCTCCCGCCACTGCGAGGCGCACGCCCGCTCCCGCTCGGCCCTCGCGCTGCACCCCGCCGACCCGCGCTGAGGTCGCCACGGGATCCGCAGCGCGAGATTGCTCGATGTCAAGAGATCCCGACCCCGGTGTCGTGCGTCCCGGGACGTGAGCACAGAATCTGGTCATGCGCCTGGACCACGTCAGCTTCGCCGCCGGACCTGATGGACTTGCCAGCACCGCCCAGCGCATCGGGGGGCTGCTCGGCACGGACTTCGTCGACGGTGGTGTGCACCCTCGCTTCGGCACCCGCAACGTCACCCTGCCCCTGGCCGGTGACACCTACATGGAGATCGTGGAGGTCCTCGACCACCCCGCCTCCGACAAGGCCCCCTTCGGCCAGGCCGTGCGCGCCCGCTCGGCCCTCGGCGGCGGCTGGATGGGCTGGGTCGTCTCCGTCGACGACATCGCCCCCATCGAGTCGCGCCTGGGCCGCGAGGCGGTCAAGGGCAACCGGCACCGCCCCGACGGCACCGAGCTCGTCTGGCAGCAGATCGGCGTCAACGGGCTGCTGTCGGACCCGCAGCTGCCGTTCTTCATCCAGTGGCAGTCGCCCTCCGAGATGCACCCGGGCAACGGCGCCACCGGCGACTACTCGCTCGCCTGCCTCGAGATCGCCGGCGACCCGCAGCGGGTCAGCGAGTGGCTCGGCGAGACCGTCGAGGCTCCGCTGGAGGACGTGAAGGTCGAGTGGGTCGCCCCCAACGGCACCCCCGGCATCGTCGCGGTGCAGATCCAGACCCCGCACGGCCTCGTCCGCATCTGAGACGAGCAGCGCCGAGCCAGGCACGAGCTCGTCGCGTGGGCTCGGCCAGATCGAGCAGGCCCCGCGACCGAGGCACGAGATCGTGACGGGCGCGTCGAGATCTCCACTTCCATGAGAGCAAGAGCACGACCCTCACCCAACATCTGGCACACGCCCGAGCTCTACGAGCTCGAGAACCGTGCCGCCGACCCGCACGGTCGGATCGTCGCCGCCATGCACGAGATCGGCGACTGGTCCGGGCGCACCGTGCTCGACGTCGGCTGCGGCTCCGGGTTCCACCTCCCGCTGTGGGCCGAGCGCGCCGCGAACGTGGTGGGCGTCGAGCCGCACCCGCCGCTGGTGTCGCTGGCGAAGCGGCGCACGAAGCGGCTGGCGAACGTCACCGTGCTCAGGGGGATGGCTGAGGCCCTCCCCCTGCCCGATTCGTCCGTCGACGTGGTGCACGCCCGCTGGGCCTACTTCTTCGGGCCCGGCTCCGAGCCGGGCCTGCGCGAGCTGGACCGGGTCGTACGCCGTGGCGGCACGGCGTTCGTGATCGACAACGACCCCACCCGCTCCACCTTCGGCGCGTGGTTCCGTCGCGGCTACCCCGAGGTGGACCCGGTCGCCGTGGAGCGGTTCTGGTCGCAGCACGGCTGGCGGCGCAGGGAGATCGACATGGGCTGGTCCTTCACCTCGCGCGAGGCGCTCGAGGCCGTCGTACGCATCGAGCTGCCGCCCGCCGCCGCCGAGGAGGCGCTCGCCTCGCACGCCGGCACCGAGGTCGACTACGCGGTCAACCTGTGGTGGCGCGACTTCTAGCTCGACTCGCGGATCGCCAGCGTCGGCTCGAGGAGCACACCGCGGGTCTCGACGGGCTGGTGCGACAGCAGCTGGCGCAGGGTCCGCACGATCTCGACCGCCACGTCCTCGAGCGGCTGGCGCACGGACGTGAGCCCGACGGGGTAGACCTGCGCCACCTGCGAGTCGTCGAAGCCGACCACGGCGATGTCGCGGCCAGGGGCGAGCTGACGGATCCAGAGCGTGTGGAGCACGCCCATGGCGAGGGTGTCGGAGGCGCAGACGAAGGCGGTGGGCGCGGACTCGTCGAGCAGCACCGCGGCCGCCTCGGCACCGCTGTGGACGACGTCCTCGACGCGTGAGGCGAGACCGGTCGTGGGCAGGCCGTTGTCGTGCATGGTCGTCAGCCAGCCGGAGCGACGGTCCTCGCCGATCGGGGAGTCCTTGCGCCAGCCGATCCAGGCGATGCGGGTGTGCCCGCGGTCGATGAGGTGCTGGGTGGCGAGCCGGGTGCCGGCCGCCCCGTCGACGTCGACCCAGACGTGGCGCGCTGCGTCGTCGTCCCAGGGCCGGCCGAAGGCGACGAACGGCGCCCGCTGCTGGGTCAGCCAGGTGGCCTGCGGGTTGCCGAGGTAGGTGTCGGTGACGACGAAGGCGTCGACCGCGGTCGAGCGCAACAGGTTGTCGTAGCCGCCGACCGGGTCCTCGTCGTCGGCGGCGAAGAGCAGCACGGCGTAGCCGGCCTCCTCGCTCGCCTCCACGAGCGAGTGGACGAAGCGGTCCATCGCGGCGTTGGCCGTGCCCTCCTGTGTCGGGGTGAAGCGCAGCCCGATCAGTGACGAGGTGCGGGTGCGGAGGTTGCGGGCGGCGCGGTTGGGCGAGTAGCCGAGCTCCGCGATCGTCTGGCGGACCCGCTCGAGGGTGTCGGGACGCAGCAGGTCGGGCTTGTTGACGGCGTTGGAGACGGTCTGGCGTGAGACCCCGGCACGCTCCGCGACGTCGGCGAGGGTCGTCGGTGTGACGGGCAGCTGGATCCCGCCCCGATGCTCACTGCGCCCCATGCTGCTGCCCCCTTGATCGATCCAACGAGCGCCAGCATAAGCCTTACCCACGTGGTAGCACGCCTGCCCGAACGGGTGAGCGGGTTCGGTGCATGCGGCCGGCGCGTCCCCAGCCGAGCGGTGGTTGTCCACAGGTTCCACACGTTGTCCACAGGCACGGCGTACGCGCTGTGGACGGCGGCCGGCACGCGTGTGCCCCGCGATCGGGGTGCCGGGGCGCGGCGTACCTGCGCTGTCGGTGCCCTCGCCTAGCGTGAGGTCCATGTCCACCAAGGCGAAGACCCGCTCCTCCTACCGCTGCACGGAGTGCGGCTGGGAGACGGTCAAGTGGGTCGGCCGGTGCGGCGAGTGCCAGGCGTGGGGCTCGGTCGCCGAGGTCGGCGCCCCCACGATGCGCGCGGCGGCGGGCCCGGTCTCCACGCCGGCGGTGCCGATCGGGCAGGTCGCCATCACCGAGTCCGTCGCCCGGTCGAGCGGCGTGCCCGAGCTCGACCGCGTGCTGGGCGGGGGCCTGGTGCCCGGCGCCGCGATCCTGCTCGCCGGCGAGCCGGGCGTCGGCAAGAGCACGCTGCTGCTCGAGGTCGCGGCACAGACTGCCCGCACCCGCCAGCGCACCCTCTACATCACCGGCGAGGAGTCAGCCGCGCAGGTGCGGCTGCGCGCCGACCGCACGGGCGGCGTCCACGACGAGCTGTTCCTGGCCGCCGAGACCGACCTGGGTGCGGTCCTCACCCACATCGAGGAGGTCCGGCCGTCCTTGGTCGTGGTCGACTCGGTGCAGACGATCGGCGCCTCCGGCATCGACGGCGTGCCCGGCGGGGTCACGCAGGTCAAGGAGGTCGCCGCGGCCCTGATCCGGGTGGCCAAGACCCGCAACATCACCACGGTGCTCGTGGGCCACGTGACCAAGGACGGCTCGATCGCCGGGCCCCGCGTCCTGGAGCACCTCGTCGACGTGGTCCTGCACTTCGAGGGCGACCGCAACTCCCGCTTCCGGATGGTCCGGGCGATGAAGAACCGCTACGGCCCCGTCGACGAGGTCGGCTGCTTCGACCTGTCGTCCGAGGGCATCGCCGCGGTCACCGACCCCACCGGGTTGTTCGTCGAGCACCACACCCAGGACGTCTCCGGCACGTGCGTGGCCGTGACGATGGAGGGGCGTCGACCGCTGCTCGCCGAGGTCCAGGCACTGCTGACCCCCTCCCCCCTGGAGCGTCCGCGCCGCACCGTCTCCGGGGTCGAGTCGTCCCGCGTCGACATGGTCCTCGCGGTCCTGACCCGCCACGCCCGGCTCCGCATCGCCGGCAGCGACACCTTCGTCGCGACCGTCGGCGGGGCCAAGCTCCACGACCCGGCCGCCGACCTCGCCATCGCCGTCGCGGTGGCCAGCTCCCACCTGGGCGTCCCCGCGCCGCGCGGGGCGGTGGCGATCGGCGAGATCGGGCTCGCCGGTGAGCTGCGCCGGGTCCGCGACCTGCCCCAGCGGATCGCCGAGGCGGCACGCCAGGGCTTCAAGGTGGCGGTCGTCCCGCGCGGCCGCGCGCTCGCCAGCGAGCGCGGCATCCCGACGCGCCGGGTGGTGGACGGCCTCCGGGTGGTCGAGGTGGACGACGTGTTCGGCGCCCTGCTCACCCTCGACCTCACGCCGCCGCTGTAGCCCGCCGGCGCCCGCAGGTCACGGCTTGTTAACGGAACGGCCGAAACCCCGGGAGCGCCCTACACTTCACCGGGGTGCCCGGGGGCGGCGCCAGCACGAACAGGTGGAGGACCGGTGGCAGAGCGCATCGACGAGCAGCTGAGGCTGCGCGCGACCCTGGCATCGATCGCGCCCGGTACGCCGCTGCGCGACGGACTCGAGCGGATCCTGCGCGGTCGCACCGGGGCCCTGATCGTGCTCGGGCTGGACCGCACCGTGGACTCGATCGCCACCGGCGGTTTCACCCTCGACGTGCCCTTCACCGCCACCGGGCTGCGCGAGCTGGCCAAGATGGACGGCGCGATCATCCTCGACAAGGACATCACCCGGGTGCACCGCGCCGCGGTCCACCTGATGCCCGACCACACGATCCCGTCCGAGGAGACCGGCACCCGCCACCGCACGGCGGAGCGGGTGGCCAAGCAGACCGGGCACCCGGTCATCTCGGTCTCGCAGTCGATGCAGATCATCGCCGCCTACGTCGGCGACATCCGCCACGTGCTGGAGGACTCGGGCAAGATCCTCTCCCGCGCCAACCAGGCCCTCGCCACGCTCGAGCGCTACAAGCTCCGCCTCGACGAGGTCTCGGCCACGCTCTCCGCGCTCGAGATCGAGGACCTCGTCACCGTGCGCGACGTCGCCGTGGTGGCCCAGCGGCTCGAGATGGTCATCCGGATCGCCCGTGAGATCGAGGACTACGTCCTCGAGCTCGGCACCGACGGCCGCCTGCTCTCCCTCCAGCTCGAGGAGCTCGTGACGGGCGTCGATGCCGAGCGCGAGCTGGTCGTGCGCGACTACCTCCCCTCGGGCAAGCGGCGCCAGGCGAGCCCGGAGAACCACCTCGCCGAGCTCGAGGGGCTCTCCCCCACCGAGCTCGTCGACCCGGCGTCCGTCGCCCGCGCGATCGGCCTCGGGGGTGCCGAGCACCTCGACGCTGCCGTGGCACCCCGTGGCTACCGGCTGCTGGCGAAGGTGCCGCGCCTGCCCGCCGCCGTCGTGGACCGGCTCGTCGACCACTTCGGTGGGCTCCAGCAGCTCCTGTCGGCCGGCATCGACGACCTCCAGGCCGTCGAAGGGGTCGGCGAGCTGCGCGCCCGCAGCGTCCGCGAGGGCCTCTCGCGCCTGGCAGAGTCGAGCATCACCGAGCGCTACATCTGAGACACGCAGTCGCGCGTCCTGCGTCGCGTGGCCAGGTCGAGTGGGCCCCGCGACTGAGGAACGAAGCCCTCCGCTGACGACGTAGGTGAACGAAGCGCCCGGTCGCCGTCCCTGACGGGAACGAAGCGCCCGGTCAGCCCGCGGAGTTCCCCGCGCCGTCCTCGCCGGGCGTGTGCGAGGTGTCGCCGTCCCTGTTCTTCTTGCCGCCGTTCTTGCCGGGCTTCGGGTCGGCGGTGGTGGTCACGACGGCCGGCTGGGGCGCGACGAGCTCGAACTGCACGTCGGTGCCTTCTCCGCCCAGGGACGCCGCGAGGACGTGGTAGAAGCCCGGGAACGCCCATTCGGTGCGACCGGAGCACGTCTCGTCCGAGCGCTTGGCGTCGGCCCACGTCACGACGACGGGGGTGTCGACGGCCTGGCGCACCACGACGTCCTGCACCGGGATAGCCGAGGGGCACTCCCGGGTGCTCCAGATGAAGTCACTGCCGCTGGTGATGGTCAACGTCAGCGTCTGCGGGGACACCTGCCAGGTGCAGGCTTCCGCGACGACAGTGCGCAGGTTGACCGTGATGGGCACGTCGGCGCCGCCGGTGGCGGTCGTGAGGGCCGGGGTCGCGACGATGTCGGAGTCGGCGCACGGCCCGGAGGGCTCGGCGAGCACCGGCTCGGGCGGGACGACGACCTCCTGCTCGCGCTTCTTCTTGCCCTTCTTGCCCGTCTTGCCCTTGCGGTCCTTCTCGACGACGGCCGTCGGGCCGGCGGTCGGCGCGGCGGCGGGCTCGGTGACGCTGGCGCCGGCCTGCGTCGCCGTCGGGGTGGTCGCGTCCTTGCCGTCCGAGGAGCCACCCAGCACGCGCGCGAGCACGACGACGAGGAGCAGCGGGATGCCGAGCACGACGATGCGCCGGGTCCAGTAGACCCGTGCCGGCAGCGGCCCGCGAGGTCGTACGGTCGAGGCCATGGGGTCAGGTTAGGGAGCCGGCGGCCCGTCTCGGCGCAGGCGCACCGGCTCACCTACGATCGCCGCGATGGATGCCGCCACTGTCCCCGCCCTGCACGACGCCGTGCTGAGGTGGTACGACGACCACGCGCGGGAGCTGCCCTGGCGCGGGACGGCGGCAAGCCCGTGGTCGGTGATGGTCAGCGAGCTCATGCTCCAGCAGACGCCGGTCGCCCGCGTGCTGCCGGTGCACGCCGCGTGGCTCGAGCGCTGGCCGACCCCCGCTGCCCTCGCCGAGGAGTCCACGGGCGAGGCCGTGCGGATGTGGGGACGGCTGGGCTATCCCCGGCGGGCCCTGCGGCTGCACGCCGCGGCCGTCGCGATCGTCGCGCGTCACGACGGCGAGGTGCCGACGTCGTACGACGACCTGCTCGCGCTGCCCGGCGTCGGCGACTACACCGCCTCCGCGATCGCCAGCTTCGCCTTCGGCCAGCGCCACGTCGTGCTCGACACCAACGTGCGCCGCGTCCTGGCCCGCACCGTCTCCGGCGTGGAGTTCCCGGCGACCGCGGTGACCCGCGCGGAGCGGGACGTGGCCACCAGCGTGCTCCCCGACGACGAGGCGACCGCCGCCACCTGGGCCGTGGCGACGATGGAGCTGGGCGCGCTGGTCTGCACGGCCCGGCAGCCGTCGTGCGACGCCTGCCCGGTCGCGGACCTGTGCGCGTGGCGCGGTGCCGGCTTCCCGGCGTACGACGGCCCCCCACGGCGCGGACAGGCCTGGGCGGGCACCGACCGTCAGTGCCGCGGACGCATCATGGCGCTGGCCCGCGAGACCGCGTCGAGCATCGGCGCCGCACAGGTCGAGGCGGCGTGGCCGCAGGCCGAGCAGCGCGAGCGGTGCCTGGCCGGCCTCGAGGCCGACGGCCTCCTGACGCAGGTCACCCCGGGGCGCTGGGCGCTCCCGGGGTGATCTGGTGAGGCTGGGTCAGGCTTCTCGTCTCAGGACTCGTTGGCCTTCGGCACGTCCGTGGGACCCTCGGTGTCGTCGGGACCCACGACGGGGGTCCCTTCGGCGTCGACCGTCTCCAGCGGCGGCATGTCGGGCACCGTGGAGTTCTTCTGACCGCGGAAGGTGAACTTCGCCGCCGGACCCTCGCCCTCGATGTCGACCAGCACGATCTGACCGGGGCCCACCTCGCCGAAGAGCATCTTCTCGGCGAGCACGTCCTCGATCTCACGCTGCACCGTGCGGCGCAGCGGTCGGGCTCCGAGGACCGGGTCGAAGCCGCGCTCGGCCAGCAGCGCCTTGGCGGGCTGGGTGAGCTCGAGCGACATGTCGCGGTCCTTCATGCGCAGCTCGACGGCGGCGATCATGTTGTCGACCATCGCCACGATCTGCTCCTGCGACAGCGGCGGGAAGACCACGATCTCGTCGACACGGTTGAGGAACTCGGGACGGAAGTGCTGCTTGAGCTCCTCCGACACCTTGCTCTTCATCCGCTCGTAGGACCCCGCCGGGTCGGCGCCGACCGCGCCGAAGCCCAGGTTGACGCTCTTGGCGATGTCGCGCGAGCCGAGGTTGGTGGTCATGATGATGACGGTGTTCTTGAAGTCGACGACACGACCCTGCGAATCGGTCAGACGGCCTTCCTCGAGGATCTGCAACAGGCTGTTGAAGATGTCGGGGTGGGCCTTCTCCACCTCGTCGAACAACACGACCGAGAACGGCTTGCGCCGCACCTTCTCGGTGAGCTGGCCGCCCTCCTCGTAGCCGACGTAGCCGGGGGGCGAGCCGAAGAGGCGCGAGACGGTGTGCTTCTCGCTGAACTCGCTCATGTCGAGCTGGATGAGCGCGTCCTCGTCACCGAAGAGGAACTCCGCCAGCGTCTTGGACAGCCACGTCTTGCCGACACCCGAGGGGCCGGCGAAGATGAACGAGCCGCCGGGGCGCTTGGGGTCCTTGAGGCCCGCACGCGTACGCCGGATGGCGCGGCTGAGGGCCTTGACGGCCTCCTCCTGGCCGATGACGCGCTTGTGGAGCTCGTCCTCCATCTTGAGCAGACGGGTGGACTCCTCCTCCGAGAGCTTGACGATCGGGATGCCCGTGGCCACGGCCAGGACCTCGGCGATCAGCTCCTCGTCGACCTCGGCGATCTCGTCGAGGTCACCGGCGCGCCACTGCTTCTCACGCTCGCCGCGGCGGGCGGAGAGCTGCTTCTCCTCGTCGCGCAGGCGGGCCGCGGCCTCGAAGTCCTGCCCGTCGATGGCGGCCTCCTTGCGCTGGCGCACGTCGGCGATCTTCTCGTCGTACTCGCGCAGGTCCGGCGGCGCGGTCATCCGGCGGATGCGCAGTCGCGAACCGGCCTCGTCGATGAGGTCGATGGCCTTGTCGGGCAGGAAGCGGTCGGAGATGTAGCGGTCGGCCAGCGTCGCCGCCGAGACCAGGGCCTCGTCGGTGATGGTGACGCGGTGGTGCGCCTCGTAGCGGTCGCGCAGGCCCTTGAGCATCTCGATCGTGTGCGCGATCGAGGGCTCCTGCACCTGGATCGGCTGGAAACGGCGCTCGAGCGCGGCGTCCTTCTCGAGGTACTTGCGGTACTCGTCGAGCGTGGTGGCGCCGATGGTCTGGAGCTCACCACGGGCCAGCATCGGCTTGAGGATGCTGGCGGCGTCGATCGCGCCCTCGGCCGCGCCGGCACCGACGAGGGTGTGGATCTCGTCGATGAAGAGCACGATGTCGCCGCGGGTGCGGATCTCCTTGAGCACCTTCTTCAGGCGCTCCTCGAAGTCACCGCGGTAGCGCGACCCCGCGACCAGCGCACCCAGGTCGAGGGTGTAGATCTGCTTGTCCTTGAGCGTCTCGGGCACGTTGCCCTTGACGATGTCCTGCGCCAGGCCGGCCACGATCGTGGTCTTGCCGACGCCGGGCTCACCGATGAGGACGGGGTTGTTCTTCGTGCGGCGCGACAGGATCTGCATCACGCGCTCGATCTCCTGCTCGCGCCCGATGACGGGGTCGAGCTTGCCCTCGCGCGCGGCCTGGGTCAGGTTCTGGCCGAACTGGTCGAGCACCAGCGAGCTCGACGGGGCCTCTCCGCCGGAGCCGGAGGTCTGGGCGCCGGCCGCGGCCGACTCCTTGCCCTGGAAGCCGCTGAGCAGCTGGATGACCTGCTGGCGGACCCGGTTGAGGTCGGCGCCGAGCTTCTGCAGCACCTGGGCCGCGACGCCCTCGCCCTCGCGGATCAGGCCGAGCAGGATGTGCTCGGTCCCGATGTAGGAGTGGCCGAGCTGGAGCGCCTCGCGCAGCGAGAGCTCGAGCACCTTCTTGGCGCGGGGCGTGAACGGGATGTGGCCGGAGGGGGCCTGCTGCCCCTGGCCGATGATCTCCTCGACCTGGGCGCGCACGGCCTCCAGGGAGATGTCGAGGGACTCGAGGGCCTTGGCGGCGACGCCCTCGCCCTCGTGGATGAGGCCGAGCAGGATGTGCTCGGTCCCGATGTAGTTGTGGGAGAGCATGCGGGCCTCTTCCTGGGCCAGCACGACAACTCGCCGGGCTCGGTCGGTGAACCGCTCGAACATGTGCGCTCCTCTACGTCTGCGTGGTCCGCCCGTCCCCCGCCGGAGCGGGAGCGCGGACACTGGGCTCAACGCCCGGGATCAGCCTACGTGTTCCCGCCCCAGTCACCAGAGCGTCCGCTCACAGCGAACGTGAGCGGACGCCGGCGACAGGGGCGTACGTCAGTGCGCGGCGTCGTAGGCCTGCTGCACGTCGGCGGAGATGCGCCCGCGCTCCGAGACCTCCATGCCCTGGGACTTGGCCCACTCGCGCACGTCCTTGGTGTTCGACGCCGACGCGGCGCCGGACTTGCGGGCGCGGCGCCCCCCGCCGCTGACCTTGCGGGCGTGGCCGACATAGCCGCTCATCGCCTCGCGCAGCGCGGCGGCGTTGCCGTCGTTGAGGTCGATCTCGTAGCTCACGCCGTCGAGGCCGAACGTGACGGTCTCGGTGGCCTCGGTGCCGTCGAGGTCGTCCACGAGGACGATGTTGACCTTCTGCGCCATGGTCTTTTCCATTTCTATGAGAGCGAATCGAATTCCCCCACGACGTATTATTGATGCTTTTCTGCATGCGCGCCAATTAATGGAAAAAGGCGCGTCGCCATTGTGGCGCAATTCAGCGACGCTCCCTTTCTCGACGAGACCCGGAGCAACCGGCGGTCGCCGCGTGCCACGGTTGCGCGAACCGCGATGGCTGAAAACCCACGTGGGTGACTCGCGCACGCCTTAGCCTCGGCCGCGCCGGCGTCTGCCGGACGCTCGAGGTGGGGGAAGCTGATGGTCGGACTGCGGCGCGCAGTGGCAGTGGCAGTGGCAGTGGCAGCGCTCGGGCCGGGCGTGATGGCGGTGCCGGCGACGGCCGCGGCAGAGCCGGGGCGCGCAGCCGCTCCGCGGGCCAAGGCGAGCCTCACTGTCACGCCGGGCTCCGTGGTGCCGGGCGAGGCCGTCGTGCTGACCGGCCGGTCGTCCCCTCGCATCAAGCGCCGTCTCGTCGTGCAGCAGCAGCAGGGCAAGCGGTGGAAGTCGGTGGCGAAGGGCACGACCACCAAGCGCGGCGCCTTCCGCGTGAGCGTCGTGCCCCGGATCGCAGGGACGGGGAAGGCGCGCCTGCGGGTGCGGCTGGCCCCGGTCCCCCGACGACAGGCCCGCGCGCTCCTCACCCCGGTCCGCTCCGTGACCGCGACGGCGCAGGGCGCCACCATCGCGCTCCCGCCGAGCACCTTCGTCAACAAGGCGGTCACCGTGACCGGCGCCTTCAGCCCGGCTCGCCCCGGGCGACCCGTGAGCCTCCAGCAACGCTCGGGGGCGGACTGGGTGACCGTCACGACGATGGCGCAGGACGCAGCGGGCACGGTGTCGGCACACCTCGGGGCTGCGGCCACCGGGACCTTCGACTACCGGCTCACGGCCGCGGCGCTCGCGGGCGCTCCGGCGGTGTCGAGCACAGCAGCCTCGCTCACAGTCGCCCCGGACCCGGTCGTGGTGACACCCAAGCTCGAGGCGCTGACGCCGGCCGAGTCCGCGGCACTGTCCTTCGACCCTGCGACCGGACTGCTCACCTTCGGCCAGGGCGCGCCTGCCAGCGTGCGCGACATCGCGGTGGGTGACTTCGTCGCCGTACCTCCGCGCCCACAGCTCGACTCGGGCACCTTGGTGAAGGTCACGTCCGTCGCCGCGCTCGCCACCGGCACCGTCATGACGAGCACGCCGGCCGCTCTTCCCGACGTCGTCAAGGACGTCCCGGCGGGAGCCGATGAGATCGCCATGACCGCCGTGGGCGCTCCCGTGGTCACCGACGTGGGTGACGGCGTGCGCGTCTCGGTGCTGCCCTCACCCCGCGCATCCGCCGGACTCAGCGCTCCCTCGGGCCTGGTCAGCCTCGACGGCCCCGAGGTCGTCGCGGATGTCGCCGTGGAGCTGGAGACCACGCAGGGCGACGCGTCGGCCCAGGCCAGCCTGACGGGATCAGTGGTCGTGACCCCCGTCGTGGAGATGGGCCTCGACGTCGACTGGTTCGAGGTGAGGTCCTACCGCGTGGGGGCCGGACTGAAGGTCCGCGACTCCCTCCGGGTCGCCGCCCAGATGCAGTTCGAGCAGGAGTGGAAGAAGAAGCTGTTCGAGGTCTCGATGGTGCGTGGCGGCTTCATCGGCGCCGTCCCCGTGTGGGTCGAGGTGACCGGGTCGGTCCACGCCGAGATCGACGCGAGCGGGAGCGTCGACGCCTCGATCACGTGGAACCGCAGCGGGGCGAACATCGTCGGCCTCCGCGGCGACTCCTCCGACGGGCTGCGTCCCCACGCCTACCAGCAGACGTCGACCGCCGGCTCCCGTGTCGCGCACGCCCGGGCATCCGGCGACCTGCACGGAGAGGTCTACGGCAAGGTCTCCCTCGAGCTCTACTCGGTCGTGGGGCCGTACGTCGACCTCGGCTACCAGGGGGACGCCTCCATCACGGGCGACACCGAGACCGGCATCTCGTGCAAGGTCTCGCACGGGCCGCTGGCCCGGATCGGGCTCTCCACCCCGGCCATGCTCGAGAAGATGATCAACAAGACGGTCGGGACGCTGGAGCACTCGTTCGACCTGCCGCAGACCACGGTGGCCGAGTGCCCCTCCGGCACCTCGACGGGCCGACCGGTCATCGTCACCACCGCGCTTCCTCCTGCGCAGCTCGGCGCGGCGTACGACACCCGCCTCGCCACCGCGGACGACCGGCCGGGTTCGTGGCGCCTGGCATCGGGCCAGCTGCCGCCCGGGCTCGCGCTCGACTCCGTCACCGGTGTCGTCTCGGGCACCGCCAACGGCTTCGAGGAGAAGGCGACGTTCTCGGTCGGCTTCGTGGACACGGCGGGCATGGCTGCGGTCGAGGTGGCCCTGTCGATCGACGTGACCGACACCCCGCCGGACGCAGGCTCGAGCGGACCGTGGCTGTGGACCCTGCCGGAGATGCAGAAGGAGGGGGCGGCCTACCCCACCCAGAACAACGCCTACGTGCTCCAGCGCGACTACACGCTGCGCACAGATGTCCCCGGGCACTACTTCCACACCACCCTGGTCGTCCCCGAGGGCATCACCCTGACGATCCCGCCCGGGACCCGCATCAAGGTCGGCCACTGCTACTGGACCGTCCACCTCCCGGCCGGGTCGTGCCTCAACGTGCAGGGCACCGTGAACATGGGGGGCGACCCGTCGCGACCCGTGATCGTCACGGCCTACCGCGACGACTCGGTCGGCGGCGACACCGACGGCGTCGCGCCGGAGCACAACTACGCCGGCTCGGCTCCCATGTCCGTCAGCGAGGCCGGCAGCCTCGTCGCGAGGGGGGTCGATCTCCGCTGGACCGGCGTCACCCTCACCGGGACCGGCGCCAGCTCGTTCAGCGACGTCAAGCTTCGCCAGTCATCCGTGCTGCAGACCACCAGCAGCGGACCCACCACGCTGACCCGCGTCCACCAGATGGCCGGAGCCGGTGCCGTCCAGCTCTACCACGGCCCTCACTCGGCGACGGCATCGCGCTTCGAGGCCGAGTCGTGGCACGGGCTCGCGCTGAACGGCGAGGCCCGGGTCAGTGACAGCACCGTCCTCGGAGGCAGCGTCTACATCACCGGCTCGGACGTCGGCTTCGAGCGCAACGCGCTCGGGCAGGACGTCCGGCTGCAGGCGTCCAGCGACGGCGCGGGCGCAGACTTCTCCGGGACCCGGGTGAGCGGCGGTGGCCGGCCGCGCCTCTACGTGGACCAGGGCTCTGTCTACCGCGACGTGTCGTGGTCCTCCGACGTGGTCCACACACTGTCCGGGCACGTACGGGTGCTGCCTGACGTGCGCCTCTCCCTACCACCAGGCTCCGTGGTCGTCGGTCTCGCCAAGGTCGGCTACTTCGGGTCCTCGGGGGGCTTCGTCGTCGAAGGACGGCTCGTCGCCTCGGGGACGAGCACAGCCCCCGTGACGATGACCAACGCCTCGGACCCCTCCCTCGAGCTGGTCGACGCGAGCGGCTACGGGTACTCGTGGGGTGGCCCCAGCGTGTGGGCAGGAGGCTCGCTGGACCTCACCCACACCCGCGTCGAGGGCCTCGACCAGGACACCCTGTTCGCGCCGGGCTCGACCGTCACGCTCCGTCACGTCACCTGGAGGTCGCAGACCCTGCTGGCCGTCCAGAGCCCCGACGCGCTGGTCGAGGACTCGGTCCTGGACGCACGTGACGTCGTGATGACGAGCGGTTCGCTGCGCCGCGCCACGGTGGTGGACACGCCGCTGCAGGTGCACGCGGCCGACGTCCGACTGGAGGACGTGGAGGTCCGTGGGGCCGCGTCGGCGCTCCGCGCCTCCCCGAGCGGAGCAGGAACCGACTGGAGCAGCGTCCGCACCACCGGGGGGGCCGTGCGTGCCGTGCTCGTCTCGCCGGGCGACACGACGGGCGACGTGGTGTGGCCGTCAGGCATCCCCTTCCTGCTCGACGGACGGGTCGGGGTGCCGGCCGACAGCACGCTCACCCTGGCCGCGGGAGCCGTCGTCAAGGGCCAGAGCACGGGAGGGTGGAGCCCTCAGGCCTCGGCCTTCGTCGTCGACGGGGCCATGTCCGCTCTCGGCACGGACGCGGCGCCGGTGACGCTCACCCATCGCTCGGACCCGACCGGCGGCGCCACCCCGGTCGACAGCTGGATGAACGGCGAGGTGTGGCAGGGCATCCAGCTGCGCGGAGCCGGACGGCTGGCTCTCGCCCACACCGACGTACGGGGCACCCAGCGCTTCCTCTCGGCCCCCGAGCCCACCTCGGTGACGACCCTGGACCACGTCGACCTGCGCGAGATCCGGGAACACAACGTCCAGGTCGAGTCGTACGGCGACCTGGTCGTGCGCGACTCGACCTTCGTCATGCCGAGCGAGCGGGTCGCAGTGGTGCTCAACGGGGCCGCGCAGCTCGATCGCAACCTCTTCGACCGCACAGGCATCTCCAGCGGCGCCACGTCGTTGCGACTCACCGGCAACGCGTTCGTCGGCCTCTCGGGTCCGCGGCTCCAGCACTACGGGGAGTCCACCGTCGATGCCGAGCGCAACTGGTGGGGCCACTCCGGCGCCCCCGTCGTCGCCACGTCGTGGACGACGGGCACGGACGTCGTCGGCCCGGTGGACGTCGACCCGTGGTGCCTCGACGAGACGTGCGCGGCGGTGTCCGCCGCCCCCTAGGTGGTCGACGGCTCAGGAGTTGCGTTCGAAGACGAGCCGTAGACCCTGCAGAGTCAGCCACGGGGAATGCACGGTGAAACACCCGCAGTCATCGACGAGCAAGGACGCCAGATGGCCGGTGGAGATCACCGTGACGTCCGCGGCGGGTTCTCCGAGCTCGGCGATCATCCGCGCGACCAGGCCCTCGACCTGCGCCGCGACCCCGAAGACCATCCCGCTCTGCAGTGCCTCGACGGTGTTCTTCGCGATCACCGAGCGGGGGCGTACGAGCTCCACCTTGCGCAGCTGTGCACCCCGCCGGCCCAGCGCCTCCAGGGAGATCTCGATGCCCGGGGAGATCGCACCGCCGACGTACTGTCCCTTGCCGTTGACGACGTCGAACGTCGTCGCGGTGCCGAAGTCGACGACGATCGCCGGGCCTCCGTAGAGGGTGGCGGCGGCGAGCGAGTTCACGATGCGGTCGCTGCCGACCTCGCGGGGGTTGTCCATCAGCACCGGGATGCCGGTGCGCACACCGGGCTCGACGACGATCGCGGCGACGTCGGGGAAGTGGCGCTCGAGCATCTCGCGCCACTCGTGCAGCACGGCCGGCACGGTCGCGCACACCGCGATGCCGTCGACGTCGGCGACGCGGTCGGCGAGCAGGCCGCGCAGCAGCACCGACCACTCGTCGGCCGTGCGGCGCTCGTCGGTCGCCACCCGCCAGTGGGCGGTCACCTCGGCGCCGTCGAGGAGACCGACGAAGGTGTGGCTGTTGCCGATGTCGGCGGCGAGCAGGCTCATTCCACGAGGTCCATCCCGAGGTCGAGCACGACGACCGAGTGGGTGAGCGCGCCCACCGAGACGTAGTCGACGCCGGTGGCGCCGATGCGCGCGGCCCGCTCGAGCGTGATCCCGCCGCTCGCCTCGAGCGGCACCCGCCCGGCCGTACGGCGTACGGCCTCGGTCATCGTCTCGTCGTCCATGTTGTCGAGCAGGACCCGCTCCGGCGGCGCGGGCAGCGCGAGCAGGTCGTCGAGCTGGTCGAGGGTGGTCACCTCGACCTCCACCGGCAGGCCGGGGAAACGACCGCGGATCGCCTCGAGCGCCGGCAGCACTCCACCGGCGGCGATGACGTGGTTGTCCTTGACCATCGCCATGTCCTGCAGGCTCGTGCGATGGTTCACGCCGCCGCCGCAGCGCACGGCGTACTTCTGGAGCGCGCGCAGGCCCGGCAGCGTCTTGCGGGTGTCGAGGACCCGTGTCGCAGAGCCCTCGAGCGCCTCCACCCAGCGGGCGGTCGCGGTGGCGACGCCGGAGAGGTGGCAGGCGAGGTTCAGCGCGGTGCGCTCGGCGACGAGGAGCTGACGAGTGCGACCGGACACCCGCATCACGACGTCACCGCTCTCCACCCGCGTGCCGTCGGGGAGCCGATCGTCGATCCGGACGTCGGTCCCGAGGAAGGCGTGGAAGACCAGTGCGGCGACACCGAGGCCAGCCACGACACCCGGTTCGCGGGCCCCGAGGACGGCCTGCGCGGTCGCGTCGTCCGCGATGGTGGCCCAGCTGGTCGGGTCGACGCCGGTGCCGTCGGGCAGGTCCTCCTCGACCGCGACGCGGACCTGGCGCCAGAGCGCCTCGGGGTCGAGGCCTGCGGCGACCAGCTCGTCGCGCAGCTCGGCAGGGACGTCGGCGAGGCTCGTCATGCCCGGGCTCCTTCGGTGCTGGGGTCGGTCGAGGGGGTAGCGATCCACTCGACGCGGACGGTGCCGTCGTCGTCCAGCCACGAGTCGACGTGGCCGGCCCTCGTGTCGTCGCGGTCGGGGAAGTCCTCGCGCCAGTGGGAGCCGCGGGTCTCGGTGCGCAGGGCGGCGGCCTCGGCGAGCGCGGTGCTGATCGCGAGCAGGTTGGTGGTCTCCCACGCTGCGGGCTCGACGACGGGGTCACCCGGGTCGAGACGATGCAGGAAGTCGAGCGCCTCGGCCAGCCCGTCGGCGTGGCGCAGCACGCCGACCCGGGTCGTCATGACCTCCTGCAGGCCCCGGCGCCGGTCACCGGAGACCAGCCCCTCGACCCGCTCGTCGGCAGCGGGCCCGGCCCACGGGCGCAGCTCGCCGGGCAGCACGTCGGCGATGCGGCGTGAGAACACCAGGCCCTCGAGCAGGGAGTTGGACGCCAGCCGGTTGGCACCGTGGACGCCCGAGCAGGCGACCTCGCCGGTGGCGTAGAGGCCCGGCACGGACGTACGCCCCCACAGGTCGGTCGCGACGCCGCCGGAGGCGTAGTGCTGGGCCGGGGCGACCGGGATCAGCTCGGTGACCGGGTCCACCCCGTGCTCACGGCAGACGCGCAGGATCGTCGGGAAGCGCCTGCTCCAGAACTCGGGGCCGAGGTGGCGGGCGTCGAGCCACATGTGCGGGCGGTCGGTCTCGAGCATCCGGCGGGTGATGGCCTTGGCGACCACGTCGCGCGGGGCGAGGTCGGCGAGCGGGTGCTCGCCCTGCATGAAGCGCCGGCCCTCGTCGTCGACGAGGAAGGCCCCTTCTCCGCGGACCGCCTCGGAGATGAGCGGCTGCTGGCCCTGCGAGTCGGGGCCGAGCCACATCACGGTCGGGTGGAACTGCACGAACTCGAGGTCGCGCAGTCGGGCGCCGGCGCGCAGGGCGACCGCCATGCCGTCACCGGTCGAGACGCTCGGGTTCGTGGACTGGCTGAACACCTGCCCCAGCCCGCCGGACGCGAGGACGACGGCACGACAGTGGACCGCGCCGACACCGTCGCGTTGGCCCTCGCCGAGCACGTGGAGCGTCACCCCCGCGACGCCGCCGTCGCCGGCCAGGAGCAGGTCGACCGCGAGCGCGTGCTGGACCACCTCGATCAGTGGCGACTGCTCGACCGCGGCGATGAGGGCACGCTGGATCTCCGCGCCGGTCGCGTCACCGCCCGCGTGCGCGATGCGATCGCGGTGGTGCCCGCCCTCGCGGGTCAGCGAGAGCTCCCCGTCGGGGTGGTGGTCGAACTGGGTGCCGAGCGCGATCAGCTCCCGGACCGCGTCGGGGCCCTCGGTCACCAGCGCACGGACCGCGTCGACGTCGCACGCGCCCGCACCGGCGACGAGAGTGTCGTGCTCGTGCTGCTCGGGGGTGTCGCCGGGCCCGAGGGCCGCAGCGATGCCGCCCTGGGCCCACTGCGTGGAGCCCGCGGCGAGCACGTCCTTGGTGACGACGAGGAGGTGGAGGGAGGGATCAGCCGCATGGATCCGCAGGGCGGCGGTGAGCCCGGCGATGCCGGATCCCACCACCACCACGTCGGCGCGGGTGGTCCAACCGGGTGCGGGCGCGCGCAGGCGGCCCGGGACCGGCCGGTGGTCAGTCATCCGTGCAGGCTAGCGAGCCACGGCGTCGCCACGCGTCAGCGAGGCGTCCCCGAAGGTCTCGGCCGGGTCGTAGCCGGTCGCCATCACCCGGTTGTCCGCGTCGACGAAGACCACGTGGGGCTTGAGCTCCCTGGCCTCCGCGGTCTCCATCTGGGCGTAGGCGATGAGGATCACCGTGTCCCCGGGGTGCACCAGGCGGGCGGCGGCACCGTTGATGCCGATGACGCCGGAGCCGCGCTCGCCGGCGATCGTGTAGGTCTCGAGGCGGGCACCGTTGGTGACGTCGACGATGTGCACCAGCTCCCCGGCCAGGAGGTCGGCGGCATCGAGCAGGTCCTCGTCGACGGTGACCGACCCGACGTAGTGCAGGTCGGCCTGGGTCACGGTGGCGCGGTGGATCTTGGACTTCATCATCGTGCGCAGCATCAGTCTCAGCCGCTCCTCTCACTGGTGGTCGAGGCCGCAGGAGCGGTCCCCGCTGACACGTCCGGGGCGACCCGGTCGAAGGTGAGCGGCAGGTTGTCGATCAGCCGCGTGGTGCCGACCCGTGCAGCCACCAGGATCCGGCCGGGACCGGTCTCCGGGGGCTCGCCGAGGTCGGGCGAGGTGAGCGCGAGGTAGTCCAGCTCGAGGCCCGGCTCCATGTCGAGCACCGCCATCGCCGCCCGGCGCGCGGCAGGGACGCCGTACGCCGCCTTGTCCTGCGCCGCGCGCAGCGCGCGGCTCAGCGCGAGGGCCGAACGACGCTGGTCGGCGTCGAGGTAGCGGTTGCGGCTCGACAGGGCGAGACCGTCGGGCTCGCGCACCGTCTCCCCGCCCACGACCTCGATGTCCAGGCACAGGTCGCGCACCATCCGGCGGACCAGCGTGAGCTGCTGGAAGTCCTTCTCGCCGAAGACGGCGACATCGGGACGCACCAGCCCGAAGAGCTTGGCGACGACGGTGAGCACACCGTCGAAGTGGCCAGGGCGCGACGCGCCGTCGAGGATCGCGGCCAGCGCACCGGGTGCCACGGTGACCCCGTCGTGGACCGAGTCGTGGCTGAAGCCGCCGGGGTACATCTCCTCGACACCGGGCGCGAAGACGACGTCGACGCCCTCGCGCGCGCAGACCTCGAGGTCAGCCTCCAGGGTGCGGGGGTAGCGGTCGAGGTCCTCGGTCGGGGCGAACTGCATCGGGTTGACGAAGATGCTGACCACGACGGGTCCGGTCGTGGCAGAGCGAGCCGTGCGCACCAGGCTGGCGTGCCCGTCGTGGAGGGCGCCCATCGTGGGCACGAAGGCGACGCGCTCGCCCTCGCGCCGAGCGGCGGAGAGCAACCCGGAGAGCTCCTCGCGGGCGCTCGCGAGGACGGGGGTCGACGTCATCGACGGTGGTCGGCCGGGGTGCCGGCGGACCCAGCGGCAGCCTCGGCGTCGGCCAGCACCCGGAGCATCCGGGAGGCCCGGATCGGCAGCAGCCGACCGTCGGTCACGGCACGGTCGAGGGTGGCGTGCGCCAGGGCGACGTACGACGCCAGCGTCTGGGGGGCGTCGGCGAGCAGCCCGGCGACGTGGGCCCGCACCGTCTCGACGTCGCCGCGGACGATGGGACCGGTCAGCGCGGCGTCGCCGTCGGCCAGCGCATTGTCGAGCGCGGCGGTGAGCAGCGGGCGCAGCGTGGCGGCCGGGTCGTCGGCACCGGCGGCGGAGAGGATCTCCATCGCCTCGGTGACGAGGGTGACGAGGTGGTTGGCGCCGTGGGCCAGACCTGCGTGGTAGAGCGCGCGCCGCTCCTCGGGCACCCACATGGGCCGGCCGCCGAGGTCGGCGACGACGCTCTCGGCCAGGCCCCGGTCGGCATCGTCCGCGGTGACGCCGAAGACGCAGCCGGGCAGGCGCGGCAGGTCGACCTCGGTGCCGGTGAAGGTCATCGCCGGGTGGACGGCGATCGTGCGGGCACCGATCTCGCGGGCCGGTTCGAGCACCGCGAGGCCGTGGCGACCGCTGGTGTGCACGACGACCTGGCCCTCGCGGATCGCACCGCTGGCGCTGAGCACGCTGACCACGTTGGACAGCATGTCGTCCGGCACGGTGAGCAGCAGCAGGTCGCAGCCACGAGCGACGTCGGTGGGCTTGGCCACCGTGACGCCGGGCAGGAGCGCGGCGATGCGCCGGCGGGAGGCGTCGGACTCGCCCGCGGCCGCCACGACCTCATGACCCGCGGAGCGGAGGGCGGCTGCCAGCACGGCACCGACCCTGCCGGCGCCGACCACGCCGATGGAGTGTTCATGCCTCGTCATGTCGACCTCTTCGTTTCAGTCCCTCGCGGGTACCGATCTACTGCGATCAACAGCGAGCCTACGCCTGCGGATTCCGCGGTGGGAACCGCCGCGGGCGTGACGCACGCCACGCGCGACGATGAGTAGATTGACAGCCTGACTAGTTGGCGTCACTATCTAGCCATGCCGACGACCGCCCCACAGCCATGGCCCACGGAGTGGCTGCGCGGCGCCCTCAGCATGTGCGTGCTGCACGTGATCGCCGACGGCCCCACCTACGGCTACGCCATCGCCAGCGCTCTGGCCGAGGCCGGTCTCGGCGCGATCAAGGGGGGCACCCTCTACCCCCTCCTCGCGCGGCTGGAGGAGGCCGGGCTGGTCACCGTCGAGTGGCGCGCCGGCGACGGTGGCCCGGGCCGCAAGTTCTACGACCTCACCGACGCCGGCCGCACCGAGCACCAGCGCCAGACCGCCGAGTGGCAGGCCTTCACCGAGGTCACCACCACCTTCGTCAGCACCGCCGTACCCACCTCCGGGAAGGACCCGTCATGAAGATCGACACCCACACGCCCCACGTCGAGCCCGCATGGGCCGAAGCCTTCGTGGTGGAGCTCCGGCTGCGGGGCGTCGACGGTCGTCGCATCGGCGCGGCCCTCGCGGAGGTCGAGGCCCACTGCGCGGAGAGCGGCGAGAGCGCCCACGAGGCCTTCGGCGACCCCACGGCGTACGCCGTCGAGCTGGCGCCGGACGGCACCGTGTCGCTGGACTGGCGCGGTGAGCTGGTGCCGGCGGCCCTCGGGCTCGGCGGCATGATGCTCACGCTCGGCGCCGTCGGCGCGAGCCGGTCCGGCACGCAGGTCGAGCTCACCACCGGGCTGGTGCTCGTGGTCGCGCTCGCGGTGCTCGGCACCACCCTGGTCGTGCGCTACGCCGACCGGGTACTCCGCGCAGTGGTGCGGCACTGGTGGGTGGCGGTGGTCGGCGCGCTGGCCCCGATCGGTCTCTTCGTGGCGATCCTGCTGCTCGGTCGACAGACCCTCGTGGCCCTGCCGCCGGCTTGGACCCTGGTCGTCGGCGTGGTGCTCCTCGGCGCCAGCACCGCGATGGCACTGCGCATCGCCGAGCCGGCCGACCCCGTCGTCGGGCCCACGGAGGCCGGCGGCGCAGGGACCATGGCGGAGGGCGCAGTGTCGCGAGGCCTGCAGCGGCTCACGCCGTGGCTCTTCCCGGTGCTCACCGCGGTGATGGCGCTGCCCTGGCTGCTGATCCAGCGCTAGGAGCCGCTCACGCGCGCAGGTGCAGCCTGGCGTGGTCGGGGTCGTCGACCACGAAGGGGCGCGGCGCACGCGGCAGCCAGGTGTGGGTCACGTGGTCGACCACGTGGACGCCCTCGGGCGCCACGATCTCCACGACGCCCTCGGGCACCTCACCGGCGTGCAGCGCGTTCCACACCAGCCACTCGCGACGCTTGCGGCGGTTGCGGATCGAGGTCGCGAAGGACTCCGGGTTGGTCCAGTGGGCGAACTCGTCGCCGTCGAGCCACTTGAGCTCCACGCACAGGCCCTGCGGCAGCGCGAACATCTCGATGTGGTCGGGCGTCGTGCGGATCTCCCACTCCGGCGCCTTGGTGTAGACGTAGTCGGGGCTCATCGGGAAGCCCCACTCCTCGATGTTGCGCAGGCCCAGGTCGAGGAAGGCGCGCCGGTCGGACTCGATGTAGAGGCCGTGGCGCGGGAAGCGGATCACGGCCTCCGCCGTGCCGACCTGCCACGACAGGTCCGCCATCGACACCTCACCCTCGGTGGTGAGGACCATGTCGCCGTCCCACTTCCACGAGTAGCGGGTGCGGACGTGGGAGAAGCACCAGTTGTAGAAGTAGGCCAGCGAGTGCACCGACCGCTCGTTGACCGACAGGTGCTCGGCCCCGGCGCGGGCCACCTGGAAGGGGTACTCCTCCAGGGTGAACCGGTCCTCGAGGCCGTGCTCGGCAGCGACGCGCAGCGCCTCCTCGCCGGTGCCGTCGTCGGAGCCGTTGTCGACCAGCAGCACGTGGTCGCACGCGCGCAGCAGCGGCGGCAGGACGAAGCGCAGACCCGGCGCCTCGTTCTTCACGCGCAGCACCGCGGTGGCTCCGCGGCGCAGCCCTCCGGGCTGGTTCCACGGCCACACGATGTCGAAGTCCTCGTGGCCCTCGAGGTTGGTGATCCCGTGGCCGGACCCGATCGGGACCGTCACTGCCCGTCCCCCGCGGACCCGCGCTCGCGCCCGAGCGCCTTGCGCACGCCGCGGCGCACCGACGGAGGGATCGCGGCGCGTACGTCGTGGGGCAGCCGGTCGGCGAGCGAGTGCGGGGCCTCCGCGGCCTCGGCCAGCGCCCGGCGGCGTGCCCGCAGGCGGACGTGCTCGGCGCTGGAGCGGCTGATCGCCTCGGCCTCCTCGTAGAGGTCGACGTACTCAGCGCGCAGCTCGTCGAAGGTGCGGTGCGCCTCGGCGGTGTCGCCGCCCTCGTCGGCGAGCTTGTTGAGCTCCTCCCAGGTCTGGCCCGTGAGCTCGTGCAGCCGCCTGGGCAGGGCCAGGTCGTCGAGGCTGGAGGAGACCCGGCGCAGGGTGGGGTCGATGAAGCGGTGGACCTCGCGGATCTGGTCGCTGCGGGTGTGGATGATCGTCTGGAGGTCGAGCGCGTGGCCGAGCGCGGTCGTCGTCTTCACCCAGTCGGTCAGCAGGTCCTCGTAGCGGACGAAGACCCGGCCGCCGTCGCCCTCGGCGGGACGGGTGGCACGCTCGGTGTGGAGGAGCATGTTGACCCAGCTGGCGGCCAGGTGGGACGAGCCGAGCTTGTTGGCGTAGTACTTCTGCTTCGAGCCCACCACCTCCGCCGGCGGGCGCAGCATCGTGGCGAAGACGGGCGTCGCGCCCGTGCGGATCGCGGCGACGCGCCACAGGCCGAGGAACCAGCTCAGGCGCGGGTCCTTGACGACCAGCTCGGGATGCTCGGCGAAGTGCGGCTCGAGCCACTCGCTCACCCGGATCCGGGCCGGCTCGCGGCTGCAGATCCGCCCGGTGTCGAACCATGCGCCCGGACGGGAGTCGCTGACCTGCACGAGCGCCTCGGAGAGCCACTCGTCGTGGACGTCGACGACCCACTGCGGCTCGCTGAAGCCGCGCGGGTTGGAGTCGTCCGGCGGAACCTCGGGGAGCGGCACGTGCATGCCGAGGCGGGACACGATGCCGGCCAAGGTGCTGGTCCCGCTGCGGCCGGCGCCGGCGACGAGGAGGACCTTGCGCGCGACTCCGTCGGGGTTCATCTCGTCGA
Organism: Nocardioides furvisabuli; assembly: GCF_021083185.1. Lineage (GTDB taxonomy): Bacteria > Actinomycetota > Actinomycetes > Propionibacteriales > Nocardioidaceae > Nocardioides > Nocardioides furvisabuli. Next base: position 298,218 of record NZ_JAIGQB010000001.1, on the reverse strand, counting down.
TGGCTCTCGGCTGCTCGGTCACGGCGGGCAGCCTACCGGCGGCCGGGTCCGGGCCTTCGGCACCACTAGGCTCGCGGCCCATGAAGAGGCTCTTCTCGCGCGCTCCCCTCCTCGGCGTGGTGATCCCCGCCTGGGGCGTGGAGGACTACCTCGACGACTGCGTCCGCTCCCTCCTCGCCCAGACGCACACCCGCTGGGAGGCGGTGATCGTCGACGACGGGTCGACCGACCGGACCGGCGAGATCGCCGACGGCTGGGCACGTCGCGACAGTCGCGTCAGCGTGGTGCACTCGGTCAACGGCGGTCTCGGTGCGGCCCGCAACCTCGGCACCCTGCAGGTGCGCGGCGACTACCTCGCCTTCCTCGACTCCGACGACGTGCTGCCGCCCACGGCGTACGCCGACCTGCTGGGCGCGCTCACCCGGTCCGGCTCCGACTTCGCCACCGGTTCGATCGTGCGCTGGGAGGGTGACGACCTGGTCGAGCCGCCGTGGATGCGGCGCCTGCACCGCCCCCTGCGCGGCGCGCGGGTCGAGGAGCGGCCCGAGGTCCTCGGCGACGTCTTCGCCTGGAACAAGGTGTTCCGCCGGTCCTGGTGGGACGCGGCCGGCCTGGAGTGGCCCGAGGGCGTGCGCTACGAGGACCAGCCGACCACCACGCGGGCCTTCCTCGAGGGCCGTTTCGACGTGCTCGACGAGGTGGTCTACCGCTGGCGGATCCGCGAGGGCTCGATCACCCAGACCCGCGCCTCGTCGGTGCAGGACCTCGCCGACCGCTGGGAGACCAAGCGGATGGCGCTCGCCTCGGTGCGGGCGCACGGCTCGCGCGAGGTGGAGGAGGTCTTCGTCGACCGGGTGCTGGCCGGGGACCTGTGGCGCTACTTCCTGCTCGTTCCCGGGTGCAGCCCGCAGTGGTGGCGCCTCCTGCGCTCCGGTGTGCTGGAGCTCTGGGGACAGCGGTCCCTGGTGCACAGCGGCCTCCCGCCGGTGCACCGGCTCGCGGGCTGGCTCGTCGAGCAGGACCGCCACGCGGACGTCGCCGCGCTCATGGAGTGGGTCGAGACCCTCGACGGACCTGCGCCACGGGCGCAGGACATGGGGACCGGAGCGTGGCGTCTGTCGGTGCCGCCGTCGGTGCTGGACGAGACCACCGTGGTCCCGGAGGCGCTGGCGCTCCGGGACCACGAGGTCTGAGGAGCTACAGCAGGCCCTCGGACTCCAGGAACTCCTGGGCCACGTCGGCCGGCTGCTCACGGTCGATCTGGACGCTGACGAGCAGCTCGCCCAGCGTCTCGTTGTCCAGCGCGGCCATCAGGTCGTTGAGCAGGCCCTCGACGTCGGGGTTGTCGGCGAGGAAGTCCGTCGACACCGCGGGGACGAGGTTCTGCGCCGGCTGGATGCCGCGGTCGTCCTCGAGCAGGAGCAGGCCCTGGTCCTCGAGCGTGCCGTCCAGCGTGCTGGTCTGGCCCAGCTGCGCCTCGCCGTCGAGGACCGCCTGGAACGTCTCGGTGGAGGCGTAGCCGAGCGGCTCGAGGGTGATGTCGATGCCGTAGGTGTCGCTCAGGCCCTTCTCGCAGTCGGCGCGACCCTTGCAGTCGGGCGCCGCGGCGAGGGTGACGGACTGTCCCTCGAGGTCGGACAGCTTGGTCACGCCCTCGGCGTCGGAGAACTCCTGGCTCGCGAAGTAGCCGTTGGCCGAGAACGCCTCCGACGGCTCGAGCAGGGTGATGCCCTTCTCCTCCAGCAGCGAGGCGCCGGCGTCGATGCTCTCCTGGGCGTCGCTGGTCGACAGCGGCTCGGCGTCGGGGCCGTTGGCGTCGGTGTTGAGCTGGTCGACGATGCCGGCGACGTACTCGGGGGCGATCTGCACCGCGTCGGGCATCTCGTTGAGGTAGACCGGGCGGGTGTCGACCAGGCGGGTCTCGACCTCGTAGCCCTGGGCCTCGAGGACCTGCTGGTACATCGCGGTGACGAGCGCGGCCTCGTCGAAGCTCTGGCTGCCGATGACGACGGAGGTGCCCTCGCCGCCTCCCGAGCCCGAGGTGGGCTCGTCGTTCTCGGCCGCGAGGTCGTCGCCGGCACAGCCGGCGAGGAGGGCGGTGAGTGCCAGTCCGGTCACCGCCAGCAGCGGACGTCGTACGTGCATGAGTGTCAACCTTCTGTGTCCCGCGACGCTGGGCCGCGCGTGTCCGGTGATGCGAGCGGGTCCGCTCAGCTCCCGGTGGGAGCCACTGCCACGCTAGTCGAGTCCACCGACAAACCGTCATCACGATCCGGTGACGGTCCGCTCGGCATCGGGTCCACCGCGCGCTGGAGCGCCGCGGCCGCCACCTCCAGCACGAGCGCCACGAGCGCGACGACGACCGCCCCGGCCATGCCCTGGGCGTAGTCGTTGCGGGCGAAGCCCTCGGTGATGATGCGCCCGAGCCCGGGACCCGCGACGAGGGCGGCGATGGTGGCGGTGGCCCACACCTGCACCAGCGCGAGGCGTACGCCCGAGGCGACCACCGGCAGCGCCAGGGGCAGCTCGACGCGGCGGAAGCGCTGCAGGCGCGACATCCCCATGCCGTCGGCGGCCTCCTTCACGTCGGTCGACACCTCGCGCATGGCGACGTAGCCGTTGGTGATGAGGGGCGGGAGGGCGAAGAGCACGAGCGCGATCAGGGTGGCGAGCCCGGCGCGGCCGTAGGGACCGAAGTCGCTCGACCCCGGCCAGTCGGCCGCGACGAGCAGGGCGAGCAGCGCGAAGGTGGGGATCGCGCGGCCCACGTTGGAGATGTTGACCGCCAGGAACCCGCCGCGCCCGAGGTGGCCCAGCCACAGCGCGAGCGGCAGGCCGAGCAGCATCGCGGCGGCGAGCGCGGTCGCGGTGAGGAGGAGCTGCTCCAGCAGGCGCGCGACGAGACCGCCGCCACCGGTCCAGCTGTCGGCGTCGAGGAGGTACTGCCAGGTCTCGGCGAAGAGGTCCATCAGCGCGCCCCCGCCGTCCACGGGGTCAGCACCCGCTGCAGCAGCACCAGCAGCACGTCGAGGACGACCGCCAGCACCACGCAGAGCACCGCGGCGGTCATCAGCTCGGCGCGGAAGTCGCGCTGCACGCCGTGCGAGATCAGGTCGCCGAGACCTCCGTAGGACACCAGCGTGCCCACCGTCGTGAGCGCGATGGTCGACACCGCCGCGACGCGCAGGCCGGCCATCGCGACGGGCAGGGCCAGCGGCATCTCGATGCGGGTCAGCATCCGCGCGCGGCCGTAGCCGAGCCCGCGGGCCGCCTCGCGCACGTCGTCGGGCACCGAGCGCAGACCGTCGAGAAGCGCGCGGACCAGGATGGTGAGGGCGTAGAGGCCGAGCCCGATCACCACCGTGGCCGCCGAGAGACCGGTGAACGGCACCAGCAGCGGCAGCAGCGCGAGCGAGGGCACCGTGTAGACGCCGGTGCTGAAGCCCAGCACCGCCGACTCCAGGCGCGGGACGCGGCGCGCGAGCAGGGCCAGCGGGATCGCGATCGCGATGCCGAGCGCGAGGGCGGAGAGGGTGATGAGCACGTGCTCCACGAGGGCGTCGGTGATCTGGCCCTGGCGGTCCTCGACGTACTGCCAGCAGAACCATTCGTTGACGAACCGGCTGTAGCAGCTCGGTCCTGAGTCAGCGGCCCCCAGTATGGTCACCGCATGGACGCTACACGGGGCGACGAGCCGATGATCCGGCTCCAGGGCGTGGGCAAGACCTATCCCGACGGGACCGTCGCGGTCCACGAGCTCGACCTCGACGTCGCGCGCGGCGAGATGGTCTGCCTGGTCGGCCCGTCCGGCTGCGGCAAGTCGACGACGCTCAAGATGATCAACCGGCTCATCGAGCCGACCACCGGCCGGATCTGGCTCGACGGCGACGACGTCACGGAGGTCGACCCGGTCGAGCTGCGCCGCGGCATCGGCTACGTCATCCAGCAGATCGGGCTGTTCCCGCACCAGCGCATCGAGCAGAACGTGATGACGGTCCCGCTGCTCTACGGCGAGTCGCGGTCGATCGCACGCGAGCGCGCCCACGAGCTGCTGAGCACGGTCGGACTCGACCCCGAGCAGTACGCCCGCCGCTACCCCCACGAGCTCTCGGGCGGTCAGCGCCAGCGGGTCGGCGTGGCCCGCGCGCTCGCGGCGAACCCGCCCGTGCTGCTGATGGACGAGCCCTTCGGCGCCGTCGACCCCGTCGTGCGCGGCCGGCTGCAGGACGAGTTCCGCCGCCTCCAGGCCGAGCTCGGCAAGACCGTGGTGCTGGTGACCCACGACATCGACGAGGCGATCCGGATGGGCGACCGGGTGGCGGTCTTCGCCGCCGGCGGCCGCCTCGCGCAGTACGCCACCCCCGCCGACCTGCTGGCCCACCCGGCCGACGAGCAGGTGGCCGACTTCGTGGGCTCCGGCGGCCTGCGCACGCTCACCGTCACCCGGCTGCGCGAGGAGCACCTCGAGCCCCTCGACGGCGTCTCGACCGGAGACCTCGGGTCGGCGATCGACATCGACTCCTCGCTCGAGGACGCCCTCGCCGCGATGCTGCGCGACGACAAGCCGATGGTCGGCGTGCGCCGCGGCCCCACCTTCCTCGGCGTGCTCACTCCGGCGGGCGTGCACCGGGCGCTGCGGGCGTCGCTGCGCTGAGCCTCACTCAGGCGACCGGCGTGGTTTCGGCGCGTCGGCCCCGGCTTCGCAGGCTCAGCCGGGCGACTTGCTCAACCTGGCCGGATCCACGCAGGGCGCTCGTTCCTCACGCCCTACGTGACCGGCACATCCCGGTGCCAGGACTCGGTGACGTACTTCGTCCCCCAGCCCATCGAGGTGTAGAGCCCGTCGGCACCGGTCGGTGAGTCGGCGTCCACCTCGAGGCCGACGCGGTCGCGGCCGCGGGACGCGGCGTCGGCGATGATCGTGCGGAGCAGACCGGTGGCCACGCCGCGTCCGCGCGCGGACTCCAGGACGCCGAGGTAGGAGACGTACGACCCGTCGGGGCCGGTGTCGGACTCGCTCACCGTGCCGACGAGGGCGCCCGCCGGCTCGGGGTCGCCGTCGCCGTCGGTGATCTCGGCCAGCCACCAGTGGTCCCAGCGGTGGCCGGGGTCCTCGCGCACGCGGTGGATGAACTCCTGGAAGGTCTCCTCGGCGGAGTTGAAGTGGTCGGTGAACGCTCCCTCGAGCACCTGGTGCACCGCGCGGAGGTCGGCCACGTCGGGCATGCTGCCGGGGCCGCCCTCGCGCTCGACGAGGCGGAAGACCACGCCCTTGCGCTCCCACCGGGCCGGGTCGGGCACCAGCTCGGCCTCCGCGGCCTCCACGGAGCGGCTCATCTGCCACCACGTGCGTACGCGCTCGAAGCCGGCGGCGGCGAGCCACTCGTGCTGGCGCTCGTCGTCGGCGAAGGCACCGGTGTCGATCTGCTGCACGGCCAGGCCGCGCGCGGCACCCACCGCGCGCGCCTGCGCCTCGGCCCACTCGAAGAGCACGTCGCTGCAGCGTCCGGCCAGGCGCTCGTCGACCTCGCGGTCGACGATGTGGACGAAGAGCATCCGGCCCTCGGCGCGGTCGTGCACGCTGCCCCAGGCACGGATCAGGCCGTCGGCGTCACGGACGACGAGGTTCTCGCGCATGGCCAGACCGTGCTCGGACACCTCGACGCGGACCTCGTCCTCGCCCGAGCCGGCCCAGCCGCGTCCGGCACGCTCGTGACCGCGCAGCAGCTCCGCCAGGCGGGCGACCGTGGCGGGGTCGGAGCCGTCCGGCGCCTCGGCCGTCCAGCCCTCGGGAAGCCCCGGGTCCTCGGGCAGCGCGTCGTCGGGGTCGCTCTCGAACCGGTTGTCCTCGGGGATCACGAGCGCCATTGTTCCGTACTCCACGAACTGGCGGCCGTCGGGCGCAGCGGTGAGTGGTACATGTTCGGACGGCAGAGAACCTGCCTCACCCACCGCGCACCCGGCATCAGCTCGGGCGGTGGTGCGTGGAGCAGGTTCTCGGCGCTGGAAAGATGTCTCACTCACCGCCCCGGGGGAACCGGGGCGAGGTGGTCAGGCGCTGCGGTGGTTGCGGCGCGCGGCAGCGGCGCGCAGCGAGTCGAGCTCGGCGCGCACGACGTCGATCTCGGCCTCGAGCTCGGCGATGATGACGATCGCCTCGGCCGCACGGGTCTCGGCCTCGTCGCGACCGCGCTCGGCGGCCTCGCGGCCGGCGTCGGCAGCGTCGGCACGACGAGCCTCCTGGCCGCGCTTGAGGGTCTGCTCGGCGGCGTTCTTCTGCGCCGACGACAGGGCCCGCTCGAGCACGTCGATGGCCTCCTCGCGCTCGAGGATCTTGCGGCGCATGTCGGCGGCGAACACCGCGGACTCGGCCGTACGCCGCTCGGTGAGGGCGCGGTACTCCTGGGCCTGCTCGGCACGCTCACGCGCGGCGTCGCGACGGGCCTGCATCACCTCGGAGTGCGTGATGCGGGTCGCGGCGGCACCGAGGACCACGGCGAGGACAGCAGCGACGGCGGTGAGGCCGGCCGACGACGACGCGAGGGCGCCGAGGACGATCGCGGCGGAGACGGCGAGCAGGGCCACGGCCACGACCAGGCGCGTGCTGCGCTGGCGGCGACGAGCCGGGGTGCGGGACGCCTGTGACTGCTGAGGCTGCTGGGAGGACATGGCGCCAGACTAGGGCCGCGGTCGGCCCCCGTCGGTGCGACACGCACGCTCCAGCACCAGCGAGGCGAGCATCACGCCCGCCGCGCCGAGCGCGGCGACGACCGAGCGGACGATCCAGCGGTCCGCCAGCGCGGACTCGTCGCCCAACCAGCTGATGGCGTAGCCGACGTAGCCGGCGGTCACGAGCGCGCCCGCCAGCGCGCAGGCCCGGGCCAGGACGAGCCGGTTCACCGAGCGGTGCGGCTCGAGGCGCTCGCCTCGCACCTGCACGGTCTGCCAGGTCTGCCAGGCGACGAACGACATGATCGCGGCCACCAGCACCAGAGCCAGGGCCTGCACCCACGAGACCAGGGGCGGTCGTCCCACGAGCCGGTCCATGAGCGGGTGCAGTCCCCACCCCGCGACGAGGCCGACGACCGCGAGGGTCGTCAGCGCGCCCGCCGAGGTGGGGTGCAGGGTGCCGCGCGGCTCCGGGCGCTCCTCCTCGGGCTCGGGGTCCCTCACCCGACCTCGAGCGCGAGGTCCTCGCGCCTGCGCACCCCGGTGACGTCGGTGGTGTCGAGGAGATCGGCGATCGGCCCCCGCTCGGGGAACACGGCGTCGGGCTCGAGGTCGTGCCACGGCTGAAGCACGAAGGCGCGCTCGTGGGCGCGCGGGTGCGGCAGGCGCAGGAAGTCCTCGTTGGAGCGGCGGTCGCCGACCACGATGAGGTCGACGTCGAGGGTGCGGGGCGCGTTGCGGACCTCGCCCCGCTCGCGCTCGAAGGCGTCCTCGATCGCCAGCGCGCGCTCCATCAGGCGGCGGGCGGGCAGCGTGGTGTCGGCCAGGAGCACGGCGTTGAGGTAGGGGCCGGAGCCCTCGGGAGCGTCCACCGGGTCGGTCTCGTAGACCGGGGAGACGCCGGTGACGAAGAAGTCAGGGGTGTCGGCGAGCGCCTCGACCGCACCCTGCAGCGTGGCCATCCGCTCCCCGAGGTTGGATCCGAGAGCCACCACCACCCGCCGGATCGGGTGCATCTCTCCGGTGAGGGAGTCGGTGTCCACGATGTTGGGGTTGGGGGTCTCAGTCATGAGCGTTGCCTCGCGTTCTGGTGATCGTCAGCGCGACGTCCGAGTACGTCGCGTCGATGGGTGCATCAGGTTTGTGGAGCGTGACTCGCGCCCATTCAACACGAGGGTCCAACAGGCACACATCGGCGATGCGTTGCGCGACGGTTTCTATCAGGTCGACCGGGTCGCGCTCCACTGCGGCCTTCACGTCCATGGTGAGGGAGCCGTAGTTCACGGTGTCCTCGAGGTCGTCGGAGGCGGCCGCCGCCCGGGTGTCGATGCCGAGGACGAGGTCGACGACGAAGACCTGGCCCTCGCGCTTCTCGAAGTCGAAGACACCGTGGTGGGCGAAGCACTCGATTCCTGTGATCGAGAGCTGATCCTGGGGAGGGCGCCCTGCGCCCGTCCCGATGGGCTCGTCGGTCATCCTTCGTCCTTCTTCCGGTGGGCCGGCAGGTGGGGCTCGTCCTCGTGGCGTACGCCCATCGCGGCCGCCACGGCCAGCGCGTCACGCGTGGCGCGTACGTCGTGCACGCGCAGCACGTCGACGCTGCGACCGGCCAGCACGGCGACCAGCGCGGCGTGGGCGTGCTCGCGGTCCTCGACCGGGCGGGCGACGCCGTCGGTGGCCAGCAGGGCACCGAGGAACGACTTGCGGCTCGCGCCGACGAGCAGCGGGCAGCCGAGGGCGGCCAGCTGGTCGAGGTTCTCCAGCAGCTCCCAGTTGTGGTGGGGCTCCTTGGCGAAGCCCAGCCCGGGGTCCAGGACGATCCGCTCGCGCGCGATGCCGGCGGCCTCGGCCGCGGACAGGCGCTCGGTGAGCTCACGGCGCACGGACGCCACGACGCCGTCCGGGGAGTAGTCGGTGAAGTCCCGCATCCGGTCGGCGTGGGCGCGCCAGTGCATCGCGACGTAGGTCGCGCCGGCCGCCGCGACGACGTCGAGGATCCGCGGGTCGGCCAGGCCGCCGGAGACGTCGTTGACGATGGCTGCTCCCGCCCCGAGCGCCGCCTCGGCGACCTCGGCGCGCATCGTGTCGACCGAGACGACCGCCCCGCCACCGGCGAGCTCACGGATCACCGGGACGACCCGGTCGAGCTCCTCGGCCACCAGCGGACGGGTCGCACCGGGCCGCGTGGACTCGCCCCCGATGTCGAGCAGGTCGGCACCGTCGGCGAGCAGCGCGCGTCCGTGGGCCACGGCCCGCTCGGTGGTGTCGTAGCGACCGCCGTCGGAGAAGGAGTCGGGGGTGACGTTGACGATCCCCATCACCCGGGGGGCGTGGCGGACGGCGCCCTCGGTCACCTGGTGCCTGAGTGGATCAGCGCCATCGCCTCGGCGCGCGTCGCCTGGTGGGTGAGGAACGCGCCGCGGACCGCGGAGGTGATGGTGCGGGCACCGGCCTTCTTGACGCCGCGCATCGTCATGCAGAGGTGCTCGGCCTCGATCACCACGATGACGCCGCGCGCCTCGAGGATCTCCATGAGGGAGTCGGCGACCTGCGTGGTGAGCCGCTCCTGCACCTGCGGGCGCTTGGCGTAGACGTCGACGAGGCGCGCGAGCTTCGACAGACCGGTGATCTTGCCGGTCTCGGAAGGGATGTAGCCGACGTGCGCCACGCCGGTGAACGGCACGAGGTGGTGCTCGCACATCGACCACAGCTCGATGTCGCGCACGAGCACCATCTCCTCGTGGCCGAGGTCGAAGGTGGTGGTGAGCACGTCCTCCGCGGTCTGGCGCAGGCCCTGCGTCAGCTCGGCGTACGCCCGGGCGACGCGGGCCGGGGTCTCGAGCAGGCCCTCACGTTCGGGGTCCTCCCCGATCGCGTGGAGCAGCTCGCGCACGGCGGCTTCCGCGCGCTCGTGGTCGAAGTCCGGGACGTCCTCGGGCGCACGCTCCGGGACGGTGACCGGGTCGGTCATCGTGCCTCCGGGGACGGCGGCGTCGGCGTGTCCGGGCCCAGCCCGGGGCCACCGTGGACGTCGCCACCGGCGCCCGGCGGGGTCAGGATCGCACCGGCACGGGTCTCGTGCTCCTGGGCGGAGGCGTCGGCGTTGACCCGGTCGCGGATCGCCTGGGGGATGTCGACCGGCGGGATCGTCGACGGCAGCCGTTCCGGCGAGCCGGTCCATGCGGGACGGGCGGGCCGGCGGGTCAGCGCCTCGAAGATCTCGGCGATCTCGGCCTTGTCGAGGGTCTCCTTGTCGAGCAGGGCGAGCACCAGCGCGTCGAGGACGTCACGGTTGGTCTCGAGGATCTCGAAGGCCTCCTGGTGGGCGTGGCCGAGCAGCGCCTTGACCTCTCCGTCGACCGCCGCGGCCGTCTCCTCGGAGTAGTTGCGCGTGTGGCCCATGTCGCGGCCCAGGAAGGGCTCGGAGTTGCTGTCGCCGAGCTTGACCGCGCCGAGGCGCTCGGTCATGCCGTACTGGGTCACCATCGCGCGGGCCAGGTTGGTGGCCTTCTCGATGTCGTTGCCGGCACCGGAGGTGACGTCGTGGAAGATCAGCGCCTCCGCGGCCATCCCGCCGAGCATGTAGGCGAGGGAGTCGAGCATCTCGCTGCGGGTCTGGGAGTACTTGTCGCGGTCGGGCAGCACCATCGTGTAGCCCAGCGCGCGACCGCGCGGCAGGATCGTGACCTTGTGCACCGGGTCGGTGCCGGGCAGTGCCGCGGCGACCAGGGCGTGGCCGCCCTCGTGGTAGGCGGTGATGAGCTTCTCGCGCTCGCTCATCAGGCGCGTACGCCGCTGCGGGCCGGCGATGACGCGGTCGATCGCCTCGTCGAGCGCCTCGTCGGTGATCAGCTTCTCGTTGGTGCGCGCGGTGAGCAGCGCGGCCTCGTTGAGCACGTTGGCCAGGTCTGCGCCGGTGAAGCCGGGCGTGCGCCGCGCGATGCTGAGCAGGTCGATGTCCTGCGCGATCGGCTTGCCGCGCGAGTGCACCTTGAGGATCTGGTGGCGTCCGTTGAGGTCGGGCGCGTCGACCTGGATCTGGCGGTCGAAGCGGCCCGGGCGCAGGAGCGCGGGGTCGAGCACGTCGGGGCGGTTCGTGGCTGCGATGAGGATGACCCCGCCGCGCACGTCGAAGCCGTCCATCTCGACGAGCAGCTGGTTGAGGGTCTGCTCGCGCTCGTCGTGGCCGCCGCCCATGCCGGCGCCGCGGTGGCGACCGACGGCGTCGATCTCGTCGATGAAGACGATGGCCGGCGCGTTCTCCTTGGCCTGCTCGAACAGGTCGCGCACGCGGGAGGCGCCGACGCCGACGAACATCTCGACGAAGTCCGATCCGGAGATCGAGTAGAACGGGGTGCCCGCCTCGCCGGCGACCGCGCGCGCCAGCAGCGTCTTGCCGGTTCCGGGAGGGCCGTAGAGCAGGACGCCCTTGGGGATCTTGGCGCCGACCGCCTGGAACTTCGCCGGGTCGGTGAGGAACTCCTTGATCTCGCCGAGCTCCTCGATCGCCTCCTCGCAGCCCGCGACGTCGCTGAAGGTCGTCTTCGGCATGTCCTTGGTGATCAGCTTGGCCTTGGACTTCGCGAACTGCATCACGCCGCGCCCGCCACCGCCCTGGGCCTGGTTCATCAAGAAGATGAAGAGCAGGATGATCAGCGCGAAGGGCAGCAGGGTCGCCAGCAGCGAGCCGAGGAAGCTCGGCTGGGGGACGGTCGAGTTGTAGGAGTCGATCGTGCCCGCGGCCTTCTGCTCCCGCACGGCCGCGAGGAGCTCCTCCTGCTCGCCGTCGACGTACTGCGCGACGACCTTGTCGCCGGCGTCGCGGGTGCCGGCGTCGAGCGTGGCCTGGATCTCGAAGTCGGCGCCGTTGAACTCGATCTCCTCGACCGAGCCCTCGTCGATGTAGGAGGCCAGGGTCGAGGTGTCGACCTCGTCGTAGCCGTCACTGGGCGCGAGGAACTGGATCGCCAGCAGCACCGCGAAGGCGGACAGGACGATCCACAGCCAGGGACCCTTGAATATGCGCTTCACAGGCAACTTTCACCGGTTCGGAGTTGGTGGGGCGACGCTACAGGCCGCTCGGGCGCCCATTGTTTCAGGCAGGGTGAAGCCGGGCGCCCGCGCGCGACCCGCTCAGGAGTAGACGTGGGGTGCGAGGGTGCCGATGTCACGCAGGTTGCGGTAGCGCTCGCGGTAGTCGAGGCCGTAGCCGACGACGAACTCGTTGGGGATGTCCCAGCCGACGTACTTCGGCTCCACCGGCATCGACAGCGCCTCCGGCTTGCGCAGGAGAGTGGCGATCTCGACGCTGGCCGGGTTGCGGCTGGAGAGGTTGTTGACCAGCCAGCTCAGCGTGAGGCCGGTGTCGATGATCTCGTCGACGATCAGCACGTCGCGACCGCTGATGTCGGTGTCGAGGTCCTTGAGGATCCGCACGACGCCGCTGGACTTGGTGCCGGAGCCGTAGGAGCTGACCGCCATCCAGTCCATCTCCAGGTGACCGGGCATCGCTCGCGCGAGGTCGGCCATCACCATCACCGCGCCACGCAGCACACCGACCACGAGCAGGTCGCGACCGGCGTAGTCGTCGGTGATCTGGAGGGCCATCTCCCCCAGCCTCTGCTGGATCTGGGCCTCGGTGAAGAGGACGTTGACCAGGTCGTGCTCCACGTGGGACGAGTCCATGGACGCAGCCTAGGGCGCTGGTCCGGGTGCGCGGTCCCCACCCGATGCATTTCCACTCGTGCGCGCGGAAGTTCAGGCCCCGGATCACCCTTCCGCGCTCGACCGACGATGCACTTCCACCCGTACGCGCGGAAGTTCAGGCCGCCTCCCGCCCCGGGAAGTGCGGGCGCCAGTCCGGGCTCGGCCGCTCGGGCAGTCCCTCGAGGCCGCGCGCGCGAAGCAGGCCGTGCACGCGCTCGACCGTCCGTCCGGGGTCGACGTAGACGCCCGACGCGACGACCACGAGGATCCGCCATCCCTCGTCGTCGATCTCCTCGCGCCGCGCGAGGTCGGACTCCCACTGCTCGATCCGCTCCACGTGGTGGCGACCGTCGTACTCCACGATCACGCGCACCTCCGGCCAGCTCAGGTCGAATCGCCGCACCGGTTGGCCGTCGACGTCGTGCACGCTCATGTTGACGCGGGGCTCGGGGATGCCGGCGAGCACGAGCAGCATCCGCAGGCGCGACTCCATCGGCGAGTCGACGCGGGCGCGGACGTGGCTCGCCGCCCTGCGAGCGAGGGCGCCCGCGCGCCCGGGAGCGTCCCGCGCCGCGCGTCGGAGGTCCGCGACGCGTACGCCGTGGCGACGCACCATCCAGTCGCCGGCGACGACGAGCTCGACGAGCGCGAGCTCCTCCGCGAGCTCGACGAAGAGGTCGGTGAGGACGGACACCCGCACCCCCCGGCGTACGACCACCGCGGCGTCGGGTCGGTGGTGGCTGGTGACGCCCGCGCGTCGCAGGCGTTGACCGTCCTCGGGCACGCTGACGTGCTCCCCGGGACGGGTCTTCACCGGCACGCCCCAGACGCGGGCTGCCGACGCATGGCTGGCGTGCGCGTCGTCGAAGAAGCAGGCGAGAGCGGCCTTGACCCGCAGCAGGGCGGAGTCGGGGACGTCCGCGTCGACGATCACTCCGTGCAGGAGGCGCCGGAAGGCCGGGGAGTCGACCACCGAACGCGGCAGGCCCGCCTGGAGCGCCCGGAACCGGGGAAACGGCTGGCGCCGGTCGAAGGGGCGGTTGCGGTGCATCGATCCAGCGTGCCCACGAACGAGCAGGGACGGCGTACGTCATCCACAGGCACCACCGCGGTCCCGGCAATGGACTTCCACTCACAGGAGCGGAAGTCCAGGCGGTCGAGGGGCTGTCCACGCTCGACCGGCGAAGGACTTCCACTCGAGCGAGTGGAAATCCAGCGTCGCCGGACTCAGGGACGCTCGAAGGCCAGGATCCCGTCACGTCGCAGCGCACGCAGCGGGCCCGGGAGGTCGATCCACTTCTGCCCGCGCCAGCCGGTGAGGAGCGCGTCGACGGACAGGACGTGGTCGCGATTGAGCTCCGAGGCCGGGGCGCCCGCGTCGAGGGCGGCACGGTGGACGACCCGGTGGCGGATCGCCGGCGGTTCGGCGGCGAGGACGTCCACGTCGAGGCCGACGTCGCGGCGCACCCGCTCCAGCGCAGCGCTCGCGAGGTCGTCGAGGAGGGCCGTGTCCTCCCGCAGCCGGTCGGCCGTGCGCGCCAGCGCCGACGCGACCCCCGGGCCGAGCTCGGACTCGAGGACCGGCAGCACCCGCTCGCGCACCCGGACCCGGGTGTAGCCCGGGTCGTGGTTGTGCGGGTCGTCCCAGACGTCGAGGCCCTCGACCTGGCAGGCGGTGACGGTGTCGTCACGGCGTACGCCGAGCAGCGGACGCACGAAGACCCCGAAGCCGGGCCGCATGCCCTGCAGCGAGCGTCCGCCCGAGCCGCGGGCCAGGCCGAGCAGCACCGTCTCGGCCTGGTCGTCCAGGGTGTGCCCGAGCAGCACCGCCCGCGCGCCGAAGTGCTCGGCGACCTGCTCGAGGACGGCGTACCTCGCCTCCCGGGCGGCGGCCTCCGGTCCTGTCCCGCCCCCGGTGTCGACCCGCACGCGTGCGGTCAGCGTCTCGTCGACGCCCATCGCCGCGAGCTGGGCGACCACGCGCTCGGCCTGGGCATCCGAGCCGGGCTGGAGGCCGTGGTCGACCGTGGCGCCGACGACGCGCAGCGCCCGCTTGTGGCCCTCGAAGACCGCGGCCGATGCGAGCGCGAGCGAGTCCGCGCCACCGCTGCACGCCACGACCACGACGTCACCGGGAGCGAGGACCGACAGGGCGCGTCGGACCGGGAGCCGGACCGCCGCGATCGACGGGTGGAGCGTCACAGCACGCGGGCGACCCACGCGTCGGGGTCGGTGATCTCGGCCTTGGACGGCAGCGTCTCCGGACCGGTCCACACAGCGTTGAACTGCTCCATGCCGACCTTGTCGACGACGTGGCGCACGAAGACCGCACCGTCGCGGTACTGCGCCATCTTTGCGTCGAGGCCCAGGAGCCGGCGCAACAGCTTGTCGAGGCTGCCGGCGCCCTTGCGGCGCTGGTTGAACTTCGTGCGGATCTCGGCGACGGACGGGATCACCGACGGACCGACGCCGTCCATCACCACGTCGGCGTGGCCCTCGAGGAGCGACATCACCCCGGTGACCCGGTCGAGGATCTCCTTCTGCTCCGGCGAGGAGACGAGGTCGAGCACGCTGCCGTTGCCGCTGCGGATCGACTCCGCGCCACGGCGCAGGCCCTCGAGCAGGGCGCTCGGCTCGATGGTGTCGGCCACCGCGTGCATCTGGGCGAGCAGGTGGTCGCCCAGCCACGGGTTCGCGGTGAACTGCACGCGGTGGGTCTCCTCGTGCAGGCACACCCACAGCCGGAAGTCGGTGGGGTCGGCGGACAGCTCGCGCTCGATGTGGACGATGTTGGGCGCCACCAGCAGCAGGCGGCCGTGCGGAGCGAAGAACGGGTCGAACTGGCCCAGCACCTTCGAGCCGAGGAAGCCGAGCATCAGCCCCACCTCGGCGCCGGTCACGCGGGATCCGATGGCCTCGGCGATCGCCGACGGCGGGCCCTTCTTCTCGGTCAGCTTGTCGACGATGGGCGCGAGGATCGTGGCGAACCCGTCGGCGTTGGCCCGCAGCCAGCCGGCGCGGTCGACCACGAGCACCGGGGCGGTGGCAGCGGCGGCGTGGAGGCCGGTGAACTCGCGCACCAGCGGCGTGGAGCGCGCCGCGCCCTCGCGCAGCTCCAGCACGGCGGCAGCAGCCTCCTCGGCGCTGACCTCGGGCCCGGGGCCCGCCACCCTCGACCCCACGGTCACGGCGAAGTCCCAGTCGACGAGGTTCATTCCTCGACCCTAGCCGGGGGTGCGCGAGCAGCGGCAGGTCGCGAGCGAGCCCGCCGCCCGGTCGAGCGCGTCCTGTGCGTCGTACCGGTCCTCCGGCGCCACCTTGTCGGCGGCGAGGACGAAGGCGAGCGGCACGCCGTCGCGGTCGACCGCGATCCCGGCGAGTGCATGGACACCGGTGAGGGTGCCGGTCTTGGCCCGCACCAGGCCGCGGGCGAGGGCGGGGCCCTCGTCGAAGCGGTAGGTCAGCGAGCCGGTGAACCCAGCGACCGGCAGGCCCGTGACGAGGGTGCGCAGCGGCTCCCCCTCGTCGCCGGCGGCCCGCTGGAGCAGGCCGAGGACCGTCGAGGTGGAGATCCGGTTGCGGCGCGAGAGGCCCGAGCCGTCGTACACCTCGTCGCCGGACACGTCGATGCCGAGCCCGGCGAGCGTCGCCAGCACCCCGGCGGCTCCCGCCTCGAACGAGCCCGTGCCGGACGTGGCGATGCCGACGTGGTGCGCCAGGACCTCGGCGCCCTCGTTGTCGCTGACGTCGAGGACCCGCTCGGCGACCTGGGCCAGCGGCGCGCCCTCGACGACGGCCAGCTGCTCCGCCCCGGGGCGTACGACGTCGCGGCGGGGCTCGCCGACCACCCGGAGGCCGGCGGCGCCGAGGGCGTCGGCGAACGCGTCGGCGGCGGCCAGGGAGGGGTCGTCGGAGCGCGAGAGCCCGTCGGGCGCCACGCCGCCGTCGACCATGAGAGCGGTGATCGGGCTGACGATGTCGTCGGGGACGTAGTCGCGGCGCCACGCGGGGTTGTCGGTGGGGCCGGTGAAGAGGGTGTCGTCGTAGCGCACCCGCACCCGCCCGCCCCCGCCGAGCGCGTCCGCGGCCTCGAGGGCCAAGGTGGCGACGTCGGCACGGGCGGGATACGCCGTCGCGGCCTCCGCGACGGTCAAGGGCTCGCTCGCCAGCAGCGGGTCTCCCCCACCGACCAGCACCACCTCGCGGGGCGCGTCGCCGCGCACGACGCGGGTGGTGAAGGTGTGGTCGGGGCCGAGGGTCTCCAGCGCTGCGCCGACGGTGAGCAGCTTGGTGGTCGAGGCGGGCAGGAACCGTCCGTCCCCCGAGGTCCAGGCCTCGGCCCCGGGGTCGAGCGAGGACACCGCGCCGACCACGTGCCGGCCGAGGTCGGGGTCGGCCAGGTCGGCGCCCAGCGCGGCGGCGACGCGGTCCGGCACGACTGCTGCTGTGCCGTCGACCGCGGTGGGGGCGGTCGGCGGGGACCACTCGGGGAGCTCGAGCCCCGCCGGGAGCAGCACCTGCTCGGGCTCGGTCGCCGGGTCGGCGGCCAGCCACGGCAGGTAGCGCTGGCCCCACTCGAAGCGGTAGGCGGCCAGGCCGCTGGCGAGCAGCGCGACGACGAGCAGCGGCGGCAGCCAGTTGCGGACGAACCCGCCGGAGTGGCGTACGTCACGTCCTCGACGTTTCGACCCTCTCGCTTCGCGCATCAGGCCCATTGTGCGCGACACTGCCCCCAGACAACGCGTCGGGTGAGTGCCGGACGCGACGGGGGCTCGACCCGGGCCCGACCATGAACTGGGCCCGAAGGCGTGCCGGAGAGTGTGGAGGAAGACGTGCTGACGTTCGACGTGCTGGTGGAGATCCCCAAGGGTGAGCGCAACAAGTACGAGGTCGACCACGAGACCGGGCGCATCCGCCTGGACCGCATGCTCTTCACCTCGACCGCCTACCCGGCCGACTACGGCTTCATCGAGAACACCCTCGGCCAGGACGGCGACCCGCTCGACGCGCTGGTGATCCTGCAGTCGCCGACCTTCCCGGGCTGCCTCATCGAGTGCCGCGCGATCGGCATGTTCCGCATGACCGACGAGGCCGGCGGCGACGACAAGGTCCTGTGCGTGCCCGCGCACGACCCGCGTCTGGAGCACCTGCGCGACATCAACCACGTCTCCAAGTACGACCGCCTCGAGATCCAGCACTTCTTCGAGGTCTACAAGGACCTCGAGCCCGGCAAGTCCGTCGAGGGCGCTGACTGGGTCGGCCGCGTCGAGGCCGAGGAGGAGGTCCACGCCTCCTTCGAGCGCTTCAAGACCGAGGGCCACGGCAACGACCTCGACAACATCGCCGACGAGGACCTCGGCGAGGACGCCTGAGCACAGCTCCGGCGCCTTGTAACGCCGGGGACCCGTTGAGCCACACCGGCTCGAGCTCGAGCGCGGCGGGCGTGACACCGGCGAGGAAGCGGAGCACCTCGTCGCGACCGCGGATCGGGTTGAGAGCCGATCACCCCCGCGCTCGCCATCTCGGCGTACGCCTTGAGGTGGGGGTCGAGCGCCGACCAGCGCGCGACCTTCTGCTCGAAGCCGAAGACGGCGCGCATCACCGGCCTGTGGTGCCACGGGACGCGGGCGTTGTCGGGCACCTCGCCCCACATCCCGCCGCGCCACACGCGTCATGAGCGCTCCGTAGGCGCCGTCGAGGCGGGCCGGGGGATCCGGAACTGGCTGGGCATGTCATCTCCTGGGGTGGACCGGACGTGGACGACATGGAGACATCGGCCGGCTCAGAGCTGTGACAGGAAGGCGTGGACGGCCCGCGCCACCTCGAGGTGGACCTCGGCTGTGCGCACGGCGTCGGTCGTGGCCATCGCGTGGTCGGCGTCGGGGACCTCCAGCACCGCACAGCCGTTGTCGCCGAGCTCGCGCGCGATCGCCGCGTCCCAGAACTCGTCGCCCAACCCACCGACGAGCAGCTGCCGGCCGGGGTTGGCAGCGACGGCCTCGGCCACGGCCGGGTCGACGAGCAGCGGGGTGAACCAGATGGCGTCGAGCCCGCGCTCGGCGGCGTACGACGCGGCGCGGGTGCCGAGCGACTTGCCGACCACCAAGACGTGGTCGGCGTCCTCGCCCGCGAGCGCTGCCTCGACGTGGCGGCGCACCCAGGGCTCCGGCTCCTCCTCGCCCCGGGTGGTGGAGTCCCACCACAGCTGCCGGACGGTGAACCCGTGCTGCAGCAGCGCGATCCGGCCGAAGTCGAGCAGCGGCGCGGACGGCGCGTAGGCACGTCCGGGCGCGACGAGGGCCAGTCCGCGGCTCGTGCCGGCGGGCTCCCACCGGGTGGGCAGTCCTCCGAACGTCATGGCCCGATCATGCCGCGCGGACGGCGCGGAAGTAGCCCAGCGCACCGTGGAGCGCGAGCTCGACCTCCTCGCAACCGGCCTCGCGCAGCCAGCGGCGCGCCTCGACCGAGGTGCACATCGGCCCCAGGACGCCGGCCCGGGTGCCCGCGATGCGCAGTGGCACCCAGCGGGGACCTGTGTCGGCGAAGAGCGAGCTGCCCGTCAGTGCCGCTCCGGTCGCCAGCACACGCACCAACTCCCCGATCGCGCGTCGCGGGTCGGGGAAGCAGTGGAGGCCGGTGAAGGACACGACGAGGTCGAAGGTGGCGTCGTCGAAGGGCAGGTCGCCGACGTCGGCCACCGCAGGGCTGACCTGGTCGGCCACGCCGAGCCGCCTCGCGGCGGCGCTCGCCCGGGCGAGCATGGTGGTGGAGATGTCGGCGGCGACGACCTCGACCCCCTGGCCGGGGCGCACGCCGCGCAGCGCGACACCGGACCCGGTCGGCACGTCGAGGACGCGGGAGCCCGCGGGCAGCGTGCCGATCTCGGCGGCGGCCTCGTGGAGGAGCGTGAGGTCGCTGCCCATCCCGGCGCGCCAGGCGGCGCGACCGAGCGGACCGGAGTCGACGAGCCGGGGGTAGGCGTAGGACCACAGCGGGTCCTCGCTCCAGCCGCCGAGACCCGGGATCCTCACCTCACTCGCCCCAGGCGAGCAGCTCCGGGCTGCGGAGCATCTCCTCGGGGACGCCGAACGCGTCGACCAGGTCGACGGCGAGCGGGCGGACCTTGCGGCACAGCGCGCTGACCTCCCGGCTGATGGCCTTGGAACGGGTGCTGGACAACCGTCCGTGCTCCATGAACCAGGCCCGGTCGGCCTCGATCGTGGTCAGCGCGTGCAGGTCGCACAGCAGGTTGAGCGCGACCTTGAGGTCACCGTCGGGCAACGACGCCGTCCTGGCGATGAAGGCCTCGAGCACGAGGCGCTCGGTGTGGGCGCGCGCCGCGGCGATGACGTGGTCCTGCACGCGCGAGAACACCGCGCCGGGGTCCATCCCTTGGTCGACGCCGCGCTTGAGGCGCCGGGCGACGCCGCCGATCATGTGCTCCTCGCGGAAGCGCAGCATGGCCAGCTGGTAGTTGGGGTCGAGCAGTCCGGCTTCCTGGTCCCACGTGTCGCCGCCGGGCAGCAGGTCGCGCACCGACTGCACCAGCTTGTGGACCGCGGTGCGCTCGACGACGGTCTCCACGGCCAGCCCGGCCACGAAGCGGGCCATGCCGAGCTGGTCCATGTCCTCGAACTCGCCGGCGTAGTCGGTGAGCAGGCCCTTGGCGACGAGCTGGAGCAGCACGTGGTTGTCGCCCTCGAAGGTGGTGAAGACGTCGGTGTCGGCCTTGAGCGCGGCGAAGCGGTTCTCGCTGAGGTAGCCCGCGCCGCCGCACGCCTCACGGCACTCCTGGATCGTGCGGGTCGCGTGCCAGGTGCCCAACGCCTTGGTGCCAGCCGCGCGCGACTCCAGCATCCGGCGCGCGTGCTCGTCGCTGCCCTCCTCACCTGCGCCGGGGCCGGAGAAGACCTCGTGCAGCTGTGCGGCGACGACCTCCTGCGCGAAGTGGAGGGCGTACGTCCGTGCGATGAGTGGCAGCAGCCGGCGCTGGTGCATGCCGTAGTCGAGGAGCACCTGCTCCTCGTCGGGCGAGACCGCCTCGAACTGCCGGCGCCGCACGGCGGAGCGGGTGGCGATGGTGAGCGCCACCTTGGCGGCGTTGATGCCCGCGCCGCCGACGCACACCCGGCCCTGCACGAGGGTCCCGAGCATGGTGAAGAAGCGCTTGTTGGGGTTGTCGATCGGCGAGAGGTAGCGGCCCTCGGGGGTCACCTCGGCGAACTGGTTGAGCAGCGCGGTGCGCGGCACGCGGACGCCGTCGAACCAGAGCCGGCCGTTGTCGACGCCGTTGAGTCCCATCTTCGGCCCGCAGTCCTCGATGCGTACGCCTTCCAGCACCCGTCCACCGTCGCGGATCGGGACGACGAAGGCGTGCACGCCGTGGCGCTCGCCCGCCACCTCGAGCTGCGCGAAGACGACGGCGAGCTCGGCGTGGGCGGCCGCGTTGCCGATGTAGTCCTTGCGGCTCGCGTCGTCAGGGGTCGTGATGACGAACTCCTCCGCCCCGACGTCGTACGTCGCGACCGTGCCGAGCGCCTGCACGTTGGAGCCGTGACCGGTCTCGGTCATCGCGAAGCAGCCCATGGTGCGTCCGGTGACGAGGTCGGCGAGGTGGGCGTCGTGGTGGGTCTTCGTGCCGAGCTGGAGGATCGCGCCGCCGAAGAGACCGAACTGCACGCCGACCTTCACCAGCACCGACAGGTCGCCGTAGGCGAGGGTCTCGAAGGCGGCGACAGAGGCGCCGATGTCACCGCCGCCGCCGTACTCCTGCGGGAAGCCCATCCCGGTCTGGCCCGTCCCGGCCATCATCACCACGACGTCCTTGACGCGCTCGCGGAAGTCCGCGGTGCTCATCTGTTCCTCGTCGAGGAGGACCTGCGCGTGCTCAGCGAGGTTGGTGCGCACCAGGTCGCGGACCTCGCGGTAGCGGCCGTCGAGCAGGGCGCGCAGTGCGTCGACGTCGACGTCCGGCTGGCGGTAGCCACGGTCGTCGGCGTGGACGGCGTCGTCCTCGACCCGGTCCGGGGCCGCAGCGTCGGGCACAGGTGTGGGCATCTCGTCGGCGATCGGCGGGACCTGCTCGGTGGCCATACCGCCCAAAGTAGTCCGGACGGTAGGTTCTCCGCGATGAACGTGTCCGATGCCACCCCCCCGGGCGACCCGCTGGGCGTGATGGCCTACAACTTCGCCGTCGTCGGCGTGCAGAAGGGCGGTACGTCGACGCTCGCGGTGACGCTCAACCAGCACCCGCTCGTGTGCCAGGCACCCGACAAGGAGCGGCACTACTTCGACGACGAGACCGTGGACTGGTCGTCGCCGGACTACGCCACCGACTACACCGCCCCGCGTCGCGCGCGGGTGCACCGCCTGCTCGGCGACGCCAGCCCCACCTACCTCTACTGGCCGCACGCACTGGAGCGGATGCGTGCCTACAACCCCGACATGCCACTGGTCGCCGTGTTCCGCGACCCGCTGGAGCGGCTGTTCTCGCACTGGGTGATGCTGCGCTCGCGCAACCTCGCGTGGCCCGACTGGCCGGACTTCCTCACCGAGTGGCCGCACACCTCCCTGCCCG
This sequence comes from Nocardioides furvisabuli, assembly GCF_021083185.1. Classification (GTDB taxonomy): domain Bacteria; phylum Actinomycetota; class Actinomycetes; order Propionibacteriales; family Nocardioidaceae; genus Nocardioides; species Nocardioides furvisabuli. The sequence continues at coordinate 276,266 of NZ_JAIGQB010000001.1, read as the reverse complement.
ACGCGGTGCCCGACGACGTACGCACGATGCGGTGGCGGCACATGACCGGCCTGGCGCGCGGTTTCTACGGCGAGCAGCTCCAGCGGGGCTTCGAGCTGTTCGGGCGCCAGCAGTGGCTGCTGCTGGAGATGCGCTCGATGCTCGGCGACTTCGAGGCGACGGTGCACCGCACGACCGACTTCCTCGACCTGCCGCGCTTCGAGCGGGTGCCGCCGCTGAAGAACTGGCACGCCGGCGCCGGGCAGGTGCCCGGCACCGCGCCGACCGCCGACGACCTGGCCCGGTTGGCCGAGGTCTACGCCAAGGATCTCGCGCTCTTCGAGGAGCTCTCCGGCATCGACACCTCGCCGTGGCCGACGCGCCGCGTCCTCGACGGCGACCTCGACCCCGGCGAGCTGGCCGCCAGGTTCGCTCGCAAGGTCACGTAGGCCGCGCGCCCCTCCCCACGATCAGGGGCGCGCGAAGAAGGTGGGCGCCCGCCAGTAGTACATCGACTCCTGGCTGACGTCGCGCCCGGTACGGGGCGCGTGGATGATCTGCCCGTCGCCGACGTAGAGGGCGACGTGGTAGATCGAGCTCGGGTTGCTCGAGGAGCCCCAGAACACGAGGTCGCCGGGCGCGAGCTGGGCGGCGGTGATGCGCGTCGACTGGGTGTACTGCGCGACGGAGTAGTGCGGCAGCGAGACGCCGCCGGTGGCCCACGCAGCCGAGGTGAGCCCCGAGCAGTCCCAGGCATCCGGGCCGGCGGCGCCGTAGCGGTAGGGCTCGCCGACCTGGGCCCGGGCGAAGGCGATCGCGGCGTCAGCGCCGGTGCTCGGGGTGGGGGGCGTCGGCGTGGGCGGTGTCGGAGTGGGAGTGGGCGTGGGCGCCGGGGTGGGCGTCGGGGTGGGCGTGGCCGTCGGGGTGGACGTCGGCGTCGGGGTGGGCGTGGGCGTCGGGGTGGGCATGGCCATCGGGGTGGGCGTGGCCATCGGGGTGGGCGTGGCCGTCGGGGTGGGCGTCGGCTTCGCCTCCTGCTCGCCCTCCTCCTGCTCCTGGGACTCCGCCTCCGCCTGGGCGTCCACCTCCGCCTGGGCCTGCGCGGCCGCCGCGGCAGCTGCGGCCGCAGCCTCCTCGAGCGCACTCTGGCGCTTCTCGGCCAGGCGCACGCTGATCCCCTGCAGCTCGGCGAGCTCGGCGATGAGGCCGGCCTTGGCGGAGCCGATCGCCTCCGCCTGGGCCCCTGCCTGGGCCTGCGCAGCCTCGGCCGCGTCGCGGGCCGCCGCGGCCTCGCGCTCGGCTGTCGCTGCCCGCTCGGCAGCCTGGGTGGCTGTCGTGGCGGTGACCTCCGCGACGGCGGAGGCGGCGACGAAGGCGTCGTACTGGCTGTCGAGGGCGTCGGAGGTGTGGGCGATGGTCACGGTGCGGTCGATGAGCGACTCGATGCCGTCGGCCTCCACCACAGCGGAGAGGCCCTGCACCTGCGAGGCCTCCTCGTAGGACCGCACCACCGTGTCGGCGTACAGCTGCCGCTGCGCCTCGACGTCGGCGCGCGCCGAGGTGGCGGCGGCCTCGGCCTGGCGGGCGTCCTCACGTGCCTGCTCGGCGCGCCAGCGGGCACCGTTGAACTCCTCGGAGGCCCGCGCCGCTGCGTCGCCGGCGGACTCGAGGGCGAGATCGGCGCGGATCAGGTCGGCCTGCACGGCCGCGACGTCACGCCCCTTGTCGGCCGCCGCCTGCTCGGCGCGGGCGACGTCCGCCTCGCTCGGCACCTCGCGGCCGTCGTGGTCGTCGGCGAACGCCACACCGTGGCCTCCGCCGACGGCGAGCCCGGCGACCAGCACACAGGCGCTGGCCCAGCGCGACGTCGTACGACGTCGCGCGTGGGCGAGCGGTGCGTCCGGCACGGTGGCTCCTCGGGGGTAGGGGCCCGTGCGACTTCCCCTTCGCACGGGCAACTCGAGGCACGCTAGTGAACTTTCGTCACACTGGGAACAGTTTTCCCCACTTCTTCACTTTGTTGCGGCGTGTCGCCTTGACGAACGACAGTCTTGTCATCTCGAACTACACAGCTGTCATTCGAGCAGGCTGCCGCCAACCTGTGGCTGGAGGAGGTTGTCCCCCCGAACTGGAGCCTCCACCCCGAAACTTCGGGGGTGAACCTCGGGTTTCCCCGGGTACCCGGGGATCGCGACGGCACCCGGGGATCGCGACGGGACCCGGGGATCGCGACGCCGCTCAGTCGGCGTCGACGGGGACCTGGCGGGTCGTGGAGGTCGGGTGGGACGCCAACCCGTGCCGGTCGAACTTCTGCCCGCTGGCGAGCCCGCCGAGCCAGAACGAGAAGAGCGCGATGACGACGCCGGCGAGGTCGTCGGCGATGTAGTGCCAGCCGAAGTAGAGGGTGGCCACGACGGTGATCGCGAAGTTGGCCCAGAAGACGATGTGGAGGATCCGGTTGCGCAGCGTGTACTGCACCATCAGCGCGACGAGCAGGGTGATCGCGACGTGCAGGGACGCGAAGCCCGCGACGGACTGCACCGATCCCTCGAGACCGCGGCGCAGCACACCGTCACGTCCGTAGGACAACGCCTCCATCAGCGCCGTCGACCCCGTGGGCGCGAGGTCGGTGTAGAGGTAGGAGTACTGGAAGCCGGGGCCCAGCGTCGGGAGCGCGTAGTAGGACGCGGTGCCGAGCGTCCAGGCCAGGCACTGCGAGGTGGCGAACCAGTAGCCGAAGGTGATGTTGCGCGACCACACCAGCCAGGCGGCGAGCGCCAGCGGCACGAGCGGCAGGAACCACAGGTAGATCGTGGAGAGGAAGTGCGCGGAGATCCCGGTGCCGAAGATGGTGTGCAGGATCGTGGCCGGCTCGTTGCCGAACATCAGCGCGCGGTCGATGAGGTGCAGCTCGCGGTCGTACTTGTCCTCGCCCATGATGAAGGGCAGGAAGGACTTGAGGTTCCGGTAGCAGACGTAGGTGATGTAGAAGGACACCAGGCCGAGCACGACCAGCACGATCCGCTCGCGGTCCCAGTGGGTCCGGATCCGCTCGCGCACGATGTCGGGCATCAGCGCCGGCTTCATCCGCGAGAACCACAGCGTCCGAGGCAGCAGGTCGAGCAGGAAGGCGCCGAAGACGAGCAGCGGCAGCCGCAGCCACGACGGCCCGAGGAAGCCCTCCGGGTCCACCAGCGGCCGGTCGAGTGCGATCGAGGCCGTCAGCGCGAGCGCGCCCATGAGGGCTGCGACTCCCACGAGCAGGGCATAGGCCGGTCTGTACACGGACGTCAGTGTAGGGACGGGTCAAGGGGCGGTCGTGATCGGCAGGACCGCGAGACGTGTCACATCGACGCGCACCGGGACCTCGTCGCCGGGCGCGACGCGGCTGCCCAGCGCCGCGACGGCGTCGACGGCGCCGACGCCCTCGACCTGCACCACCAGGCGCACCTGCTCCGGGGTGACGCGCGCGGAGTCGACGCTTGCGCGCACCGGTCCGGAGTCGTCGACGACCAGCGCGGAGCGGCGTACGGCGACCGCGGGCGCCGGCGGGAGCCCGGCCGCCTGCAGCACCAGCCGGGCAGCGTGGTCGCGGAGCACCCGCGCGTAGCCGAGGAACAGCGCGGTGTCCTCGTCCAGCGGCTCGCGCCAGACCTCGTCGATGCCGCCGGACTGCACCACCCGGCCCTCACGCATCACCGCGAGCCGGTCAGCCAGCGCGAAGGCCTCCTCGTGGTCGTGCGTCACGAGCAGGGCGGTGGTGCCGGCGGCGTGCAGGATCTCGCGGAGGTCGCCGGCGAGCCGCTCGCGCAACGTCGCGTCGAGAGCCGACAACGGCTCGTCGAGCAGGATCAGGCGGGGCTCGACCGCCAGCGCCCGCGCCAGCGCCACCCGCTGGCGTTCGCCACCCGAGAGGGTGCCCGGCAGCCGGTCGCCGAAGCCGGACAGGCCGACGAGCGCGAGCAGCTCCTCCACCCGCGCCGCGACCTGTGCGGACGGCGTACGCCGCAGCCGCAGCGCGTAGGCGACGTTGCGCGCGACGCTCAGGTGGGCGAAGAGCTGGCCGTCCTGGAACATCAGCGCGAATCCGCGCTTGTGGGTCGGCGTGCCGGCCAGGTCGGTGCCGTCGAAGGAGATCGAGCCGGCCGACAACGGCTCGAGGCCGGCCACCGTCCGCAGCAGGGTCGACTTCCCGCAGCCGGACGGCCCCAGCACGGCCAGCACCTGCCCCGGAGCGAGATCGAGCGTGACGTCGTCGACCGCGACGGCCTCGCCGTAGCGGACGGTCACGTCCTGGAGCCTCAACACCATCAGAACGCTCCCACACCCGGCACCCGGAGCCGCTCGACGGCCAGCATCACCACGGCCGTGGCGACGGCGAGCACGACGGAGGCGGCGAGCGCCATGCCGTAGTTCATCTCCCCGGGGTGGCCGATCAGCCGGAAGATCACGACGGGCAGCGTCGGGTTCTCGTCGCGGGCGAGGAAGGACGTCGCACCGAACTCGCCCAGCGAGGCGGCGAAGGCGAAGCCGCTCGCAGCCAGCATCGGCTTCCACGCCACCGGCAGGTCGACGGTCAGCAGGGTGCGCCACGCCGACGCGCCGAGGGAGGCTGCGGCCTGGCGCTGGCGGTCGTCGATGCCACCGAGGACCGGGGTCAGGGTGCGCACGACGAGGGGCAGCGCCACGAGCGCCTGGGCCATCGGCACCAGGAGCGGCGAGTCGCGCAGGTCGAGCGGCGGCTGGTCGAGGGTGATGAGGAAGCCGAAGCCGAGCGTCACCGCGCTCACCCCGAGCGGCAGCATGAAGAAGCCGTCGAGGCTCGAGCGCACCCGGCGCTCGACGACCGAGTGCGAGCGCCGGGTCACGATGACGGAGACCAGCACGCCGACCAGCAGTGCCATCCACGTCGCGTCGACGGCCGTGCGCAGGCTGGTCGCGAGCGCCGTCGTCACCGGCACCAGCAGGGCCTGGTTGTCCCCCGCCGTCGTGAGGGCGCGGTAGTTGTCCAGCCCCCAGCCGTCGTCGACGCTGAGGGAGCCGGCCACGAGCGTGAGGATCGGCAGCAGCATCGCGCCGAGCACCAGCAGCGTGGCGACGACGACGGGCGCGTCCCCGCTTCGTACGGCCCGCACCGGGGTCACGGCACGCTGGGCCGTCGGGTCGGGGGTCGCGCGCAGCCGCGCCGCCAGCGCGAGCAGGCCCACCACCACCACGATCTGCAGCACCGACAGCGCGGCGGCCGCACGCAGGTCGAAGACCGTGGTGGTCAGCAGGTAGATCTCGGTCTCCACCGTCGCGTGGCGGACCCCGCCGAGGGTGAGCACGATGCCGAAGGCGGTCGCGCAGAAGAGGAAGACGATGCTCGCGGCGCCGACGATCGCCGGACGCAGGGCCGGCAGGGTCACGGTGCGCAGCACCTGCCGGGGGGAGGCGCCGAGGGCGGCTGCCGCCTGCGCCGGGCGGGGGTCGAGCGACTCCCACGCGACGCCGACGGTGCGCACCACGACGGCGACGTTGAAGAAGACCAGGCCGCACACGATCGCCACCGGTGTGCCGTCCAGGCCGAGGAAGCCGAGGGGGCCACCCTCCCCCAGCAGCTGGCGGAACGCGACACCCACCACCACCGTCGGGAGCACGAACGGCACCAGCAGCGCCGCACGCACCGCGGTCCGGCCGGGCAGCGCCAGCCGGTGCAGGGCGTACGCCGCCGGCAGGCCCAGGACGACCGCCAGCAGCGTCGCCGTGCCTGAGGTCCACACGGTGAACCACGCGACCCGGTGCACCCTGGGGCGGGCGAGGACCTCGAGCACCGCGCCCGGAGCGAGCCGGCCGTCGACGACGAAGCCCTCCGCGAGCATGCCGCTCACCGGCAGCACGAAGAGCACGCCGAGCACCAGCACCGGCCCGGCGGCCAGCGCGAGCAGCCCGACGATGCGCCTCAACGCGAGATGACGTCCGTCCACTCGGTCAGCCACTGCTCCCGGTTGGCCGCGATCTCCTCCGGCGACACCTCGTAGGGGTCGGTCGGCTGCGGTGCGAACTGCGCCCAGTCCGCGGGGACGGTCGCGTCGGGCATCACCGGGAAGACGTACATCGACTCCGGGAGCGCGCCCTGCACCTCGTCGGTCAGCATCCAGTCGATCAGCGCGGCAGCGCCCTCGGGGTTGTCGGCGCCGGCCAGCACGCCGGCGTACTCCACCTGGCGGAAGCAGGTGTCGAGCAGCGCGGACGTGGTGGTCTCCCCGTCGGCGACGGTGAAGGCCGGGGACGAGTCGTAGGACACCACGATCGGGCGGGTGCCGTTCTTCGAGCCGGCGGTGAAGTCGCCGTAGTAGGCGTCCTCCCAGCCGTCGACGACCTTGGCGCCGTTGGCGAGCAGGTCGGTCCAGTAGTCCTGCCAGCCGTCGCCGTGCTCGGCGACGGTGGCGAGGAAGAAGGCCATGCCCGGGCTGCTGGTCGAGGCGCCGGGCGTGACGAGCAGGTCGGCGTACGCCGGGTCGGTCAGGTCGGCGAGCGTCTGCGGGGGCTCCAGGCCCTCCTCGTCGAACCAGGCGGTGTCGACGTTGACGCACACGCTCGCGGAGTCGATCGCGACGAGGCGGTCGCTGCCGTCGGCGAGCGCGTAGTCCTCCGGCGGCGTCACCGACGTGGTGATCTCGGCGAAGGCGCCCTCGCCGAGCGGGCGGGACGCGAAGGTGTTGTCGATGCCGAAGGCGGCGTCGGCGATCGGGTTGTCGGCGGTGAGGCTGAGCTTGGTCGCGAGCGTGCCGGCGTCGCCCGCCGCGCGGACCTCGAGGGTGTAGCCGGTCTCGTCCTCGAAGGCGCGCACGAGCTTCTTCGGGAGATTGAAGGACTCGTGCGTGGCGAGGACGACGGTGCCGCCGGCCTCGCCGGTCGGGCCGGTCTGCCCCTCGGACGCGGAGGTCGACGGGTCGGTGGCCTCGCCGCCGGCGAGGCTGCAGCTGCTCAGGAGCAGCGCGGCCAGGAACGGGGTGAGGCCCGTCGTGAGGGCAGCGCGGACGGTCGGTCGGTGCATGGTGACTCCCTATCGCCGGTGCTAACCGGATCAGGTTCGTAGGGTCTGCGGCTGGTCCGCACTCTCAGCACGCCTGCGCGTGCTCCCCTGTCTTGTGGGACCACCCTATCCCCGGGGTCGCTGCCCCTACGCTCGCCCCATGCCCAGCCTCCGCCACGCCCTGCTGGCCTCTGTCATCCCGCGCCTCCGCAAGGCCGGCGACCTCGACTCCGAGCCGCTCGAGCGGGCCCGGGTCGAGGCCTGTCACCGGACCCTCGACCGGAGCCTCCCCACGCGCGGCACGCCCCGCTTCGCGCAGAGGTGGGCGGTCGAGGTCGCCGACATCGGCTTCCCCGCACACGTCCTGACCCCGCGCCTGCGCCACGTGCACCGGACGCTCTACTACGTCCACGGCGGCGCCTTCATGGCCCCGGTCGACGCGGTCCACGTGCGCTACGCCACCCGGCTCGCCGACGCGATCGGTGCCCGGGTCGTGATGCCCGACTATCCCCTCGCCCCCGAGCACACCTGGGCCGACTCGCACGACGCCCTCGTGTCGGACGCCGCTCGCTGGGCGGACGAGGAGGGCGGCATCGTGCTGGCCGGCGACTCCGCCGGCGGCGGCCTGGCGCTCGCGATGGCGCTGTCGATGCGGGACCGGGGCCTGACACCCGCGACGCACCTGGTGATGCACGCGCCGTGGGTCGACCTCACCACGTCGACGCCCGAGACCCGCGAGGTGGACGCCGTCGACCCGTGGCTGTTCTACAGCAAGCTCCAGGCGTACGCCCTGTGGTGGGCCGGCTCGGAGGCCGACCTCGGCCGCCCCGAGGTCTCCCCCGCCCTCGCCGACCTGGCGGGGCTGCCGAAGGCACTCATGCTCCACGGCACCCGCGACCTGCTCCACCCCGGCTGCCGGTTGCTGGCGCGCCGTGGCGCCGACGCCGGCTGGGACCTGACCTCGATCGAGGAGCCGGACCTCATCCACGTCTACGGCCTCCTCCCGCTCATCCCCGAGGCACGCCGCGCCTTCACCCAGGTCGTGGACTTCCTGCGATGAGCGTCCGCGTGCTGACGACCACCGTCGACGACCTCGACGCGCGGACGGCGTACGCCGTGTGGCGGCTGCGGCAGGACGTCTTCGTGGTCGAGCAGGACTGTCCCTACCCCGACCTCGACGGCCGCGACCTCGAGCCGGCGACGCGCCACGTCGTGCTGCTCGAGGACGACACGGTCCTCGGCACCCTGCGCGTGCTCGACGACGGCGGCTGGGCACGCATCGGCCGGGTGGTGGTCGCGCGGTCGGCCCGAGGTCGTGGTCTCGCCGCGATGCTGATGGACGAGGCGATGGCGCTGTGCGGTGACCGCGAGGTGCGCCTCGACGCGCAGACCCCGCTGACCGGATTCTACGCCGGCTACGGCTTCGCGGTGGCCGGGCCCGAGTTCGACGAGGACGGGATCATGCACGTGCCGATGCGTCGGGCGCGAGCATGATGGGAGCGTGCCACTCAACGTCGAGCTCGCGGAGATCCGGGACTTCCTCGCCGGCCACGTCCCCTTCGACTCCCTCCCGGCCACCGTCCTCGAGTCCGTCCCGCCCCGGTTGAGCATCGGCTACCACCGCCGCGGCAGCGTGGTGCTGGCCCGGGGCAGCGCCCCGGTCGAGCTGCTGGTGGTGAGGTCCGGCGCCGTCGAGCTCCGGGAGCCCGGCGGCGAGCTGGTCGAGCGGGGTGCCGCCGGGACCTGCGTCGGCGGCGCCGCGCTGGCGAGCGGCACGCCGCAGGCGGTGACCGTCCGGGCGATCGAGGACACCCTCGTCCTGGCCTGCCCTGCCGACCTGTTCCACCAGCTCCGTGAGCAGCACGCCGAGTTCTCGGCCTTCTTCGAGCACCGCGCCGGCATGCTGCGCGACGCCGTGGCCCGGCAGCGAGAGCACGTGAGCGGAGCCGACCGGTCGGTGCTGTCCGGGACGGTGCGCGACCTGGTGACCCGGGGCCCGGTGAGCATCCGGGCCGACGCCTCCGTCCTGGACGCGGCCCGGCTGATGTCGGCGGAGCGCATCTCCTCGGTGCTGGTGACCGAGGGCGAGGCCCTCGTCGGCATCATGACGGACCGCGACCTGCGCACCCGGGTCCTGGCCGCCTCGGTGGACCCGGCGGGTCCCGTGTCCGCGGTGATGACGCCGGACCCGGCGACCACCCACCCCGACGCGCCCGCCCTGGAGGCGCTGCTCGAGCTCGTGCGCCGCAACATCCATCACCTGCCCGTGGTCGAGGACGAGCGACCCGTCGGCATGGTCACGGCCACCGACCTGCTCCGGCTGCAGCAGGCCAACCCCGTCTTCCTCGTCGGCGACATCGCCAAGGCGCCGGACGTCGCCACCGTCGCGGACCTGGCGACCCGCCTGCAGCGGGTGGTGGCGGGGCTCGTCCGGCAGGGCACGTCGGCCCACGACGCCGGCCGCGTCGTCAGCACCGTCGGGGACGCCATCGAGCAGCGGGTCATCGCGCTCACCGAGGCCGGGCTCGGCCCGCCACCGGTGCCGTACGCCTGGCTGACGCTGGGCTCCCGGGCCCGCTTCGAGCAGGCCCTGGCCCCCGACCAGGACCACGCGCTGGTGCTGCACGACGACTACGTGCCCGACCTGCACGCGTCGTACTTCGCCGAGCTCGCCGAGCAGGTCACGAACGCCCTGGAGACCGTCGGCTACCCGCGGTGCCGCGGGGACAAGATGGCCACCAACCCCCACTGGCGCCAGCCGCTCGGCACCTGGCACCGCCACGTCGCCAGGTGGGTCGGCACGCCCACCCCGGAGGCGATCCTGGAGGCCAGCGTGTTCTTCGACCTGCGCCACCAGTACGGCGATCCCGGCCTGACCGCAGCACTGGTGGCCCACCAACGTCGGGCCGCGCAGGCCACGCCGATCTTCCTGGCCCACCTGGCGGCCGCCGCGGCGTCGCACCACACGCCGCTCGGCTTCTTCCGCGGGCTGGTCGTGGACCGCTCCGGGGAGCACCGCGACACCCTGGACGTGAAGCGCGGCGGCATCAACACGATCGTCGAGATCGCCCGCCTGCACGGGCTGGCGTGCGGGTCGTCGGCGACGTCGACCCTCGCCCGGCTCGAGGACGCCGTCGCCGCCGGTCGCGTCAGCCCGACGCTGGCGGCCGACCTGCGCGACGCGTGGGAGTTCCTCGGGCACCTGCGGCTGCGGCACCAGGTCGAGCAGGTGCGCGCGGGGAGACCGGCCGACAACTGGGTCGACCCGTCGGCGCTCAGCGACTTCGAGAAGCGGCACCTCAAGGCGGCATTCGGCGTCATCCGGTCGGCGCAGGGCGCCATCGCACAGCGCTATCCCGTGCGTGAGCTGACGTGACCCCCGACGACCGCACCCCGCTCGACGAGCTGCGCCTGCTGGCCGTGGACCTCGAGACCACCGGGCTCTCCCCTGCCCGGGACCAGGTGCTGGCCGTGGGCTGGGTGCCGGTCGACGGGGTGCGCATCGACCTCTCCGGCGGCCGGCGCCACGTCGTACGCCACGACGATCCCGGCGAGGCGGTCGCCATCCACGGCCTGACCCACGACGATCTCGAGGAGGGTCGGCCGCTCGCGGAGGTGCTGGCCGAGCTGCGCCACGCCCTGGCCGGACGCGTGCTCCTCGCCCACCACGCGCCGTTCGAGCTGGCCTTCCTCGACGCAGCCCTCCGCGCGGTGGGTGAGCGACCGGCGCTGCCGCCGGCCGTGTGCACCCTGGAGCTCCAGCGGCGCCTGCTGGGCCGCCACCGCGAGATCGGCCCGGGGGAGCTCCGCCTATGGAGGGCACGGGCTCGTCATGGGCTGCCGGTCACGGCAGCCCATGACGCGCTCGGCGACGCACTGGCCTGCGCCGAGCTCTACCTCGCCCAGGCCGCGGAGCTCGGCGCGAGCCGCCCCCTCAGCCTGGGCGACGTACGCCGGCGCGAGCCGTGGCTCGACCGCCTCGTGGCCTGGTGGCGCAGACGTCACTGAACGGTGCGCTCGGTCAGACCTCGCCCTGCGCGTGCTTGGCGACGAGCTCGGTCTTGCCGGGGTAGCGGATCTCCTCGACCAGCTCCTGCATGACCGGGCTGGGCTTCGGGGTGAACTGCGACACGATGATCGTCACCGCGAAGTTGATCAGCATGCCGATCGTGCCGAAGCCGGTCTCCAGGATCCCGAAGATGCCGTCCCCGTTGCCGTAGATGTCGATCGTCCACAGCATGTAGGCCATCGTCGTGAGGAGTCCGGCGAGCATGCCTGCCGTCGCGCCCATGGCCGTGCAGTTCTTCCAGAAGATCCCGAGCACCAGGATCGGGAAGAAGCTCGCTGCTGCCAGCCCGAACGCCAGCGCCACGACCTGGGCCACGAATCCGGGCGGGTTGATGCCGAGGTAGCCGGCGACCACGATCGCCCCGGCCATCGCGATGCGACCGACCATCAGCTGGCGCGCCTCGGTGGCCTGCGGGTTGATCTTCTTGAAGTAGACGTCGTTCGCGACCGCGCTGGAGATGACCAGCAGGAGGCCGGACGCCGTGGACAGCGCCGCCGCCAGGGCACCGGCCGCAACCAGGCCGACGATCGGCGCCGGGAGGCCACCGATCTCGGGCGAGGCCAGGACGATGATGTCGTTGTTGATGAGGATGTCGCCGTAGGCGACCGTGGCGTCCGCCGGGAGCGCCGAGATCGCCGAGCCGTCGGCCTGCGTGATGAGGCCGACCTCCGACCAGGTGTCGAACCATGACGGCATGTCGCTCAACGCCGTCCCGTTGACGTCCTCGATGATCTGGAGCTTGCTGAAGGCCGCCACCGACGGGGCGGTGGTGTAGAGCAGGGCGATGAAGAACAGCGCCCACAGCGCCGAGTAGCGCGCGGCCCGCACGCTCTTGGCGGTGTAGAAGCGCACGATCACGTGCGGCAGGCCCGCGGTGCCGAACATCAGCGACGCCGTGATCAGCAGCATGTTGAGCATGTTCGTGCTGCCGAAGGCGGCGGTGTACTCCGGGATCCCGAGCTCGGCCTGGAGCGCGTCGAGCTCGGCGAGGATCGTGCCGAACCCGATCTGCGGGACCGGCACGTCGGTCACCTTCGCCGAGACGGCCACGGCGGGGATCAGGTAGGCGATGATCAGGACCGTGTACTGGGTGACCTGGGTCCAGGTGATGCCCTTCATCCCGCCGAGGACGGCGTAGAAGAACACGATGGCCATGCCGATGATGACACCGGTGGTCGGGTCCACCTTGAGGAAGCGGGTGAAGACCAGGCCGACGCCCGCCATCTGGCCGGCGACGTAGACGAAGGACACGACGATGGCTGCGACCACCGCCACCAGCCGGGCCGTCTCGTTGTAGCGGTCACCGACGAAGTCGGGGATCGTGTACTTGCCGAACTTGCGCAGGTAGGGGGCCAGCAGCAGCGCGAGGAGCACGTAACCGCCGGTCCAGCCCATGAGGTACACCGAGCCGCCGTAGCCGTTGCCGGCGAAGGCGATGATGCCGGCCATCGAGATGAACGAGGCCGCACTCATCCAGTCGGCTGCGATGGCCGCGCCGTTGGCGGGCGCCGGGATGCCGCCGCCGGCGACGTAGAACCCCGAGGTCGTGCTGACCCGGCTGCGGTAGGCGACGAAGATGTAGACGCTGAAGGTGAGGACCACGAAGACGAGGGTCCAGGTCTGGATGTCGCTCACGAGTGGTGCACCTCCTCCTCGTACTCGTCGATGCCGAACTCGGCGTCGAGCTTGTCCATCCGCGTGACGTAGACGGCGATGAGGATCACGAACGTGATGATCGAGCCCTGCTGGGCGAACCAGAAGCCGAGCGGGAAGCCCGCGACCACGACCTCGTTGAGGGGCTCGACGAACAAGATGCCTGCCCCGAACGACACGAGCGCCCAGATGGTGAGCAGCACGGCCATCAGTCTCAGATTGCGGCGCCAGTACTCCCGGCGCTGGTGTTCGTCCACGGTGTCCTCCTGGCTGACGACGGACTTGCGTGTCCGGCAGCGAAACAGCGCGGCGTGAGCGGGGTCAACAGGCCGATGTGATGCTGCTCACACTTTTCGACGAGCGGTCGGATTCCGTCGGTCGATGGCGCGTCGCGGCCCTCGCCCGCCGCTCGAGACCGCCGCCGGCGCCGTTCGTCGCGCGAGACCGACCGCTCGTCGTGCATGCGGCGACCGTTCGTCGTGCGCGGCGACCACTCGCCGTTCCTCGCTGCGGCCCGACCGCCTGGCGCGTTCCGTACAGTCCCCCCATGAGCGGTGCAACGGCTGCCGGTGGAGTCCGGGCGCGGCGCCGGCCCGACCCGGCGAGGCGCCGGCTGGCCGGAGCGGTCGCGATGGTGCTCCTCGGCTCCTTCCTCCCCTGGATCGACACCGCCGTCGGCTCGGTGTCGGGGGCCCGCGGCGCCGGGCTCTGGACCTTCTACGCCGCGATGCTGGGACTCGCAGCGGTGCTGATCCCCCTCCGCCGGGTCGCGGCGGTCCACGCGACGGTCTTCGCCGCCACAGCCGTCGTCGTCCCGGTGTGGCAGGTGGTGCACCTGCTCACCCTGGTCGGCATGAACGGCTGGGTACCCGGACCCGGCCTGGTGCTGGTGCTCGGCGGGGGCGTCCTCGGCGCCACCGCGGCGGCTCAGCTGTTCGGTCCCGCAGCGATCACCGCGAGCACCGGGCCGAGCACCTCCTCGCGCACCAGCCGGGACTGACGCGACAGCCCGCCGACCACCGTCGGCGCGACCCACCAGCCGGACCGGTCGAGCCGCTGCCCGCCGAGCACGACGTCGCCACCCTCGGACCGCGCGAGGTCGAGGTAGCGCAGCACCCGGTCGCGCGCGACCGGCGAGCGCAGCGGCCCGCACACGGTCGCTGGCTCGGTCGGGTCGCCGACGACGACGTCGCTCATGGCGGCGACCGCCGCGTCCAACGCCTCGTGGAGGCGGTGGGCGGGCACGACGACGCTGGCAGGCACGTGGCACGCCTGCCCGGCGTTCGCGGCGACCGCGACGGCCGCGGCGGAGACGACGGCAGCGAGGTCGTCCTCGTCGGCCACCGTGACGGCCTGCGGGCCGCCGACCTCGAGGCGTACGCGCTTGCCGGCCCGCTCCGCGGCCTCGCGCACCCGCTCGCCGGCGACAGCCGAGCCGGTGAAGGAGACGTCGTCGACGCGCGGGTCGAGCGTGAGAGCGATCGCGACGTCGACGTCGCGCGTGGTGAGGACGTTGAGCACCCCGCGCGGCAGGATGTCGAGCGCGATGCGGCCGAGCTCGAGCGCTGCGCTCGCCGTCTCGGGTGCCGGCTTGAGCACCACCGTCCCGCCCGCGACCAGCACCCGGCCGATCTCGGCGACCGCGACGGCCAGCGGCGAGGTCGACGGGGTGACGACCGCGGTCACGCCGGGCGGCTGCACGGGCGGCGGCCCCGGCTCGCCGCGCATCCCGGCGATCGGTGCGTCGACGTGCGCGGCACGGAGCCCGACCGGGACGCCGGTCTCCGCGGCGATGAGGAGGGCCAGGTCGTCGGACCGCTCGAGGAGGGCGTCCTGGAGCCGCGAGAGGGCCTCACGACGCAGCTCGGTGTCGGTGCTCCACGTGGTCTCGTCGTAGGCCCGGCGGGCGGCGGCCACCGCGGCCCGCGCGTCCGGGACCCCGGCGTCGGGGACGTCCCACAGCACCTCGCCGGTGGTGGGGTTGCGCGCCGGGAACGTCCAGCCCTCGGCGGTGGCGACCTCGACCCCGTCGACCGGCAGTCCCGAGGAGCGGGCGTGCTTGCTCATGGGAGAACTCCACCACGTCGGGGTCGCAGGTCCCATCACCCGGTCGGGCTGGGATGGCGGTGACAAGGTGACCAGGTGCCTTCCCTCCGGCCGACGCCCCGACGTTCGGACCGCAACCGCTGCCGCGACGAGCTGATGTGGCACGAGTACCCCCGCCACCTCCACGCCCGCACCGGATCCGCGCTCGCCGAGCGCGTGGCGCAAGGGAGTGCGGCGGTAGGCCTAACCTCGACCCATGCGCGACGACCTCGGTGCCGACGTCCCCCTCGCCGGCCCGGCACGCCGGATCGTCTCCCTCGTCCCGTCGCTGACCGAGGCGATCGCCGCCTCCGCGCCCGACCGGCTCGTCGGCGCCACCGACTGGTGCACCCACCCCGCCGACCTCGACGTCGCCCGGGTGCGCGGCACCAAGAATCCCGACCTCGCCGCGATCCGCACCCTCTCTCCCGACCTCGTCGTCGCCAACCAGGAGGAGAACCGCGAGCTCGACGTACGCCGCCTGCGGGAGGCCGGGGTCGCCGTGTGGGTCACCCGGATCGAGACGGTCGAGGAGGCGCTCGCGTCGATGGCGCGGCTGTTCACCGAGGCCCTCGACCTCGCGGACCCGGCGTGGCTCGCCCGGGCGTGGTCGCTGTGGGCGACGCCCGCACCTCGCCGGCTGTCGGTCGCCGTGCCGATCTGGCGCGACCCGTGGATGGTCGTCGGCACCTCGACCTACACCGACGACCTGCTCACCCGAGCCGGGCTGGTCAACGTCCTCGCCCACCTCGACGGCCGCTACCCGACCGTCACTCCGGCCGCGGTCGATCGAGCCGGAGCAGACGTCGTGCTGCTGCCCGACGAGCCCTATGTCTTCACCGCCGACGACGGTCCGGAGGCCTTCGCGACGCCGACCCGGCTGGTGTCGGGGCGGCTGCTCACCTGGTACGGCCCGGCGATGGTCGAGGCCTGCGCCATGCTGGCCGCGATCGATGGCTAGCCTCCAGCCATGACCCGCGACCCGATCAGCGAGGCCCACCGCCAGTGGGTGGCCCACGGCTGGCCCGGCGCGGCCGACGGGATGGCGATGGTCACCTCGGTCGTGCGCGCGCACCAGCTGCTGATGGAGCGGATCGACGCCGTGCTCCGTCCACGCGACCTGACCTTCGCCCGCTACGAGGTGCTGCGGCTGCTGTCCTTCACCCGCGAGGCGGCCATGCCGATGTCACGGCTGGGCTCGCTGCTCCAGGTGCACCCGACGAGCGTCACCAACGCGGTCGACCGGCTCGTCGCGCAGGGCTACGTCGAGCGCGTGCGCGGCGAGGCCGACAAGCGCGTCGTGCGCGCGGTGCTGAGCGACGCCGGCCGCGAGGCGGTCGAGGAGGCCACGGCGGCGCTCAACGCCGAGGTCTTCGAGGTGCCGGGCCTGCCCGCGGACGACGTACGCGACCTGACCGGCCGGCTGACCGCCCTGCGGGCAGGGCTGGGCGACTCCGCCTGAGCTGCCGGGCCACCCGCTGCAACGCCAGCGGGACGGATACTCGCGCGTAATACTTGGAAGTCCTACTATCGAGGCATGACCGACCTGCACCGCCCCGAGAACCCGATCCGCCTCGTCACAGCGTCCGCGCTGTTCGACGGCCACGACGCCTCGATCAACATCATGCGGCGGATCTTCATGAGCCAGGGCTGCGAGGTCATCCACCTCGGCCACAACCGCTCCGTCCAGGAGGTCGTCGACGCGGCGCTCGAGGAGGACGTGCAGGGCGTGGCGGTGTCGTCCTACCAGGGCGGGCACGTGGAGTACTTCGAGTACCTCGTGGAGTCGCTGCGCGCCCAGGGCGCCGGCCACGTCCGCGTGGTGGGCGGCGGCGGGGGCGTGATCGTCCCCCGCGAGATCCAGCGCCTGCGCGAGTCGGGCGTGACGATCTTCTCCCCCGAGGACGGCCAGAAGATGGGCCTGGTCGGGATGATCAACTCGGTCGTCGCCGACTGCGACATCGACCTCTGGTCCGACACCGCGGTCACCGCCGAGCAGGTGCTCTCGGGCGACCGCTTCGCCGTGGCGCGCGCCGTCACCGGTGCCGAAGGCGGGCGTCTCGACGAGGCGACGCTCGGGGAGATCCGGTCCGCGGCCGCGCGCCGGGTCGTCCCGGTCCTCGGCATCACCGGCACCGGGGGCTCGGGCAAGTCCTCGCTCACCGACGAGGTCGTACGCCGCTTCCGCACCGACCAGCAGGACAAGCTGCGCATCGCCGTCATCGCCGTCGACCCGACCCGCCGCAAGGGTGGCGGCGCGCTGCTCGGCGACCGGATCCGCGCCAACTCCCTCGACGGCGACCGGGTCTTCTTCCGCTCGCTCGCGACCCGTGGCGCGCACGAGGTCCCCGCCCACCTCGCCGACGTCATCGACGTGATGAAGGCCGCCGGCCACGACCTCGTCATCGTCGAGACCCCCGGCATCGGCCAGGGCGACGCGGGCATCGTGCCGCTGGTCGACCACTCCCTCTACGTCATGACGCCGGAGTTCGGCGCCGCCTCGCAGCTGGAGAAGATCGACATGCTCGACTTCGCCGACACCGTGGCGATCAACAAGTTCGAGCGCCGCGGCGCCAAGGACGCGCTGCGCGACGTGGGGCGCCAGCTGGTCCGCAACCGCGAGGCGTTCGGCAAGCAGCCGCACGACATGCCGGTGTTCGGCACCAGCGCCGCGACCTTCAACGACGACGGCGTCACCGCGCTCTACCAGCACCTGCGCGCCGCGCTCGCCGACGCCGGTCTGGCCGTCAGCGAGGGCACGCTGCGCCACGTCGACGTACGCCACTCCTCCGGCATCCGGCAGGTCGTGCCGGCCGACCGGGTGCGCTACCTCGCCGAGATCACCGAGACGGTCCGCGGCTACCACGCCCGCACGGTCGAGCTGGCGGAGGCGGCGCGGAACCTGCAGCGCCTGCAGCACGTCGCCGACGCACTGGGCGACGGCGACGCGGGGGGCGTCCCGGCGCTGCTCGAGGCCGCGCGCAAGGCCGTGCCCCACGAGGTCACCGACCAGATCGAGCGGTGGCCGGCGGTCGTGGAGTCCTACTCCGGCGACGAGCAGACGGTGGTGGTCCGCGACCGTGAGATCACGACCAGGCTCACGCGGGAGTCGCTCAGCGGCAACAAGATCCCGCGCGTCTCGCTGCCCCGATCCACCGACCACGGTGAGCTGGTGACGTTCTGGCGGGGCGAGAACCTTCCCGGCTACTTCCCCTTCACCGCCGGCGTCTTCCCCTTCAAGCGCGACGACGAGGACCCGGCGCGCATGTTCGCCGGCGAGGGCGACCCCGCGCGCACCAACCGCCGCTTCAAGATCCTCTCCGAGGGCAACGACGCCACCCGCCTGTCCACCGCGTTCGACTCCGTGACCCTCTACGGCCGCGACCCCGACCCCCGCCCGGACGTCTACGGCAAGGTCGGCACCTCGGGCGTCTCCGTGGCGACGCTGGACGACATGAAGGCGCTCTACGACGGCTTCGACCTGGTCTCGCCCACCACGTCGGTGAGCATGACGATCAACGGCCCCGCCCCGACGGTGCTGGCGTTCTTCCTCAACACCGCGATCGACCAGCAGGTCGACGCCTTCCGCGAGCGCGAGGGCCGCGAGCCGAGCGACGAGGAGCGCGCCGAGCTCGAGGCGTACGCCCTCGCCAACGTGCGCGGCACGGTGCAGGCCGACATCCTCAAGGAGGACCAGGGCCAGAACACGTGCCTGTTCTCCACCGAGTTCTCGCTGCGGATGATGGCCGACATCCAGGAGTGGTTCATCGAGCGGCAGGTCCGCAACTTCTACTCCGTGTCGATCTCCGGCTACCACATCGCCGAGGCCGGGGCGAACCCCATCAGCCAGCTCGCGTTCACCCTCGCCAACGGCTTCACCTACGTCGAGGCCTACCTCGCGCGCGGCATGGACATCGACGACTTCGCGCCGAACCTGTCGTTCTTCTTCTCCAACGGCATGGACCCCGAGTACAGCGTCCTCGGCCGGGTCGCGCGACGCATCTGGGCAGTGACGATGAAGGAGAAGTACGGCGCCTCCGAGCGCTCGCAGAAGCTGAAGTACCACGTGCAGACGAGCGGCCGCTCGCTGCACGCGCAGGAGATGGACTTCAACGACATCCGCACCACGCTGCAGGCGCTCATCGCGATCTACGACAACGCCAACAGCCTCCACACCAACGCCTACGACGAGGCCGTGACGACCCCGACCGAGGACTCCGTGCGCCGCGCGCTGGCGATCCAGCTGATCATCAACCGCGAGTGGGGGCTGGCGATGAACGAGAACCCGCTCCAGGGGTCCTTCGTCATCGACGACCTGACCGACCTCGTCGAGGCGGCCGTCCTGGAGGAGTTCGACCGCATCAACGAGCGCGGCGGCGTTCTCGGCGCGATGGAGACCGGCTACCAGCGCGGGCGGATCCAGGACGAGTCGATGCTCTACGAGCACCGCAAGCACGACGGCTCGCTGCCGATCATCGGCGTCAACACCTTCGTCAAGGAGTCGGCCGCCGACGCCCAGCCCCAGGAGATCGAGCTGGCCCGCGCGACCGAGGCGGAGAAGGAGTCGCAGCTCTCCCGCGTACGCGCCTTCCAGGCCGCGCACGGCGCCGAGGCCCAGGAGGCGCTCTCACGCCTCAAGGACGCCGCGGTCTCGGGCGACAACGTCTTCGCCGTGCTGATGGACGCCGCGCGCGTGTGCTCGCTCCAGCAGGTGACCGAGGCCTTCTTCGAGGTGGGCGGGCAGTACCGCCGCAACGTCTGAGCAGGGGCGCTCAGGCGCTGCTGAGGACGTCGCGCGCGGGCGACACCGGGGGCCCGGGTGCGGCCGACGAGGTGGCCGCGGGCAGGTCGAAGCGGAAGACCGACCCCGGGCCCGGGTCGGCGCCGAGGCACTCGATGGTGCCGCCGTGGCGGTGCACGATGGTCTGGCAGATCGACAGTCCCATCCCGCTGCCGCGGAATCCTGCGCGCACGCTGTCGCTGCGGTGGAAGCGCTGGAAGATGAGGACGCGCTCGCGCTCGTCGACGCCGACACCGTTGTCCTCGACCTCCACGACCACGCGGGCGCCGTGGCGCTCGGCCCGGACCCGCACGACCGCCGGCACCCCGGGGCGGGCGTACTTGACGGAGTTGCCGACGAGGTTGGCGAAGAGCTGGCGCAGGGCGACCTCGTCGGCGTGCACGCCAGGCAGCCCGTCGGGCACCTCGAGGACGTCGTCGGGTCCGAGGAGCGCGGCTGCCTGGGTCAGCGCGCCGCCCGGCCCGCACAGGGCGATGTCGGAGGCGGCCAGGTCGCCGGCCTGTGCCACGGCGTGGGCGAGGAGGTCGTCGATGAGGCCGGCCATCTGGTTCGCCGCGCTCTGGGCGCGATCGATCGAGGTCGCCGTGTCGCCGGCGGGGTCGAGGTCCATCAGCGCCAGGTCGAGCCAGGAGCGGATCGCGGTGAGCGGTCCGCGCAGGTCGTGCGCGGCGGTCGAGGCGAAGCCCACCAGCGGGCGCAGGCCGCGCCGGTGCTCGGTCACCTCGCGCAGGACGAGCAGCGTGCCGGAGCGGCCGCCACCCTCCCCGGAGAGGGAGGTGCGGTTCACGGCGAGCACCAGCTCGTCGCCGGAGTCGAGCGGCACCTGCACGTCGCCGACACCGAGCTCGGCGTGGGAGGCGCCGGTGTGGCGCGGCGCCGGGTCCATGACGAGGTCCACCAGCGCGACCAGCGCGACGTCGTCGGGTGCCCCGGGGCGTACGCGCTGGGCGAGGCGGCGGCTGGCGCCGTTGCTGCGCTCGATCGACCCGTCGCGGGCGAGCACGACGAGGCCCTCGTCCATGCTCTCGGTCATCTCGGCGAGCAGCTCGGCCTGCTCGGCCGCTCGGGCACGGGCCTGGCCCATCCGCACGACGAGCTCGTCGATGCGGTCTCCGAGCGTGCCCACGGCCAGGGCGGTGAGCACCACGGCGACCAGGAAGACGTGGGCGACGACGACCTGCTGCACCGGGCTCTCGATGCCGGAGGTCGGTCCGCGTCCGACCACCGGCAGCACCACAGCGGCGACACCGAGCGCGAGTGCGTGCAGGGCGGCGAGGAAGGTCCGGAAGCGGGCGGCGGACCAGACGGCCAGCGGCACCAGGAGGAACGCGATGGGGAGCGGCTGGGAGTAGATCGCCGCGACGGCCACCACGGACACGCCCCACAGGACGACCAGCTCGACGCGGTTCCCGCCACGGGCACGCGGCGGGACGGGCTGCGTCCGCCACTCCCAGGCGAGGTGGCCGATGCAGCCCACGACGAGGATGCCGGTGACGTGCCTCGCGAACCAGGCGGGCGCGACCCAGACGTCCCACCCGGTGCCGGACAGCCACACCCCGAGCGCGCCGAGGAGGGCGCCGACGAGGCTGCCGAGGGCGCCGGCCGCGAACACGTGGGAGAGCGTGCGGGGCGAACGGAAGCTCTCGGTCCCTCCCGCGCCGAGGAGGGAGGGGCACCAGCGCCGCAGCAGCACCACCGTCAGCCAGGTCTGCACCGTCACCGACACAGATCCCAGCAGCACCACCACCGGCGGGGCTCCGGTCGCCCAGACGACCGCCGCGTGCAGCAGCAGCAGGGGCACGAGCACGAAGCGCTGGCGGCGCGGACTCTCCGCGAGCAGCCAGATGACCGCCACCCCGGCCCCGGGCCAGATCAGGCTCACCGCCTGGCCCTCGACCACGGTGAGCCGTGCCAGGACGGCCAGCACGGTGTACGTCCCGGCGAAGGCCATCACCCACCGCACCCGCAGGGCGGGGCGGGTCGTCACCGTCGGCTCACACGGGGCGACAGGCACGTGCCGACGGGGCACGCACGCACACAGGACGGACACACGGGAGCAACAATAGTGCCTCCCGCACCCACCCGGCAGCATCGCCGCAGCCCCGGACCACCGGGTCCACGACCTCGGCGCGTCGGGGTCAGAGGTTGACGGTGATCTCCGCGGCCTCGCGCAGGTCCGCCACGAGCGCCCCGGCGACCGAGCCGGTCTCCTGGGCCCTGGCCTGCTCGACGAGCTGGCTGCGCACCTGGGCGAACGGCGGGATCTGCTGGCCGCCCTGGCCCGACTGCGCCTGCTGCTTCGCGGCGTCGTAGATCGCGCGGAGCTCCTTCTCGGTGGGCTCGAACGGCCCGCTCTCGTCCTCGACGAGCTGCTCGACCAGGACCTGGGTCTCGACCTGGGCGCGCGCGGTCTCCTCGTCCATGCCCTGCTGCGCGATGGCGGCGAGCAGCTCCTCGCCGCTCTCCATCCCGTTCTGCTCGGCGAGCGAGGCGAGCTCGGCGTCGACGTCCTCGTCGGTGACCTCGATCCCGCGGGCCTCGGCCTCCTGCGCGAGCAGCTCGGTGTCGACCAGGTCGTCGAGGGTCGCCCGCTTGAGCGCCTCCTCGTCGGGGGCCTCGCCGGTCGTCTGCGACTGCGCCGTGGCCTGCTCGAGCTGCGCCTCGTAGATCGGGACGAACTCGTCCTTGGTGACCTCCTCGCCGTTGACCTCCGCGACGACGTCGGGGATGCCGGCACCGGCCTCGGACTGCTCCGAGTCGCTCGACGTGGCGGCCGGGGCGTCCTTGTCGGCGTCGGCGGAGGAGCCGTCGCCACCTCCGCAGGCCGAGAGGGTCAGCACCGCGGCGACCGCGAGGGCGCCGAGGGACGTACGGGTTCGGTGGGTGCGCATCGTGTGAGTCATCGCGCTCGACGGTACGCACCGAACCTGAGCGCGCTCCTCAGGTTCGGCAGGGCTGGCCGGGCCGTCAGTCGGGCAGGGTGTCCGGCACGACGAGCGCGTCCGGGTCCTGCCGCACCGGCAGCTGGGCGAGGGCCGTGCGCACGAGGGTGAGGCGCGCGGCGACCGCCACCTTCTGGCGGATCCGACCCACGCCGCTCTCGCCCAGGGTCTCCTCCACGGCGGTGGCGATCTGGGCGTCGGTGAAGGTGGGCCGGGTGCCGGCCGGGACCTCGACGTCGGGCAGGGCGAGCAGCACCGGAAGCACCTGGCTGCCGACGGCCTCGAGCAGGTGGTAGCGCTCGATCTTGCTCATCGACTCCCACGCCTCCCCGCCCCTGGCGCGGCGTCGCCCCTTGGCGCCGGCGACGACCTTGGCGGCCGCGGTCACGGCGACGGTCAGCTCGTGCTCGGTGAAACGCATGCGTCCAGCATGCCGGACCCTGCCACTGCGGGCATCCTGTGTCCCATGCGCCTGCCCGACCTCGACCCTGCCGACCTGACCGACGCCCAGCGCGCGCTGCGTGCGCGGATCATCGGCGGCCCGCGCGGCAGCGGGACCCAGCACTTCCCCCTGACGACGCCCGACGGCGCCCTCACCGGGCCGTTCCAGGTGATGCTCCACGAGCCGGCCCTCGGCGCCCCGCTGCAAGAGCTCGGCAGCGCGGTGCGCTACGCGACGGGCCTGTCCGACCGGGTGCGGGAGATCGCGATCCTGGCGGTCGCCGCGGCCACCGACAGCGCCTTCGAGCAGTGGGCGCACGCACGCATCGGCCGGGCCGCCGGACTCCACGACACGGAGCTGGCGGCCCTGGCCGAGGGACGCTTCACCTCCGACGACGCCATCGAGCAGACGGCGTACGACTTCTGCCGGCGCCTGCTCCAGGACACCTCACACGTCGACGACGAGGTCTACGCGCGGTTGCACACCGCGATCGGCACGACGACGATCACCGAGCTCGTGGTGCTGGTCGGCTACTACCGCACCCTCGCCCAGCTCCTCGACGTCTTCGACGTCGGGGTGCCGGACGAGCAGCACTGAGGTCGTGGGTCAGGCGGCCGACTCCGCGAGCTCGGCACGCAGGTCCTTGAGGATCCGGGTGAGCACCCGCGACACCTGCGCCTGCGTGAGCCCGACCGCGTCGGCGATCTCCTGCTGCGTCCGCTCGTCGAAGAATCGCAGGTGCACGATCCGCCGGTCGCGGGGGGACAGGAGGCGTACGACCGGAGCGAGCACGATGCGCGCCTCGGCCTGGGCGATGTCCCGGTCCTCGCGACCCATCAGCTCGCCGAGCGGCGAGCCGCCCTCACCGACGGGGACGTCGAGCGAGGTCGGCGTGAAGCAACCGTCGGCGCCGAGTGCCTCGACCACGTCGTCGAGGCCGGCGCCGAGGTGGGCGGCGATCTCGGTGGGGCGCGGTGAGCGACCGAGCCTGCCGCCGAGCTCTTCCTGGGCAGCGGCGATCCTCGCCTGGAGCTCCTGGATGCGCCGGGGCGGGCGGACGGTCCAGCCGGCGTCGCGGAAGTGGCGGCGCAGCTCACCGCGAACGGTGGGCACGGCATAGGACAGGAAGTCGTGACCGGCGTCGCCGTCGAAGCGGCGGGCGGCCTTGGTCAGCCCGAGAAGGGCGACCTGCTCGAGGTCGTCGAGGTCGATGCCACGGTTGCGGTAGCGGGCGGCCATCGAGCGTGCCAGCGGGATGTGCTGGGCGATGAGCTCCTCCGGGGTGCGCCGGTCCGACGGGACGGGCTCGCGGGCAGAGGAGGGATGGGCGAGGTGCAGCGGGGCATTCGACACGGGGACCACGAGAGTTCCTCTCGGTAGTCGAAGATCTTGCCGTGGTCTCCAGCAAGTCATCTGTCACGAGCCTGACACCGACGCCGGCGGCACGACAGCCGAATAACGAACCGTTCGGGCCAGGACGTCGGGTCAGGACGTTGCGCGTTGCAGGGTGTCGCGCGGGTTCTCGTCGAAGACCGCGCGATAGCTCGAGGCGAAGCGACCGGGGTTGAAGAAGCCGAGCCGAGCCGCCGCGTCGGTCACGCTCGGGACGGAGCCCTCGCGCAGGGATCGCCGGACGAGGTCGAGCCGGACCCGGCGGAGGTAGTCCATCGGCGTGCAGTCGAGGTGGCGGCGGAAGGCGTACTGCAGGGCGCGCGGGGAGACCCCGCACGCGCTCGCCAGGTCGTCGAGCTTCAGGTCCTCGTAGGCGCGGACCTCGATGAGGTGCATCGCGTTGCGCACCAGCGACGGGGTGGCGTCGCGGCTGCCCGACCCGCGGTCGAGGCGGGAGGCCCGGGCCATCACGTTGTTGGGGAAGGTCTGGAGCAGGGTCTGGGCCAGCAGGCGACCGACCTCGGCCTTCTCGGCGGCTGTGGTCGGGGTGCGGTGGCTCAGCTGGTCGACGGTGGCGCGCCAGCGCGCCCCGGCGGACGGCGTACGCGGGACGTAGGAGCTGAAGCTGATCTGCTGCCACGAGCAGTCGGGGACGAGCTCCTCCACGGCGGCGGTCACGGCCTCGGTGGTGAGCGTGGTCGTGCGCACCTCGAAGCCGTGGCTCGTGTTGGTGAACGGCATGTCCCACCCGGCGACGAGCACGGAGTCGCCGTCGCGGTTGCGGCTGGTGACCTCCTCGCGGGAGTACTGCGAGTCGCCGCCGATGAGGTCGACGACCACGAGGGCCGGCATGGGGTCGGAGTCGACGGTGAAGGCCGAGTCGATCAGCAGGTGGTCGAACGCGACGGTGCCGTGGTCGACGCGGCTGTGGCGCACCGTCCCGACGCGGCCCGACAGCCGCAGGGAGGTGCCGTAGGCCCGGTCGAGCCACGCGCGGGCGTCGTCGCCGACGCCTTCGAAGTCATAGGTCCCGGACGGAACGCGCTTGGAGATCGAGTGCGGCACCGGCCACCACCCCCAGGGAGGAGGAGTTCAACGACCCGTGTGCTCGAGCCGTTCGCCAGACTAGACCACCTGCTCTCACCTGCCCAGTCGGGCGGTCGGCCCCACCCTGTAGCATGGTCGGGCTCGATCGTGCTCCGCCCTGTGTCCGCGGACTGACGTCATTGAGAGGTGACCTCATGTCTGGGACATCCCTGCCCTCCGACGGCTCCACCGAGCCCGTGGCCGCCCTGCGTGACGAGGTCGCGCAGCTCCACGAGGCGGTGCGGTCGCAGCGCGACATCGGCATGGCCGTCGGTCTCGTCTCGGCCCGGTACGGGTGCAGCACCGAGCAGGCCTGGCGCACCATGCAGCGCGTCTCGCAGGACAGCAACACCAAGGTCCGCACCGTCGCGCGCGTGCTCGTGGCCACCCACGACGGCACCGCGGGCGCCGACGACGCCGCAGTGCTCGAGACCTTCGTGGACCATCTGCCCGCCTCCGGCTGGCCAACGGGTCCGTGGACGGGGGAAGATCTCGCTCCATGAGCATCGATGCAGCGGCGCTGGCCGAGAGCCTGCGCCGGCTGACCCTGTCGCGCGAGGACAACGGCAGCGTCGTCTCCGCCCTGGAGGCCGTGCTCGACGCCTGCGTCGACCTCTTCGACGTCCGGGGCGCGGGCCTGCTGGTCGCCGACGAGCAGGACATGCTCCGCTACGTCGCGTCCACCGAGGGCCCGGGTCGGCTCCTGGAGACGACCGAGGCCGCGGCGGGTGAGGGCCCGTGCACGGAGGCCTTCGTCGAGGCGCGTGTGGTCACCACGCACGACGTGACTGCCGAGCCGGAGCGCTGGCCCGCCCTGGCCCGCGCCATGGCCGCGCAGCCCGTGCGCGCCGTGCTCGGCACGCCGGTGCGTGTCGGCGGCGTGCCGGTCGGAACCCTCGACGTCTACCGCGAGCACGCCCACGAGTGGGACGAGAG
The DNA here is from genome assembly GCF_021083185.1 of Nocardioides furvisabuli. Classification (GTDB taxonomy): domain Bacteria; phylum Actinomycetota; class Actinomycetes; order Propionibacteriales; family Nocardioidaceae; genus Nocardioides; species Nocardioides furvisabuli. Next base: position 249,863 of record NZ_JAIGQB010000001.1, on the reverse strand, counting down.
CGAGGTGACGGCGCTCGCGCGCTACGCGGAGGTCATCGCCACCACGCTCATGGCCGCTGTGCAGGCGCACACCGCGGGCGAGCTCGCGCGACAGCTCCAGTACGCCCTCGACTACCGCGTCGTCATCGAGCGGGCCGTCGGCTTCCTCATGGCCAAGGAGTCGACCGACCCGGTCGCCGCCTTCAACGCGCTGCGCACCGCGGCCCGCACCAGCCGCACCAAGATCGGGGTCGTCGCCGAGCACGTCCTCGAGCACGGGGCCCTGCCCGCCTGAACGGTCGCGTCCCTCGTCGGCGCGACACCCACCCTGGGGATGGGTGCACCGCGCATGGAGCCGCGGAGGTGGGGGTACGTCGACCACATGCCGGAGAACCTCGCATGAGCACCACGAGCCGCCCCATGTCCGCGACCCCCGAGCAGGTCTGGTCGGTCCTCGCCGACGGCTGGCTCTACCCCTTGTTCGTCGTGGGCGCGTCACGGATGCGCGAGGTCGACGACACGTGGCCCGCGGTCGGGTCGCGCCTGCACCACAGCGTCGGCACGTGGCCACTGCTGATCGACGACACGACCGAGGTCCTCGAGGTCGAGGAGGAGCGGCGCATCGTCCTCAGGGCGCGCGGCTGGCCCGCGGGAGAGGCACGCGTCGAGATCTTGCTGCGCCCCACCGCCGACTCCACGGTCGTGACGATCGTGGAGAACGCGACCGCCGGCCCCGGCGCCCTCGTGCCCAAGCCCGTCCAGGACGTCCAGCTCCACCTGCGCAACACCGAGACCCTGCGCCGCCTCGCGTTCGTGGCGGAGGGCCGGGCCCGGTGAGGACGGCCGCGGCCGCCGCGCACGACGCGATCGTCGTCGGCGCCGGTCCCAACGGGCTGGTCGCCGCCAACATGCTCGCCGACGCCGGCTGGCGCGTGCTGGTCCTCGAGGCCCAGGACACCCCGGGCGGGGCCGTCCGCAGCGACCGCGAGGTGCACCCGGACTTCGTCCACGACACCTTCAGCGCCTTCTACCCCCTCGCCCGCGCCTCCCGGGCGATGACCTCGCTGCGGCTCGAGGATCACGGACTGGTGTGGGACCACGCCCCGGCCGTGCTCGGGCATCCCTACGGCGACGCGCAGTGGGCGCTGCTGCACCGTGACCGCGAGCGCACTGCCGCCGGCCTCGACGAGCTGCGTGCCGGCGACGGTGAGGCGTGGCTCGAGCTGTGCACCACCTGGGACCGCATCGGTCCGTCCCTCGTCGACGGCCTCACCTCGCCGTTCCCGCCCGTCCGCGCCGGCGCGCGGCTGCTGCCGGCCCTGGCGCGTGCCGGCGGCCTCGACGTCGTACGCCGCCTGGCCACACCGGTCGCGTCCCTGGGCCGCGAGCTGTTCTCCGGGCCGGCGGCCCCGTTGCTGCTCGCCGGCAACGCCGGCCACGCCGACTTCCCGCTCGCGTCCCCCGGCTCCGGCGTCTTCGGGGTGCTGATGACGATGCTCGGCCAGACGGTCGGTTTTCCCGTGCCGCGCGGCGGCGCGCAGTCGCTCACCGACGCCCTCGTCGCGCGGCTGGTCAGTCGCGGCGGCACCCTGACGACCGGCACGCCCGTCACGCGCGTCGTCGTGCGTGGCGGGCGCGTGAGCGGCGTGGTGACGGCCGACGGGGGCTGGTACGCCGCCCCGGCCGTGCTCGCCGACGTGGTCGCCCCGCGGTTGTTCGGTGACCTGGTGCGCGCAGAGGACCTGCCGGCCCGCGTGGTGCGCGGGATGCGCCACTTCGAGCTCGACCCGGGCACCGTGAAGGTGGACTGGGCGCTGTCGGGACCGGTGCCGTGGACCGCACGACCTGCCGACGTGCCGGGCACGGTGCACGTCGCCGACTCCGTGGAGGAGATGACCCGGACGCTCGCGCAGGTGGGCTCCGGGGTCGTGCCGGACCGGCCGTTCCTGCTCACCGGCCAGATGACCACCAGCGACCCCACCCGCTCGCCGGCCGGCACGGAGTCGATGTGGGCCTACACCCACGTCCCGCAGCCCGACGCGACCCGGTCCGACGCCGGAGGCGAGATCAGCGGGCGGTGGGACCTCGACGACCTCGAGCGCTTCGCCGACCGCATGCAGGCGCGCATCGAGGAGCGCGCGCCGGGCTTCGGCGACCTGGTCGCCGCCCGCCGCGTGCTGGGACCCCACGAGCTCGAGGCGCGCAACGCCAACCTCATCGGCGGCGCGGTCAACGGCGGCACCTCGCAGCTGCACCAGGAGCTGGTCTTCAGACCCGTGCCCGCGATGCGCGGCCGCGCCGCCACGGGCCTGCCCGGGCTCTACCTCGCCTCCGCCTCCGCCCATCCCGGTGGTGGCGTGCACGGAGCGGCCGGTGCCAACGCCGCTCGCGCGGCGATCTGGCACCAGCGCACCCGCTCACTGCCCCGACGACATACGAGACAGGTGGCCCCATGACCGACACGCTGGCCTTCGGCCCGCTCACCATCACCTTCGACGACCGGGTCCTGCGACCGCGCGAGTGGACCGCAGCCCAGTCCGAGTGGGCCGCGGAGCTGATGCGCACCGCTCCCGACGGTCCCGTGCTGGAGCTGTGCGCGGGCGCCGGGCACATCGGGCTGCTTGCCGTGGCGGAGAGCGAGCGGCGCCTGGTGTGCGTGGACGCCAACGCGGTGGCCTGCGACTTCGCGCGCGACAACGCCCGCGCCGCCGGCATGTCCGACCGGGTGGAGGTGCGCGAGGCCCGTCTGGAGACCGCGCTCGCCGACGACGACGTCTTCCCCGTCGTCATCGCCGATCCCCCGTGGGTCCCCCGCAGCGAGACCGGTCGCTTCCCCGAGGACCCGTTGAGCGCCATCGACGGCGGCGACGACGGCCTCGACGTGGCACGCGCGTGCCTGCGCGTGGTCGCCGACCACCTGGCGCCCGGGGGCTCGGCCGTCCTCCAGCTCGGCACCGCCGCGCAGGCCACGGCCCTGGCGCACGAGGACTGCTTCAGCGACGGGACACTCACGATGCCCGAGCTGCGCCAGCACGATCGCGGCGTGCTCGTCCGCATCGACCGGCCCGCCTAGGTCCGTGGAGCTCCCCGCGGGATGACCTTGTGCGTGCCGTCGCACCACGGCATCCGGCTCGACTTCTCGCACCGGCACAGCGCCACGACCGGGCGCTCGACGCGGTGCACGGTCCCGTCCGTGTCCTGGACCGACTCCGCGCCTCGCAGCAGCATCGGGCCGTGCGGCACCAGCACGACGTCGGGATGGTCGAAGTCGCCCGCGCTCATCCCCCCACCCCCCACGCGCCCAGCATGGCGGTGGCGAAGCGTGCCTCGGCGTCGAGGCACGTGAAGGCGCCGAAGAGGAGGTCCGCGGCCTGGTCGGGCTCGTCCTCGGCGAGGGTTCCGCAGATGTCGCGGGCCGCGAGGTGCTCGTGGACGGCATCGGCCTCGACGTGCTCGTCGTAGTAGTGCGACATCGGGCCGGTGAGGCCGAGACGGTCGAGCCCCTGCACCATCTTGCGCGACGGCAGCGAGCTCGTCATCTCGAACGCGGCCAGGTGACCCATGGCCGCGCCGCGCAGGCGGCGGTGCAGGCCGAGGAGGGACCCGGCGTTGTTCATCTCCAGGTTCTCGGTGACGGCGTCGTCGACGTAGGCGCCGTACTCGGCCCTCAGGCCGACGGCCTCGAGCCCGCGAGCGAAGAGGTGCGAGTGGAGCCGGTTGGGGTCGCCGTCGCCGTACTCGTCGAACTGGAGCGCCATCAGCGCCGCCTTGGCGCGCACCGGCAACCGCGGGACCACGAAGGCCGACGGGTCGGACTCCTTGAGGTGGTAGACCGAGCGCTGGCGCAGCAGCTCGAGCACCTGGTCGCGGTCGGCGTGGCGGCGCACGTGGTCGGCCAGCGACGGACCGTCGTCCTCGGCGACGAGCGCCTCGAGGGCACCGGGTACGTCGGCCGCGCCGGGCGCGGCACCGCCACCGGCCTCGGACCACCGCGAGCGCAGGCGGTCCTCGAGCGCCTCCTCGAGGTCGTGGCGCACGGCGAGGAGACCGGGGTCCCACTCCGCGCGGTCGTCGGCGTCCTCGAAGCCGCGGAAGGACAGCTCGTGGAGCGTCCAGAGCGCGATCGACTCGTCGTCCCAGGAGTCCGGCGCCGGAGCGACGCTGGTGAGGCCCGGCTCCGCGAGGCGGGCGACGAGCCACTCGCTCAGCACCCCGCGAGGCTTGGGGAGCCTCATGGCGTGAACACCACCTTGACCATGCCGTCCTCCTTGTCGCGGAACTTCCGGTAGGCCTCCGGGGCGTCGTCGAGAGGCAGGTGGTGCGTCGCGAAGGACTCGACACCGAGCACGTCGTCCTCCTGCTCGAGGAGGGCGAGGATGTCGTCGCTCCAGCGGCGGACGTTGGCCTGGCCCATCCGGATCTGCACCTGCTTGTCGAACAGCTGGAACATCGGCAACGGGTCGGTCGGGGCGCCGTAGACGCCGGAGATGCTGATGGTGCCGCCGCGACGCACCGCGTCGATGGCGCTCATCAGGGCGGCGAGCCGGTCCGAGCCCACGTTGAGCATGAGCTTCTCCTGCACCTTCCTGGGCAGGAAGGCGAGCGCCTTCTGCGCGGTCTCGGCGACGGGTGACCCGTGGGCCTCCATGCCGACCGCGTCGATCACGGCGTCCGCGCCACGACCGTCGGTCAGCTCGCGCACCCGGTCGCCGATGCCGTCGACCTCGGTGTGGTCGATCGTCTCCGCGCCGCGGCCGTGCAGGCGGGCGAGGCGCTCGCGGACCGAGTCCACGGCGATGACGCGCAGGCCGCGGTGCATCGCGATGCGCGCGGCCATGTCACCGATCGGGCCGGCGCCGACCACCAGGAGGGTGCCACCGTCCTCCACATCGGCGTACTCCACGGCCTGCCAGGCGGTGGGCAGGACGTCGGAGAGGAAGAGGAACCGGTCGTCCGTCGGGCCGTGCGGGACCTTGATCGGCAGCGCGTCGCCGAACGGGACGCGCAGCAGCTCGGCCTGGCCGCCGGGGACCTGGCCGTACAGCTTGCTGTAGCCGAAGAGGCTCGCGCCGGTGCCGGTGTCGCGGTTCTGCGTCGTCTCGCACTGGCTGAAGAGGCCGCGGTCGCACATCCAGCACGAGCCGCAGCTGATGTTGAACGGCACGACGACGCGGTCGCCGACCTGGAGCGTCTCGACCGCCGGGCCGACCTCGCGCACGATGCCCATCGGCTCGTGGCCGACGACGTCGCCCTCGGTCATGAACGGCGTGAGCGGGTCGTAGAGGTGCAGGTCGGACCCGCACAACCCGGTCGAGGTGACCTCCACGACCACGTCGGTCGGATCCTCGACCGTCGCGTCCGGGACGTCGATGACCTGCATGTCCTGCCTGCCCTGCCACGTGACTGCCTTCATGCTCGCCCAGTGCCCACACCGGTCCGGTCCCATGCGTCGCCACGCTCCGGCCGGGCCGGACGTCACGCTGCGCGACCATCCGTTGGAGGGTGGCGAGGACGTGGCGCGGGTGTGAGGCTCCGGGGATGACCGACGAGCGCGATCCCGAGCACCGCCGCCCCGCGGGCGTCAGCGACGAGACCGTCGAGGCGCTGGGCAAGCTGTCCGCCGCGCTCGACCACGTCGAGGACGCCCGCGGCCACCTCTACGCCTTCCACCGGCTCATGGGCAGCGCCGAGAGCACGCTGGAGGAGGCGACCGAGCTGGTCCGTGCCGCCGGGCACGACGACCTCGCCGACGCCCTGGACCGCGATGCCCTCGGGGCGAACCCGCTTCCGGGGATGTGGTCGTTCCAGATGGTCGAGGCGTTCGACGACGGCTTCTACGCGCGGGCCAAGGGCCTGCACCAGCGTGCACTGGACGAGCTGGTCGAGGGGCGCCGCCACATCTTCGAGGCGGAGATGAAGGAGCTGCGACGCACCCACGGGCGTACGGGCCACGAAGCCACTCCCGGCACGCCGAGCGGCCGGGAGGGCTGACCCGCCCTCAGACCCGGGCGGGGTGGGAGACGCGCAGGTTGTCGGTCGCCGACTCGCCGGGGACGAGCAGGCCGTGCTGGATGGCCCAGAGGACCGCCTGCGAGCGCGAGGTGACCTCGATCTTGGAGTAGGCGCCGCGGATGTAGGACTTCACCGAGTTGATGCTCAGGTTGGTCTCCTCGGCGATGTCGCGGTTGGCCTTGCCGGAGGCGATCATCGACAGCACCTCGGTCTCGCGCTGGGTGAGCGGCCACTTCTCGGTGCCCGGACGCGTCGCCTCGGGCTGGCCGGACCAGGCGTCGACGACGGTGCGTCCGTCGGCGATCTGCAGGAGGTTCCACACCAGGCGGCGGGCCGGCAGCCACTTGCTGACGAAGCCGGCGGCCCCGCGCGACATCTCGGTCGAGACGACCTCGGGGCTGCAGTCCCAGCCGTAGGCCACCATGCGGGTGGGGAAGCGCTTGGGCGCCGAGCGGGCTCCGGCCGAGCGGCGGGAGGGTTCGTAGAGGGTCAGGTCGCACAGCGGGGCGGGCTCACCGGCGCGGTGGGGCACCACGGAGACGATGGCGGCGTGGGGGTCGAGCATGGTGCGGAGTCCGTGGACGACGAGCTCGCTCTCGTCCAGGATCGCCACCTTGATGTGTCGGGCGGCGGGTGCAGGGTGTCGTTCCATGGCCCCCCGGTACCCCGATGGGCGGGGCGCATGCACCGGGTGACCTCACTCTCAGCGACTTCTCAGGCCGACCGGGTCACGACATCAGCGTCCTGGCCACGGCCGCGGCCTGGCTCTCGGAGACGCCGGCGGCACTCGCGCCCTGGCGCAGGAGAGAGAGCGCGTCATCGGTGGTGAGGCCCGCGCGTGCGGCGACCAGTCCGACGGCGACGTCGACGAGCCGCTGCTCACGCAACCGCTCGGGCGCCGCCTCGGCGCGTCGCAGCGTGTCGAAGCCGAGGTCGGCGTTGGTCACCGCGCCCGCCTGCCATGCGCCGAGCGCCTCGACGAGGCCGTCGATGCGGTCGCGGAAGGCGTGGGCCGTGGAGGCGTAGAGGTCGATGTTGAGCACCGCGCGCCCGTGCTCGACCACGGGCAGGCAGACGGTGCTCTCGATGCCGCTGAAGGCGCGCTCGCGGGCCATCTCGGCCCAGCCACGCTCGTCGAGGGCGTGCGCGTCCTCCGCGGGCTCCGCCGTGCCGGCGGGCGTCGAGGCAGCCTCGGTGTCCCGCCGCGCGCCGCTGGCGGTCGCGTCGTCGACCAACGTGAAGGTCAGGTCCTCCTCGAGCAGCGTGACACTGAGGGCCACACACTCGGGCACCGCGCGCACGGCCCAGCCCTCGATGACCCGCAGCAGCGCCTCGACGTCGTCGAGCGACGGCGCGACGTACTCGTCCAGGGCTTCGCGGCTCTCGGGCAGCAACTCCATGGCCATCCTCCTCGCCCCCCTCGACATCGGATGATCTCCTGCTGCAGATGGTCCTCCGCCCGGTGCGGGCACACCACACCCGCCCGGGCGTGCGCCCGCGTGGCGCATGAGGGTCCGCGGGGCGGGGTACGGGCGTGCTCGTGATCGCCCAGCACCCGTCCCCGCCCGTCGTCGTGCTCGACCTCGACGGCACCCTCGTCGACTCGGTCTACCAGCACGTCGTGGCCTGGCAGGCCGCCTTCCAGGACGTCGGCCGGCACGTCAGCGCGATGCGGGTGCACGAGTCCATCGGCATGGGCGGCGACCGTCTGGTCGCCCACGTGGCGGGCGACGCGGCCGAGGCTGCGGTCGGCGACGACGTGCGGGCCCTGCACGACCAGCACTTCCGGTCCGTGCTGCGCTCGGTCCCACCGCTCGACGGCGCCTCGGACCTGGTGGAGGCCCTCGTGGGGCACGGACATCCCGTCGCCGTGGCGTCGTCGTCCCCGGCGGACCTCGTCGACGACCTCCTCGACCTGCTCGACGCACGCCGTCACCTGTCCGCGGTCGTGACGGCCTCCGACGGCGCCGCCAGCAAGCCCGCCCCCGACCTGGTCGAGCTGGCCGTCGCGCGCGTCGGCGGAGGGCCTGCCGTCGTCGTGGGCGACACGGTGTGGGACGCGCTGTCGGGCGAGGCAGCGGGCGCACGCTGCATCGGGCTGCGCAGCGGAGGCGTCAGCGCCGAGCGGCTGCTCTCGGCCGGTGCGTCCTGGGTGCACGACGGCCCGCGCGACCTGCTCGAGCACCTCGGCGAGGGCCCGCTCCGCTCGCACTGAGCACGGTCCGTCCTCAGTCCCCGGCCGGGTAGGGCGCCTGCGTCAGCAGCCGTGCGAGATGGACGGCGTGGCGCGCCAGCACCTGCGTGGTGCCTGCGGTGGCGTCGGGGGTGGGCGAGACGTCCTTGTAGTCCACCGCCTGCATGGCCTCCCCCACCCAGTAGGTCACGCCCTGCGCCGGGACGGTGAAGCCGACGTCGGACAGCGCCTGGAACAGCTCGGCGCTCACGTGGTGAGCGCCGTCCTCGTTGCCCACCACGCCCACGCCCGCCACCTTGCCGAAGGTCAGGAGCCTGCCCTCGTCGTCGGTCTCGGACAGCTCGGCGTCGAGACGCTCGAGCACCATCTTCGCCACGGAGGAGGGCTGGCCCATCCAGATCGGCGTCACCAGGACGAGGATGTCGGCGTCCAGCACCTGCCGCCGCAACGCAGGCCAGGCGTCGCCGTCCCCCTCGTCCGTGCTCACCCCGAACCGGACGTCGTGGTCGACGACCCGCGCCGCAGCTCCACGGACCCCGAGGTCGGCGAACGCCGAGAGGACCTGCGAGCCGAGGAGCTCGGAGCTCGACTCGGCCGGCGACGCCTTGAGGGTGCAGTTGAGGACGAAGCAGGACAGGTTCTCGGTGGATTCGCTCATGCGAGGGCCCGTACCCGCCCGTCCACCCCACATGCACGAGACCCGTCGCGGGCTCCTCGCACGGCGTACGGGAGGTGGCCCGCGACGGGCCTGGTGGCTCTGGCCGCCGGGACGCGGCGGGGCGTCCCGGCGTGCTGGCCCTGTACCCCGGCAGCCCGGGTCCATGCGCCGGCTCATGAAGTCGCGGCGCCGGGGGTACGGAGGCTCGTCATGTCCCCGACGGAAGGACCCCTCATGACGCAGTCCGCCGACTCCGGCTCCGAGCCCGAGACCCAGGCCGACCCGCAGACGCACCTCGACACCGACCCGGCGAACGTGCCGGACGCCGTGGACGACCCGGCGCACGACGCCGACGAGGACGAGGGATGGGGCTCCGAGGGCGGCGCGACGCCGTCGGGACCCGCCACCGACACGTGACCTCGCTCTGGCTGGACCGCGCCACGGCGGTCGCGGACGACGCGCTGCCGGGGCCGGACGAGACGCTCCACACGGTCGTCGTCGGCGCCGGGCTGACCGGGCTGACGACGGCGCTGCTGCTCGCCCGCGCAGGTCTGCGCGTGGCGTGCGTGGAGGCCCGCGAGGTCGGTGCCGTCACCACCGGGCGCACCACGGGCAAGGTGTCGCTCCTCCAGGGCACCCACCTCTCCCGCATCAGGCGCCACCGCCCCCAGGCGGTGACCGCGGCCTACGTCGAGGCCAACCGCGAGGGCATGGAGTGGCTGCTGCGCTTCTGCGACGACCACGGCGTCGCCGTGCAGCGCCGCACGGCGGTGACGTACGCCGCCACGCCGACCGAGCTCGACTCCGTGCGCGCCGAGCACCGGGCAGCCGTCTCCACGGACCTGCCCGTGTCGTGGCACGACCGGCTCGACGTGCCCTTCCCGCACGTCGGGGCCACGGTGCTGCACGACCAGGCCCAGCTCGATGCCATGGAGGTGCTGCACGCCCTCGCGCTGCAGCTGCAGCTGCACGGCGGCACCCTGCACCAGCACCATCGCGTCACCTCGGTCTCCTTGACCGGCGAGCCCGCTGTCCACCTCGAGGGCGGTGAGGTCCTGCGTGCCGCACAGGTCGTCCTGGCGACGGGGACGCCGGTGCTCGACCGCGGACTCCACTTCGCGCGACTGGAGCCCCAACGCTCCTACGCCCTCGCCCTCTCGGGCGGTGGTCCCCTGGACGGGATGTACCTCTCGGGCGGTTCGGACTCGCGCTCGCTGCGGGACGCGCCGGGCGACATGCTCGTCGTCGGCGGCAGCGGCCACGTCGTGGGGCGCACCACCTCCGAGCTCGAGCACCTCGACGCCCTGCGGACGTGGAGCGCGACCTGGTTCCCGGACGCCGTCGAGACCCACCACTGGTCCGCGCAGGACTACAGCGCCCCCGACGGCGTGCCGATCGTCGACCGGCTCCCGGGCTCGCAGGGGCGTATCCACGTCGCCACCGGCTACGAGAAGTGGGGCATGACCAACGCGGTCGCCGCGGCCCGCACGATCTCCGGCGAGATCCTCGGCAGCGTGCCACCGTGGGCCCGGACCCTCCACGGCCGCCGACCCAGCGTGGCGGGCCTCGGCGAGGTCGCGCGGATCAACCTCGGGGTGGCCGGCGCCGTCGCCGCAGGTGCCGCACGGGTCGCCCGTGAGCGGCTGCCCGGAGCGGGTGCCGCGGCGAGCGCCCGGGAGTGCGGGGTCGTCGGCGTGTGCACCCACCTCGGCGGGCTGCTGCGGTGGAACGACGCGGAGGAGTCCTGGGACTGCCCGTTGCACGGCTCGCGCTTCACGCGCGACGGCGACGTGCTGGAGGGTCCGGCGACCGAGCCGCTCAGGCGCCGCAGACCAGATCGGCCTTGAGGTCACCGATCAGTACGTGGCGCTCGACTCACCGCGGGTGCGGGTGGTGAGGAGCCGCGCGGCGACGAAGCCGCCGACCGCGCCGAACAGGTGCCCCTGCCACGAGACGCCCGGCTGCCCGGGCAGCACGCCGAGCAGCGCGCTGCTGTAGAGGAGGAACACCGCGACGCCGATGAGGATCTCGGTGGGGCGGCGGTCGAGCAGGCCGCGCACGACCAGGAAGACGATCCAGCCGAAGATCAGGATCGATGCACCGGCGTGGATGCTGCCGGGTTGGGCGACGACCCAGACGCCGAGCCCGCCGACGACCCAGATGATGGCCGTGGCGAGGAGTCCGCGCCCGATCCCGGTGGCCAGCGTGAGGAAGCCGAGCACCAGCACGGGGACGGTGTTGCTGACCAGGTGGTCGAAGCCGAAGTGCAGCATCGGGGCGACCGCGACGCCGACGAGCCCGTCCTCGTCGCGGGGGCGTACGCCGAAGGAGTCGAGCGGGTTGCCGGTCGCCGCGTCGAAGATCTCGAGCACCCACAGGACCGCCACGAAGCCGGCGGTGAGCAGGGCAGCGGCCTTCCAGGCGGGCTCTCGTGCGGTGGTCGGCATCCCTGTCACCCGGCGACCTCGGGCGCGAAGCCGCCGGCGACCGGCGAGGCCTGCGGGGACCCGAAGTCCAGCAGCTCCTCGAGCCCGACGTCGGTGTTGGTCGCGATGGTGGGTGCCATGTCCCCGAGGCTAGCCCGGCACCCCTTCGGGCGGTTCGTCGCGCGCGGCCGCGTGACTACCGTCGAGGACATGACCACTGTGAGCCGTACGTTCGACGTCCGCCCCGAGCCCGCCGTGGTGGTGGACTACCTGAAGGACTTCAGCAACGCCGAGGAGTGGGACCCCGGCACCGAGAGCTGCACCCGCACCGACACCGGACCCGTCGCGGTCGGTTCGACGTGGCACAACACGTCGAAGATCGCCGGCGTGAGCACCGAGCTCGACTACACCCTCGAGAAGCTGACCGCCGACACGATCGTGCTCGTCGGGCGCAACGACAGCGCCGTCTCCACCGACACGATCACCGTGGTGCCGAACCCCGACGGCGTCGGCAGCCGGGTCACCTACGAGGCGAACATCGAGATGCAGGGCGCGGCCAAGCTGGCCGACCCGATCATGAAGGTCGTCTTCGAGAAGATCGGCAGCGACACCGAGGACGACATGACCACGGTGCTGAACCGCCTGGCCTGACGTCCTGCTGCCCGTCCTCAGGACTGGGCGTCGGGCAGCCGGCGGGTGCGCACCAGCCCGAGTGCGACGTCGACCAGCTTGGTGTTGGTGTGCGACGAGACCCGCTTGAGGTAGGACAGGGCCTGGTCGGCGTCGACGCCGAGCCGCTCCATCACGATGCCCTCGGCCTGCCCGATCACCGTCCGGCTGGCGAGCGCCACGCCGAGGCCCATGATCTCGCGGCTCGCGGCCATCGACACCGCGAGGTGACCGGCCAGCGCCTGCGCGGTGGCGAGGTCGTCGGCCTGGAAGGCACGCGCGCGCTCGGCATACAGGCTGAGCGTGCCGTAGGAGCCACGCGCGGTGAAGATCAGCAGCGACATCGACGACCTGAGCCCGAGCTCCTCGTGCACCCGCGCTCCCCACGTGGGCCACCGCTGGTCTCGAGGGAGATCGGTGCTGATGATCGTCTCCTCGTCGCGGTCGAGGACGTGGCACGGGCCCTCGCCCGACTCGTTCTGCAGCTTGTTGACCAGCTCGGGGACCTCGCTGGACCCGGCGAGGGTGAGGCACTCGCCGCGCCTGTTGAACGTCACCCCGGCGTGGGCGCACGGCCCGACCAGCTCCACGGCCGCTTCTACCGCGATCGTCAACCGGTCGTGGTCGGCGTCTGCGGCACCCATGGCCTGCGCCAGGTCGGCGAACTCGGTCGCGCTGGTCTTCTCCCCGGACACCCCTGCTCCTCCGCTCGGCGACCGGGCGTCGGTCGCGCTCTCCCGCGCACATTGTGACCGCAGATCACAAGATCGTCACTGGGGAGCCACCCCCACGGGGGCGAAGCGCCACTCGAGCACGGCGGCGTACGTCTCACCAGGTTCGAGCGTCGCCGACGGCCACTCCGCGTGGTGCGGGGAGTCAGGGAAGAGCTGTGGCTCGAGCGCGATGCCGTCGCCCTGGCGGTAGCGACCACCGCCGGTGCCGCGTCGCGTGCCGTCGAGGAAGTTGCCGGTGTAGACCTGCAGGCCGGGCTGGTCGGTCCACACCTCGGCGGCCGTGGCGGTGCGCGGCGAGACCAGCCGGGCGGCGCGTCGCAGCCCGCTGCCGCGCAGGACGTAGTTGTGGTCGATGCCGTGCGCGTCGACCACCTGCGGGTGCTCGGCGCGGATCGCCGGTCCGAGCGCGCGCTGCTCGCGCAGGTCGAACGGTGTCCCGGCGACGGCCTGGTGCGCGCCCAGCGGGATGCCGGTGGCGTCGACCGGGGTGTAGTCGTCGGCGTCGACGAGCAGCTCGTGCCCGTCGATCGTCCCGGCACCCTCGCCGTCGAGGTTGAAGTAGGCGTGGTTCGTCAGGTTGACGACCGTGGTGGCGTCGGTGGTCGCGCCCATCTCGACCCGGACGGTGTGGGCGGCGACGGAGTAGCGCACCGTGACGTCCACCGTGCCCGGGAAGCCCTGGTCGCCGTCCGGACTGGTCAGCGTCATGGTCACGGAGTCGTCGGTGTGGTGGACGACGTCCCAGAGGCGCGCGTCGAAGCCGTCGGGGCCGCCGTGCAGGCTGTGGCCGCGGTCGTGGGTGCCGACCTCGACCTCGCAGCCGGCGAGCGGGAAACGGCCGGCGGCGATGCGGTTGGCGTAGCGCCCGACGGTACCGCCGACGTAGTCGCCGCTCGCGAGCCGCTCCTCGACGTCGGGGTGGCCGAGGACCACGTTGCGGCGTACGCCGTCCCCCCCGGTGACGTGGAGCCGGTGGACGGTCGCCCCGAGAGCCAGCACCTCCACCTCCGGCCCCGGCGCGGAGCCGATGGTCAGCAGGCGCACGTCACGCCCGTCGGGGAGCTGGCCGAACACGCGGTCGTGGGTCACGGGCACATCCTCGCGCTCGAGCGGGCCCACGCCAGGCTCGGCGTGCCGTGCGCGGCACGAACACCGTCGAGTTCCTCAGTTTCGGCGATGCCCGTCGGTCGACGACGGAGTAGATCTGGGCGGGCCAGGTCGTCCGGCCTGACGACCATGGGAGGAGCAAGGGATGAAGCGAGCGATGAGCGTGTGCGCCCTCACGGCAGGGCTGGCCCTGGCGGGGGCCGGAGCCGCGAACGCGGGCGAGGTGAACGGCAACGGCGACCCGATCCCGGCGCCCGGCAACGCCTCGTCGGAGTGTGTCTACTCCGGACTGGACACCGATGACAGCATCGAGGGCAACCCGCCGCAGTTCAACGACGACGCCCTGGCCGTGCGCGGCAACCAGAGCCCGGGCGGCGTCGACCGCTACCACGGGGTGCAGAGCTACGGCATCTTCGTGCGGGCCGGCCTGAAGGGCCTCGTGCCGTCCCCCGGTCAGGCGTGCCGCGGCAACTGACCTTGCGAATCGAACGCATGTTCGATAGACTGAGGCATGACCCTCCTCCGCCCGGCACCTGAGCCCCCCGGGGTGACCGATGCCGCATCGGCGGCCCAGGTGCTGGTGCTGGCCACCGACGGACTGCGGGCGCGCCGCCTGGCCGAGGTGGAGGAGCTGCGGCTCGCGATCCGGTGGGCGACGATCCAGGGCCACCCGCGCGACGACCGCGACCCGATGGTCTCCCCTGGCGGCGACGGCACGCCGGAGGTCCGCGAGCACGCGATCCCCGAGCTGGCCATGGCCCGCGAGACGCATCCCGCCACCACGCGGGCGTTGATCGCCGACGGCCTCGACCTCGTCCACCGCCTGCCTCGGACGTGGGAGGTGGTCGAGACGGGCGGGTGCGAGCCGTGGGTGGCTCGGAAGGTCGCCGTGCTTTCACGCGCCCTGCTCGACGACCAGGTCCCCACCGTCGACCGCGCGGTCGCCAGGGCCATCGCCGGGCACGCGCCGTCCACCGTCCTGGAGCTCGCGCGGGCGAAGGTCATCGAAGCCGACCCCGAGACCCACCGCGCCGAGCGCGAGCGCGAGCGCCACCGTCGCCATGTCTCGCTCTCGAGGGCCGACGAGTTCGGCTACCGTCACGTCATCGCCCGAGTGGGCGCCGGTGACGGTGCGTGGATCGACGCCATGGTGGAGCGCGTCGCCGAGATCCTGTCCGCGACGATGGGCCACGACCACAGCCACGACGAGCTCCGCTCGATCGCGATGGGCTGGCTCGCCCGCCCGCTCGACCTGCTCAAGCTGCTGCTCGAGCACACCGACACCACGACCGGCGAGATCCCGGCCTGGGGGTCGGACGACCTCGCCGAGACCGTCGCCCGGATCACGACGATGCCGGCGCGACGCCTCGCGCAGCTGCGCAACCGCGGCCGGCTGTTCGTGCACGTGACCGACGAGGCACTCCGGACCGGCGTCGGCGTCGCCCGCATCGAGGGCGTCGGCCCCATCGACGTACGCCAGCTCCGCGAGGTCCTCGGCCACGCGGACGTCACCGTCACCCCCGTCCTCGACCTCGCGCGCCGCCGTCGCGTCGACGCCTACGAGCACCCCGACACGGTCAAGGACCACGTCTGGGTGCAGACCGGCGGCGACTGCTTCCCCTGGACCCCGCGCAGCGCCACCCGCGACGGCGTCGACTTCGACCACGCCGTCCCCTACGACGACACCGGGCCGCCCGGGCAGACCGGCCCGCACAACTCCGGTCCCCTGCGCCGGCGCCACCACCGCGCCAAGACCCACGGCGGCCTCACCACCCGGGTCGTCGGACCGGGACGACATCTCTGGCGCACGCCCCACCGACAGGCGTTCCTCGTCGACCACACCGGCACCTCGCGGTTGACCGACGACCAGGCCGAGTCGATGGCGCAGGCGATCGACGACGGGGTCGAGCTCTACTTCAGCTGCTTCCAGTGACCCGCTGACACGACCTCGACGTTGCCGTCGACCACCGTGATGGCGGTCTGGTCGTCGACGACGTACGCCGGTCCGCTGGTCGCGGCCGGGCCCGCAGTCCGGGACGAGGTGCGCTTCACGATTCCTCCCCTTCCCGTCAGAGCAGGCCGAGGCCCGCGGCGTGCCGACGCATGGCGTCGGAGTCGGCGGCCAGCACGAACGGCACGTCGGAGGCCCAGGCACCGGACACCTTCTCCACGCGACCGTCGCCCGGGTCGAGCCGCACCTCGCGGATGTAGACCGCGATGATCCGGTCGGGGTACTCGCGCACGATGTCGGCGTAGATCTCGGGATCCTTCTCACCGGAGTCGCCGAGCAGCACGAACCGCAGGTCCGGGTGGAGGTCGAGCACCTCGCGGATGCGCTGGTGCTTCTGCTCCCGCCCGGCGCGGGTGCCGAGCAGGTCGCGCAGCAGCACCGGTCCGACCGGGAAGTCGCGGTGGCGCAGGAAGCCGAGCAGGAAGGAGTGCAGGTTCCACGGACTGGAGGACACGTAGAAGACCGGGTTCACGCCGGCCGCGAGGTCGCGGTAGAGCTCGACCACGCCGGGGAACGCCGTCCGGGTGAGCGAGGACCCGGTGAAGGTCTGGACGACCATCTGCCGCACGCGCTGCACGCCGGTCATCAGGATCGTGTCGTCGACGTCCGAGACGATCCCGAACTGCGCGTTCGCGTCCGGGACGCGCACCTCGATCTGCGCCGTCTGCGGGTGCGTCACCCCGCGGTAGTCGCCGCTGAGCTCGACGACTCCCTCGGTCCACGGGCTCTCGAGCGACTCGGGCTTCGTGGGGAGGCGGAGGAGGAAGTAGCCCTCGCCGTCGGTGACGGTCTCGCGGCTCGTCCCGCCCACGGTGACCCGCAGCGGCACCCCGGGAAGCTCGTTGGTGAGGAAGTTCCCGACCGTACGCCGCACGGCCGCGGCGACGTCCTCGCCCTCCTCGACCTCCTTCTCCGACGGGTTGTCGAGCACCCGTCCGCGCACGATCGTGCCGGCCGGCCCGCCGTGGCCGATGTAGCACTCGATCCTGAAGTTCTCCGGAGTCTTGGGCTCCCGGCCGCGTGCGCCGTCCCACGCACGCTCGGCGGCGACGACCAGGCGGTGGAGGTTCATGGGTCGCCCGCTCACCAGCGCCCGTGCACCTGCTCCCGGATCAACCGGTCGTAGAGCCCGGCCACACCCTCGAGGAACGACGCCGGCAGGTCGCCGACGGACCCGGCGGCCGCGTTGGCGGAGGCCTGGGAGACGTTGCGCGCCCCCGGGATCACCGTGGACACACCGGGCTGCTGCCAGATCCACGCGATGGCGGCCTGCGCCGGCGTGACGTCGGAGAGCCCCGCCTGCGACACCAGCGACGAGAACTCCCGCGCCGCCTCGACACCCGTGGCGTAGTCGACGCCGGAGAAGGTCTCACCGACGTCGAAGGCACTGCCGTCGCGGTTGTAGGTGCGGTGGTCGTCCGCGGCGAAGGTCGTGTCGAGGTCGTACTTGCCCGACAGCAGGCCCGAGGCCAGCGGCACCCGGGCGATGATCCCGACGCCGGCGGCCTCGGCGGCGGGTAGGACCTCGTCGAGCGGCTTCATCCGGAAGGCGTTGAGGATGATCTGGATGCTGGCGACGTTGGGGCGGGCGATCGCGCTGAGCGCCTGGGCGCAGGTCTCGACGCTGACGCCGTAGGAGGCGATGACGCCCTCGTCGACGAGCGTGTCGAGCACGTCGTACGTCGCGTCGTCGTCGATGACCTCACTCGGCGGGCAGTGCAGCTGCACGAGGTCGATGGTGTCGACGCCGAGGTTGGCGCGCGAGCGGTCCAGCCAGGCGCGGAAGTGGGACTCGACGTAGTTGGACCGCACCTGGTCCATCCGCCGGCCCATCTTCGTGGCGACGGTGAATCCGGCGTCGGGGTGGGTCGCGACGAAGCGGCCCACGAGCTGCTCGCTGCGGCCGTCGCCGTAGACGTCGGCGGTGTCGTAGAACGTCACGCCCGCCTCGGCGGACGCCTCGAGGACCGCCATCGCGTCGGCCTCGGTCACGTCGCCCCAGTCGGCGCCGAGCTGCCAGGTGCCGAGTCCGACGACCGAGACCTCGCGGCCGGTCCTGCCCAGGGTGCGGTGCTCCATCGAAGACATGCCAGCGAGTCTCACAGACCGGTGGATGACCTGATCAGCGCGGCCTCGGCCGCGAGCGCGGTGACCCGCTCCCAGTCCCGGGCGGCGAGCGCGTCGGACGGGGTCAGCCAGGAGCCACCGACGCAACCGACGTTGGTGAGGGCGAGGTACGACGGCGCGGTGGCCGCGGTGATCCCGCCGGTCGGGCAGAAGCGGGCCGCCGGCAGCGGCGAGGCGAGGGACCTGAGGTACGCCGCCCCGCCGGACGCCTCGGCGGGGAAGAACTTCATCTCCGTGACGCCGGCCTCGAGCACGGCCATCGCCTCGCAGACAGTGGCGGTGCCGGGCAGGAAGGGGACGCCCGAGCCCGCCATCTCCCGCAGCAGCGTCGGCGTGGTGCCGGGCGAGACGAGGAACTGCGCACCCGCCTCGACCGCGCGCCCCACCAGCGCCGGCGAGGTGACGGTGCCGGCGCCGACGAGGATCTCGGGGACGTCGGCGGCGATGGCGGCGATCGCCTCGAGCGCGACCGGGGTGCGCAGGGTCAGCTCGATGACGGGCAGGCCACCGGTGACGAGTGCGCGCGCGACCGGCACCGCGTGGTCGAGGTCGTCGAGCACGACGACCGGCACCACGGGGACGAGCGAGAGCAGGGACCGGCGATCAGACGTGCTGGGCAAGGGGGGCCTCCTCCGAGGGGGCGGGCAGGGGACGGATCACGCTCGCGCCGGTCTCGGCGGTGCCGACGATGGCGCGGAAGCCGGAGAACAGCTCGCGGCCGGTGCCGGCCCACTCGACGTCGTGGGGCGCGCGGCCGGTGGTCTCGCGGCGGTCGAGGTCGGCGTCGGAGAGGGCGACCTCGAGGAGACCCGTCTCGGCGTCGACGGTCAGCAGGTCGCCGTCGCGGACCCGAGCGATCGGTCCGCCGAGCGCGGCCTCCGGGGTGACGTGGATGGCAGCGGGGACCTTGCCGGAGGCGCCCGACATCCGGCCGTCGGTGACGATGGCGACGCGCTGGCCGCGGTCCTGGAGCACCCCGAGCGCGGGCATCAGCTTGTGCAGCTCGGGCATGCCGTTGGCGGCCGGGCCCTGGTAGCGCACCACGGCGACGAGGTCGCGCCCGTCGAGGCGGCCCTCGGCGAAGGCGGCGAGGAAGTCGGCCTGGTCGTCGAAGACCATCGCCGGCGCGGTGACCACGCGGTGCTCGGGCTTGACCGCGGACGTCTTGACGACGGCGCGACCGAGTCGGCCCGAGAGCATCCGCAGCCCGCCGTCGGGGGCGAAGGGGTCCTCGGCGCCCCGGAGGACGTCAGTGTCGAGCGAGTGCTTCGGGCCCTCCTCCCACGTCACGCCCGCCCTGTCACCGGAGCCGTCGAGGCGTGCCTCGCGCGTGTGGCGCCACAGGCCGCGGCCGGACACGGTGCGCACGTCGTCGTGGAGGTAGCCGTGCTTGAGCAGCGTGTGGACGAGGAACGGCGTACCGCCGGCGGCGACGAAGTGGTTGATGTCGGCGCTGCCGTTGGGATAGATCCGGGTCAGCAGCGGCACCGCGGCCGACAGGTCCGACAGGTCGTCCCAGGTCAGCGAGATGCCGGCCGCCGCGGCGATCGCGACGAGGTGCATCGTGTGGTTGGTCGAGCCGCCGGTGGCGAGCAGCGCCACGCACGCGTTGACGATCGCCTTCTCGTCCACCAGGTGCCCCACGGGCGTGGGCTCGCCGCCGGCCGCCGTGATGGCCACCGCGCGCTCGCCCGCCGCGCGGGTCAGGGCCTCGCGCAGCGGGGTCCCGGGGTTGGCGAAGGTCGCGTCGGGCAGGTGCAGGCCCATGACCTCCATCAGCATCTGGTTGCTGTTGGCGGTGCCGTAGAACGTGCACGTGCCGGCGGAGTGGTAGGACGCCGACTCGGCCTCGAGCAGCTCCTCACGGCCGACCTTGCCCTCGGCGTAGAGCTGGCGCACCCGCGCCTTCTCGCCGTTGGGCAGGCCCGAGGGCATCGGGCCGGCGGGCACGAACACCGTCGGCAGGTGGCCGAAGGAGAGCGCGCCGATCAGCAGGCCCGGCACGATCTTGTCGCAGACGCCGAGCATCATCGCGGCGTCGAACATGTCGTGCGAGAGCGCGACCGCGGTGGACATCGCGATCAGGTCGCGGCTGAAGAGCGAGAGCTCCATGCCGGCGCGGCCCTGGGTGATGCCGTCGCACATCGCGGGCACGCCGCCGGCGAACTGGGCGAGACCGCCGGCGCGGATGATCGACTTCTTCAGCACCTCGGGCACGTCGCGGAAGGGCTGGTGCGCCGACAGCATGTCGTTGTAGGACGACACGATCGCGACGTTGGGCTTGCGACCGGACTTCAGGCCGGACTTCACCGGCTCCTCGGAGGCGGCGAAGCCGTGCGCGAGGTTGGCGCAGGCCAGCGTGCCGCGAGCCGGCCCGGTGCTGGTCGCGGCGTCGACGCGCGCGAGGTACGCCGTACGGGTGCCGGCGCTGCGGCGGACGATGCGGTCGGTGACCTCGGCGACCACGGGGTGGATGCCGGGTGTGCGGGGGGTGCTCATTCTGTCTCCTGCCAGGATCGGCCGTCGCGCTCGAGGAGCGTCGCGGCGGCGACGGGGCCGTTGGTGCCGGCGGGGTAGCGCCGGGGTCGGTGGGTGGGCTGCGACCAGCGGTCGAGGATCGGGGCGACCCACGCCCACGCCGCCTCGACCTCGTCGCGGCGCATGAAGAGGGTCGGGTTGCCGCGCACGACGTCCATCAGCAGCCGCTCGTAGGCGTCCGGCGAGCGGGCACCGAAGGCCGCGGCGTAGCTGAGGTCGAGCGAGACCGGCCGCAGCCGGATGCCGCCGGGTCCCGGCTCCTTCGCGGTCATGTGCAGGCGCATGCCCTCGTCGGGCTGGACCCGGATGTGCAGCCGGTTGGGCTCGGTCGGGCCCTCGCTGTGGGGGAACATCGCGTGCGGCGGCTCCTTGAAGACGACCACGATCTCCGAGACCCGTTCGGGCAGCCGCTTGCCGGTGCGCAGGTAGAACGGCACCCCGGCCCAGCGCCAGTTCTGCACCTCGGTGCGCAGCGCCACGAAGGTCTCGGTGTCCGAGGGCTGCCCCACCTCGTCGACGTACGCCTTGGCGGGCGCGCCGTCGCAGAGCCCGGCGGCGTACTGCCCGGCGACGACGTCGCGGTCGACGAGCTCAGGCGTCATCGGGCGCAGCGCCTGGAGCACCTTGAGCTTCTCGTCGCGCACGGTCTCACGGTCGACGTAGGTCGGCGGCTCCATCGCCACGAGGCAGAGCAGCTGGAGGAGGTGGTTCTGCACCATGTCGCGCAGCGCGCCGGAGCGGTCGTAGTAGGAGCCGCGCTCCCCCACACCCAGCGACTCGGCGGCCGTGATCTGCACGTGGTCGACCCAGTGGCTGTTCCACAGCGGCTCGAGGAAGGTGTTGGCGAAGCGCGTGACGAGCAGGTTCTGCACGCTCTCCTTGCCGAGGTAGTGGTCGATGCGGAAGATGTTGGACTCCTCGAACACCCGGCCGACGGCCTCGTTGACCCGGCGCGCGGTGGCGAGGTCGGAGCCCATCGGCTTCTCCAGCACGACGCGCGAGCGCTCGGTCGCCAGACCCACCTCGTCGAGGTGCTCGCAGATGGTGCCGAAGAGGCCGGGCGCGACGGCGAGGTAGAACACGCGGATCACGTCCTCGCTGGCGGCGCCCTCCTTGAGCCGCGCGTGCAGCAGGTGCCACGCCCCGACGTCCTCGACGTCGAGCTCGACGTGGTGCAGCCGGGCCAGGAGCCGCGCGACCGCCGCCTCGTCGAGGTCCGCGGAGCTGACGTGCTGGGTGAGGGCGTCGCGGACCATCGCGCGGTAGGCGTCGTCGTCGGCGGTGTGGCGCGAGACGCCGATGACGCGGAAGCCGTCGGGGAGCTGGCCGTCGCGGTCGCGGAGGTAGAGGGCGGGCAGCAGCTTGCGCAGCGCGAGGTCGCCGGTGCCACCGAAGACCGTGAAGTCACAGGGCTCGACGGGCGAGGGGATGGCCATGGCGAGGACGGTACGGATCGATTAGGTCCTCGCGCAACAGAACTTCAGTCTTTTCAAGACGTATTTGACGCGGGTGCCACAATCACCGCACCATGCCCAGCTCGTCGACCGCCCCCACCCCCTCCCCGGCGCAGTCCGTCGGCGCGGGCGACGTCCTCGCCCTCATCCGCTCCGGCCGCGCCTCGACCCGCGGGGCGCTCGGCCGGCTCACCGGCCTGTCCCGTACGGCGGTGAGTGCGCGCCTCGACTCGCTCGAGCGTGCCGGCCTCGTGGTCGAGGGGGCGCAGGAGTCCGCCACCGGTGGGCGGCCCGCCAGCACCCTGGTCCTCAACGCGGACGCCGGGCTCGTGCTCGCAATCGCGCTCGGGCGCAGCCGCTCGCAGGTGGCGGTGTGCGACCTGCACGGCACCGTGCTCGCCTCGGTCAGCCACGAGCAGGAGGTCGGAGCCGGCCCCGAGACGGTGATGCCGGTGGTGGTCGACCACCTCCGCGAGATGCTCGCCGACCTCGGACGCGCGGGCTCCGACGTCAAGGGCGTGGGGATGTCACTAGCCGGCGTCGTCGACCCGGCGCACGTGATGAGCGTCGAGTCCCCCGCCCTCGTCGGCTGGGACGGCGTCGACCTCGCGCCCTGGATCCGGCAGGTCACGTCGGCACCGGTCGTCATCGATACCGACTGCAACGTCATGGCGCTCTCGCAGCTGCGGGTGGAACCGACCACCCTGCGCGAGCACGACGACGCCCTCGTCCTCAAGGCCTCGACCGGCATCGGCGTCACCATCGTCGCCGACGGCCGGATCTGGCGCGGGCACCGCGGCGCAGCCGGCCAGCTCGGCCACGTCAAGGTCGCCGCCGGCGTCGGGCTGCCGTGCCGCTGCGGCGACGTCGGCTGCCTGGAGACCGTCGCCGGCGGGTGGGCGCTCGTCGAGCGGCTGCGGGAGAGCGGGCACGAGGTGCACCACGTGCGCGACCTCGTCGCCCAGGCCGTGCAGGGCGACAGCGGCGCCCGCTCGGTCGTGCGCGAGTCGGGTCGTCACATCGGCGAGGCGCTCGCCGCCCTCGTCATCGTCACCAACCCGCGCGTCGTCGCCGTCGGCGGCGACATGGCCGGTGCCTTCGACATGTTCGCCGCCGGCCTGCGCGAGGGGCTGTTCGGCAGCACCACCGCCCTGGCCGGCCGCGACCTGCAGGTCGTGCCCGCCGCGCACGGCGAGGGCGCCGGGCTGGTCGGCTGCGCCCAGCTCGCCCTCGACGCGGTGCTGTCCCCCGCCGCGGTCGACGCGGCGCTCAGAGGCTGATCAGAGGTCGATCAGCACCTTGCCGACCGCGCCGTCCTCGACGGCCGCGTGCGCCTCGGCGGTCCGCTCGAGCGGGTAGTGGTGCAGCGGCAGGCCGTGCTCGTCGCCGACGCCGTACGCCCCGTCGGCGACCGCGGCGTTGACGTCCTCCGCCGCCGCGCGCAGCGCCTCCTGCCCGACGGTGTAGAGCAGCACCCACTGGAAGCGGGCGTTGGTGGAGAAGGTCTCCCGCACGCTGAGCGTGACCTCGTCGCCGCCGTTGTTGGCGTAGATCGCGATCGTGGCGCGCGGCCTGATGACGCCGAGGTCGAGGCGGAGATTCTGCGCCGGGGCCACCTCGACGACGAGGTCGACGCCCCCGGGCGCGAGGTCGCGGATCGCGGTGGCGGTGTCGCCGTCGCGGTAGTTGACCACGTGCTGCGCCCCCGCGGCTCGGGCGAGGACGGCCTTCTCGTCGCTGCTCACCGTGCTGATCACGGTCGCGCCGGCCCAGCGGGCGAGCTGGATCGCGGCGTTGCCGACCGCGCCGGCACCGCCCGCAACCAGCACCGTCGTCCCGGCCAGCGCGCCGGGAGCGAGCCGGTCCGGTCCGTCCTCGGACGTGGTGAGGGCCCGGTGCGCGGTGACCGCGGGGACGCCGAGCGAGGCGCCCAGGTCGTACGACGCCGCGTCGGGCAGCTTCGCGACGTTGGCCACCGGGAGGACCACC
The DNA here is from genome assembly GCF_021083185.1 of Nocardioides furvisabuli. Classification (GTDB taxonomy): domain Bacteria; phylum Actinomycetota; class Actinomycetes; order Propionibacteriales; family Nocardioidaceae; genus Nocardioides; species Nocardioides furvisabuli. The sequence goes on along the minus strand of NZ_JAIGQB010000001.1, from coordinate 225,965 downwards.
AGCTCCTGCGCCGTGCCGCCGGGGCGGGTGTGCTGGGCGAGCATCGTCCAGACCCGGTCGCCGACCGCGAGGTCGGTGACACCTGGGCCGACGGCGTCCACGTCGCCGGCGCCGTCCTGGCCGGGGACGATCTCGGGGAAGGCGAGCTTCCCCATGCCGCCGGCGCGGAACTTCCAGTCGGTCGGGTTGACCCCGGCGCGGACGATCCGCACCCGCACCTCACCGGGTCCGGGCTCGGGGGCCTCGCGCTCGACCAGCTCCAGCACGGAGGAGTCGCCGCTCTCGGTGTAGACCACTGCACGCATCAGGTGTCCTTCCTCGGGGGATCGTCGTTCGAGGGGCCCAACACCGGCGGGCGCCGGACTATGCCTCGGCGTGCGCAGGCATCGGCAGTGCCAGACTCGGTGCCATGGCTGTCATCGAGCTGCACGACATCGTCAAGACCTTCGGCACCACCCACGCGCTCGACCACCTCGACCTCACCGTCGAGCAGGGTGAGGTGCACGGCTTCCTCGGGCCCAACGGCGCCGGCAAGTCCACCACCATCCGGGTCCTGCTCGGACTGCTGAGGGCCGACTCCGGCACGGTGACCATGCTCGGTGGTGACCCCTGGCACGACGCGGCGACGCTGCACCGCCGGCTGGCCTACGTGCCGGGCGATGTGTCTCTGTGGCCGAACCTCACCGGCGGGGAGGTCATCGACGTGCTCGCCCGGATGCGCGGCGGGCTCGACGAGGCGCGCCGCGAGGAGATGCTGGAGCGCTTCGACCTCGACCCGACGAAGAAGGCACGCACCTACTCCAAGGGCAACCGGCAGAAGGTCGCGCTCGTCGCCGCACTGGCCAGCCGCGCCGACCTCTACCTCCTCGACGAGCCGACGTCCGGCCTCGACCCGCTCATGGAGGCCGAGTTCCAGGAGGCGGTCCTCGAGCTCAAGCAGGAGGGCGCCACGATCCTGCTCAGCTCCCACATCCTCGCCGAGGCCGAGGCGCTCGCCGACCGCATCAGCATCATCCGCGCCGGGCGGGTCGTGCAGTCCGGGACGCTGGCCGAGCTGCGCCACCTCACCCGCACCACCGTCATCGCCGAGACCGACCGCCCCGCGACCGGGATCGCCGGGGTGCCGGGCGTCCACGACCCCGAGATCCACGGCAACCGGGTCACCTTCGACGTCGACTCCGACCACCTCGACGCGGCCGTCACCGCGCTCGCCGGGCTCGGCGTACGCTCCCTCGCCGCGCACCCGCCCACGCTGGAGGAGCTCTTCCTGCGCCAGTACGGCGACGAGGTGGACGCATGAGCGCCCACCCGCCCAGCACGTCCGTCACCGGCGTTGGGCACCTCCTGCGCCTGGTCCTGCGCCGCGACCGCGTACGCCTGCCGGTGTGGGTCGTCGGCCTCGGCGGCACCATCGTCGCCAGTGCGCTGGCCGTGCCCCCGCTCTACGACACCCCCGAGAAGATCGCGGGCTACGCCCGGATCGTCGGCACCAGCCCGGTGAGCTACCTGATGGCCGGTCGCCAGGTCGGGCTCGACACCCTCGGCGGCATCGTCGCCAACGAGATCTCCCAGGTCGCCCAGCTCGGCATCTGCCTGATGGTGGTCTTCCTCGTCGTGCGCCACACCCGCGCCGAGGAGGAGTCCGGGCGCGCCGAGCTGCTCCGCTCCACGGTGCTGGGCCGCCACGCGGCCACCCTGGCCGGTCTCGTCTACGGCGTCGCGACCGCGTTGCTCATCGGCGCCGTCACCACCCTCTCGATGCTCGGAGCCGGGCTGGACGCCGGTGGGAGCCTGACGTACGGCACCGGGCTGGCTCTTCTGGGCGTGGCCTACACCGCGGTCACGCTCGTCGCCGTGCAGCTGTCCACCTCGGCCCGCGGAGCACTCGGCCTCGCCGGCGCGGCGGTCGCCGTCGGCTACCTGGTGCGCGGCCTCGGCGCGATGGAGGACAACGCGCTCGTGTGGCTCTCGCCCTTCGGCTGGGCGCAGGGCATGGACGCCTTCGGTGACGAACGCTGGTGGCCCGCGGCGCTCCTGCTCGGGTTCACGGCGCTCCTGCTGGCGGTGGCCGCGCGGCTGATGGCACACCGTGACTTCGGCGGCGGGCTGCTCGCCACCCGGCCCGGTCCGGCACGCGCGGGCCGGTTGCTGGGCACGCCGTTCGGCGTCGCGGCCCGCCTCCAGCGCGGCCTGCTCATCGGCTGGGGCGTCGGGTTGTTCCTGCTGGGCATGCTCTACGGCGCGGTGATCCCGACCGTTCCCGACCTGATCGCCTCCAACCCCGAGGTGGCCGACGTCCTCGGCGCGTCCGGGCGGGCAGCCGAGGACGCTCTCGTGGACGCCTTCCTGGCCTACATCCACCTCTTCATGGCCGTCGTCGCGTGCGGCTTCGTCGTCTCCTCCGTGCTGCGTCTGCGCGCGGAGGAGGAGGCCGGCCGCTCCGAGGTGGTGCTGGCGACGCCGGTCAGCAGGACCAGCTGGATGGCGGCGACCACCGCCCTCGCGCTCGTCGCTGCGGTCAAGCTCACCGTGATCATGGGGCTCGGCCTCGCCGTCGGCTACGGCCTCGGCAGCGGCGAGTGGGACCAGGTCCTTCCCCAGCTCGGCGGCCAGCTGGCCTACCTGCCCGGCACCCTGGTCGTCGGCGCTCTCGCCGCGGCGCTCCACGGCCTGCTCCCCCGCGGGACCGGGCTGGCCTGGGCCGCGGTGGCGCTGATCGCACTCCAGGTCATCCTCGGCCAGCTCCTCGGGCTCCCCGGCGCCGTCCAGGCGATCTCACCGTTCTGGCACCTGGCCGCGGTGCCGGTCGACGACTTCGAGGTCGTGCCGTACGCCGCCCTGCTCCTGCTGGCCGCGGTGCTCGTCGCGGCGGGACTGTGGGGCTACCGCAGGCGGGATGCCGTCGCAGGCTGAGCGAGCTCCCAGTAGTCGCGGTCGTGGTGCACCAGGGGGCGCACGTCCGGGTCCCCGACCACCACCTCGTCGACCTGCATCAGGGCCAGCACCGACGCACCGGCCGGCACCCGGTTCGTCACCCGGCCGTGCAGCTGGCTCGCCGCCCCGGTGAGCGCCAGCCGCCCGTCGGGCAGGACGTCCCACCCCAGCGCCGCGTCGAACGCACCCGGCCCCGGCCTGGCGAGTGCGGTCGCGACCGGTCGCTGCGCCGCGCTGAGGACGTACACGCCCACCCGCGCACCGTCCGCGAGCGCGAGCGCGAGACGGCTGGAGCTCGCTGCGGAGAACGAGACGATCGCGGGGTCCGCGCTGACCGACGCCACGCTCGTCATCGTCGCGCCGACGGGGCCGGCCTCGTCGTGCACGACCACCACGCACACGCCCGCGGCGTGCCGACGGAAGGCGCGCTTGAAGAGCTCGGCCTGTGCTGGAGCGATGGCGGGACGGTGCATGACACGACCGTACGAGGTCACGTGCACTTCAGCGCCAGCGGTCGTGGCACACCTCACCCCACGAGGACGACGTGGAACGTCCGCGGGCCGTGGACTCCCTCGACCCGGTCGAGCTCGATGTCGCTGGTGGCGGACGGGCCGCTGATCCACGTGAGAGGTCGGGCGGGGTCGAGCAGGGCGATCGCGTCGGGCACGTCGTCGACGACCTGGCTCGCGTCGACGACGCACACGTGCAGGTCGGGGACGAGGGTGATCGCGCGCCGACCCTGGTCGGGCTGGTGGTCGAGGACGACGGTGCCGGTCTCGGCGATGCCGACGGCCGCGCGGGTCACGACGGCGTCGTACGCGTCGAGCTCGGTGGCGGTGAAGTCCTCGTCGACCACGGTGCCGGGGAGGTCGAGCCCGAGGGCCGGGGGCACCACGGCGCGGGCCGACCCGAGCACACCGCGGACCACCTGCTCCACCTCGCCGGGAGCGCAGCGGGTGACCACGGCGCGGTAGTCCTCGACGCGCTCGACGAAGAGCGTGACCAGGTCGCCGCGGTCGGGGGCTCGCGGTGCGGGTGGCACGTCGACCGCCGGGGAGACGTCGGCCAGCGCCTGGCGTACGCCCCGCAGGATGTCGTCGCGCGCGCTCATCGGACTCCCCCGTCGCGTCCGCCGTCCGTGCGGTCCCACCAGTCCCGGAACGACTCCTCCGGCGGCGCTGGCAGGTCCCGGGCGCCGGTCCAGCCGGCGGCGGGCCCGGGCAGCCGACCGGCTGCCGGGCGTCCCCCCGGGAGGGTCGTGCGGGAGAACCGGCCGAAGACCCGGCCGGCGAGGCCGGAGGCGCGCTCGACCCACGCGAGCCTGCGCGAGTCGGAGAACGCCCAGGCGGCGGCCTTCATTGCGACCGCCTCGGCCTTGGGGACCCGGTCGGCGCGGTGGGAGTCGACGACCGCGGCGCGCTGGTCGACCAGCACCGACGGGATGTCGATGCGCACCGGGCAGACCTCGAAGCACGCCCCGCACAGCGAGGAGGCGTACGGCAGCGACGCGGTCTGCTCGTCGGAGACGCCGTTCATGAGCGGGTTGAGGATCGCGCCGATCGGACCGGGGTAGACCGAGCCGTAGGCGTGGCCACCGACCCGCTCGTAGACCGGGCACACGTTGAGGCACGCCGAGCAGCGGATGCAGCGCAGCGCCTGGCGGCCGACGTCGTCGGCCAGCGCGCGGGTGCGCCCGTTGTCGAGCAGCACGACGTGGACCTCCTGCGGACCGTCGCCGGGGGTCACGCCGGACCAGGTGGAGGTGTAGGGGTTCATCCGCTCGCCGGTCGACGAGCGCGGCAGCAGCCGCAGCAGTGGGTCGAGGTCGGCCCAGGTGGCGACGACCTTCTCGATGCCGACCACGCTGACCAGCACCTCGGGCAGCGTCAGGCACATCCGTCCGTTGCCCTCGGACTCGACCACCACGAGGGTGCCGGTGTCGGCGACGGCGAAGTTCGCGCCGGACACGGCGACCTTCGCGCGGAGGAACTTCTCGCGCAGGTGAGCGCGGGCGGCGGCGGCCAGGACCGCCGGCTCGTCGGTCAGCTCAGCCGGGGCGGGACGGCCCACGTCGCCCATCCGGCGCAGGAAGAGCTCGCGGATCTCCGCGCGGTTGCGGTGGATCGCCGGCACCAGGATGTGGGAGGGCAGGTCGTCGCCGAGCTGCACGATGAGCTCGGCCAGGTCGGTCTCCCAGGCCGCGATGCCCTCGGTCTCGAGCGCCTCGTTGAGGCCGATCTCGGCGGTGGCCATCGACTTCACCTTGACCACCTCGTCGGCGCCGTGGGCCTTGGCCACCGCGGCGACGATCGCGCACGCCTCCTCGGCGTCACGGTCCCAGTGGACGGTCGCGCCGGCACGGACCAGCGACGCCTCCAAGGTCTCGAGGTGGGTGGCCAGGTCGCGCAGCGCGGCCTCCTTCACCCCGGCCCCGGCGAGCCGCAGCTCCTCCCAGTCCTCGACCTCCGCCACGACCTTCGCGCGCTTGTCGCGGATCACGTGGGTCGCGTGGGCCAGGTTGCGGCGCAGCTGCGTGTCGCCGAGCGCCTCGCGCGCCGCGGCCGGGAAGGCCGGCATCCCGACGAAGGTGCCCGTCATCCCAGCTCCCCCTCGGTGTCCTCGGTCGAGGCCAGCACCTCGGCCAGGTGCATCACACGTACGCCGGCACGCTGGCGCGAGAGCATGCCGCCCACGTGCATCAGGCAGGAGCTGTCGCCCGCGACCAGCACCTCGGCGCCGGTGTCGCGCACGTGGCGCGCCTTGTCGGCGCCCATCGCGATCGAGGTGTCCGCGTTCTTCAGCGCGAACGTGCCGCCGAAGCCGCAGCACTCGCTCGCGTGCGGCAGGTCGACCAGCTCGATCCCGCGCACCGCCTCGAGCAGCCGCGTCGGACGGTCGCCGACGCCGAGCATCCGCAGGCTGTGGCAGGTCGGGTGGTAGGTCGTCCGGTGCGGGAAGTAGGCCCCGACGTCGGTCACCCCCAGCACGTCGACGAGGAACTCCGACAGCTCGTACGTCCGCGGTCCGGTCCCGGCGACCGCGGCGGCCAGCGCCGGGTCGCCCGAGCGCTCGGCCACGATCGAGTGCTGGTGCCGCGCGGAGCCCGCGCACGAGCCCGACGGCGTGACGATCGCGTCGTAGCCGGCGAACGCGTCGACGAAGCGGCGTACGACCGGCACGGCCTCGTCGAGGTAGCCGGTGTTGACCATCGGCTGACCGCAGCACGTCTGCGCCCGCGGGAAGTCGACCTCGACGCCGAGACGGCGCAGCAGCCTCACGACGGCCTTCCCCGTGTCGGGGAACATGGCGTCGTTGACGCAGGTGATCTGGAGGGCGACCCTCACGCCTCGGCATCCTGCCACGGACGACTCCGAGTAGCCTCGCGCCATGGGCCGGGTCGATGTCGCGCGGTGGAGGGCGATCCTCGTCCAGCTGGTCGTCTTCGCGTGCGTCGGCGGTGCGTTCAACGTGCTCTACGGCCTGCTCTACGTCCTGCTGCGGGCAGAGCTCAGCGCCCAGCCGGCGAACGCGATCGCCCTGGTGCTGTCGACCATCGCCGGCACCTTCGGGCACCGCCGGATCACCTTCGGCGTCCGCGGCACCGAGCGGACCGCGAGACACCAGGCGCTGGGCCTGGCGCTGCTGGGCTTCAGCCTCGCCGTCACTGCCGGATCACTGTGGCTGCTGGGGGCCCTGGTCGACGCGCCGTCGCGCACGCAGGAGGTGGCGGTGCTCGTCGCGGCCAACCTCAGCACGGGCCTCGTCCGGTTCTTCGTGTTCCGGATGGTCATGGTGGGTCGGAACAGGAGACGCCCCCAGGGTCTCGGGTCCCCGGGGGCGTCAGAGCCGCCTGTCGGAATCGAACCGACGACCTAGTCATTACGAGTGACTCGCTCTACCGACTGAGCTAAGGCGGCGTGGTCCGCCGAGGAGTGCTCGGTGGACCGCGGGCGAGTATACGGAGCGGGCGCCCCGGGACTGAAATCAGCCCCGCTCGCCCATGGACGGCCGGGCTAGGGTCGAGTCGTCCGTAGAACTTTCAACGAGGAGGATCCATGCCCACTCGCTCCGCACGCACTGCCTGGAACGGCGGACTGCAGGACGGCTCCGGCCAGGTCGAGCTGACCAGCTCCGGCGTCGGGACGTACGACGTCTCGTTCCCCAAGCGCGCCGCCGAGGAGGCCGGAGGCACCACCAGCCCCGAGGAGCTCGTGGCTGCCGCCCACTCCTCGTGCTACGCCATGCAGCTCTCGGCGCTCATCGCCGAGGCCGGTGGCACTCCGCAGTCCCTCGAGGTCACCGCCGACGTCGAGCTCGGTGAGGACAAGGACGCTGGCGGCTTCAAGCTCACCGGCATCACCCTCACCGTCCGCGGCGAGGTCGACGGACTCGACGAGGCAGGCTTCAAGGACGCGGCCGAGAAGGCCAAGCAGAGCTGCCCGATCAGCAAGGCGCTCACGGGCGTCGACATCACGCTCGACGCGGCGCTCGAGGGCTGACCACCGGCCCCTCTCTGCGTCATGCGGACCTGCACCCATGGGTGCGGGTCCGTATGACGTTCGAGGGGTCCGGCGAGAGAGCCGCTCAGCAGGTCGTGCCGTCGGCCGGCACGTCGCCCGCCAGGAGGTAGTCCTCGACAAGGGTGTCGATGCACTCGTTGCCGGCGTTGTAGGCGGTGTGGCCGTCGCCGTCGCGCTCGACGAGCACGCCGGAGTCGAGCTGGCCGGCGAGGGTGCGCGCCCACTTGAGCGGCGTCGCGGGGTCGCGGCTGGTGCCGAGCACGACGATCGGCGCCGCACCCTCCCCGCGGATCGTCAGCGGCTCCTCGCTCGAGGTCACCGCGATGCCGCGACAGCTCGTCATCCCCCAGGCGAAGACCCGCCCGAAGGTCGGCGAGGCCTCCTCGAAGACCTCGAACAGCGCCGGCACCTTGCCGAACGGCACCGACGTGGGGTCGTCGAGGCAGTTGATGGCGTAGTTGGCCTCGATCGAGTTGTCGACATAGGTGCCGTCGGCGTTGCGCGAGGCGTACGCGTCGGCGAGCTGCATCAGCGCCGACCCCTTGCCCTCCAGCGCCGATGCCAGCGCGGTGCTGAGCAGGAACCAGTAGTCGCGGTTGTAGAGCGGCGTGATGATGCCGTAGAACGCGTTGCCGACCGTCAGCTCTCGCTCGCCCGCCGGGAGCGGCTTCTCGTCGATCGTGTCGAGCAGGCCGCTGATCGTGGCAAGACCCTCCTCGACGCTGTCGCCGAGGAAGCAGTTGTCGGTGGAGTCGAGGCAGTTCTGCACGTAGGCGCGCAGCGCGGTCTCGAAGCCCTCGGCCTGGTCGAGCGAGAGAGACTGCGGGTCGAGCGCCACGTCGACGGCGCCGTCGAGCACGAACCGCCCGACCTGCTCGGGGAACAGCTCGGCGTAGGTCGCACCGAGCTTGGTGCCGTAGGACGCGCCGAAGTAGGTCAGCGTCTCCTCCCCCAGCGCCGAGCGGAGCACGTCCATGTCGCGCGCGGCCTCGGTGGTGGTCACGTGCCCGACGACCGGGCCGGAGTTCTCGACGCACTTGTCGCCGTAGGACAGCACGCCCTCCCGGTAGGCGGCCTGCTCCTCGGGGGTGTCCGGGGTCGGGTCGCCGGCGAGGGAGGCGTTGAGCGCCTCGTCGCTGAGGCAGTCGACCGGCGCCGAGCGGCCCACCCCGCGGGGGTCGAAGCCGACGACGTCGAAGCCCTGGAGCAGTGGCTCGCGGAAGACCTGACCGGCAGCAGCGGCGTACGACGTCCCGCGGGCGCCGGGACCGCCGGGGTTCACCACCATCGAGCCGACGCGCTCGCCGCTGGCGGGCACGCGCAGCAGCGCGAGGTCGATCGCCTCCCCCTGCGGCTCGGAGTAGTCGACGGGCACGGTGAGGAGGCCGCAGTCGTGCTCGTCGTTGGTCTCGCACGGCTGCCAGTCGATGCGCTGGGAGTAGAGGTCGGCGAGGTCCGGCGCAGGCGCCTCGGTGACCGACGCGGGCGGTGGCGTGGTCGGCGAGGGTGTCGGGCGAGCGGTCGGGCCGCTGTCGTCGGGCAGCGCACCGCGGATCGCCAGACCCACGGCGGCGAAGGTGGTGACCGCCAGGACCAGCACGGCGATCACGGCGACGACCCGCTTCACCGACGACCTGCCGGCAGTCGCAGCGCGACCATCATCGACTCGAGGGCCAGCTGTGGGGGCACGTTGAACTCCAGCATCTGCTCGCGGGCGGTGAAGATCGCGTCGATCATGCGCAGCAGCTCCTCGGACGTCGCGGCACGTGCGAGGGTCTCGACGTCGCCACGCAGCTCCTCGTTGACCAGCATGCCCGGGGCGCCCATCGACAGCGCGATCGCGTCGCGGTAGACCGAGACGAGGTCCATCAGCGCCCGGTCGATCACGTCGAGCACGCGGCGCTTGGCCTTCTGCTTCTGCAGCTTCTCCAGCGAGGAGAGGGCCGCGCGGTAGGAGCGGCTGGCGAGGTCCTTGCGCTCGCTGCCGAAGATCGACTGGAGGTCCTTGAGCTCGCGCTGCTCGGTCTCGGCGGTGATCGCCTCGGTCTCCACCTTGGCCAGCTCGTTGAGGTGGGTGGCCGCGGTCATGCAGCTCCCGATGCCGGTCAGCCGGGCGGGCAGCGACACGATCTCGCGGCGCCGGCTCCGGGTGCCCTCGTCGACGCAGAGGGCGCGGGCGCGACCGATGTGGCCCTGGCTGGCGCGGGCGGCGAACGACGCGACGGTGGCGTCGATCCCGGAGCGGACGAGGAAGTCGGTGATCTGCTCCCCGGTCGGGGTGGCGAGGGTGACGTGGCGCGAGCGCGAGGCGATCGTGGGCAGCACGTCGGCGCGGGTCGGCGCGCACAGCAGCCAGACCGTGCGCGGCGTGGGCTCCTCGATCGCCTTGAGGAGGGCGTTGCCGGTGCGCGGGTTCTCGGGCGTGCCGAGGCGGTCGGCGTCCTCGATGACCACGATCTGCCAGCGACCCACCGACGGGAACTTCGCCGCCGCCTGCACGAGGTCGCGCATGTCGTCGACGTAGAGCACGGACGTCTCCGAGCGCACCCACTTGATGTCGGGGTGGGAGCCGCTGATGCCGAGACGGCACGGCTCGCACTCACCGCACCCGGTGCGGGTCTCGCACTGCAGCGCCGCGGCGAAGGCCCGCGCGACGTTGGACCGGCCCGAGCCGGGCGGGCCGGTGAAGAGCCAGGCGTGGGTCATCCCCTCACCCGCGGCCGCGTGGCGGAGCGTGTCGAGGACGGCGCGCTGGCCGACCAGGTCGTCCCAGACGCTCATCGCGTCCCCAGCAGGGGCGAGATGCGCTCCTGGATCGCGGCGGCGATCTCCTCGACCGGGGCGCGGGCGTCGAGGACGACGTAGTGGTCGGGGTCGGCGGCCGCGAGGTCGAGGAAGCCCTGCCGGACCCGCTCGTGGAACTCCAGCGACTGGCCCTCGATCCGGTCGCGCCCGTCGAAGCGGCCCAGGCCGGCCTCCGGCGCGAGGTCGAGGACGACGGTCAGGTGCGGGCGCAGGTCGTGGGTGGCCCAGCGGGCGACCGCCTCCACCTCGGCGACGTCGAGCGTCCGGCCCGCGCCCTGGTAGGCCAGGGTCGAGTCGACGTAGCGGTCGGTGATGACGACCTCGCCGCGCTCCAGCGCGGGCAGCACGACGTGGTCGACGTGCTCGGCCTTGTCGGCGGCGTAGAGCAGCGCCTCCGTGCGGTCGGACAGGTCACCGGTGGCGGGGTCGAGGACGATCCGCCGCAGCTCCTTGCCGACCGGGGTGTCGCCCGGCTCGAAGGTGAGCAGCACCGTCTCGCCGCGCGCGACCAGCCAGTCGTGGAGCAGCCGGGACTGGGTCGACTTGCCGGCCCCCTCGCCGCCCTCGAAGCAGACGAAGAGCCCGGTCTCCGACACCACGCCAGCGCTCACGTGGCACACCCTACGGGCGGGCGCCCACACCCGCCGCGGCGCCGATGCCCAGACCCGCAGACGCGCAGGCATTGGTGAGCCCACGACCGCGCCGCCCCGCGTGGCAGGCACGACTCGGAAGACCAATGTCCGCGCGTCTGCGGGAGGTCCGGGTCAGGACTTCTTCGCCGCAGCCTTCGTCGTCTTCTTGGCAGCAGTCTTCTTCGCAGCAGTCTTCTTCGCCGGCGTCTTCTTGGCGGCGGTCTTCTTGGCCGGTGCCTTCTTCGCGCCCTTCTTGGCCGCCTTCTTCGCCGGACCGCGCTCGCGACGCTCGGCGAGCAGCTCGGCCGCTCGCTCGAGGGTGAGCGACTCGACGGTGTCGTCCTTGCGGAGCGTGGCGTTGTACTCACCGTCGGTGACGTACTCGCCGAAGCGGCCCGCCTTCACGATCACCGGCTGCCCGGAGACCGGGTCGTTGCCGAGCTCCTTCAGCGGCGGGGTGGCCGCACCGCGACCGCGCTGCTTGGGCTGGGCGTAGATCGCCTTGGCCTGGTCGAGGGTGATGCCGAAGATCTGGTCCTCGGAGGTGAGGCTGCGCGAGTCGGTGCCCTTCTTGAGGTAGGGCCCGTAGCGACCGTTCTGAGCGGTGATCTCGGTGCCGTCCTCGTCGGTGCCGACGACGCGGGGCAGGTCGAGGAGCTTGACCGCCTCCTCGAGGGAGACCGTGTCGAGGGTCATCGACTTGAAGAGCGAGCCGGTGCGCGGCTTGGCGCTCTTCGGCGCGTCCTCGGGCAGCACCTCGGTGACGTAGGGGCCGAAGCGACCGTTCTTCGCCACGATCTGGAGCCCGGTCTCGGGGTGGTTGCCGACGACCTGCTCCTCGCCGGCCGGGTTGGCCAGCAGCTCCTTGGCCTTGGCCACGGTGAGCTCGTCGGGCGGGAGGTCGTCGGGGACGTTCGCACGCACCGGCGCGCCGGCCTCGCCCTCGCCCGGGCCCTCGACGTAGGGGCCGTAGCGACCCACGCGGAGGTCGATGCCCTCGCCGATCGGGAAGGTCGCCATCTCCTTGGCGTCGATCTCGCCGAGGTCGGTGACGAGCGTCTTGAGCCCGACCACCTCGCCGGCGCCGTAGTAGAACTCGCCGAGCTCGGTGGCGCGGTCCTTGCGACCGCCCGCGATCTCGTCGAGCACGTCCTCCATCGAGGCGGTGAACTCGTAGGACACCTGGCGCGGGAAGTGCTCCTCCAGCAGCCGGATCACCGAGAAGGCCAGCCACGCCGGCACCAGCGCGGTGCCCTTCTTGTAGACGTAGCCGCGGTTGAGGATGGTGCCGATGATCGAGGCGTACGTCGACGGACGGCCGATCTCACGGTCCTCGAGCTCCTTGATCAGCGTCGCCTCGGTGTAGCGCGACGGCGGCTTGGTCTCGTGGCCCTCGGGCGACAACGTGGCGGCCGAGACGGCGGCGCCCTTGGTGAGGTTGGGCAGGCGGGTCTCGGCGTCGTCCTTGCGCTTGGACGCGTCGTCGATGTCCTCGACGTAGGCCTTGAGGAAGCCGTGGAAGGTGATCGTGCGACCGCTGGAGCTGAAGACGACGTCGCGTCCGTCGGCCGCGGCGCCGCCGATGCGGATCGTCACCGAGTTGCCGACCGCGTCCTTCATCTGCGAGGCGACGGTGCGCATCCAGATCAGCTCGTAGAGACGGAACTGCTCGCCCGACAGCCCCGTCTGGGCGGGCGTGCGGAACGACTCGCCGGCCGGGCGGATCGCCTCGTGCGCCTCCTGGGCGTTCTTGACCTTGGACGCGTAGGTGCGCGGCGAGTCGGGGAGGTACTCGGCACCGTAGAGCTCGCGGACCTGGTCGCGAGCGGCACCGACGGCTGCTCCCGACAGCGTCGTGGAGTCCGTACGCATGTAGGTGATGAAGCCGTTCTCGTAGAGCCGCTGCGCGACCGACATCGTCACGCTCGCGCTCATGCCGAGCTTGCGGCTGGCCTCCTGCTGCAGCGTGGTGGTGCGGAAGGGGGCGTACGGCGAGCGGCGGTAGGGCTTGGACTCGACCGAGCGGACGTCGTACGACGTCTCGGTGAGGCCCGAGGCCAGCGCCTCGGCGTCGGCGCGGCTGAGGTGGACCCGCTCGGCCTTGCCCTTGAGCTCGCCGGTGTTGTCGAAGTCGGAGCCGCGGGCGACGCGGACGTCGTCGACGCTGTGGAGCTTGGCGGGGAACATCCGAGGGTCGTGACCGGTGCCGGCGTCGAAGGTGGCGTCGAGGTCCCAGTAGGACGCGACGCGGAACTTCATCCGCTCGCGCTCGCGGTCGACCACCAGGCGGGTCGCCACCGACTGCACGCGGCCGGCGGAGAGGCCGGACATGACCTTCTTCCACAGCACCGGGGAGACCTCGTAACCGTAGAGGCGGTCCAGGATGCGGCGCGCCTCCTGGGCCTCGACGAGGTCGTCGTTGATCTGGCGCGGGTTCTCGACCGCGGCGAGGATCGCGGGCTTGGTGATCTCGTGGAAGACCATCCGGTGGACCGGCAGGCCCTTCGGCGGCTTGAGCTCGTCGAGGAGGTGCCAGGCGATCGCCTCGCCCTCGCGGTCCTCATCGGTGGCGAGGTAGAGGGCGTCGGCCTCCTTCACCAGCTTCTTCAGCTTCGCGATGTGGCTCTTCTTGTCGCGGGGCACGACGTAGTAGGGCTCGAACCCGTTGTCGACGTCGACCGCGAGGCGGCCCCACGGCTTGTCCTTGATCTTGGCCGGGGTGTCCGCGGCGTTGTTGGGCAGGTCGCGGATGTGCCCGATCGAGGACTCGACGACGTAGTCCGCGCCCAGGTAGCCGCCGATGGTGCGGGCCTTGGCCGGGGACTCGACGATGACGAGCTTTGCCACTTCTGTTGCTCCCTCAGGTGTGCGCTGCGATGTTGCTCAGCGCCGCAACGGTAGCGCCACATCCGGACTTCGCCACTCCGGGCGAGCTCCGGCGACCCGTCCCGGGCCACTTTCGGACCCTCGGCCTGTGGATGACACCCCGTCCGGAGCGACCTGTGGACGAGGGTCCCTCGGTGTCGGAACCGGTGCTCACGGTGGACCCACGCCCACTACCCAGGAGGACCGATGTACGACCACCGCTACGACACGCTGCTCTGGCCCGAGCCCCGGGAGCGGCTCCACGAGGGCGGCCGGCTCAGCCACCTCGTCTTCGTCGACGGACGGCTCGTCGACGCGTGGAGCGAGCGTGTCGAGGACAGCACATACGCCGACGTGGCGCGACGCCACGACGAGGACCTGCGACCCCCGGTGGTCCAGGCCCCGCCGCCGCTGCCGCGACACGAGCAGGCGCTGCGCTGGCTGGACTGCGTGGCCGGCAGCCGCGAGGAGCTGCTGGCGATGACCGGCTCCCCCGTCGCGCTGCCGCGCCTGCGCGACCACCTCGACCCCGTCGCCGACGAGGCGTGGCTGGTCGCCGACGAGCTGCTGGGCGACCTGCGCGAGACGCTGCTGCCCGCCGACCTGGCCGCGCCGCTGAGGGAGTGCCTGCTCCTGGCCCGCGACCGGCTGCCCGAGCTCGCCGAGCGGATGACACCTGCGCGGCTCGCGGGAGGTGTCGCGTGGGTCGTCGGCAAGGCCAACGCGGCCATCGGACCGGAGGGGCCGATCACCCAGGTCCGGGTCGCCGACCTGCTCGGCACGTCCTCGCTCAACGCGTGCGGCAACCAGGTCCTCGGGCACGTGCGGCGCCTCGGCTGGGACAGTGCGCGGCCGTGGTCGTGCGGCGCCCCGGCGCTGCTGGCGGTCGGGCGGGTCGAGCTGCTCGCGGCATCCGTGCGCCGCGACCTCGTCGAGCTGCGCGACACCTCGCTGGCCGAGCAGGCGCGCGACGACGCAGCGCTCACGCCGGTCCGATGACCTCCAGGAAGCCCTCGCTCACGAGCTCGCGCACGACGGGGAGGTAGGTGCTCTGCAGCTGGTCGGCGTCGGTGTCGGTGAGCTGGGCGAGCGCCCCGAGGAGTTGGCCCACGCCCAGGTCGCCGTCGCACGCGCCGAGGAAGGCGGCCTCGACGGTGTCGGCGGTGCGAGCACGGCGGAAGCCACGCTGCTGGCGCAGCACGATCGCCTCGGGGTCCTCCGCTCCGGGACGGCCGACCGCCTCCTGCTGGACGTCCTCGCGGGCACGCAGGGAGGTGCCCATCAGCGCGTCGTCGGTGAGGCCGCGCAGGTCCTCCACGGCCGTGCCCCAGTCGTGGATCGCCGCACCGATGGGCTGCTCGACGTCGTAGGGCCACTCGAGGAGCTCGTGGCGAGCGGCGGTCCCGGCTCCGAGGCGCACGTTGATCCAGCCGAAACCGATGCCTTCGATGCCGCTCTCCTCCAGCCACGACAGCCAGGTGTCGTAGCGACGGGCGTAGTCCGGCCCGCCGTGGTGGCCGCTGTCCTTGAGCCACAGCTCGACGTAGGACGCCGGGTCGAGGGTCTCGCGCTGCACCACGAGCGCGTCACAGTCGGCGCGCAGCCAGGAGCCCAGGCGCTCGTCCCAGGGGCGGCCGTCGACGATCGACCAGTTGGCCAGGACCTGCAGCCAGCCTCCCTCCGCGAGGTGGTCGGGGCCCGTGCGCACGATGTGCTCGACGACGCGGTCGCCGGGCAGGCCGGAGTCGCGGTAGACCAGCCGCTCGCCGGTCGCCGGGGAGATCACGAAGGGCGGGTTCGTGGCGATCAGGTCGAAGCGTTCGCCGGCGACGGGCTCGAAGAAGGACCCGTCGCGCACGTCGACGGAGACGTCGTTCAGCGCGGCGTTGAAGCGGGTCATCCACAGCGCACGGGCGTTGACGTCGGTCGCGACGACGTGGTTCGCGTGCGCGGCGAGGTGGAGCGCCTGGACGCCGCAGCCGGTGCCGAGGTCGAGGGCGCGACCGACGGGCTCGCGCATGGTGAGCTGGGCCAGGCTCGTCGAGGCGCTGGAGATGCCGAGCACGTGGTCGGCGCCGACAGCGACCGGGGCGCCGTCGAGCCCAGGGGTCAGGTCGGAGACCACCCAGAGGTCGCGGTCCTCCTCCACCTCGGAGGTCGCGTAGGGCCGACAGTCCATCCGTGCCGCGACCTCGCCGACGCTCTGCTGGAGGAGCCCGGCGTTGCAGAGCCGGTCGACGAGGCCGGGAAGCGTCCGCTCGGCATCGGCGCGGTCGACCGGGGACTGCAGCAGGAAGAGCCGCACCAGCGTGTCGAGCGCCGAGCCGGACGACGTACGCCGCAGCGCGGGGAGGGTCTCGTTGCGCCCGAGCGCGCGGTGCGCGTCCTCGCCGATCGCCTCGGCGACCCGGTCGTAGGTGAAGTCGGCGGCGAGCAGCGCCTCACGGAGCGGCGCAGCGAGGTCCAGGTCGTCGGGCATGGCGCCAGCCTCCCAGACCGCCGCGGCCCGATCGCCTTCCGCTCCGGGGCTTCCGTATCAAGACTGGAGCCTCACCCCCGAAGTTTCGGGGGTGAGGCTCCAGTTTCCCCGGGTACCCGGGGATCGCGACCGAGGGGCCGCGGCCGCGTCAGGCGTGGTCGGGGTGCGGGGTGAACGACGACGAGCCGGCGTTGTCGCCGTCGTCGGAGATCACCACCTCGCGCCGCTTGGACACGACCACCGCGCCCGCGATGAACGCGACCGCGACCAGCGCGATCACGATGCGGAGCGCGTCGTTCTGGTCGTCGCCGACGCTCAGGGAGACGACCGCGCTCGCGATGAGCAGCGAGACGAGGTTCATCACCTTGATCAGCGGGTTGATGGCCGGGCCGGCGGTGTCCTTGAACGGGTCACCGACGGTGTCACCGATGATCGTCGCCTCGTGGGCGGCCGAGCCCTTGCCACCGTGGTGGCCGTCCTCGACCAGCTTCTTGGCGTTGTCCCACGCACCACCGGCGTTGGCCAGGAAAACAGCCATCAGGGTGCCGGTGCCGATGGCCCCGGCGAGGAAGCCGGCCAGGGCGGTCGCACCGAGGCCGAAGCCCACGGCGATCGGCGCCAGGACGGCCAGGATGCCGGGCGTCACGAGCTCGCGCAGCGAGTCCTTGGTGACGATGTCGACGACCTTGCCGTACTCCGGACGACCGGTGCCCTCCATGATGCCGGGGATCTCGCGGAACTGGCGGCGGACCTCCATCACGACCGCGCCGGCAGCGCGGGCGACCGCGTTGATGGCGAGGCCGGAGAAGAGGAACACCACGGCCGCACCCAGCAGCACGCCGACGATGACCGCCGGGTTGAAGACGCTGAAGTCCAGCAGGTAGGCCTCGTCGAGGCCGACGTTGGCCTCGGCCAGCGACTCGAACACCGACGTGGCGTACGAGCCGAACAGCGCGGTCGCGGCGAGCACGGCCGTCGCGATCGCGATGCCCTTGGTGATGGCCTTGGTGGTGTTGCCGACCGCGTCGAGCTCGGTGAGGATCTGCGCGCCGGCGGGGCTGACGTCGCCCGACATCTCGGCGATGCCCTGGGCGTTGTCGGAGACCGGGCCGAAGGTGTCCATCGCGACGATGACGCCGACGGTGGTCAGCAGGCCGCAGCCGGCCAGGGCCACGGCGAACAGCGACACCGTGAGCGCCGCGCCTCCGAGGAGGTAGGCACCGAAGACCGCGGCACCGATGACGAGGGTCGTGTAGACCGCCGACTCGAAACCGACCGACAGCCCGGACAGGATGACGGTGGCAGGACCGGTGATCGAGGTCTTGCCGACGTCCTTGACCGGGCGGTACTCGGTGCCGGTGTAGTAGCCGGTGAGGGCCAGGATGCCGGCCGACATCACGATGCCGATGACCACTGCGGAGGCGGCGATGAAGCGGGGGTCACCGTCGGCGCTCGTGAGGTCGGCGGCGATGTTCGTGAACTCCGAGAAGCTGCTCGGCAGGTAGAGGTAGGACAGCACGACGCTCGCCACCGCGGCGATGCCCGAGGAGATGTAGAACGACTTGTTGATCGTCGTCAGCCCGTTCTCGTCAGCCTTGGGCTTCGTCAGGTAGACGCCCGCGACCGCGGTGAGGGCACCGATGGCAGGGATCAGCAGCGGGAACACCAGGCCCTTGTCTCCGAAGGCCTGCGAGCCGAGGATCAGCGCGGCGACCAGCGTGACGGCGTACGACTCGAAGAGGTCGGCGGCCATGCCGGCGCAGTCGCCGACGTTGTCGCCCACGTTGTCGGCGATGGTCGCGGCGTTGCGCGGGTCGTCCTCGGGGATGCCCTGCTCGACCTTGCCGACCAGGTCGGCGCCGACGTCGGCGGCCTTGGTGAAGATGCCGCCACCGACGCGCATGAACATGGCGAGCAGCGCCGCGCCGAAGCCGAAGCCCTCGAGCACCTCGGGCGCCGAGGCCTGGAAGAACAGCACGACGAGGCTGGCGCCCAGCAGGCCGAGGCCCACGGTGAGCATGCCGACCATCGCCCCGGTGCGCAGGCCGATCGTCATCGCCGGCTCGCGGCCGGTGGACTCGGCGGCTGCCGCGACGCGCAGGTTGGCGCGGACCGCGAGGTTCATCCCGAGATAGCCCACGGCTGCCGAGAAGCCTGCGCCGACGATGAAGAACACCGATCGGAAGATCCGCACGGTCATGTCGTCGGCCGGCAGCACGAGCAGCGCGAAGAACGCGATCGCCGCGAAGATGGCAAGGGTCCGGAACTGCCGGGTCAGGTAGGCGTTGGCGCCTTCCTGCACGGCCTGGGCGATGGTCTTCATGCTGTCGGTGCCTTCGCCGGCGGCCAACACCTGCGACCTGAACATCGCGGCCATCCCGAGCGCGCCGAGCGCGATCAGGGCGACGACGACGACCAGGACCAGGTTGGTGCCTTCGAGCTCCGGCTTCACGAGCGCGGGCAGGATCCCCGTCATGCGCGTCCTCCTAGGACTGATACGTCAACCTCGAACGCGCCGGAGTCTACGCAGACGTGACCCAGATCACGTGGCGGCGTGACCTACGCCACACTGCGCAACTGGACCGGAGCACGACAAACCCCTCCGAACCTGCTTGGAGGGGGAGGTGCAAGCGCAGGGGCGGCGTCAGGCGCCGGACGCGCCGACGGCGTCGTGGATGACGAAGACCTTCGCCAGGCCGGTGATGCGGAAAATCTTGAGCAGGCGCTCCTGGGTGCAGACCAGGTCGAGCGAGCCGTCGTGGGCGCGGACCTTCTTCAGCCCCCCGACGAGCACGCCGAGGCCGGTGGAGTCGAGGAACTCGACGGCCTCGAGGTCGATGACGATGTCGTAGGTGCCGGCGCCGACGAGGTCGGTGATGCAGTCGCGCAGCTTGGGTGCGGTGTAGACGTCGATCTCCCCGCCGACGGCCACGACGGCGCGGCCGTCCACCTCGCGCGTAGCAAGGGTGAGATCCACGACTGCTCCCCGGTCCCCGAACTCGTTCGGACAGTGCGCCTGCGGGCACGCGAGTGCCCCTTTTTCTTTCCGGGTCGTATCAAACCACGAGTCACAAGGGTTGCGCAGGACTCCCCTGCACTTGGGGACGGGCCACACTCCACCGCTCACCGTCCCAGGCGTTTGCCAGACTGCGTGGGTGAGCCAGTCCCCACTCCGCGCGCTGCCCCCGGTCGACGAGCTCGTCCGACGGCTCACGGGGGTGCCGGGTCGCGAGGAACGGCTTCAGCACCTCGAGGTGCTGCCCGCCCGGGAAGCGGTCCACGAGGACTGGCCGGACTGGGTGCCCGACGACGTACGCGGTGCGTTCGCCGCCCAGGGCGTGGCCCGTCCGTGGCGCCACCAGGTCGTCGCCGCCGACGCCGCCCACGCCGGCGACCACGTCATCGTCGCCACCGGAACCGCGTCCGGGAAGTCGCTGGCCTACCAGGTGCCGGCGCTCTCCGCGATCCGCGCGGCCCGTGGTCCCCGCGGCGAGCGGGGCGCCTCGGTGCTCTACCTCGCGCCGACGAAGGCGCTGGCGCACGACCAGCTCGCGGGCCTGGAGTCGCTGCGCCTCGACGTACGCCTCTCCGCGCACGACGGCGACAGCTCGCGCGAGGAGCGGGACTGGACCCGCGACCACGCCGAGTACGTCCTGACGAACCCCGACATGCTGCACCGGTCGTTGCTGCCCTCGCACCACCGCTGGGCGCGGCTGCTCGGGTCGGTGACGTACGTCGTGGTCGACGAGTGCCACCACTACCGCGGGGTCTTCGGCGCGCACGTCTCGCACGTGCTGCGGCGGTTGCGACGGGTGTGCGCGATGTACGGCGCGCACCCGACCTTCGTGCTCGCCTCGGCCACCGTCGCGCAACCGGAGGTGACCGCGGCGCGGCTGACCGGGCTCGACGTCGTCGCGTTGACCCGTGACGACTCACCGCGCGGCACGGTGTCGCTGCTGCTGTGGGAGCCGCCCTTCACCTCGCACGCCGGTGAGAACGGCGCCCCGGTGCGGCGCGCCGCGTCGTCCGAGGTCGCCGACCTCCTGGCGGACCTGGTCGCCGAGGACGTGCGCACCCTGGCCTTCATCCGATCGCGCCGCGGCGCCGAGCAGGTGGCACTGACGGCGGCCGGGCTGCTCGCCGAGGTCGACCCGTCGCTGCCGGGACGGGTCGCGGCCTACCGCGGCGGCTACCTCCCCGAGGAGCGTCGGGCACTGGAGTCGGCGCTGAGGCGCGGCGACCTCGTCGGGCTCGCCGCCACCAACGCCCTCGAGCTCGGCATCGACATCAGCGGCCTCGACGCCGTCCTGATCGCCGGCTTCCCCGGCACCCGCGCTGCCTTCTGGCAGCAGGTCGGGCGCGCCGGCCGCGGTGCGCAGGACGCGCTCGGCGTGCTGGTGGCCAAGGACGACCCGCTCGACACCTACCTCGTCACCCACCCCGAGATGCTGATCGGGGCGCCGGTGGAGGCGTCGGTCTTCGACCCGTCGAACCCGCACGTCATGGGCCCGCACCTGTGCGCGGCGGCGCAGGAGGCGCCCCTCACCGAGGTGGACCTGCCGCTCTTCGGGCCGACGGCGCGCGAGGTCCTGGACCAGCTCGTCGGGCTCGGGCTCCTGCGGCGGCGCCCGCGCGGGTGGTTCTGGACCGACTCCGGCCGCGCGGCCGACCTCGCCGACATCCGCTCGGCGGGCGGCTCGCCGGTGCAGCTCATCGAGGCCGGCACCGGCCGCGTGGTCGGCACGGTCGACGCCGGCGGCGCGCACAACCAGGCGCACCCGGGCGCCGTCTACGTCCACCAGGGCGAGACCTGGCTGGTCGAGGAGCTCGATCTCGAGCACCACGTGGCGACGATGCGCCGCGACGAGCCGGCGTACAGCACCACGGCGCGCGAGACCACCGACATCAGCATCGTGGCCACCCACGAGCGCCGGTCGTGGGGTGGCTGCGAGCTCGCGCTCGGCGAGGTCGACGTGTCGCACCGGGTCGTGTCCTTCCTCAAGCGCCGCCAGCCCGGCGGGGAGGTGCTCGCCGAGGAGCCGCTCGACCTGCCCGAGCGGACCCTGCGCACGAGCGCGGTCTGGTGGACGGTCCCCGACGACGTGGTCACCGAGTCGGGTGTCCCGCTGCTCGACGTGCCGGGCGCGGCGCACGCCGCCGAGCACTGCTCGATCGGCCTCCTGCCCCTCTTCGCCACGTGCGACCGCTGGGACATCGGAGGGGTCTCGACCGCGCGTCACGCCGACACGGGCCTGCTCACCGTCTTCGTGTACGACGGCCACCCGGGCGGCGCCGGTTTCGCCGAGCGGGGCTTCCGGACGGCGCTCGCGTGGCTCTCAGCCACCCGCGAGGCGATCGCGAGCTGCGAGTGCGCGAGCGGGTGCCCGTCGTGCATCCAGTCGCCGAAGTGCGGCAACCAGAACAATCCCCTCGACAAGCCCGGCGCCATCGCCCTGCTCGATGCCCTCCTCGCGGGTGCGCCCCACGAGGAGGAATGACGCTAGATTCGCGGCATGGTGATCCTCGGTCTGGGCCTGCTGATCCTCGGCGGCATCGCGATCATCTCTGCCGTCTTCGTCAGCGAGCCCGGGTCGGATGGTGAGCTGCTGGGCTTCGACGTCACCACGCTCGAGTCGTTCTTCGTCGGCGTCGCCGCGGGCGCGGCCATCCTGTGGGGCTTCTCGATCCTCAAGTGGGGCACCCGCCGCAGCCTCGCGCACCGCAAGGAGCGCAAGGAGCTGACCAAGCTCAACGAGAAGCTCGAGCGCGCCGAGGCCGAGCGCCGCGACGACGGCCCCGAGCGCGACACCGTCTGAGGGGCCTACCCCGGACCGGCCCGGGCCTCCGCGCTGACCCGCACGTCGCGCCACGGCACCCGTGGTCCGGGAACGGAGACCGCGACCGTGACCTCACGCCCCACCACCTGGCACCGGTCGAGGGAGGCCGCGTTGGCTGCGGCGACCCGGGCGGCTGCGGCGCACGCCGTCGCCGGGTGGTCGGCCCCGCCCAGGGCGGCCAGGTCGGCGGCCGCCTGTGCCTGCCGTTGCGCGGTCACCAGACCTCCCGCGGCGGCGAGCCCGGTCGCGACGAACATCAGCACCGCCGCCATCGCCACCACGAGGACCGTCGCGGCGCCGGTGTCGCGGCGCGACCATCCGGTCGCCCTCACGACGCCTCCGCCAGCGCCACCGCGTCGGCCGACACCGTGACGCCCGGCAGTGCGCTGAGCAGCCCTCCCGGGCCTGCCACCCGGACGCTCGTGGTGACCTCGACCTGGCCGGCACCCTCCTCCACGCTCACCCGGGCCCCGTTGGGGGCGATGCGGAGCGCCACCGCCCGCGCCGAGGAGGCGTCGTCACCCCGCGCCACGGCGCGCGCCGCCTCCCGCGAGGCGTCGATCACCCGCACCTGGGCCGCGCCGAGGGCCAGCATCCACACCAGCCCGGCGGTCAGCGCGACGAGCAGCGGAATGCCGAGGGCGAGCTCGGCGGTGGCCGACCCTCTCTCGCACCGAGCCCGCCTCCCCATCAGCCGATGCCCAGCAGGCCCATGACGTGGTCGAAGAGCCGCTCGAGCAGCTGGTCGCCGAAGCGACCGGTCAGCAGCGTGTAGAGCAGTCCCGCGAAACCGGCCCCGGCAGCCGTTCCCACGGCGTACTCCGCCGTGGTGATGCCGGACTCGTCGTGGCGTCGGATCTTCATCGCTTCCCCTGTCGTCCCGGGGCTCCCGATGAGCCCCGCTGCCTCCACCCTCGGGCGCCCGAGCGGACCCGCGCACCCGTCCGGTCCCGGGCCTGTGGATCGCGACGTCCCGGGGCGGCATGTGGACGGAAGACGGCCCGTCACGGGGCCACCGTGGCGAAGAGCGAGGCGACGGTCGGCACCACGCCGAGCAGCAGGAAGGCCGGCAGCAGGCACACCCCCAGCGGGACCGCGGCCGACACCCCGACCTTGCGGGCGGCGTCCTCGGCGCGGGCCAGCGACTCGCGCTCGAGCTCGTCGGCCAGTCGCTCGACGGCCTGCACGACCGAGGCGCCGGAGGCCTGGGAGCGCACCATCGTGCGGGCCAGCGGCGCGAGCGCGGGGTCGCGGGCGAGGGTGTCCCAGGCGTCGGCGGCCGACGCGCCCCACCGCGAGCGCTCGACGACGGGCGCCAGGCGCTCGGCCGTAGGACCGGGCATCGCCATGCAGACCCGGGCCAGCCCGGAGACGGGTTCGGCGCCCGCGCGCAGCGTGGAGGCGAAGAGGGCGACGAGGTGCGGCAGCGAGTGCTCCACCTCCTCGCGCTCCCGGCGCGAGGCCGACGACTCGGCCCGGGCCAGCACGTGCCGGGCACCGAAGGCGGCGACGACCGCGGCCACCACCCCGGCGACACCACCGACGACGAGCCAGGCAGCGAGCGCGACGCCGACCACGGCGACAGGGCGCACGCCGGGCCGGGCGACGGTGCGCTGCCGGGGAGGCGCCACCGACGGGGGCAGCCAGCACAGGGTGGCCGCAGCCGCGGCGAGGACGGTCACCCACGTCATGGCGCGGCTGTCCGGTCCGCCAGCCTCTCGATCCACCACAACCCCAGCCCCAGCAGGGCGAGACCCAGCACGAGGCAGCCGATCCCGACGGGGGTCGCCAGCAGGAAGGCCCAGGGGTCCGATCCCGCACCCGAACCCATCAGCAGGACCGCGAGCGGCAGGCACGCGACGAGGCGGGCCGTGGCGCGCGCCGAGGCCAGCTCCGAGTCGATGAGGCGGCGCGTGCGCCGGTGGGCGCGGAGGCCACGAGCGGTGCGCTCGAGGGCGGCCGCGAGGCCGTGCCCCGAGTCGTGCGCGACCTGCCAAGCGCCCGCGACCCACCGGAGGTCGATGGCGCCGCGGCGCTCGAGGGCCAGGCGCCGCATGGCGTCGGGGACGTCCGCGCCGAGGCGGGCGGCCTCCACCGCGACGTCGAGCGGTGGCCACCGCTGCGCCGCCGAGGCCAGTGCGACCCCGGCCGGTCGGCCGGCTGCCAGCTCGGCAGCCAGGAGGTCGCACACCTCGAGCACCGCCGCCTGCGCGGCGGCGGTCTCGCGACGGTTCGCCCACCACCCCGCGGGGCGCGTCCGAGGCTCGCCAGGACTCGCCGGCTCCCGGACGGCCCCCGCCCCTCCCGCCGGGACCCACGCCGCCACCGCGGCCGCGGCGAGGATCGCCACCAGCCACGCGCTCACGCGACGACCGACCCGAGCCGAGCGGCCAGGCTGGAGGCAGCCGGCCCGCGCACCACGCGGTCGGCCTCGAAGGTCACCGCGGTGCGCAGCACCACCAGCCCTGACGCGTCGCGCTCGGGCACCCCGAGTTCGAGGACCCGGCGCCGACCGTCACGTCCGCGACCGAGGTGGATCACCACGTCCAGCGCGGCGGCGAGCTGGCTGTGCGCCGCCTCCCGCGGCAGCCCGGCGGCCAACGACAGGGCCTCGATCCGGGCGGGCACGTCGGCTGCGGAGTTGGCGTGGAGGGTGCCGCAGCCGCCGCCGTGGCCGGTGTTGAGGGCGGCGAGCAGGTCGACCACCTCGGCCCCGCGCACCTCCCCGACCACCAGCCGGTCGGGTCGCATCCGCAGCGCCTGGCGCACGAGCGTCTGGAGGGTGATCTCGCCGGCGCCCTCGATGTTGGGTGGCCGACTCTCCATCGCGACCACGTGCGGGTGCTCGGGTCGCAGCTCGCTGGCGTCCTCGACCAGCACGATGCGCTCGCCGGTGTCGACGAGGGACAGCAGGGCCGACAGCACCGAGGTCTTGCCGGTCCCGGTCCCGCCGGTCACGAGGAAGGCGCAGCGGGAGTCGACCACCTCCTCGAGCAGGAAGGCACCGTCCGGCGGCACCGCTCCCGCCGCGACGAGCTCGGGCAGCGTCCAGACCCGGCCGCGCGGCACCCGCAGCGACACGACCGTGCCCGAGCGGGCGACCGGGGACAGCACGGCGTGGAAGCGGGTGCCGTCAGGGAGGCGTACGTCGGCGTGCGGAGTGGCGTCGTCGAGGCGCCGACCGGCCGAGGCCGCGAGGCGCTGGGCGAGCCGGCGGACGGCGGCGTCGTCGGGGAAGGACACCGTGGCCCGCTCGAGACCCGCACCGCGGTCGATCCACACGTCGTCGGGCCCGTTGACCAGCACGTCGGTCACGTCGGGGAGTCGCAGCAGCTCCTCGAGCGGCCCTGCGCCGAGCACGTCGCGGCGGAGCAGGTCGTGCACGGCGAGCACGGTCGCGTCCCCCACGGGCGATCCCGACGCCCGCAGTGCCTCGGCCACCCGGTGGGGCGTCAGGTCGCCGACGGAGCCGGCCAGCCGACGGCGTACGTCGTCGAGGACGGCGGTGGGCACCGCCGGCACCGTGGGGGCGTTCATGCCGCCTCCAGGAGGCTGCGCGCGGCCCGCGCGAGCGGTCCCCGACCGGTCAACGGGCCGAGGCCGCGATCGACCGCGGCGGACAGGCCGCGCTGGTCGGCGACGGACGCCACCACGGGCAGCCCGGTCACCCGCTCCGCATCCGCGTCGCCGAGCGCTCCGGGGCGCACCACCAGTCCTGCATCCGCCTCGCGGCCCAGCGTCGCGACGAGCCGAGCGGTCGCGGCGAGGGCCGGCACCGTGGTGGGCGTGACCACGAGCAGGTCGTCGCACCGCTCGACGAGCTCGCCCAGGCACGGGTCCTGCCGGGCGAGGTCGAGCACGACCAGGTCGTGGCCGCGCGCCGCCGACGGGAGGATCCGGCGCGCGGTCGGCACGTCGAGCCGCCGCTGCAGGCCCGACCAGGTCAGCACGCCGAGGTGGTCGCGGCGCGGGACCCCCTCCCGCAGCGCCCGCGCACCGAGGCGTCCGGCCGTGTCGGCCAGCCCCTCCCACCGCACGCCGGGGCGCTCCTCCATCCCGAGCAACCGGTCCACCCCCGCACCGAGCGGGTCGGCGTCGACGAGCAGCGTCGGTGCGCGCAGGGCGTGCCACTGGGCGAGCGCGCAGGCGAGCGTCGTCGCCCCGGCCCCGCCCGCTCCGCCCACCACGCCCACGGTGCGGCCCGGGGAGGCGCGCTCGCCCACGTCGGCCAGCGCCTCCACCAGCCACGGAGCCGCGTCCGGCAGGTCGACCACGGACGTCGCCCCGATCGCCACCGCGGCCCGGAAGACGGTGTCGGCCGGCGACAGGCCGACCACGTGCACGTCGGGCCGTCGCGGCGGGGCGAGCGCCACGACCTGCTCGGCGAGGTCGACCCCGACCAGCACCAGCTCGGCGCGGCTCCAGGTCGCCAGGCAGAGGGCGGGGTCGCCGCCCACCTCCACCTCGACGCCCGCCGCCGCGCAGAGCGGGACGACGGCGTCGTGGACGGGACCGGAGCGGGTGAGGAGGAGGACGGGCATGGGGGCGAGCCTGCGCCGGGCCACCGACGCCGGCCAGTGCGGCGTACGCCTCCCTGTGGACAGGGCCTCCCGGAGCCGCCTGTGGACGGTTGGTGGCCCGTCCCACGTGTGCCATGCCCCCTACGATGAGCCCATGACCCGCCCGACCGCGGCCTTCTTCGACCTCGACAAGACGATCATCGCCAAGTCGAGCACGTTGGCCTTCAGCCGCGAGTTCCAGGCGGGCGGCCTCATCTCGCGGCGCGCGATGCTGCGCTCGGCCTACGCCCAGTTCGTCTTCTTCACCGGCGGCGCCGACCACGACCAGATGGACAAGATGCGGTTGTTCATGTCGCAGCTGTGCGCCGGCTGGGACGTGGCCACGGTGCGCGAGATCGTCCACGACACGCTCGACAACATCGTCGAGCCGCTCGTCTACGAGGAGGCCGTGCGGCTGATGGAGGAGCACCGCGCGGAGGGGCGCGACATCGTCATCGTCTCCGCCTCCGGCGCGGAGGTGGTCGAGCCGATCGGCCAGATGCTCGGCGCCGACCGCGTGATCGCCACCCGGATGGAGATCGTCGAGGGGAAGTACACCGGCAACATCGACTACTACGCCTACGCCGAGGAGAAGGCGCGTGCGATCGAGCACCTCTCCGCGACCATCGGCTACGACCTCGACGAGTGCTACGCCTACAGCGACTCGGTCACCGACGTGCACATGCTCGAGGTCGTGGGGCACCCGTTCGTGGTCAACCCGGACCGGGAGCTGCGGCGGACGGCCGTCGCCCGCGAGTGGCCGGTGCTGAGCTTCGTGCGCCCGGTCGCGCTCCGCTCCCGTGTGCCGCTCCCGCCGGCGCGCCCCACCCTCGCCGCCCTCGCGGTGGGCGGCGCGATGGCCGCCGGTGGCGTGATGTGGGCCAATCGTCGGCGCCGGCCCACCTGATCGGCACCCGATCGCCGGCTGATCCCCGTGCACCCACCGCCGGAGGCAGAAGTCAACCCTTGAACGTGGCGCCCGGCAGGACTAGAACTGAGTCAGAACTCCAGAGCAGCACGTGATCCAGGTACCCACGCGGCGATCCACCCATCCGATGGGGTGCTAGCCATTCGGGATCTTCCCGAGGGCGGCGACTTAGAGAATGCACGCTTGGTAGCCACGGCATCACGTGTCAGCGGCGGCACCCGATCCTCGTGAACGGGTGCCGCTCGCATGCCCGGACCGGTGCGGCTCACCCCCGAAGCGGCGAGGCCTCGGCGCCCGCGGAGAACGCCTCCGCGCCGTAGAGCGCCCACGCGTGCACGCCGCGGGGCCCTCCGTCGCTGTAGGCGCGCAGGTTCGACTCGTACGCCGCCCGCTGGGCCAGGTGCCCGGCCTCGGGCACGACCAGCGACTTGGCGTCGACGCCGCGCGAGACCAGCACCAGGCGCTCGAGGGCGCGGGCGACGATCCCGTTGTGGGAGGCGAAGGGCGCCGCGGTGGCGACGTCGGCGTGCGCGATCGCGGCCACCAGGAGCGCGGGGGCGTCGGTGTCGGACAGGAGCAGCTCGGCCACGCCGCGCAGCCGGTCGGCCGAGGCCGCGTCGCGCGGGCGGCCGAGCTCGTCGGCGGACAGTGCCGAGGAGGCCACGACCGTGTGCAGCCGCGCGATCGCCTGCAGGGGCGCGGTCTTGAGCAGTGGTGCCAGGCCCAGCATGGAGGTGGAGAGGCGTACGGCGTCGGCGGCGATCTCGTCGGTCTCCCCCGCGCGGACCTCCTCCAGGCTCGAGGACGAGCCCTCCAGGACGGCGCTCGCGTGGGCGCCGCGCAGCAGCGACTCGGCGGTCAGCTCCGGCGACGTACGCCGCAGGCCGCGGTCGCGCAGCATCACGTCGATCCCGTCGCGGGTCCCGGCATAGGCCGAGCGGACCCCTTCGAGGTCGGTGAGCCAGGCGAGCGGGTCGGTCATGGGAAGGAACGGTAGTCGTGACGACCTCCGGCCCCGAGCGCGCGTCCCACCCGGTCCGGTCGCGCTGACGGACCCGGCTGATCTCCGAGGGACCACGGGCCGGAGTTCTGACGACCGATACGGTGATCCGGATGAGCGACAAACTCCCCGAGCCCCCCGCCACCGTCGACCGCGCGCGGTCCTTCGGTGCCGTCGCCGAGGCCTACGACCGGGGTCGTCCGGGCTATCCCGCCGAGGCGGCCGCGTGGCTCGCCGGCGGAGAGGCCAAGGTCGTCCTGGAGCTGGCGGCGGGCACGGGGAAGCTCACCCGGCAGCTCGTCGACCAGGGCCATGCGGTGTTCGCCACCGAGCCCGACGAGGCGATGCTCGAGGTGCTGCGCGAGCGCGTGCCGGAGGTGAGCGCGAAGGTCGCGACCGCCGAGGAGATCCCGGCCAACGACCGCTCCGTCGACGTGGTGGTGGTCGCGCAGGCGTTCCACTGGTTCGACCACGAGGCAGCGCTGCCCGAGATCGCCCGGGTGCTCAAGCCGGGCGGTCACGTGGCGCTGGTGTGGAACAGCCGCGACGAGCGGATCCCGTGGGTGCGGCGGATGGGCGCCATCCTCGGGCGCCAGGACCTCGACACCTCGTCGGCCGAGCACCTCGTGCACAGCGACCTGTTCGGCTTCATGGAGGAGACGACCTTCAAGCACTGGCAGGAGATCGACCGGGAGTCGATCCTCGACATGGCCCGCTCGCGCTCGAGCTTCGCGGTGATGGACGAGGCGGAGCGCGAGCGCCACCTCGCCGAGGTGCTCGCCTTCTACGACGACTTCGGGCGCGGCATGGACGGCATGCGCGTCCCCTACGTCACCCGCTGCTACCGCGCGGTGGTCGTCGACCGCGACGAGCCGCCGAGCCACACCGATCACCCGGACGGCTCCGACGACGAGGGGACGGACGGTCCGGTCGTCAGCGACGGGACCGACACGGACATGCTGCTCATCGACTTCCGCTGAGTCCGCAACCTCCGGGGCCGCACGCGCGTCACACGACCGACAGCACCACCACGAGCTCGGGGGACCCCATGCGACGTACGACGACACTGACGGCCCTGGCGCTGATCGGCCTGGCCGTCCCTGGCCTGGCACTGCTCGGCCCGAGCGCCGCCACCGGTGCCGCCGGGACCTGCCAGGGCCGGACCGCGACGATCGTCGGCGATCCCGGCCGCGCGGTTGTCGGCACCGAGGACTCGGACGTCATCCTCACCCACGGCGCGACCGCGGTGCACGCGCTGGGCGGCAACGACCTGGTGTGCGTGACGGGACGACGCACCGTCTCCGTCACCGTCGAGGCGGGCTCGGGCGACGACGTCGTGGACGCTCACGACGGGCCCGGCCAACCCGTCCTCGCCGACCTGGGCACCGGCACCGACACCTTCCTCGGCGGACCCGGGGACGACCGTGTCGAGCTGGCCTACCCCGACAACACGTCAGGGATCGACGTGGTCCGGGGTGGGGAGGGCGACGACCAGCTCCAGCTGCAGACCGGCCCTGGGGCCGCCGTCATCGACAACGCCGCGGGTGGCTTCACCTCCGCGGGCGTCCTGCTCGCCCAGTGGTCGGACCTGGAGGACTTCTGGGTCATGACCCCACCGGCCCCGCGCCACCTCACGTTCGAGGGCTCGACGGCACGCGACCGGCTGGTCCACGACTCCTGGCAGCCCGCTGTGCTCGACGTCGACCTCGGCGCCGGCGACGACGTCGTCGAGACCCGCCTCCCGCCGCTCTCCGGAAGTCGGCTCGAGGGCGGCAAGGGCACCGATCTCGTGGCCATCGCCTCGGAGGGCTCGCCGCTCGCACTCGACCTCGCGCTCGGTCGGCTCGGCGTACGCCTTCCGGACCCCTACGACGTGGACGCAGCCGGCTTCGAGGACGCCGAGGTCTTCGCACCCGAGGTCCTCCTCGCCGGCACCCGGGGCGACAACCGGCTCGGCGTCATGGCGTGCGCCGGTGTCGTGACCGGGCGCGCCGGCGACGACGTGCTCCGTCGGCAGTACGACGCCACGTTCGAGACCGACCTCGACTGCTCCGACTCGCTCACCTTCTCGGGCGGCCAGGGCAGCGACCGGTTCCGGGGCCACGGTGGCGACGACACGATCTCGGGCGGACCCGGCCGGGACGTCATCAACGGCCGCGGCGGTGACGACCTCGTCCGCGGCAACGGCGGCGCCGACCGGATCTGGGGCAAGGGTGGTGACGACACCGTCTACGGCGGCGGTGGCGACGACCGGATCGTGGGAGGTCCCGGTCGTGACCGGGCCCTCGGCGGCCAGGGCCGCGACCGGTGCGATGCCGACGTGGAGAAGAGCTGCGAGCGCTGAGGTGCGCCCGCGGCTAGTCTCCGAGCGTGGCGAGATGGAGGTGGCGGCGTACGTCGCTGGGCGGTGAGGCCGACCGCGCCGCGTTCCGCGCGCTGCACAACGCCTCCCTCGCCAGCCCCGCGCTGCGGGAGGGCCTGACGACCGCGAGCGCGGAGAGGTCGGTGCGCCACCTGCGCGCGTTGCTCGGCACCCCGGCCGCGGGGCTGGGCGACACCAGCGGGCTGCTGGCGTGGGACGGCCTCGGCGGCCACCACCGCAGCCAGCTCGCCGCCACGATCAGCCAGGTCGCGGAGACCGGGCGCACGATGATCGTCGACGAGCGCACGCTCGTGTGCGACGACGGCGGCTGCCAGGTGCGGCAGGCGATCGTGAGCCCGCTGGTCGTCGAGGACACCCTCGTCGGCGCGCTGGTGGTCGGCGCCCCGCACACCACCGGCGGCCTCGTGCGTGCGGCCGACGAGGTGGCGTCGTGGGTGAGCGGGCAGCTCGAGCTGGCCGAGCTCGACCTCTCGCGCAACCGGCTGATGGAGGCCGAGGTGCGTGCGCTGCGGGCCCAGATCAGCCCGCACTTCATCTACAACTCGCTCGGCGCGATCGCCAGCTTCGTGCGCACGGACCCCGACCGCGCCCGCGAGCTGCTGCTGGAGTTCGCCGACTTCACCCGCTACTCCTTCCGCCGCCACGGGGAGTACACGACCCTCGCCGAGGAGCTGCGCTCGGTCGAGCGCTACCTCCTGCTCGAGCAGGCCCGCTTCGGCGAGCGGCTCCAGGTGCGGCTCAAGATCGCGCCGGAGGTGCTGCCGGTGGCGGTGCCGTTCCTGTGCATCCAACCGCTGGTGGAGAACGCCGTACGCCACGGGCTGGAGGCCAGCGCCGACAAGGAGGACGGCGTCGGTCGGCTCTCCATCACCGCTCGCGACCTCGACCAGGAGTGCATCATCGAGGTCGAGGACGACGGCACCGGTGAGGACCCCGAGCGGGTGCGGCAGGCGCTTGCCGGCGACGCCTCGATGGACTCGGTCGGACTGGGCAATGTGGATGCGAGGCTTCGCAACGCCTACGGCGACGACTACGGTCTGGTCGTCGAGACCGCACCCGGCGCCGGCACGAAGGTCATCGTGCGGGTGCCCAAGTTCGCCCCGGGAGTCCAGGTATGACGCAGCTCAAGGTGCTCGTCATCGACGACGAACGCCCCGCCCTCGACGAGCTGACCTTCCTGCTCGGCCGCGACCCGCGCATCGGCGAGGTGCGCGGCACGGACTCCGCGACCGAGGCGCTGCGGGTGCTGCAGGCCGAGGAGGTCGACGCGGTCTTCCTCGACATCCAGATGCCCGGGCTGACCGGGCTCGACCTGGCCCAGGTGCTCTCGCGCTTCAAGGCCCCGCCACCGGTGGTCTTCGTGACCGCCCACGAGGAGCACGCGGTCGCGGCCTTCGAGCTGCGCGCGGTCGACTACGTCCTCAAGCCGGTGCGCGAGGAGCGCCTCGCCGAGGCCGTACGCCGCGTGGTGGAGGCCGGCGCCCCGGTGCCGTCCGGCGACGTGCAGATCCCCGTCGAGCGCGGCGGCGTCACCCGCTTCATCAACCGCTCCGAGATCACCCACGTCGAGGCGCAGGGCGACTACGCCCGGCTGCACACCGCCGAGGGCTCGCACCTGGTCCGCACGCCGCTGTCGTCGCTCGCCGAGCAGTGGGCCTCGGCCGGCTTCGTGCGGATCCACCGCTCGGTGCTGGTCGCGCTCCCCCACGTCGAGGAGGTGCGCAGCGAGGGCGGCCGGGTGAGCGTGGTGGTCGGCGGGTTCGACCTGCCGGTGAGCCGGCGACACACCCGCGAGCTCCGGTCGGTGCTGACGAAGCGGGAGCCGCTCGCGTGAGCGAGCAGCCGCCGCCCCGGGTCCGGGTCACCGGCCCGCCGCGGCGGCGCGCGTCCGGCGTACGGTCTGCCGGGACGCGCGAGATCGACGCGGAGACCGCGCTGGGCGAGGTCTTCATGCGCTCGCTGCTGCGCGAGCAGCTCCTCCTGGCGCTGCGGGTGCTGGCGGTGCTGGCGCTCAGCGTCGGGCTGCTGCCGCTGGCCTTCCACCTCTTCCCCGCGCTCGGCGAGGTCCGGGTGGGGCCGTTGCCGCTGGCGTGGCTGCTGCTCGGGGCCCTGACCTATCCGTGGCTGGTGCTGCTGGGCTGGCTCTACATCCGCCGCTCGGAGGCCAACGAGCGCGACTTCGCCGACCTGGTCGGGTCGGTCATCCCGGAGGAGCCACGGTGAGGGCCTCGTGAACGCCGACATGGTGCCTGGCGTCGTCGCGGTCATCCTGGTCTCGGTCGCGACGCTGGCGATCGGCACGTGGGGCCTGCGGATCTCGCGCACCACGAGCGACTTCCTGGTCGCCTCGCGGACGGTGCGGCCGCGGCTCAACGCGAGCGCGATCGGTGGGGAGTACCTCTCTGCAGCGTCCTTCCTCGGCGTCGCAGGCCTGCTGCTGACCTTCGGCGCGGAGATGCTCTGGTACCCCGTCGGCTGGACGGCGGGCTACCTCGTCCTGCTGGTGCTCGTCGCTGCCCCGCTGCGCCGCTCGGGGGCGTACACGCTGCCGGACTTCGCCGAGGCGCGGCTGGGCTCGCGCGGGGTGCGCAAGCTCTGCTCGGTGCTGGTCGTGGGCATCGGCTGGCTCTACCTGCTGCCGCAGTTCCAGGGCGCCGGCGTGACGCTGCGCTCGACGATCGGAGCGCCGCCGTGGGCGGGGTCGCTGGTCGTCGCGCTGGTGGTGCTGGCGTCGGTGAGCCCGGGCGGCATGCGCTCGATCACCTTCGTGCAGGCCTTCCAGTTCTGGCTGAAGCTGACCGCGCTGCTCGTCCCGGTCTTCGTCCTGCTGGCGGTGTGGGCGGCCGACGGGGCGCCCGACCCGACCACCACCGCGGCCTCGTCGTGGTCGGTCCCGCTGGCCACGGGCGGTGGCGTCGGGCTCTACACGACCTACTCCCTCATCGTCGCGACCTTCCTCGGCACGATGGGCCTGCCGCACGTGGTCGTACGGTTCTACACCAACCCCGACGGCCGGGCGGCACGTCGTACGACGCTCGCGGTGCTGGTGCTGCTGGGCGTCTTCTACGTCCTGCCCCCGCTGTACGCCGCCCTGGGCCGGATCTACGCCCCCGACCTGATCGACGGCCGGTCCGACGTGCTCGTGCTCGAGCTGCCGTCGCTGATGGTGGGCGGGCTGCTGGGCGCCGTGCTCACCGGGCTGGTCACCGCGGGCGCCTTCGCGGCCTTCCTGTCGACCAGCTCGGGCCTGACTATTGCGGTCGCGGGCGTGCTGTCGCAGGACGTGACCGGGCGGCGGTGGGGCTCCTACCGCCTCGGCGGCGTCGCGTCGTTCCGCGTCGCCGCGGCCATCGCGGTGGTCGTGCCGCTGCTTCTCTCCCTGCCCGCGCAGGACGTCGCGGTGGCGCGGACTGTGGGCCTGGCCTTCGCGGTGACCGCCTCGACCTTCGCGCCCCTGCTGATGCTGGGGATCTGGTGGCGTGGCCTGACGCCCGCTGGTGCTGTGGCTGGGCTGCTGGTGGGCGGGCTGGGGTCCGGTGCCGCCGTCGCCTGGACGCTGGCGACCTCGACCTCCACCGGCTGGACCGCCGCGCTGCTCGGGCAGCCGGCCGCCTGGTCGGTGCCGGCGTCGCTCGCGACCATGGTCGTCGTCTCCAAGCTGACCGCCGCGTCGGTGCCCGCGCACGCTGGCCGCTTCATGGTGCGGCTCCACACGCCCGAGGCCGTCGACCTCCAGCGCTAGCCATTCTCGCTGGTCGAGTAGCCGAGCGAGAAACGAGCTCGGCGTATCGAGAGCGACTCGACTCGCCTCCCGGTGGTCGAGCAGGCCAGCGAGCAACGAGCTCGACGTCGCACGAGCGAAGAACGGGCGCCGCCCCGGCGTCAGCGGGCGTCGTCGTGACGAGGAGCGGCGCGGTGAGGGCGACAGCAGCAACGTCCCCAACACAAGCCTTGATCATGGCCAGGAGGCTTAGGTCCCCTGTGAGCCGCATTCACAGGGCGAACCGGCGATCAGTGGTGGCAGACGGATGACCTCGCTGCTACGTCCGGCTTGCGCCTAGCTCGAGGCACCGGGATAGCGCCCGCACGGGTTACCAACCGGCGCTGCACCCCGCCGCTTGTCGGCGACGTCCGGATGTGCGGCGGACCGGTGTGCGTCCGTTGACGCCAACGGACCATTCGTCTCGTTGAGCTACTAGCGGATGCGCACCGCAAGCAGGATGCTCGTGGGATGACATCACGAATAATCCGCGCCGGAGAGGGCGAAGTCCTTGGTCCGCCCCTGGGATGCCGTGACCGCTTCCTAGTGGACTCGAAAGACTGGAGCGGGAATCTGGGCGTAGTCGAGCACTTGCTCGCGCCGCACTCGATCGCTGCCCCGATGCATCGCCACAGCAGGGAGGACGAGTTCAGCCTCATCCTGGAAGGGCGCGTCTGGTTTGTGGCAAGCAACGAGGAACATGTCGCCGAGGTTGGTGACCTGGTGTTCAAGCCACGCGGCGAGTGGCACACGTTCTTCAACGCCGCAGACGAACCTGCCCGGTTGCTGGAGCTGATCTCACCGGGTGGCTTGGAGGAGGCGTTCAAGCTCATCGACACGGACACCGATGACTTCGGCCCTGACTTCGACCTTGGTCCCTACCTTGCTGCCTACGGCCTCGACGACGACTTCGAAGCCACCGCACCCATCATGGAGAAGTACGGGCTGACATTCGGGTGAAGCACCGACAGCCACGACAGTTCGGCTCCGAGGTCCACTGCACCGTCGGGCTATGCCGCCACGAGTGCACCTGCCCGCCGACCACACGTGCGATCGCACGTGAGGTGACCCGTCGTCGAAGGGGCCAGTCGTGAGTCATCCGACCATCTTTGCCGTCTCCGACCTGCGCGCGGTGTTGAAGGGGGTCGCGAGGGTGAACCCGACCTTCATGTCGACCGAGGACACGGCGACGGCACTGCGTGAGCTGGTGCGGGCCTGGCCGTCGCACGGAGCGAGCACCCGCTGGATCGCCGCCTGCTCCGGCGATCAGGAAGATGCGCCGGCACCTCACCCCACCGCCAGCCGATACCCCCGCTTCACGACGGTGAGCACAGCCTTCGTGCCGATCGCAGCCCGAAGCCGCGCCACCGCCATCTCCACAGCGTGCTCCGACCCCGCCTGCCCCGAAGGCAAAGCAGCAAGCAGCGCCCGCCGCGAGACCACGAACCCGGGGTTCACCAGCAGCGCCATCAGCACAGACAGGGGCGCGGGCGACAGCTCCACGGGCACCCCGTCGAGCAGCAGCGAGTCGGAGTGCACGATCAGGGTCCGCCCGTCGGAGAGCCGAACGTCGACGCCGTCACGTCGCGTCGGGAGCTCGGTCTCGAGCTGCTTGATCATCCCGGCCAGGCGGGAGCGGTCGGGGAAGATCGTCGGCACGCCCCACATCTCGAAGGCGGCCGCGGTGACCGGGCCGACGCACGAGGCGACGACGTCGGACTGGAAGGCGGAGACGATGTCGTCGCGGCGCCCGACGCTGTAGGCCGCCTCCATCAGTGCGGCCACGGCCGGCGCTGACGTGAAGGTGACGGCGTCGAGCTCGCGGTCGGCGATGAGGTCGATCAGGTGGAACATCGGCGACGGGTCGTCGGCCGACTCCACGCGGTAGATCGGGACGGTCACCACCGACGCGCCCTGGCGGCGCAGCGCGTGGGCGGCCATCGACAGCGACTGCCCGTGCTCCTGCACCACGATCCTCTTGCCGGTGAGGTCGCGCCCGCGCAGGTGCGCGAGCACGTCCTCGAAGCACTCCGACTCCGGCGACCACAGCTCGCGCAGGCCGTGGCGGCGCAGCACGCCGACGCTCTTCGGCCCGCGGGCGAGGATCTCCGAGGCGCCGAGGGCGGCCACCAGGTCGTCGTACAGATCCGCTTCGGTCGCGGCGTCGAGCCACGCCTTCATCCCGATGCCGGTGGTGGCGAGGAAGAGGTCGACGGGCGCGGAGACCACGTCGCGGGTGGCGGCGAGGAGCTCGGCCAGGTCGACGTGGTTGGGCTCCATCGACAGCGCTGCCGCCCACTCGACCTTCGCGCCGCGACGCTCCAGCAGCGCCACCTGCTCGTCCGCCTTGCGGGCAGCGGTCACCCCGATCCGGAAGCCCTCCAATGGACTTGTCTCAGTGCGGGGCAGGCTCACCGGACGCCCCTGACGAGCACGACACCGTCGACCACCGAGACGTCGTACGACGGGACGGACACGGACGCGTCGTCCAGGCAGGCGCCGGTGCGGAGGTCGAAGGCCTGCTTGTACATCGGCGAGCTCACGACCGGTGCGTCTCCACGGGTTCCCACGATCCCGCGGGAGAGCACCGACGCACCGCTGAAGGGGTCGACGTTGCCGATCGCGTGGACCGAGCCGTCGTGGGTGCGGAAGACCGCGATCGCGACGCCGTCGACCAGGGCGGCGACGCCGCCCTCGAGCGGGATGTCGGCGACGGCGCACAGGGCGGTGGCCCGGGCGACGTCCATCACGAGGGTGCTCCCACGGGGATCAGCGCGGGGGCGATCGGCTGGATCTGGTCGCGCTCGGTGGTGAAGGCGATGGTCGGGTCGGGGGTGTCGGGGGCGTTGACGAAGGACACGAAGCGCTCGAGCTTGGCCGGGTCGGCCAAGGTCGCTGCCCACTCGTCGGCGTACCCGCCCACGTGCCGCGCCATCTCCGCCTCGAGCTCGGCGCCCAGTCCGAGAGAGTCGTCGACGACGACTTCGCGGACCCGTTCCAGCCCGCCCTCGAGCTGCTCGATCCACGTGGAGGTGCGCTGGAGGCGGTCGGCGGTGCGGACGTAGTACATGAGGAAGCGGTCGAGGTACGACACCAGCGTCTGCGTGTCCAGGTCGCCGGCGAGCAGCCGAGCGTGGGCCGGCGTGGCGCCGCCGTTGCCGCCGACGTAGAGGTTCCACCCCTTCTCCGTCGCGATGACGCCGAAGTCCTTGCCGCGCGCCTCCGCGCACTCGCGGGCGCACCCGCTGACGCCGCCCTTGAGCTTGTGGGGGCTGCGCAGCCCGCGGTAGCGCAGCTCCAGCGCGATCGCGAGGCCCACCGAGTCCTGCACGCCGAAGCGGCACCACGTCGAGCCGACGCACGACTTCACCGTGCGCAGCGACTTGCCGTAGGCGTGGCCGGACTCGAAGCCCGCGTCGACGAGTCGCTTCCAGATCGCCGGCAGCTGCTCCATCCGGGCACCGAAGAGGTCGATGCGCTGGCCGCCGGTGATCTTGGTGTAGAGCCCGTAGTCGCGCGCCACCTCGCCGATGACGATCAGCTTCTCCGGGGTGATCTCGCCGCCGGGGATGCGCGGGACGACGCTGTAGGTGCCGTTGCGCTGGATGTTGGCGAGGTACTTGTCGTTGGTGTCCTGCAGCCCGGCGGTCGCGGGCTCCAGGATGTGGGTGCTGGTCTGGCTGGCCAGGATGCTCGCGATCGCCGGCTTGCAGACGTCGCAGCCGCGGCCGGTGCCGTGGGCCTCGACGATGTCGTCGAAGCGGCGGTAGCCGTGCACCGCGACGACGTCGAAGAGCTCCTGCCGGGTGAGCCGGAAGTGCTCGCACAGGCCCTTGTCGACGACCCTCCCGACGCTGGCGAAGTGCTCCTCGACGAGGTTCTTCACCGTCGGCACGCACGAGCCGCAGGTGGTGCCGGCGCGGGTGCACTGCTTGACGTCGGCGACGCCCTCGCAGCCCTGCTCGGCGACCGCGTGGAGGATGTCGGCCTTGGTCACGTCGTTGCACGAGCAGACCTGCGCCTCGTCGGGCATGCCGAGCCGGACACCGCTGCCCGCGGGCAGGATCAGCTGCTCGGGGTTGTCGGGCAGCGCGAGCCCGCTGCTGACCATCGGCCGCAGGATCCCGTACGCCGACGCGTCGCCGACCAGGATGCCGCCGAGCAGCCGCCGACCGTCCTCGCTGACGACGAGCTTCTTGTAGACCCCGCTCACCGCGTCGGCGTACGTCAGCTCGAGCGCCCCCTCGGTGGTCGCGAAGGCGTCGCCGAAGCTGGCCACGTCGACGCCGAGGAGCTTGAGCTTGGTGGACATGTCGGCGCCGGTGAAGGTGCCGGGGCCGTCGAGGAGCGCGTCGACCACGACCTCGGCCATCGCATATCCCGGCGCGACCAGGCCGTACATCGTGCCGCCCGGCGCCGCGCACTCGCCGATCGCGAAGACGTGCGGGTCGGCGGTGCGGCACTGCTCGTCGACCAGTACGCCGCCACGCGGGGCCGTCTCGAGGTCGCACTCGCGGGCCAGGGCGTCGCGCGGGCGGATGCCGGCGGAGAAGACGACGACCTGCGCCTCGACGACCTCCGTCCGGGCGCCCTCCTCGGTGCCGGCCTGCCTCACACGCAGGCCGGTCACGCTGCGGTCCCCTTCGATCTCTTCGGTCAGGACGCCGGTGTGGACCTGCACGCCGAGCTTCTCGACGTGGCGCACGAGCGTCACGCCCGCGACGTCGTCGAGCTGGACGGGCATCAGTCGCGGCGCCATCTCGACGACGTGGGTGTCGAGGCCGAGCTGGACGAGCGCGTTGGCCGCCTCGAGCCCGAGCAGTCCGCCGCCGATCACGACGCCGCTGGTCGCGGCCTCGCTGGCGGCCTTGATCGCCTCGAGGTCCTCGATCGTGCGGTAGACGAAGCAGCCGTCCTTGCCGCGCCCCTCGACCGGCGGGACGAAGGGCGCCGCGCCGGTCGCGAGGACGAGCACGTCGTAGTCGTGGACCGTGACCGCGCCCGGCTCCCCCCGCTGGTCGAGGAGGGCGCCCTGGCGCCCGTCACGAGACCCCGCCGACGGCGGGGACACGACGGTGACGGTGCGCGCCGCACGGTCGATCTCGGTCACGACGCTGTCGAGCACGAGCCGCACCCGCGGGTCGTCGTACACCCCTCCCGGCAGGAGCGAGAGCGCCTCTGCGCCGTCGGGATGGCCGAACCAGCTCGTGAGGCCGACGCGGTCGTACGCCGCCCGCGGCTCCTCGCCGAACACGACGATGTCGTGGGTCTCGGTCAGGCCGCGCTCGACGGCGGCCTGGGCGAAGCGGTGGCCCACCATGCCGTGCCCGACGACGACGATCCTCTGGCGCTTGGTCATGCCGAGGACGGTAGGAAGGCGATGTTGTCAGCGGGCTCCGCGAATGTTTCGGGCGTGAAAACTGGGTGGCACGGGCTCACTGCGGCCTTCGGGGTTACCTTGGCCACATGCCCACATCGATCGAAGCCTGGTGGCCCCGGCTGTCGCAGGAGACCCGGGACTGGCTCGTCGCCCACAACGGCGACGAGGTGACGCCCACCGTGATGGCGGAGATCAACCGTGCGGGCGGCCTCGTGTCGACCGATGCGTGGGGCGCGGGGCACGACACCCCGCAGGGTGCCTACCTCCCCGACGACGTCGTCGACTGGATCGAGGCGGTCGCCAACGGCGAGGTGCCGCCGCGCTAGCGGCCCTCAGTCCACCACCGGCAGGTGCACCACGACGTCCTTCATCCGCATCGCACCGACCACGCGCGAGCCGAAGCCGACGTACATGTCCGAGATCGGCGCCACCGTCAGGAAGAGCGTCTTCCCGGCCGGCACGTCGACCGCGACCGACGGCAGCTCGATGCCCGTGCGGAGCTTGTTGATCACGACGCCGCTCTCGCGGACCGGGAGCATGTTGTTCTGCACGATGCGGGCGTCGAGCGGGCTGGTGCCGACCGACAGGCCGAGGAAGGCGCGGTTGTCGAGGCCGAGCGTGGTGAGGGTGGCGTCGAGCTTCGAGGAGCCCGCGATGGTGAGCGGGCCCTGCGCGATCGGGTAGGCGATCGGGGCGCCGACGCCGACGGTGCTGACGACCTCGCCGAGCTCCACCGCAGTGGTGGGCGCGGAGGCCGGCACGGTGACGCAGCGGTCGCCGGCGGCGGTGGTGAGGTGCAGCTGGCCGAGGCCCTTCAGACCGGTCTTCACGCCCTTCAGGTTCTGCGTGAGGAAGCGCAGCCCGAGGTCGGCGAAGGTCGGGCTGCCGAGCATCGGCGAGCAGGCGTCGCTGGTGGCGAGCGGGACGTCGAGGTTGCTGCCGAACGGCAGGGCCGACGGCAGGGTGTGCCCGCCGTTGTAGCCGACCAGGATGCTCTGCGCGCGGGCCTTGTCGGTCAGCGCGCGACGGAAGTTCTTCAGGCCCTGGTCGAGCGGGAAGAGGTTGTCGGTCGCGCCCTGCCCGAAGAGCACGGGGATGTCGAGCCTGCGCCCCTGGCGCACGTGCCACTCCGGGCCGTTGCGGTCGAGGAAGTCGTGGAGGTACGCCGGCACGTGGCCGGTCGCGGTCGCCTCGGCGAAGCCGCGGAGCACGATCGGCGGCAGCGCGTCGGTCGGCAGCGCGGCGGCGGTGAGGGCGGTGGCCCACTCCGTTCGCGGGACGCCCTGCGGGAAGAGGCTCTCGGTCAGGCTCGACCAGGTGATCTCCGGGACGAGCGCGTCGAAGCGCGTCGCGCCCTTGTCGCGCAGCTCGCTGAAGGCGCCGACGAACTGGTAGCCGCCGCCGTAGGACCCGCCGATCGCGCCGAGCACCGGGTCGCCGGGCTTCTGCTTCTTCACCCACGGCTGCGCGGCGACGACGTCGACGACCTCCTGGACGTCCTTGCCCTCGACGTCGGGGTTCTCGATGTGGGCCTGGCCGCCGCTCTCCCCGAAGCCACGTTGGTCGAAGCTCAGCACGCCGAAGCCTGCGTCGGTGAGGTAGGCGAACGCCGTCGGGTCCGTCGTACGACTGCCGCCCCAGCCGTGGCTGTGCAGCACCATCGGCACCGGTCGGTCCTTCGTCGCGCCGGCCGGGCGGAAGAGCGTGAAGCAGATGTCCACCGGGGCTGTCGTGCCCGGGTCCGGGACGCTGGTCAGGCAGCCGTCGGTCGTGGTGACGGCGTCCGCGGCGGTGGCCGGCGAGGCGACGTACGGGACCGAGGCGAGCGCGAGGACGCCCGCGACGGCGGCGGTGGTGCGGCTGACGAGGTGACGGGGCATGGCTTCTCTCCTGCGATGGGGTCACTCGAGACAACGAGTGGCCCCGCCCGCGGCTACGCACCCCGCCAGCCGCGGTCCCCTCAGCAGTCGTGCGCGTCGGCCGCGGCGATCCAGGTCCCGACCATCTCGTCGGCCAGCGTCGAGCCGGCCCCGAAGTACTCCAGGCCCTTGCCGTCGGCGCCGTTCGGCGTCGGGATCCGCCCGGTGCCCTTGGGGTCGCCGATCGTCATCTTATCGAAGATCTTGATCCCGACCGGCATGCCCTCGGCGCGCAGCGCGCCGTAGCCCGCATCGGCGGCCTCGTCGCACGCAGCCCGGTAGCCGAAGACCAGGTCGGCCCCCGTCTCGGCCGAGACGACGAACCAGTTGCTCGACGCCGGGGCGCTGAGGGAGTACATCGGCACGTAGCAGTGGTGCGCGCTGGCGCTGGTCGCGGTCACGGCGACCGCCGCAGCCGCTGCGGCTGACACGACGCCGAAGCGGCGGATGGTGGCTCTCATGGTGCTGACCCTTTCGTCACGGACCCCCGTCGGGTCTCGGTGCCACCAGTGCACCCGTCAGGCCCGGGCGGCGACCACGGCGTGGACCCGCACAGTCCTCGTACAGTTCCGCGCACTGCGAGAAACATGACCTCAATCTGCGCCGTACGCCTGTGGCCCCGGTCGTGCGCCGGTGCGATGTTCGCGACACGCCTCTCGGGACTCACGAGGGAGCCCACGATGCCAAGACGCCGCTCCACGCTCGCCGCGACCGCCCTCCTGGTCGCCGCCCCGCTGCTCGTCGCAGCCGCGGCACCCGGGGCGTCCGAGCCGCCGGCCGCCGCAGCCGCGGCCGCGCCGACCAACGGCATGATCGCGGCCTTCGCCTGGCGGGCCGGTGCGCACGTCTCCGACGACCTCGACCTCGTGGTGATGAACGCCGACGGCTCCGGGGCGCGAACGCTCGTCCCGGCGGCCGCCAAGCGCAGCCTGTGCGGCTTCGACCTCGACTGGTCGCCCGACGGCAACCGCATCGCCTGGGCGTCCGCCAACCAGGTGTGGACCGTCGACGCCGACGGCACCGACCGCGCGTCCGTCGCCACCGGCTGCGTCACCCACCTCGAGTGGTCGCCCGACGGCACCACGCTCGCCGTGGAGATCGATTCGCGCACCGGCCTGCTCACCGTCGCGACCGGTGCGTTCCGATGGCTCCGGACCTGCGACTACGGCGAGCTCGGTGCCACCTTCTCCCCGGACGGGTCGAAGATGGCATCGGTCGGCACCGCCGACTGCGACCAGGACCCGATCGGGTGGGGGATCTACGGCTTCGACGTCGCCGACGGGAGCCTCGACGCCCGCTACGCCGACACCAACCTGCGCAGCCAGCCACCCAACGGGATGCTCGCCGCCATCCCGTCCGGGGCCGAGTGGCACCCGAGCCAGGACCTCGTCCTCACCACCATGGCCGACGGCTCCCTCGGTGGCAGCTGCCACCCACTCGGCCAGACGGGGAGCTGGTCCAACGCCGACCTCTACACCGTCGCCGCCACCGCCGACGCCCCGCTGGTGAAGGTCGGCTCGACCTCCGGTGAGTACGAGCTGTCCGAGCGCGATGCGAGCTGGTCACCCGACGGCACCCGGATCCTGTTCGCCGGCGACCGCAACGCCTCGTGCCAGAGCGGGAGCTACGTCCGCTCGGCCACCGAGCTCTGGACGATGAACGCCAACGGCACCTCGGCCACCAAGATCTGGACGCCGTGGAGCGTCGAGCTCGGCTTCGTCGGGTCGAGCTGGCAGCCGTGCACGGCCGCGACCACGACGTGCGTGCCCGTCGTGCCGCCCGACCCGGACGCGGACGACGACGGTGTGCCCGACGCCGTCGACGCGTGCCCTTCGGTTCCCGGTCCGGCCGACAACGCCGGCTGTCCGGTCGAGGACCCGCCGCCGGACCCGACCGACCCCACGGACCCGACGGGCCCGACGGGCCCGACATCGCCCACCGTCCCGACGGCGCCGACGATGCCGACCGTGCCGCCGTCGGCCGCACCGCCGAGCCGGATGGACGCCCCGCGCGTGATCAAGCGTGGTCGCAAGGTGATCGTGCGGTGGGCCGCCGCCCGCGACAACGGCAGCGCCATCACCCAGTACGTCGTCGACATCAGCCGCGGCCGGGACAAGAGGGCGGCACCGTGGGCCCGCAAGGTCGTCTACAAGGGGCTCGAGCCGGGCCGCTACAGGTTCCGGATCACGGCCGCCAACGCGGCAGGGCAGTCCGACCCCAGCCCCTGGGCGAGGGTGCGGGTAAAGCGCTGAGGTCGCGCCGGAGCCGCGGCGTGGACCCACAGACGTCTCTCACAGCCCCTCACGCCTGCCGCGTCGCCAGCTCGAGGCCTGCGCCCCATCCCGGGGCGCGGCCACCTGCGGGCGGTCGGATCGCGTCCATGTCGTGGCCGGACCGTGCCAGCACCCACGCGACGGCGGAGTTCGAGTTCCACATCTCGCCGAGCGCCAGCTCGTCGCGGCCCCACACCAGCGGCGGGACGAGGGCGAGGAGCTCCAGCACCCGAACGGCCCGGGCCGGGTCCTCCGTCGTGCGGACGGGGCTGTCGACCGCCTCGGCGACGTCGGGGATGCGACCGCCGGCCCAGCAGCGCAGCTCGTAGCGCAACGCGCGGAAGCGACCGAGCCGGGCGGACCCGACGGGGCCCTCGCAGAGCACGCCGCGGTCGCTGTCGGTCACGTTCCACACCGGCCCCATCTCCCCACCCGCCCGCGCCGAGGGGCAGCCAGTAGAGGTCGACCCATGAATCCACTGGCTGCCTCCCCCTCGTGCCGCCAGAGAACCAAGAAGCGGCGCGGAGCCGACAGGGCCGAAGGTCCCGAGGTCGGCAGTCAGGTCTCTCCCAGCGCGAACAAGGTCAGCTGCATGCCGTCGGGAGCGGCGACGCGGGCGTTGCGGTCGCCCCAGGGCGTCTCCTTCGCCCGCGCGAC
Source organism: Nocardioides furvisabuli (assembly GCF_021083185.1). Classification (GTDB taxonomy): domain Bacteria; phylum Actinomycetota; class Actinomycetes; order Propionibacteriales; family Nocardioidaceae; genus Nocardioides; species Nocardioides furvisabuli. The sequence goes on along the minus strand of NZ_JAIGQB010000001.1, from coordinate 181,034 downwards.
CGCCGTGGCACCGGCCCCGACGAGCGTGGCTGCCGCCTCGTCCGCGTCGGAGACCCGGAGGGCGAACCGGACCGGGCCCGAGACCCGGGCACCGACCTCGAGGTCGTCGACCATCGCCGCCTGCGCCTCGTCGAAGAGCTCGAGCGTCGCGCGTCCCGCGTCGAGCAGCAGCACCCGACCCTGGTCGCTGCTCCAGTCAGCGAGCTGCGGCAGGCCGAGGCCGTCTCGGTAGAGCCGCACAGCGGCGTCGAAGTCCTCGACGGTGAGGGTGATGCGGAACTCCTGGACACCGGTCATGCGTCGATGATCGGACCTCAGGTGCACGTGAGGTCAAGGGTCGCCCCCTCAACCCACCGGCACCCGCACCGGCCCGACCTCGCCCACGAGTCGCCGTACGGCGTCCGCGCACCCGCCGCAGCCGGTGGTCGCGCGGGTCCGGTCGACGCACTCCGCCACCGTCCCGCACGCCCGGATCTCCCCCGCGCTGACGCCGGCGCAGGCGCAGACCTCGGCCTCGTCGGGCAGCGTGGTGGGGGCGTCGGCGGCCTCGGGCAGCAGCAGCTGGCCGGGCTCGTCGGGTCCGAGGATGGTGCCGCGGTCGTAGAGCTGGGTGATCAGCCCGACGCGCGACAGGTCGCCGACGAGCGCGGCCGCGACGATCCGTCCGCCGTGGACCACCAGGCGCCGGTGCGAGCCGGCGATCGGGTTCGTCACCTCGACGACCTCGCCCTCGGCGGTCCGCGGATCGCCCAGCACGGCGACCTCGAGGCCGGTGGCGCGCAGCCGCGCGACGCTGCGCAGGCCGTCGTACGCCGCCTCCTCGCCGCGCAGCACGCGGGCCAGCACCTCGGCCTGCTCCCAGGCCGGTGGGACGAATCCGGTCGTGCGCCGACGGTGCTCCGCGCAGTCGCCGATGGCGTGCACGCGGTCGTCGGTGACGCTCGTGAGCGTGCTGTCGACGACGATCCCGCGGCCCACCATCAGCCCGGCGCGACGTGCCAGCGCGGTCGACGGCCGGCCGCCGGCGGTCAGCACGACGAGGTCGGTCGGGAGCAGGGCGCCGTTGTCGAGCTGGACGCCGTCGTCGGTCATCCGGACCGCGCGGGCGCCGGTGTAGACCTCGGTGCCGAGGCGGCGCAGGTCGCGGGCGAGCACCCCGCCCGCCGCCGGGCCGACCTGGCCGGCGAGGAGGTGGTCGGCGCCCTCGACGACCTCGGTGAGCACTCCGCGCACCGACAGGGCACGGGCGACCTGGAGGCCGAGGAGGCCTCCGCCGACGACCACGGCCCGCGATGGTTTCGAGGCTCGCTGCGCTCGCACCTCGACCACCGACTTGTCGAGGCGGCGGCAGTCCGCCAGGCTCCGGAAGGGATGGACCTTCGGGTGGAGCGTGCCGTCGCGCCGCACGAGCCCGCGGATCGGCGGGAGGGTGGGGATCGATCCGCAGGCCAGGACGAGCCGGTCGTAGGCGATGCGTTCCCCGTCGACCAGCACCACCTCGCGCGTGTCGCGGTCGAGCTCGAGCACCCGCGCACCGAGCCGCAGGTCGAAGCCCTGCGCGGCGAACCACTCCGGCGAGCGCAGGGTCAGCGCGTCGGCGGAGTGCGTGCCCTCGAGGACCGCGGAGAGCAGGATCCGGTTGTAGGGCGCGTGCGGCTCGTCGGCGAGCACCGTGAGGCGTACGTCGGCGCCGACGAGCTGCTCGGCGAGACGGACGGCGGCCATGCCACCGCCGACCACGACGACCCGCTCAGCCACGGCCCACCGCCGCGAGCCGCGCGGCGCACACCTTGAACTCCGGCATCCGCGAGGCCGGGTCGAGCGCGTCGTTGGTCAGCCGGTTGGCGCCGACCCAGTGGAACGGCACGAAGACCGTGTCGGGGCGGATCGTGGTCACCACCCGCGCGGACGCGGTCATCGTCCCGCGGCGCGTCGAGACCTGCACCGCCTCGCCCGTGGCGAGACCGAGCCGGCCGGCGAGGAGCGGGTGCAGCTCGACGAACGGGCCGTCGTCGGGAAGGTCGCGGACCCGCCGGGTCTGCGCGCCGGACTGGTACTGCGCGAGCACCCGCCCGGTGGTCAGGTGGACCGGGTAGTCGTCGTCCGGGACCTCTGCCGCGCCGCGGTGCTCGACGGTCAGCATCCGGGCCCGGCCGTCGGGGTGGTTGAACGACGAGGCGAAGAGCCGTTCACCTCCCCAGAAGACGCCACCCTCCTCCCGGATCCGGTCGTAGGTGATCGTCGAGTAGTCCGCCGGCCCGCCCGCCGAGGCCCGCCCCAGCTCGGCGAAGACCTCCTCGGGATCGGTCGCGAAGGTGGCCGTGGACCCCAGCCGCTCCGCGATCGCGGCGATGACCTCGAGGTCCGACCGCACGCCGGACGGCGGGGTGATCGCCTCCTGCCGCAGCACCACCCGTCCCTCGAGGTTCGTCATCGTGCCGGTCTCCTCGGCCCACTGCGTCACCGGCAGCACCACGTCGGCGATCGCGGCGGTCTCCGACATCACCACGTCGCACACCACCAGCAGGTCGAGCGCCTCGAGGCGCGCGGTGACCTGGGTGGCGTTGGGCGCGCTGACGACGATGTTGGAGCCGAGGACCAGCATCGCGGAGGGGCCGTCGTCGGTGCCGCAGGCGTCGAGGAGCTCGTACGCCGACCGCCCGGGGCCGGGCAGGGAGTCGGGGTCGACGCCCCACACGCCGGCGACGTGGGCGCGGGCCGCGGGGTCGTCGATGCGGCGGTAGCCGGGCAGCTGGTCGGCCTTCTGCCCGTGCTCGCGCCCGCCCTGGCCGTTGCCCTGCCCGGTGAGGCAGCCGTAGCCCGCACCGCGCGTGCCGACCATGCCGAGGGCCAGGGCAACGTTGATCCACGCCAGCACGGTGTCCGAGCCGGTGGAGTGCTGCTCGGCGCCACGGGCGGTGAGCACCATGACGCGCGGTGAGCCGGCGAGCACCGCCGCGAGCTCCCGCACCTGCGCGGCCTCGATGCCGGTCACCCGCTCGACCCGCTCGGGCCACCACGGCGCGACCGACTCCTTCACCTGCGCCCAGCCGGTCGTGCGGGCGGCGAGGTAGTCCTCGTCCACCGCACCGGCGGCGACGAGCAGGTGCAGCAGGCCGAGGGCGAGCGCGAGGTCCGTGCCGGGCACCGGCTGGAGGACGAGGTCGGCGCGGTCCGCGGTCGGCGTACGCCTCGGGTCGATGACGACGACGCGACCGCCACGGGCGCGCAGCCGGTCGAGGTGGCGCGCGGCCGGCGGCATGGTCTCAGCGAGGTTGGACCCGACGAGCACCAGCACGTCGGTCTCCTCCACGTCGGCGAGCGGGAAGGGCAGGCCGCGGTCGAGGCCGAAGGCGCGGATCCCTGCCGAGGCTGCTGAGCTCATGCACCAGCGGCCGTTGTAGTCGATCTGGGAGGTGCCGAGCGCGACGCGGGCGAGCTTGCCGAGGGCGTACGCCTTCTCGTTGGTCAGCCCGCCGCCGCCGAAGACCGCGACGCCGTCCGGGCCCTTCTCCGCCTGCGCGGCGCGGATCCCGGCGGCGACCCGGTCGAGCGCGTCGTCCCACGACACCGCCGCCCACTCCCCCGTCGCCCGGTCGCGCACGAGGGGCGAGGTGAGCCGCTCGCGACCGCCGTACAACCCGGCCGCCGCCCAGCCCTTGCGGCACAGCGCGCCGGCGTTGACGGGGAACTCCTCCCACGCCGACACCTCCGGCACACGCCTGCCGGTGAGCCGCATCCCGCACTGCAGCGAGCAGTAGGGGCAGTGGGTCTCGGTCGCCATCAGGTCACCGCTCAGATCCCGGCGCCGGCCAGGCTGTGGGCCCGGACCTCGGCGGGGCGGCGCAGGTAGACCGCCCAGGTCACCGCACCGCAGACGACGTAGAAGACGGTGAAGACCAGGAAGGCGCCCTTGGTGGCGGACATCGGGTCGGCCACCCACGGTGCGCTGAAGGCCATCGGGATGAGGAAGCCGCCGATGGCGCCCACCGCGCCGATCACGCCGATCGCGGCGGAGGCCTGCTTGGTGCCGGCCAGCAGGGCGGCGGTGCGCTCGGGGGTGCCGGCCGGCGTGGCCCGCTCGGCCTCGGTGCGCCAGATGGCCGGGATCATCTTGTAGGTCGAGCCGTTGCCGATGCCGGTCGCGGCGAAGACGCAGAGGAAGAAGCCCAGGAACCACGGGAACCACGACTGGTTGGCAGACGCGATCGCCGGGTCCGCGGTCGGGTTGGGGGTGAGCTGCACGAGTGTCCAGAGCACGGCCAGGGTGAAGACGACCATCGCGGCGAACGCGCCCAGCGTCACCTTCGCACCGCCCAGGCGGTCGGCCAGCCAGCCGCCGAAGGGCCGGGTCGCGGAGCCGACGAGGGCGCCGAGGAACGCGAAGTAGGCGAAGTAGATGCCGGTGCCCAGCGGCGCCGGCTCCGGCACCCAGAAGTTCAGCTTGATGAGCAGCGGCATCGCGGCGGAGTAGCCGATGAAGGAGCCGAAGGTGCCGATGTAGAGGAATGCCATGATCCACGTCTGCCGCTTGCGCACGACCTGCAGCTGCTCGCGTGGCGAGGACTTCGCGGTGCTGAGGTTGTCCATGAAGAAGTACGCCGCGAGCGTCGCGACGATCGCGAGGCCGGCGTAGACCCAGGCCGCGCGCTGCAGGTCGATCCCGCCCTCGGAGGCCTTGACCAGGCCGAAGATCCCGGCGCCGCCGACGATGACGGGCAGGAGGAGCTGGATCAGCGCGACTCCCACGTTGCCACCCGCGGCGTTGAGACCCAGCGCCGCGCCCTTCTTGGCCGCGGGATAGAAGAAGTTGATGTTGGCCATCGAGCTGGCGAAGTTGCCGCCGCCGAGGCCGGCCGTGGCGGCGATGAGGCAGAACACCCAGTACGGCGTGTCCGGCCGCTGCACGGCGTACGCGAAGCCGAGCGTGGGGATCAGCAGCAGTGCCGCGCTCGCCATCGTCCAGTTGCGGCCGCCGAACCTCGGCACCGCGAAGGTGTAGGGCAGGCGCAGCATCGAGCCGACGAGGTTGGGCAGGGCCACCAGCAGGAAGAGCTGCTGCGGCGTGTAGTCGAAGCCGGTCGCCACCAGGAAGGCCGAGCTCACGCTCCAGATCAGCCACACCGAGAAGCCGAGGTGCTCGGCGAAGATCGACCAGACCAGGTTGCGCCGGGCGACCCGGCGGCCTCCTCCCTCCCAGAAGTCGGGGTCCTCGGGACGCCAGTCCTCGATCCAGCGACGGCTACGGCGGGTGGGGGTCTGCGTGCTCATGGCAGCAGCGTGGTGGGCGACTGTGACGTGCGCGTGGGCCCGGCGGTGGCAGGACCGTCACGTTTCCCTCACGACCTCACGGACCTCACCGCCTCACGGTCCCGGCCGGCTCCGGACGCACGAAGAGCCCCGGCCGCACGAGGCGGACGGGGCTCTTCGAGGAGATGTCAGGCGATGCGGACGTTCTCGGCCTGGGGACCCTTGGGGCCCTGGGCGAGGTCGAACTCGACCTTCTGGTTGTCCTCGAGCGACTTGTAGCCGTTGGACTGGATCGCGGAGAAGTGGACGAACACGTCCTCGCCGCCGCCGTCCTGCGCGATGAAGCCGAAGCCCTTGTCAGCGTTGAACCACTTGACGGTGCCCTGAGCCATGATGTGTTTCCTTTGTTTTCGTTCGCGGGCTGTGTGCCGGCGACCTGCTGAAGACATCCACCTGATGGAGTCCAGCGAACCGAAAACCAGGAGTAAGAACACGAGCCGCACATCGTGAGCGGCCAGGACGATCCGGGGATCGTCCCTTCAACAACGACCAGCGTACGCCATCGGAGCCGGATGCGGGACTTCGTGGAGCGTGGTGACCGTTTCGAGCGCGGTGGCAGGATCGTTGAAGGTGAAGTGAACCTGAGCTCGAGGAGCGTCTGTGATGGGTGCGCACGACCTGCTGCCGATGGGCGAGGTCTCCCGGCGCAGCGGCTTCGCCGCGTCGGCGATCCGCTACTACGAGGCCGAGGGACTCCTCGAGGCGCACCGCTCGGCCGGTGGGCAACGCCGGTTCGAGCGCAGCGTGCTCCGTCGCCTGGCCTTCATCCGCGCTGCCTCCAACGTCGGGCTGAGCATCGAGGAGATCCGCGGGGAGCTCGCCCGGCTTCCCGGCAACCGCACCCCCACCAAGGCGGACTGGCAGCGCATCTCGCGCCACTGGGGCCGCCGCCTCGACGAGCAGATCGCCGCGCTCGAGCGGCTCAAGGGCGGCCTCGACGGCTGCATCGGCTGCGGCTGCCTGAGCCTGCGCAGCTGCGCCTTCTCCAACCCCGACGACGTGCACGCCGAGCGCGGGGCGGGTGCCCGGCTGCTGCCCGACACGTTGCGGCGGCCGCACCCGACGCGGCGTACGTCCGGGTAGTCCACCGGGAAGTGGCTGACGAGGTCGGGTAGTCCACCGGGAAATGGCTGGCGGGGACGGGACGGGACGACCACATCCCGGTGGACTACCGAGGGTCACGGGCGGCGGCGACACCCCGGGCTCAGGACTCCCGCAACCCCGCCTGCAGCTCCGCGAGCGCGTCCTCGAGGGTCACCCGCGGCGACCAGCCCCAGCCGCGTGCCCGGTCGGCGCGGATCTGACCGGTCCATGCGGGCTCGTCGTCCCACGACGGCTCGAGCCCGAGGGCGGACGCCACGGCCCCGAGGTAGTCGCGCTGCGTCGCCGGACCGCTGGCGACGTTGACCGGGGTGCAGCCGCCCGCGACCGGTCCGGTCGCCGGGTCCGACCCGGCGGGGATGGCGCCGGTGGCGAGGTCGGCGGCGATGGCCGCCAGGTCGTCGACGTGCACCCAGGCGAAGGTCGCCTCGGCGACGGCGTGCTGCTCGGCCGGGTCGGCCGCGATGTCCCGCGGGCGGATGGCGTTCCACACCGACGACCCGCCCGGGCCGAGGATCGCGGGCGGGCGCAGCAGCACGCGGGTGGTGCCGGCCAGCCGCTCGAGGGCGGCGTCGGTGTCGCGCTTGATCACGCCGTACGCCGACGACCCGTCGGGCACCAGCGCACCGTCCTCGTCGACGTCCCCCACCCCGGGGCTGCGGTCGTAGACACCGGCCGTCGAGACGTGCACCAGCAGGGGTACGGCGGCGGCGACCGCGGCCTCGGCGATCACGAGCGTGCCGTCGAGGCCCACGCGGCGCTGGTCCTCGGCGTCCGAGCCGAGCGGGTGGACGGTGGTGACGAGCGCGTCGGCACCCGCGACCACGGTGTCGGCGAAGGCCGGGTCGGCGAAGTCTCCGACGTGCTCCTCGACGCCCGGAGCGCTCGGCGCGGTGCCCACCCGGCGTACGACGGCGCGCACGGCGGCACCCCGCTCGGCCAGGGCGGCCACCACGTGGCTGCCGACCAGGCCGTTGGCACCGGTCACGACGACGACGGGATCAGGGACGTGTGAGGTCATGGACCCCACCTTGTCACTCCGCAGAAACCCGCCTCGGCAGCACCACGTGGGCGACGACCGCGACCCAGACGGGGGCGAACACCAGGCTGGTCAGCACGTCGGTGGGGTGGTGGGCGCCCTCGTAGAGGCGGCTGGCCGCGACGACCAGCGGGACGGCGTACAACGGCCACACCCAGCGGCTCGCGCCGGCCACGGTGCGGGTGAGGTGGACGGCGAGGGCGGCGTAGACCACGACCGAGGTGGCGACGTGGCCCGACGGGAAGCTGTGGTCGGGCACGAGGCCCGGGTCGAGGATCTCGACCGGCGGGCGGTCGCGGGTGATGAACCACGTGGCCACGAGGTAGAGCGCGAGGGTGCCGACCACCAGCACGCCGTAGTAGACGAGCAGGCGGCGCGAGCCCTGCCGGCGCCAGGCCACGAGAGCGATGACGACGGCCAGGGCGATCCCCACCACGGTGTCCGCGACGTGGCTTCCGGCGGCCGCGACGACGTCGAGGGCAGGTGTCCGCCGCTCCTCGATCCCCACCGCGACGCTGTCGTCCCACGGGTCCACCACCGACGCCAGCGGTCCGGTGAGCAACCAGCCCACGGCGAGGACGGCCAGGGTCAGCAGCACCCAGGCGGAGGCGAGGACGCGTACGCCGTCGCGGCGGGTGTCGGTGTCGGTCACGGGGCGAAGCCTCGCACCCCGACCGCTCGTCGTACGCCACCCGCCGCCCACCGCTCGGCGGGCGCCATCGACAGACCGACCGGACCGCGCCACTGCCGCACGGATGTGACGGCTGCCACGGTGATCGCGGTCACAGTGCGTGACCAGGACCCCCTTGCGAGAGGACGACGCCGTGACCACCGAGGCACCCGACCAGGCAGCGCGCCACGATCCGGTCTACGACCGGCTCCACGAATCCAGTGAGTTCACCGAGCTGAGGAAGCGCTACCGCGGCTTCGTCATCCCGGCCACCGTGGCCTTCCTGGCCTGGTACCTGCTCTACGTCTTCATGTCGAACTGGGCGGGTGGCTTCATGGCCGTCCAGGTCGTGGGCAACATCAACGTGGCCCTGGTCTTCGGGCTCCTGCAGTTCGTCACGACCTTCGGGTTGGCGTTCATGTACAGCCGCTACTCCAACGCCAGGCTCGACCCGCTGGCGCGCAACCTCGAGCAGTCCTACCGCGACCAGGCCGGCACCACCGGAAAGCGGGGCCAGGCATGAGTGACCAGTTCCTGACCACGTTCCTGTTCCTGTCGGTCGTCGCGCTGACGGTCGGCATCACCTTCTGGGCCAGCCGCCAGACCAAGACGGCCACCGACTTCTACTCCGGTGGCCGGTCCTTCTCCGGCTTCCAGAACGGCCTCGCGATCGGCGGCGACTACATGTCGGCCGCGTCGTTCCTCGGCATCTCCGGCGCCATCGCGGTCTACGGCTACGACGGCTTCCTCTACTCCATCGGCTTCCTCGTCGCGTGGCTCGTCGCCCTGCTGCTGGTGGCCGAGATGCTCCGCAACGCCGGTCGCTACACGATGGCCGACCAGCTCGCCTTCCGGATGAACCAGCGCAAGGTGCGGACGGCGGCGTCCGTGTCGACCGTGGTCGTCTCGATCTTCTACCTGCTGGCACAGATGGTCGGCGCCGGCACGCTCGTCGCGCTGCTCCTCGGCGTGGACAGCGAGGCGATCAAGAACATCACCATCGTCGGGGTGGGCGTGCTGATGATCTTCTACGTCGTGGTCGGCGGCATGAAGGGCACGACCTACGTCCAGATCACCAAGGCGGTGCTGCTGATGCTCGGCTCGGCGCTGATCGTGGTGCTGGTGCTCGCGAAGTTCGACTTCAACCTGTCCTCGCTGCTCGGCGCCGCCGCCGAGAACTCCGGCAAGGGCGACGCGTTCCTCCAGCCCGGACTGCAGTACGGCAGCACGCTGACGTCGCAGATCGACTTCCTGTCGCTCGGCCTGGCCCTGGTGCTCGGCACCGCGGGCCTGCCTCACATCCTGATCCGCTTCTACACGGTCCCGACCGCCCGGGACGCCCGTAAGTCGGTGCTGTGGGCGATCGGCCTGATCGGCGCGTTCTACCTGATGACGCTGGTGCTCGGCTTCGGTGCCGCGGCGCTGCTGGACCGCGAGGCCGTCGACCCGGCCGTGGGCGGAAACCAGAACCTCGCCTCCCCGCTCCTCGCCGAGGCGGTCGGCGGTGGCGCCGGCTCCACGGGTGGCGCTGTCCTGCTGGCACTGATCGCGGCGGTCGCCTTCGCGACGATCCTCGCCGTGGTGGCCGGCCTGACGCTGGCCAGCTCGTCGTCGGTGGCGCACGACCTCTACAAGGGAGTGCTCAAGAAGGACGAGGTGGTCAGCGAGAAGGACGAGGTGCGGGTCGCCCGCATCGCCGCCTTCGCGATCGGCGCCATCGCGATCGTGCTGTCCATCCCGGCGCAGCGCCTCAACATCGCCTTCCTCGTGGCCCTGGCCTTCGCGGTGGCGGCGTCGGCGAACCTGCCGGCGATCATCTACAACATGTTCTGGCGCCGCTTCAACACCCGTGGCGCCACGTGGAGCATCTACGGCGGCCTGATCTCCGCCGTCGGCCTGGTGCTGCTCTCGCCCGTCATGTCGAGCCTGCCGACCTCGATGTTCCCCGACGCGGACTTCGCGATCTTCCCCCTCAACAACCCGGGCATCGTCTCGATCCCGCTGGGCTTCCTGCTCGGCTACATCGGCACGATCACCAGCCGGGAGCCCTCGGCAGAGGAACGCTTCACCGAGCTCGAGGTCCGCGCCCTGACCGGTGCCGGCGCCGAGGGCGCGACGCACCACTGATCCGCACGACCGCGCCGCACGCGCGCCGACGCCCCGGGGACAGATGGTCCCCGGGGCGTCGGCGTTGTCGTCGTACGGGTGGTGCGAGTGGTCAGATCCCGCTGCCCGGCAGGATGACGGCGCCGTTGACGGTCATCACCCCTCCGTCGTTGTAGGCGTCGGGGCCCTCGGGAGCGGTGTTGGCCTCGAAGGTGATACCGGTCGCGGTGAGGGTGCCGGTCGCGGAGTTCCACAGCCCGCCGCCCTCGTTGGTGGCGCTGTTGCCGGCGATCCGGCCGTTGGCCCAGGTGACCGTGCCCGCACCGGTGATGTGCAGGGCTCCACCGTTGCCGGGTGCTGCGCCGGTGGCGTTGTCCACGGCGTTCACGTCAGCCAGGTCGGCCGTGCCCGCGTTGACCTCGATGGCTCCGCCGGCACGGGGCGCGGAGTTGCCGTTGAGGTTGGTCCCGTTCAGCTCGAGCGTTCCGCCGAGCGACAGGACGCCGCCACCCGAACCGGCGGCCCCGGTGGCCTTGTTGTTCTCGATGGTCGAGCCCGAGACGGTCAGCGCGCCGCCGTCGTCGTAGATCGCGCCGCCACCCTGGTCGGCCGCGGCACCGGTGGCGACGTTGCCGCGCAGGTGGGTGTCGGTGACCGTCATGGTGCCGGTGGCCGAGTTCCACAGGCCGCCACCCTCGACGGCCGTGTTGTCGTGGACCTTGCTCTGGCCGACCTCGACCTTGCCGGCACCGGTCAGGTGCAGGCCGCCGCCGTTGCCGGGTGCGGTCCCGGCGTTGTTGCCCTGGAGCGTCGTGAGCATCACCTTGGTGGAGCCGACGTTGGCCTCGATCCCGCCGCCTGCGCGGTTGGCCGCGTTGTTCGTGATGGCCGAGCCGCTGATCGCGAGCGAGCCGAGGTTGTTGAGCGCCCCGCCGCCCGAACCGGCGGCGCCGGTCGCCTTGTTGGCGTCGATCGTGGTGGAGGTGATCGACGTCGTGCCGTCGGAGTAGACGCCACCGCCACCCTGGTCCGCAGCAGCGCCGGAGGCGGTGTTGCCGGAGATCGTGGAGCCGGTGATCGTCATCGTCCCGGCGGCTGCGTTCCACAGACCGCCACCCTCGACGGCCGTGTTGGCGAGCACCTTCGTGGTGTCGACGGTGACCTTGCCGGCACCGGTGAGGTGCAGGCCGCCGCCGTTGCCCGGGGCCGCTCCGGTGCTGTTGCCCTCGATCGTGGAGGCGACCACGGTCGTCGTCCCGCCGTTGGCCTCGATGCCCCCGCCGGCGCGGGGGGCGCTGTTGCCCTGCACCTCGGTGGTCGACAGGGCGAGCGTGCCCAGGTTGTTGAGCACGCCTCCGCCGGAGCCGGCCGCGCCGGTGGCCGAGTTGGTCTCGATGTTGCTGGCACGCACGGTCAGGACGCCACCGTCGTTGTAGAGACCGCCGCCGCCCTGGTCGGCTTCCGCACCGGCCGCGGTGTTGTCGCGGATCGTGGTGCGCTCGACGGTGAAGTCGCCGGTGGCGGAGTTCCACAGGCCACCACCCTCGGCACCCGCGGTGTTGTTGGCCACCAGGCTGCCCTTGACCTTGACGCTGCCGGTGCCCGTCAGGTGCAGGGCACCGCCGTTGCCCGGGACCGCGCCGGTCGTGTTGCCGGTCAGGCGGCTACGAGCGATCACGGTCGTGCCGCCGCTGGCCTCGATGCCACCGCCTGCGCGCTCGGAGGAGTTCCGCCTCACGCGGCTCTCGACGATCCGCAGCATCCCGCCGTCGTTCATGACCGCGCCGCCCGACGCCCCTGCCCCGGTGACCGTGGACTCGAGGAGGCTCGACTTGCGGACCTGGACGTCGCCGCGGCTGCGGATGAGGCCGCCGCTCTCGGTCTCGGCCGGTGCTCCGTTGCGCAGGCGCAGTCGCTTGATGACCAGGCGGCTCCCCGTGCGCACGTCGAAGACGCGGTCGACGCCCTTGGCGTTGATGGACTTCCCGCGACCCATGACAACCAGGCTGCCCCGCACGTCGAGGTCACCGCGGCCGGCTCCGCCCTTGCTGTTCTTGCCGGTCGCGAACTTGATCGAGCGCAGCAGGACGATGCGGTCCTTGCCGGAGGTCTTGTTGGCCTTGCGCACGGCCATGCGCAGCTGCTTCTCGGTGCGTACCTTGAAGACTCGCTGCTTCTTCGCCTGCTGCGTCTTCGCAGCCGTCTGCTGCGACTGGCCCTGGACCGACGCCTGCGTGGTGTCGGCCGCGCTGGCCGGTGCCACCGCGAAGGCGGCCAGTGCGAGTGCTGATGCGGCCACGCCGGTGGCCGCCCGCAGCCCTGTTGTCCTCAGTGCTGACATCGCTGTCTGCCCTTCTGGTCGTCGTCCGGCGGACGTGCCGTGCTCCGCCTCTGGTCGGCCCGCTCGTGCGGGTCGACATCGGTGGATACGGCGCCGGGACCGGTCGCGTTCACCGGGCCCCGCGATGAACGCGGCGGTGCCTGGCGCCGTACACACGGGTGTGACCGGCAGACTGGACGGCGTGAGCGACCCCGACGGAGCGGTCCCGTCCCTGGCGGACGAGGACGGTGTGACGGCGGCCTACCGGTTGCACGGCGCCGAGGTCTACCGCTTCGCCCTGCGGGGGCTGGGGGACCCGATGGCCGCCCAGGACGTCACCCAGGAGACGTTCGTGAAGGCGTGGCGCCACGCCGAGCGCTACGACCCGGAGGTGGCGTCGCTGCGGGTCTGGCTCTACGGCATCGCCCGCAACACGATGATCGACCACGTGCGCGCCGCCGCGGTCCGGCCCTGGGACAGCCAGCTCGCCGAGCCGCCCACGGTGGAGGCGGCCGCCGGCTCGATCAGCGACCAGGCCGACGCCCTGCTCGACGGCTGGCTGGTCGAGGAGGGCCTGCGCCGGCTCGCCCCCCACCACCGGGAGGCGCTCGTGCAGACCCACCTGCGCGGACGTCCCTACGACGAGGTGGCGACGGAGATGGCGATCCCGGTCGGCACCCTGCGCAGCCGGGTCTTCTACGCGATGCGAGCCCTGCGGGCCGCGATGGATGAGATGGGAGTGAGCCTGTGAGCGTCTCAGAGGAGGGTCATCGCGAGCTGCGGGAGCTGCTGGGCTCCTACGCCCTGGGCCACCTGCCCGACGACCAGGTCGCCCGGGTGCGTGCGCATCTCGACGGCTGCCGCGCGTGCCGCGCCGACCTCGACGACCTGCTCCCCGTCGTGCGACGGCTCGACGCGGTGGACGCCGACGCCTTCGGCGACGTGCCCGCACCCCCGCCCGGCCTCGGTGACGACATCTGGCAGGCCGTGTCCCGCGAGCGCGCCCAGCGCGACGCCGTACGGGAGTCCGCCGGGCGCGTCCGCACCCGGCCGGAGCGCATCCGCGTCCTGGCCGCCGCAGCTGCGGTGGTGGTGGCACTCGGGGTCGGCGGTGCCGTCGGACGAGCGACCGCACCCGAGCCCGCCTCCGTGCCGACCGAGGCCATCTCGATGCGGGTGGCGCCGGGCGACCCCGTGAGCATCGAGAGCGCCGACCTCGTGGCCCACACCTGGGGCGTCGAGCTGCGGATCGTCGCGGCCGGCTTCACCGAGGGCGAGACCTTCCGCGCCTCGTTCCGCACCGACGACGGCGCATTGGTGCCGGCCGGGGAGTTCCTGGGGGTCGGCTCGTCGCGGATGACCTGCTTCCTCCAGTCCGCGAGCCTGCGCGAGGACGTCACCCAGGTGCTGGTGACGGACGAGGCGGGCACCACCGTCGTCTCCTCGGACCTCTGAGCGAGTCCCCCCGCCCGTCCACCGCACGCCCCAGACCGCCCGTCGCGCTCCGAAGGACCGGACCTGTCGACGACCCGCCCCCGCGCAGTAGGTTCACGTGACGACAATCACGTACAACGGGAGATCGCAGATGAGCAGTGAGACCCTCTCCAACCTGTCCCGCGAGGACCGGCGGTTCGAGCCCCCGGCCGCCCTGGCCGCCGACGCCAACGTCAAGGAGGAGGCGTACGCCCGTGCCGACTCCGACCGCGAGGCCTTCTGGGCCGACGCCGCCGAGCGGCTCGACTGGGGCCGGAAGTGGGACCAGGTCCTCGACTGGTCGAACCCGCCCTTCGCGAAGTGGTTCGTGGGAGGCACCCTCAACGCCTCGGTCAACTGCGTGGACCGCCACGTCGAGGCCGGCAACGGCGACAAGGTGGCGATCCACTGGGTCGGCGAACCGGACGACGACACCCGCGACATCACCTACTCCCAGCTCAAGGACGACGTGTCCCGGGCCGCCAACGCGCTGATCGAGCTCGGCGTGAAGAAGGGCGACCGCGTCGCGATCTACATGCCGATGATCCCCGAGGTCGTCGTCGCGATGCTCGCCTGCGCCCGCCTCGGCGCCCCCCACACGGTCGTGTTCGGCGGGTTCTCCGCCGACGCCCTCGCCTCCCGCATCACCGACTGCGAGGCGCACGTCGTGATCACCTCCGACGGGGGCTACCGCCGCGGTGCGGCCAGCGCGCTCAAGCCGGCCGTCGACGAGGCCGTCGAGAAGACCGGAGACCTGGTGCGCCACGTCCTCGTCGTACGACGTACGGGCCAGGACGTCGACTGGCACGACGAGCGCGACGTGTGGTGGCACGACGCCGTCGACGGCGCCCCTGCCGAGCACGAGCCCGAGATGCACGACTCCGAGCACCCGCTCTACGTCATGTACACCTCCGGCACCACCGGCAAGCCGAAGGGCATCCTGCACACCACCGGCGGCTACCTCACCGGCACGTCGTTCACGCACTGGGAGGTCTTCGACCTCAAGGCGGACACGGACGTCTACTGGTGCACCGCCGACGTCGGCTGGGTGACCGGCCACTCCTACCTGGTCTACGGACCGCTCGCCAATGGTGCGACCCAGGTGATGTACGAGGGCACGCCCGAGAAGGGCCGCTGGTGGCAGATCATCCAGGACCTCAAGGTCACGATCTTCTACACCGCGCCCACCGCGATCCGGACGTTCATGAAGCAGGGTCGCGAGATCCCCGACGCCTACGACCTGTCCTCGCTGCGGCTGCTCGGCTCGGTCGGTGAGTCGATCAACCCCGAGGCCTACATCTGGTACCGCGAGGTCATCGGCGGCGAGCGCTGCCCGATCGTCGACACCTGGTGGCAGACCGAGACCGGTCAGATGATGATCAGCCCGCTGCCCGGCGTGACCGCCGGCAAGCCCGGCTCGGCGATGAAGGCGCTGCCGGGCATCGCCGTCGACGTGGTCAACGACGAGGCGGAGCCGGTCGGCAACGGCAGCGGCGGCTACCTCGTGATCCGCGAGCCGTGGCCCGCCATGCTCCGCACGATCTGGGGCGACGACCAGCGCTTCAAGGACACCTACTGGTCGCGCTGGGAGGGTCTCTACTTCGCCGGCGACGGCGCCAAGCTCGACGACGACGGCGACATCTGGCTGCTCGGCCGCGTCGACGACGTCATGAACATCTCCGGCCACCGCCTCTCCACCACCGAGATCGAGTCGGCCCTGGTGTCGCACCCGAAGGTCGCCGAGGCGGCCGTGGTCGGCGCCGCGGACGAGACGACCGGCCAGGCGGTGTGCGCCTTCGTCATCCTCCGCGACTCCGCGGGTGACGGTGGCGAGGACATCGTCGAGGAGCTGCGCCGGCACGTGGCGAAGGAGATCGGCGCGATCGCCAAGCCACGCCAGATCATGGTCGTGCCCGAGCTGCCCAAGACCCGCTCGGGCAAGATCATGCGCCGGCTGCTCAAGGACGTCGCCGAGCACCGCGAGGTCGGCGACGTGACGACGCTGGCCGACTCGACGGTCATGGACCTGATCAAGACGAAGGAAGGGTCCTCGGCCTCCGACGACTGACCGCTCCTGCTCTGCGTCAGACGAACCCGCACCCATCGGTGCGGGTTCGTCCGACGTCCGGGGTCGTCACCGGCGTCCGCTAGTTTCGGGTGGTGACCGACTCCACGCTCGCCGACGTCGCCGTCATCGGCGGCTCCGGCTTCTACTCCTTCCTCCCCGACCCGACCGAGCACGTGGTCGAGACGCCGTACGGCGAGCCGTCCGCGCCGATCGGGGTCGCCGAGGTGGCTGGGCGCCGGGTCGCCTTCCTCCCCCGGCACGGGCGCCACCACGACCACCCGCCGCACGCCATCCCCTACCGCGCCAACGCGTGGGCGCTGCGCTCCCTGGGCGTACGCCAGGTGCTGGCGCCGTGCGCCGTCGGCGGGCTGCGCGACACGGTCGCGCCCGGCGACCTGGTCGTGCCCGACCAGCTCGTCGACCGCACCCACCGCCGCATCGGGTCCTTCGTCGAGTCCGGCGCGGTCCACCTGCCCTTCGCCGACCCCTACTGCCCGGGCGTCTCCGCGGCGCTGGCCGGCGCCGACGCGGACGTGCGGGCCGGCGGCACCATGGTCGTCGTCGAGGGGCCGCGCTTCTCCACCCGCGCCGAGTCGCGCCACTACGCCGACCAGGGCTGGGACCTGATCAACATGACCGGGGCCCCCGAGGCGGCGCTCGCCCGCGAGATGGGCCAGTGCTACGCCCCGCTCGCGCTGGTCACCGACATGGACGCCGGCGCCGAGTCGGGCGACGGGGTCGGGCAGGAGGAGGTCTTCGCGCTCTTCCGCCAGAACCTCGAGAGGCTCACCGGGCTGCTCACCGGGGCCATCGAGGCCCTTCCCGCCCCGGAGGGTTGCACCTGCTCGACGTGGGCGGACGGCGTCGACCTGACCTACGAGGTCCCGGGCGCATGAGGGTCCTGCTCACCGGCGCTGCCGGCTTCATCGGCACTGCGATCGACCGCGCGCTCACCGAGGCCGGGCACGAGGTCGTCGGTGTCGACCTGATGCTGGACAGCGCCCACGGCTCCAGCACCCCGCCCGAGGGCGTCCACCAGCTCGACGTCCGCGAGGCCGGGTCGCCGGAGTGGGCCGAGCTGCTGCGCGGCGTCGACGTCGTGTGCCACCAGGCCGCGCTGGTCGGCGCCGGGGTCCGCGTCGGCGACCTGCCGGCGTACGCCTCCCACAACGACCTCGGCACGGCCGCCCTGCTCGCGGCGATGCACGACGCCGCCGTCGACCGGCTGGTCCTGGCCTCGTCGATGGTGGTCTACGGCGAGGGGCGCTACACCTGCGCGCTCCACGGCGACCAGCAGCCGCCGCCGCGTGACCTCGCGGCGCTCGAGGGCGGCGACTTCGACAACCACTGCCCCGTCTGCGCGGAGCCGCTCGCGTGGTCGCTGGTCCCCGAGGACGCCCGCCTCGACCCGCGCAGCAGCTATGCCGCGAGCAAGCTGGCCCAGGAGCACTACGCCGCGTCGTGGGTCCGGCAGGCCGGTGCCGGAGCCGTGGCCCTGCGCTACCACAACGTCTACGGCCCGGGCATGCCGCGCGACACCCCCTACTCCGGGGTCGCGGCGATGTTCCGCTCCTCCCTCGAGCGCGGCGAGCGGCCGCAGGTCTTCGAGGACGGCGGGCAGGTGCGCGACTTCGTCCACGTCGCCGACGTGGCCCGCGCCAACGTCGCCGCGCTCGAGCAGGTCGTCGCCGAGTCGGTGCCGCGCTACGCCGCCTACAACGTCTGCTCCGGCACGCCCGTCACCATCCTCGACGTGGCGACCCGCGTCGCGGAGGGCACGGGGCGCGACATCGCCCCGCAGGTGACCGGCGGCTTCCGCGTCGGCGACGTACGCCACGTGGTGGCCTCGCCCGCGCTCGCCGCTGCCGAGCTGGGCTTCACGGCGTCGGTCGACCCGCACGACGGGCTCGCCGACTTCGCCACCGCACCGCTGCGCGCCTGAGGCCTCACCAGGTCGTGTAGAGCAGGTGCTGCACCACCAGCGCGGTGAGCACCTGCAGCCCCAGCCCCCAGCGCCGCCAGCCGCCGGGCAGCAGCGCCAGCGACAGGGTCAGCCACGGCACGAACGGCAGCCAGATCCGCTCGACCTCGGCCTTCGACATCCGGCTGAGGTCGGCCGCGGCGACCGCCGCGGCACCGGCGAGCGCCAGCACCGCGAGCGTGCGCGCCTCGCCGACGTGACGGCGCGCCGCCACGGCCAGTCCGGCGCCGAGCAGGGGGCCGCCCGAGACGAGCAGCGCCCCGAGGTTGCCCCACATCCAGTACGTCGCGGGCCGGGTCGCGGCGATGCCGTCCCAGTAGCGCTCGACCAGCACCGGGTAGGCCTCCCACCATGCGAAGCCGAGGACGGCGAAACCCAGCACCACGACCAGCGCGGCACCCGCCGCGACCGGCAGCGGCCACCACGAGCGGGCGAGGAGCAGCACCGCGAGGGCCGGCAGGCCGAGCAGCGGCAGGCCGAAGGAGCTCATCACGCACCAGCCCAGGAGCAGCCCGGCCACGACTCCCCAGCCGATGAGGCGGCCGCGGGAGGGCGACGTCGCGGAGGCGGCGAGCGCAGCCAGCCCCCATGCGCCGAGCGCGGCGAACACCGCGTCCGCGGACACTGCCAGGAACACCGCTGCCGGCGTCAGCACCAGGAAGGGCGCGGCGAGGCGGGCTCCCCGGTCGACGCCCAGCGCGCGCAGGGCGACCAGGGTCGCCACCGGGATGCTGGCCGCCACCGCGCAGACCACGAGCGCGGCCGCGAGGTCGCCGCCGAGGCCGATCGCGACGAGTCCCACGAAGAACAGCAGGGCACCGGGCGGGTGGCCGGCGACGTGGATCGGCCAGTTGTCCGGGTGGGCCTTCGGGATCCGCTCGACGTAGCCGGCGAGCAGGGCCGGCACGTCGCCGACCGTGCGGGCGGTGACGAGGTACTCCGTGTCGTTGGTCATCACCCGCGTCAGTCCGGCGGAGCCGTCGACCAGCGCCAGCGACACCAGCCACACCAGCCCGACGACGTACGCCGTCAGCAGCAGGCGTCGCCACGACCAGGCCAGCGCCCAGGCCTCCGCGCGCCACACCCCGAGGCCGGCGACGAGCAGCGCCGGCACCGTGCCGAGGCCGACCTTCGCCTGCCAGAACCCGTGGGTCGGCGGCACGCCCAGCATGTCGCTGCGCGCGTCGACGTCCCACCCGGTCAGCGGCGGGACGACGAACGACGCCAGCAGCACCAGCGCCGCCACCGACAGGCCGATCGCGGCCCGTCTCCCGGCGCGTGCGGTCGTGCCCCCCTCGGTCATGCCGCCGAGCCTAGGGGCCGCCTGCGCGCGACCCCCGGCCCTGCGGCGCGACGTCACAGTTTTGTAAGCCGAAGGGTGAGCCCGGGCTGCGTGCGAGTGGCTACGTTCGACACCATGACCCACGACACCGTCTGCGACCTGGTGCTGCCCTGTCGCGACGAGGCCCCGGCGCTGGGCGACCTGCTCTCCCGCGTGCCGGCCGAGTTCTCCGTCGTGGTCGTCGACAACGGCTCGCGTGACGGCACCGCGGAGGTGGCCGCGGGCCTCGGTGCACGCGTGGTGGTCGAGCCGACGCCCGGCTACGGCTCCGCTGTCCACGCCGGGATGCTGGCCGCGACCCACGACTACGTCGCGGTGATGGACGGTGACGGCTCCTTCGACCCCGCCGACCTGCGGCGCCTGCTCGCCGACGTCCGCGAGGGCCGTGCGGACATGTCCGTCGGCCGACGCCGCCCCACCGGTCGCGGCGTGTGGCCGTGGCACGCCCGGCTGGGCAACGCCCTGATCGCCGCCTGGCTGCGCCGCTCGATCGGGATGGACGCCCACGACATCGCGCCGATGCGGGTGTGCCGGCGCCAGGCGCTGCTCGACCTCGACCTGCGCGACCGCCGCTTCGGCTACCCCGTCGAGCTGCTCCAGGCCGTCACCCGCGCGGGTTGGCGGATCAGCGAGCACGACGTCGACTACCACCCTCGCGCCGAGGGGACCCGCTCCAAGGTCTCCGGATCCGTGACCGGGACCGTGCGCACGGCCCGCGACTTCTGGCGGGTGCTGTCGTGAGCGGCCTCACCGTCCTGGTGATGGCCAAGGCACCCGTCGCGGGCCGGGCCAAGACCCGGCTCGCCGCACACACCGGTGACGACGTCGCCGCCGACCTCGCCGCCGCGGCGCTGCTCGACACGGTGGCCGCCGTCGAGGCGACGCCCGGAGCGCGCGGTCACCTGGCGCTGGCCGGCGACCTCGCCGACGGCGCGCGCGGCGCCGACCTGGCCGACGCAGTCCGGGGCTGGACGATCACGCCCCAGCGGGGCCGCACCTTCGCCGAGCGGCTCGTCGCCGCGCACGAGGACGCCGGCCACGGCCCGGTCGTCCAGGTCGGCATGGACACCCCGCACCTGACGCCCGCCCTCCTGCTCGGCGCGGCGCGCGACCTCGAGGCGTACGACGCCTGCCTGGGGCCCGCGCCCGACGGCGGCTGGTGGGTGCTGGCCCGCCGCGACCCCCGCGTCGCGGCTCCACTGGCCACGGTCGCGATGTCCACCGCCGCCACGCACGACGACACCCGGGCCGCGCTCCTCGCAGCCGGCCACACCGTGGGGGCGACCGCCCTGCTCCGCGACGTCGACACGATCGACGACGCGCACGAGGTGGCCCGGCTCGCACCCGGGACGCACTTCGCGCGCGCCCTCCGGGCGTGGACCGGCAGCACGGCGGTGGCACCGTGACCGCCGAGCGGTCCTTCACCGAGGTCTTCACGTCCGCGCTGCGCGGGGTGCCGACCCACGTGGTCCACGCGTACGACGACATCTTGATGCCGCTGCCGGTCGCGTCCTGGACGGGACCGGCCGACGCCGCCGACCACGCGCTGCTCGACCTGTGTCACGGCCCCACGCTCGACATCGGCTGCGGTCCCGGTCGCCTCACCCAGGAGCTCGCCCGCCGCGGCCACCGCGCCCTCGGCGTGGACCTGGTCGCCGAGGCCGTGGCACAGACCCGACGTCGCGGGGCGGACGCGCTCGTCGCCGACGTGTTCGGTCCCCTGCCCGACGAGGGCCAGTGGTCCAGCGTGCTGCTCGCCGACGGCAACGTCGGCATCTGCGGCGAGCCGCGCCGACTGCTCGGCCGGGTGCGCGAGCTCCTGCACCCGGGTGGGCGGGCCGTCGTCGAGGTGAGTGCCCCCGGCACCGGATCGACGTCGGGGTGGACGGTCATCGAGGGCGCCGGCGCCCGCAGCCGGCCCTTCCGCTGGGCGCAGGTCGCCGCCGACGACGTCGCCGTTGTCGCCGTGGCCGCCGGACTCGTGGTGCACTCCCTGCACGAGCTCGCCGGGTGTGGACGCTGGGCCGCGGTCCTCCAGGCCCCGTCGTGAGGGTCCCGCACCCCGACCACTTCACCTCGCGGCTGCGCAGCCCGGCCGTCGCGGCGCGGGTCGGCGTCTGGCTGGGCATCAGCTTCGGCACCTGCTTCCTCACCGGTCTGGTGAGCCACTGGGCCCAGCTGCCCTCGCCCGCCATCGGCTTCCCCACCTCGCCCGCCTGGGGCTACCGCTTCACCCAGGGCCTGCACGTCGTGACCGGCTGCGCCGCGGTGCCGCTGCTGCTGGTGAAGCTGTGGACGGTCTACCCCCGCCTCTTCGAGCGCGTCGACCCGCGCGCCGGCCGGCGCCTGGTCGCCGTCGGCCTCGAGCGCGTGTCGATCGCCGTGCTCGTGGCCGCCTCGGTCTTCCAGCTCGCGACCGGGCTGGCCAACGCCGCGCAGTGGTACCCCTGGCGCGAGTTCTCCTTCCGCACCACCCACTACGCACTCGCCTGGGTCGCGATCGGCGCGCTGCTGGTGCACGTCGCGGTCAAGCTCGAGGTGATCCGTGCCGCCCTCGGCGCCGACGTCGACGACACCACCGACGACCGCGAGAGCGCCGTGGAGCCGGGCCCCGTCTCGCGCCGCGCACTGCTGCGCACCACGTGGGCGGCCGCCGGCGTCGCGGTCCTCGCCACCGCGGGCGGCACCGTGCCGTGGCTGCGGCGGGTCAGCGTGCTGGCCGTGCGCACCGGCGAGGGCCCCGGCGGCGTACCGATCAACAAGAGCGCCGCCGCGGCCGGCGTCACCGCCACCGCGGCCGACCCGGGCTGGGCGCTCGAGGTGGTGGTCGGCGGGGACGTACGCTCCCGGCTCGGGCTCACCGACCTCCGCGCGCTGCCGCAGCACACCGTCGACCTGCCGATCGCCTGCGTGGAGGGCTGGAGCGCGCAGGGCCGGTGGTCGGGCGTACGCATCTCCGACGTGCTCACCGCGGCCGGGGCGACGGGTGGGCGCGACGTGCTGGTCACCTCGCTCCAGCAGAGCGGTGCCTTCCGGCGCACGGTCCTGCCCGGCGCCTTCGCCGACGACGACCGCACGCTGCTCGCGCTCGACCTCGCCGGCGAACCGCTGTCCCTCGACCACGGCCACCCGTGCCGGCTCGTCGCGCCCAACCGTCCCGGCGTGCTGCAGACCAAGTGGCTGGCATCGCTGGAGGTCGACGCATGAGCGCGGTCCGCTGGGTCCTCGGCTGCCTCGGCGTGCTCGTCGGGGCGTACGGCGCCTGGCTGGCGCTGACGCGGCAGGACCTCGTCCAGCTCGCAGAGGTCGCGCTGTGGCTGGCCGCCGCCGTCGCCGTGCACGACGTGCTGGTCGCCGGCACCGTCGTCGGGGCGACGCTCGTGGGTCGTCGCGCCCTGCCCCGCCCGTGGCACGCTCCCGCCACGCTCGGCCTCGTGGTGTGGGGCAGCGTGTCGGTGATGGCCGTGCCGGTGCTGGGCAGGTTCGGCGCCCGCACCGACAACCCGACGCTGCTCGACCGGCCCTACCTCGCCACCTGGCTGGCCCTGACCCTGCTCACCCTCGCCGCGATCGGCGTGGCCGGGCTGGTCCGCTCGCGCCGGACGGAGGCCTGAGGTGGCGCGCGTGCTGGTCGTCGACGACGACGTCACGGTCCGCGAGGTCGTCGTGTCCTACCTCCTCGCCGCCGGCCACGACGTGGCGGAGGCCGGCGACGGTGCGACCGCGCTCGCCGAGCACGCGCGCAGACGCGCCGACCTGCTCGTCCTCGACGTGATGATGCCGGGGATGGACGGCCTCGAGGTGTGCCGCCGGCTGCGCCTGGCCGGTGACGTGCCGGTCATCCTGCTCACCGCGCTCGGCGCCGAGCAGGACCGCGTCCTCGGCCTCGAGACGGGCGCGGACGACTACGTCACCAAGCCCTTCAGCCCCCGCGAGCTGGTGCTGCGCGTCGACTCGGTGCTGCGCCGCAGCGCCGGCGACCACGCTCCCGAGCTGCCGCCGGTGACCGTCGACGGCGACCTCGTCGTGGACCGCAGGCGCCGCACGGTCGTCAAGGACGGCGAGGCGCGCGCCTTCACCACGCGCGAGTTCGACCTGCTGGCCTTCCTCACCGGCCACCCCGGGCAGGCGTTCAGCCGTGAGGAGCTGATGACCCAGGTGTGGGGCTGGTCCTTCGGCGACTCCTCGACCGTCACCGTCCACGTGCGCCGGGTGCGCGAGAAGGTCGAGGCCGACCCGACCGCGCCCGTGCGGCTGGTGACCGTCTGGGGCATCGGCTACCGCTGGGACGCCGCGTCGTGAGCGAGCAGCTCCAGGTCCTCGCGGTGGCGGCCGGTGGCGGCGCGGTCGTCGGCGTCCTCGGCCTGCTGGCCGGCTGGCTGCTGCGCCGCCGGTCGCTGCGCTGGCAGCTCGCGCTGGTCGCTGTCGTGTCGGTCACCACCGTCCTCGTCGGCGTGGTGGCGATCGCACAGCTGATGTTCCTCTCGCGCCACGACCTCGGTGTGGTCATGCTCGTGACCCTCGCGGCCGCGGTGGTCTCACTGGCGGTCGCCGCGATCCTGTCCGAGGCGCTGGTGCGGTGGTCGCGCCGGGTCCGGGCGGAGGTACGCCGCATCGGTGGCGGCCTGCCCGAGGGACCCGCGCCGCACGCCCCCGCCGAGCTGCGCGACCTGGCCGGCGAGCTGGCTCGGGCCCGCCACCGGCTGGAGGAGGCCGCGGCCCGCGAGTCCCGCCTCGAGGAGTCCCGGCGCGAGCTCGTCTCCTGGGTCTCCCACGACCTGCGCACCCCGCTGGCCGGGATCCGGGCGATGGCCGAGGCGCTCGAGGACGACCTGGCCGTCGACCCGGCGCGCTACCACCGCCAGATCCGCGGCGAGGTCGACCGCATGGTCGAGATGGTCGACGACCTCTTCGAGCTCTCGCGCATCCACGCCGGGGTGCTGCGCCTCCAGCCGGAGGTCGTCCTGCTCGGCGACCTCGTCAGCGAGGCGATCGCGGGCGCCGACCCGGTCGCGCGCGCCCGCCGCGTACGCCTCGAGGGCGACGTGCAGCCCGGCCTCCAGGTCGCCGTCGACCCCGCCGGGCTCGGCCGGGTGCTGGGCAACCTCATCGTCAACGGCATCCGGCACACCCCGGCCGACGGCTCGGTGCACGTCGCCGCACGCTCGGTGGACGGCGGCGTCGAGCTCGAGGTCACCGACGGCTGCGGCGGCATCGACGACGAGTCGCGCGAGCGGGTCTTCGACGTCGGCTACCGCGGGTCCGCGGCGCGCACGCCCGAGTCGCCGCTCGACGACGTGCACACCTCACGTGCCGGGCTCGGCCTGGCGATCGTCAAGGGCATCGTCGAGGCGCACCACGGAGCCGTGGCGGTGGCCAACGTCGGTGCCGACGAGGCGGGCGTGGCCGGCTGCCGCTTCGTCGTACGCCTGCCGGCGCCGATCTGACTACCCACCGTCAGGACGTGACGGTCTCCCGGTCCTCGTCGACCACGTCGTCCTCGCCGTCGTCGGTCGGGCCGCTGGTCGAGGCCAGCAGCACCACGACACCCACGATGGCGGCGAACAGCGAGGCCAGCAGGATCGCGATCTTCGCCTCCTCGGTCAGCAGCTCGGCGCCCGGGAAGGACAACCCGGCGATGAAGATCGACACGGTGAAGCCGATGCCGGCCACCGCTCCGAGGCCGACGACCATCGGCCACGAGGTGCCCTCGGGCAACCGGGCCAGGCCGAGGCGGACGGCCAGGTAAGAGGTGAGGAAGATGCCGACCGGCTTGCCGACCACCAGGCCCAGGATGATCCCGAGCCCCACCGGCTCGGTGAAGACCTTGCCGATCGCGCCCAGCTCGACGCCCGCGTTGGCCAGGGCGAAGATCGGGAGCACGACGTAGGCCGACAGCGGGTGGAGCGAGCTGAGCAGCCGCTCCACGACGGACACCGACTCCTTGAGCAGGAAGCGCAGGCGGGCGAGCTCGTCGGGGTTGAGGTTGCGGTCGCGCAGCGCGTCGGTGGCGTAGCCGCGCGCGACCTCCTCGTTGAGCAGCGGCTTCGCCGGAGCGAGCAGGCCGATCGCGACACCGGCCAGGGTGGCGTGCACGCCGGACTCCAACAGGGCGAACCACACGCCCACGCCGAGGATCGCGTAGACCACGACCGACCAGACCCGCAGCGCCCGGGCGAGCACCATGACCGCGAGCAGGCCGATCGCGATCGCCAGCCAGGTGAGCGAGAGGTCGCTGGTGTAGAAGACCGCGATCACCAGGATCGCGCCGATGTCGTCGACGATGGCGAGCGTCAGCAGGAACAGCCGCGCCGCCGACGGGATGCGCCGCCCGAGCACGCCGAGGACGCCGACCGCGAAGGCGATGTCGGTGGCCATCGGGATGCCCCAGCCGGCGTTGCCGTCGCTGCCGGGCGGGTTGAGCGCGAGGTAGAGCGCGGCGGGCACCACCATGCCGCCGATCGCGGCGACGATCGGCAGCGCTGCCGTCTTGGGGTCGCGCAGGTCGCCGTTGACCAGCTCGTACTTGATCTCGAGACCGACGACGAAGAAGAAGATCACCATCAGCGCATCGTTGACCCAGTGCTGGATCGACTCGTCGAGCTGCAGCGGACCCGCGTCGATGACCAGGTGGGCGTGCCACAGCGCGTCGTACGACGATGCCCACGGGCTGTTGGCCCAGATCAGCGCGGCGGCGGCGGCGAGCAGCAGCAGGATCGAGCCGGCCGCCTCCACCCGGAGGAACTCCCGGAACGGCCGCGCGACCAGCCGCGCCAACGGCTTGTTGCTGGCGATGTAGACCGGCCCGGACTCCCAGAGGTCGTCGTCGGGGGCCGGGTCGTGCGGGCTGTTCTGGCGTGAGGCCATGCGGGGGCGCATCCTTCAGGGGTCGTCGGGGAACCGTGTCCGCGACGACACGTCACGGGCCGACCAGACTTCCCGGCTCACCTGTGGCTGCAGTCTAGTCGGACCCGTTGGTAGGGTCACAGCCGTCAGCCCCCGAGCGTTCACCGAAGGACCGCCACACATGGCCAACGAACCGATCAAGGACACCGATCCGACGCTCGGCAAGCTCGTCATGGACGCGCAGCGCGACATCTCGACCCTGATCTCGCAGGAGATCGCGCTGGCCAAGAGCGAGATCAAGGTCAGCGTCCGTCACGGCGGCCTCGGCGTCGGCCTCTTCGCCGGCGCGGCCTTCCTCGGCCTGCTCGCGGTGATCATGCTGTCGGTCGCGATCGCCTACTTCATCCACTGGAACGGCGCCGGCCTCGACCTGCACTGGGCCTTCCTGATCGTCTTCGGCCTCTACGTCCTCATCGCCGCGCTGCTGGCCTTCGTCGGCCTGAAGCAGGTCAAGCAGGTCAAGGCCCCCGAGCGCGCGATCGAGCAGGGCAAGCAGATCCCCTCGGCACTCAAGGGCCGCGGCTAGTTCTCTCGGTGATCGAGTAGCCGGCGAGGCACGAGCCGGCGCATCGAGATCCCGCCACACGCCCCCGCGGTGAGTGGCGCAGGTTCTGCGCGCCCGAGACGTGTCTCACGCACCGCCAGCCCGGGACGTACGCCGACTCAGCGCACGCAGGTGCCGGTGTCGACCGGGGACTCCCGGGTGACGCCGGCGGCAGCTGACCCCGCGACCTGGCTCGCGGTCAGCGCGTAGCCGGTGTCCCGGTCGCTGACGGAAGCGGCGAAGACGAGGCCCGCGACCTCGCCGGCCGAGGTGACGATCGGGCCGCCGGAGTTGCCGGGGCGGATCAGCGCGCGCAGCGAGTAGACCTGGCGGATCACGGTGCCGTCGCCGTAGATGTCGGGCGAGCGCAGGCGCTGCTCGGCGCGGATGCGGCCCGACTGCACGTCGTAGGGGCCGTCCTCGGGATAGCCCAGCACCGCGATCGGGTCGCGTGGCCCGGCCTCGGTGGCGAAGGCGAGCTGCGGCACGCCGACGTCGGGCACCGAGAGCACGGCGATGTCGAGGTCGGCGTCGTAGAGGACGACGGAGGCGACGACGCTCGAGCCGCCCACCTCGACCTCGGGACGGGTGACGCCGGCGACGACGTGGGCGTTGGTCATCAGCCGGCCGGGGGCGTAGAAGAAGCCGGTGCCCTCGACGCCGCTCCCGCAGCCGTTCGCCCCGCGGACCTTGACCACGCTGGCCCCGGCCGCCATCACGTCGGGGTCGGTGAGCATCCGCGGGTCGCCGGGCTTGACCGCGACGATCCGCTCCGGGGCGAAGGGCTCGAGGTAGCGCGGGAAGAAGGTCGTGCCGACGACGTTGTTGAAGGTCGCCAGCACCTTGCCCGAGTCGGGCGGCAGGGTCTGGTCGACGCGGGCCAGGATCGCGGAGTCGCGCACCAGCGGCGTGATCGCGCCGATGCGCGTGCCGGAGACGGCCACGCCGAGGGCCCACGCCACGAGCAGGACGGCGACGGCGCTCAGGGCGGACCCGCCCACGGCGTCGAGCGCGCGCACCGGCTGCCAGGTGATCCGGTCACGAAGCCGGGCGCCGAACCACTGGAAGACCGCCTGCCCCAGCGACGCCGACAGGATCACGATGAAGAGCGCACCGAGCGAGACCCAGAGCGAGGGGGCTGCGTCGCCGAGCGCCAGCGGCGCCACCCAGATGCCGAGCAGGCCCCCGATGAGGAGGCCGGCGGTGGCAGCCGCGCCGGTGATGAAGCCCTGCCAGTAGCCCGAGAGCGCGTAGATCCCCACGAGCGCGACCAGGCACCAGTCGAGGACGTTCATCGTTGCTGCTCCTCGAGCCTGGTGTGGGGGCTGGCGTGGTCCGGCCCGGGATTGGGCGCCAGGTCGGACTGTCGGGGCTCACCCTGCAGCATGTGGTCCGGCAGGTCACGCACCCGCGCCCGGTCCCAGCTCTCGTCCCAGCCGAGGTAGGAGAACAGCCGGGCGATGATCCCGGCGGTGAAGCCCCACAGGATGACGTCCTTGCCGGGCCCGATCAGGAAGCCCGGGCCGGTCCAGCCGCTGGGGTGGCGCACGTTGATCCGGTGCTCGGGGTCGAGCAGCTCGGCGATCGCCACGTGGTGGATCTCGTGCACCTCGTCGGGGCTCGCGATGCGCACCTGGCCGCGGTCGCGCCAGTAGCCGAGGATCGGGGTGACCGCGAAGTTGCTGGGCGGCAGCCACAGCTCGGGCAGCTCGCCGAACACCTCGACCTCGGAGGGCTCGAGGCCGATCTCCTCGTGGGCCTCGCGCAGCGCTGCCTCCACGGGCGTCTCGCCGGCGTCGAGCGAGCCACCCGGGAAGGACACCTGGCCGGGGTGGGAACGCATGTGGTGGGCGCGCTCGGTGAGGAGCAGCTCGCCACGGTGGGCGAGGTCGTCGGGAGCGGTGGGGTCGTCGTCGCGGTCGGCGAACACCATCAGCACCGCCCCGCGCCGCGCGTCCGCGTCCTCCGGCGGCATGAAGCGGGTCAGCTCGTGGACCGTGATCGTGGAGGCGGCCTCGACCACCGGGGCCAGCCACCCCGGCAGGGACGTCACAGGTCGACCCCGAGGTGCTCGGCGACGAGGGCCTTGAGCTCGTCCATCGACTCGACGCCGCCGGAGTCCTGGCCCACGACGACACCGTCGGCGTCGACGAAGACGAAGGCCGGCAGGCCGCGACGTGCCACCGCGAAGGTGCTCTCACCCATCAGCTCGCCGCCCGGGTCGGCGACGGACGGGTACGTCGCCCCGGTCTCCTCGGCCAGCGCGAGCGCACCCTCGGGGTTCACGTCGTTGAAGTCGACGCCGACGATGCGCACGCGGTCGGCGTACTTCTGGTGGAACTCCTCGAGCACCGGCATCTCGTCGCGGCACGGCTCGCAGAACGCCTGCCAGAGGTTCACCACCAGCGGTCCGCGCAGCGACGACAGCTCGACGTCGGGACCCCCACCCAGGCACGGCAGCGTCAGCTCCGGCAGGCCGCCCTCGACGGGGTCGCCGGTGCCGGGCTCGCAGTCGTCCATGCCGATGCGCGCCTTGACCTCGCGCAGCTCGGAGGTGTCGACCCGCACGTCGGGAGGGCGTACGTCGAAGCCCCCGCCGTCGTCGGACGTGCACGCGGTCAGCGACGCGACGAGCAGCGCCGCGAGGAAGACCTTCCTCATGCGGGCCCCTGGGTCTTCACGAGCTTCTCCGCCTCGACCGGGTCGGTGGGGCCCGCGCCGAAGGAGGGGCACAGCCGCGCGACCGGGCAGGCGCCGCAGGCGGGCTTCTTGGCGTGGCAGCGCCGACGGCCGTGCCAGATGAGGTGGTGCGACAGCATCGTCCAGTCGCGCTTGGGGAAGAGCGCGCCGACGGCGTGCTCGACCTTCACCGGGTCGGTCTCCTCGGTCCAGCCGAAGCGGCGCGCGAGCCGGCCGAAGTGGGTGTCGACGGTGATGCCGGGCTTGTCGAACGCGTTGCCGAGCACGACGTTGGCCGTCTTGCGGCCCACCCCGGGGAGGGTGACGAGGTCCTCGAGCCGGTCGGGCACCTGGCCGTCGAAGCGCTCCACGAGCGCCTGGCTGAGCTTGAGCACCGAGTCGGTCTTGGCGCGGAAGAAGCCGAGCGGGCCGAGCAGCTGCTCCATGTGCTCGCGCGGGGCGGCGGCCATCGCCTCGGGCGTCGGGTAGGCCGCGAAGAGCGCGGGGCTCGCGGCGTTGACCCGGCGATCCGTGGTCTGCGCGGAGACCACGGTGACCACCAGGCACTCGAAGGCGTTGGTGAAGTCGAGCTCTGCGCGGGCGTCGGGATAGGTCTCGGCGAGGATCCGGTCCATCTTGCGGGCCCTGCGCACCAGTGACGTGTCGGGCTTGGCGCTCACAGTGGGGGCAGGCACGCGCCCAGCCTACGGTCCGGCACCGACACGCTCCCGATCGACGACTTCCCTCTGCCACACCGGCCCTCAGTGGCCGTTGTGAGCCAGACCACGGCTAGGATCGTGCCGATCCCGAGGGCTCGGCACCGGGCCCGGCACGGGACGCACTCACTTGGAGGATCAACGTGGACAACGACGTGCTTCGGCAGGCACCGCTGTTCAGCTCGCTCGACGACGAGGCGGCGACCGCGCTGGGCGGTTCGATGGCCGAGACCACGCTGCGTCGCGGCGACGTGCTCTTCCACGAGGGCGACTCGGGCGACAAGCTCTACATCGTCACCGAGGGCAAGGTGAAGCTCGGCCGGTCCTCCTCCGACGGCCGCGAGAACCTCCTGGCGATCATGGGCCCCGGCCAGATGTTCGGTGAGCTCTCCCTCTTCGACCCGGGTCCGCGCTCGGCGACCGTCACCGCGGTCACCGACGCCACCTTCGGCTCGCTGTCCCACGACGACCTGCTGCGCTGGCTCGACGGCCGCCCGCAGGTGGCGCGCGGCCTGCTCTCGCAGCTCGCCGCCCGGCTGCGCAAGTCCAACGACGTCGTCGCCGACCTCGTCTTCTCCGACGTGCCCGGCCGCGTCGCCAAGGCCCTGCTCGACCTCGCCGACCGCTTCGGCCGCACGGCCGACGACGGCGTCCACGTGCACCACGACCTCACCCAGGAGGAGCTCGCCCAGCTGGTCGGCGCCTCCCGCGAGACGGTCAACAAGGCGCTCGCCGACTTCGCCTCGCGCGGCTGGCTGCGCCTGGAGCCCCGCTCCGTGGTCATCATGGACCTCGAGCGCCTCTCGCGCCGCGCCCGCTGACACCTCTCTGCCACACCTGACCCCGGCCGCTCCGGAACTTCTCTGCGGTCACTGCCACCCGGCACCACGCCAGCGCGCGTCGTACGTGGTGAGGTGCTGGTCTTCGGGGGAGGTTCGACGTGATCACAGGGGATGAGTCGGGCTTCGACGCCTTCGTGGCGGGGCGTCAGGCTGCCCTGTCGCGGACGGCGTACCTGCTGACCGGCGACCACCACCTCGCGCAGGACCTCGTGCAGGCCGCGCTGCTGCAGGCGGCGAGGCACTGGACGCGCATCCACACCTCGCCCGAGGCGTACGTCCGGCGCGCGATGTACCACCAGAACATCTCCTGGTGGCGCCGCCGCCGCTTCGCCGAGTCGCCGCTGCTCGGGCACGACGGCACGGCCGACGCCGTCGACACCGACCTGCGGCTGACCCTCGACCAGGCGCTCGCCCGCCTCACCGCCAAGCAGCGGACCGTGCTGGTGCTGCGCTTCTACGAGGACCTCACCGAGGTCGAGACCGCACGTGCGCTCGACCTCTCGACGAGCACCGTGAAGTCCACGACCCGGCACGCGCTGGCCCGGCTGCGGACGCTGGCCCCCGAGCTGGCCGACCTGATCGGAGCAGACGCATGAGCGACGACCTGCGCACCCGGATGCACCACGTGGCCGACGAGATCACGCCGCTCCCCGTCTCCGACGACCTCTGGCGTCGTGGGCAGGCCGCCCGACACCGGGCTCAGGCGCTCGCGGTGGCCGCGGTCCTCGTGGTCCTGGCCTCCGTCGGCGGCGGCGCCGCGCTGTGGTCCACATCGGACCGGGAGGCGCGTACGGCGTCGGGCGAGGTGCCCGGGGGCGGTGCGATCCCCAGCCGGATCGTGGACGTCCCGGCCGATCTGGACGTGACCACCGACCTGGCCGTGGGGCGGGGTTCGGCCGCGTTCATCTCGCGCGATCGTGAACCTGTCGTCATCACCGCTGCCGACGGCGTGGCCCACCGGCTCGAGCTGGCCGGATGGGCGTCCGACGCTGATGCCCCGGGCACCACCCGGCTGAACCAGGCGCTGGCCCTGTCGCCCGACGGCGCCCGCCTCGCGTGGCAGGGGGCCGATGACGAGAGCGGTCGAGCCACGATCAACGTGCTCGACCTCGCGACCGGCGACGCGAGCACCTACCGCCCCCTCCCGCCGGACGAGGGGCTGCGACTGAGGGAGATGTCGTGGTCGCCCGACTCCTCATGGCTCGCGTGGATCGCAGACGCTCCGCCCACCGCCTGGGTGGGACGGCTCCGTCCCGGACCGGAGCCCGACAGCCAGGCCCACCGGGTGCGCGCCAACGTCCCGGACGTGGCGGTCGACACCCTCGGCACCCTCGTCCACGGCTCGGCGGCCGGTGGCCTGGAACGGATCCGTTCCACCGGCGACACCTCCCCCCTCACGCCCGGGAAGGACGTCGACGTCACCTCTCTCGGCGCCGGTCGGTTCTCCCCCGACGGGCGCTACCTCGCGCTGCGCTCGTCGCTCGACCCCGTGTCGTACACGTTCGACACCGAGGACAGGAAGCTGCTGGAGCACCCGTTCCCGGACGGGACCTTCGAGGACGGGTTCGTCATGCCGCAGGGATGGCTGGACGACCGCCTCCAGCTGCTCCTGGTGCAGGAGTCCAGCGCTCCGGACCGGGCCGAGCTGGTGGTCACCACGCCCCGGGTCGGCGCGACGAGCACGTGGCGACGCGCCGTCGCCGTGGTCGACGCGGGGCCCGCAGCGAGCCTGAGCCTCGCCGTGGACCTCATCCCCGACCTCGACGGCACCTCGTCGCAGGAGCTCACCCACGACTTCGACGACCCCGCCGAGGATCCGCCGACGCCGCTGGGGATCGAGCTCTCCCTCTTCATCGGCCTCAGCGTGGCCGCGGCGATCGCGCTGCTGCTCGCGCTGCGGTGGCTCTGGCGCCGCGTGCTCTCGTAGTCCACCGGGAAACGGTCGCTGGGCACGCCGCCGAACGACCACATCCCGGTGGACTACCCCGACGCGACGACCACATCCCGGTGGACTACCGAGCCACGGGTCCGTACGACGGTCAGCGGGGATCGCGCCCGGCGAACGACACCAGCCGGTCGTACGCCGACGCGTCCTCCGCCACCTCCACCGGCGGGCCGAAGGCCGGGCCGCGGTTGTCCGCGGTCAGCCCCTGCTGGAGGAAGGCCAGCCCGCGCTCGGCCACCTCGTCGTCGAGCGGAAGCGGCCGGTCGAGCGCGCGGACGAGGTCCCAGGTGTGGACCGCGAGCTCGGCGGTCTGCCGGTCGGCCTGCGCCACGCGGTCCTCGGGTTGACCGTGCCAGTGGTGGATGAGGTCGTCGGCGTGCGAGCGGAAGTGCGCGGGGAGCGCGTACGGCTCTACGCCGGTGCCCGCCCTCCAGTCGACCTCCTCGCCGTGGGCCAGCTGCAGGAAGCGTCGCGGGGCGGCCGCGAGGTGGTCGGCCAGCTCCCGCACGGTCCAGCCCTCGCACGGCGTGGGCCGGCCCCAGTCGTCCGCGTGGACGGCGGCGAGCGCGTCGCCTGCCTGGTCGAGCGCGCGGGACAGGACGACGACGGACCGGTGCTGGGTGTCCATGCCCCCACTCCACTCCTGCCGGAGGCGTGCGCGCAAGCCCTACTTCGGGGAGGCGAGGTGGGCCAGCTGCGCACGCACCGAGAGCTCCGCGGCCCCCCACAGCACCGGGTCGACGTCGGCGTAGACGACCTCCACGATCGCGCGGGCCGGGTCGTCCGTGGGAGGCAGGTCGCGCAGCGCGTCGCGGACCTGGTCGAGGCGCTGCTTGCGGTGGGCGAGGTAGAAGTCGAGCGCACCGAGGGCGTCGTCGATCACGGGCCCGTGGCCGGGCCACACGGACGCGATCCCCTGCTCGCCGCACAGCGCGTGGAGCCGCTGGAGGGAGGAGAGGTAGGCCCCGAGCTGGCCGTCGGGGTGCGCGACGACGGTGGTGCCGCGGCCGAGCACGGTGTCGCCGGTGAGCACCGCCCGGTCCTGCGGCACGACGAACGACAGCGAGTCCGCCGTGTGCCCGGGCGTCGCCACGACGTGCACCTCGAGGTCACCGACCGACACCACGTCCGCCTCGCCGAGTCCTTCGGAGCCGAGGCGGTGGGCCGGGTCGAGGGCGCGTACGCCGCACCCGTGGCGCTCGGCGTACTCCCGTGCGGCCTCGCTGTGGTCGGCGTGGTGGTGGGTCAGCAGCACGACGGCCACGTCGC
Source organism: Nocardioides furvisabuli (assembly GCF_021083185.1). Taxonomy (GTDB): domain Bacteria; phylum Actinomycetota; class Actinomycetes; order Propionibacteriales; family Nocardioidaceae; genus Nocardioides; species Nocardioides furvisabuli. The sequence goes on along the minus strand of NZ_JAIGQB010000001.1, from coordinate 146,723 downwards.
CGGCGGCGGCGTCGACGGCGTCGAGGTGGCTGGGGATCGAGGGTCCGGGGTCGACGACCACCGAGCGCGAGGAGGACGGGTCGCGCAGCACCCACGTGTTGGTCCCGTCGAGGGTCATCACGTCGGCGTTGGGCGCCAGCACGCAGGTGCCGGTGTCGCCGAAGGAGCCCCCGTCCCAGCTCACCGGTTCGCCATCAGCGCTGTGTAGTGCGGCGGCGTCGACAGGATGAACTCGTCGCCGTCGGCCACGACCTCGGGCATGAACATGTCGACGATGCGGTCCTGCGCCGCCGCGAGCACCGCGTCGGGGTCGGCGAGCCGGCCGATCTCGAGGCAGGTCAGCCAGGTCGGCGGCAGCATCAGGATCTCCTCCTGCTCGACCTTGGCCACCGCGTCCAGCGCACCCGCCCACGTCACCGACGACGACTCGGTGGACACGTCGCGGGTCACCTGTCCCTCCGGCAGCCGTGCGACGAAGAACCAGGTGCGGTAGCGCCGAGGCTCGAAGACCGGCGTCAACCAGCCCGACCACGCGCCGAGCAGGTCGGTGCGCAGCACGAGCGAGCGCTTCTCGAGGAACTCCGTCAGCGAGATCTCGCGCGACTCCAGGGCGACCCGGTCGGCCTCCCAGTCGTCACCCGTCGTGTCGGCGACGACGGAGTCCGCGCCGGTGCCGGCGAGCAGCACGCCGGACTCCTCGAAGGTCTCGCGCACAGCCGCGCACACCAGCGCACGGGCCTTCGGCTCCTCGCACCCGAGCCGCTCCGCCCACTCCGCGGGGGTGGGCCCGGCCCAGAGGCCGCGGTCGACGAGCTCGTCGTCGAAGTCGCGCGGGTCGACACCACCACCCGGGAAGACGCACATCCCGCCGGCGAAGGCCATCGAGGTCTGCCGCCTCAGGAGGTAGACGTCCGGCCCCGCCGCTCCGGGACGCAGCAGCACCACCGTGGCTGCGTCGCGCGGCTCGGCCGGCGAGGCGTCACCGGACGCGTACGCCCTGGCCTGGGCGACGAGGGCGTCGGGCAGCGGGAGGCGCCGCACTCAGACCTCGACGACGATCTCGACCTCGACCGGCACGTCGAGCGGCAGCACGGAGACGCCGACGGCGGACCGCGCGTGCTTGCCGGCCTCGCCGAAGACCTCGCCGAGCAGCTCGGACGCGCCGTTGGCGACCTTCGGCTGGCCGGTGAAGTCGGGTGTGGAGGCGACGAAGACGACGACCTTCACCACGCGCTTGACCTGGTCCAGCGAGCCGATCTCGGCCTTCACCGCGGCGAGCGCGTTGAGGGCGCACTGTCGGGCGCACTCGTAGCCCTGCTCCTCGCTCACCTCGCCGCCGAGCTTGCCGACCGCGATCATCTCGCCGTCACGCGCGGGCAGCTGACCGGCGGTGAAGACGAGGTTCCCGGTGCGGGCGGTGGGCTGGTAGGCCGCGACCGGAGGCACGACCTCCGGGACGGTGATCCCGAGCTCGGCCAGGCGCGCCTCGGCCGACACGTCAGGCCGCCTTCGGGCGCTTGAGGAAGGCCACCAGACCGCCCTGGGCGTTGGTGTGGATGGCCACCAGCTCCCAGCCGTCCTGGCCGAAGTTGTTGAGCATGAGCGCTTCGTTGTGGAGCGGAATCGGCGCCACCTGGTATTCCCACTGGGTCATGGATCGCACCCTACTCGGGCCGCACCCGACGCGGCGCGGCGTCCTCCCGTGGGCTGACGTGCCGGCCGCGTCCGGCGTCTAGGGTCCGCACCATGCGCGATCCCCGACACTCCGACCCCTGGCGGCTCGGCCCGCGCGGCCGGTGGTGGTTCGACGCGGCCCTGACCCTGGGCCTGCTCGTCCCGGGCTTCCTCGGCCACCTGATGGCCGGACAGCCGCTCGCCGCGCTCCTGACGGCCGTCCAGGTGGCCCCGCTGTGGTGGCGACGGGTCCACCCGAGCGCGGTCTTCGCGGCGGTCGCCCTCGCGAGCGCCGCCCAGGCACCGCTGCACGACCTGCCGATCTTCGGCCAGCTGGCCTTCCCGATCGCCGTCTACTCGGTGGCCCGCTGGAGCCCGCGACCGCACGGCGTCGCGGCGCTGCTGGTCGGCTACACCGGGTCGGTCGTGGCCGCCTGGAGCTGGATCGGCGGCTTCGGCGCCCCGACGATCACCCTGTCGGCCGTCACGCCCTACGTCGTCAGCATCGGCGCGATCGTCACCGCAGCCTGGGCGCTCGGCTTCGCCGCGCAGCAGCGGGAGAGGTACGTCGCCTCGCTGGTCGCCCGAGCCGAGCAGGCCGAACGGATCGCCGAGCGCGAGGTGGAGCTCGCGGCGCGCGACGAGCGCTCGCGCATCGCCCGCGAGATGCACGACGTCGTCGCGCACGGCCTGTCGGTGATCGTGGTGCAGGCCGACGGCGCCCGCTACGCCGCAGCCAAGGACCCCGACCTCGCCGTCGGCACGCTGGCGACGATCTCGACCACCGGCCGGGAGTCGTTGACGGAGATGCGCCGGCTGCTGGGCCTGCTCCGCGACGGCGACACCGGCGTCGCGCCGCAGCCCGGCCTCGACGACGTACGCCACCTCGTCGACGAGGCGCGGGCCGCCGGGATGGAGGTCGACGCCGACCTCCCGGAGGCTGCCCCGGACGTCCCGGACGGCGTCGGCCTGGCGGCGTACCGGATCGTGCAGGAGTCGCTCACCAACGTCCGCAAGCACGCCGGGCCCCGTGCCACGGTGACGCTGCGGGTCACCGTCGGGCCCGCGGTCGAGGTGGAGGTGCGCGACGACGGGCGCGGCGCGGCCGCGGCCTCGGACGGGCGCGGGCTGGGCGTCACCGGGATGCGCGAGCGCGCCGCGGTGCACGGCGGCACGCTGGAGGCCGGACCCGCCCCGGGTGGCGGGTTCGCGGTGTCTGCGAGGCTGCCGCTGTGAGCGAGCAGGCCGTGACGGCACCGATCCGGGTCTTCCTGGTCGACGACCAGCAGATGGTGCGCGCCGGCTTCCGGATGCTGGTGGAGAGCCAGGACGACATGGTCGTGGTGGGCGAGGCGGGCGACGGCGGCCAGGCGCTGGAGCGGCTCGCGGTCACCGCCGCCGACGTGGTGCTGATGGACGTCCGGATGCCACGGCTCGACGGCGTCGAGGCCACCCGGCGGCTGCTGGCGGTCCCGGGCGCCCCGCGCGTCATCGTGCTCACCACCTTCGACCTCGACGAGCACGCCTTCGCCGCGATCCGCGCCGGCGCCTCGGCCTTCCTGCTCAAGGACGCCGCCCCGCCCGACCTGCTGGGCGCGATCCGGTCGGTGGTGGCAGGCGACGCCGTCGTGGCACCCAGCACCACCCGCCGGTTGCTCGACCACTTCGCCGCCCTCCCCGACCCCGGTGTGCCCGCGGTCGCCGACGCGCGGGTCGAGCTGCTCACCGAGCGCGAGGTCGAGGTGCTCACCCTCATCGCGCGCGGACGCACCAACACCGAGATCGCGGTCGAGCTCGTCGTCGCCGAGACGACCGTGAAGACACACGTCGGGCGGATCCTGGCCAAGACCGGGTCGCGCGACCGGGTGCAGCTGGTCGTGCTGGGCTACCAGTCCGGGCTGGTCGCCCCCTGACCCGTCCTCCCCAGGTCGTACCCAGGTCGTACGCCGCGCGCCGGCGTACGACCCCGGACCGACCGCAGGTCCGTGCCCGGGACCGACGATCGCGGGGCCGCCGACCGCGAGCGTTGTCCCCATGACGACGACACTCCACACCGGCATCGGATCCCCGACCGGCACCGCCACCGCGGCCAGCGCCCGCGGGCTGAGCCGCACCTACGGCGACGGCGACAGCACCGTCCACGCCCTGAGGGGTGTCGACCTCGACCTGCCCGCCGGCCGCTTCACCGCGATCATGGGGCCCAGCGGCTCGGGCAAGTCGACCCTCATGCACTGCCTGGCCGGCCTCGACGCCGCCACCTCCGGCACCGTCACGGTCGCCGGGCGCGACCTCGCCGGCCTCGACGACACCGCGCTGACCCTCTTCCGCCGCGAGCACATCGGCTTCGTCTTCCAGGCCTTCAACCTGCTCCCGATGCTGACCGCCGGGCAGAACATCCTGCTCCCGCTCGAGCTCGCGGGCCGGGCCGTCGACCGCGAGCGCTACGACCAGGTGGTCGGGGTCCTCGGCCTCGCCGACCGGCTCGGCCACCTGCCCAGCCAGCTCTCCGGCGGTCAGCAGCAGCGCGTCGCGATCGCCCGCGCCCTCGTCACCCAGCCCGACATCGTCTTCGCCGACGAGCCCACCGGCAACCTCGACAGCGAGGCCAGCGCCGAGGTGCTCGGCCACCTGCGCCGCTCGGTCCGCGAGCTCGGCATGACCGTGGTGATGGTGACCCACGGCCTCGACGCAGCGGCGTACGCCGACGACGTCGTCGTCATCCACGACGGTGCGGTCACCGCGCACCTCACCGACCCCGACCAGGACGCGCTCGTCGCCGCACTGCGCGGGGGGATCGCCTGATGCGCACCGTGCTCGTGGCGTCGGTGCGCCACCACACCCGCAGGTACGTCGCCGCGTCGGTCGCGGTCGCGATCGGCGTGGCCTTCATCGTGGTCGTCGGGATGCTCACCGGGGCCACACGCGCCGGGCTGACCGCCGACGTCGGCGCCCCGGTCGCAGGCGTCGACCGGGTCGTGACGACGTACGACTCCCGCGAGGTGAGGCGGCTCGTCGAGGTGGCACTCGACCGCGACATCCCGGTCCTCACCCTCGGCTACGCGATGGAGCCGGTCTCCCGCGACGGAGTCCAGCTCGCCGCGACCGCCGACGTGTCGGAGGTGTCGCTCGACCCGCGCCTGCAGTGGCAGGAGCTCGAGGACGGCCGGTTCCCCGCCGCGGCGGGCGAGGCCCTGGCCGACGTGAATCGCGCCAAGGGCAACGGGGTGCGCCTCGGCGACGTCGTCCGGGTCGGGACCGGGGACGGGGGCGTCGACGTGGAGGTCGTCGGGATGGTCGACAGCCCGGCCGCCCGCAGCGCCGCGTTCTACGTGCCGTGGGAGGACCTGCGCCGCTTCGAGGACACCCTCTGGGTCGACGCGATCGCGTGGGGCGGCTCGGAGGACCTGGCGCGGGCGACGGCTCCCGAGGCCGGCGTCGAGTCCGCCGCCGACTGGACCGCCGCCCGGCAGGCCGAGATCTCACGGGGCGTGGACGTCATCGCGCTCCTGGCGCTGCTCTTCGTCGCGATCGCCCTCTTCGTCGGCGCGCTGGTCATCACCAACACCTTCTCGATCCTCTTCGCCCAGCGGATGCGCGACTTCGCGCTGCTGCGGTGCGTCGGGGTCACCCGCCACCAGCTGCGCCGCGCGATCCGGCTGGAGGCGCTGGCGCTGGGCCTGGCAGCAGCCGCCGTCGGGGTCGTCGTCGGTGTCGCGGCCGGCGCCGGCGTGGTGGTCCTCGTCCGGCGCTGGTTCACCGACGTGGGTCCTGCCGCGCTCGACCCCGCTTGGGCGCTGTCGGCCTTCGCCGTCGGCACGCTGGTCACCCTCGGGGCGGCCTGGCTGCCGACGCGCACGGCGACGAGGGTCGCCCCGCTGGCCGCGCTCCGCCCCGACACCGGCGTCGACGTCCGGTCTGCGGCGGGGCGCTGCCGCCTCGGGCTGGCCGCGCTCTGCCTCGTCGGCGGCGGGGTCCTGCTCGCGTTGGCCGTCTCGGGGAGCTCGGTGCCCGCCATGCTCGCGGGCGGCATGGTGTCCTTCATCGGCGTGCTGCTCGTGGGACCGGTGCTGGTGCCCCGGATGATCCGGCTGGCCGACCACCTGCCCGGCGGCGGTCCCGTGCGCCGGCTCGCCACCGGCAACGCCGTGCGCAACCCACGGCGTACGGCGACCACCGCGGCGTCGCTGCTGGTGGGCGTCACCCTCACCACCGCCATCCTCACCGGGCTGGCGTCCTCGCGGACCGCGATCGACCGCGACATGGACGCCTCCTACCCCCTCGACGCCACCCTCACCGCCACCGGAGCGCCGCTCGGGACGTCCTTCGTGGACCGGGTGGCCGGGACCGAGGGCGTCACCGACGCGCGGGTCCTGGACGGCACCGTGGCGCGGGCCGGCGGGCTGGAGGTCCCGCTGCTGGGCTCGGCCGGGGGCGACGTCGTCGTCCGCGGTCCTGCCGACCTGTCCCCGCCCGACGGGACGGTCCTGCTGCCGTACGCTGTCGTCGAGGAGCTCCCCACGCGGCTGGGGGCCCGGGTGTGGGAGGACCACGAGCTCACGGTGGTGGTCGCCGGCCGCGAGCACACGCTCCGCGTCGAGACCGGCAGCGGCTGGGGCCGCGCGGGCCTGGTCTCACCGGCCACGCTGTCGGCGCTCGACGCCGACCCCCGTCCGATGGCGGTCTGGGCCCGCGCCGGTGGTGGCACGGACGCGGAGGACCTCACGGGCGACCTCGCGGCACTCGCCGCAGCGGCCGGCGCCGAGCTGGACGGCGGCTTCGGCAACCGCAGCTGGGTCTACCTCCAGCTCGACATCATGACCGGTGCCGTCATCGGTCTGATGGCCGTCGCGATCCTGATCGCACTGGTCGGCATCGCCAACACCCTCGGGCTCTCGGTGCTCGAGCGGGCGCGCGAGAACGCACTCCTGCGGGCCATGGGACTCACCCGCCGGCAGCTGCGGCAGGCGATGGCCGCCGAGGGACTGCTGCTCTCGGCAGCGGCGGCCGTGCTCGGCACGGGCATCGGACTGGTGTTCGCCTGGACCGGGGTGCAGGTGATGGTGGGCAGCGTCGTCGACGACGCCGGGTTCACCGTGCCGGTGGCGCAGGTGGGCGCGGTCGCCGCCGTCGCGGGGCTCGCCGGTCTGGCCGCGTGCGTCGTGCCCGCCCGCCGCGCGGCGCTCGTCACGCCGGCCGCCGGGCTCGCCGCGGACTGACGCCCGCGCCTCTCGGTGGTCGAGGGAGGAGCCGCCGGGGGTGAGGACGCGGGATCCCCGGCGGCACTACATTCCGGTCATGGAGCGCAGCGAAGCGGCCGAGAGCCGTGAGAAGAACGACGGGCTCGACCCGTTCGAGAGGTTCGTCGCCGTGTCGACGAGGGCCATCAGCCGGGCGCCGTTCTTCGCGGTGGTCGTGGCGATCGTGGTCGTCTGGGCGGCGAGCTATCCCCTGTGGAAGTCAACGACCAAGTGGGAGCTCGCGATCCACACCTTCGGCGCGGTGCTCTCGCTGCTGCTGCTCGTGCTGCTGGAGAACGCCGGGCGCCGCAACACCGAGGCGATGCAGGAGAAGCTCAACGTCATCGCCGACGCCCTCGCAGCGCTCATGGACTCACGCGCCGCGGACGACCCCCGGCTCCGCGCGGCTGTCGAGGACCTGCGTGACGCGGTCGGGCTGGAGGAACGGCACTGACCTACGCCGCCAGCAGGCGCAGGGTCTCCTCACGCGCCGGCGAGGTGCGTACGTCGGTGCCGGTCGCCGCACCCGCGACCGGGTGCACCATCACCTCGTCGACACCGTAGGTCTCCGCGAGCTCGGCGAGCTGCTGACGTGCCTGCTCGGGCGAGCCGACGATCCAGCGCCGTGCCATCGCGGCGCCGACCGAGCGCTGCTCGGGGGCCATCTCGACCGCCTCGGCCTGCTCGACCAGGCGCTGCGGGTGCAGCGGTGCGCCGGTGCGCAGCGCGATCATCTGCTGCACGTTGGGCAGCGCCCGTCGGCGCGCCTCCTCCTCGGTCTCGGCGACGACGGCGTTGACGGTGAGGAAGGTGCGGGGCTCGGGGTGCTCGGGCGAGGGTCGGTAGGTCGAGCGGTAGAGGTCGAGCGCGAAGGCGGTGCCCTCACCGGAGAAGTGGTGCGCGAAGACGTAGGGCAGGCCCTTCTCGGCAGCGAGCCGCGCGGAGTAGTCCGACGACCCGAGCAGCCACACGTCGGCGACGCTGCGTGCCGACGGCGTGGCGCGCAGGGGCTGGCGCCGCGGGCCGATCTGCACCTCGACGCCCTCGGTCGACATCAACGTGCGGATGTCGTCGACGTACTCCGGGAAGCGGCTGACCGCGTCGTCGGCGGACTCCGCACTGCCGCCGCGCAGGACGTACCTGGTCAGCGGATCGGTGCCGGGGGCGCGGCCGAGGCCGAGGTCGATGCGGCCCGGGTAGGCCGCCTCGAGGAGCGCGAACTGCTCGGCCACCACGAGGGGTGCGTGGTTGGGCAGCATCACGCCGCCCGAGCCGACGCGGATCCGCGAGGTGGCTGCGGCGAGCATCGCGATGATGACCGGCGGGTTGGTCGACGCGACGGCCGGCATGTTGTGGTGCTCGGCGACCCAGTAGCGGCGGTAGCCGAGCTCGTCGGCGACCTGCGCGAGGCCCCGGGATGCGGCGAGCGCGTCGCCGGTGGTCTGGTCGCTGCGGACGGTCACGAGGTCGAGCACGGAGAGGGCAGTCACTGTCGGTGCAGCAGTTCTGCGCGTGCGGATATTCCGATTGACCTCAGGTGCACCTGAGGTCCTAGCGTCCTCGACGTGAGTGCCACCACGACAGCGCCGCGCGAGCGGATCCTCTCCCCCGCCTACGCCGCGACGACCGTCGCGATGTTCGGCCTGATCGCCTTCGTGGCCTTCGAGGCGATGGCGGTCGCCACGATCATGCCGACCGTGGCGCGTGACCTCGACGGGCTCGGCCTCTACGCGCTGGCCTTCGCCGCACCACTGGCGAGCGGGGTGGTCGGGATGGTCGCCGCCGGCACGTGGAGCGACCGGTCCGGCCCGGTGGTGCCCCTGCTCGCGTCGATGGCGCTGTTCTCTGCCGGCCTGCTCGTGTGCGGCCTCGCGCCGTCAATGGAGGTGCTGCTCGCCGGCCGCGTGCTCCAGGGCCTGGGCGGCGGCGCGCTCACCGTCGGGCTCTACGTCATCGTCGGCCTCGTCTACCCGCCGGCGCTGCGGCCGGCGGTCTTCGCCTCCTTCGCCGCCGCGTGGGTGCTGCCTGCCCTCTTCGGTCCCGGGCTCGCCGCACTGGTGGCCGACGTGTGGAGCTGGCGGTGGGTCTTCCTCGGCGCCGTGGCCCTCGTCGTGGTGGCGCTGGCGATGCTCGCCCCCGCACTGCGCGGCCTCGAGCCGCACGCGGAGGGCACGTCGACCCCGCGGTCACGGCTGTGGTGGGCGGTCCTGGGCGCCGTCGCGGTGCTGGTGCTCGAGCTGCTCGGCTCCGCGACCGGCACCACCGCTCTGGGCGCGCTGCTGGCGCTGGCGCTGGTGTGGGTGGCGCTCGGCCGGCTGCTCCCGGCCGGCACCAGGCGGGCCGCCCGCGGCCTTCCCGCCGTCGTCGCCACCCGGGGCCTGCTCAGCGCGGTCTTCTTCTGCGCCGAGGCCTACATCGTCTACGTCCTGCAGGACCACTGGGACCTCGGCCCCGGCCGCGCCGGCATCGCGCTGACCTGCGTGGGTGTCGTCTGGGCCACGGCCAGCCAGGTGCAGTCACGGCTCGGCGAGCGCGTCTCCCACCCGCGGGCGATGCTCGTCGGCACGGCGCTCGTGCTGGTCGGCACCGGCTGCCTGGCCGCCTCCGTGCTGCTGGTCGACGCGGGTGCGCGGCCGTCCGCGCTGCTGCCGGGAGCGGCGTACGTCTTCGCCGGGGCGGGGATGGGCTTCGCCTACCCGCGCACCGGCGTCGCGATGCTCGAGGCGTCGTCGGACCGTGACCGCGGCTTCAACTCCTCCGCGCTCTCGGTCGCGGACTCGCTCGGAGCTGCGCTGGCCCTGTCGCTGGCCGGGGCGGTGTTCGCCGTCACCGAGCGCACCGGGACCGACCCGTTCCTCGCGGTGTTCACGATGGCGGCCGCGACAGGCGTGCTGGGCATCGTCGCCGCGTCGCGCACCGGCGTACAGCGGGATGACGAGCGTCCGGCCGGCCCCACGGGGGTGTGAGGGACCGACCGGACGGTTCGGGGGATGACCGCTGGGGTCAGGACGCCTCGCCGAGGGTCGGGTAGTCGGTGTAGCCCTCGGCGCCCCCGCCGTAGAAGGTCTCCTGGACGGGCTCGTTGAGGTCGACGCCCTTGCGCCAGCGCTCGTCGAGGTCCGGGTTGGCCAGGAACGGGCGACCCACCACCACGGCGTCGGCCAGGCCGGTCGCGAGGAGCTTCTCCACCGAGTCGAGGGTGGTGACGTCACCGAAGCCGTCGTTGAGGAGCACGACGCCGTCGAAGCGCTCGCGCAGGTCGCGGACCAGCGCCTCGAGGGGCTCCAGCGGGCTGGCGAGCAGGCTCAGGTAGGCCAGGCCGAGGGACGAGACCCCGTCGACCACGGCGCGGTACGTCGAGGTGAGGTCGGGGCCGAGCTCCTCGCCCACGCCGTTGAACGCGTGGCCGGGGCTGAGCCGCAGGCCCACCCGGTCGGCGCCGATCGCCTCGGCAACGGCGGCGACGACCTCGACCACGAAGCGGGCGCGGTTCTCCGGCGAGCCGCCGTAGACGTCGTCGCGCAGGTTGATCGTCGGGTCGAGGAACTGGTGCAGCAGGTAGCCGTTGGCGGCGTGGACCTCGACACCGTCGAGCCCGGCCGCGACGGCGTTGCGCGCTGCGGTGACGAAGTCGGCGACCAGGCCGGCGATCTCGTCGGTCTCCGGAGCGCGCGGCACGTCGTGGGCCTTCGGGCCCTCGGCGGTGATCATCTCGCCCGGCGCCTGCACGGCGCTCGGGGCGACCGTCTCCACGCCGTCCTTGTTGTCGGCGTGGGCGATGCGACCGGCGTGCATGAGCTGCGCGACGACGACGCCGTCCTTGGCGTGCACGGCGTCGGCCACCAGGCGCCAGCCCTCGACCTGCTCGTCGGTGTAGAGGCCCGGCACGTTGAGGTAGCCCTGGCCCACCTGGCTCGGCGCGGTGCCCTCGGTCACGATGAGTCCGGCCCCGGCGCGCTGGGCGTAGTACTCGGCGTTGAGGGCGGTCGGGGCGTGACCGGCACCGGCGCGGTTGCGCGTCAGCGGCGCCATCACGAAGCGCTGAGGGAGCTGCCAGCGGCCGACGGTGAGGGTCTCGAATGCACGGGACATGGGGGTGCTGCCTCCAAGAAGTTGAGGACTGTACGACCGTCCTCAGCGACCCCGGAGCCGTCGTTGTTCCCCGATGAGCCCCGACGAGAGATGGCTCACAGGGCACCCCGTCGATCCGGGTAGTCCACCGGGACGTGGTTGCTCGCGACCCCCAAGAACGACCAGATCCCGGTGGACTACCCCGGCCCCACGACCAGATCCCGGTGGACTACCGCGGCCCGGCTCAGGACAGCTCGGGGCCCGTCTTCTCCCGCACCTCGTCCTCGGTGACACCGGGGGCGAGCTCGACGAGCCTGAGCGCGCGGTCGCCGAGGGTGCCCGAGGGCGCCACCTCGCCGGTCACGGGGTCGATCACGTCGATGACCGCGAGGTCGGTGATGATCCGCTGGACCACGCGCTTGCCGGTGTAGGGCAGGTCGCACTCGTCGAGGATCTTCAGCGAGCCGTCCTTGGCGGTGTGCTCCATCAGCACGATCACGCGCTTGGCGCCGTGGACGAGGTCCATCGCGCCGCCCATGCCCTTGACCATCTTGCCGGGGATCATCCAGTTCGCGATGTCACCGTTGACCGAGACCTGCATGGCACCGAGGATCGCGGCGTCGATCTTGCCGCCGCGGATCATCCCGAAGCTCTGCGCGGAGTCGAAGAACGACGCACCCTTGCGCAGCGTCACCGTCTCCTTGCCCGCGTTGATCAGGTCGGGGTCCTCCTCGCCCTCGAAGGGGTACGCCCCCACGCCGAGGATGCCGTTCTCCGACTGGAGCACCAGCTCCACGTCGTCGGCGACGTAGTTGGGCACCAGTGTCGGCAACCCGATCCCGAGGTTGACGTACGACCCGTCCGTCAGCTCCGAGGCGGCACGTGCGGCCATCTCCTCACGACTCCAGCTCATGTCAGCCTCCCAGTCCGTGCGTCGCCGCGTCGTCGACCAGCGCCTCGTCCGCCGAGCCCGCGGAGTCCGGCCGCGGTCGTGTGGTGACCTTCTCGATCCGCTTGTCCGCGGCCTGCTCGGGCGTGAGCGCGACCACGCGCTGGACGTAGACGCCGGGGGTGTGGACGTCGTTGGGGTCGAGCTCACCGGGCTCGACGAGGTGCTCGACCTCGGCGATCGTGGTGCGCCCGCACATCGCGGCCAGCGGGTTGAAGTTGCGCGCGGAGTCGCGGTAGACCAAGTTGCCGTGACGGTCGCCCTTCCAAGCCCGCACGAGCGCGAAGTCGGCCACGATGGCCTCCTCGAGGACGTACTCCTTGTCCCCCTCCGCGGTGGAGAAGACCCGCGTCTCCTTCGGCGGGGACGCCACGATCACGTTGCCCTCGGCGTCGTACTTCCACGGCAGGCCGCCCTCGGCGACCTGGGTGCCGACGCCGGTCGCGGTGTAGAAGCCCGGGATGCCGGAGCCGCCGGCGCGCATCCGCTCCGCGAGCGTGCCCTGCGGGGTCAGCTCGACCTCGAGCTCACCGGAGAGGTACTGCCGGGCGAACTCCTTGTTCTCCCCCACGTAGGAGGAGATCATCCGCCGCAGGCGCTTCGCGAACAGCAGCCGGCCCAGGCCCCACTCGTCGACGCCGCAGTTGTTGGAGACGGCCTCGAGGTCCGAGGTGCCCGCCTCCAGCACGGCATCGATGAGGACCGACGGGATTCCGCACAGTCCGAATCCGCCGACCGCGAGGGTCGCTCCGTCCGGGATGTCGGCGACAGCCTCGGCCGCCGAGCTGACCACTTTGTCCATGCGCGGCACCCTAGCGGCCGTGTGACCGCGGCCACTGTGTGGGCCGGGGCCACACTTTCGCCCCCCGCGTGTGCGCACCCGCGCCCTACGCTGGAGGCGTGAGCGCCCACCCCGACCGGCCCGTCGACTGGCCCCAGGTCCGCCTGCACGTGGTCACCGGCAAGGGCGGCACCGGCAAGTCGACCGTCGCCGCCGCGCTCGCGCTCGCCCTGGCCTCCTCGGGGCGCAACGTCCTACTCTGCGAGGTCGAGGGCCGCCAGGGCATCGCCCGGATGTTCGACGTCGACCCGCTGCCCTACGAGGAGCGCCGCATCGCCAAGGGCGCCCCGGACGCCACGGGACGCGCGGGGCAGGTCAACGCGCTCCACATCGACCCGGAGTCGGCGCTGCTGGAGTACCTCGCGATGTACTACAAGCTCGGGCGCGCAGGGAAGGCGCTCGACCGCTTCGGCGTCATCGACTTCGCCACCACCGTCGCCCCCGGCGTGCGCGACGTCCTGCTCACCGGCAAGGTCTACGAGGCCGTGCAGCGTCCCGCCCGGTCGGAGAGGAAGTCCGGCCGCGGTCGTGACCCGGTCCGGTACGACGCCGTGGTGCTCGACGCCCCGCCCACCGGCCGGATCGGCCAGTTCCTCGGCGTCAACTCCGAGCTCGCCGGCCTGGCCAAGGTCGGCCCCGTCAAGAACCAGGCCGACAACATCATGGAGCTGCTGCGGTCCCCGCGCACCGCCGTGCACCTGGTCACCATCCTCGAGGAGATGCCCGTGCAGGAGACCTCCGACGGGATCGCGGAGCTCCGGGCGGCCGGGCTGCCCGTGGGTGGCGTGGTGGTCAACCTGGTCCGCCCGCAGGCGCTCGGCGCCGGCGCGCTGGCCCGGGTCCGCGAAGGTGGGGTCGACCCCACCGCGATCGCCTCCGAGCTGACCCGCGCGATGGTCGACGTCGACGCCGGCCTGGTGGGCTCGCTGCTCGACGAGGCCCGCGACCACGCCGTACGCCGTCAGCTGGAGGACGAGCAGCGAGCGCTCGTCGCCGCCGAGGGCGTGCCGACCTACGAGCTGCCCCGCATCGCCGGCGGCATCGACCACGGGGCGCTGCTCGAGATGGCGCACCTGCTGCGCGAGCAGGGGATGGCATGAGCACCCCGGCTGTGCGGCAGGCCGACGCGCCGGTGCTGGACGTCGACGCGCTGCTCGACGACCGGAGCACCGAGATCATCGTGTGCTGCGGCTCCGGGGGCGTCGGCAAGACCACGACCTCTGCGGCGCTCGCCCTGCGGGCAGCCGAGCGCGGACGCAAGGTCGTCGTGCTGACCATCGACCCGGCCCGGCGCCTTGCGCAGTCGATGGGCATCGAGCAGCTCGACAACACCCCGCGTCCGGTGGCAGGCGTCGACCCCGCCGGCGGCGGGTCGCTCGACGCGATGATGCTCGACATGAAGCGCACGTTCGACGAGGTGGTGGAGAGCCAGGCGAGCGCCGAGAAGGCGCGCCAGATCCTGGAGAACCCGTTCTACGTCGCGCTCTCGAGCTCGTTCGCGGGCACCCAGGAGTACATGGCGATGGAGAAGCTCGGCCAGCTCCACCGCGATGCGCTCGCCGACCGCACCTACGACCTGATCGTCGTCGACACCCCGCCCTCGCGCTCGGCGCTGGACTTCCTCGACGCGCCGGAGCGGCTCTCGAGCTTCCTCGACGGGCGACTGATCCGGCTGCTCATCGCGCCGGCCCGGGGTCCGGCGCGACTGATGACGGCCGGCTTCTCCGTGGTGACCAACGCGCTCGGCAAGATCCTCGGCGGTCAGATGCTGCGCGACGTCCAGACCTTCGTGACCGCGCTCGACACGCTCTTCGGCAGCTTCCGCCAGCGCGCCGAGCAGACCTTCGCGCTGCTCCAGGCCGACGCGACGGCGTTCGTCGTGGTGGCCGCGCCCGAGCCCGACGCGCTGCGCGAGGCGGCGTACTTCGTGGACCGGCTCACCGACGACCACATGCCGCTGGCCGGCATGGTGGTCAACCGGGCCAGCCCGTCGGCGCGCACGGAGCTGTCCGCGGAGGAGGCGATCACCGCCGCCGACCGGCTGCGTGCCGGCGACTCGTCGTCGCTCACCGCCGGCCTGCTGCAGCTGCACGCCGACCGCGTACGCATCATCGAGCGCGAGCAGCACCTGCGCGAGCGCTTCGTCGCCTCGCACCCCGGCGTGCCGACGGCGGTGGTGCCCGCCATGGCGAGCGACATCCACGACCTCGACGGCCTGCGGGAGATCGGCGAGGCCCTGGCGCACCAGGGCTGAGGCGTCTCAGACGGAGACGGAGGGCGCCTCGACCTTGGTGCGGGCGGTCTCCAGGATGGAGCGCCACGACGAGTCGGGGCGGCGGCGCAGCAGCGCACGACGCTCACGCTCGGTCATCCCGCCCCAGACACCCCACTCGATCTGGTTGTCCAGCGCCTCGGCGAGGCACTCGGTCCGCACGGGGCATCCCGCGCACACCTGCTTCGCCTTGTTCTGCTCGGCTCCGCGCACGAACAGCGCGTCCGGAGTGTCGCTCTTGCATGCAGCGCGTGCTGCCCAGTCCTCGACCCACATAGTCAATCCCCACGGTTCGTGTGAGCCGATCGGCCGCCCCCATAGCGGCCATTCCCGACTCGAGTAGAAAAGTAAACGAATCGCTACCACCACCGGCAGGGCCAGGTGGTTCAAATCGCATAGTCCGATGTGACTATCCGGCTGCGCGGCTGGGATTCCGTCTGGTATGCCCGCTCCCCGTACTCTGGTGCCCATGTCTTCACGCTCACCCTCGTCGTCGGAGCGCTCCACGGGACGCCCTGAGGCCGGTCGCGTCGCCTCCCACCTCGCGGTCATGGGAGCCGTCGCAGTGGTCATGGGTGTCCTCACCGCCTGCCTCGCCATCCCGTTCGCCGGCCTCGTCGGCGTGGCGGCCAAGGACGTCAGCGCCGGAATGGTCGACCTGCCCGAGTCGCTCGAGGCCAAGGACCTGTCGCAGAAGACGCGCATCTACGACGTCAACGGCAACCTGATCGCCTCCCTCTACGACCAGAACCGGATCAACGTCCCGCTGGGCTCGATCTCGCGGCCGATGGTGAAGGCGATCGTGGCGATCGAGGACTACCGCTTCTACGACCACGGCGCCCTCGACCTCAAGGGCACGCTGCGTGCCTTCATCACCAACCAGGCCAACGGCGGCTCGGTGCAGGGCGGCTCGTCGATCACCCAGCAGATGGTGAAGCAGACCCTGCTCTACCAGGCCGAGACCGACGAGGAGCGCGCTGCGGCGACGGAGGAGACCTACGCCCGCAAGGTCCGCGAGCTGCGCTACGCCATCGCCTTCGAGAAGAACCACACCAAGGACTGGATCCTCGAGCGCTACCTCAACATCGCCTACTTCGGCGACGGCGCCTTCGGCGTCCAGGCGGCGGCGCGCCACTTCTTCTCCAAGAACGCCAAGGACCTCAACCTCCTCGAGTCGGCCACGCTCGCCGGCCTGGTGAAGAACCCCGTCGGCTACGACCCGGTCGACAACCCCGAGCGCGCCGAGAGCCGCCGCAACGTCGTGCTCGACCGCCTCGCCCAGCTCGGCGTGCTGACCGAGAAGAAGGCCGAGCGCCTCAAGGGCAAGCCGATCGGCAAGACCCTGAAGATCGAGAACTCCCCCAACGGCTGCCAGCAGTCGCGGGCACCGTTCTTCTGCGACTACGTCGTCAACTGGCTGCTGAAGGACCCCGTGCTGGGCGACACGCCCAAGGAGCGTCGTACGACGCTCAAGAACGGCGGCCTGACGATCAACACCACGATCGACCTCGACATGCAGAAGGCTGCCGACGACTCGGTCGCCTCGCACGTCTACCCGACCGACCAGGCCATCGGTGGCCTGGCGATGGTCGAGCCGGGCACGGGCGACGTCCGTGCGCTCGCGCAGTCGCGCCCGATGGGCAAGGACAAGGCCGCGGGCCAGACCTACCTCAACTACGTCGTGCCGAAGAAGTACGGCGACGCCAACGGCTTCCAGGCGGGCTCGACCTTCAAGGTCTTCGTCCTCGCCTCGGCCATCAACCAGGGCATCCCCCTGAGCACGGTGATCAACGCCCCGGAGGAGATGAACATCCCCGACGAGGAGTTCCAGAACTGCGACGGCCCCTACGCCGGTGATGGCGAGGGCTGGAACGTTTCCAACTCCACCGGCTCGGGTCCCTTCAACCTCTACACCGGCACCCAGCAGTCGGTGAACACGTTCTTCGCCCAGCTCGAGGTGCAGACCGGCATGTGCGAGCCGCTCAAGCTCGCCGCCGACATGGGCGTGAAGGTCCCGCTGGCACAGAAGGTGCCGTCGTGGATCCTCGGCGTCTCCGACAGCAACCCGCTGGAGATGGCCCAGGCGTACGCCACCTTCGCCGCGCGAGGGCTGCACTGCGACCCGCGCCCGGTCACCGAGGTGCGCGACTCCTCTGGCGAGGTGCTCAAGGAGTTCGCCGCGCAGTGCGAGCAGGTGATGCCCGGCGCGACCGCGGACGCGGTCAACGACATCCTGCGGGGCGTGATGGAGCCGGGCGGGTTCGGCCAGAACATCGCGATCGACAAGCCGTCGGCGGGCAAGACCGGCACCAACCAGAACAACATGTCGGTGTGGTTCGCCGGCTACACGCCCACGATCGCGACGGCAGCGATGGTCGCCGGCGCCAACGAGTTCGGCGAGTGGGTGAGCCTCAACGGGCAGGTCGTCGGCGGCAGCCCGATCTACGAGGCCTTCGGCTCGACCGTCGCCGGCCCGATCTGGGGCGACGCCATGTCGGCGATCTCGGCCAAGCTCGCCTACGAGGACTTCCAGGCCCCGCCCGGCGACGAGATCGCCGGCGTGCTGAGCACGGTGCCCGACGTCGCGGGCCAGGGCGTCGAGGCGGCCACTGCGACGCTCGAGTCTGCCGGCTTCAGCGTCGCCGACGGCGGCCAGGTGAACTCCGAGGTCGCCGCGGGCTCCGTCGCCTCCACCTCTCCTTCGGGCGGTACGTCGCTGAGCAGCGGCGACACGGTGACCCTCTACACCTCGACGGGCTACGTCCCGCCGCCTCCGTCGAACGACGCCGGCAACGGCAACGGCAACGGCGGCCGCGGCAACGGCAACGGCAACAACGGGCAGGGCAGGGGCGGCGGGCGCCGCTGACCCCGGCCCGGCGCGGGGCGAGCCTCAGCCCAGCTGCCTGCGCACCTCGGCGGCGACGGCGCCGCCGTCGGCACGCCCCTTCACCTGCGGCGTGACGACGCCCATCACCTTGCCCATGGCGCGCATGCCCTCGCCGGCCGCGCCGGTCTGCTCGACGGCTGCGGTGACGAGCGCGGCGATCTCGGCCTCGGTCAGCGGGGTGGGGAGGTAGCCAGCGATCACCTCGCCCTCGGCGGCCTCCTTGGCCGCCATCTCGTCGCGACCGCCCTCGGCGAAGGCGGTGGCTGCCTCGCGGCGGCGCTTGGCCTCCGACGACAGCACCCCGAGGACGTCCTCGTCGGACAGCTCACGCGCCTCCTTGCCGGCGACCTCGGCGTTGGTGATGGCGGTCAGCACCATCCGCAACGTCGAGGAGCGCAGCTCGTCCCGCGCCTTGATGGCGGTGGTGAGGTCGGCGCGCAGACGGTCCTTCAGAGCACTCATGACGACCATTGTGGCAGCCTTGGCGAATGGCTTTCCTCCCGCTCGTGCGCCGCACCATGACGCTCGGCGCGGTCGCCGGCGCAGGCCTGGCGTCGTACGCCGCCTGGGAGGCCCGGCAGTACACACTGCGGCGCGTCACCGTCCCGCTGCTGCCACCCGGCCACGCGCCGATGAAGGTGCTGCACCTCAGTGACATCCACATGGCGCCCGACCAGCGCGCAAAGCAGGAGTGGCTGCGTGGGCTCGCCGCGCTCGAGCCCGACCTGGTCATCAACACCGGCGACAACCTCGCCCACGACCGGGCGGTGCCGGTGGTCGCGGACGCGCTCGGCGGCCTGCTCGACGTGCCGGGCGCCTACGTCCTGGGCTCCAACGACTACTGGGTCCCCGGCATGCGCAACCCCCTGCTCTACCTCCTGCCCGACACCGGCAAGCGGCACACGTCCGGCCGCCAGCTGCCGTGGCCCGACCTCAAGGACCGCTTCGACTCCGCCGGCTGGGTCGACCTCACCAACGGTTTCGGTGCGCTCGAGGTGGGCGGCACCTCGATCGCCTTCGCCGGCGTCGACGACCCGCACCTGAAGTACGACGACCTGGCCCGGGTCGCCGGTCCCGCCGACCGGGAGGCCGACCTGCGGCTCGCGGTCACCCACGCGCCGTACCTCCGCGTCCTCGACCAGTTCGCCGCCGACGGCTACGACGCGATCATCGCCGGCCACACCCACGGCGGCCAGGTGTGCCTGCCGGGAGGACGTGCGCTCACGACCAACTGCGACATCGAGCCGGCCCGGGCCCGCGGCCTGCACCGCCACCCGGCCGACTCCGCTGCCGGCGACGCCGCCTCCGCCTGGCTGCACGTGTCCGCGGGTCTCGGCACCAACCCCTACGTCCGCTTCCGGGTGGCCTGCCGCCCCGAGGCGACGCTGCTGACGCTGACCTGAGGCTGTCCACGCAAGACCTCCCCCCACCCGTCCCAGCAGGCCGGGGCGATTTCGGAGGGCGTCGACCGCTCCGGTATGCTCGCCCGCGTTGCCCGGACTGGAGTTCTCGGTCCGGGCGGCGGGCTGTGGCGCAGCTTGGTAGCGCGCCTCGTTCGGGACGAGGAGGCCGCAGGTTCAAATCCTGTCAGCCCGACACCCAGACCGCCGGACCTGCACTGCAGGTCCGGCGGTGGGCATTTCGAGGCTGGCCTAGCGGGTGACGGCCAGGTCGAACTGGGCGATCACCGTCACCGGCGCCTCGCCCGCAGCCGACCGGACCTGCCAGGCACCTTCGACGTACGTGCCGCACGACTCCGGGACCGCACGCGCTCCTGGGGCGAGGCAGGCCAGCGTCATGACCCGCCCACCGGGGAACACCTGGGTCCGCGGCAGCGAACGTCCCTCGAGGCCGAGGCCCACCGACGTGACGGTGGCGAGCGCCCGGTCGTCCACCGAGCTGTTGCGCTGGAGCGCGTCGGTGAGCCGGTAGCGGACGTAGAGCAGCTCAGCGGACGGAAGGGACGTCGGCACGTCGATGCGGATGCGCTCCGGGCCCAGGTCCGTGCCGTCGGCGGCGACGACGAGGTCCTCGACCCCCCACGTCCGGTCGGCCAGGACGGGGCTGCTCGGTGGCCGCAGCCGCAGGCGGTCCATCGGCTCCGTGGTCGATATCCAGTGGGTCACCTGCAGGTCGTCCCCGTCGAGGAGCTCCGTCTCGACGTACTCGCTGTCCGGGGCCAGCGCGACCGGCGGGTCGTACGCACGGGTCGTCGGTTCCTCCGCGACTGCCGCGGGCGGATCGACCTCGGCCGCGACCCTCTGCTCTCCCGACCGTGACAGCAGGGCCGCGCCCGCGAGGACCACCATGACGACGAGCAGCCCGGTGAGACCGACGCCGACCACCAGGTGTCGGGCACGCCGTGGCCCAGGCGTCACGGGCGGCAGCTCCTCGACGGGGTCGTCGACAGCAACGGGGGCGGCAACGGCCCCGGCGGTGAAAGCTGCAGGAGGCGGACCCGTCGGTGCGGTCGCCGATCGGTCCGGTGCATTGCGCCTCGAGGCCGCCGCAGTCAGCCGTAGCCGGGGCGTCTCACCCGGCGCACGGCGCGGCGCGCCCGAGGCGAGCCCCAGCGGGGTGAGCGGGGCGAACTCCGGCGGGAGGTCCGGGGTACGCCGGCGGGTCAGGTCGGCGTTGCTGGGGTCTGCCATCACTCGCTCCTCGGGGTGGGCTCGCCCACGGCCGTCGCGGTGACGACTGCGAGGTTCTGGTAGCCGCCCCGGCTCGGGTCGAACGGGCCGGCGCAGGTGACCATCACCAGCCGGTGCGCCCCGGTGGGTGAGTAGACCCACGGGTGGGCGGATAGCGGGCCCTTGGCGAGCAGTCGCAGCGAGCTCACGACGTACTCCTGGCGCAGGGTGTCCGAGGTCAGCACGACCGTCTGGCCCCGGCGCACGCCCAGGAGCTCGGCGTACGGTCCCAGTCCCTTCCGCTCGGAGTCGACATGAGCCGACACGAGCACCGAGCCGAACGGGTCGCCGATGCGCGACCCGCCGCGCCACCAGCCGGCCACGTCGACGTCGGACGGCACGTCGAGCTTGCCGTCCGGGGTCGTCGTCACCGCGACGACCGGCACCACGGTGCCGCTCGGCAGCACGGTTCGCTGCGGAGACTCGGGTGCCACCGAGCCGGTGCGGGGCGCGGTCGCGGCCAGGGCCGGCCGAGGCGCCTGCGCGACCGGCTCCGGGGTCGGCTCGACGACCGGGGCGCCACCGGCGGTGGGAGCGGCACCGCCGCGGACCACCACGAGGGTGACGAGGACGGCGACGACGGTCCCCACGGCCACGCCGGCCGCCAGCCGGCGTACGACTCTCCCCTGCCGGGCCGCGTGCCGTCCGGTCGGCTGGCTCACGACGAGGCGACGACTGCGTGGCGCCTGCGGCTCCAGCCGTACGCCCCCGCGCCGAGCGTGACGAGCGCCGCCAGCAGTGCGGTCATCGCAGTCCAGCGGGACGTCCCGGGTGCCACCTCGATGGCGCCGGAACCGGCGAACGCGGACACCTCGATGCCCGCCGCGAGGCCGGCGCTGCCCGCGTCGATCGACGTGGGCGCGTCGCCGCCGCTCGACGCGAGCGGGATGCTGTGCGTGATGACGTCCATCGACGCGTCCCGGGCGTTGCCGACGGCGTAGACCATCGTGGCCGAGGCACGTGCGAGACTCACGTCCAGCGGCCCGAGGATGGGCCGGGTGGTGAGACCCGACGGCACCAGCTCGGCGACGTGCGCGCCCTCGGCGACGTCCGCGGTGGCGAACTCCCCGTTGGCGATGTTGCGGAAGACCACGGTCCCGTCGAGGCGGACGTCGGCGGGTGCGACCGAGGCCGTGTGGGCGATCAGCACGCGCGCCTTGCCCGCTGCGATGGGATCCGTCGGGGTCGCGTAGAGCGTGGCGAGCGGCTGGCCGCCGACCTGCGCGGGGCGGTGCACCACGAGGTCCTGGACCGACCCGGCCTCGAGGTCCACCGCGGTGTCGACGACCACGTCGCCGCTCTCGTCGATGAACCTGACCTGGTGTGCGCCCGCCGGGACCGTGAACGGGCCGAGCACCTCGCCGGTCGCGGAGCCCTCGCTCACGACCTCGTCGTCGATCTCGACGTGGAGGCTCTCGTCCGGCACGGCCTGCACGACCATCAGCCGAGCCGTCGCCTCCTGCGGGGCGGCCTGCGCCACACCCGCGAGGGACGACAGGCCCAGGGCCAACGAACCCACCAGCGACAACCACGCGATTCTCTTCATGCCGTGCTCCTGCTCCTCGGGCGCGCCCCTGCGCGTCTCTGGCGATGCTTCGCGCAGGGCCACGGCCCGGATTGCGGATCAGCGCCAGGCAACTCTCCTGTGGCTGCTCCGTGGGTCACCGTTGACCTCTCGTTGTCACCCGGAGCCACTGTGGACTAGACCTCCGGCCCCGCGCGGATGGCACACTGCCTCCATGGCTGACCCGGGCGAACCCGACGACGGACCCTCTCTGGAGATGCCCGCCTTCTCGCTGCGGCGGAGGAAGCCCGCGTCCGAGCGTGCGGAGCCGCCGACTGCCACCCCCGCAGTCGAGGCCGAGCCCGGGCCGGACCGGGCGGACGAGCCGGTACGCCGTCGCGAGCCGCGCCGGCTCCCACCCGTGGCACTGACCGGCCTGCCCGCCGCGGCCGTGACCGGCGTCGTCGTCGGCGTTCTGGCGGTTCTCCTCGCCTGGCTGGCCGGCGCCGGCTGCAGCGCCGTACGCGGGACGTCGTCGTGCGGCGGCGCGACCGGTCTGCCGCTCCTGCTCGCCGGCCTGGTCCTGCTCGCGTGGGCGGGCAGCCTCCTGCTGCGCGCCCTCGGGGTCGCCGACGCCAGGTCCACGAGCGTCCTGGCCGTCGGGATCATGGCCGTTCTCGTGATGGTCTTCCTGCTCGGCTCGCTCGACGAGTGGTGGGCGCTGGTCGCCGTGCCGCTGGCGGCCGCCGTCGGCTACGGCGCCTCGTGGTGGGTGACCTCGTCGGTCGTCGGCGACAACGGCGAGGCACCTGTGCCCCGCGACGTGCGCTGACGGAGGGGTTGTCAGGCCCTCCCGCACGTTGTCAGGCCATGCAGAGGCCGACAACCTCGGGGATCCCCGGCCGGCCGGGGATCCCGAAGGAGCGCATCACCGAGCGGCGGCGATCAGCTCCGCGATCTGCACGGTGTTGAGGGCAGCGCCCTTGCGCAGGTTGTCGTTGCTGATGAAGAGCGCGAGGCCGCGGTCGTCCGGGACGCCCGGGTCCTGCCGCAGCCGTCCGACGTAGGACGGGTCCCTGCCGGCAGCCTTGAGCGGGGTCGGCACCTCGTCGAGCTCGACACCCTCGGCCGAGGCCAGGATCTCGCGGGCACGGGCCGGGGTCATGGGCTGCGCGAACTCCGCGTTGACCGCGAGCGAGTGTCCGGTGAAGACCGGCACCCGCACGCAGATGCCGGAGACCAGCAGGTCGGGCAGGTCGAGGATCTTGCGCGACTCGTTGCGGAGCTTCTGCTCCTCGTCGGTCTCGTTGAGGCCGTCGTCGACGATCGATCCGGCCATCGGCAGCACGTTGTAGGCGATCGGCTCCACGTACTTCACCGGCTCCGGGAACGCGACCGCCGAGCCGTCGTACGCCAGCTCGCGGGCCTTCTCGCCCGCCTCGGCCACGCCGCGGGCGAGCTCGTCGACGCCGGCGACGCCCGAGCCGGAGACGGCCTGGTAGGTCGAGACGATGAGCCGCTCCAGCCCTGCCTCGTCGTGCAGCGGCTTGAGGACCGGCATCGCGGCCATCGTGGTGCAGTTGGGGTTGGCGACGATGCCGCGGCCGGCCTCGACGACGCCGGACATCGCGCCCGGGTTGACCTCGGCGACGACCAGCGGGATCGCCGGGTCCTTGCGGAAGGCGCTGGAGTTGTCGATGACGATCACGCCGGCGTCGACGAACTTCTGGGCGAGCGCGCGCGACGTCGTGGCGCCGGCGGAGAAGAGGGCGATGTCGAGACCTGCGGGGTCGGCGGTCTCCGCGTCCTCCACGGTGATCTCGCGGTCGCCGAAGGGCAGCACCGTGCCCGCCGAGCGGGAGGAGGCGAAGAAGCGGACCTGGTCGGCGGGGAAGCCCCGCTCAAGCAGGATCTGGCGCATCGCGACGCCCACCTGCCCGGTGGCGCCGACGATGCCGAGGTTGACGCGTGCGCTCATCGGCCGGTGCCTCCGTAGACCACGGCCTCGACCTCGTCGGCGTCGAGGTCGAACGCGGTGTGGGTCGCGCGTACGGCGTCGCCGACGGAGCTCTCGTCGACGATCACCGAGATGCGGATCTCGGAGGTGGAGATCATGCCGATGTTGACGCCGGCGGACGCGAGCGCGCCGAAGAACTTCGAGGTGATGCCGGGGTGCGAGCGCATGCCCGCGCCGATCAGCGAGACCTTGCCGATCTTGTCGTCGTAGAGGAGCTTGTCGTAGCCGACCTCGGCCTGGATGCGCGCCAGCGCGGTCATCGCGGTCTGCCCGTCGGTGCGCGGCAGCGTGAAGGAAATGTCGGTGAGGCTCGTCGCGGCGGCCGAGATGTTCTGCACGATCATGTCGAGGTTGATCTGGGCGTCGGCCAGCGCCTCGAAGATGCGGGCGGCCTCGCCGACCTTGTCGGGGACGCCGACGACGGTGATCTTCGCCTCGCTGACGTCGTGGGCGACTCCGGCGATGATGGGCTGTTCCATGGTCTCTTCCTCGGGTCCGTCGAGACCGGGGTCGCTCATGACCCAGGTTCCCTGAAGCTGGCTGAACGACGAGCGCACGTGGATCGGGATGCCGTAGCGGCGGCCGTACTCCACGCAGCGCAGGTGCAGGATCTTCGAGCCGCACGCGGCCAGCTCGAGCATCTCCTCGTAGGAGACCCCTGCGAGCTTGCGCGCGGTGGGGACGATGCGCGGGTCGGCGGTGAAGACGCCGTCGACGTCGGTGTAGATCTCGCAGACGTCGGCCTCGAGTGCGGCGGCCAGCGCGACGGCGGTGGTGTCGGTGCCACCGCGCCCCAGGGTGGTGATCTCCTTGGTGTCCGCGGAGACGCCCTGGAAGCCGGCCACGATGACGATGTGGCCCTCGCCGATGGCCTGGGTGATGCGCCCCGGCGTCACGTCGATGATCTTGGCCTTGCCGTGCACCGAGTCGGTGATCACGCCCGCCTGCGACCCGGTGAAGGAGCGCGCGGTGTAGCCGAGGTCGCTGATCGCCATCGCGACCAGCGCCATCGAGATGCGCTCACCGGCGGTCAGGAGCATGTCCATCTCGCGCGCGGGCGGCAGCGGCGAGACGCCGTTGGCCAGGTCGAGGAGGTCGTCGGTCGTGTCGCCCATGGCGGACACGGCGACGACGACGTCGTGGCCGGACTTCTTGACGTCCACGATACGCCGCGCGACGCGCTTGATGGCGTCGGCGTCGGCGAGCGAGGAGCCGCCGTACTTCTGCACGACAATGCCCACGGTTGGTCCTCGGGATCGGGGTGCGGCCGTCAGCGGCCGCCTTCGACTGACGAGCCCGTCGGCGTCGTTGCCGGCAGGCCGTGCCCGATTCTACGGCTGCTCGGCCGGGTCGACCTCCAGCATCTCATCGGCGACCGCGACCGCGGCCGCGTTGGCGACGAAGTCGGTGTCGAAGCGGTCGTGGGCCACGACCGTGAGCAGCGCGTTCAGCGCGGCACCGGCGAGGTTGCCCCAGTTGTTGACGTAGGAGAACTGCCACCACCACAGCGCCTCCTCGACGTTGCCGGCGCGGAAGTGACGCAGGCCGTTCTCGAGGTCGATCGCGATCGAGGCGAGGTCGTCGGACAGACGGCTCTCGACCACCTCGGGGACATAGGGGTCGAAGACGAAGGTGTAGGAGTCGATGCCCTCGAGCATGTCGGCCAGGCGCAGCCGGAGCTCGTCGATGTCGGCCTCCGGGCCCACGTCGGGCTGGAACTCCTCGCGCGGGGCGAAGTCGGTCTGCGCACCCAGGCGGGCACCCGCGAGCAGCACCTGGCTGATCTCGAGCAGCAGCAGCGACACGGCCTCCGAGCCGTTGCCCTCGCGGGCGATCTCGCGCAGGGCGAGCAGGAAGCTGGTCACCGAGTCGGCGATCTGCTCCTCGAACCTGATCTGGTCGGCGTCGGTCATTGTGCTGATCTCCTTCCGGCGAATGCGCGGCCGAGCGTGACCTCGTCGGCGTACTCGAGGTCACCGCCCACCGGCAGTCCACTCGCCAAGCGGGTGACGCGCAAGCCCATCGGCAGGAGCAGGCGCGTGAGGTAGGTCGCGGTGGCCTCGCCCTCGAGGTTGGGGTCGGTGGCGAGGATGACCTCGGTGACCGTGCCATCGGCCAGTCGGGGCATGAGCTCCTTGACGTGGAGCTGGTCGGGTCCGATGCCGTCGATCGGCGAGATCGCCCCGCCGAGCACGTGGTAGCGGCCGCGGAACTCGCGGGTGCGCTCGATGGCGACGACGTCCTTGTACTCCTCCACCACGCACAGCACGCTCGGGTCGCGCCGCTCGTCGCGACAGATCCGGCACTGCTCGTCCTCGCTGACGTTGAAGCAGACCGAGCAGAACTTCACCCGCGCCTTGACCTCGATCAGCACGTCGGCGAGACGGCGTACGTCGACGGGCTCGGCCTGCAGCAGGTGGAAGGCGATCCGTTGCGCGCTCTTGGGACCGACGCCGGGCAGTCGGCCCAGCTCGTCGATCAGGTCCTGGACGACGCCCTCGTACAAATGAAGCCCCTCAGCCCAGGCCGGGGAGGCCGAGGCCGCCGGCCCCGCCGCCGAGACCGTCGGTGAGCGGGCCCATCGACTCGCTCGCCAGGGCCTCGGACTTGGCCCGGGCGTCACGGTAGGCCGCGACGATCAGGTCGGAGAGGTCCGAGAGGTCGTCGGGGTCGTTGCCGTCGAACTCCCCGGTGCGGATCGTGACGCCCACCAGCTCGCCGACGCCGTTGACCGTGACCGAGACAGCGCCGCCGGCGACGGTGCCGTCGACGGTCTGGCGGGCGAGGTTGGCCTGCGCCTCCTCGAGCTGCTGCTGCATCTGCTGGGCCTGCTGGAGCAGGGCGTTCATGTCGAAGCCGCCGCCGCCGAGGGCGTCGAAGGGGTTCTGGGTCATCGGGTCTCCCGCGTCGTGGATGGGACGTGCATCAGTCGTTACGGATCTCTTCGATCAGCCGCGCGCCGAGCGTCTGGCTCAGCAGGGACTCGGTGTCGAGCGCGGCCGACTCGGCGTCCGGGTCGTCGGGGTCGACGTCGTCGTCGGCCGACCGGACGGGCTCGGACGCCTCGGGAGTGCCTCCTGCACGGGCAGCCTCCAGCGCCTCGCGGGCCGGGGCTGCGGACACGACGGGCGCCGGAGCCGGAGCCGGTGCGTCGGGCGCGGCGGACTCACCGGTGACCCACGACGGCGGGCCGTCGGGGGCGTCCGCGGCGGGGGCGGGGACAGCGCCGGGCTGCGGAGGCGCGTCGGTGGCCGGCCGGCGCACCACGGGTGCCTCCGCGGCGGCACCGGACTGGTCGACGATGGACTCCACGCGCCAGTCCATGCCGACGACGTCGATCGCGGCCTGGCGCAGGATCTCGTCGCAACCGCCGTTGACGAAGGAGTCGCGCGCGCCGGAGTTGGCGAAGCCCACGGTCAGGCGGGTGCCGTCGACGTCGACGACGTGGGCGTGCTGCGAGAGCACCATCCACGCCAGGCGGCGACGGTTCTTGGTCTGCTCGAGGATGTCGGGCCACAGGCGGCGTACGTCGACGAGGCTGAGACCGCCGCGCGGTCCTGCCGGCTGCTCGGCCACCGGCGTGCCCGGGGCGGCCGGCGTCGTCGGCTCCGGCGCGGGCTCGGCCACCGTCGGCGGAGGCTGCGGCGGCTCGGGCAGCGAGGTGGGCATCGGCGGGGGTGGCGCGGGGCCGTCGTCCCGCACCGGGGCCGGGGCCTCCGGCCGCGACGGCGCCTCGGCAGCAGGAGCGGTCGGCACCGGAGGCGGCGGAGCGGGCTCGTCGGCACGCGCGGGGGCGGGGGTTGCTGCGGCCGGCGCCGCCTGCGGGGCCGCGGGAGCCGGCGCAGCCGCTGCCCGCGCGGGGGTGGCGGGAGCCGGTGCGCCGGTGACGTCCATGCGGCGCTCCAGGCGCTCCAGGCGCGCCATCACGCCATCGGCGGTGTGGTCGGCGCCCGGCAGCAACACGCGGGCGCAGAGCAGCTCGAGCAGGAGGCGGGGAGCGGTGGCACCGCGCATCTCGGTCAGCCCGGAGGCGACGATGTCGGCGGCGCGACTGAGCTCGATCGCCCCGAAGCGCGCGGCCTGGGCCACCAGCCGCTCCCCCGCGTCCTCGGCGACGTCGATGAGGCCCGTCGCCGGGGCGTCGGGCACGGCCGTGACGATGACCAGGTCGCGCAGGCGGCGCAGCAGGTCCTCGGTGAAGCGGCGCGGGTCCTGGCCGGTCTCGACGACCTTGTCCACGACCGAGAAGACCGCGGCACCGTCGCGGGTGGCGAAGGCCTCGACCACCTCGTCGAGCAGCGAGTCGGGAGTGAAGCCGAGCAGGTCGGTGGCCAGCTTGTGGGTGACCCCGCCCGGACCGGCGCCGCCGAGGAGCTGGTCGAGCACGGACAGCGTGTCGCGCGCGGACCCCGCCCCGGCGCGCACGACGAGGGGGAGGGCGGCCGACTCGATGGTGACCCCCTCCTCACCGGCGAGCTGGGAGAGATAGTCGCTCAGCAGGCGCGGCGGGATCAGCCGGAAGGGGTAGTGGTGGGTGCGCGAGCGGATCGTCGGCAGCACCTTGTCGGGCTCGGTCGTGGCGAAGATGAAGCGCAGGTGCGGCGGTGGCTCCTCGACCAGCTTGAGCAGGGCGTTGAAGCCCTGCGTGGTGACCATGTGGGCCTCGTCGATGATGTAGACCTTGTAGCGGTCGCGCACGGGGGCGAAGAACGCCTTCTCCCGCAGGTCGCGCGCGTCGTCCACACCGCCGTGGGACGCGGCGTCGATCTCGATGACGTCGATCGAGCCGGGTCCGCCGCGGGCCAGGTCCCGGCAGCTGTCGCACTCGCCGCACGGGTCGGAGATCGGCGCCTGCGCGCAGTTGAGCGCGCGGGCCAGGATCCGCGCCGAGGTGGTCTTGCCGCAGCCGCGCGGGCCGGAGAAGAGGTAGGCGTGGTTGACCCGGTTGGCAGCCAGCGCGGCCCGCAACGGCTCCGTCACGTGGTCCTGCCCGATGACCTCCTGGAAGGTCTCGGGCCGGTAGCGGCGATAGAGCGCGAGCGGTGACTCCACGTCGTGAACCCTAACCGTGTCCACCCACAGCGACCATGTCCCCGCCCCCTGAGGTGGAGGGGACATGAAGAGGCCCCCCACGCACCCGTCAGAGCTCACTGACCCTTGCTGCCTTCCGGCCCTGGGGGATTGGGCGAGGTGACGCCACGTGGGGGGTTGCCGGGAGTCTAGGCCGAGCGCCACGGGCTGCCCAAACCGAGGGCTCGCAGGGGACTCGGCCGGCGCCGCAGCCGGGCGATTTCACCGCCCACCGAGCCGACCGGTACTCTCCTCGGCGGAGGTATCGCCTAGTGGCCTATGGCGCTCGCTTGGAAAGCGGGTTGGGTTAATAGCCCTCGGGGGTTCGAATCCCCCTACCTCCGCTGACACGAGGCCCCGCACCGATCACGGTGCGGGGCCTCGTCGTTCGTCGGTGGCGTACGCCGCTCAGCGCAGCTGGGCCCGGAGGCCGTAGCGCCACTCCTCGGAGATCAGCAGGCTGCCCTCATCGAGGCGCCGCTCGACCGCGTCGACGAGCATCCGCGAGGCACCCTCGGGGTAGACGCGGTCCCACGACAGCTCGGCACGGTGCTCGAAGACGTTGTGGATGACGCTGGTCATCAGCGCCTTGTCGATGGGCGGGGCGAGGAAGTTGCTGCCGGCCAGGAAGGTCTCGGAGCGGTCGGAGCCGAAGCGCAGGGTCACGCACGGCACCTGGAGCACGTTGGCCTCCTCCACGATCGAGCCGGAGTCGGTCACGATCACCGCGCACATCGACATGGCGGCGACCACGTCGAGGTAGCTGTCCCACACGGGGGTCGAGATCAGCGCTTCGCCGTACCTCGCCTCGAGGTCCTCGAGCCACTGGCGGCGACCGAAGTTGTCGATCGCGGCCTCGGTGCCGAGCAGGCGGATGAAGAGGACGTGGTGTCCCTGCTCGAGCAGCTCCTCCATGGCGTCCATGAGCAGGTTGAAGCGGTCGCGGTTGGTGGTGTTCTCGCGGCGGTGGACGCAGAAGCGGAGGAAGGAGCCGTCGCCCATCTGCGGGAACTTCTGCAGCACCTGGTTCTTGTCGCTGCCCGCCACCGCCTGCGCGAGCGCGTCGACGACCGAGTTGCCGACGACGTCGATGGCGGCCGGCGCGAAGCCCTCGTCGACGAGGAACTCGCGGTTGAGCTCGACCGGCGCGGCGTGCAGGTCTGTGCCGGCGTCGGCGACACGCGTGTTGAACTGCTCGGGTGAGGGCTCGCGGCTGCCCTTGGTCCAGCTGTTGCGGTCGATCGACTGCTCGCGGAACGCCGCCCAGTCCAGGTCGGCGCCCTGGTCGAGCCAGCCCTGCAGCACCTCCGGCTTCGGTGACAGCGTCCGCAGGCCCGCCTCGACGTGGACCAGCGCCTGGCGCTCGCCGAAGGTGGCGAGCGCGCCGGCCATCGCGGTGGTGGTGTCACCGTGCACGTAGGTGATCGGGAAGCCGCCGCGCTCGGCGAAGCCGCGCAGGTAGAGCGCGAGCTTGGCGGTGATCCCGGAGACCAGGTCGTTGACGCCGCCGCGCACCTCGAGGTTCACGTCCTCGCGGACACCGAACTCGTCGAGCATCGACTGCGAGAGGTTGTGGTCGTAGTGCTGGCCGGTGTGGCACAGCACGACGTCGTGCCCGCGGTTGCGCAGCTCGTGGTAGATCGGCGCCTGCTTGATGATGTCGGGCTTGGTGCCGACGACGACGATGTGCTGGCTGTTCTCGTGGGACATGGGTTCCTTCGTGCGAGGGTGAGGGCGCGGCGGGCAGGACGCCCGGTGTCAGAGGAGGTCTTCGCGGGTGCTGGCCGCGAGCAACGAGCGGAGCCGCTCGAGGGTGGGGGTGTCGAGGACCTGGTCCTTGTCCAGGACGTAGACGGCGTCCTCGTGGGTGACGATGATCAGGTTGCTCGCACCCAGCGTCACGACCGGGCGTCCGTCCATGCTCGCCACCAGCACGTTGTCCGCGCCCAGCTGGAGCGCCGGACCGATCGAGGTGACCCGTTGGTCGGCGAGGACGCGTTCGAGGCGGGTCCAGGTGCCGACGTCGGTCCACCCGAGCTGTCGCGGCACGACGAGGCACTCCATCCCGGCCCACAGGAGCGGATAGATCTCGTGCCCGCCGATCGCGGCACCGCGGTAGCCCTGCTGCGAGGGGGTCGCGCGGGCGAAGCGCTCGATCGAGTCGAAGATCAGCGGCAGCGCCGTCCGGTAGGCGTCACACGCCGCCTGCACACGTACGCCGTAGCAGGCGGTGTTCCAGTAGAGCGTCCCGGAGCCGGCGAGCTCGTCGACGGTCTCCTGGTCGGGCTTCTCGTGGAAGGAGTCGATGACCTCGACCGCGCCGTCGCCGCCGCGGGTGTGGATGTAGCCCAGGCTCGGGTCGTAGCGCGTCGGCTCGGCACCCAGCACCACCATCGACGCGGGCGTGGTGGCCAGCTGGGCGAGCATGTCGCGGGAGGCGGCGTTGAAGGCCTCCTCCTCGTTGATCAGGTGGTCCGAGGGCGCGATGAGGGCCGGCGCATTGCCGTAGAGGTGCGAGAGCGTGGCGATGCTGAGGGCGAAGGCGGTCGCCGGGCCGGCGGGATCCTCCTCGAGGATCAGGTTCTCCGGGGGCACCGGGCCGAGGGTGGCGCGCGCGGCGTCGGCGAAGCGTGCGCGGGTCGAGACGTGGATGCGCGAGGGGTCGACCAGCTCGCTCAGCCGCTCGATGGTCCCGGTGAGCAGCGGGCGGTCGCGGACGACCGGCTGGAACTGCTTGGGCCGACGGTCCCGGCTGATCGGCCACAGCCGCGATCCCTGGCCGCCGGCCAGGATGACGGCTACGGGCTCGTCCGAGGTGTCAGTCATGGCTGGATTCCATCACGGTCTCGGGGAGGGTGAGGTCGGAACGGGTGCGCAGGGCCATCGCGCGTGTCAGCGCCGCAGCAGCGGGCGCAGCATGAAGGCCAGCGCCAGCAGCGAACCGGCGACCAGGCCCGACCACAGCAGGATCGCGCGCGGGGTGCTGAACAGGTCGATGCGCTCGGGCGCGGGAGGCGCCTGCGCGTCGGTGCGGGTCTCGGCGACGGTCGTCTCGATCCTGCCCTGGCGACCGGGCTTCAGCTCGCGGGTGAGCGCGTCGTGGGCCTGCACCACACCGGCGCCGGTCCACGGGTTCGCGACCGCACCGTCCTCGCCCTGCACCGGGCCGTCGCCCTCGGTGGTGGCCTGCAGGCGGGCGACGAGCTGCTGCGGGGTCTCGCGGGGGAAGCGCTCGCGCAACAGCGCGATGATGCCGCTGACCTCCGCCGCCGACCACGACGTGGCGACCTCCACGATGTCGCAGGCCTGCCCGGACGCGTTGAGCGAGATCGCGCCGAGCGTGGGCGCGGCGACGTCGGTGTCGAGGTTGGGCAGGACGTAGGTGCTCGGGTCCTCGAAGCCCGGCGGCACCGCGCTCACCGCCAGCACTCCGGGGTAGTCGGCCGGGTAGACGTCGGCGTCGTTGCCGGGCGTGCCCTCGAAGGACTCGTCGCCCGAGCCGCCGCGCTCCTCGACGTTGCCGGAGGCGGCCACGACGACGAGCGGCAGCTCGACGAGGCGCGCGACCGCCGCCTCGAGCCTCGGGTCGGACTGTCCCACGGCGAGGGAGATGTTGACGACGTCGAACTGCTGCGTGCGGTGGTCGGCGATCACGGCCTCGATGCCGGCGACGATCCCCGCCGAGGTCACCTGCTTCTCGCCCTCGGCGATGTCGGCGACCTCGGTGTCGTAGACCTTGTAGTCGAAGACCTGCGCGTCCGGAGCGACGCCTCGCGGGCCGGCGATCAGGCCCGCCACGATCGTGCCGTGGCCGGACAGGATGCCGGTCGCGGACGCCCCGCCGACCGCGACAGCCGTCGGGCGGTCGATGCCCGGCAGCGGCATCACGCCGCTGTCGATGACCGCGACCTTCACGCCCCGACCTGTCGCGAGCTCCTGCGCCTGCTCGACGTGCATCCGCTCGAAGGCCGGGTTGTCGCGGCTGTGCGTGTCGGCGAGCTGCTCCGAGCCGGGCACCTCACCGACCGAGCACGGCGCGTCGTGCTCCGCGGAGGCAGGGATCACCCACAGCGGCACGACCCCCGCGGCGACCAGGCCCGCCGCGAGCGTCGTACGCAGTCGTGCGCGGCTCACGAGCCGCTGTCCTCTTCCGCGGCGGCGGGCGCCGCGTCGTCGGGCAGCCGGCGGGCCCGGTTCGTCGACAGCGGCACGCCGGGCTCGAAGAACTCCAGCCACGTGCTCGGCACGAGCGGCGGGTCCACCTCGGCATAGCCGATGAAGTCCGGCACCTGTGGACCGAGCAGCGCGTACTTCTCGCCCTTGGTGTCGATGACGTAGGGGGTGCCGGCGTCGGCCGCGGCCTCCGAGCCGGACTGGACGTACGCCCCTGCGCTGGGCTCGACGTCGACCTCGTGGCGCCCCGGCGAGACCTCGCCCGGGTCGGCCGCGCCGGTCGGGTTGGTCGCCAGGCTGACGGCCGGGTCGGCACCGGCCCCGGGGTGCAGGACGCCGCACAGCGCACCGTTGGGAACCGCCGTGGGCAGCGCGGTCGGCCACTCGGCGGGGTACTTCGTGGCCCCGAAGGACGCGACGAGGTCCTCGCTGACCGGGGTCGCGGCGCGACCGACGACGTCGTAGACCATGCCGGCGAACGGCGAGAGCTCCTCGGGAGCCTGGTCGCCGAGCAGGTAGTAGCGTCCGGTGTCGGCGAGCAGCAGGTCGCCGATGCGGTAGCGGGAGAGGTCGGTGCGGCTGTCGCCGTAGGGCACCGACTCGCCGCGCCGCGTCACGCCGAAGGCCTCCTCCTCCAGCGCGTCGCGCTCGGGGAAGAGATTGAGCCAGTCGACGTCGACCTCGACGGGGGTGGCACCGAAGCCGATGCGGTTGCCGACGGTGGAGGCGGAGGTCTGGTCGGCCGGCATCGGGAAGCGGTAGGCGCGCTCCTGCTGGTTGCCCACTGCCGGCGCCGTCGCGATGAGCCACTGCTCGCCCTCGTGGGCGACCAGGAACGCCGACCCGGTGAGGTCCTCGACCGTCGGGGCCTGCTGGACGGCGACCTTGATGCCGACCTCGGAGCCGGTGCACGCGGTCCAGCCGTCGTCCACGAGCTCGCCCGCCGACGGCAGTCCCGCCGGGGCACCCTCGATGCCGAGGTCCTCGCCGAGCTGCACGGTGCGGATGTACTTGTCGCGCACGGTGTAGGGCGTCAGCTCGGCGTCCTCGAGCAGCAGCTGCGCCGAGACGTAGTTGGGGACCCGCTGGAGCAGCGGGTCGTCGCCGCCGCGCAGCACGACGTACTGCTCGCCGGTGTCCTTGGAGATGACGAAGCTGCCCTCGTCGAGCCACTGGGCCGGCGGTCGGCCGAGCAGGAAGCCCGCGATCGCGGCACCGGCGAGCAGCAGCACGGACAACGCGACGCCGCCGATCAGCACCCGGCCGGGACGCACCGGCTCGACCTCGCGGCCGCCCGGGGCGCCGGAGACGAACGCGGTGACCAGGCGGCGGCGGCTGAAGGCGTGGGCCTCGACCAGGTCCTTCTTGGTGGCCATCTGTTCCCAGCCCGCCTCAGCCCGCCACAGCGGCGACGAAGCCCGCCGCGAGCACCATCAGCGGGAGGAGCGCGAGCAGGGTCACCATCTCGACCACGTCACCCATCCGGCCGCGTCGCACCGATGGCGAGGCCGGCACGAGGGTCAGCGCCAGCAGCACGGCGCCCACCCCGGCGAGGCCGATGGCCGCACCGGCGCGCCAGCCGTCGTGGATCAGGAGCATCGACACCGCCACCGACACCAGGCCCAGGATCCCGGACGCGAGGCCGGCGAGGACCTCGGCGCCGGTGCGGTACTGGCGGGTGCGGAACATGACGGCCAGGCAGCACACGGCCGCGAGCACCGTGCCGTAGGCGCCGCGGCCCACCGCGAACGGCGCGAGGAGGACCAGCAGGGTGCCGACCGTCGCGGAGACGGCCAGCAGGATCTCGTGGCCCACCCGGGCGTCGGCGGCGACCTCGTCGGGGTCGATCTCCTCGGGGTCGGCGGTGATGTCGTGCAGGGAGTAGAGCTGGTCGACCTTGGTGCCGGTGACCCCGAGCGCCAGCCACGGGAAGATGCTGCCGGCGAGGACCACGAGCGTCAGGAGCACCGTGAAGACGACGTCGGGCTCGAGCGTGGCGACCCGGATCAGCACCGAGCTCGCCACGAGCACCGCGCCCACCACGATGGCCGGGATGACCAGCGGACGGCCGTCCTGCAGGCCGACGACGGCGACCAGACCGGCGGTGAGGACACCGAGCCCGGCGAGGAGCAGCGGGTCGGAGAAGAAGGCGTCGTCGAGGGGCCACGCCCAGCCCGGCAGCGCGCCGGGGGCGAGCAGCAGCCCCGCCACGCCGGCGTACAGGGCGGCGAGGAGGGACACCACCACGCCGGCCTCGGGCTCCTCCTGGGCCCGGGCCAGGACGATGCCGCCGACGACGAGGAGGCCGGCGATCACCGCGGCGGCGACACCGCCCAGCAGGCTCTCGCCCCGCAGCAGCAGCGCGAGCGCACCGAGGCCGAGCAGGATGCTGCCCGCGCCCAGCGCCGTACGTCGTCCCGCCGAGGGCTCCCACGGCCGGAGCTCGTTCTCCACCACGTCGGCCATCGCCTCGACCACGTCGTCGTAGACGCGCGGCGCCTTGTCGTCGACGCCGGCGGTGACCGTCAGCAGGCCGCCGTCCTCGATGCCCTGCATGGTGAGGCCTGCGTTGGCGGCCAGGATCCGGCCCTCCTGGGTCACCAGGCGGTAGCCGCCGTAGACGGTGGAGGCGTCGAGCAGGCCGACCGAGCGGGCCAGCTCGGGCACCAGCTCGGCGACGGGGATCGCCCCCGGCAGCACCAGATCGACGCGCCGGGACCCCGATGCGACGGTCACCCGGACCAGGCCCGAGGCGACCGAGGACCCCTGACTCATTGGTGTTCCCCCTGGTTGTGCTTCACGTGCGCCGACGCGGGCCGGGCACCGAACGGAGTGCAGCCTAGGCGAATTCCTCCCACCCCACCGACGGTGGGACGCGGCGCGCCCCACCCTCGTGGTGGCGGCGGGCCGACGGCTCCGGGCAGACGTGCGGAAGCTGTGCAGAAGAGGGCGCGAGGCCGGTCGCCCCCGTGGGGACGACCGGCCTCGATCAGGTGTCGTTCGCGGCGCTCAGAAGCGGTTGGCGCCCCGGGCGTCGGCCGCCTTGTACTCGGCGTTGGACGCGTCGACGCCTTGGCTGGCCTGCTGCAGCAGCAGGGTCATCTCGGTCATCGCCTGGTCCCACTTCGCCTTGGCCTGGTCGTAGGCCATCTTGGCGTTACCGTTCCAGTCCGACTTGAGGGGGTTCAGCTCGTTCTCGAGCTGGTCGAGGCGCGCCTCGATGTCCTTGGCGGCCTTCATGACGTCGGCGGCACCGGCGTCGAGGGACCCGTGCTGGACCTTGATTCCGTCGAAGCTCATCATCGATCTCCTGAGTCTGTGAGGGGCTCGGCGTCAGCCGAGGCGGCCCTGGAGGTTGGTGTGGGTGGCGGACTGGCTCTCGTCGGTCGAGACGTTGTCGCGCTCGGTCTCCTTCATCGACGCGGAGAGCTGGTCGAGGGCCTTGAGGATCGTCTCCTGCTTCTGGTCCCACGCGATCATGAGGTTGTTGAACGCGGTCGCGCCCTGGCCGCCCCATCCACCCATCATCGTCTGGATGTTGCCGGAGAGCACGCCGCACTTGTTCTTCACGTCACCGCGGGCCTGGTCGACGAAGTCGGCGCCCTTGGAGAGGGCCTTCTCTGTCTGGCCGTACATCTCGCTCATGAAAGATCCTTCTCCCTCGGCGGTCGAACCGACCGAGCTTCTGTGTGTTGGTGATCCACTGGTGGTGATCCGGTGCTCGGGGAGACGTCCCGGCCCCCCGCGCTGACGAGCATCTACCCGACCGGATTCGGGCTAAACATCACGACGTCATTTCCCACAGGCGGCGGAAGACGCCGGCCGCGACGACCGCCGAGGCGAAGGCGAGGCTGCCGCACAGCGCCTCCGCGACCTCGGCCCGGCGCGACCACCAGACCGAGCGCCAGCCGCGTCCCGTGGCGATGGCCGCGGCGAGCGCGACCACCCCGAGCGCGACCACGACGTAGAAGAAGGTGTCGAGGTGGGAGGCGCCTGGTCCCACGACGAGGTGCACCGCCAGGGAGACCAGCGCGCCGAGCCCGGCCAGGCGCAGCAGCGCCCGCGCAGCGGCATGGCGGTAGGAGCGCGCGGCGAGCAGCAGCGAGCAGCCGGCGAAGAACACCAGGCAGCGGGCGCCGATGCGGTCGAGGTCGATGGTGGCGCTGCGCAGCAGGAGTGGGCTGGCGACCACGACGGTCACGAGGATGGCGGCCGAGGCGCCGGTGACGATGCGCGAGGCCCGGTGGACCAGGCGCTCCATCGCGTCGGCAGCCACCACGATGCGGCCCCGCCGGCCCTTGCGCTGGGAGTCGCGCGCCGACCAGGCCGTGACGGCGAGTCGGTCGAGGTCGAGCAGCACCTCGTCGGGGACGTCGATGGCCAGCGACGGCGCGAACCGCGCGGCCATCATCGAGCCGAGGACCAGCAGCGTCCACGCGACGCGGGCGTCCCAGCCCATCAGCGCGGGCAGCGCGCAGCAGGCGAAGACGGTGAGTCCGGCGGCGATCCACACCGTGCCGATCTCGTCGCCACCGTCGACCGACAGCGCTCGACCGATGCCGGCCACGACCGCGGCAGCGATGCCGGCCGCGCCGAGGATCGCGGGCAGCAGGTGCAGGCCCGGCTCGTGGAGGGCTGCGAAGGCGGCGGCCGCGGCGAAGGCGGGTGCGGCCGCCGCGCGCTGGCGGGTGTGCCGGCCGAGGGGCAGCGCGCCGACCAGCGCGCACGCGAGCAGGATCCCCACCGTGACGGTGCGGACGGTGTCCTCCCCGGCGCGGGCGGCGTACCACCCGGCCAGCGCGGCTGCGAGGGACGCGACGCTGGCGACCATGGACGCGAGCGCAGGGGTCTCGGGCGCGTCCTTCGCCGCCTCGAGCAGGGTGACCTTGCGGGGTCGGTGCACGCCGGTGGTGGCGACCAGCACGTCGCCGGACTGCACCCCGACCTCGGCCAGCGGCACGGTCGCGTTGAGCCGCTCCCCGAGCGCGGTCTGCAGCAGCGGGATCCCGGAGACGACACCGGCGGCCTCGGCCTGCCTGGCGTACTCGCGCGCGACGTCGACGGACGTGGCTCCGGCAGGCACGACGAGGTCCAGCACCCCGGCAGGGCCGTGGATGCTCACGGCGATGGTCGCGTCAGCAGAGCTGGGCATCGCGACGTCCGACACGAAATCCCCCTTCTCGTGCATCGGGCGGGTGCTTCTCGGAAAGCAGGGTAGTCGCGCCCGTGCTGGTGCACACCTATCATCGTCGCGACTTCGACGGGTGAGGCAACGGGGGACGCGTGAGCACGACACTGCGGGGCGGCCAGAGGCTCGACGAGCCGGAGATGCCGGGCGGTCAGATCGTGCTCCAGCCCCCGCCGGAGCTGCAGGAGGGCGAGGGCGCCGGTGGCGTCCTGATGAACGCCATCCCGATGCTCGGCAGCCTCGGCTCGATCGTGCTCGTCGCCACGATGGGCGGCGGCGGCAACCGCACCCGCAGCTTCCTCGCGGCTGGCATGTTCCTCTTCGCCACGCTCGGCTTCATCATCGTGCAGATCGACCGGCAGCGGAAGCAGCGCGCCCAGCAGGTCACCGGCTCGCGCACCGAGTACCTCCGCTACCTCGGCAACATCCGCAAGGTCGCCCGCGAGGCGGCCGACCAGCAGCGCCGCGCACTCAACTGGCACCACCCCGAGCCGTCCGCGCTGCCCGCGCTCGCCGAGGACCGCACCCGCCTGTGGGAGCACACCGCCTCCGACGACAACTTCCTCCACGTCCGCTACGGCCTGTGCTCACAGCCGCTGTCGCTGGAGCTGGTGCCACCGGAGAGCGCGCCCGTCGACCAGGTCGACCCGGCCGCCGCGTCCGCGCTCCACCGCCTGCTGGTGGTGCACCGGCTCCAGCCCCACCTGCCGGCCTCGATCGACCTGCGCGCCTTCGACCGCATCGAGCTGTGCGGCGACGCCGAGGAGGTCCGCTCGACCGCGCGGGCGATGATCTGCTCGGCGACGGCCTTCCAGAACCCCGACCAGCTGATCGTCGCGGTGCTCAGCTCTGAGCAGAACCTCACGCACTGGGACTGGGTCAAGTGGCTCCCCCACGCCCAGAGCACCCGCGAGGTCGACGCGGTCGGGCCGATGCGCCTGGTCTCGACGTCGCTCGACGACCTCGGCAACCTGCTGCCCCCCGACCTCGGCGACCGGCCCCGCTTCGGTGCCGACGAGCGGGCCGCGACACCCCACATCCTGCTGGTCATCGACGGCGGCCACCTGCCGCCCGGCAACCACATCGTGCCGCCCGACGGCCTGCACGGCGTGACGCTGCTCGACCTGCCGAGCCGGTGGGACGAGCTCGAGGACTCGACGCGGCTGCGGCTGGAGTTCGCCGACGGCCCCGACGAGCTGGGCAAGCGCCCGGTCAGCGCGCTGCGGCTGCGCGGCGAGCCCGTGCGGGCACTGGCCGACCAGTGCGACATCGCCACCGCGGAGGCGTACGCACGTCGCATCGCGCCGCTGAAGACCGCGAGCGCGGAGTCGTCCTCGGCCGGCGGCGCCGTCGACATCACCTCGACGACCCCTGACCACATGGACCTGCTCGGGCTCGGCGACATCTTCGCCTACGACCCCGCCACCGCCTGGCGGCCACGGCCGGCGCGCGACCGGTTGCGGGTGCCGATCGGCATCGGTGACTCCGGTGGCCTGATCCACCTCGACATCAAGGAGTCCGCCCAGCAGGGCATGGGCCCCCACGGCCTGGTGATCGGCGCGACCGGGTCCGGGAAGTCGGAGTTCCTGCGCACGCTGGTGCTCGGCCTGGTCATGACGCACTCCTCGGAGCAGCTCAACCTCGTGCTCGTCGACTTCAAGGGTGGCGCGACCTTCGCCGGCATGGCCGACATGCCGCACGTCTCGGCCGTCATCACCAACCTCGCCAACGAGCTCACCCTCGTCGACCGCATGCAGGACGCGTTGTCCGGCGAGATGACGCGTCGCCAGGAGCTGCTGCGCGACGCCGGCAACTACGCCTCGGTCCGCGACTA
Source organism: Nocardioides furvisabuli (assembly GCF_021083185.1). Taxonomy (GTDB): domain Bacteria; phylum Actinomycetota; class Actinomycetes; order Propionibacteriales; family Nocardioidaceae; genus Nocardioides; species Nocardioides furvisabuli. The sequence goes on along the minus strand of NZ_JAIGQB010000001.1, from coordinate 106,316 downwards.
CGAGAAGGCCCGCGCCAACGGCGAGCCGCTCGAGCCGATGCCGTCGCTGTTCATCGTCGTCGACGAGTTCTCCGAGATGCTCTCGGCCAAACCGGAGTTCATCGACCTCTTCGTCGCCATCGGCCGCCTCGGCCGCTCCCTCGGCCTGCACCTGCTGCTCGCCTCGCAACGCCTCGAGGAGGGGCGCCTGCGCGGCCTGGAGTCGCACCTGTCCTACCGCGTCGGCCTGCGCACCTTCTCCGCCGGCGAGTCGCGCGCGGTCCTCGGCGTGCCGGACGCCTACGAGCTCCCCGCCGTCCCGGGCCTGGGCTACCTCAAGCCCGACCAGTCCACGCTGCTGCGCTTCAAGGCGGCGTACGTCTCGGGGCCGCCGTCGAGCCGCACCCGCGTCACCCGCGACGAGGGCGGCGCCATCCGCGGCATCCTGCCCTTCACGATCTCCGAGGTGCAGGCGCTCGAGCCGGTGGCCGACGACGCCGCCGACGTCGCCGCCCCGCAGCCGCAGGGCGAGCAGCCCTCGCTGCTCGACATCGCCGTGACCCGGATGATCGGCAAGGGCCCCGAGGCGCACCAGGTGTGGCTGCCGCCGCTCGACGTGCCCGACACCCTCGACGAGCTCATGCCCGACCTCGTCGAGCACCCCGACCTGGGCCTGACCTCGCCGCAGTGGCGCGACGTGCCCGGCCTGGTGATCCCGCTCGGCACCGTCGACCGCCCCCGCGAGCAGCGCCGCGACACGATGACGCTCAACCTCACCGGCGCCGCGGGCCACGTCGCCGTCGTCGGCGGCCCGCGCTCGGGCAAGAGCACGCTGTTGCGCACCATCGTCACGAGCATGGCGCTGGTGACCACCCCGATGGAGTCGCAGTTCTTCGTGCTCGACTTCGGCGGCGGCACGTTCGCGCCACTGGCCCGGCTGCCGCACGTCTCGGGTGTCGCAACGCGCTCCGAGCCCGACGTCGTACGCCGTGTGATGGCGGAGGTCGAGGGCATCGTCGACCGCCGCGAGGCCTACTTCCGCACCAACGGCATCGACTCCATCGAGACCTACCGCTCGCGTCGCGCCCAGGGCCGCGTCGACGACGGCTGGGGCGACGTCTTCCTCGTCATCGACGGCTGGAGCACGCTGCGTGCGGAGTTCGACGACCTCGAGATGGAGATCCAGCAGCTCGCCGCCCGCGGCCTGACCTTCGGCCTCCACATCGTCACCGCCTCCACCCGCTGGGCCGACTACCGCGCCGCGATGCGCGACGTCTTCGGCTCCAAGCTCGAGCTGCGCCTCGGTGACCCGCTCGACTCCGAGGTCGACCGCAAGGTCGCGGCCCTCGTGCCCGTCGGCCGGCCCGGGCGCGGCCTGGTGCCGTCGAAGCTGCACTTCCTCGGTGCGCTTCCGCGCATCGACGGCGACGGCAACGCCGACACCCTCGGCGACGGCGTCGACGACCTCATCCACACGATGGCCGCCGCGTGGAAGGGCCCCGAGGGCCCCAAGCTGCGCCTGCTGCCGGAGAAGGTCACGCTGGAGGCCATCCGCGAGGACGCCGTGCGCCGCCAGCTGCCCGAGCGCCAGATCCTGCTCGGCATCAACGAGAAGGAGCTCGCCCCGGTCGGCCTCGACGTCGACGCCGAGCCGCACATGCTGATCTTCGGCGACGGACAGTCGGGCAAGAGCGCACTGCTGCGGGCGTACGTCCACGAGGTCATGCGCACGCGCACGCCCAAGGAGGCGCAGATCGTCCTGGTCGACTACCGGCGCTCGCTGCTCGGCGAGGTCCCCGACGAGTACCTGCTGAACTACCTGACCTCCGCGACCCAGGCCACGCCGACGCTGAAGGACATCGCGAGCTACCTCGAGGGCCGCATCCCCGGTCCCGACGTGACGCCGGACCAGCTGCGCAGCCGCTCGTGGTGGACCGGCGCAGAGGTCTTCGTCGTCGTCGACGACTACGACCTGGTCGCCACCCAGCAGTCCTCGCCCGTCTCCTCGCTGCAGCCGCTGATGGCGCAGGCCCGCGACGTCGGCCTCCACGTGGTGGTGGCACGGCGCACGGGCGGTGCCTCCCGCGCGCTCTACGAGCCGGTCATCCAGTCGCTGCGCGACCTCGCGATGCCGGGAGTGATGCTCTCGGGCCCGCGCGACGAGGGCGTGCTGATCGGCAACCTCCGCCCGCAGCCCGCGCCCGAGGGTCGGGCGCGCGTCGTCACCCGCGACGGCGGCACGCAGACGACCCAGCTGGCCTGGCTCGACCCGACCATGTGACGCCGGGTGGCGCCCGGGAACCCTCAGCGGCGACCGGAGCCGAACATCCCCCGGGCGATCTCGCGTGCTGCGGTGCGCATGAAGTCCTTGAACACCGGCGACTTCACGACGCTCTCCATCATGGAGTCCTCCTCCGGCGCGGGCTTGGAGGACTTCTTGCTCACCCGCTCGTGGCGCTGCTCGCGGGCCATTTCCTCCACCCGGGCGTCCTCGGCCGCCTTGCGAGCGCCCTCCTCGAGCTTCTTGGCCAGCAGCTCGCGCGCGGACTCGCGGTCGATCGCCTCGGCGTACTTCGGGGCGAGCGGGGATGCCGCCACCGCGGCCTCCATCGCGGAGGTCTCGGCGGCGTCCATCAGCGACTCCGGCGCGCGCAGCCGCGTCCAGGCGACCGGCGTCGGGGCGCCGCGCTCGTTCATCACGGTCACGACGGCCTCGCCGATGCCGAGCGACATGATGACCTCGCCGAGGTCGTCGTAGGCGCTGGTGGGATAGGTGTTGACGGTCGCCTTCAGTGCCTTGGCGTCGTTGGGCGTGTGCGCGCGGAGCTGGTGCTGCACGCGCGAGCCGAGCTGGCCGAGCACCTCGTCGGGGACGTCGGTCGGCGACTGCGTCACGAAGAAGACACCGACTCCCTTCGACCTGATCAGCCGCACGGTCTGCGCGATCTGGTCGAGGAAGGCGTCGGAGGCGTCCTTGAAGAGCAGGTGCGCCTCGTCGAAGAAGAAGACCAGCTTGGGCTTGTCGAGGTCGCCCTCCTCGGGGAGGTCGTGGAAGAGGTCGGCGAGCAGCCACATCAGGAAGGTGGAGAAGACCGCGGGCCGGTCCTGCAGGTTCGGCAGCTCGAGCAGGCTGATGACACCGCGGCCGTCGTCGGTGGTGCGGAGGAACTCCTTGGTCTCGAACTCCGGCTCTCCGAAGAACACGTCGGCGCCCTGGGCCTCGAAGGAGACCAGCTCGCGCAGGATGACGCCGGCGGTCTGCGGCGAGAGCCCCCCGATGGTCTTGAGCTCGGCCTTCCCGGCCGGGTCGCCGGTGAGGTACTGCAGGACGGCGCGCAGGTCGGCGAGGTCGAGCAGCGGCAGGCCGTGGGAGTCGCAGTAGTAGAAGACGAGCCCGAGTGAGGACTCCTGCGTCTCGTTGAGGCCGAGCACCTTGGCCAGCAGGGTCGGGCCGAAGGCACTCATCGTGACCCGCACCGGTACGCCGATGCCCTGGCCGCCGATGGCGTAGAACTCGGTCGGGAAGCCCGTCGCCGTCCACTGCTGGCCCACGCTCGCCGTACGCGCGGTGAGCTTCTCGCTGCTCTCGCCCGGCTGGCTGAGACCGGAGAGGTCGCCCTTGATGTCGGCGGCGAAGACCGGCACGCCCTGGGTGCTGAGCTGCTCGGCCAGCAGCTGGAGGGTCTTCGTCTTGCCGGTGCCGGTCGCCCCGGCCACCAGGCCGTGCCGGTTGAGCATCGCCAGCGGGATCCTGATCGGCACGTCGCCGAGCGTGTCCGCGTCGAGCATCAGGCCACCGAGCTCGAGTGCCGGGCCCTCGAAGTCGTAGCCCGGCGCGACGGCGGCCGAGATCGGGTCGGCGGGAGCCTGCTGCGCTGCCTCGGGAGTCTCACTCATGGCGCGAGCCTAGCCGCGCCGGACGGAGCGGCGCGGGGCCCGAGAGGGGCGTCGTTATGATCACGGGCGTGATCTTCAAGCGGGTGGGCGACGGCCGGCCCTACCCCGACCACGGGCTCGACTCGCGCGGCTGGGCGGACCTGCCCCCGCGCCAGGTGCGCCTCGACGAGCTGGTGACCACCAAGGACACCCTGCGGCTCGACACCCTCCTCGACGAGGACTCCACGTTCTACGGCGACCTCTTCGCCCACGTCGTGCAGTGGCAGGGCGACCTCTACCTCGAGGACGGCCTCCACCGCGCCCTGCGCGCCGCGCTCCAGCAGCGCAGCGTGCTGCACGCCCGCGTCCACCTGGCGGACGGCTGATGACGGGTGCCGTGAAGTCCGCGCTCACCCTCGGCGCGCTGGCCCTGCTGGTGGTCGTCGCCGCGCTGTGGGGCTGGGCCGCGCTGACCGAGCCGCTCCCGCAGGAGGAGCCGGTCGCCATCTGCGAGGACACCACGGTCGCCGCCGGTTCCGAGGTGCGCCGCGACCAGGTCGTGGTCAGCGTCTTCAACGGCAGCGGACGCAGCGGTCTGGCCGGAGCGACCAGCGCCCAGCTCGCGGAGCGCGGCTTCGTCGAGGGTGACGTCGGCGACTCGCCGCTGCCGGCGACGACCACCCAGATCTGGGCGAGCGAGCCCAAGAACCCGGCGGTCCTGCTCGTCAAGCGGCAGTTCAGGCGAGCCCAGGTCGTGGAGGGTGACGCACTGGGCCCGGGCGTCGTCGTCGTGGTCGGCGAGGAGTTCCAGTCGCTGCGCAAGAAGCAGGTCGAGTCCGTGGTCGCCAAGGCGGACGCCACCTACTGCCGCGCCACCGGCTCGGAGTAGCCCCGGCCTCAGTCGCGCTCGCGCCGCGAGGGGTCACCGAGCCACTGCGCGAGCCGCCCGTTCGCCGAGACCTGCCGCATCCGCGCCTCGGTGGCCTCGCGCAGCTTCCGTGGCGTGACGACCACGAGGTCGTCGCCGTGGCGCAGGACCGTACGCAGCTCCGGCACCAGCACGTCGCCGCTGCGGATCACCAGCGAGACCGACGCCCCCGGGGGCAGCCGCAGCTCCCCGACCTCGACGCCGTGCATCTTCGACGTGGGCGCGATGCTCACCTGGAGCAGGTCGGCGTCCACCCGGTCGAGCGGGGCTGCCTCGACGTCGAGGCCGCGCGGCTCGGAGCGTCGCGCGACCCGCAGGCGGCGCGCCACCCACGGCAGCGTCGGGCCGGTGAGCAGCGTGTAGACCACGACCATCACGAAGACGATGTCGAAGAGGTCGTCGGCGCCGTCGACGCCCTCGGAGAGCGGGATGGTGGCGAGCACGATCGGCACCGCACCGCGCAGCCCGGCCCAGGAGATGAAGGCCAGGTCGCGCGGGGCCATCGGCTGCGCGATGCTGCTGACGAGCACCGACAGGGGTCTCGCGACCAGCGTGAGCACGAGCCCGGTGACGAGCGCCTGGACGACCGTGTCGAGGTCGATGCGCGAGGGGGAGAGCAGCAGGCCCAGCATCACGAACAGGCCGATCTGGGCGAGCCACGCGACGCCCTCGGCGAAGGAGCGCGTCGCGACGCGGTGCGGGAGCTCGCTGTTGCCGAGGATGAGGGCGGCGACGTAGATCGCGGCGAAGCCGGAGGCGTGCAGCGCGGACGAGACGCCGTACGCCGTGAACGCCAGGCACAGCACGGCCAGCGGGTAGAGGCCCGAGGACGGCAGCGCCACCCGCCGCATCAGCCACGCGCCCGCCACCCCGCAGACCACCCCCACGAGCCCGCCGACGCTGAGCTCGAAGGCGATGATGCCCGCCGTCTCGGCCAGCCCGGCCTCGCCGACCGCGCCGGTCGAGATGATGCCGACGAGCACGACGGTCGGGGCGTCGTTGAGGCCGGACTCCGCCTCGAGCGCGCCGGTCAGCCGCTTGGGCAGGGGGAGTGCCCGGAGCACGGAGAACACCGCCGCTGCGTCGGTGGGCGAGCAGATCGCACCGAGCAGGACGGCCAGCTCCCACGGCAGGCCGAGGAGGTAGTGGGTGGCGACGGCCACGACCGCGACCGACACCGCGATCCCGACGGTCGCCAGCGACAGCCCGAGGCGGATGCTCGGGCGCACCTGTCTCCAGTCCGTGGTGAGACCGCCCTCGGCCAGGATCACCGCCAGGGCCCCGAACCCGAGCGCGTGCGCGAGCTGCGCGTCGTCGAAGGGGATCCCGAAGGGTCCCCCCTCGCCCAGCACGACGCCGATCAGCAGGTAGATCAGCAGCGACGGCAGGCCCACGCCGGCCGAGACCCGCACCGCGAGGATCGCCGCCAACGTCACGACCGCGCCGACCAGCACGAACACGTCGAGCTGGTGGACGTCGAAGGTCATGCACACCTCAGTCACGGGGTCCGGCGGGAGGCAGGTCGGGCCTGCGCCCGATCCTATCGGCCGGAACCGGTCCGACGGGCCGCGTCCCAGCGCCCTCGCGCGGTGCCAGAATGCCTCCTCGTCCACGTGGGAACGTTTGGGCGGGCCGCCTCCCGGGTAGTCGTCCCCCGACGAAAGGGTGTGATCGATGTACGGCGACTCCGCCGCGGGCCGCAGGCGCGTCGCGCAGCTGCGCGAGCAGAGCGGCGACATCCGGGCCCTCGCCCAGCGCCTCGTGTCGCAGGCCGAGGCCGTGCCGTGGCACGGCAAGGCCGCCGACGCGATGCGCGAGCGCATCCAGGACCGCGCCGACCACCTCCGCGCGGCCGCCGCCCACCACGAGACCGCGGCCGACTCGCTCGCCCGCCACCTGGTCGAGGTCGACTCCCTCAAGGAGGCGATCGAGACCCGCGCGCACAGGGCGACCTCACTCGTCGAGGACGCCCGCACCCGCGCCGCCGAGGCCGACCCGGCGACTGCCCCCGACGACGCCGAGGCCCTGCTCCTCGCCTTCGACCCTCCCCCGTCCGGCCACCGGGACTGGCTGACCGTCGACCTCCCGGGCCTCTGACATGGTGACCATCGACCTCACGACCCCGCCCCCGGTGCCGGCGAGCTTCCTCGACGGCCTCGCGCGACGGCTCGCCCTGACCCTCCCCGAGCTGCGCGTGGTCGCCGAGCTCGCCGGCGGGGCACCGCTCCCCTTCGACCTCCACCCCGGGGAGGCCACCGACGCAGGTTCGCTCTCGGGACGCCTGGGCCAGAGCCGCGGCTCGGCCGAGGACTCGGCGTACGCCGACGCGCTGGGCACCCTCCACGACCCGCACGACACCCTCCGGCGACGCGGCCTGCTCACCGACGAGGGCGCCGACCCGGGCGTGCTCGGTGCGGTCGGCCTGCTCGCGACGCCGCGCCTCGCCCTCGACATCGACGTCGCTGCCGGTGCCACCCAGGTCAAGGCGTGGCACCGCCAGGCCGGTGACGCGGTGGCGAGCCTGTCGACCTGCGACGGCATCGTCTTCGAGCTCGCGTGGTTCCCCGTCACGCAGTGGACCACCGAGCTCGCGCGCGTGACCGCAGTTCCCGAGGACCTGCCGCTGACCAGCTCGCAGGTGCCGGCCCGTCTCGACGTGCCCTACGCGCTGGCCGACTCGGTCGGCGAGGCGCTGCGGTCGGGTCGCTCCGACCTGGTCCCGGTGCTGGTCGGCCATGCCGACGGTGCCGTGCTGGCCGACGGCGACGAGCTCGGTGACGCCGAGGCGGCCGCCGCGGTCTCCGCCGTGCACGCCGAGGGCCGCGGCCGGCTGCGCATCCTGGCCGCCGAGGTGTCCGAGCGTGCCACCACCGCGGTGGGCGTGGTCTCGTGGGTGCTGCTGAAGGACGGCTGGCACTCCCTCACCCCCCGCCACGACGACGGCGCGCGCGTCTCGGTCGTCCGCGTCGACCCCGACGCCCTCGCCACCGAGCTCGCCCCCGTGCTCGCGCAGGTCCTGGTCCGGGAGGAGCCCACCGATGAGTGACCTCGACATCCCCCGCACCCACAGCGCCGACGACGACTCCTCGGCGGCCGTCGCTGCGGACAAGTACGACCAGATGCTGGCGCTCGCCGACCTCTTCGACGCCTCCGGCAACGAGATGCGCACCCGGGCCCGCCTGGGTGCGGAGATCCTGCGCGACGACGACGTCGTCGACTCCGGTCCGCTCTCCCCCGCCACCTGGGGCCGGGCCGAGGAGGACGTCCGGGCCGCCACCACGGGCAAGCACGGGCTGCTCACCCGCTCGGTGGAGCTCGACGCCGACGCGCTCGTCGTACGCGCCACGGTGCTGACCTACCGCTGGATCGACGAGCTCCAGCAGGCGGCCTACACGACGCTCGGGTCGATCGCCGGCCGCGCCATCGGCTACCTCGCCCCCGAGGTGGCGCTGGGTGGCGCGATCGTCAGCGCCGGCCTGATCGAGAGCGACATGCTCGACCGCGACGGGGTCACCGCCTACCTGAGCGAGCTCGCCGAGAGCAACCCCGACCTCATGGAGCACCTGTCGGGTGGCGGTGGCCTGCTCGACGGCCTCCACATGCGCTCGCTGCTCACCGCGGGCGTGCTGTCCTCCGACCAGGGTGCGGCCGCTGCGCGCGGCGGCCTCCGGGCGATCGGTGTCGACCCGTTCCCGACCGACGCGGTGTCGGCATTCCGCGACTCGGCAGGCTCCTTCGTCGAGGTCGAGGAGGCCGAGCCCGAGGTGGGCACGGACGCCGCCGGGGCACCGCACTCCCTCGAGGAGCTGATGGCCAACCTGGTCGCCGAGGACCGCCGGATCAGCGTCCAGCGCGTGGGCACGGGCCGCTACATCGCCTACCTGCCCGGCTCGCTGGGCACGGAGTCCGGCCGGCTCCGCCTCGTCGGCGCGGACCCGACCACGTCGGCCGGCCAGGTCGTGCGGGCGATCGAGAAGGCGGTGACCGAGGACGACGCGCGCGTCATGCTCGTCGGGTCCGCCGCCGGCGGCACCGTCGCCGCCGAGATCGCGGCGAGCCTCGTCTCCTCCCGCTTCGTGGTCGACCAGGTCGTCACCGCCGGCGCGCCGTCGGCGCAGGTGCCCCGGATCCCCGACGCCGTGCGCATGCTCTCCCTGGAGGACCGGGCCGACCCCGTCGCACTCCTCGGCTCGCTGATCAACGCGCGCACGACCAACCGCCTCACGGTGGTCTTCGACAGCGGCGACCGCGCCGGCGCCCACGTCTACGTCGCCGGCGCCCGTGCCGCCGACAGCGCCCAGCACCCCGAGCTCAGGGCCGAGATCTCCCGGCTCCAGGGACTCGGCTACCTCGCCGGCTGAGCGCCCCTCACGCGATCGCGTGCACGAACTCGCCGAGCTGGGCGAGGTTGCGGCACTCCACCATCGGCACGATCGCGCCGTACTGGTCGGCCGCGCTGTCGCCGGTGGCCCAGTGCCGCGGGTGCTCGGGGTTGAGCCACCACGCGTGCCGGGCCCGTCCCGCGAGGTCGGCGAGCACGGGCAGCGCGAGGTCGCTGTAGTTCGAGCGCCCGTCGCCGAGGACCAGCAGGGACGACCGCGGACCGATCGCGTCGGGGTGCTCCTCGGCGAAGCGGGTCAGCGCACGTCCGTAGTTGGTGCGGCCGAACATCGCGGCCTGCGACATGCTCGCGGCCAGTGACTCCATCACCTCGGCCACGTCGGCGCCGGGGCGGAACACGTCGCTGACCTCGGCCACGTCGTCGACGAAGGTGAAGGCCCGCACGCCGCTGAAGGCCTCCCGCAGCGCGAAGACCAGCATCAGGGTGAACTGCGCGAAGTTCGCGACCGACCCACTGACGTCGCACAGCACCACGAGCTCGGTGCGGTGCGGGCGCCGCGGACGGTGGTGGGTGGTCAGCGGCACCCCGCCGGTGGCGATCGAGGCGCGCACGGTGCGGCGTACGTCGAGGGGGCCGCGACGGCGGGCGTGCTGCTCCTTGGTGAGCCGCGCGGCCAGGCGGCGCGCAAGGGGGTAGACCTCGCGTCGCATCTCCTCGAGGTCGCTGCGCCGGGCGGCGGTGAAGTCGAGGCGGTCGATCGTCGGGCGCACGGTCACGCCCGCGACGTGCTCGGGCCCCTTCTCCTCGGCGATGCGCCGACGGGCGTCGCCCTCCACCATCCGCGTGAAGTCCCCGATGCGGCGTCCAGCCGTGCGCTGGGCCCGGTCGGCATCGAGACCCTCGGCGAGCAGCCCCTGCACGAGGCGGTCCACGAGCTCGGCGGGCGAGACCCGCTGGAGGGAGGTGTACGCCGACCAGCTCGACAGCCCCGGACCACGCCCGGGCATCGCCCCGAAGCGTGCGACCGCCTCCGCTGCAAGGTCCTGCAACGTCTGCTGGTCGCCGGAGGCCAGCGCCTCGGCGAGGGCCTCGCGGAAGCGCTCGAGGTCAGGGCCGGTGTCGCGCGGACCGGCAGCCGGCTCCGACTCGTCACCGTCGCGCTCGCGCGCGACACCGTCGCCGACGAGCCGCGGGTAGTAGATGTCGAAGACCGCGTCGAAGGTCACCCGCTGCGGCTGTCGCTTGACCAGCGTCGCGGCGTACGCCGCCCGCACGGTCTCGCGGTCGTGCCAGCTGACCTGCTCCAGCGCGCTGATCGCGTCGAGCCCCTCGGCGAGCGAGACCGACAGCCCCGCGGCGCGCAGTGCCTCCACGAAGCCGATGTGGGTGTCGAGCAGGCTCACCGCGGATCAGGCCGTCGCCAGCTTGAGCTCCTTGACCGCGCGACGCTGGTCGGAGGCGTGCTTGAGCACGACGCCGAGGGTGCGCGCGACGGTGGCCTCGTCGAGGTCGCCGATCTGCAGCGCGATCAGCGTGCGGGCCCAGTCGACGGACTCCGCGATCGAGGGAGCCTTCTTCAGCTCGAGCTCACGCAGACGCACGACCACGTCGACGAGCTGCGCCGCCACCTTGTCGTCGAGGCCCGGCACCTGGGAGGTGACGATCGCCCGCTCGCGCTCGGCGTCGGGGTAGTCGAGGTGCAGGAACAGGCAGCGCCGCTTCACCGCCTCGGACAGCTCGCGGCTGGCGTTGGAGGTCAGCACCACGAAGGGGCGCCGGGTGGCCGTGACCGTGCCGAGCTCGGGGATGGTGACCTGGAAGTCGCTCAGCACCTCCAGCAGCAGGCCCTCGACCTCGATGTCGGTCTTGTCGACCTCGTCGACGAGCAGGACCGTCGGCTCCTCACGCCGGATCGCGCCCAGCAGCGGCCGCGTCAGCAGGAACTCCTCGGTGAAGATGTCGTCGTGGGTCTCGCTCCAGCTGTCCTGCCCCGATCCTCGGCCACTGCTGGCCTGGATGCGGAGCAGCTGCTTCTTGTAGTTCCACTCGTAGAGCGCACGCGCCTCGTCGAGTCCCTCGTAGCACTGGAGCCGCACCAGCTCCGCGCCCGTCGCGCGCGCGACCGCCTTGGCCAGCTCGGTCTTGCCGACGCCGGCCGGGCCCTCGACGAGCAGCGGCTTCTCCAGCGCGCCCGCGAGGTACGCCGTGAGCGCGGTCGCGTCGTCGGTGAGGTACCCGGCCTCGCGCAGGCGGGTGGCGGCGTCGGCGGGCGAGGCGAACCAGGTCACCCGGCGAGGGTAGCCCTCGCCGGGCTCGGCAGCCGCCACACCCGGCCCACGCGCCCTCGGCCCTCGGCCCGCGGCTCGCTCCGCTTCGCCTTGGCAGCCGCCGCACCCGGCCCACGCCCCCTCGGCCCGCGGCTCGCTCCGCTTCGCCTTGGCAGAGGGGGCGGGATTCGAACCCGCGGTAGGTCTCCCTACGACCGCTTTCAAGGCGGTTCCGATCGGCCGCTCCGGCACCCCTCCTCGTGCGGCGTCGCGACGCCGCACACCGCGGAACTCTACCCAACGGCGGCGCTCGACCACCCGGGGGACGAGCCGACGGGCCGCGTGGGAAAATCGGTGCGTGACGACCGATACCGCCACCGTGCACCGCCTCGCCCCCGCCGTCGCGGCGCGCCTGCTGGGCGTGGTGCTGTGCGCGGTCGCCGTGCTCATCCTCGTCAGCACGCTGCTGATCGCGGTGCTCGACCTCCACACCGTCCTCCTGCTGGTGCCGGTCGCGATCACCATCGCGGCGCTGGTGGCCTGCTGGTGGCTGTGGCGCGAGAGGGGCTGGGTCGTGAAGTTCACCGATGAGGGCTACCGGGTCCAGTGGGTGCGTGGCGTCGGCGCTGCGTCGGCGCGGTGGAAGGACGTCGAGGACGCCGTCACCACGACCCTCGTCGACGCGCCCGTGGTGGTGCTGCGACTGCGCGACGGACGGACGACCACGATCCCCGTGGAGATGCTCGCGATGGACCGGGAGGCCTTCGCCCGCGACCTCCAAGAACACCTCCAGCGCGGCCAGGGACTGCGGAACTTCTGACCTGATTCGGCGCAGGCACCCTGCGCCTTGTAACCTTCTGTGCGCTCGACCATTGGTCGGGCATGGAGGCGTCGCCTAGTCCGGTCTATGGCGCCCGCCTGCTAAGCGGGTTTGGGGCTAAAACCCCATCGAGGGTTCAAATCCCTCCGCCTCCGCCCAGGGGTCGGCCCCCTCCGTCGTGAGGGGGCCGACGCGCGGCCGACGGCTCCTTTGCAGGATCCTGCAATGCACAGACCTGCAGATCGTTCGGTGGGACGTGACCCCGGACGGTGGGTGAGAATGGTCTGGTCATCCCCTGTGACACCGCGACATGAGCAAAGGTGAAAAACAATGACCCCTGTACGCCGCATCGCAGCAGCAGCCCTCGTGGCGGCTCTCGGACTCGGTTTCGCCGTGGTTCCGATGGGCGCGGCCAGCGCCGGCATCGACACCACGTGGGGTGGCCGGGTCGTCGTCAAGAAGTGAGCCAGCCGTGCCATGATGTGCACGCAGTGAAGAGCCGGGACACGGACCCCCTCAACCCCCCACGAGTTCTGGTCCGGAAGGCCTCCCCCACAGGCCAGTCCCGGCAGCAAGGGCAGCGACATGGGTCGCTGCCCTTGCCTCATTTCCCCGACCCGCGCTACTTCGTCGAGGGCTCGTCGGTCTCGCGGCCCGAGATCCCCCGCTTGCCCATCTCGTAGCCGAGCTGGAAGCGGGTCTCCACCTCGAACTCGTTCTTCAGGTCCGCCACGTAGCCGGCGTACGTCCGGGGACTGACGCCGAGGCGCTTGGCGCCCGCCGGGTCGGCCCGCCCCTCCAGGAGCATGCGGATGGTCATCGCGCGCTGCTCCGCGGCGATGTCACGCATCAGGGAGGTCTCGCTGCTGGTGAAGGGCCGCGCCCGCTCCCAGTGGCGCTCGAACATGTCGACGAGGTAGCCCACCATCGAGCGGTCGCTGATCACCATGGCGGCGTTCATCCCCTCGTGGCTCGGGATGATCGCGATGCGCCGGTCGACCACGATGAGGCGGTTGAAGAACTCGTCGAGGGTGCGCACCTCGGCGCCCGCGGCGGACACTGCGGCGACGTACTTGCGGGTGTCGGTGCCGCGGCGGGCCGCGTGCTGGTAGAGGGTGCGCATCTTGACGCCGCGCTTGAGGGCGGCGATCTCCCGGGCGCCGGCCTCACCGAGCTGCTTGACTCCGCGACGGTCCTGCGGCTGGGCGGTCAGCAGCTCGACCTCGGCGTCACTGACCAGTGAGGCGAGGAAGTTCCCGATGGTCGCGAGGCCGCGGATCTCCGCGAAGGGCCCGCCGACGGCGCTGGGCGAGCGACGCCAGGCGTGGGAGAGGGTGCTGAAGGCCTGCGCCCAGTGGGCGGACTCCGCGATCAGCTCGGCGCCCTGCTGGCCCAACGGGGCCACCACGCGCGCCTGGACGGCCGCCGGGTCCACGGCGCGCCAGTAGGCCTCGTCGTCACTCCTGACGACCAGGCCGACCTCCACGAGCAGCTCGAAGGCCCGCTGGAGCTCCCCGCGCCGGCCGATGCGCTCGTCGGTCACGGCGATCCCGCCGGAGCTCACGATCTCCTCGTAGAGCGGGGTGGCCTGCTCCTCGAAGATCGCGCGCTCGTGCTGCCCCAAGGGCATGACGCACCTCCCGCTCACCCCCGACACCAGTGAGGTGATCGTGCCACACGAGCACCAGTGACCACCCCGGAACACAGCCCCGGACTGCCACGACCCGCCGCACCGGCGCACCGGTGGGCGGGTCGAGGCGTACGACGCGGTGGGGTCAGGCCCCGAGGCGCGCCTTCAACGTGTCGAGCTCGCTCCAGAGCACGGCGGGCAGGTCGTCGCCGAACTTCTCGAACCACTCCTCGATCTGCGGGATCTCGGCCTTCCACTCCTCCGCGTCGACCGCGAGCGCCTGGGCGAGCTGGTCGTCGGTGAGGCCGAGGCCGTCGACGTCGAGCGATCCCGGCGCCGGCACGTGGCCGATGGGGGTCTCGACCGCGGCGGCCTGGCCGTCGATGCGCTCGATGATCCACTTGAGCACGCGGCTGTTCTCGCCGAACCCGGGCCACAGGAAGTCACCGTCGTCGGAGCGGCGGAACCAGTTGACGTAGAAGATCTTCGGCAGCTTCGCGGCATCGTTGTCCTTGCCGATGCCGACCCAGTGACCGAAGTAGTCGCCGGCGTTGTAGCCGATGAAGGGCAGCATCGCCATCGGGTCGCGGCGCACCACGCCGACCGCGCCCACGGCCGCCGCAGTGGTCTCCGAGGAGAGCGTCGCGCCCATGAAGGTGCCGTGGTTCCAGTCGCGGGCCTCGGTCACGAGCGGGATGGTGGTCTTGCGGCGGCCACCGAAGAGGATCGCGTCGATCGGCACGCCGCGCGGGTCGTCGTACTCGTCGGCGAGGATCGAGCACTGCTTGATCGGGGTGCAGTAGCGGCTGTTGGCGTGGCTGGAGAGCTCGCCGGTCTCCTCGGCGATCTCCGGCGTCCAGTGCTCGCCCTTCCAGCTGGTGGCCTCGGCAGGCGTGTTCTCCAGGCCCTCCCACCACACGTTGCCGTCGGGGGTCAGCGCAACGTTGGTGAACACCGAGTTGCCCTTGCGGATGGTCTCCATCGCGTGCGGGTTGGTGTGCTCGTTGGTTCCCGGAGCGACGCCGAAGAAGCCGAACTCGGGGTTGACCGCCCAGAGGCGTCCGTCCTCGCCGACCCGCATCCACGCGATGTCGTCGCCGATCGCCTCGACGGTCCAGCCGGGGATGGTCGGCTTGAGCATCGCCAGGTTGGTCTTGCCGCACGCGCTCGGGAAGGCCGCGGCGACGTACTTGGTCACGCCCTGCGGCGAGGTGAGCTTGAGGATGAGCATGTGCTCGGCCAGCCAGCCCTCGTCGCGCGCCATCACCGAGGCGATGCGCAGGGCGTAGCACTTCTTCCCGAGCAGGGCGTTGCCGCCGTAGCCCGAGCCGAAGCTCCAGATCATCCGCTCCTCGGGGAACTGGACGATGTACTTGGTGTCGTTGCACGGCCACGCGACGTCGGCCTGGCCGGGCTCGAGCGGCATGCCGACCGAGTGCAGCGCCGGCACCCACTGGGGGTCGCGGCCGGCGGCGTCGAGCTCCTCGATGCGGTCGAGGACGTCGCTGCCCATGCGGGCCATGACGCGCATGGAGACGGTGACGTACGCCGAGTCGGTGACCTCGACGCCGAACATCGGCTGGTCGGCCTCGAGGTGGCCCATCACGAACGGGATGACGTACATCGTGCGGCCCCGCATGCAGCCGGCGTAGAGCCCGCGCATGAGGTCCTTCATCTTCGCCGGGTCCATCCAGTTGTTGGTGGGGCCGGCGTCGCGCTCGTCGACCGAGCAGATGTAGGTGCGGTCCTCGACCCGTGCGACGTCGGTCGGGTCGGAGGCGGCGTGGAACGAGTTGGGCATGACGTCGGGGTTCAGCCGCGTGAACGTCCCGGTCGCCTCGAGGGAGGTGGTGAGCTGGGCCCACTCCTCGTCGGAGCCGGTGCACCAGTGGATGGTGTCGGGCTGGGTGAGCTCGGCGATCTCGGTGACCCAGGCGAGGATGCCCTCGTGGGTCGTCGGCGGAGTCGTCTGGGTGTCGATGGTGGCGGTCATGCCCGTTCCTTCAGCGTTCGTCGCGGTTCGCGCGGCCTCGTTGTCGGCGACTTTTTCCGGACGCTAGCGCTTGTGTGAGCGAGCACGTATTGGATCGGTCTAAGGGTTGTGACGTGGATCTCGCTGCCCGCACGCATGCTCCGGGCGAGGCTGGGCAGCCCCGCCGCTGTGTCAGATCGGCGCGTCGGGATGGATGCTGCGGGTCTCCGCCCGGCGGTTGCGCGTGGTGAACCAGTCGCTGACGTAGACCTTCGGCAGGATCTTGGCCACCGACAGCGTCACGTAGACGATGGTGTTGATCGCGACGAACGCGGCGAGCACCGCGATGGCCTCGTGACGCATGATGCTGTCGGGCAGGAGCACCCCCATCGGGACCACGCCGAACACCTCAGACCCCCGTCCGCACGGCGGACTCGGGCTGGACGACGTGCTTCCAGTCGGCCTGGCGCGCCAGCGTCAGGTCCCACACGCCCTTGAGGTAGACCACGTTGAGGAACATCGCGTAGCCGAGCTCGGGGAACAGCGAGAGCGCCAGCAGGCGCGCGCGCCACCCGCCGCGCCACACGGTGACGACCCGCTCGAGGGTGAAGACGAGGCCGATGCCGATCCAGAACGGGAACCACACCCAGGTCGACGTGGCCAGCACCATCAGCAGGATCAGCAGCAGGTAGGCGGCGAGCGCGATGACGCCGTAGCCGATGCCGAGCTGCTGCATCCAGTAGCGGAAGGTCTGCGGCCGCATGCCGTAGGCGCCGAGGTTCTCCAGCGCACCGCGCTGCCAGCGCAGCCGCTGCGCCCACAGCCCGCTCCACGACGGCATCACCTCGGTGACGACGGTGCACTCGCGCGGGGAGACCATCAGCGCGCCGAGCGTCTTCAGCGCGATCGTGAGCTCGTTGTCCTCGGTGAGGGCCACGGTGTCGTAGACGTCGCCCGGCACGCCGGGCAGGAGCCCACCGCGCTCCTCGGCCACCGCGCGCAGGGCACGCGGGCGGAAGACCGACGCCGTTCCGGTGAGCACGAAGACACGACCACGGCGCCGGCGCAGGTCGCGCTGGTAGCGCGTGTACTCGTTGCGCTGGAACTGCCCGATGAGGCCGAAGCCGTCCTCGCCGTAGAAGAGACCCCCGACCGCCATCAGGGCCCGGTCGTCGGTGAGCCGGCGCGTGGCGCCGGCGAGGAAGCCGGGGTCGAGCGTGGTGTCGGCGTCCATGATCATCACGCAGTCGTTGTCCCCCTGGGTGGGGAGGAGGTCGTGCAGCGCCTGGTTGAGCCCGCCCGCCTTCTTGTGCCGGTTGGCCACCGTCTCGAAGACCTCGACGCCGGCCTCGCGCGCCAGGCGTACGGTCCCGTCGGTGCAGTTGTCGGCGACGACCACGATCCGCGCCGGCGGGGGCTCCTGGGCGAGGAGGGAGGAGAGCGTCTCCGCGATGCAGCCCTCCTCGTTGTGGGCCGGGATGAGGACCGTGATCGTGACGGGACCGGCGAAGTGTCCGCGCGTCTCGGCCATCACCAGCTTCGGCGCCAGCGGCATCCGGTTGCCGTCCTCGCTGCGGCGCGCCCGGGTCAGCAGGCGACGCTCGAGCCCGGCGACCGCCGCGGCCAGCAGCAGTGCGACTCCCACCGCGGCCAGGAGGACGCGCGGCGCGGGCATCTCGGTGTCGTAGAAGACGCGCCAGGCGCCGAAGAGCACCCCCTCGCTCGGGGCGCTGCCCCTCTCGGGAGCCCCGGCGGCCACCGCCAGCCAGAGGGCGGACGCCCCCAGCGCTGCGGTGCCGACGATCGCCAGTCCCACGGACCTCTGCAGCCACTGCACGCGGCCTGCTCCCCTCTGCGGTGCCATGTCTCGACGGCGCTCAGTCCGCCGCCACGGCGGCCACGGCGGGCGCGGGCGCGAGCGCGGGCGCAGGCGCGAGGAGGAACTCGTCGATGAAGACGTCCATCGGCACGGGCTTGCCGATGAGGAAGCCCTGGGCGTAGTCGACGCCCTCGGCCCGGACCACCTCGAGGATCTCGGGGTCGGAGACGAACTCGGCCACCGTCTCCTTGCCGAGGTCGCGGGCGATGCCGACGATCGACCGCACGATCGTGCGGTCCACCGACGAGCGGTGGACGTGCGCGACGAACTCGCCGTCGATCTTCACGTAGTCGAAGATCAGGTGCTTGAGGTAGTAGAAGGAGCCGAAGCCCGCGCCGAAGTCGTCGAGGGCGAAGCGGCACCCGAGGGCCGCCATCCGCTCGGCGAACTCACGGGCCAGGGCAACGTCGGCCACCGCGGAGGTCTCGGTGATCTCCAGGATCAGCGCGTGCGGGTCGACCTCGAAGCGCTGGAGCGCGGACAGGATGGTCTGCTCGACGGCCGGGTCTCCCATCGACGCCCCGGAGATGTTCACCTCCAGGCAGAAGTCGGGCACGATCTGGCGCAGCTGCGCGAGCATCTCGAGACTGCGGTCGAGCACCCAGCGGTCGACCCGCGGCATGAGGCCGGCGCGCTCGGCGATGTAGACGAAGCGGCCGGGCGGCACGAGCTCGCCGTCCTCGCCGCGCAGGCGCAGGAGCACCTCGGCTGAGTCGATGCGACCGGTCTTCATGTCCATGATGGGCTGGAAGTGGAGCGCGAAGCGGTCGTGCTCCAGCGCCTCCTCGATCCGGGACTGCCACTGCAGCCGCATCGAGCTGCGCGGTCCGCGGCCCTCTCCCTCGGCGAGGAGGGCGACGCGGTTGCGGCCCGACTCCTTGGCGTCGTACATCGTCATGTCGGCCAGGGCGAGGATGTCGGCGGAGTGCTCGGCGGCCGCCGCGAAGGTGACCGCACCCACGCTCGCGGACACGTGGCGACGTACGCCGTCGAGGGTCGCCGCGTGGTCGCGGATGCGCTCGACGACGAGGTCCGCCACCCGCTGGGCAGCGGCCTGGTCGGCGTCGGTGAGCAAGATGGCGAACTCGTCGCCGCCCACGCGTGCCACGACGTCGGTGCTGCGGATCGAGCGACGCAGCAGCCCCGCGATCGTGACGAGGAGCTGGTCGCCGGCGTTGTGCCCGAGCGAGTCGTTGACCTGCTTGAAGTTGTCGAGGTCGAGCAGCAGCAGGGCGCCGTTGGGGCCGTGGCGCCGGCACCGGTCGAGGTGGCGCTCGAGCTCGCTCTCGAAGCGGCGCCGGTTGGCCAGCCCGGTGAGCACGTCGTGGTCCGCGAGGTGGGCGAGCCGGTCGAGGTAGCGGCGCCGGTCGGAGACGTCGACGACGTTGACCATCACGATGTCGCCGATCTGCGGGTCCTGCACCACGGTGCTGCTCAGCGCCACGGCGACGTCGTTGCCGCCCGAGTCCCGCAAACGGCACTCGGCGTCCATGATCTCGCTGCGGTGGGACATCAGGCGCTCCACGTGGTCCGAGATGGCGTCCTCGCCGGGCGTCTCGAAGCTCGTGAAGGGGTGCCCGACCATGTCGGGCGGCTCCAGGCCGACGATCACCGCCAGGGCGGTGTTGACGCGGACGACCGTGCCTGCCGGGTCGAGCAGGGCGACACCGTGCGGGGCGCTGTCGAAGAGCCGCTCCACACGCTCGTTCGCCGTCCGGGCACGACGGGTCTCGCGGTCGAGGTCGTGCACGATGCGCTGGATGACCGGTGCGAGCACGATCGCCACGGTGATCCAGACCACCGCCCGTCGCCAGTCGGCCCACATGTAGTCCGGGGCTCCGATGAGCACGATCGGGAGGACGAAGACGAGCACGGTCAGGCCGCTCGCCACCCACAGCTCCCGCCGCGTTCCGGTGATGGCCAGCCAGATGATGGGCAGGAGGAGGCTCGCCGTCAGGCCGGTCGACGTGCCTCCGAGTGCGCCGCCCGCGGCGTGGTGCACGAGTCCCACGAAGAGGAACATCAGGTACGCCGGCGCCGGGTCCAGCCACGTGCGGTCGGGCCGGCGCAGCGAGAGCGCCAGCAGACCTGCGACCACCACGAGGACGAGCGCGGCCAGCGCGTAGACCCACCACGCGCTGGCGTACGGCGGGACCAGGATGACCCCGAGGCACGCCACCGCCAGGACGGCGAAGGGAACCGCGAGGCCGACGCTGGGCTTGCCGTCGCGCGACCACAGCACGGAGTCCGCGAGTTGACGAGATCTTGACACGCCGTTGATCGTATGTGCGATCGACGGCCGCCGAGGCGATTTGCGGGATCAGGCCTCTGCGTCGAGGGCGGCGGCCACGCGCCGGTGCGCCTCCCAGATCTCGCCCGGCATCCGGTCGAACTGGGAGAGGTGCTCCTCGCGGAAGCCCATCTCCTGCTGCCACCGCTCCTTGTCGATGGTGAGGATGCGCTCGAGGTCGGCGGCCGGGACGTCCATCCCTGCGAGGTCCAGCTCCTCCTCCGTCGGGATGATGCCCACGGCCGTGCGTCGCCCCTGGACCTCACCGTTCTTCAGCTGCAGCAACCACAGCAGCGGCCGGAGGTTGTCGCTGTAGCCGGGCCACAGGA
Organism: Nocardioides furvisabuli; assembly: GCF_021083185.1. GTDB lineage: Bacteria > Actinomycetota > Actinomycetes > Propionibacteriales > Nocardioidaceae > Nocardioides > Nocardioides furvisabuli. Next base: position 86,004 of record NZ_JAIGQB010000001.1, on the reverse strand, counting down.
AGTGCCCGTCGTCGGGGTCCTTCTGGAACCAGTTCACGTGCGCGAAGATCGGCTGCTCGGTCGCCGCACCGACGACGTCGAGGTAGTGCCGCGCGTAGTCGCCCTCGCCGTACGCCATGAACGGACGGTTCGACATCGGGTCGTAGCGCAGCTGGCCGTCGACGCCCTCTGCAGCGAACGTCGCCTCGGCGCCGAGCGTGAGGCCGTCGTAGACGCCCTCGGCCAGGTCGGTGATCGCACGGATCAGCGGCTCGCGGTCGCGGGTGCGGCCACCGAAGATGATCGCGTCGATCGGCACGCCGGTCGGCACGTCGTAGTCGGGCGCGATGTTGGGGACGTTGGCCAGGGTGGTGGTGAAGCGGCTGTTCGGGTGCGCCCAGGCCGCCGTGTCGTTGTCCTTGCGGTCCGCCAGCGGGGCACCGGTCCAGTCGAGCCAGCCCTTGACGTCCGTCGGCGGCTTCGGGGTCTTGCCCTCCCACCACACCTCACCCGTCGTGGGGTTGTGGGCGACGTTGGTGAAGATCGCCTGCGAGCCCTCCCGGATCGAGGCCAGCGCGTTGGGGTTGGTCACCTCGTTGGTGTCCTTCGCGACGCCGAAGACGCCGTACTCGGGGTTCATCCCCATCAGCCGGCCGGACTCCTCGTCCACCCAGAGCCAGGCGATGTCGTCGCCGTAGAACGTCACGTGGTAGCGGTCGCCCAGCGCGTCAGGGGGAGCCATCATCGCGAGGTTGGTCTTGCCGGAGGCGCTGGGGAAGCCACCGCAGACGTGCCACGTCTTCCCGGTCTCCTTGTCGTGGATCCCGATGAGCATGTACTGCTCGGCGAGGAACTTCCTGCTCGCCCAGCCGTCGTACGCCCCCTGCCGCAGGCCGTGGGCGATCTTGCCCAGGAGCGCGTTGCCACCGTAGGAGGAACCGAAGTGCAGGATCGTGCGCTCGTCGGCGACGGTCACGAAGTAGCGCTGGTCGTCGGGGGTGCCCTGGCCGAGGTTCTCCAGGTCGCCGGTGACGTGGACCGCGCGGACGAACGAGTCCGGGTCCTCAAGGCCGTTGACGAACTGCACGCCCACGCGGGCCATGCGGATCATGTGGAGCACGACGGTGCGGGTGTCGGTGAGCTCGACGCCCGCCGCCCACGGCTCGAGCGGGTTGCCGGGGGGCGACATCAGGTAGGGGATGACGTACATCGTCCTGCCCTCGGACGCGCCGCGCATCCGGTCGTGGAGCATCGGCTTCATCTCCGAGGCAGGGCGCCAGTTGTTGTAGACCCCGCGGTCCGACTCGTCGCTCGTGGCGACGATGGTGCGCTCCTCGGAGCGGGCGGTGTCCTTGTAGTAGCTGCGGGAGTAGAAGCGCCCCTCCCCTGCACGCTGGAGCTCGCCGGCCGCCACGGCCTCCTCGAGGAGACGGGCGTCGTCGGAGGCGTTGACCACCTCGACGTGCTCGGCACCGGTGAGCTCGGCGTACTCCTTGACGAACTCGCGGACACGGGGGTTGGTCAGCCCGGCTTCGTCCAGGACTGCCTCGAGATCTGCCATCGCGCTCCCTCTCGTCGTGCGACGACCCGTTGTTCGACGTGTCGTCGCGTGTGCGGTGCTAGGCACCCTAGGGCACCGCCTCGGACGGCCGAACGGGTCGGAAGTCCCGACCGCACCGGGACGGCGCCGACAGAAGTGCCGGACCTTGATTTCGCCTGCTCCCGTGCCGTCGGCTATCCTCATCGAGTCCTTGCGCCAGTCGGCGCACGCGACGGGCGCCTGTAGCTCAACGGATAGAGCATCTGACTACGGATCAGAAGGTTTGGGGTTCGAATCCCTACAGGCGCGCAGATCGATGAAGCCGCAGGTCAGCCCGCTGACCTGCGGTTTTGTCTTTTTTCAGACTGCGTTGGCTCGGTCCCAATTTGAGACCGGACTGCCGGCGACTAACCCCGGGACACACTACGGACACAGCCCTCCCGCGAGGCACGGCCGCGCGCGCGTAGTGGAGCCCGGCCCGGAGACCATCTACGGTGCGGGCGTCTCGCCGGTCCAGCCGCCGGTGCGCAGGCGTACCCACGCTCTGCGTCCCGGCCGATGACGAGGCATCTCGACCAACCGGTGCAGCGTCTTCCATGCCAGGCACCACATCGCGCCCCCGGCTTGTACGCCAACTAAGTAGCCACTCCAAGATGTGCTGTTCGCCTGTCGGCTGCAGCCACCAACGTCGCCGCCAATCCGTGCTTGCTCGTGTTCGCGCCCACGTGGGCGGCTAGATCGACCAACTGGTCGAGTCGGCGATCGATCGGGAAAGGCCAAGAGACGCCCGCCCGCTTCGGGACGCTCCTATGGGCGTTTTGATGTGCGTCGAGACGGAGTCCGTCACGCGGTGTTGCGCTAGCCATTGGGTGGGCTCGACGACCCGTGTCGTACGTAACGTCAGCGGCCAAGGAGCTGTTTGGAAGTGCGTCTAGTGGCGCTCGTCTCCCAACCGCAACAGCATGTTCCTGCACGGGAGAGGCCTACTGCGGTGTCGCTCGATCACACAGCGCGATGCCGGGCCAGCCTTGCGCGAAGCAGGAGCGCTGCGCCGTTCAACGGGTTTTCTCTTTCTGCGTTGCGCAGAGAGCTGCCGCAGCAGGCACACAGAATCGACCCCACGAAAGCGACGAACATGGCTGACACCGAGGAATCCGCGACCCCTACCGACACTCTTCTCGCAGGCGTCGTCTCGCTGATGGACGTGCCTTGGCCCGCTGCCGTGGCTGTGCCCAATCCAGTCGATGGCGAACCTGCCACTCGCACGCTGTCATTCATCGACGAAAAGGATCGTCAGGCCGGCGCCTGGACCTGCACCCCCGGAGCGTTCCGATCGGATCACTCCGGCTACGTCGAGTTGATGCACATCGTCGGCGGTCGGGCGCAACTGGTCGGCGACGACGGAGTCATTTTCTCGCTCGAACCCGGCACGATGTTCCTCATTCCAGCCGGGTGGACCGGGACGTGGAACGTAACCGAGACAGTGACGAAGTCCTTCGCCATCTTCCGCGACTAGGCGGCCCTATCAGTCACTGCGCCCCCCACCTGCCGACCGGGTGAAAGCATCCTAGCCACCCCGAACCCTCAGCACTGAACCGTTTGTCGGCCCGCCGCCGGTGCCACCGGCTGTGCGCCGCCGTCACCCCAGGCTATCGAGCCCGAAGCGACCACCATTCATTAACGGAGAACGAGTACACCAATGACCACGACGCACGACTCGACGGCCGCTGCCATCAGCTTCTGGCACGAAGACGCAGCGCTTACCGGTACACCGGGAAGCGAACTGCCAGGTGACACGACCTTGGACGTCGCCATCGTCGGCGCTGGCTACACGGGCCTGTGGACGGCCTATTACCTGGCGAAGGCCGACCCTAACCTGCGGATCGGCATCATCGAGAAGGAGTTCGTCGGGTTCGGCGCATCTGGACGTAACGGCGGCTGGTGCTCGGCGATCTTCCCGACGAGCTTCCGCAAGGTCGCGTCTGGGAGCGGCCGCTCAGGTGCAGTCGAGATGCAGCGAGCGATGTTCTCGACCGTACGCGAGATCGGTTCTGTGATTGCGTCGGAGGCCATCGACTGCGACTTCGAGCAGGGCGGGTACGTTTCGGTGGCCCGAAACACTGCACAGTGGGCGCGCGCTCAAGGCGAGGTACGAGCATGGCGAGACTGGGGATTCGACGCCGAGGACATGCAACTCCTCTCCCGCGAGGAGGCTTCTCGTCGGGTGGCGGCCTCAGACCTGCACGGGGCAACGTTCACTCCTCACTGCGCTGCACTGCATCCTGCCAAGCTGGCGGGCGGACTTTCGCGGGTGGTTCGCGGCCTCGGCGTGAAGATCTTCGAGGACACGACGGTGGAGGCGATCAGCGAACGACGCCTGGATACCTCGCGTGGTGTGGTTCGCGCTGAGGTCATCGTCCGTGCCACGGAGGGATACACGGCCGATCTGCCCGGCGCCAAGCGGGACCTGGTTCCGATGTACTCGCTGATGGTTGCGACCGCGCCGTTGAGCGACGAGCAGTGGGATGAGATCGGTCTGCGGCAGCGTGAAACCTTCAGCGACAAACGCCATCTGCGCATCTACGGTCAGCGCACAGCCGACGGCCGGCTCGCGTTCGGTGGGCGTGGGGCTCCGTACCACTTCGGCTCTCGCATCAGGCCCGAGTACGACAACGATGCACGCGTTCACGCGATGCTGCGCAACATCCTGACCGAGATCTTTCCGTCGATCGGTGGCGTTGAGTTCACCCACGCTTGGGGCGGCAATCTCGGCATTCCTCGCGACTGGTACCCCTCCGTCGGTTACGACCGGCGCAGGGGCTTTGCCCAAGCGGGCGGGTACGTTGGGGACGGCGTCGCGACAGCCCACCTTGCGGGTCGCACACTCGCGGCCGAGATCGTCGACTTGGACGATCCTGTGCGGGCACTCCCTTGGGCTGGCAGGCAATCGCCGAAATGGGAGCCTGAGCCCTTCCGCTGGCTCGGCGTCAACGCCGGAACGATGGCGTTTTCGATCGCGGATCGGACGGAGTCGAGCTCAGGCAAGCCCTCTCGGCTCGCGTCGTCTTTCTGGCGAGTCTTGGGGCACTGACGAGCCGCCCGATCACCGTTGTCTGTGGCGGGCGCGACCGGAATGTGGTCGCAGGCACCCGCGCGAGCGGTCGGGACGGGCGCGCTGTCACCCGACCTAGAGGAATCTCGACTGTCCGCGGGCAACCTGCTGCTGCACCTCGTCGCGTCCGGAACTCCGGATATCAAGCCCGGCAGCCGTCGTCTGGCCCTGTGCGTTCGCCTAGCGATGCGCGGGGCCTGTGTACAAGGGGATAGGCCCGGTCGTAACGGACGCCCCAGTCCATGCGTGGGAGCATGGGGCAGTGAAGTTCACCGTCCAGTCCCTGATCGACGACCCTTTGATCAGGACCCGTCTGGTTGCCGGTCAAGCGGGACGTGACCGCGAGGTCGCGTGGGCGCACACCTGTGAAGTCGAGGACCCTTGGCATTGGTTGGGTAGCGGCGATCTCCTCATGACCGACGGCTACAGCTTTCCCTCGGATGCAGACGGTCAGGCGAACTTCGTGCGCGAACTTGCCCGTGCCAACATCGCCGGGCTGGCCCTCGGTGAGGGGTTCGCAGCGCCTCCCTTAACACCTGAGGCGATAGCGGCCGCGGAGGACCTCGGCTTCCCCATCATGCTCACAGCTCGGGCCGTTCCGTTCGTCACCATCGCCCGCGTTGTCGCTGACGCGGCGCGCGGCAGAGGCGACTCCCGCGCGTCACGAATCCTGCGCCTGTACGAGATCCTTCGCCGGACGCAGGGTGGCGAGGCCGGGGACCGTCTGCTCGACCAACTTGGCACCGAACTGCGAGCCTCGTTGAACGTCGTCGAACTTCGAAGCGGACGACCTCTGCTTCCGAGCACCACGTCAATCCCGGGTCCCCTACGGGCATCCATCCTTGAACGTGTGCGCGAGCAGCGAGGGCAACTCTCAGCCTTCAACCGGTTCAAGACCGACGAAGCCTCGGTGCTCCTGGTCCCCGTCGGGGCTCGTAACATGGCGGCCCTTCTGGTGACCCCTCACGCCCCAACTGATGCACCCGACCTCCTCCTGGCTCAGCACGCAGCAACGATCGCGGGTCTCGAGGTGGAGCGACGTGCTGCCCGCGCAGCACGGGTACGCGCTCGCGCGGCCGAGCTCGCTCGGAACATGCTCGCCGGCGCCATCTCCCCAGATGCCGCACTGGCGCAGATGCGCGCACACGGACTACGCGGCGGTCCGTGGCGGGTACTGGTGTGGAACGAGACGCCCGACGACTCCATGGAACCTGATGTCGCCGCCGGCGGGCTGGTCGAGTCACTTAGTTTTGTGGAATGGCCACACCTCTACACCTCGGTAGACGACACCCACCTGCTAGTAGTGTCGGATGCTGCCTACGACAGCGGACTTGGCGTCGACGACTTCGATGTGAGCGTCGGGGTGAGCCAACCATTGGCTGCCATCGGGCGGCTGGCAGATGCGTTCAGGGAAGCCAGATGGGCGCTTGAGAGCGCACGCCAGTCTGGTGCGCAGTCGGCGGTGTACGGCTCCCACGGCTCGTACTTCATGCCCAATACGGTGGCCGAGGGAGAAGTAGCAGTTCAACGACTGTTGGGCCCACTTCTCACCTACGACGAGTCCAACGAGTCGGAGCTCGTTCGCTCGCTGCAGGTGTACTTCGACGCAAATCGCTCGTGGCAGGAAGGATCGCGACGGCTCGGGATCCACAAGCAGACGTTGGTCTACCGGTTGAAGAAGATCGAGGAGATCTTGGGTGTGGACCTCAGGGACTTCGGCGTCCAAGCCGAGCTGTACCTGGCGTTGCGGACCCTGGGTCTCCTGACTGGCGGGGACGACGTTAATCCCAGACGGGCTGGATCTAGCGCCGGCAGGTTGCCTAACGGGTCTAGTTGACGCCCAGTTGGATGTGCTCCCCGATGGTTGGTACGTCCTCCGCCGCGCGGGCATCGAACGCCCCGCTGCGATCGTTGCGCTCGGGTGCATCCTCTTGAGTACTCATCGGAAAACCACCGTCCTCGTCCCGTTCATCAGGACACGGTGCTCCGCGTGTGCGGTCACGGCGCGTGCAAGGGCGAGCGCTTCGAGGTCGCGTCCGATCGCGGTCAGATCAGCTGCGGAGCTCATGTGATCGACCCGGGTGAAGTCCTGCTCGATGATCGGTCCTTCATCGAGGTCACCGGTTACGTAGTGGGCGGTCGCACCGATGACCTTTACCCCTCGGGCGTGTGCCTGGAAGTACGGCCGGGCCCCCTTGAAGCTCGGAAGCAGGCTGTGGTGAATGTTGATGGCTCGGCCCGCCAGGTCCTCGCACAGTTCGTTCGAAAGGATCTGCATGTATCTGGCGAGGATGACCGAGTCGGCGTCGTAGGACGTGACGAGCTTGCGCAGTTCCGCCTCGGCCCACCCCTTGGTGTCGGCGGTGACCGGCACGTGGTGGAACGGAATGCCGTGCCACTCGACGAGTTGGCGGAAGTCGTCGTGGTTGGAGACGACTGCTACTACCTCCGCGGGCATTGAACCGGTCCGTGCGCGGTGAAGGAGGTCGTTGAGGCAGTGACCTTGACGCGACACCATGACGAGCATTCGGTGCTTGCGTGTGGGGTCGTGGACCTCCCACGCAGCATCGAGTACGTCGCCGACGGACGCACCGAACTCGTCGCGAAGGGCATCGAAGTCGAAAGTCCGGTCCGGGTCAGGTGCGGCGTGCACTCGCATGAAGAACAGGCCGGTGTCTTCGTCTCCGAACTGCTGGCTGTCGCGGATGCTGAACCCACGGTCAGCAAGGAATCCGCCGACCATGGCGACGATCCCCTGTCGGTCCTGGCACGAGAGGGTGAGGATGAGGTCGTGCATCAGTTCTTGGGCCTTTCGGACTTCGGGTCGTGCAAGGGGCGAAGGGATGCGCGGGCGGAGACTCGTTGGCCCGCGACTTCGATCTCGTAGCGGCCCTCTTGGAACCAGGCGCGTTCGACGACCTCGGCAGATTTCACCCAGCCGAGCGCGACGGCGCCTCCTAGCGTGTGGCCGTACTGCGCGGAAGCCACTCGCCCGACGAGCTGGTCGTCTCGGTAGATGGGCTCGTCGTGGAACAGCAGCTGGTCTGGGTCTTCGAGGACGAATTGGACGAGGCGACGGTTGACGCCCTCGTCCTTGATCTTCTCCAGCGCTTCGCGGCCGATGAATCCGCCGGGCTTGTCCCACTTCACGGTGAACGACAAGCCCGCCTGGATGGGGTTGTCGGCGCCGGAGATGTCGTGGCCCCAACTGCGGTACGCCTTTTCGAGACGCAGGGAGTTCATGGCGTGGTAGCCGACCGGGAGAAGGCCAAGCGGTTCACCGGCGTCTCGGAGCAGGTACCAAATATGAAGAGCACTCTCGGAGGGGATGAGGAGTTCCCAGCCAAGTTCGCCGACGTAGGTGACTCGGGTGGCGCGCACCTTGGTGTAGCCGAGGTCAATCTCACGAGACTCGCCGAACGCGAAGTTCTCGTTGGACAGATCCGCGTCGGTCAACGGCGCGAGGAGGTCCCGGGCTCGTGGACCCATCACCGCCAGCATGGCCATCGTTCCGCTGACGTCAGCGACCGTGCAGAACTCATCGTTGCCGATGTGGCGCTTGAGATACGCGAGGTCCCGGTTCACGGTGGCTGGCCCGGACAGGACGAGGAACTCGTTGTCGGCGATCCGGGTGATAGTGACGTCTGCTTCGATGCCGCCCTGCTCGTTGAGCCATTGGGTGTAAGTGATTCGGCCGACCGCCGTGTCGACGTCATTGACGGACAAACGGTTGAGGACACTGACCGCGTCTCGTCCCTGGACAAGAAGTTTGCCGAAGGACGACGTGTCGATCATGCCGACCGCTTCACGAATCGCGCGGTGTTCGCGCGCCGAGTGCTCGAACCAGTTCGGGCGCTCGAATGAGTACTCGTAGTGGCGCTCAACGCCGTCGGGGGCGTACCAATTGGCACGCTCCCAGCCCGCCAGTTCGCCGAAGACGGCGCCAGCATCAGAGGTGGCTCCGTAGAGAGGACTGACCCGCAACGGTCGAGCGCTGGAACGCTGCTGGAACGGCCAATGCACCTCGTACGACAGATCGAGTGACTCCAGCACACGAGCCTCGAGGAAGCGACGGTTCGTCTCATGGCGCTGCACTCGACCGAGATCGGTCTCGGGGAGGTCGACCGGGCTCCGCCCGTCGACGATCCAGTCGGCGAGTACGGATCCGGCGCCGGGGCCGGAGAGGAACCCGACGGAGTTGAAACCCGCGGCGACGAAGAAGTTGCGCAGGTTGGGCGCTTCGCCGAGGTGGTACTGACCGTCGGGAGTGAAGCTCTCGGGGCCGCAGAAGTGCAGCCGCACGCCGGCATCGGCCAGCACGGGCACACGTTCGATCATCTTCTCGTAGAAGGGTCCGAGGTGGTCCCAGTCCTCGGGCAGCTGGATGAAGCCGTTGTTGACCGGGATGCCTTCGGAGGCCCAGGCGTAGCTGCCGGGTTCGAAGAATCCCACCATGAGCGCGCCCGCTTCGTCCTTGACGTAGGAGTACTCGTCGCCGCTCTTGATGGTGGGAAGGTTCCTCGGGAGGTCCTTGATGGCCTCAGTGACGACGTAGTAGTGCGCGAGTGCTTGGAGGGGAATGTCGACTCCGGCCATGGCGCCGAGCTCTCGGCCCCACATTCCCGCTGCGTTGACGACGTACTCGGCTTCGATGGTTCCAGAGGTGGTGTGGACGCCGGTGACGCGGCCGTCGGCCGTCTCGACACCAGTCACGACGACGCCCTCGATGATGCGGACCCCGCGCTTGGTGGCGCCGCGGGCCAGCGAGATCGTGGTGTCGGTAGCGCTTCCGCGTCCGTCCTCGGGGAAGTAGAGGCTTCCCAACAGCCCCTCCGGGTTCAGCAGTGGGTGCAGTTCGAGAGTGCGGTCTACGTCGAGGATCTCGGCTTCGATCTTGTTGCCGCGCACGACCGACGCAAGATGCTTGATCTCGGCGAGTCGTTCCGGAGAGGTCGCTAAGTTCATCGTTCCGGTCTTCACGAAGCCGGTAGAGAACCCGGTGTCCTGCTCAAGGCTGTGGAAGACGTCGAGGCTGCGCTGCACCACCTCGCGGGTTCCCCAGGTACCACGCGCTTGCGTCACCAGCCCTGCCGCATGCCAAGTGGTGCCGGACGTGAGCGTGTTGCGCTCGAGCAGGACGACGTCGGTCCAACCTCGCCGCGCGAGGTGATACGCGGTGCTGGTTCCGATGATTCCGCCGCCGACGATCACGACCTGTGCCCGAGCGGGCAACTGCTTCGCTTCCATGAAGCCACCTTCCCTCGATGTGTCACCGTGCCGGGCGATAGCACCAACGAGCCATGCGACGGTCCATCAATTGAGCGGCCTACTGTTGTGCGATTGATCAATAGCCGGTTCCCTCTAGGTGCGTCACGGTTGTTCGCGAACGGGCCGTCGTTGCGAGTGCCGACGTGTCGCGCGAGATCGCGGACAGGAACCGGCATGCGTCTCGTTGCCAAGTGCGGCCGACATTCCAGCCCGTGCAGGGTGCAGTCAGGAGGGCCATCAGGTGGACCGTAAGGCCATCGTCATCGACGGCAAGCTCGCCGCCCAACGGGTCAAGGACTCACTCAGGGACCGCATTGCTGCTCTTGAGGCGATCGGACATCGCCCGGGACTTGGAACGGTTCTCGTCGGCGAGGATGCGGGCTCCCAGTCCTATGTCGCCGGCAAGCACCGTGACTGTGCAGAGGTTGGCATCGAGTCGATTCGAATCGATCTTCCCGAGCATGCGAGTCAGACCGCCATTCTCGACGTAGTGGAGAGTCTCAACGCGGACCCGCGATGCAGCGGCTTCATCGTGCAACTGCCACTCCCCCGCCACGCCGACATGCATGCGGTACTGAACGCCGTTGACCCCGACAAGGACGCGGACGGCCTGCATCCAGTGAACCTTGGCCGACTGGTTCTGAACCAGCCTGGCACCTTGCCCTGCACTCCTCGCGGCATCTTGGACCTCTTGCGGCGCAATGACGTCCCGATCACTGGATCGCAGTTCTGTGTCATCGGGTGCGGTACGACTGTGGGCCGACCCTTGGGCCTCATGTTGACTCGCCCCAGCGAGCACGCCACCGTCACGATGGTCAATGAGGCAACCGTCGACGTCGCCGCTCATACGAGGGTGGCTGATGTGGTGATCGCTGCCGCAGGCGTCGCCCATCTCGTGAAGCCTTACTGGATCAAGCCTGGCGCCACGGTCCTTTCGGTCGGTATCACGCGCACCGTCGAGGGAATCCTTGGCGATGTCCACCCGGACGTCGAGGGTGTGGCCGGGCGGTGGACCCGCGCGACCGGGGGCGTTGGTCCCATGACACGCGCAATGCTTCTCATGAACGTGGTTGAACTAGCGGAGCGGGCCGCTGGTCTGGCGACCGACTCGACACTCGAGACCCGTGCGGTCTCCTGAGACCCCTTACGAGAGAGCACGATCGAAGTGATGAACACTCCCGCATACCACTGATCCGTCACGTCGTCTCGTCGTTGCTCGGCGACACCAGCATGCTCCCGGGCGTTTGAGGGCATCGTGGGAGACGTCCACCCAGATGTCGAACATGTGCCTGCCTGGACGGTGGACGCGTGCCATAGGGGGCCTGAGGGCCGGGTTGCTACAACGTCCAGCGGCAGTCGTCAGAAAGGTACGGCTCGCACTTCAAGCACCGCTGCTCAGAACATCCAGCGCACTGCTCGAGCTCTGCGCCGCAGTCCTCGCAGGGCTTGTGGGACTTCGCCTGCGTCGCTGACCACCCCGTCCTGGCCGGGGTCGCCCATTTCGTCTGCCTGCCGACGGCCTGTGGTTGTGCCATCGTCATACCTCCATCGTGGTCGCAGGATGAGGATTGCCGCCCACACCAGTGGATGGGCTCGGGGATAGTTGGCGGAGCCGACAGCGTCGCGTGCTACTTCTCGTCCTGGTCTGACGGGGACAGTCCACGCAGCTTGTCCGACACCAGGACCAGACGGTTGGCCAGGTGTTCAAGCGCGGCAACCTGCGGCGTTCCAAGAGGTTCGTTATTCGACTGGCCGGTCACATGGGATACCCCGTACGGGTTGCCGTCGACGAACTTCAAGGGGTCGGTGTAGCCGGGTGGGACCAGGACACCGCCGAAGTGGTAAATGCTGTTGTAGAGGGCGAGCAGCGTCGACTCCTGACCGCCGTGCGCCGTCTGCGTGGCCGTGAAACCGGCATAGGCCTTGTCCGCGAGCAGACCCTGAGACCACTGGGGCCCCAGCGTGTCCAAGAACTGCTTCAACTGACTTGCGACGTTCCCGAATCGTGTTGGTGTGCCGAATAGGACACCATCAGCCCAAACCACGTCCTCGGCCGAGGCGACGTCGATCTGCTCAGTTGCGTTCGCGTGCTCTGCCCACGCCTGGTTGCGCGACACTGCTTCCGGTGGGGCCAGTTCCTCGACTCGGAGAAGCCGGACCTCAGCTCCCGCGCCGCGCGCGAATGTCGCCAACCGCTCTGCCATCGAGTGGATGGTCCCTGTAGCGGAGTAGTAAATGACGGCGACCTTGACGGGCGACATGTGCAGCCTTTCGGTACGGGGTGCAAGCGGACTTTCTCGATGTTGCCTCCCCGCCGACCAGCCGTCCTACTCACTGTCCGAAGAAAAGGCGCCGGCGTTTGCGTAGTGAGTTGCGTTCTTCACGGCTATCGCCAGCCCGGCGCCACGGCCCTGCTCAGTCGCCGCGGCCTGCATCGCGCAGATCCGTCCAGGTCGCGAGCTTGATGCGGGAGCGTCCTTCGTCGCGGCCAGCGTCCACTTCTGCAGCGTCGATACGACGCCAGCCGTCTACGTCCAACAGGCCGGGTCGCCGAACGCGTGCGAGGGCTGCGAATGAGCTCGAGTCCCCGGGTGGATCGGCAAGGCGACCTTCGGTGAAGTCCTCGACCAGCGACGCAACTGTTTCCGCCGAGTCGACACGGTTCGTCCCGATGACCCCAGAGGCGCCTCGCTTTGCCCATCCGGAGCAGTACACACCCGGAACCACACGCCCTGTGGACAGGTCTGTGACCCGACCAGCACGGTTCGGAACCGTGCCTGTGTCTGCGTCGAAGGGCAGTCCGTCGATGGGATGTCCAGTGAATCCCAGCGCCCACACGACCAGCGAGGCTTCGATGACCTGGGTGGTCCCGTCAGGGCCGGCCAGCTCGACGCCGGTCACGTGATGGTCCCCCAGGACCGCCGTCGGCGTCAGCCCGTAGCGGAGAACTATCCGTCGACTGTGCGTTCGCGGGCGAGTGGCGGCCTCGGCGACAATCCTGTATCGGCGAGGAAGGGCCCAGCCGCGGCTCGACGCCCCGGCAACGGTCCGATCATCGTCGCTGACAGCGACTTCGTCCGCCTCAGCGAGAAGGTCAACCGTCTGCAAGCTCGCCAGCGCCGCCAGCTCGGACGTGCTGTAGGCAGCGAAGGCCTGTGATCTGCGTCCGACAACTGCTACCTCCTCGATGCCGCTCGCGGCGAGAGACTTCAGGGCGCCGTCGGATACGGCCGTGGACTCGTACGCGGCGGCCGGCTGAGCGAGAAGTCGAGCGATGTCGAGGGCGACGTTGCCGTTGCCGATGACGACCGCTCTGGGCCCAGTCACGGGAAACGGTAGTGACGCTCTGTCGGGATGGCCGTTGTACCAAGACACGAACTCTTGAGCCGAAACGGAGCCGGCGAGATCTTCTCCTGGGACGCCGGCCCGTCGCGGACGACTTGCGCCTGTAGCCACGATCACCGCGTGGTGATGCTCCAACACTTCGGCGATCGAGAGGTCGCGTCCCACCTCAACGTCGAACAAGCATGTCACGTTCGGCCTGACCAGCACACGACCGAGCCGATCGGCCACCCGCTTGGTGGACTCGTGGTCAGGAGCGACTCCTGCACGGATCAGCCCGAAAGGCGTGGGGAGCCGCTCGATGATCGTCACCTCGACACGAGGGATCTCTGACAGCTCGGCGGCCGCGTAGAGGGCTGCGGGGCCCGATCCGATGACCGCCACCCTCATTGGGGACACGCTGCGAGGAACATGGTGGCGGGACACCGCCGGCGGCTCAGCTGGCGTCAACGGATGCGCCTTGAAGTAGTCGGCGTTGATGGCACCAAACTCGGAGAGGCTCGAAGGCAGTTCGTCTTCAGCGAAGATGGCATCGACGGGACATGCAGTGGCGCAGGCGCCGCAGTCGATGCAACTCGACGGGTCTATGTAGAGCTGCTCAGCGGTCGCGAAGTCTGCGTCACCGGGTCGAGGTCGGATGCACTGGACCGGGCACACCGGGACGCATGCCGCGTCCTCGCAACACGACTGGGTGATAACGAAGGTCATCTTCGGCGCCCCCTCCGGACTCGACGCTCATGCTCGCCTGAGGATGCCGCTCCCGCATTGCAAGGTGGTGCAAGGCCGACGATCAGAATGTACGGAAGCCGCAGAGAGTGAGGGGGCACGCCCAGCTTGGAACGTCACCTGTTCAAATGGTCGTGCACACACCTTTACCGTGCCCCTACCGCTTCCACACAAGCCGTTGGACAACTTTGACGGCGACCGTGCAGGCCTGTGATCGCCAACGCTCCTAAGTTGGGCGAATGTGTGGCATGGGGTTCGTCGCTAGTCCGCCTACGCGCCGGCCCTCGGCAACGACGCGTGCCCGGGGAGGCGGCCGATGAGGGACGTTTGGCGTGTCCCACGCGTCCACGGTCTGAACGTAGCCGACGCTGGGGTTCGATCGTTCTGGATGGCCGACGCCCTGGTCGAGGAACATGATCGCTCCGATCCAGAGTCGCTGACATCGCATGTCCGAGCCGACGTATGCATCGTCGGTGGCGGGTTCACCGGCCTGTGGACCGCGATCGAGCTCAAGACGCGTGACCCCCGCATCGATGTCACGCTCGTCGAGGCGGGGCTGTGCGGCTGCGGAGCGAGCGGAACGAACGCCGGGATGTTGATGAACCTCTGGCCCAAACTTCCCTCGCTGGTGAGCGCAGGCGGAAAAGACGAAGCCGTAGACGTCGCGCGAGCCTCAGTAGAGGCGATCGAGCACATTCGCCGTTTCTGTGCCGAACACGGCATCGACGCCCAGATCCAATCGAACGGCTGGTTGTGGGCGTCGAACAACAGCAGCCAGGACGGAGCGTGGCGCGACACCCTCGCGATGGCAGCCGACTACAGCGACAACCCCTTCATCGAACTCGACGAGGAGGAGGCGACGCGACTCGCTGGGGCACCCACACGGGGGGGCGTCCTCGACCCGACTTGCGTGGGCCTCCACCCCGCCCGTCTAGCGCGGGGTCTGATGAGGGTCGCCGAGAGCCTCGGCGTCCACGTCCACGAACACACACCGATGACAGGCCTGCGTCGCGAGCACGCCGCCACCACCGTGACCACCACCTTCGGATCGGTCCGGGCCGGTTCGGTCGTCCTCGCGATCAACGCATGGTGCAACCAGTTCCCGCAGCTTCGCTCCCACCTCGTCACAACCGCCTCAGACAATGTCGTGGTCCGCCCGCGGCACCCCCTGAGAAGTGCACCACTCGCCAACGTGTCGGACTCAGGACGCCTGCTGGACTACTGGCGCCCGTTGAGCAGCGGAGACCTTCTCTTCGGCAAGGCAGGCCTCGGGATCGGTTGGGGCGTGAGCGGTGCGAATACCCTGTTCAGAGCAGCACCCCATCCTGAACGCCTGTTGACGCAGATGGCACGGACAGTGCCCGACCTGCGAGGTGCCGAACTGCTGTCTTCGTGGCGCGCTCCCGTTGAGTACTCGCTGTCCTCGCTGCCGTTCTTCGGCGAAATAGCAGGCTTCCCGGGCGTCTATTTCGGTACGGGCTACTCGGGTGATGGCATCGGACCGTCCGTGATCGGCGCACAGATCTTGGCTGGCCTCGCCACCAGGTCGACGGACGGGATGACGACCTCATTTCTCACGAGAGCACCGTCAGGACGGGGCCTCCCTCCCGAGCCGATCCGGTATCTCGGTGGGCAGCTCGTCAAGACGGCGATGCTTCGCCAAGACCGCAAGCAAGACCAAGAAGCTCGCATCGACCTCCCCACCAGGCTGATAGCGCGGATAGATCCCACAACCTTCCTTGGCTGACCAACCTCGAGGAGACATATCATGCGTGACATCATCGATCGCCTCAGCGACTGGTGGGACGACGGAGTCGCAGTAGGGCTCGCCACGGTCGTCGACACGGCGAAGTCTGCCCCGCGTGGACCCGGTGCCGCGATGGGTGTAGGACCCGATGGGACGGTGCACGGTTCGGTTTCAGGGGGCTGCGTCGAGGGCGCCGTCTACGAGATCGCGCGGGAGGTCGTCGCGGACGGCGTTCCGGTGCTTGAGCACTACGGCTACTCCGACGACGAGGCGATCGCGGTTGGACTCACGTGCGGAGGAGAGCTGGACGTCTTCGTCGAACGGCTCGACCGCGAAACCTTCCCTCACTTCGCCGAAGTCGTCGACGACATCCGCACGGGTCTGCCTGTCGCCGTCGCCACGGTCGTCGACCACCCAGACGCCGCGCGGCGTGGGCGGCGCATCGTGCTGCACCCCAGTGAGGGACGCTGCACCATCAAGGGCTCATTGGGCAGCGACCGGGCCGACGACGCAGTTGCCGACGATGCTCTAGGGCTGTTGGCTGCTGGTCACAACTCGGTGCTGACGTATGGTCCCGACGGCCAGCGGCTCGGCGAAGGGATGAAGGTGTTCGTCCAAGCGTTCGCCCCGCAACCACGGATGCTCGTCTTCGGAGCTATCGACTTCGCCGCGGCGGTTGCCTCCGTCGGGTCCTTCCTCGGTTACAAAGTCACCGTGTGCGACGCGCGACCTGTCTTCGCGACGACAGCGAGGTTCCCCGACGCCGATGAGGTCGTGGTCGACTGGCCACACAGATACCTGGCCAGAGAACATCAAGACGGACGAATCGACGATCGCACGGTCATCGCAGTCCTGACACACGACCCGAAGTTCGATGTGCCTCTGCTGTCTGTTGCCCTCACGCTTCCTGCCGCATATGTCGGCGTGATGGGATCACGTCGCACGCACGACGACCGGGTGAGTCGCCTCCGAGAGGCTGGTGTCACGCAAGACCAGCTCGACCGCATGTCGAGCCCGATCGGGCTCGACCTCGGCGCTCGCACCCCGGAGGAGACCGCTGTCAGCATCGCGGCCGAGATCGTCGCGGCGCGTTGGGGTGGGACTGGGGCGCCTCTCAGCTCGACCGACGGCGCGATTCATCACACCGACGCTGCGGTCATGCTGTGATCCCCGCGGACCGGGTGCAGTCACCCGACGACGTACAGCGGATGCTGGGACAGACCGGCTACCTGTGTTCGCCCGAGATGGCTGCCGTCGTCTTTCTCGCCATGAAGATGGGCAGGCCGCTGCTGCTCGAGGGCGAACCGGGAACGGGAAAGACCGCGCTCGCAGAGGCGGTTGCCACCGCCTGGCAGTTGCCCCTACTGCGTCTCCAGTGTTACGAGGGCATCGACTCCACGCAGGCGCTCTACGATTGGGACTTCCCTCGCCAGATCCTGCACCTGCGTGCCTTGGAGGCAGCCGGGTCGGTCGACGCGACAGATGCAGAAAGGGGCCTCTACGACGAACGTTTCCTTCTGGCGCGCCCGGTGCTGCACGCCCTCCAGCAGGCTCCGACGGTCCTGCTCATCGACGAAGTCGATCGAGCGGACGACGAATTCGAGGCCTTCCTGCTCGAAGTGCTGTCCACGAACCAGGTAAGCATCCCGGAGATCGGCACAGTCCGGGCATCCGTTCCTCCCGTAGTCGTTCTCACCTCAAACCGGACACGCGAGCTGCACGATGCGCTGAAACGCCGATGCCTCTACCACTGGGTTGAGCATCCGGACCTGGAACGCGAACTGCAGATCGTTCGCTCACGCGCGCCCGAGGTGTCCGGCGAACTGGCAGCGCAGGTCGTTCGTGTGGTCCAAGAGGTCCGTCGCGAGGAACATGGGCTGCTCAAGCCGCCCGGTGTTGCCGAGACACTGGACTGGGCGAAGGCACTCCACCACCTCCAAACAGTTGACCTCGACCTCGAGACGGCCGCCCTCACACTCGGAGCGGTCGTGAAGTACCACGAGGACGCCGAGCGTGTCAGTCGCGCCATGGAGCAGATTCTCGGGTTGTGACATAGCCGTAGGAACGATGTCCGTGTGACGGCTGAGGTGGGCCTGCGAGACGGGGAACGTCTCTGCGCAACAACCATCAGGTCAGCAGCGCAACCAGGTCCCCGACTCGCACAGAGCCCGTGGCAACGACCCTGGCGTACATGCCGAACAGGACGGCGGGACCCGCTTCACTAGGCGTGGCACCCCGCACTTCCCGGATTCTCCGTTGCACCTGGAGTGCGCGGTCGCCGTCATCTGGACGATGTTCGACAGCCACGCATCGCGGCACTCCGCCGATCACCCGCAGCTCGGCGTCTCCGACGGTCAGGACATGACCAGCCCATGAATCCTCACGATAGGGGGCGGGACCGAGATCGAGCGTCATGTTCAATCGGAAACGACGACCGTCCACTCGGCTGCCGTCGGCCTCGTGCCCCAGCGACTCGATCGAGGCTGTAGAGACGATGGTGACTGGGTGAACGTCACCTCCTCCGCCGGGATCAGCGCACTGAACCAGTCGCAGGTTGCGCCCGGCAAGTTCGGAGAACCATGCGTCCCATGGCCCTGGGGCCCACCTCCCGTCGACTGTGCGCTCGTCGAACTGGAACGGGCGGACAGGACCCCTGGGCAGCACTTCGGCTTCGACGTCGACAATGGCCCGCCTCCCCGACCGGAAGGTGTTGGCAACCGGATCGTAGGCGGTCCAACAGTCAAGGAAGACGGGATCCGTCGGCACCGAGTAGAGGCGCTCGTCGATGTCGACCAGGAAGAACTCGCGGTTTCCTGCGATCCCAGACGCTGTCACCTGGACGTGCTCGACCTCGCGCAGCGCGAACCCCTTGGTCGCGGTGGTGTACAGCTGTACGACCGTGCCGACCGCCTCAGGTTCCGGCATCATCAGTGCTTCTCGACCCAACGAGGTGTGGACCTACTGTCGCCTTGTTGTTCCACGACCCGACTGGCGTGTGCCGCCGACGAAACGTGGCGCGCACCGAGTTCGAGTGCAAGGACCCCTGCGATGATGAGCGCGATGCCCAAGATTTGGACGCTGGTGAGACGTTCGCCCAGGAATGTCGCGCCGATCGCGGCGATGGCCACGATGCCCGTCGCAGACCACAGTGCGTACACGACAGCGACGTCCATACCGCGCTGGAGCACCAAGGAGAGCAGGAAGAACGACAGCCCGTACCCGCCGAGCACGACGATGCTCGGCAGGAGCCTGCTGAAGCCCTCGGATGCTCGCAGCGACAAGGTGGCCATCACCTCGACGGCAATCGCCAGCCCGAGCAGCAAGTAGGTCACCATCGTGTCTCCGCCTTGCCCAGTGTCAGTTCATCATGTCCGAACAACCCCGAAGGTAGGGCGCTTCCCTACCGGCCGTCTGCCAGCGAGGTGTGGGAAACCGACGGCGCGCTTAGCGCATTCCGACAACCTTCAGCCCGTCGCTCGTGACCTACGTTCGATGCGGATGTCATCGAGACGTTCGCGACCATAGGTCCTGGTGCTTGCGACCTGGTCGGACGTCGGCGGGGGGACGCCACCACGAGTGACGTCCCCCCGACGCGGCGCATGTCAGGAAACGCCCCACATTGCCTTGTAGACCGGCTTGTAGTCGATGCCGACTGACCACGCCTCGCCCTCAGGCGGCAATCCGTTGTCGGCGTCGAAGACGGCGATGCCAACCCCTGACGGGCCCTGCTCCTCGCCCGCCAGCAGCCGGTTGATCATGTCGGCAGCAGCCCAGGTCTCGTAACCCATGTCGTAGGCGAAGCCCGCATCCTGACCTTGTCCCTTGCGGACGAGGTCGACGTTGGCGGGGAAGCCGCTGCCGGCGATGACGGCGAGCGAATCGTTGCGTCCCGACGCAAGGACCGCAGCTGAGCCGCCCGTGGTCATCAAGTCGTCGTAGGACAGTGCCATGCCGTTGGCGTTCGGGTTGCGCAGCAGAGCAGTCTCGATCTTCTCCTGAAGTGCGGGGCCGAAGTCCGCGATCTGTGCCTTGACCTCGGTGACCTTGCACGTGGGGCACTTTTCCTGCATGGCGGCCTGGAATCCCTCATGGATGGCGTTCGTGACAACCAGTTCGGGCACGCTGACTTCGATCACGTCTGCGTCTTCGCCGAGCTGCGCCAGGAGCCAGGTCGCCTGCGATTCGCCCATGGCCTTGGCCCAGTCGATGAAGGTGCCTTGGCTGAAGGCCAGCGTTTCGGCGAAGTAGGACTCGGCCTGCGGGTCCACGTCGGTGCAGTCTGCGGCCTCTTGGGAGACCACGGGGATGCCCGCTTTCTTGGCCTCAGCGAGCGCGGTCTCGGCGAGTGGGCAGTCGATGGAGTAGAGCCAGATGACGTCCGCCTTCTGCGAGATGGCCTGACGGATGCCCTCCTGGTACTCGGCGGGCTCGTACTTGCCGTCGAACACCGTGAGGTCCCAGCCGAGGAGATCAGCGACTTCTCGCGCGGCCTCTACCTGCTTGGTGCCTGTCGGGGATTGGACGCCGGAGACGATCACCGCGATCCGAGCCCCTCGTTGAGCCTCGGGTCCCTCGGCAGGTGGTTCGGCATAGCTCCCCTGCCCGTAGAATTCGGATTCCAGAGTCTTCGCAGCATCTTCGGCAATCTCGTCGCCGCCACTGCCACTGGCGGCAGGCGTATCGGACTCAGTGCTGCATGCCGCGCTCGTGGCCATCACGAGGAGCGCCAAGGAGACGCTGGCCAGCCGGCGGGCCGGCTTGTCGAATGTCGAACGCATTTTTCCTCTTTCGGTTACGTACAAGGCACGGGCGCGAACCCGTCTGACGTTGCGCGGCCCTCATGCCGAGAGTGGCCGTTGTCGTGAGAGGCAGTTGCGTGTCGAGGGGGCGCTTGGTGGGCGGAGGCCCTCGGGGAGCGACGTGCCTTCTTCTCTCCTTCTTGTGAGCGAGGCCGAGCAGGATCCGCATGGCCTCATTCGTGGTGCCGGCGGGGCCTCGTGAGCCCAGCGACACGGCCGAACCGTGTGACTTGGGGCTATCGTGGGAGTGGCTCCCATGCGCCTGTTGCCTGAATTGGACGAATTGACCTTGTGCGTGTGTGTCTCATGACAAACGGGCGGTAGCGGTGCCGCCGACGCAGTCGGTCCTTGCGGGGTCACGGGCGGACACCTCGGGCGAGGCGGGCTAGACAGGTACGGCTGGTGGACGAGCGGATGGTGGCCCAGGTCCATACGACGCGGCGGGCCGCCCCCTTCACTTGTCCAGTCCG
The DNA here is from genome assembly GCF_021083185.1 of Nocardioides furvisabuli. Classification (GTDB taxonomy): domain Bacteria; phylum Actinomycetota; class Actinomycetes; order Propionibacteriales; family Nocardioidaceae; genus Nocardioides; species Nocardioides furvisabuli. Next base: position 65,021 of record NZ_JAIGQB010000001.1, on the reverse strand, counting down.
TTCTCGGCGACCGCCACGCCTGGCAAGGAGCGCGCAACTCGAACGGTCCGCAGGCGGCAGCCGTTCCTGCCGACCGCTCGGCCCGTGCGGGAGCGCTCGAGGCGCGGGTGCGCTCAGACGGCACCGTGCGAGGTCAGCGGTACGCGTACACCGCTTGAAAGCTGGAACACGCCCGGACGAAGACCGCGGCGGCTTCCTAGCGACGCCTCTGCCGCGGCCGAGCCTCGGGCGTCCTGCTATGCCTCGGTTTCAGCGGAGTCGGCCATGTCGGCGGCCTCGTCGATCGCCTGGCGGGCCGCTTCGACGATCTGCTGATAGCCGGTGCAGCGACACAGGTTCCCCGAGATGACCTCGCGGATCTCATCGTCGCTGAGCCGACGGGCTTCGTTGTAGACCGGCAAGAGGGTCATCAGCATCCCGGGCGTGCAGAAGCCGCACTGGAGACCGTGGCACGCGGTGAATGCCTCCTGGAGTCCGTGCAGCTTCTGGTCGCAGGCAAGTCCTTCGACCGTGGTCAGTCGCCGGCCGTCGCTCTGGACGGCCAGCATGGTGCACGATCGCACAGGCTCGCCATCGAGGAGGACGGTGCAACTGCCACACACGCCGTGCTCACATCCCACGTTGGTGCCGGTCAGACCCAGCTCGTGGCGCAGGAAGTCCGAGAGAAGCATTCGCGGCTCGACGTCACGCTCGAATCCCTCACCGTTGACGGTCACACGAGTCTTCATGCGGTTCTCCTATCGGTTCCGGCGGGGTCGAGGTCGAACGCTTGGAGTAGCGCGCGCCGCAACGACTCGGCGACGACTGCGCGCCGGTACTCCCTCGTCCCGTGCACGTTGCTCTCCGGGTTGAGGTGTCCTTCGACGCGGGCGACCGCTTCTGACACAGCTGCTTCGTCAACGACACGATCGCGAAGTGCTTCATCCAGGCCCTCGGCTGACGTGGGGCCTGGGCCTGCTGCGATCAGGCCCGCGCGCACGTGCGTACAGCGGCCCCTCTCGTCGACGCGGGCGTTGACTGCTGCGCCCCCGATGGCGTAGTCGCCCTTACGGCGCGCGAATTCCGAGAACCCCCACCTGTTGAAGTGGGCGTGCCGGGGCAGCTCCACACCTGTCAGGAGTTCGCCGTGTCTGAGAGCGGTCTGGAAGTGTGAGCCGAAGAAGTCTCGGCACGGGATGCGTCGCTCGCCGTCTGCGGACCTGGTGACGATGGTTGCTCCGACAGCGAGGAGGACCGCCGGGAACTCGGCGGCGCTGTCGCTGTGCGCAATCGCACCGCCAAACGTCCCTCGATTGCGGACCTGTGAATGAGCGACCCATCCCGCCGCTTCGGAGAGGAGTGGAGCGTCCTGCTTGACGAGCGGAAGCTGGTGAATGTCTGAGTGACGGGTGAGTGCACCGATGTGGAGCACGTCGCCGGCCCGGTGAACGTCTCGAAGCTCGGCGAGGCGAGAGATGTCGACCAACAGAGTCGGGCTCGCAAACCGCAGACTGAGCAGCGGGATGAGACTCTGGCCGCCCGCGAGGAACTTCGCGTCCTCGTCCTGGCTGACGAGATTGATGGCGTGGTCCACCGATGTGGCGACCACGTACTCGAACGGCGGTGGCTTCACGGTCATCCCTCTCGTAGAGCGTCGATCGGATCCCACCGCTGGTGCGGGTCCGGCACGACGCCTGTTCCGACTGTCCGAACAGTCTGATCACTTCGTCACCGCGTGCCCATTGCGCAGTCAGGACAAAGGAGGGCGCCCGCTTGGTCGACAACGACAAGGGACGGTGGCGATCGACCTACGGGGCGGCGGCCTCGGGGTCTGGTCCCAGCCCGGCGTCCGCGTGGACGTCGAGATCACGCAGGTCCGCACTCGACACCTGACTCAGAAGGTCGGCCAGCCGAAGCGCAACGGCCAGCTCGTCGCGGCGAGCGCTGATGGTCACGCCGAGTCGGGACTCGATCGAGCGAAGTCGATACGCGACCGTCCGTTCGTGGACATGGATGGCCTGCGCCGTCGAGGCCGCGTTCTGTCCAGACCGGAAGTAGGCACGCAAGGTGGACTTGAGCAGCTCCCCCCGCGGATCGTCATCGTCGTGGAGCGGGCCTAGCTCGCGCGACACGAAGTCCTGAACGGCCTGCCGGTCTTTGAGCATCAATGCCTCGAGTGCCACATCGCCGTACGCGACGACATCTGCGGACCGCAGCTTGCCTACCCTGTACGCCTGCCAGGCCTGTCGATGACTCAGCCGGAAGCCATCGACCCCGTGTGACACCTCGCCCAAGGCAAGGTGAGTCTCGCGCATCGCCCGGGCGGCCTCAGGTCGCTCATCGAGGACTCGCTTCAACGATGATGAACCCAACCAGCCGAGGTACGTCCCGGACGTTCCGCTCACCGTCAGATGCCTTGCGTCCAGACTGACCGCCAGCGCTCGGATGTTTGCTTCGGGCGAGCGCCCCCACGCCACCACCGCAAGATGTTCTGTGCGCAGGCTGTAGCCGAGCTGCTGAACGTCAGCCGGCATCCCACGCAGGATGTCGCTGACCACTGCGCGCCGCTTCCTGTCTTGACTCCGGAAGAAGTAGGCGTTGTGTTCAGCCTGGTAGGCCGCGATGACCGCTTCGGTCACCTTGTTGTTCCAGCCGTACTGATAATCCGATGCCTGTCGAAGGACAGCCATACGTCTTTCGTCGACTTCGACTACACGCAGGGTTTCTTCCAGGATGACGTCCCACAGAATCGACTGACCGACCCTGTAGGTGCGCAGCAACGAGTGGAGGTCGATTCCGGCCTGAGCAGCAATCCGAGCCTCTTGGAGTGCTGCATCCGAAGGACGGTCGGGCGGCCGTCGCCCGTCGGCGAGGCCGTCGACGATGCTGGTCAGAGCTGAGAGGACGCTGGACCGCTCGGCTTCGTTGTAGACCGGATCGTCCTTCTCATAGATCTCGGGGACTTCTTGCGCTGATGTCCTCTCGATCGCCGAAACGAGCTCGGGGATACGCGCACGGACCGCGTTCGCCACGACCTGCAGGTCGGTCTCGATCGTCATGCATGAATCCTAGGCGCCGACTTCACGAGCGTACCGGAGCTGCGGAACACGAGGATTCGCACAACGCCTCAAGACGCTAGGACAGCGTCGATGGCCTCGTCCGCCCACTTCTCGTCGTACTCCTCGAAGCGGGGGAAACCCTCACCTGGGCGCGCGGTCCAGTGGTAGCGCACGCCGGGATTGTGTTCGGCGTAGTGGTCCTTGACGAAGAGGTGGGGACTGCCCTGCACGGGTAGCGCTGCCGCCGTATGCCAGTGAGTGAATACCTCTGCATAGCCTCTGCCCTGCTCGAGCGCCGACTCCAGTGCAGGCAGGTATAGGGAAGGACATCCTGCAGCAGCCGCGAGGATCTCGGAGTGGACGCTGATCGACCGGCCGTGGATGTAGAACGCCTGCCGCAGCGCGTGGTCCAGCTCGTCGCTGGCGCGCAGTCCCCCGACGCTGAGCTTCTTCGCCGCCTGGACGGCTGCCATGGCTGGCACCGTCGAGACCACATACTGCCAGTCGGGCGCAGTCCAGGGCTGCCAGCCGAGGGCTGGCACCAGTCCAGCGATGGCAGTCACCTCGACATCGATGATCCCTTTCGGCGTACCGCGCTTGTTGAAGAGCTCCAACGGGAATGCGCGATGGTCGATGGCCACGTCGATGTCTCGTTGCAGCACTCGGGAACGCAACGTGTGCAAGGCGAGGCTGGCCCACGGACAGCCGATGTCCGACCAGACCGTGATGACGCCATCGGTCGCGTTGACCAGCGTCGGATCCTGGAAGGGGTCCCCAGGATTCTCGGCTGCACTCGTGGCCGTCATGGTCAGGTAGTCCGTCGGCGGTACAGCACGGTGGCCAGCGCGACCCCGGCGATGAGCGCGCCACCGTTCACGTAGTCGTTCACATAAGGATCGACCCCGGCCAGGCTGAGCCCGTTGTTGAGCACCGCCAGGAAGTAGACGGCGATGATCGTGCCCCACACGTTGAACCGGCCCGGTCGCACCGAGGCCGCGCTGAGGAAGGCAGCCGCGAAGGCGGGCAGGAGGAACGTCGCTCCGACGTTGGGCGACGCGCCGCCGGCGCGCGAGACGTACAGAAGTCCGCCCAGCGCGCACAGGAGCGCCCCGACGACAAACGTCGCTGCGCGCAGCCCGTCGGTCCGCAGACCCACCAGCTTCGCAGCGTCCATGTTCGACCCGACCGCGTAGATCTGACGGCCGAGGGACGTGTGATTGAGGACGAAGTAGGTGATCGCGGCAATGACGAGCAGGGTGATGAAGATGACCGGGACACCGGCGACGAGTCCGGTTCCGAAGTTGGTCAGGGACTGCGGGATGTCGCTCGCTGGTGCCAGGCCGCCGGTCCGCTGCAAGATGATGCCACCGAGAATCGTCGACATGCCCAACGTGGTGATGACGCCGTTGACGTGAAGGCGCGTGACGACGAGGGCGTTGGCTCCCCCGACCACCACTCCGATCGCAAGAACGACCGCCACCGCGCCGAGCACGCTTCCGTTGGAGGAAACTGACGCAGCGACCATGATCGCGGACAGCCCGGCGATGTTGCCGACCGAGAGGTCGAACTCCTGGCAGAGGAGCGGGAGCAGCGTCCCCAGCGAGATGACTCCGATGACGGCCTGGCTCGCGAGCAGGATCCGCATGTTGGCCAACGTCGGGAATGTTGACGACGTCTCGGGCCAGAAGCAGAAGAACAACGCGATCACGACCAGAATGACCAACAGGGCGTAGGACTCGAGGAAGTCGACGAAGCGTGCCTTGCCCGTGCGTGCGCGGGCGGCCTTCCGCTTCTGCTCCGCCTCGGCGGTGCCGACAGGAGCGGGCAGCGCCTCTGCGTCCGGAGACGCAGCGGGCACGTTGGCGGTGTCTTGGGTGTGACTCATAGTGCCTTCTCCTGTGCGTACACGATGTCGTTGAGGATGTCCTCGGTCAGGGGCCCGTCGACGCTGTCGACGACCTCGCCGCCGCTGACGACTACGGCTCGTTGAGCCAGCGCTGCCAGCTCTCCGAAATCGGATGAGACCACCAGCACGGCCGTCCCAGCCGACGCAGCTGCGCGCACCAGCTCATGGATCTCGTTGCGAGCACCGATGTCGACGCCCTGGGTCGGCTCGTCGAGCAGCAGGACGTCGGGACGACGTTGCAGCCACCTTGCGAGGATCACCTTCTGTTGGTTTCCACCTGACAGAGCCGTCAAGGGGGCTCTGGTGCTCGGGGCACGAACACCGAACTCGTTGATCAGCCGCTGGGCAGCCTTGCGCTCCCGCGCAGGACGGATCCAACCCACTCGGGAGTGTTCGCTGAGCGAGGTGATCGACAGGTTCTCTGCGATGCTGAGCTCGGGCAAGGCAGCTTCGCGCAAGCGGTTCTCCGGCACGAAGGCCAGACCGCGCTTCATTGCAGTCCTCATGTCGGAGGGCGGCACCGTGCCAGATCGGACCGTCACGTCGAAGTCATCTCGGGGAGTCGCGCCGAAGATCTGCTTGAGCATGCGCGAGCGACCCGACCCGAGGAGCCCTGCGATCCCGACGATCTCGCCGGCGCGGACCAGCAACCTCTCGTCGGTAGTACCGTTCGGCGTCCGACGACTGAGAGTAAGCGCCGTCTCTCGGAAGCCTGCGCTCTGCGACAGGTGGACCCGGCTCGCGATCACATCGTTGCTGCGCCGCGAACCTCCCTGCTTGGATGAGGGAGATGATCCGGTGATTCCCGCAACCAGGGTGTCGTGGCTGATCTCCGCGCCGGTCAGGCGCGAGGCAACACAGCCATTGCGCAGAACCGTCACCTCGTTGGTGATGGCTGTGACCTCTTCGAGGCGGTGCGAGACGTAGATGATCGTCTGGCCGTCGGCGGCGTACCGTCGCAGGGCCGTGAGGAGAACGTCGACCTCGTGCTTCGGCAGACTGGCGGTCGGCTCGTCCAGGACCAGCACGCCGCGCTCGTCGGTGTCATCTTGATCCTGGAGCGCCCGAGCGATGGCGACCATCATCTGCGCTGCCGGTGACAGGCGGACCAGGTGGGCGTCGGCGGCGACGTCGATCTCGAACCGGTCCAGGACCTGCCTGGCCCGCGCCTTCTGAGCGTGCCAATTGATGGACTTGACGGCGGTCGACTCGAAGCCGCGACCAAGCGCGAGGTTCTCCGCGACCGTGAGGTCCGGGAAGGTCGAGTTCTGCTGGTGGACGAAGTGGAGCCCGGATGCCTTGGCACGCGCAGGCGTGTGCGACCGTGCATCGATCCATCCACCCTTCAGCGACAGTCTCCCCTCGTCGGGGGTGACGACGCCGGCCAGCATCTTGATCAACGTCGACTTCCCTGACCCGTTGCCGCCCATCAGGCCGTGGATCGCGCCACCCGTCACCTCCAGGGAGACCCTGTCGAGAGCACGGGTGGCTCCGTAGGTCTTGCTGACGTCCTGCACAGCGAGCGCAACTCTCCTCGCTCGCTCGACCTCCGTGAGGTTCGTCGCAGTCTGTTCGTTCATTGGCACTCCTGAGGTGGCAGCTGTGCACCTGGGTCCGCTGCGTGGTTCGGCCTTCAACGCCGTCGGGGCCTTGCGGGCCGCGAAGACGAGCCACTGTGGACCTTTTACGCCGAGTTGGACTAGTTGGTTTCAGACAATGCGAGAGGACCCTTTGACGTGTTCCGGGTGTCGTGCCTCACACCGTGTCCGCTTCGTCGGCGGGCGGCGTGGGGTGGGTCCGCCGCCAGAGCGTTTCCGGCGGGACGGGCACCTTGATCGTGCGTACTCCCTCGCCGAAGGCGTCGTCGATGGCACCGGCCACGGCTGCGCCCACAGCGATGAGGCCGACCTCACCCAACCCCTTTGCTCCGAACGGGTTGTTGGGCGTCGGAGCGTCCTCTGTCATGAAGAAGTCGACGTCAGGCACGTCGAGGGAGGTCGGCAGAAGGTAGTCCATGAAGGACGTCGCCAGCGGCTGACCGGCATCGTCGTAGAGGAACTCCTCATAGAGGGCGCCGCCGATGCCTTGTGCCGCTGCGCCGATCACTTGGCCGCGGGTGGTCATCGGATTGATGGCTCGTCCGGCTTCGGTGCTGGTGAGGAAGCGCCTCAGGGTGTGACCGCCGGTCGCCGGGTCGATCTCGATCTGAACGAGCGTGACCCCGTATGGGTAGTTCATGTGCTCATCCAGGTAGACCGCCTGCGCGCCGAGACCCGGCTCGTCGTTGGCCAACCTGGCCGACCACCCATCCCAACGCTCGGCGATCTGCGCCAGACTCAAGCCCTCCTGCTCCAGACCGGACACCACGATGCGGCCGTCGATGAGGACCAGGTCGTCAACGTTCGCCTCAAGCATCTCGCTGGCGAGCCGCTTGGCCTTGGCAAGCGTGTCGAGAGCAGCCTGGCGCGCGGCTCCTCCGGCCAGGACGGTGGACCGACTGGACCATGAACCGACGCCCTCTGGTACGAGCTCGGTATCGCCATGGATGACATCGATCAGCTGCGGGTCAACTTGGAGCTCCTCCGCAACGATCTGCGCCAAGACGGTTTCGATGCCCTGGCCGACGGATGAGGCGCCTGTTCGAACTCGGATCCGTCCCGACGCGTCCACGTCGATGGCGCTGGTCTCGTACAAGCCGAGGCCGGCCTTGTCCATCAGCATGCCGATGCCGTTGCCGACGAGTCGGCCCTGCGCTCGTAGTTCCGCGGCCTCCTTCTCCCATTCGTCGAAGTGTGCCGATGCAAGTGCCTTGTCCAAGTGGTCGACGACGTCACCCGAGTCGAAGTGGTACGGCTCAAAACAGATGTCCATGCCCGGCGTGAACGGGAGGTCGGCTTCGGTCAACAGGTTGCGTCGGCGGATCTCGACCTGGGAGATGCCGATCTGCTCGGCAGCGAGGTCGAACAGTCGCTCGCGCGCGAAGGTTCCTTCGAACCTGCCTGGGGCACGGTATGCGGACAGAGGTGTCTTGTTCGAGACCACGACGTGCAAGAGACCGTCATAGGCCGGCACGCGGTAGGGGCCCGGGACCATCCCGACAGTGATGTCACTGACGAGGGGCTCCGCCTGTCGGATGAAGGCACCGTGGTTGTGCCAGATCTCGTCCTTCAACGCCAGGAGGACGCCGTCGGCGTCGAAGGCTGCGGACATCTCATGGACCTGTTCGCGAGCGTGCGCGTTCGCCACCATGTGCTCGAGACGGTCTTCGGTCCATTTGACCGGGCGTCCCAATCGCATCGCTGCCCAACCGACCATGATGTATTCAGGGAAGACCCCACCCTTCACACCGAAGTTGCCTCCGATGTCGACATGCTTCATTCGCAGGTCAGCGAGCGGCAGCTCAAGGACCTGAGCGATCAGGCGCTGACAGTCGTGGGTGTGGACCGGGCCCCACATGAACAGCTGCTTGCGTCCACGGTCGGGCTCAGCGATACAACCCCTGGTCTCCATCGGGACACCAGAATGGCGCCCGACCACGTATCGGCCCTCGACGATGTGCGCAGCCTTCCCGAAGGCGCCGGCAACGTCGCCGTACTGCTTCACGATCCGCACAGCCTCGTTCGACTGCCCTTCGAAGAGCGGTTCGGCCTCGTCGGTCATCGCGTACTGCGGATCGAGCACAGGAGGCAGAAGGTCGTAGGTCACCTCCACCAAGCCGGCGGCATCCTCCGCCAGGTAAGGCGTGTCAGCGATGACTGCGGCAACCGGTTGTCCTACGTATCGGACGCGGTCACCCGCGAAGACCGGGTGCAGATAGTCATCGATCTGGGGGTAGACCTCGTGATACCCGATTTGTTCGAGCGGGACCTCAGCGTCGATGTCCTCGGCCGTGATGACGAGCCGCACGCCCGGTGCGCGTCTGGCAGCAGAGGCGTCCACAGAGACAACGAGCGCATGCGCCTCAGATGAACGCACCACGCTCATGTACAGCTGCCCATGGAGGTCCACGTCGTCCACGAATCGTGCATCACCCCGCAGGAGGCGAGGGTCCTCGCGGCGACGCACTGGCTGTCCCACGTATCGCTTAGCTGAAGGGCCGAGGCCGCCGGAAGCGCCAGGTCTACTCACTGCTCGTCCTCACTCGTGTGCGATGTATCGAGACACGAAGTGTCGCCACGCACGGAACGCTTGCGCTGCTCGCAGGCGGGACAAGCGCAACCGCACTATGGGCAGAACATGTACATGTGACCTCCAGTTGCTAGGTGGGCGGCAAAGAATTGCTCAGGTTTCGCGGAACATGTAGACGGCTGGCGTTCGTGCAGTCGGGAGGATGCTGGCTCCCGACCTATGGAGAAGAGATGACGACCGAGACCCCGCATGTCCCGACGGCAGAAGAAGAGATGCTGAACTGGGGCCGCCTACTGATGGACGGTCTGCCGTTCGCCGACCTCTTGGCCGCGCAGCGTCGGGACGCGGCCACGTCGTGGTTCGACTTCTGGATGGCGAAGGCCGACGAGTACGAGGCCATGGGCGATACGGCCCTCGAGGAGGGCAACGACCTCACCGCAGGCTACTGGTTCTGGGTCGGATCGATGGCCGCTCAGTACGCACAGTTCCTGTGGTTCGACGAGCGACGCCCGAGGGGCCAACTCCGAAAGGCGGGCCTCTACCACCGAGCCGCTCCCCTGCTCGACCCGCCGGCCGAGCGCGTCGACCTGCCGATCGACGACACCGTGATCATCGGCTACCTGCGCCTGCCTAAGGGAGCTGACGGCCCGGTCCCGTGCGCGGTGCTGCTCGGCGGCCTCGAAAGCACGAAGGAGGAGAGCTACATGTTCGAGAATCTACTCCTCGAGCGTGGCGTCGCCACCTTCACCTTCGACGGCCCCGGCCAGGGTGAGATGTTCGAAGACGTAGCGCTGGCCGGTGACTATCACCGCTACACCTCACGGGTAGTCGACTACCTCGAGACGCTGGAGGCGAAAATCGACCGGGACCGGATTGGCGTTCTGGGTCGCAGCCTCGGTGGACATTACGCGCTCCGCGCTGCCTCGATGGACGACCGTTTCCGTGCGTGTGTCACCTGGGGGGGTTTCGTCCAGATGGACGACTGGGACTTCGAGTACCCCATGACGAAGCTCAGCTGGCAGTACGTCACCAAGTCGCCCGATCTCGACACCGCGCAGGCCCGCGTCCGGGAGCACATCGACGTGCGCCCCGTACTGGCCGGGCTGAAGGTCCCCACCTACGTCATGCACGGCGCTAAGGACGAGACGCCCATCACGGAACTGGACCTCCTCCAGGAGTACGCAGTCAACGCCGAGATCGTCATCGATCTCGAGCCTGAGGGCGATCACTGCTGCCACAACCTCGGCCCCGCCCCGCGTCTACGCATGGCGGACTGGCTCGCTAACCAGCTCCGCCTTTGAGCCGGCTCCGCGCGGCGTTCGCGACCGCAGCGCCGCGCGGGCCACACCACACCCATCACAGCAGCACGAGGCTGCAGAACGGTAGGACCAGAATGGATGAGATCAAGGCTGTCGAGTCGGGGACCGTCGAGCTTGAGACGTGGCAGCCCGACGGCGTCACTATTCATGAAGGAGATCCCGAGGGTCGCGGGTTCACCCTCTTCGAGAACTACGAAGGCGGCGCTCGGGCGACCGGCGTCTTCGAGTGTGAGCCCTCAAAGACGACCTACGAGCTGGAGTACAACGAGATCATCTACGTCCTTGAGGGCGAGGTCACCATCGAGCTCGAGAACGGCTCGCGCGTCGACCTGAAGGCAGGCATGCAGGCCTTCCTCCCTGCCGGTCACGTCTCTACCTGGACCTTCCACACGAAGTTCCGTGAGGTCTGGGTTCTCGCGGACTGAACGGCACCGCGCATCCTCGCCGCCCCGGTCATCACAGGTGACCGGGGCGGCTGCCGTCGGGCGACCAAACCACCGGCCCTGGGGACAATCGCAGGAGAGGGGTCAACGGGGGATGCGCCTGGATCGTTGCTACACCAGTCGGCCCCGCATCGGCGTGGCCGCGCACCACGACAGCGCACGCCGCGGGTAGCGGCGCAGTCAGGCCACGCCATGCCGGCGCTCTGCCGACTCCGATCCACCCGCGACCGCTATGACGCCTTGCTCGCGCGAACTGCGGGCGGTCAGTGACTCAGGTGTTCCTTCGCGGGCGGCACGAGACCCTCATGAAGCCACAACATGGACGAACCGCCAGGTCAACAAGTAGGGCTCACAGCCGCTCGTGGCACGCACGCGCCCACATCGTGCCGCCAGCGCCACGTTACCGACCCGACAAGATGCGCCGACTGCTCACATCCGGCGGTCGGCCAAGACCGGGAAGTTCGCCCTGACTGACGCGACGAGACTCAGATCGATATCGGCGAACAGGACGCCCTCGTCGGCGCCCAGCTCGGCTACGACCTCGCCTGTCGGCGAGACGACCTGGGAGTGGCCTCCCATCTCGATACCGCTGTGAGTTCCTGCGGTATTGCACTGCAGCACCCACGTCTGATTCTCGAGAGCTCGGGCTCGCCCCAGCAGCCTCCAGTGCTCGACCCTGGGCATCGGCCAGGCCGCCGGGAGGACGATGACGTCGACACCGAGGTTGCCCAGCTCACGGAAGAGTTCTGGGAACCGGAGGTCGTAGCAGGTCGCTAGGCCGATGCGGTCGGCTCTGCCGGCGTGCGCGAGCTCGGCGACGGCGAGTTCCGTCCCCGCCTCCAGCAGGCGCGGTTCGCCGTCACCGAAACCGAAACGGTGGATCTTGCGATACGTCTTGTGGACGGTTCCGTGTGGCGAGAGCAGCACAGAGGTGTTCCACAGTCCGCGTCCCTCGGCGCCTTGATCGCCGTTCTCTGCCGCTCTTTCGATGATCGATCCGGCGTGGAGCCAGACGCCAGCATCGCGGGCGACCGCGGTCATCTGCTCGATGATGGGACCGTTGATCGGCTCGGCCGTCGTTTCCCACGTTGCAGAGGCAAATCCGCCATGAGCCCAGAGCTCCGGAAGCACCACCAAGTCTGCGCGTTCGAGTCCACGAATCCACTGGCTGACGCGCTCGACCCGATCAGCCAAGGGCTCGTCGTCGCCGTACGCCACCTGGAGTAGGGCGACGCGCAGCCTGTGGGGGCCCGTCCCAACCACTCCGGTCACAGACCTTCGTCCGGACCGGAGGCAGTCGTTGCAACTGACATCGCATCCAGCACCTTCTCGGGCGTCAGAGGCAGGTCGCGCAGCACCACGCCGAACGGGGAGAGGGCGTCGTTGACAGCGTTCAGGACGGCCGCTGGAGCCGCGATCAGACCCGACTCACCCATCCCCTTCACACCCGAAGCCGAGTGTGAGGAAGGCGTCTCGAGATGGTGAATCTCGAACGGCGGCGCGACGTCCATGGTGGGCAGCCCATAGTCGAGGAAAGTGGTCGTGAGGATCTGACCTGACTCGTCGTACGCGAGTTCCTCGAACACCGATGCGCCGATGCCCTGCAAGACCCCACCTCGGATCTGTCCCTCAACGATGTTGGGGTTGATGACTGTGCCGCAGTCCTCGACGGAGTAGATCTTCTCGAAACGCACAAACCCGGTCTCGGCTTCGAGTTCGACCAGGATCGCGTGGCCCCCGTTGCTGAACATCGCCTGAGACGGGTCGTAGGCCTGCGTCGCCTCGAGGCTCGGCTCAAAGTCCTTGGGCCAGGAGTCGAGGTCGAAGTAGATAGCGGTGGCCACGTCGGCGATGGACACGGATGCGTCTGACACGCCCTTGACCGACGCGAGACCGTCGACCAACTCGATGTCGTCAGTCGCCGCTTCCAACATGTGGGCGGCTACCTGCCGCACCTTTTCCCTGACGACATCTGCGGCTCGTGCCACGGCCCCACCCGCGACGACTGCGCCACGGCTGCCAATGGTGCCCGAGCCGTAGGCATGGTCCGTCGACCGCGCTGTCTGGACGCTGACGTCCTCAACCTTGATCCCCAAGGTGTCGGCTGCCATCTGAGCCATCGTCGTTGCGAGCCCCTGGCCCTGCGCGGAGAGACCGATGGTCACGTTGGCGGTCCCGTTGGGATTCAGACGGACCGTCGCTGTGTCGTGGTAGACGTCGCCGAGCCCATGCTCGAGACTGGTCGCCGAACTCTCGCCGCTGCTCTCCACGAAGCAGCTGAGGCCAAGTCCGATGTATCGGCCCTGCTCGCGCAGTTGGGCCTGGCGATGCAGGAAAGCCGGGTAGTCGACCATCTCCTCGAGCGCGTCGATCGTCTGCCGCCAGCTTCCCTCCTGGTAGACGATGCCCTGCGGATTGGTCCACGGGAACTCACGCACGACGTTGTGTCGGCGGAAATCGAAGGGCGACATTCCCAGCGCACGGGCGGCATCGTCGGCGAGACACTCGCGGGCGAATGTCCCTGCCATGTAGCCGACGCCGCGGTAAGCGCCGACAGGCGTCTTGTTGGTGGCTGCGGCCTTGTAGGTGTACTCCGCAGCGGGCACGTCATAGATACCGGTGGGTGTCATGACCACGGCGCACCAGGGCTCTACGGCCATGGACCACGGGGGCATGTGGTAGGCGCCTCCGTCACCAAGAGCGTGCGTACGGACTCCGGTGATTTTTCCCTCAGCGTCGAGCGCATAGGCGATGTCGACGTATTGCTCGTGTGCATGGGCGCCGGCGATGAGGTTCTCTCGTCGGTCCTCGATCCACTTGACGGGCCGGCCGACTTCTCTCGCGAGGAGCGGCAGCAACATCTCTTCGGGATAGACGTGTGCTTTCATGCCGAACCCGCCGCCGGTGTCGGGAGTGATGACTTCGACGCTCTGCTCCGGGAAACCGAGGTAGGCGGTCAGCATGTACTTGAGGTAATGCGGCATCTGAGTGTTCGACCACAGGCGAAGCGTCTTCGACGCCCACTCGTAGTCGGCGATGACGCCGCGAGTCTCCATGGGTGCCGCCGACACCCGGCAGGTGTAGAACCGCCCCTCCACGATTTGAGCGGCCTGGTCGAATGCCGCTGAGACATCGCCAAAGCTGGCGCCCCCGTTGAGTCCGAGGTTGTCGGGCAGTTGCGGGTTTGCCACAGGCCCGCCGGCGGCCGCCGCGTCCATGTTGATGACGGCAGGCAGCTCCTCGAAGTCCCAGTCGATCAGCTCGCAGGCATCCTCTGCCGCGTAGCGCGATTCAGCGACGACCACGGCGACAGGCTCACCGACGTACAGCACTTCGTCGCCCGCAAGCAGCGGCATCGTGGTTGGGACGCAGCCTTCGACTGCCATCTCACCGACCAGGCCCTCGCAGAATGCGGCCACGTCCTTCCCGGACCACGCCAGTGCGACACCATCCGCGTCACGGATCGCGGACAAGTCGATGTTGGTGATGCGCGCGTGTGCCACAGGACTGCGTACGAACGCCACGTGCAGTTGGCGTGGCAGGTCGATGTCGGCGATGAACTCGCCACGCCCGGTGAGAAGGCGAGGGTCTTCGGACCGCAGCACCCGGGTTCCGACGGATCGAGCAGCCACGGCCGGCGTGCTCATGTGCTGGTGCTTGTCGAGCTTCTTCACTGGTCGCCTCCGTTCGTGACGTTCTGACCCTCGGCCGCCGCCTGTTCGATCGCCGAGACGATGGTCTGGTAGCCGGTACACCGACACAGCGAGCCCGAAACCGTCTCGACGATGTCGTCTCGTGTCGGGGTGGGGTTCTCCTCCAGCAACGCCGTTGCCGTCATGAGGAAGCCGGCCGTGCAGAAGCCGCACTGGAGTCCGTGCTGCTCACGGAACGCGCGCTGAAGGGTGTTCAGCTCCTGGCCCTCGGCGAGGCTCTCGACGGTGCGGATCTGGCGACCCTCCGCCTGCACGGCGAGGGTGAGGCACGATCGCGCCGGCAAGTCGTCGAGCAGCACCGTACATGCGCCGCACACTCCGTGCTCGCAGCCGAGCTTGGTGCCGGGCAGTTGCGCATCCTCGCGGATGAAGTCCGCCAGCGTTCGGCGTGCTTCTACCGTTGAGCGGTAGCGGCGGCCATTGATCGTCATGGAGACGTCCAGGCGCTCCTCGGGGGTGGTGGACACGTCACGCTCCGTTCTTGAGTTCGAGCACGGCACGCCTTACGAGTGAGGCGACCAGCTTCCGGCGATACTCGCTATTCCCATGGATGTCCGAGATCGGGTCGACCGACGCAGCTGCGGTCAGGGCTGCCTCCTCGGCGAGAGCGTCGGTCACGGGGCCGCGAGACAGAAGACGTTCGACGTCCGTGAGGCGTCGGACCGAGCCAACCGCCGCGCCGACGCTGACCCTGGCCTCGGCAAGCTGTCCATCGCGAGGGATGCCGGTGGCAGCGACAAGCGCAAGTCCGTAGTCGCCCCGCTTGACCGCCGCTTCCTGGAACGACCAGGCAGTGCGGGTGGTGGGCACCGAGACGTGAGTCAGGATCTCGTCCTCGTCGAGCGTGGAGGTGAAAGGGCCAACGAAGAAGTCGTCGGCCTCGATCGTCCTCCGTCCACGAGGACCCACCGCGTGCATGGTGGCGCCAAGAGCGAGCAGGACGGTCGGCCACTCTCCGGATGGGTCGGCATGCGCAGTGCTTCCGCCGAAGGTGCCGCGTGACCGGATCTGCGGGTGGGCAATGTGGACCACTGCCGACGACAAGATCGGTAGACGCTGTGCGATCACATCTGAGCGCTCGATCTCTCGGTGCGTCACGCCCGCTCCGATCAGGACAGATGAGCCCTGGTCCTCGATGCCATCGAGGCCGGGCACATGCTGTAGGTCGACCAGGATCGAGGGCGCGGCCAGTCGCATCGCCAAGAGCGGCATCAAGCTCTGACCACCCGACAGCACTTTCGCGTCCGGGTCAGCCGCCAGATGCTCGACAGCCTCGTCCAGCGTCCTCGGTGCGACATAACGAAACTTCGGTGGCTTCACGGCATGCTCCCTCAATCAGCGGTGAGTTGCGACATCAACGATTGGCGGACCGTGCCCGCGCCGACGCGTATCCCGCGGCGAAGACACTGATCAGTGCGGCTACGACGCTGACGAGCGCCCCACCGGTCGGAAGAGCCTTGGCCCACGACATGCCGCCGGCCAACGCGAGGACGTCCAGCACCTCGTCATCGCGCTCGCTGCCACGCGAGCCCGCCACGCCGGACGTCTGGGTCGACGTCTGGGTCGACTGGGTGGACGCCGTCGGGGCGGGCGTCGCCGCGGTCTCCGAAGGTGCCTGGGCGCCGGCCAATGCAACGGTGTCCGAGGACGCGATCGAGTCGGACCCGCCTTCGGCCGCCACCATCTCTTGCAGCCGCTGCGCGAACATGGTCATGAGTGCCCCGCTCACGTCGGCGAGCACTCCTCGTCCGAACTGAGCGACCTTGCCGGTGAGCGCGAGCTCCGTCTCGACGACGACGCGGGTACCTCCGCCCTTCGGATGGAGTGTCGCCCTAACGTTTGCGGTGGCATCTCCTTGCCCGCGGGCGTCCTTGCCGCGTGCCAGGAGAACGGCCGTGTGCGCGCTCTCGTCAAGTTCCTTGAACTGTGCGACGCCCTTGTACTCGGCGGTGATCGGACCAACCTTGATCTTGGCGCGGCCGTGGTAGTCGTCGCCGTCGACCGAGGTGATCGAGGCCCCGGGAAGACACGGTGCGACCTTCTCCAGGTCTGTGAGCAGGGTCCACGTCTTCTTGGGCGGAAGCGCTACTTCGAACTCGTTGAGCAACTGCATCGGTTTCTCCTATTCGGCTGGGCGCCGTTCCAATATTGCGTCAGTCGCAACGCGGGCAGGCGGGGACGTGCCCCGTATTACGCGGGTTGGGGGAGACCGAATCGGTACTCGGACGCCCCTGGGGGGAACTCTCCCCCGTGCTGCAGAACAGCGGCCATGGCTCGCACCTTGGCCAGGTAGGCCTGCCCTACGATCAATCGCTCGGGTTCCCACGACGTCAACGCCTGACGGACGTCCCCGTCCGCTTCGACGAGCCGATCGGCGAGCGTCCATGCATCCGCAGCCGCCTTCGCAGCTCCGGCCGCGGCGTGTGGCCGTGGCGTGAACGCGGCATCACCGATGAGAACGACTCGGTCGAACGCCATCCGCGGGACATCGGCGTCGGCGACGATGGTGACGAACGGCTGGGGAGCCCCGGTGATGAGGTCACGGAAGACGGACGCCAGCTGGGTGGTCGCGCGGCCGTGGAAGGTTTCGAGGCTGGACTTCGGCAGCGCCGGGAAGTGAACGGAAACGGGACGCCTGCTGCCGTCGTTCGCCGTCATCAGTTCGTCGAGTGCCGCTCCGGCCTCAACGTTCCAGTACCACTGGAAGTTGAGCCGGGTTTCGCCCGTCACCACACCTTCGGAAGACACCTGACTGATGGGATACGCGATGATGTGTCCGTCAGGAAGCAGCCCGTAGGTGAAGGCGCCCTGGAAGAATTCCCACGTTTCGGCCGAGACGTCACGTTCGTCCACCATCCCACGCCACGTCACGTAGCCGGCGTAGTCGGGGGTCCTACCGAGCAGTTGGGATCTCGCGACAGAACCGCCGCCGTCCGCACATACGATGAGGTCGGCAACGACTTCGCTGCCGTCGGCGAAGACGGCTGAGGAGTTGTCTGTCCCGGGGGTCACGCTAACGAGTTCCTTGCCCAGGTGGTACCGCTGCTCCCCGAAGGAGTCGAGCAGCTTCTGGTAGACGGCGTTGTAGGCCGTGAAGCGCCATCCGGCTTCAACATTGCCCGTGCTCTCTCCAGAAGCAGCGTCGAAGTACCGCATCTCGTGACTGGGGACGCTGATGTCTTCCAGTGTTGTCGAGGTGCGCTCCAGCAGGTATCGGACGAGCTCGGGTTGAACCACGATCCCGGTGCCAAAACCAGACAGCAGTGTGTCGCTGCGTTCGTAGACGTCGACGTCGCAACCGGCGTCACGCAGCACGTTCGCCGCTGTCAGACCGGCGATCGATCCGCCGACGACAGCTACCTTCGGCATGGTCATCCCGTTCCTCCTTGTCCGTGGCTCTCGTCGCGCTTAACTGGCGCGCAGCGGCAGCGCGATGGGGCGAAGCGGTGCGCCGCTCGCGCCGCGCAAACGGATGGGGGCGGCGATCAGACAGAACTCGTTGACGTCGTCCCGCGACAGGTCCTCCAAGTTGACCAGTTCGATCATCGGAACTCCGGCCTCGGCAAGGAAGTGACAGTGCCCAGGCAGCCAGTTGTCCTCGTGCTGGGACGGCCCGACTTCGACGCACTCCTGGTCGGCAGCGATGGCCGAGATGCCCTGAGCGGTAAGCCACTTGGCCGCTTCCAGGCTGAGCCCGGGAGGATTGCCCAGGACCCTTGAACCGTCGGGCCAAAAACCCATGCGTCCCGTCCGGACCATCGCGACGTCACCGGCCTGCAGGGTGATGCCCACATTGTCTAGGACCTTTTGACAGTCCTCGATGGTGATCGCGTATGAATCGGGCAGACACTCGACCTGGTGGCTCTTGGCTACGTCGAGAAGGACGCCACGGGTGATGATAGGCGGGATGACCTCGGCCCCGCCCTTGGTCCAGCCGCGGCTTCCAAGATTGTCCTCGACCGAGAACCCGTTGTAGATATGTCCGTCGACTCCGAAGTGACTCAGGGAGTCGATGTGCGTCCCTGTATGGGTGTACATGAAGACGACGTCGCCGGAGTAGCAGACGTGCCGATTGCCGGTCTCCCCCACCCCGTTCATGTTGTCGACGACGGTACCGCTGGGTGTGTGGCTCATGAAGAGCTGGTAGCTCGGGTCGCCTGCCGCCTGGAAGCTGGGCATTCCAACGAAGTAGTCAATGCTGAGGTCGTAGCTCTTGGAACCGTCGACGCGCGCCAGGATTGACGCGGAGCCCTCAGGGCTCAGGTGGTTGAGAGCACCGAGTTGGTCATCGGGGCCCCAGGGACTGGTAGCGACCTTGATGCCTGCCCTTTCGCCCATCAGGACTCCTCACGCACGAAGTCCACTACGGCGCGCTCGGCCAGCTTCGGCTTGAGCTTAGCCACGACCTCGAGGTGGAACTCGTCGATCGAGTACTTCTGCAGGTCATCCCAGGACTCGAAGTCGTTGATCAGCACACCGCTGAAGGGCTGGCCGTTGTCGCCCGGGTCGCCTTCATGTGCGCCGAGCTCCCAGTACTTGATGTAGGGGTACGGCTCACGAAGGGTGTTCAACAGCTCGATGACGTCGTCGTTGCTGTGGCCCTCGGCCACCCGCCAGGAAAAGACGTGGCGAATCATGGGGAACTCCTTTACTAACGCTCGGGTGCGCGACTGCGCTGCGTCAGTTTGGGAGCCGACCATTCCGATCGCCTCTGCATGCTCCGACAAGATGGGGGTGGTCTTTGTGGGATTGCTGACGTGCCGAGCGTCTCGGGTCTGGCGGTGGGGCCGGCGCGGAGGTGTATGAGTCGCTTCAGATGCCCGTCTCGCCTTGGCTGCTTTCGCCGAGGATGGACAGTTGACGATCGCTGGTGTCGTGGAGGACGTCGGCTAGACGTAGGGCAACGGCGAGCTCGTCGCGGCGGTCGTTGATCGGGAACCCCAGGCGCTCCTCGATCGACTTGAGTCGGTACGCCACGGTTCGTTCATGCACGCGAATGCGGACTGCGGTAGCGGCTGCGTTCTGCCCCGTGTCGAAGTAGGCCCGCAGCGTTTCGCGCAACAGTTGCGTGCGCGCGTCGTCCTCTCCGATCGGCCCCAGCTCGCTCGTCATGAAGTCGCGAGCGGCGGGCGCGTCGCGCAATACGACGCTTTCGAGAGCGACATCGCGGTAGCGGGTGATCGGTTCGGATCTGAGGCGTCCTACGCGGCAAGCCTGCCACGCCTGCCTGTGTGCCCGACGGAATCCCTCGATTCCGTTGAGCGGCCCCCCGACCGCAACGAAGGTGGCCGCCGGCGGCTGGAAGGTTGCGAACTTCCGCTCGAAGGATTCGCAGAGCCGGCTGTTGCCCAACCAAGCCAGGGATGTCCCGCCTGTGCCTTCGACCACGAGGAGGGACGCGTCGTAGAGCGCCGCCAAGGACTTCAACGCGACCCTGGAAGTACCGCCCCAGACGACGACGGCCAGATGGTCGACCTTCAGGTTGTAGCCGAGCTGCTCAGTATCTGTCGGTACTCCGTTGAGAAGATCCGTCACGATTGCTCGACGCTGTCGGTCCCGGCTGTGGAAGAAGTACGCCGACTTCTCCTGCTCGTATGTCGCTACTACGTCATGCGTGATGCGATCGTTCCACGCGAAGTGATACTCCGCGGCTTGCTTCAAGACGGCGATCTGACGCGGGCCCGCGGGGACGATGCGTACGGCCGTCTCGAGGATCCAGTTCCACAGGACCACTTGGCCGATCCGGCGGGTCAGAAGAAGGTCGGTGAGCTCCACGCCGGCCTGCGCTGCAACTCTCGCTTCCTCCAAGGCGCCTTCGGAGGCACCCTCCGGAAGCTGTCGGGCGTTGCGGAGGCCGTGGATGACGCTGGTGAGTGCGCCAGTGATGCTAGGAAGTTCGGTTTCAAGCAGCATCGGGTCGTTGCGTCGGTAGTAATTGGGCGCGCCGGAGCGGCAGCGTTCCCGGACTTCCTCACCGATAGCGGGGATCTTGAGGATGAGCTCATCTGCGACGGCCCGCAGGTCGTGCTCGATCGACATGACTGGATTGTACGGCTCTCAGTGACACGTCCGAGCGGTGTCCTGACCCCTGGACCGAGACCGGGCGGGTGAGTCCAATCCAGGGGGAGGGCGCGGACGTCCTCCCCCTGGTGGAACGGATCAGGAGACGCCCCATACCTTCTTGAAAACCGGCTGGTAATCGATGCTGGTCGACCAAGCTTCGCCCTCGGGGGGAAGGTCGTGGTCGTGGTCGAACATCGAGATGCCCACCCCTGACGGAACACTGTCCTCGCCAGCGAAGTACCGGTTGATCATGTCCGCTGTCGACCAGGCCTCATATGCGCCGTCGTAGGTCCACCCAGCGTCCTGGCCCTTGTTCTGCCGGACGAGGTCGATATTGGCCGCATAGCCGCTGCCGGCTACGACCTCCAGCGAGTCGTTCCGTCCTGATGCCATGACCGCTGCTGCACCGCCAGCCGTTACGAGGTCGTCGTAGGAAAAGGCCAGCCCATTCGCCTCGGGGTTCCGGAGGAGTGCGGTCGAGACCTTCTCCTGCAGGGCGGGCCCGAAGTCCGCCAAACGAATCGGGAGGGTCGTGACCTTGCACTCAGGGCACTGCTCTTTCATGGCCTTCTGGAAGCCGTCATGCACAGCCTTGGTGATGACGAGCTCGGTGTTGCTGACCTCGATGACGTCGGCCTTGGACCCGAGCTTGGAAAGCAGCCACGTAGCCTCCGATGCACCGAGACCCTCGCCCCACTCGATGAAGCTACCTTCGGAGAACTCGAGGCTCCGCTCGTAGTACGACGTCTCGCTGGGGTCGACATCACTGCAGTCGGCGGCCTCTTGGGAGAAGACCGGGATGCCTGCCTTCTTGGCCTCTTCGAGTGCCGTCTTCACTAGCGGGCAGTCGATCGAGTAGAGCCAGATCGCGTCCACGTTCTGCGAGACGGCCTGACGGATGCCTTCTTGGTACTCAGAGGGCTCGTACTTCCCGTCATAGATGGAGAGATCCCAACCAAGGAGCTCGGCGGCCTCCTTGGCCCCGTTCGCCGTGGACGTGCCTGTCGGAGACTGAGTCCCCGAGCTCACCATCGCGACCCTGTAGCCAGGTTGTGCCTTGGGGCCGGTCGATGCCGGTTCGGCGAACGTCCCGTTGCCGTACAGCTTCTCAATGGCGGCGGTCGCGTTCTGCGCCACTTCGTCGTCGTTGGACGTCGTAGCAGTAGTGGACTGACCACCGGATTCGGTGCTGCAGCCGCTGGCGGCTCCCATCACCGCCAGCACCAGGACCGCGCCGGTGAGTCGGCGAATCCGTGAAGCAGTTGTCAGGTACATGTCGTTTCTTCCTTCGAACGGTGAGCGGGATCAGGTGCGAACACCTTGCGGATGCAGCGGCGAGACGTACGCCCGGGTGGTGCCGCTGTTACTGCAGTCCGAGAAGCACGTCGGCAAGGAGCGGGCGGTGTTGCCGAGCTCCGTCCAGCAGCGCGGGTGGGTAGTGCGCGCGGGCCTGAGTTGCGTGAGTGGGACAGGAGCTGTTCCCGAGGTGGCACACCTTGTTGCAGTAGGGTCGTGGCCTCGGACGATGCTGCTCATGGCCCCTCCTTGTGAGAGTGAGGGACATCTTGGGCGGCAAGCCGGGCAGCATGCGTTGCTGATATTCGACGAAGTTGTCGTGATCCCTGTCACCTTCCTGCAACCGCCGCTCGCGCTGTTGCTGGCAGTCCTCCATGGAGTGACGACCACCCACGTACCGGTCTGGTCTAGGAAGTCGGCGTCCTGGGCCCTGGTCGTCGCCGACAAGGTCGACGTTGGCGGGGAAGGCTGTGCCTGCGACGGATACGTTCCTGAAATTCGGCCGGCTCGTACTCGCCGTCGTACACAGACGACTCCCAGTCCATGAGGTCTGCAAGCCGCACGAGCAGCGTTGCGCGGAACTACGCCACGGGTGAGGCCACCGTGCCTATCAGGGGTGTCGAGCGACTTCCGCCCGGGCGAGTGAAAGCCAGGTGAGGCTTCTCAGCCGCGAATCTCTGACCGCACCCGGTCGGCGGTCTCTAGCGCGCCCTCGATATAGCCCGGGAAGAGTAGGGATACGTCGGAGCCCGCGAAGTGCACGCGACCGTGTGGCTCACCGAGCGACTTGTGGGCGCGCGTCACCTGGCCGATCCGCGGGGAAACCCACGGCGCACGGACATGTGGATCCGCGCACCAGTCGTGATAATCCGTTCCGACGACGACGGCCTCAGGCAGATAGTGGTGAACCGCAGCTTCAATCGCGTCGCTATCCGTGGGGTCGAAGGAATCCCGGTCGGTGAAGCCGACAAGGATCCGCCCGCCGTCGGAAGCGGGTAGGTAGTCATACAAGGTCGGGAAGATGCCGTCACCGGTGCACGAGATGCCTTCCGGCACGTCATGCACGTGGATGAGAAGTTTGAGGCCCCGACCTCCGTGTCCTTCCGCAACGACTTCCGCCCGCGGGCCCGCCAAGGGAGGTTCGAACCGCAGGTCTCGCATGCAGTTCAGGGGCGTCGCGACAACCACGTGTCGGGCATGCAACCGACGCTCCGCGCCGTACGTGACGTCGACCCGGTCCGCCTGCTGATGGATGGAGTGCACCGACTCACCAAGCCGGAGATCGGCCACGTCGTTGGCCATCGCGGTCGTCAGTGTTGCGGTGCCGCTAGCCATGACTTCGTCCAACGACAGCAGTACGCCGAGTACGGAGTAGTCGTGCGACGCGATCAGTTGGAGAACCCACAGGGCTGAAGCGTCCTCGACGCGCTGGCCCATCATGTTCCAGATCCACGATCGCAGCAGCTGGTTGGTGACCGGCGGGGGGTTCAGTTCGTTCAGGTAGTGGTGCGCGGAGATGTCCAGGTCTTTGAGGTCCTGGTTCTCAAGACCTGCGTGAGGATCGATCCGGCGTGCGTCGCGGATGAGGCAGTAGAGGACTCTCTCGGCCTCAAGGAATTCGTCGAACGGAATGGGGAACGCAGAATCCTGTCCCCCAGGCGCAAGCTTGTTCCGAAAGACCTTGAACGGGGCCGCAGGTTGCGTCTCAACGTTGTAGCGGTCGACCTCTGCTGCGAGGCGGGCGTGGTGGTGCCGGTGGAAGTAGGCTCCTCCCACTTCCACCGTGGTCCCGGGGTCAGTCGAGGACTCTCGACTAAATGCGCGGCCGCCGACTCGTCCGGCTGCTTCGAGCAGCACGACCGAGTGGCCATCCGCGCTCAGATCCCGCGCTACTCGGAGTCCGGCGAAGCCGGCTCCGACGACTGCGATCTCGACGCTGTCGACCATGCTGTTTCCCTCTCGTCCACTTGGTGCTCATCTTGGCGAGTTGTCGTCACGTGCCCTGTTACCCCGATCCGACGAAAGACAGGTGACCTCTATCACCTTCCGGCAAGCGCGTAGGCGCCCCGTGCGCGGGGACGTTGTTGGGACGAACGGCGTGACGGCACCCCCGAGCGCTCTGGCCGACCCTTGAGGTGCTGTACGAACGAACGGTGGCGCATCGAGTTTCATACGGCACGACTAATGACGGCGGCCGTGCACTCTGCCTACGCTCAACGGGTGACCCTTCATATTTCCCGCGTCGCAGATCCCGCGCCAGCGGCGATGTCGGCAAGAGACCGCTTCTGCGACTGGTCATTCCATCCAGCCGGACCTGTGTTCTCGGCCCTCGAGGACGCAGACCTCGACTACCTCATGGTGGGACAAGCGATCTCTAGCAGACACCCACTCGTTGCTGGCGCGTCGTCAGCGCTGAGAGGTCGGCGATGACATTCCACGCGTTCGCCCTGCCCCGCCGCCAAGGTTCGCTGCCGGACGTGATCGGTCCAGCCCCGCACGGTCAACGCTCCCAGATCGCTCCGGTGATGGTGCAGGAAGAGCTCTGGTTCCGCATGCGTGCGCTTCCCTTTACCTACATGGCCCCGACCTTGGTGTCGGTGTCGCACGCACGGGCTCTCCACCTCGCGGAAGGCTTCGGGTCGGCTCCGCCGGAGAGATTTCAGCGGGGACGCGAGTTCGCGCACCTGCATCCTCATCACGACGGGAGCCTCCACCTCTCGGTCCCCGGGTCGGTGATGAAGGAGGTGGAGGACGCCCGATGGGGCCTCCCTCATCCAGTGCAGGATGCCCTGCTGGTGTTCGGTCCCAGGGATCGTCAGGAGCTGGAGGTCGTGTGGGACCTCGTGCAGTTGAGCTATGAGTGGGTGACGACTGCTTGACGCGAGGTCCGTTCGAGAGCCAGCGTGGCGACCCCGCGGGGGACTCGAGCACTCGGCTCCCCCGAGCGCGCGGTGACACAGCTTGTCCGCGTACGCGACGCGATCGCTGGGAGGCACGACGTTCGTGGGCTTGCAGCCGTGCTCCGGGTCAGAACGCTGGCGATTCACGGACATCGCAGCAGTGATCGCGACAACCTCGTTCATCGAGGATCGGCATTCGAAGCGTCACGGGAGCCCGCTGATTTAGAACTATCCGTCGAAGGATGGTCCACGCCTTTGGCGATCTTCACAAAACAGGCCCTCAGTTCGCTGGTTAGCGTCGGACCCGCAAAAGAGTGCACCAAGGAAGACCTCTGGCTAGCCAGCGGACTTCTCGCAAGGCCCAGGTCGCGACACACGACGTCCTCGCCGATGATCGCGTCGCCGAGCAAGCAGGCGTTGTGCAAGCCGTCCTGGCGGCCGTCCAGTGATCTCTGAAGCGAGGTTGGATCTTCCGTGCCCCCAGCTGATCATCACAAGGTCTTGTTCCAGCCGATCACCATTGGTCCCAAGACCCTGCGTAACCGGTTCTTCAACGTTCCTCATGGAACTGCCTATGGAGTGCTGCGTCCGTCCACCTGGGCCTCATACCGTGCAGTTCGCGCTGAAGGTGGTTGGGCCGCAGTCTCGACAGAGTTCTCCAGCGTCGGACCCAGCAGCGACGAGTTCCCCTTGCACTCCAGCGACATCTGGGACGACGAAGACGAACGACGACACAAGCTGATGGTGGACGCCGTCCATGACCATGGGGCGCTTGCGAGCATCGAACTGCACCACGGTGGCGCCCACGCCATGCGGCGGCTGTCCCGCGAGCATGCTCTATCCCCATCCGGCCTGGCAGGCGAGCTGCCGCCGCCCGCGGGGCCGCTCGGGACTCCCAAGATCATGACTGTTGAGGACATAGACCGCGTCGAACAGTCCTTCGTCGACGCGGCCGTGCGCGGCCGCAACGCGGGCTACGACATCGTGGACGTGCTGGCCGGATATGGATACCTCTTCGCGCAGTTCTTGTCACCGTTCCACAACCACCGCAACGACAGGTACGGAGGGTCGCTCGAGAACAGGGCCAGGTTCTGGGTCGAGACGCTCAGCCGAGTCCGGGACGCAGTCGGTGCCGACTGCGCCATCGCGACTCGCATGTCAGTCCAGACGCAAGGTCCCTGGGGGCACACGCTTGAGGAGAGCGCGGCCTTGATAGAGATGGCCGATCCACTCGTCGACCTGTGGGATCTCAATGTCGGGTCCGTCTTGGACTGGGGAAGCGACATCAGTCCCTCGCGAGTCATCCCCGAGGGGCGCAACATGGATCTCTTCACGCGTATACGCGGTGCTACCGAGAAGCCCATCGTCGGAGTTTCCCGATGGACGAGCCCTGACTCGATGGCACAGGCCGTGCGGTCCGGCGTCATTGACATCATCGGATCGGCGCGTCAATCGATCGCTGACCCCTTCTTTCCCCAGAAGCTCTACGAGGGGCGGACCGAGGACATCCGGGAATGCATGGGTATCAACCACTGCATCAGCAGTCTTGATCGTGGCAACATGGCGTGTGCGCAAAACGCCACTGCCGGCGAGGAATACAGGCGTGGCTGGCACCCTGAACGGTTCGAACCACTCGAAGACAAGAACGCCAGCATCCTCGTCGTCGGCGCCGGACCAGCTGGTTTGGAAGCAGCCATCGGACTCGCGAAACGGGGAGCCGAGATGGTGCACCTTGTGGACTCCGCCGACCAGGTCGGTGGACATCTCCGTCCCGTGGTCGAGCTACCGGGACTGCGAGAGTGGGGACGATTCATCGACCACAGGCTCATCCAGGTCGACAAACTCTCGAACCTACAGTTCATTCCGGCGACCACCCTGGACGCAGACGCCATTCTCGACTACGGGGCCTCGCACGTGGTCATAGCGACAGGCGCCCGATGGCTGCGCAACGGCCTCACGCCAAGCACACACGCGGCGCTACCAGGACTTGATGGTCTGAAGTGGGTGTTCACGCCGGAACAACTGCTCCTCGGGGGCGAGCGGCCCACCCCCGGGTGCCGGGTGAGCGTCTACGACGCTGAGGGCGGTTACCTGGGGTCAAGCCTCGCTCAGCTGCTTGCAAACGAGGGGTACAACGTTTCGATCGTGACGCCGCACGCCAGCGTTGCCGCGGAAGGGGACCTGACGCTGGACGGGCCCGCCGTTCGATCATCCCTCCACGCCAGCGGCGTAGCCATGTATCGAGACGTCCTTCTGACGGAAGCCGGCCTAGGAGTGCTTCGGGGCGTGGGCGAATTCGAGGTGCCTTTCTCGCTGGAGACGGACGCAGCGGTGCTCGTGACGATGCGGTCCCCGGTCGACGATCTGTACCAGCAACTGATGGCCGATCGCCAAGCACTGGATGCTTCGGGGATCGATGCCGTCTACTGCATCGGCGACGCACTGTCGCCGCGCCCGCTGGCCGAGGTGATGTTCGACGGTCATCGTCTGGCACGCGAGTTCGAGTCGCCCGACCCGTCGTCACCCCTGCCCTACAAGCGCGAGTCACTGCGGCTGGTGGACTGACGTAGGCCGTCCTGCGCAACACCTCACGAACCGGCATCTCGTCGTCCGCTCACCGTCGACCGGTCAGGGCCAGAGGCGTGTTCTGGGCCTCGCTGATCCCGCCACCCTCACTCCCTGAGGCCATGATTCCGACAGAAGCTTCCGCAAAGTTCTCTGATCACCGACAGGCCGACCGCAACGCGTCGTCCTACAGTTCGACCGGGCCGGATGGATCAGGCGCGCCGACGGCGAGCCGCGTTACGGCGGTCCTCCTTGCATGTTGCAACGGCCGCCAGCTTCGGAGCCCAAAGTCGGTGATTGCGTGAACAGGTGGTTCGTCGTCGCTGAGTCGAGTCGACGCCAAGAGGAGACCCGAGAAGTCGTCATGGTGCCGACGTCAAGGATCCACGCCAAGGAGATGGGCACGATGACCACGGCGTGTGGCATCAGGTGCGAGTCCTGGACCAAGTGGTGGGATCAGTCATTCCCTCTCGATTCTGAGCAGGACAGCTGTCCACGTTGTCGAGAAATCGCGTCACGCAATAGTCAAGCCTGATGTCGAGCAGGACCGTTCGGCCCTTCCGCGACGGCTCCGGCAGTGACACATAAGGACGGCCTCGCCGACCGCTCCGACATGCGTCGCTCCAGCGGCCGTGGCCCGGATCAGCTGCGTGACGTCATTGAAGGCCAGCACCGCCCCGACCGACGGACAAGCCGGATCCTGAACCGCTCGTACGTGCGTCCAGCAGAGGGTGCGGAGTTTGGTCGACGGTCCAATGGCGTCGACGTGCTAGCCACAACGAGACTGATGCACGTTCGATTGGCGATGCGAGTTGCCCTTCGAGCTCCTCACTCCCACCGAGCGGAAGAAAAGTAGCCCGATGACGCCCACGCACAGCCCGGACCCTGCTGCGATCAGCTTCTGGCATCAAGACGCCAACTTGGGCAGAACCCCTGGCAGCGAACTGCCCGGTGACACGAACGTTGATGTCGCCATCGTCGGTGCTGGCTACACAGGGCTGTGGACGGCCTACTACCTGATCAAGGCCGACCCCACGCTGCGGATTGGCATCCTCGAAAAGGAATTTGTCGGGTTCGGGGCGTCGGGTCGCAACGGCGGTTGGTGCTCCGCGATCTTCCCCGCCAGTCTCAGGAAGGTTGAGTCCAGCAGCAGCCGCCTCGACGCGACACAGATGCAGCGAGCGATGTTCTCGACCGTGCGCGAAATCGGCGCGGTCGTAGCCGCAGAAGCAATCGACTGTGACTTCGAGCAAGCCGGCTACATCTCGACCGCGCGCAACGCCGCGCAGTGGGCTCGTGCACAACGCGAGGTGCAGGTTTGGCGAGATTGGGGGTTCGCTGCCGACGACATGCAACTACTGACCCGCGAAGAGGCCAGCCGTCGAGTGGCAGCCTCGGATCTACTTGGAGCCACCTATACCCCGCATTGCGCTGTTCTCCATCCCGCCAAACTCGCAGGCGGGCTGGCCCGCGTGGTCCGCGACCTCGGCGTCAAGATCTACGAGGACACGGCGGTACTGGAGATCGGCGATCGGCGTCTGACGACGTCGCGGGGTTCAGTGCGTGCTGATGTCATCGTCAGAGCCACCGAGGGCTACACCGCCGACCTGCCGGGCGCCAAGCGCGACCTGGTGCCGATGTACTCGCTCATGGTCGCGACCGCACCATTGAGCGACGAACAGTGGAATGAGATCGGGCTTCACCGACGCGAGACCTTTAGCGACAAGCGCCACTTGCGAATCTATGGTCAGCGCACGGCCGACGGGCGGCTCGCATTCGGCGGACGTGGGGCTCCCTACCACTTCGGCTCTCGTATCAAACCCGAGTACGACAACGACGAAGGCGTTCACGCGAAGCTGCGCAGCATCCTGACCGAGATCTTCCCGGTCATCGACGGCGTCGAATTCACCCATGCGTGGGGCGGCAATCTGGGCATTCCTCGCGACTGGTACCCATCGGTGGGCTACGACCGACGGACAGGACTGGCTCACGCAGGCGGTTACGTCGGAGACGGCGTCGCAACAGCGCACCTCGCCGGACGAACCCTTGCTGCCGAGATCGGCGACCGCGAGGACAGCGTCCGCGCACTTCCATGGGCCGGTCGGCAGTCACGCAAGTGGGAGCCGGAGCCGTTTCGCTGGCTGGGCGTCAACGCAGGCACCATGGCGTTCTCGATCGCGGACCAGACCGAGGCCGCTTCCGGCAAGCCGTCGCGCCTCGCGTCCTCGTTCTGGAGCCTGCTGGGTCACTGACTGACCGCGCTGGACCCACTCTGGCGAAGAGCACGCCGGGTCGGTAATCAGCGGAGCCGCTCATTCCTCAAGCGCCAAGCCAAGCGCCGAGTGCGAGCCCGAGCCGCTTGATTCGTCGCGATCATGGCTCGAAGTGAGTTGTCCGGAACACGTGGCGATGCGTGGAAGCGACAACCGCCCCATCGATGGCATACGAGCCATAGGACGGCTGCGCGTGGAGAAGGACCGCCACGGTCATCAGTCCAACGGAAGGCGTGCGAGCTGCCAGGGTCTGCGGTCCTGCCCAACGGATTCCGTCAGGCGGGCGGGCAACAATTACGCGCTCGGGATGTGAGGTCCTGGACCCAGAGCCCGAACACCTATCTCGCGCAGCTTGTCTGCGAGTTCGCAGCGGGACATGTCGCCGCCAACCAGATTCGGGGCGCAGGAAACTGTGCACAGGAGTGCCGCCCCCTACTTGGCTCCCGGCTGCGTCTGGCAACCTCGGGCCGCAATCACCGCAGGTTACGTCGACACCGCCCGTTCAACCGGGCTCCAGTCGATGCTGAGGTACTGAGTCTCTTGATACTCCGCGAGGCCTTCGCGAGCACCTTCGCGTCCGAGTCCGCTCTGCTTGAGTCCTCCGAAGGGAGCGGAAGGGTCGGAAACGAGGCCGCGGTTCAGCGCGACCATTCCAGCGTCCACACGCTCGCCGATCTGCATTGCCCACTTGAGGTCTCGCGAATAGATGTACGCGGCCAGACCCATTTCGGGTCCGTTGACCATGTCGAGGAGTTCGGACTCGTCGTTCCAGGTCACTACGGGCGCGACGGGCGCGAAGATTTCGTTCTGGACTGCGGCCGCGTCAGGAGCGACGTCGCCCAGGACGGTGGGTGCGTAGAAGTAGCCGCTCAGGTTGTCCGGGATCTCGGCTACTGCCGCGATACGAGCACCGCGGCTGAGGGCATCGTCGACGAGACCCTGAACGTTCTCCACCGCTCGGGAGCTGATTAAGGGTCCAATCTCTGAACGGGCGTCAGTGCCGGGACCGACGCGGAGCGCTCGAACACGGGCCGCGAGCATCGCGGTAAAATCGAAAGCCCGCGAGTCGTGGACGTAGATTCGGTTGGCTGCGGTGCACGCCTGTCCCCCGCCGCGGAACTTCGCGATCATCGCCCCGTCGACGGCCGCCTCGAGGTCGGCGTCTGCCGCAACGACGAACGGCGCGTTGCCACCGAGTTCCATCGAAGCGTTGACGATTCGTTCCGAGGCCTGACGGAGCAGGTGCCGACCGACGCCGGTGGATCCAGTGAAGGACACCTTCCGCACCTGCGGCGACTCCATCCACGTCGTCACCACCTCAGCCGGGTCAGTGGTGGGCACGACGTTCACAACACCGTCGGGGAGTCCCGCGGCTTCGAGCGCGCGAGCCACCGCCAGCGCCGTCAGGGGCGTCTCGGCAGCGGGCTTGAGAACGACCGTGCAGCCCGCCGCGAGCGCTGGCGCGAGCTTGCGCGTTGCCATGGCTGCCGGAAAGTTCCACGGCGTGATGAGCGCCGCGACGCCAACGGGACGATGAGTGACGACAGTGCGCACCCCGCCGGCCGGCGCCTCGCCGTACTGCCCCCCGGTTCGGACGGCCTCCTCGGCGAACCAGCGGAAGAACTCGGCCGCATAGCCGACCTCGGCGCGAGCGTCAGCTTCGGACTTCCCGTTCTCGGCACAGATGAGCGCGACGAACTCGTCGGCGTCGCGCCGCATCGCCTCGAACGTGCGGTACAAGATCTCCGAGCGACTCCGCGGACTTGTGTCGCGCCAGCCAGCGGCAGCTGCCACGGCAGCCGAGACGGCCGCGAGCGCTTGTGTCTTGTCGCCGTCTGCGACTCGGGCCAGGATCGTCTTGTCTGCGGGATTGTCGACGTCGAACGAACGACTTCCCCTTCTCCACTGCCCGCCGATCAAGATCCCTGCCTCGGGGTCCAGTCGGGTCAAGATGGGGTCAAGCTTGCTCACGGGCAGGGGCCTCTCTGGTGGTGTGCTTGGGGCGGTTGCGACGGGGACGCCTGTGGTCGATTCGCGGAGGATGAGTCGATGACTGTCGGTAGAGGGGCTGACGCGATGACGGGTCAGCTGTTGTCCCGGCCAAGGTGCGTGCGTGAGGCGACGAGCTGCGTGAGGGCCCGAGCCGATGGGTCGCCACCGACGACGATCCGGGCACGAGTGACGCTGATGCCTCTCACCGCGCCACTCCTGCGAATGCCTCGTCGAGGACGTCGAATGCTTCGTGCAGTTCGGCGTCACTGATGACGAGCGGCGGGAGGAAACGCAGAACATTGCCGTAGGTCCCGCAGGTCAGGACGATGACGCCCTGCTGGTGCGCATAGGTGGCGATCTGCTTGGCCAGGCCGGGGTCGGGTTCGGTGGTGCCGGCAAGGACGAGCTCGGCGGCGACCATCGCCCCGCGACCGCGAACGTCGCCGATCCGGTCGTCGCGGGCACGCAGCTTCTCGAGCCGGCCCTTGATGAGGTGTTCGACCTGGACAGCCCGATCGATCAGGTCGTCCTCGAGGATGGTGTCGATGACGGCGAGCGCGGCGGCGCATGCGAGCGGGTTGCCGCCGTAGGTGCCGCCGAGTCCTCCGGCGTGCACGGCGTTCATCATCTCGGTGCGCCCGGTGACGGCGGACAGGGGCAACCCGCCGGCGATGCCCTTGGCGCTCACGATGAGATCGGGTACCACGCCGTCGTGCTCCGAGGCGAACATCTTGCCGGTGCGCGCGAAGCCACTCTGGACCTCGTCTGCGACGAAGACGACTCCCTCGCGGCGACACCAGTCCGCGAGCCCGGCAAGGAACCCACGAGCGGGGACGATGAATCCCCCTTCGCCCTGGATGGGCTCGATGACGAGAGCCGCGAGGTTGTCTGCGCCGACTTGCTTCTCAATGACGTCGATCGCGCGCCGCGCCGCTTCCGGTCCGTCCAGACCGGAGTCCCGGAAGGGGTACGACAGGGGGGCGCGGTACACCTCGGGCGCGAAGGGTCCGAAGCCGTGCTTGTAGGGCATCGACTTGGCGGTCATCGCCATCGTCAGGTTCGTACGCCCGTGATAGGCGTGGTCGAACACCACGACGGCCTGCCGACCGGTGTGCGCGCGAGCGATCTTCACCGCATTCTCGACTGCCTCAGCGCCTGAGTTGAAGAGGACGGTCCGCTTGTCGTGGGCACCCGGGGTGAGCTGGTTGAGTCGCTCCGCGACCTCAACGTAAGGCTCGTAGGGGGTGACCATGAAACAGGTGTGCGTGAACTCCTCGACCTGACGACGAACGGCGTCAATGACGCGGGGAGCACTTGAGCCCACGGTCGTGACGGCGATGCCGGAGCCCAGGTCGATCAACACATTGCCGTCGACGTCCTCAACGGTTCCACCGTTTGCGCGAACGGCGTAGACCGGCATGGTCGTCCCAACGCCGTCTGCAACGGCGCCTGCCTTGCGCTGGGCAAGCTCGATCGAGCGGGGACCAGGTAGTTCGGTAAGGAGGCGGCGAGCAGTCATTGCGTCAGGTGCGTAGGTGGTCACCCACTCAGCGTGCGCTACCATGCTCATGTCGTCCAATGCTGTTTCGGCTACAGTGGTATGCGCTTGGCACATATGCATGAGACGCTTGCGGCCATGGAATTGCGCTTGTTGGAGACATTCCGAGCCGTCGCCCGTCTCGGCACCATCTCGGCCGCGGCAGGTGAACTGCTGGTATCGCAGCCTGCGTTGTCGCGCCAGATTCAGCAGCTTGAGCGCGACCTGGGGCTCGTGCTCTTCACGCGTACCGGCCGTAGGTTGGAACTCACCGCCGCAGGGCGTCAGTTCCTCACGGCCGCCGACTCCGTGGCCTCTGCCGTGGACGGTGCGGCGTCGATTGCCTCCTCCCTAGCCGCCGGCCAACTGACTCGCGTCCGCATGGCGGCACCCACCACCACGCTGTCGGACGTACTGGCCCCATTCCTGGCCGAACTGTCTCCTGACGATCCACTCATCACTGTCGAAGAATGCAACTACCCGCAGGCCCTTGCCGCGATCGGGACGCGCGTCGACATGGCGATACTGACTGCACCACCGCCGCGGGAGCTCGCTGGCAGGCTCGTCGCGGAACTTCCGGTGTGGGCCTACGTCTCTTCTGATCACCGGTTCGCAGCCAGCCACGAGGTGGACCTTGAGGATCTTGCGAGGGAACGTTTGATCGTGCTCGACCGGTCCGCTCGGCCTCGTCTTCTGCTCGACGACGCCATGGTTGCTGCTTGCCTCGCCCACCATGAACCCATCGAGTGCGCACACCCGCGAGTCGCACAGGCGCTTGCAGCGGCTCGTCGCGGAGTCGCTGTGGTGTCGGACGATCCGAGATTCGATCTCGTACCCGTGGCCATCCGAACGCCCGCCGGTCGACTCAGCATCAACCTGCACGCCGCCTGGGACCGTGAGCATCACGCGGCGGCTGAGCTACACATCCTCGCCGACCGTCTCCGGTCGTTCTGCGCTGGTCGCTACGGCGGCATCGACTAAAACGTGGCGCGCTCAACCTCGCTTGATAGCCGACTCGGAGACGGTCGGTCGCGCTATGCCCATGCGCCTCGGGGCGCGAGGCCCGCTGCAGTAATGGCTTCCATCGCCACCAATTCGTCATTGTCGGACGTGTCCCCGGACACGCCCACCGCCCCGACGAGCCGTCCGCTGGCATCGTCGACCAGAACGCCGCCCGGTACGGGAATCACGCGTCCGTCGAGAGCTGCTGTGGCCGAAGCCACGAACTGTGGCTGGCGTTCGCCTCGCTCCATGATCGCGCGGGAGTTCATGCCGAGCGCCAATGCGCCGTAGGCCTTGCCTCGCGCGATCTCAAATCGACCGATCGGCGAGGCGTCCGACCTTTCCGCTACGACGACGTGCCCCCCACTGTCGAGCACGACGATCGTGAGCGGCCGCAATTGCAGTCGGTGTGCCGCAGCGTGGACGGACCGCGCAATCCGTCGTCCCGTGTCCAACGACAAGGTCATCTCAGTCCTTCCTGTTCTGTCGTCGAGATTGCGTCATCGGAGCGACGTACGGGACACCGGTGTCAACGGCAGCACGTGCCGCAGGATCCCGTCGTAGTCCTCTTCTCGCCACCCCAGGATGCGCTGCTCCCGAATGAATGGAAGCGGCGTGGCCGGGTCAGGGGTGTCGATCTCACGGCCCAGGCGGTGGCCGTCGAAGACTGCCTCGGCGATGACACGCGGCTCAACGCAATCACCGATGCGTAGTACCTGGTTGATTTCTGCGGAGCGGAGTCGATCCGGCGCAGCAGTCAACTGCTCGTAGAGATCGTTGCGGGACCGACGCTGCGTGACCAGTACGACGGCGTCGACAGACCAACTGATCTCCTTGGCCGAGTGGTAGACGTTGTGCCCCGTAACCGTCCCCGGCTCGATGCCGTCGAGCGTGTGACTCGTCACGAGCTCTACGCCGAGGTCGAGCAACGCGTGCATCACGTGCCCTCCTTCGTCGGTGTGGAACAGGTAGGACCCGACCTGGTCGGCGGGCGTGACGAGGGTGACCTTCTTGCCTTCGATTGCGAGCTTCTGCGCCAGGCTCGACCCCATGAAGTAGCCGTCGCAGTCGTAGACCAGAACCCGGTCGGCGTCGACTGCGCGCTTCTCGAGCATGACGTCCTCTGGCGTGAACACCATGGTCGGGTACGCGTCCGCGCCAGCGACGGGAACGTGGGTCAGAGGGCTCGTCCCCGTACGATCCCAGCTCGCGCCTGTTGCGACGATGACCGTCGAGGCCCCGTAGTCCAGGACGTCTTCGAGGTCGAAGTGCTTGCCGGTGAGGACGGTAACATTCGACATCTTGGCCAACTGAGCTTCGCGGTATTCCACCACTCGTCGCCACGTACGCAATCCGGGCAGCTGCGACACCCAGTTGACGTGACCGCCGATCTCCGCGTCGGCCTCCGCGAGGTGGACTGCTTCGAAACCGCGCTCGCCCAGTACACGTGCGCATTCCATGCCGGCGGGTCCGGCGCCGATGATGAGGATGGGCTCTTCGGCGCGGTCGGAGGTATTGAACCTCTCGGGATGCCAGCCGCGACGGTACTCCTCACCGACGGTGGCGTTCTGGGTGCAGACGATGCGACCGCCGCCATTGTTGAACCGCGAGACGCACATGTTGCAACCGATACATTCGCGGATGTCTTCGGCTCGACCCTCTTGGATCTTGATGGGGATGAACGGGTCAGAAATTGCTGGGCGAGCGGCACCGATGATGTCGATGACCCCGTCACCTACCGCCCGGGCCATCAGTTCGGGGTCTGTGAACCGTCCGACGGCAGCGATGGGCTTTTTGGCGTAGGGCCGGACTTGCTCGATGTAGCCGCGCTGCCAGAACGGTTCGAAGAACCGTGACGAGCTGACGTCGTCCTCGAGGTGACCGACCTGCATGTCCCAGAGATCGACGATGTCATCGAGCAGTTCGACGACACCCACCCCGTCGTCGCTGACCTTGAATGCTCTGTCCGAAGTGTCGTTGAAGGAGTCCAAGCAGAACCCGGCCACGATGGCGCAGTCGTCACCCACCGCTTCGCGTACCTGCTCCAGCGTTTCCCGCCAGAATCGCGTCCGGTTCTCGAGAGACCCGCCGTACTCGTCGGTGCGGTGGTTCCAGTAGCGCCACAGGAACTGCAGCGGGAGGGAGAACCCTTCACGTGCGGCGACCTGGATCAGGTCGAATCCGACGTTTCGGGCGCGAATTGCTGCAGCGACGTAGGACTGTTGGATGCGACGGATGTCGGACTTGTCCATGGCGTAGCACGAGTGGCCCGACATCGCGCTGGCAACCTGGGACGGTCCGCCGGCGGGAAGGCGCGTGACGTATCCGGTGTGGTCGGCGCCCATGTATACGAGCTGGACGCCGGCGAGGGCATCGAACTCGTGAACGCGCTCGACCATGAGGCGCAGGTTGGCTTCGTCGCGTTCATCGAGAAGTCGTGCTTGGACCCACGGAGAGTCGTCGCTCTCGGGGTCGACCGCGCAGTACTCGGTGTTGACGGCGGCCCATCCGCCTTCTGCCCGCATCCCTCGCAGGTATGCCTGCGCACCCGGATACTCCACCCCGAGACCGGAACAGTGGGGCGCGACGTAGAACCGGTTGCGGAAGGTCTTCGGTCCCACGCGGATCGGTTCGAACAGCGGCGCGTGGCGAGGGTCCATCGTCATCTCGCCAACGTAGATTCAGCGGCTCACAGCTACTTCCACCCAAGACGGCTAAGTTGAGGTCTGGGATGTCGGTCATCCGACAATCGCTGTCACGTCACGCAGGAGGGGTCGCCCCGTTTCTCCCAGACGACTCCTCGCGATGCAGATCGTCACGCTGTGACGTGCTGGACAGCGTTGGCGAATACCGTCGGGTCGAAGTACGCGTGCTCGGAGGTCACCTTGCCGTCCACAACGGTGTCGACGAGTGTGGCGTACCAATGGACCGGTACTCCGTCGGTCGGCGCGCCGGGACCGACATACACGGCGCGACATGACAGCTCGCCGACCACGTGCGAATCGGTGGAGACCACTGTCACGAGTTCGGCGTCTACGTGTCCGTGGGCGAACAGGGCGTTGTAGTCGGTGACATGTCGCCGGAAAGCGGGTTTGCCCACAACGGGTGCGTCGTGGAAGGGCATGTCGGTGTAAATCATGTCGTCGGCGAAGCAGTCGAGCAGTGCGTCGAAGTCACTCCTGGCCCAAGCAGCGACCAGACGCCTGAAGAGGGCCTCGTTCTTTGCAGCGAGGTTCTGCTCGGCACTCTCGGAGGTGTCTGTGGGTGCCGAGGGCTGAAGCTGTGCTTCGTTCTCGGCCAAGAAGGACTCGAGGGTGCGAGGGGCGTGCCCGGTGATGCTCTCGACGTGGCCCGTGACGGTAGAGGTGTGTCCATCGATGATGCTGACAGCGATCCGGGTCAGGTACGCGATGGTGTCCTCGTCATACCCGTCTTGGCGCATACGACTCTCAGCGTCGGCGACCGTCTCTTCGACGCCCAGCACGGGAGTCCCCTTTGCGGCACTGATGTGGTCAGCAAGCTCGCTCAGCGTGAGCGCTTGCGGGCCCGTCAGGTCGAGCGCCTGCTGACTGTAGCCGCCAGAGATGAGCAATTCGACAGCTACCTGGGCGATGTCTCGGGCGTCGATCCAGGCAGTAGCAGACCCGCCGGTGGTCATGACCATGATGCCGTCGTCGCGGATCATGGGCCCGAAGAAGTCATCATCGATGATGTCTTGCATGAACCAGCTCGGGCGGAGAATGGTCCAGTCGAGACTCGTGGCCTCCACCGCTAGTTCTGCACGACGCTCCGCTACGTCGTCGGTGCGGGTCTGAGTCGCGCATTCGGAGAGCAAGACGAGTCGGCGTACGCCGGCGTCCTGCATTCGACTCACGAACTGCGACACGACATCGACGACATCCTCAGACTCAGGCTTCACCAAGTACACGGCGTCTACGCCGTTAAGAGCCGACCCCCAGGTCGAGTCATCGTGCCATTCGAATCTGGTAGGGACGCCGTGTCCGCCGTCGAACTCATCTGGATTGCGGGATGCCGCCTTTACCGACACACCACGCGAGACGAGCCCGGACACCACGTGTCGTCCCGTCTTGCCTCGCGCGCCAATTACCAGTACCTGGCTCATATTGGGCCCTCTCGTCGTGTCTGCGAGCTCAAGCGCGACACGGTTCGTGCGATCGGTGAATCAGTCGTCGTGCTGGTCTGGGTCCGGCACGGGGGGACCCGGCGGGCCCGGCGGCTTGGCCGGCGGCTCAAGCTGCTCGTCCTCGCCCGCGGTATTCGAGTTGTCGATCTCCGACATCGTTCCTCCTCAGGTTGAGGAACCGACAGTGCCCTGACAACGGCGTGGGGCTTTTGCCCAAATCCGCAGAAGCGGGGTGCGGCGATTGACGCAGTACCGACAGTGAGCAGCAGCACGACAGCCCCGGCGTCCCCCGGTCAGTGGCCAGGCTTCTCGACCAGGCGATCGCGCTGGGGCATGGCAGCGACGAACTTCCGGCCCTCGATCGAGCCGTGGCCGGGCGTCCTCGCGTCAACTAGGAATCTCCGGCACGCCGGCTCGACATCAGTCGACGGTCCCGGCAAGACCGAGCTCAGGTTCAGTCGAGCGCCCGACCGCGGCTCGTCACAACCTTCTTGAACCAGTCGAAGCTGTCTTTGCGGATTCGGCGTTCGCTGCCCGCCCCGACGTTGTCCAAGTCGACGTAGACGAACCCGTACCTCTTCGACCGCTGGTTGCTCGACGCGCTGACGACGTCGATGCCCGACCAGGCGAGGTATCCCATCACCGTGCAGCCATCGTCGATCGCCTGGCGGACGGCGCTGATGTGCTCGCGGTGGTAGTCGATCCGGTAGGAGTCGTGGACTTCACCCGCGGATGTCAGGACGTCGTTGGCCCCGAGCCCGTTCTCTGCGATCAGTATCGGTACGCCGGGATAGCGGTCGGCGTACTTGTTCAGCGCCGTTCGCAGGCCAAGCGGATCGATCTGCCATCCCCAGGGTGAGGAAGCGAGGTGCGGATTGGGCAGGTCGCCGTTGATGGACCAGCCAATCCGGTCGAGCGAGGTCGGCCCCTCGCCCACGACCCGGGTCACGTAGTAGCTGATCGCGAGATAGTCCACCGGGTGCTCGGCGATCAGTTCAAGGTCTCCTTCGCGGATGTCCAGGCTGTTGCCATGCTCGCGCAGGTATCGGGTCGCCACCGGAGGGTAGGCGCCGCGGACCAGGACGTCGCTCGGGAACAGAGTGGCCTGCTCTTCTTGGACCTGCGCCAGGACGTCTGCCGGCCGGGTCGAGGCGGCGTACGCCGTCATGTCCAGCACCATCGAGCCCGCGAGCGCGTCCGGGTTCGCTCGGTGGACCATCGCGACGACCGCCGCGTTGGCCACGAACTGGTGGTGCAACGCCTGCATTTTCACCGCAGGCATCTCCGCGTCCGGCACATCGAGGAGGCCGAGGGCGAGGAAGGGGTCCAGCAGCCCGGTGTTGAGCTGGTTGAACACCATCCAGACATCCACGAGCGGCGACCAGCGAGCGACGGCCGTCTGGGCGAAGCGCAGGAAGTGGTCCATTACCTCCCGGCTGCGCCAACCACCGAGTTCAGTCACGAGGTGCAACGGCATCTCGTAGTGCGTGAGTGTCACGACAGGGCGCATGCCGTGGTGCCGGACGGTCGCAAAGAGATCGTCGTAGAACTTCAGAGCAGTGGGGTTCGGCTCGCTCTCGTCACCACGGGGATAGAGGCGACTCCATGCTATCGACGTACGAAAGGCAGTGATGCCCATCTGGCCGAGCAGCTCGAGGTCGTCACGATAGGTCTCGTAGAACCCGATACCGTCCCGCTTGGGATATACCCCCGAGACGTCGGCGAGCGCGCGTTCCACGTCGTCCCTCGACCCAATTGTCTCGATCGAGCGAGGGTCCAGGTCCGGGTCGAAGCGCATGACGTCCGCTTGCGATGGACCCTTCCCGCCCTCCTGCCACGCACCCTCCGCCTGGTTGGCCGCGATGGCCACGCCCCAGAGAAAGTCCTTCGGGAAGGCGCTCCGCGCCTCAGACTTCATCGTCACGCACCAGCGCCTCGATCGCATCGATCCGCGTGACCAGCACCTGGATGACGCCCAGAAGATTGTTCGCTGTGACCCACTCGCTATTGACGGTCATCAAGGTGTCCTGAGCATGGTTGAACAGCAGGCTAGCGTCGTGCCGCGTGCCGCGCGCTTCGTCCTGGATCAGCTGCGTCTGTGCCTTGTGAGCCAGTGTGATGTCGGCCTTCGCCTTAGCTAGCACCTCGCGGGTCTTGGAGAAATCTTGGTCCGCGATCGCCTCGTAGGCGGCTCGGAGCCAGACCCGGGCGTCACCAGCATGCAGGATCATCTGCATCGCCGTCTGCTGCAGGGCCTCGTGCTTGTCGTCGTCCATGAAGTGGATTCCTCGTCGTGGGTCGGTCACAGGGACTCTGCTGCAGGGACTGATCCGTCGACACGGGTCAGACCAGCCGCGGCGGCTTCAGCTCGCTCCTCGTCGAGCACCTGGAGGTCGTAGACGCGCAGGAACGGCAGCCACACGGCGGTGGAAAGGGCGAAGATGACGGCGAACAGGAGCAGGCCAGCGACGCCAGGGGACACGATCCACGTGGAGATGGGGAACGGGGTGTACCAGAGTTGGTAGACCTTGCTCGGAATGTCTGCCAGGCCCCAGGACAAGGCGCCGTAGACCAGCGCCGGGGGGAGAATGCTGTTGATCCAGAACGGCACCATCAGGATCGGGTTGAACGCGATCGGGGCGCCGAAGACCACGGGCTCGTTGATGTTGAAGACCGAAGGTACCAGCGAGACGCGACCGATGGCCTTGAGGCGCTGGGACCGCGCCATGAAGGCCATCATGATGACCAACGGCAGGGTCGCCCCGACGCCACCAATGGCAACCCACCCCGAGTACAGCACCTCATAGGTGTTGAAGTTGGTGGGGTCCTGCCCCGACGCCACGAGCTCCACGTTCTCCTGAATGCCCTGCAGCTGCAGCGGGTAGATCAGCGGGAACATAATCCACGCGCTCATGCCGAAGGAGTAGAGGAACGCACCGATGAAGTAGATCAGCACGAAGCCCCAGAAGCTCTGAGCGATCGCGGTGAGCGGCTCGAACGCGGTGACCAGTCCGGCGAACACGTCGCCGCCGAAGACGTCCACCGTGAGCCACGCGCCCACAAGGCAGGCCATGATCGGCAGGATTGAGTCGAACCACACGATGATGAAGTCGGGCATCGTGGTCGACTTCTTGAACAGGGAGAGCCGCGCGGATAGGACCATCACGGCGGACACCGCGAGCCCCGCGATCAGGCCGGCGAAGATGCCGGTGGCACCGAAGCGCTCGAAGAGGAAGATGATCTCACCGGCCTCGCTGAACGTCGGCGACAGCAGATAGAGGAAGACCGCCGCACCGGTGGCGCTGGCGACGAGGCGACGGTCCCGGTGCCCCCTGCGCTCCATCATGTAGAAGGGCACCAAGAAGGCGATGAACAGCCCGATGAGTCCGAACGAGAACCGGTTGATGCCCGAGAAGTCCGGCCACCAGTCGGCGTACTCGTTGAGGATCGAGATCAGCGTGATCAGGGAGCCGATGAGGATCAGCGGCATCACCGCCATGATCGAGTCCTGGATCGAGCGCACCCAGTCGTTGCGGGTGAGCCGGTTGACCTTCGGCGCGAAGCTGTCGTTCATGTAGTTCACGAGGCGGTTCACGACTGGACCCCTTCCGTGGTGACGAGACCCTGCGCCAGCTTGTACGCGGCGGCGCCGTCGAGGCGGCCGTAGACCTGTTGGGGGACGAGGGCCACCTGGATCCCGTGCGGCTCGACGAGCGAGCGGATGCTGTCGAACATGAACGCGAGGTGCGGGCCGACCAGCACGACATCGACCTTGCCCACGTATTCCTCGACCTCGGTCTCGCTGCGCGCCTCGACCGTCAGGTCAACACCGTCCTTCTTGGCGGCCTTGCGCATTCCCTGCGCGAGGAAGCCGCTGGAAGCGCCCCCGCCGCAGACGATGAGGATCCTCAGCGACATGCTCACTCCTAGACATAGGTGGTGACCCTCGGAGGGCCAGCCTGCTGTCATGAGCGTGCGGCCACCTCCGCCCGGCGACCACCACACCACTTTCCGCGATTGCGGAACGCCGACACGACGCCTGCGCCGCACTGTCGCGCCACACTGGTGCCACGACGGGGCGCGATGAAGGTCAGGTGGCGATGGATAGGCACGAGCGACTGGTCGCTCGGCTGCGCGGGGCGGGCACGTGGGTGTCTGCCGCTGACCTGGCCTCCGACCTCGGCGTTACGACGCGCAGCGTGCGCAACTACGTCACGGCACTCAACGAAGCGACCGGTTCCGGCTTCGTCGAGGCGTCGCACCGGGGCTACCGGCTGGGGACCGCTGCCCGGTCGGCGCCGACCACGCTCGTGCCGCTCTCCCACCCGCCGAAAGCCCTGAGGGCGCCCGAGCGCCTGCACCAGGTGCTGCGTGATCTGGTGTCGGCGGGGACCGCCGTCGACGTCCACCAACTCGCCGAGAGCCTCAAGGTCAGCTCGTCGACGATCGAGAGCGACCTCGGCCGGGCTCGCGTCCTCCTCCCCCAGTACCGGCTCGTCCTCGTCCGCGACCGCGAGTCGCTGCGCATCGAGGGCGCCGAGGTCGACAAGCGCCGTCTCATCCGGCACACGCTCACGCAGGCCACCACGCAGACCCGGCTGCTGCAGCTCGACGCCGTACAGGCGGCCTACCCCTCGTACGACGTCGCCGAGCTCAAACGGGTCGTGCTGCAGTCGCTCTCCCGCTACAGCCTTGAAGTGAACGAGTACGCGA
The DNA here is from genome assembly GCF_021083185.1 of Nocardioides furvisabuli. Lineage (GTDB taxonomy): Bacteria > Actinomycetota > Actinomycetes > Propionibacteriales > Nocardioidaceae > Nocardioides > Nocardioides furvisabuli. The sequence continues at coordinate 21,989 of NZ_JAIGQB010000001.1, read as the reverse complement.
TCAACACCCTCGTCCTCCATCTGGTCATCGCGATCGACCGGATCACCGAGGACCGCACCGTGACCACGGCCCCTGTGCACGCCGCGGCGGACGATCGGATCAACAGCGCTGTGCAGGACCTGGTGAGGTACGCCGAGACGCAGTACGGCGTCGAGGTCGACCCGCGGGAGACCGCGGCCCTCGTGGCCGTGGTCGCCAGCAAGAGCACGTTGCGCCTCGGCGACGTGGTGGACAGCGACGCAGTCATGTCGGCGGTCGGCGCGGTACGTCGTCCTGGTGCGGACGATCTGCAGGGAGCTCAGCAAGCACTATCTCGTCGACATCGAGGACGAAGCCCTGGTTGCCGGTCTCGGCCTGCACATCCGCAACCTCGTGGTGCGCGCCTCGGCCGGTCGCCCGGTCAGCAACCCGCTGGCTGCTCAGATCAAGCAGGCCCATCCGCTCGTGCACGAGCTCGCGATCTACTTCGCACAGCACGTCGAGCTCGCGTTCGACGTGCCGGTCTCCGAGGACGAGATCAGCTTCATCGCGCTGCACATCGGCGGCTGCCTCGAGCGCCAGCGCGAACGCATGGACCAGACGAGCGTGGCCCTCGTGGTGCCGAAGTACTACCGGATGCACGAGGACCAGTCGAAGGCGCTGGCCATGAGCCTCGGGGACCGCGCACGGGTGGTGGCGACGTACACCTCCGCCGACCAGGACTGGTCGCGTGTCGACGCAGACCTCATCATCACGCCCATCGAGATCCCGCACCTGCATCCCGCGCGCCAGGTGGTCGTGAGCCCGCTCCTCACCCAGCACGACCTCGACACGATCCATGGGGCTGTCCAGGCCGCCCGTCGTCGGTCCTCCTGGCTGAGGGCAGTCCACCAGCTGCGTCAGCTCGTGGACCGCGAGCTCTTCTTCAGCGGGGGGCCATGGCGGGAGCGCGACGAGGTCATCACCCACCTGGTGGCGGCGATGCAGGCGCAGGGTGTGGTGGGAGACGCCTTCCTCGGCCAGGTCCTCGAGCGTGAGGCCATGTCACCCACGTCGTTCAGCAAGGGACTCGCCGTGCCGCACGCGATGACGATGGACGCCCACCGCTCCGCCATCGCGGCCTACATCAGCGAAGCGCCGATCGCATGGGGCGGGAGTGAGGTCAAGCTCGTGCTGCTCGTCGCGTTCAACGCCGATGAGCGGCGGCTCTTCCGCGAGGTGTTCGACCAGATGATCGTCACGCTGTCCGAGTCGAGTCGGGTGCAGAGGCTGGCGACGCCCGGGACGGACTACGAGACCTTCATCGCCGACCTCATGGACCTGATGGACGCGTGAAAACCATCGGCCCCTGAACGTAGCCGTCTTCGGGGTGTAGTAATCAGAGCGCGATTCGGGGGCGGGCCGGCTCAGTCAGCCGCCGATGGCGGACATCGGGCGGTCGGGCTGGAGGAAGGTCACGTCGTCGATGCCGTGGCCGGCCCGCTTGCCTAGCATCGCGATGACCCAGCGCTCGGCGATCTCTCCGTCGGTCGCGCCGGAGCGCAGCGCCGCACGCAGGTCGGACTCCTCGCGCGCGAAGAGGCAGTTGCGGACCTGGCCGTCCGCGGTGAGGCGGACCCGGTCGCAGTCACCGCAGAACGGGCGGGTGACCGAGGCGATGATGCCGACCGTGGCCGGGCCGCCGTCGACGTCGAACAGCTCGGCGGGGGCGCTCCCCCGCGGCTCGCCGTGCGGGGTGAGCGCGAACTCCGCGGACAGCTGGTCGAAGATCTCGTCGGCCGTCACCATCGCGGCGCGGCTCCAGTCGTGCTGGGCGTCGAGCGGCATCTGCTCGATGAAGCGCAGCTCGTAGCCGTGCTCGATGCTCCAGCGCAGCAGCTCGGCCGCCTGGTCGTCGTTGGTCCCGCGCAGCAGCACGGCGTTGAGCTTGATCGGTCCGAGGCCGGCGGCCTTGGCCGCCTCCAGGCCGGCGACGACGTCCTTGAGCCGGTCGCGGCGGGTGATCGTCGCGAACGTCTCGGGCCGCACGGAGTCGATGCTGGCGTTGATCCGGTCGAGGCCGGCGTCGGCGAGGGCCTGCGCGGTGCGCGACAGGCCGAGGGCGTTGGTCGTGAGCGACGTCTCCACGCCCAGGGCGTGCGTGCGGCTGACGATGTCGACCAGCCCGCGGCGCAGCAGGGGCTCCCCGCCCGTGAAGCGGACCTCGCGGATGCCGAGCCGCTTGACACCGATGGTGATGAGTCGGACGATCTCGTCGTCGGTCAGCGTCTGCTCCGTCGGGAGCCAGTCGAGGCCCTCGGCCGGCATGCAGTAGTTGCACCGCAGGTTGCACCGGTCGGTCAGGGACACGCGCAGGTCCGTGGCCACGCGGCCGAAGCGGTCCGCCAGGGGTGTCGTCATGGCTGCCGGTGTATCGGCGCGCTGGCACGGGTCAGGATTAGGAACATCGTCGGCATCAACGTCTCCTAGTGAGCGGCGGATCTGTCGGTGATCTGTTGGCGTGCCGCTGGCAGGACGGTGTGGAGGTCGCCCACCACACCGAAGTCGACGAGCTCGAAGATCGGGGCCTCGGGGTCCTTGTTGACCGCGACGATCGTCTTCGACGTCTGCATGCCGGCGCGGTGCTGGATCGCACCGGAGATGCCGTTGGCGACGTAGAGCTGCGGCGACACGGTCTTGCCGGTCTGGCCGACCTGGAACGCGTGCGGCATCCAGCCGGAGTCGACCGCTGCGCGGGACGCGCCCACGGCCGCACCGAGCGAGTCGGCGAAGCCCTCGACCGGCTCGAAGTTGCCGCCGGTGCCACGACCGCCCGAGACCACGATCGCGGCCTCGGTCAGCTCGGGACGGCCGGTGGACTGACGCGGCTGTGTGGCCACGACCTGCGCACCCTTGGCGGCGTCGGAGATCGTCGCGGCGAACGCCTCGACGGCACCGGCGCCCTCGGCCTCCTCGGGCGCGGCCGAGTTGGGCTTCACCGTGATGATCGGCGTGCCGGTGGTGACCTTCGCCTGCACCGTGTAGTTGCCGGCAAAGACGCTCTGGGTGGTCACCGCCGACCCATCCGATCCAGCGGAGACGTCGACCGCGTCGGTGATCAGGCCGGAGCCGATCTTGATCGCCAGGCGGGCGGCGACCTCCTTGTTCTCGAAGGTCGACGGCAGCAGGATCGCGGCCAGGTCTCCGTTCGAGCTCGCCTGCTCGACGAGCTGCTGGAGCGCCTCGGCCTTCGGAGCCACGAGGAAGCCCTTGATCGGGGCGTCGTCGATGACATAGACCTTCGCGGCGCCGTACCTCTTGACCTTCTCGGCCACGGCGTCGCCCTGGTCGGGCGAGCCGAAGAACACGGCCGACGGCGCGCCGAGTCGGCGCGCGATCGTGAGCAGCTCGTAGGTCGGCTTCTTGACCTCGCCCTCGGCGTGGTCGATGACGACAAGAACTTCGGACATGGCTTCTGATCCTCTTGTTTGGGAGGCGGCGTTTCAGCCTTGTGGTGAGCCGGACGCCATTGCGGCGTATCACGAGGGTCGGTGTGAGTGACGGCCAAGAGTCGACGCAATGGCGCCCGGCGGTTCGGGTAACGGCCGCTCTTGGCGGCCCGGTCCTGTCAGATGAACTTCTTGGACGCGAGGAACTCGACAAGCGCAGTGGCGCCCGATCCGTCCTCGTCCGTGACGACCTCGCCGGCGGTGCGCGGCGGGCGGGCGGTGGTGTCCTCGACCTGCGTGTAGGCCACCGACAGGCCGACCTGCTCGGCGTCGAGGCCGAGGTCGGTGAGCGACCAGGTCTCGAGTGGCTTCTTCTTGGCGGCCATGATGCCCTTGAACGACGGGTAGCGGGCCTCGCCCGACTGGTCGGTCACGCTCAGCACGATCGGGAGGGTCGCGCCGATGACCTCGGTCGAGCCCTCGTTGTCGCGCTTGATGCGGACCTGGTCGCCTTGCGACTCGACCACGGAGGCCAGTGTGACCTGCGGCAGGCCGAGGCGCTCGGCGAGCATGGCCGGGACGACCGAGCCGGAGGCGTCGGTCGAGGCCATGCCGCACATGACGAGGTCGGCGCCGGTGTCGGCCTTGATCTTCTCGATCGCCTTGGCCAGCACGAGCGAGGTGCCGAGGTAGTCGGAGCCCGCGATCGCGTCGTCGACCACGTGGACGCCGGAGTCGGCACCCATCTGGAGCGCCTTGCGGACCGCGTCGACGGCCTTCTCGGGGCCGACGGTGAGCGCGGTGACGGTGATGTCCTCGCCCTCGCGCTTCTCGCGGAACTGCAGCGCCTGCTCGACGGCGTACTCGTCCAGCTCGGACAACAGGCCGTCGACACCGACGCGGTCGACGGTGTTGTCGTCCTCGAACTTGCGGTCGGCCGTGGCGTCCGGCACGTACTTCACACACACAACGATGTTCACCTGATCCGCACCTTCTTCGCATTGAGGGGGTCGACAGGATTGCTGACCGCGACGTCGGACTTTCGCTTCCGACGGTGCCATACGGACTCGCACTTGGCTGGCGCGCTCGAGGGGGTTGTAACGACTAGGAGGCACTGACGGCAGGAGGTTGCTGACGGCACGGGAAACGCTTGGCCCCACCACTTCACCCAGGTCGAACAGTCAAGACCGCACGCCGTGCGCGCGGTTCCCATCTCCTTGGCGTGGGCCAGAGAGGTTGGGCTGCCGTCGAGCCCGGGTTCGGCGTTCTCGCCGAATTGAGCTACGACAAACCACCTGTGTGTCGACATCGTCACCATTCCCGCTCGGCCAGGCGGTGCGGCTGCGGGATCTCGTCGACGTTGATGCCGACCATGGCCTCGCCGAGGCCGCGCGAGACCTTCGCGACGACGTCGGGGTCGTCGTGGAAGGTCGTCGCCTTGACGATCGCCTCGGCGCGCTGGGCCGGGTTGCCGGACTTGAAGATGCCCGAGCCGACGAAGACGCCCTCGACGCCGAGCTGCATCATCATCGCGGCGTCGGCCGGGGTGGCGATGCCGCCGGCGGTGAAGAGGACGACCGGGAGCTTGCCCGCGGCGGCGACCTCCTTGACCAGCTCGTAGGGGGCCTGGAGCTCCTTGGCCGCGACGTAGAGCTCGTCCTCGGAGAGGCCGTGGAGGCGGCGCAGCTCGGCGCGGATGGTGCGCATGTGGGTGACCGCGTTGGAGACGTCGCCGGTGCCGGCCTCGCCCTTGGAGCGGATCATCGCCGCGCCCTCGGTGATCCGGCGCGGGGCCTCGCCGAGGTTGGTCGCACCGCACACGAACGGCACGGTGAACTGCCACTTGTCGATGTGGTTGGCGTAGTCGGCGGGGGTCAGCACCTCGGACTCGTCGATGTAGTCGACGCCGAGCGACTGGAGGACCTGCGCCTCCGCGAAGTGGCCGATACGGGCCTTGGCCATCACGGGGATGGAGACGGCCTCGATGATGCCGTCGATCATGTCGGGGTCGCTCATGCGGGAGACGCTGCCCTGGGCGCGGATGTCGGCCGGGACCCGCTCCAACGCCATGACGGCGACGGCGCCGGCGTCCTCGGCGATCTTCGCCTGCTCGGCGGTGACGACGTCCATGATGACGCCGCCCTTGAGCATCTCGGCCATGCCGCGCTTGACGCGGCCGGTGCCGAGATACGACGTAGTCACGAGCGCACCTCCTCGTGCGATCGGCGGCGGACGCCAGCGACCGACTCGGTGGTTTGGCGTGCCAAGGTCCAACCGTGTGCCTGAACAAGCACGACGCACCGTCCGCCTGCATTGGAGGCGGTGGCGATGTAATCGACGAGGTGTCCGCCGTGTCGTCTACTGCTGACGATTGCAGTGACGGTGACGACATCGCCTTCGCTGACTGCTGCCAGCGATGCGTGGTCGACCCGCAGCCCGTCGTAGCCGGCCCCACTCCCCTCGGTGCCAGCGACCTTCTTGGATAGCTCTCGCCGGCAGGCGTCGAAGGTGCGCAGCACTTCGCTAACACCCAACGGGCAATCGGATGGTGTGACGACAACGCTGTTGGACGTGCGTTCGCGGCAGTCGGTGGTGCTCATCGGTAGAGCTTTCTCGGTCGGTGGGCTTGCAACGGTCATGACGCCAACGCGGCGGCGGCGGTGCGAAGTGTCAGGTCGTGCAACCTCGCGTGGTCGATTGCTATGACAAGGACGTGTTTCCGCGCGGTCGCAGACCCCTGCAATGGCGGCGTTCGTCTGGCCGGCACCGACTACTCCAACTCGCTCGATCGTCTTCATCGTGTAAGTCGTCCTTGACCTGACTTGCTTGTTCTCAACGGAATGCCTCGTGCCCGGTCATTGCTTGACCCACCACGAGGGTGTGCATCTCGACGGTTCCTTCGTACGTGAGGACCGATTCGAGGTTGTTCATGTGCCGGATGACCGGATACTCAAGGGAGATGCCGTTAGCGCCAAGGATGGTGCGCGCTGTGCGGCAGATGTCGAGCGCTTCGCGGACGTTGTTGAGCTTGCCGAGGCTCACCTGCTCGGGTAGCAGAGTGCCGGCGTCCTTGCGGCGCCCCAGATGGAGAGCAAGGAGCACACCCTTCGTGTACTCGAGGTTCATGTCGACAAGCTTCTGCTGGGTCAACTGAAAGGCGGAGATCGGCTTGCCGAACTGGACACGCTCGTTTGCGTAGGAAAGCGCAGCCTCGATGGACGACCGAGCAGCACCCATGGCACCCCACACGATTCCGTATCGCGCTTCATTGAGGCAGCTGAGAGGGCCCTTGAGCCCAATCACCTCCGGAAGCACGGCGGACTCGGGCAAACGCACACCGTCCAACACGAGCTCGCTGGTCACCGAAGCGCGCAGCGACATCTTGTGCTTGATCTCGGGTGCGCTGAAGCCTGGGGTGTCAGTGGGGACGACGAAACCACGAACGCCTTCGTCGGTCATGGCCCACACAACCGCCACGTCTGCGACGGTGCCGTTGGTGATCCACATCTTGCGTGCGTCGAGGACCCAGTCGCTGCCGTCGCGTCGCGCGCGGCTTCGCATGTTGCCGGGGTCGGACCCAATGTCCGGCTCGGTGAGCCCGAAGCAACCGATGGCATCACCAGCAGCCATGCGCGGGAGCCACTCGTTCTTCTGGTCCTTCGAGCCCCAGCGCCATATCGCGAACATCGCTAGTGATCCCTGGACGGAGACAAGTGACCTGATGCCCGAGTCGGTGGCCTCGAGCTCGAGGCACGCCAGTCCATACTCCGTGGCAGACATGCCGGCGCAGCCGTAGCCCTCGAGGTGCATGCCGAGCACGCCGAGCGTCCCGAGCTCCTTGGCCAGCCCCCGGACGTCGTCGATGGCACCGCTCTCGAACCAATCGGCGACGTAGGGGGCGATCCGCTCGGCGCACAACTGCCGCACGGTGTCTCGGACAGCCCGCTCGTCAGCCGTAAGCAAGTCGCCGATGCCGGCAGGGTCCAGGGGCTCAAAAAGCGGCAGCTTGGTGGAGGTGCTCATCTCAGGTTGTCTCCTCGTTCAGCCAACGACGGACCTCGTCGTTGTGTTCGCCCAACAGCGGGGGCGCGGTGTAGTTCGTGACGGGGGTGCTGGAAAACGTGATGGGGTTGCGTACCTGCGGTGGCCGACCGTTGCCGACTGCGACCGTGGGTTCGAGGCCAAGACGCTCCGCCAACGCGAACGCGTCTGCGACACTCCCCACCCGCCCTGCCGGAACACCGACTGCGGTGAGGCTTTCAATCCAGTTGTCGACGGTGTCACCTGAGAGTGCGGCCTCGATCAATTGGACCAAGTCCTCGCGGTTGGCGACGCGGTCAGCATTTGTAGCGAACCGGGGGTCGTTAGTCAGGCCGGGAGCGCCGATAGCGTCAGAGAGTTTTTTGAACTGGTGCTCGTTGCCGCAGCACACGGCGAGGTGACCGTCCTTCGCTCGCAGCGTTTCGTATGGCGCTATGGACGGATGACGGTTGCCCATCAGGGTCGGACTGATGCCGGTGGTGAGGTAGGCCGAGGCTTGGTTCACCATGGAACCGAGCAGGCTGGTGAGCAGGTTCACCTCGACGCATTGACCTTGGCCGGTAGTAGATCGCGCGTGCAGGGCGGCGAGGATTGCTGTGACCGCATCTTTCGACGTCAGCACGTCGACTAGTGCCACGCCGACCTTGGTGGGATCGTCCGTGCCGGTCACGCTCATCAGGCCGCCGAGCGCTTGAACGAGGAAGTCGTAGCCAGCCATGTTCGCGCCCTGGCGGCTGCCGAAGCCGGTGATGGACGCATAGACCACCCCGGGGTTGCCTGCGGAGACCTCCGCATAGCCCAACCCACGACGCGCTAACGCGCCCGTACGGAAGTTCTCGATGAAGACGTCGCAGCGCGAGGCGAGCTCATGGGCGACCCGAAGGTCGTCCGCGTCGGCAAGGTCGAGTTCGATTGACTCCTTCGACCGGTTGGCGCACTCGAAGTAGCTGCTGGAGGAGGCGGTCCAGGGCGGACCCCAGTGCCGGGTGTCGTCACCTACGCCCGGGCGTTCGACTTTGACTACGCGAGCTCCCAGGTCCGCGAGCGTTGCGGCTGCGAGGGGGCCGGCGAGTACGCGGCTGAAGTCGGCGACGAGGATCCCGTCGAGTGGGAGGGTCACGAGTCGGTCCCGAGAACCAGTCGTCCACCGATACGTCGTGGCACGCGCCACGGGTTGGCGGCCTGCGCCGGGGTGGGCAACCACGCATCGTGTGCGGACTGGAAGGCGACGGGACGAAGAAAGCGGGCGAGACCTGCTGCCCCGACAGAGGTTGCCGAAGCGACGGATGTCGACGGCCACGGACCTCCATGCTGCTGAGCCCACGCGAAAGCGACCCCGGTAGGCCACTCATTCACGGCAACGCGGCCCACCTTGCGCGAGAGCAGCTCCATCAATGCGGGCGCCTGCGCGTCATCCTCGCCACCGGTGATGAGGCTGGCTGCAAGCGACGACTGAAGTGCGCAAAGGGCTTCGCGGAGCTCGTCGTCACCGTCGTACTCGCACACGAGGGCTACAGCACCGAAGCACTCTTCGAGGAGCCGACTACCGGGCCGCAGCGCGGACACGTCGGCGCGCAGCACTGCAGCGGGCGCGGACCAACCCTCGCCGGAGGCAGCCACGTGGTCCACCACGACCGCGCCAGCGTCCTCCATCTCTCGGAGACCCGTCTCGACCGAGTCAGCGATAGCCCGCGTCAGCATGACGGGGGTCGGCGACGACGCCCGGAGAGCGGCCGCGACCTCCTGGGCCGCGTGCGTCCCCCGGGGAGCCAGCATGATGCCGGGTTTGGTGCAGAACTGACCGCTGCCCAGGGTGAACGACCCGACGAACCCTGCCGCCACTGAGCCCATGTCGCGGGAACCATCTCGAGTGACGACGACTGGGTTTACGGTGCCCATCTCTGCGTAGACCGGGATCACTGTCTCGCGCTCGTTGGCCAGACGCCACAGAGCAAGGCCGCCGCTCTGCGAACCAGTGAACGCGACGGCTGTAATGCCAGGGGCTTGGACAAGGTTGATCCCCGCCTGGTGCCCGACGACGACGTCGAATGTCCCCGTCGGTGCCCCAGCAGCCAGCAGCGCCTGGTGCGCGATTTCCGCCTGTCGCAGGCTCAGCCCCACGTGTGCAGGGTGCGCCTTGACGACGACCGGGCACCCTGCCGCCAGCGCCGCTCCGGTGTCGTTGCCCAGCACGCTGAAGGCGAATGGGAAGTTGCTGGCGCCGAAGACCGCCACGGGGCCGACGGGACGATTCACCCGCACGAGCTCTGGCGTCGTGTCCGTCCGCGGATCGATCGTCACGCCGAGGTGCGATCCCTCGACCGCGACATCGCCATAGAAGCGAAGTTGGTTGGCGGCGCGGTTCACCTCGCCGGTCAGCCGATCCAGCCCGAGCGCGGTCTCGGTGTCAGCCAGGCGCGCAAGTTCGTCCTGATGCGCCTCAAGACCGTCGGCGATCGCTCGCAGCCACTCGCGCAGATCGTGCGGACTGGTCGCCGCGAGTACCGGAGCGGCACCTGCGGCACGCTGCACGATGTTCAGCACCTCGGCCGTAGTCGTCTCCTCCGCAGACTCCGCCGGAAGTCCGGTACGCGGATCGTGCGAGACCACGCTCATCAGGCGACCTCGGAGGAGGCCCGGATCGTCGAGATCGCAGCCTCGAGTACGGAGACTGCCTCATCGAGAAGATCCATGGAGATGACCAGCGGCGGAAGAAGTCGGATGACGTTGCCGAAGGTTCCACACACGAGGGTCAGCACGCCCTCACGGTGACAGTACGCAGCCACGGACTTGGCGACCTCCGGTGCGGGGTCGGTCGTCCCTGGCTTCACGAACTCGAGGGCGAGCATCGCTCCGCGGCCCCGGACGTCTCCGACGGGCGAGTCGTGGCCCAGCAGCGCCTCGAGGCGCGGTATCACCCGAGCTTCGATCTGCTGGGCACGCTCGACGAGGTTGTCGCGCTCGATGGTCTCAAGCGCGCCGAGGGCCGCGGCGCACGCCACGGGGTTGCCGGCGTAGGTACCACCGAGGCCGCCCGGCGCGACGGCGTCCATCAGCTCGGCCCGCCCTGTGACAGCAGCTAGCGGCATGCCTCCGGCCAGCGCCTTGGCAGTCGTGATGAGGTCAGGGACGACGTCCTCGTGCTCGCAGGCGAACATCGCGCCGGTACGGCCGAGGCCCGTCTGTATCTCGTCGGCGACAAACACGATTCCATGAGCGGTCGCAAACTCCTGGACCGCTTTGAGGTAGCCAGCCGGAGGGACGATGAAGCCACCCTCGCCCTGGATGGGTTCGGCCACGATCGCGGCGACGTTGTGTGCCCCGATTTGGGTCAGCACCGTGTCGGTGAGCGCGGCCAGCGCCTCCTCTGCGGCGTTGTCGGCTCCCGAGGGCCAGCGGAAGGGGTACGGAGAGGGGACGCGGTAGACCTCGGGCGCGAACGGACCGAAACCTTCCTTGTAGGGAACGTTCTTCGCCGTCATCGACATCGTCAACAAGGTCCGGCCGTGATAGGCGTGACCCAGGACCACGACGGCTGGCCGGCCGGTCGCCGCCCTAGCGATCTTGATCGCATTCTCGACCGCCTCGGCACCGGTGGTGAAACAAAGCAGTCTTCTTGGGGTGATCGCCGGGCGTGAGGCGGTTCAGAGCAGCCGCCACATCGACAAAGCCCTCGTATTGCGTCACGAGGAAGCACGTGTGAGTGAAGCGCTCTGCCTGCTCTGCCACACGACGGGCTACTTCCGGATCCGAAGCACCAACGCTCGTAACGGCGATACCGGACGCAAGGTCGATGATGTGATTGCCGTCGACGTCAACGATGATGCCGCCGCCAGCCCGCTCCACGAAGATCGGCATGGTGGTACCCAGACCGGCGGCCAGTTCGGCCCCGCGCTGCTCTTGGAGCTTCAGGGACTTGGGGCCGGGGATGGCGGTCGCAAGGATGCGACGCTGTTCGGGCTGGTGCGACACGTTGCCTCCGTCGAATGGGTCTTGTCCGACGCTAGGCAGCACCAGAAGTCGCGGTCTGTGCGTGTTCCGACGAAAACGCTGCCGTGCTTGTGCAGACCGGCTAACTGGCGCCCACCTCGGGCCACGCAGGCTTTGTTGCTCAAACGCGCTCATCGCCGGGATGCGCGAGAAGAGCGCCGGACCCTGTCGAATCGAGGTGTGGGTTTCTCAACAAACCACGGTCGTCCTTGGTGTAAAGAAGCGCATCCGTAACGTCACTGTGAAGGAGGTGCTTGTCGGGTGGCTGGCTTCCGGGTGCGCCAGCGGCAACTATCGAATCAAAATCCGGCCGCCCCGGATGCGACGACGCCTCGTTCAGCCAGAGAAGGCTCTCGCGCACCAGCGTCAGCGCACTGATCCCGTAGACCAGTCCGCTGACGTCGGCGAGATTGCGAGCGCCGGCCATGGCTCGACCGCGCCCGCAACCTCTGGGCTGGAGCAGTCGGAGACACGCCCCTTACACGCAGGATCGCCCATGGGCCCCCGACCGCGGGCGGTTCTTGCGGTACGGGCGACGGCGAGCCGCAGAGACAAGAGCGACGGGGCCGTGAACAAGCGCGCAACACCGCCTCGGACACCGTGGCGGCATTGGCTGGTTTGCGTCGGCGCCTGCCTTCGCTGTGTTCAAACCTCCATTTTCGCAATTGCGCGGCCTCGCCCCGGCGTCCCGCTACACTTTATAGATGGTATCTTCCGAGTCCGGTCACCATGAGGCACTCACCCTGGCCGAAGCGGCGCAGCTGGCGGGTGTTTCCCGCGACACAATCAAGCGCCGCCTACGAAACGGCGCTTTCCCTCACGCCTTCCGCGGGCGGGGTTCCGGCCCGGGCGGGCCGTGGTGCATTCCAATGACTGACCTCATCGCTGCAGGCCTCGCCGTAAACGCCACGGACGTCCTGCGCGACCGAGGGCAGGATCTCGAGACTCAGCTTGCCATCGCGCAAACCGAGGCCAGGCTGCTGCGGAGCCACGTCGACGACTTGCGTCGGGCACTCAACAGGTCCTGCTCCTGCGAGCGGGCGCCAAAGCCCTAGTTTCCCGGTACAGAGGCCACGACGTCCTGCCGATAACAAGTCCATGCGAAATGGACCTCCCGACGATGCTTGCCCGCTCGCCGAATCGCCGTCGCCCGCGGGATCCGCGCTGCGGCCTGCACAGCGTCTTGCACGGATGAACGCGGATGCACTAGTGCGTGGCGCCGACTGCGCTCTGACCTGCCGCTTTGTCTCACTAACGGGTTTCGCTTACATCTATGCTGGAACGGCTGGGGTGCGGGGTACCGAGGGGTGCCGCTGTGCGATCCGAGCCAAAAGCGCAGGTCAGCGGCTCGCAAGCACCTCCGCCGACGCGTCGTCACGCGACGGCAAACCGCTTCGATCTTGCAGCCATGCAAGCAAGATCTGGGGCACTTTGCAGCACACGACTGCTCCTGTGCACCGGTGGTCGAGCCTCGAAACTGGGGCACCGCGAGGGCGCATTGACGCAGACTGGTGCACGCTATTGGAGCGCAGCCCGCGTCCGGGGGGCGAGTCATGATGCGCGAGGCTGGAGTCACACGTACGGGCGAGCGGTATCGAGTTCAGCGCCAACAGGGATCGCGGCACATCCGTGCCTCGTTCGACAGTCTCGAACAAGCCAACGCCTACTCGCTGGCGGTTAGTGCTGCCTGGGCTATCGGCGAGTTGCCTCCTGCCGCGCAAGAATTCAAGAAGAGGTTCGTACGGAAGATGACCGTCAAGGTCGATCCGGCCGTGCCTACGAGGTTGGACGACCTCGTCGAGTACGCGATCGTTACCCATCAGCAGAACAAGCACCTCGACCCCGAGGGGGTGCCGACGAAGATGCGTGGCCAGTGGCGCAAGCAGGGGCATCACTTTGGCAACCCAGACATCCGCGATCTGAGGCGGGCCGACGTGCATCGCTTCGTCGATCATCTGTACGCCGCGCGTCTCTCGCGTTCCACAGCGAACGAATACATCCGCTTGGTGAGGATGGCGTGCGCTCAAGCAATCGAGTTCGGGCTGACTGGCGGGAACGTCGCTCAGGGTGTGTCTGGACGACACCAAGACAATCCTCTTCGTCCACGCGCGCGAGTCCAGCCTCGCCCGCTCACGCCCACTGAGGTCAAGACGCTGGCGGCCCAGTTCGACCCTTGGCTCCGGCTCTCGGTGTTCCTCATGTATGTCGCCTGCCTTCGGCTGAGCGAAGTCTTCGGCCTCGAACTCCGCGACTGGGACCCCGTCACCCAGACTTTGCGCATTCGTCGACAAGGTGGGTCCGGAAAGAACGAAGGCAAGCGCGATCCGTACGCACCAGACGAGGCCGACGGAAGGCTCAAGACCAAGAGCAGTCGGCGAACTCTGCCGCTCGCACCAGTGCTAGCCGAAGCGATCGATCGTCACATCGACACGTTCCATGGCTCACGCCCGACCTCCCCCGAGAAAGAAGAGGCATGGCTCAGGCGGCGGCTCATCAGCACACCCGATATACCCCGGCCGCGCAACACCGTGATCGTCGACCGATGGGACGATGCTTTGCGGCAGACCGGCCTCGACCTCGACACGCTCGGGTTCCCCGTCAACCGGCATTTCCTGCGCAAGGCGGGCTCGACCGTGATCGGAGTCGGAGACATCCGAGGCAAGTTGTGGAGCGGCTACCTGGGCCACAGCACGCCAGCCGAGTTCGGCGGATCGCTTACGACGGTGCAGCACTACTTCGACCTTCCTGACGAGGAGCTCATCGTTGTGGCTCATCGGTGGGAAGAAGTCCTGCGCGAGACGGTGGGCGACTTGGTCATCACCGACGAATGGTGGAGTTCACCCCACGCAACAATCCAGGAGGCCGCCACAATTCTGCGGGTCCATGACAGTCACATCCTCTGGCTAGTGCGGCAGGGGCATCTCCTCCTCGCGCCAGAGGACGAGGTCGATTCGTGGCGACACCGCGCCGGGGTCAACCGCTCTCGCACGCGCGTGATGATCTCAGGCCCGAGTGTGTACGCCGAGGTGGATCGCCGCGCCCGCCTGGCAAACACGCTGAGCGAGAAGGACGCTGCGCGGGAACTTGGCATCGCGACCTGGTACGTGAAGAAGCTGCGCGAGCGCGGACTTCTGCACGCAGACCAGCAGGAGAGCGGCGTGTGGTGCTACGAGCGTGCAGCCGTTGAGAAAGTCGCTCAGACGCTGGCCGAGGAGCGCGACCATGCCGACAGTTACGCGAGCCTCGCTGAGGCTGCAAGTCTTGTTGGGCTGCCGCAGCACGGTTTCGTCAGGATCTACGGTGACACCGTGAGCAGCCGGACTCTTCTTGTCACCGGTCGCTACGAGTATCTTCGAGCGGACCTCGAGCGCACGGCACGCCGCAAAGTCGAGCCCTCCTAGGCGTCAGCTTCACTGGCCAAGTCATCGACGCCTATCGACACTTCGGAGTCCGCCGTGAGGCGTGCCGGTAAGTCGGCTGCTTGTAGCGCCCGCAGGATCACGGGTTCAGCGACGACGGCAGCGGATATTTCATCTGGGGCCGAGACGCCAATCCCGAGAGTGAGTGACTTCAGCTCGCTTGCGACGAAGGCAGCGCCGGGGACCCCAAGTTCCGCGGCAGACGCGTCCAGCAGAGCGTCGAGAAGCTGGGCCATGACGTCGTCCTGCATCTCTTCGTCCACGTCGGACCAGCGCCAGACGCTGTGGGGAACCGGTTCCATGATGAGAGATTCCGCGCGGACACCTAGAACGGTTGCAAGGGCCCGAAGCGTGCTCAGCCTGGGATTGGCTAGGCCGCCGTTCGCAGCGCGCCCAACCTCAAGCAGCTGATAGTGATTACGTGATATGCCCGCCGCGCGTCCTAGATCCGCTTGGCTCAGCCCGATGGCTTCGCGAAGGTGGCGCAGGTTGTGGCCGAGTACGCCGATGATGTGCGCCATATCTGACTGACCGGTCACAGGATCAGGCTACGCGGTTGCGAAACGTGCTGGTGCGAACGTCCGTGTGTAGCTGGCTGAGCTACACACGGACGTTCGGGCCCTCGGTCGGTCGACGAAGGATTAGATAGCCGGAACAGTCCAGGAGCGGTGGTCAGTGTTTCAGCGTTCGTCCATCAGAACTCGCGCATCCGCGATTGCCCTGAGCAGGGATCCACACTGACCGTCGTCGCACCATCCGGCGGGACCATGGTGATTAGTGTCGTGCGAGTCCCGCACCGCCTTCTCGAACCGGTCGGTGATCCGCCCGAAGATCTCGTCCGCTTCCTTCCAGCCTGCTTGCCGTCCCTCATCCCATCCAGCCTCGTAAGTCTCGGCGAACAGCGTTCGGGTCGAGTCTGCATCGTCGTCGGACTGATCGCGTGCCACGGACTCAGCGCGTCCGCCGTCGCGAAGCGTGACCCGCAGGCCGTCCTTGTTGCCGACGATATGTATGTCGTCCAGATCGGTTGCGTTCCAGTCCACCTCCCTGTCGGGTTCGTCGCGCAGTGCGCGTTGACCGGGCACGGCCCCCCGGACCGTGACCCTGATCCCGTCCTTATCGACGGCCAACAGGAGCACGCCGTAGTCGGTCGCCACCTCCCACACTTCGGTCTGGGTATAGGTCGAAGGGTCTTCATCTTGATTCGGCACGAAACAACCACCTGAGTCAGCGTTGGCGCTCGGTGCGTCAACTGGTCTGAGGTCTATCGGCCGGATTTGAGTCCGTGCCCCCTGCATGTCCGAAAGCGGCCTGGCCCGTGGTCCTCAGCTCTCATTCGTAGGAACGACCTGCGTCGGTAGGCGTCCAGATCGGACAAGTCGTCATCAGTCCACCGACCCCTACCATTTATAGATGGTACTTTGTTCACGTCGCACCCCGCGATGCACTATTCGCCTCAGAAGGGTTCCTGTGAGCCAGCCCAAATCGTCCTCGGCCGACGGCCGTCCAGCCGAGCACGCCGTGCCACTCCCCCGATACTCGTTCGAGGCCCCCGCAGGATGGGCCCATTACGACGGACCGTTGCATGGCCTCCTGGAAGAGCAGAAGGGCAGGTGCGCGGTCTGCTCGGAAGAAGTCCGGTGGAGCAGCGAGGGCGGTGACACTGACCGCGTGGTCGCGTGCTCGTTGCGGCAGTGGGTGGAGGACAGCCTGTTGCTGGGCCTGGTCTGCGCTCGCTGTTTGCGGAGGTACAAGACCATGCGGGTAGCACCCGACGGGAAGGCCGTGCGCGGACTCCCGCGTTTCCTTGCCGACCCTCCCGCTCAGCGCTGTGCGGCCACAGCCGGGCTCGGCCTACAGAGTCGACCGCGGCGCTTCAATTCGCTACTGGCCCCGACCGAAGTCCCAGAACCCAAGTCGTGGTCGTACACCAACACCGTCGTGCACTCACTGTTCTTGTGGCAACGAGGTCGCTGCGCGATCTGCTCCACCGGGCTACCCGTCGCCACCCGCTCGCGGTTCGTCCACGTCGACCACGACGAGGATTCGGGGCTGATCCGAGGGCTCCTCTGTCACCGCTGCAACACGTGCTTGGGCCAGGACTGGCAACACGCGTGGTGGGAGCACCACGCCCCCACCGTCGAGGCCTACGAAGAGTTTCCGCCTGCTCAGATCTGTCCGGCAACACGTGGGCTGACTATGAAGGATCGCAGGCGTCCTGCCGCGTTGTCGTGGAGCGCAGACCGCAACGAAATCCTGTTGGACGGCCTACCGAAGGGCATTGCCTCCCCGCCCGCAACCGCGCCGACGCCCGCAAAGTGGTTCGCCCTGCGGTACGCGTCGGAGGCTCCGGTCGGCCTACCGCTCGCCATGGAGGCGTCACTGCTGCTGTTGCACTCGGACAACGGCGAAGATGCCTGGTTCTCCTTCTTCATGGACCCACCCGCGGCAGCGGCCCTGCAGCAGCCGCGATGCATTCTCAAGATCCGCCAGTCCGACGTCTTGGCGATCACTGAGCACACGACGATGCAGGACGCCTTGGCCGCCGCATTCGCTCCGCCGAACTAACCCCGCCGGACCCACTGCCGCGAACCCGTAGCTGCGTTCGTGGCACGTCCTGCGATGACGAAAACCTGCCGATACGTCACGCATGAGCGCTGACCCCATCGACCGATCAACTCATGCTGCGGACGAATCTCTGCTATCCATCGACGCCTTCGCGCTGTGGATTGGAGTCAGTTCGCACACCGTCCGCAAGTGGACCGCCAAGGGACCGACTACTGGGTTGGTGCCTCGCATGCTTCGCATCAACGGCCAGATCCGCTTCCGGCCGAGCGACGTCCGCGAATGGCTCGACAGCAAGGAGATCCGATGAACACCGTCTGGGGTGTCTACAACCTGCAAGGCAAGTTGGTCGACGGGACTCACGTCGATGCCGATCACCGGCAGTGCGTCCGATGGTTCGTGCGCTGGCGCGTCAACGGAGCAGAACACAAGCGGACCTTCCGACAGAAGGGCCACGCGAAGACGTGGCGCGACCAACTCAACAGGGCTCGACTCATGGGTTGGGCGGCGGACAAGCGCGGGTGGCCTCTCGACCCGGCGGCCGCGGCCCCAACCAGCGAACCGCAAGCCGAAGAAACCCGTGCGCTGACCTTCGAGCACTACTGCAACGACGTGTGGTACCCCTCTGCGCGAGCCGGCAGTGATTGGTCACACAAGAACCGAATCGGCCACCGCGCCAACATGCGCCTCGCCATCGAAATTCTTCGCTACGGCGAACGCGACCCTCGCGCGGCCGCAGCTGGAGCGAGGTCTGGCGACTCAATGTTCATGAACGACATAGTCCCGGACGACGTTCTTCGCGCGATTGCTGCGCGCAAACTCATCAACAAACGCACTGCCGCCGTCAATGCTCGACGTATCGAGAAAGCCTTCGCGTCGGGGGTCCAAGACGTCGAACTGATCGAGGAGCGTGCAACCACTACGACGGTGCGAGCCTTCTACATCACGCTTGCAATGATTCTGCGCTCCGCGTTCAACAGCGAGCAGATCCCACGCAATCCCCTGCTGGGCACCTCCAAGCGCGCTCCCAAACCGCAGCAGCCGCGCTTGAGTCACCGGATCGTGCCGTCGATCGACGAGGTCTTCGATCTTGCAGACGCCATCGCAAAGCTAGGCCCGCGAGGAACGGACGGTCGACCTTCCGGTGAGCGATTCCGGTCACTCATCATGTGTGCTGGCACCCTCGCACCCCGCCCCGGCGAACTGACTGCGCATCGACCTGAATGGATCGACTGGGGTGACCCAGTGATCGTGCGGTTCGAAAGGACGGAGGCCGCCGTCTATGACACCGAGGAAGGAGTGCGTGGCCGCGAGGTTCGTCACCTCAAGCACCGTGTTGCAACCGATGTTCGCGCCGTGCCTGCGCTAGCGGCTGTAGCGGACGCACTGCGTGTGCACCTAGAACGCGGGTACGCTTCGCCGCACCGAACCTGGACCAGCCCAACCGGAACAGCCGGTCTCGACTGGCACAACATCATCGACACGTATTGGCGCCCCGCCTGCGAGCAGGTCTTCGGCGGGACCGACAAGGCTGAACTCGCCGTGATGTCCCCAAGCACGCTTCGCAAGGCTGCTATCACGTTTTGGCTGGACTCGAACATCAATCCCTACTTGGCAGCGGAATGGGCCGGGCACTCCGAGGACGTGTCGAAGCGCTACTACGCTGGCCGGGCCAACACGTCCTTCGCGGACGAAGCCGCTCTGCTCGCCGCACGCCGCTCGACCGACACTTCGCTCGGATGAGCCTCGAACCTGACCTCGCAAAGGTGCCAACGCCCGTGCCACAAGTCCTGTGGGAGATCTTCGGCCACGAGGTTGCACTCACCGGTGACGGATACCTCGACCCCGACAACTATGACCCTGAGTTCAACGTCCGCTGCCTCGAGTGCGTCGACCAGGTGACGGGGAAAGTCCTCACGTTCTACACCGACGAGTTCGCCACCTACCCAGTTGCGGGCGTCGACCACAACCGTGTCCTTCGCGCTCTCGCCGATCACCTGACCCACAACCTGGCCTACCGGATACCAGCCGGCGTCGTGGACGCGGCCATCATGTTGGCGAGCCTCAGCGATGATGTCGCAGCAGGCATCGAACTCTTGGGTGAGCACCTCACCGCGTACTCGCCCGAGCCGAGCTAGGCCCACTCGAACTCGGACAATCCACCCCACTGGCCGCAACGGTCGTGCCGTACGGCTCATGTGATCTCGCGCAGTTGGTCCGCCAATAGCTCAGGACCACTCAGGCTGTACACGTTCGCAAGTCGCTTCTTCGCGTGGGGCCCTCCAGGCCGACCGCGGACCTCGAGTCGCACAACTCCACGCCGCTGCAGGTTGGCCATGCGTGTACGGAGTCGCCGTTCCGGCACTCCGGTCGTCTCCTGTAGCGCGCGACGACCGAACGCCACTCGAGGCGACTCGACGTCAGAGATCTTGTCCAGGAAGGCCATGAGAAGCAGCGCCTCGTCCGGGTTCAACTCCGCAACAATCTCCCGCGTCAGGAACGCATCCCAGCGGCGGACCAAGAGCCTGGCCTCATCGCGGTAGCGACTCCGATCGCGTAGCGCCACCGCGTGACCTTGGTCCAAGGCTCGGCTCCACACCCGCGTTAAGTACTGGTAGTACTCGTTCTGACTGCGCGGCCGTCCCTTAACGAAACGCGCCTGCTGACCCAACTTGCGTCGCGGATCCACCACGAGCGCTAGCCAGTCCTGCTCCCCCATGCCTGCGCAGACTGCGCTCAACGCCGTTGACATCAACGCATGGTCGACCGCCCTGTCTCCGCGTTGTTTCAGGGCGTCGGCCGACACCCCATCGGTGAGCAAGTCGACGTAGCGCCCGCGGAGTGTTCCGCCCGACGTCTTCTGAGGGCGATGCGGAGGGCTAGGTGCAAGTGTCACGGCACAGGTCCTTCGAGGTCGGTCGGTTGTTGACGACTCGGTTATCGGCGGTCCACCGCACTCCTGAACACCCCGCCGCGGTCTTTTTTCGCCGCCAGCTCTTTGCACCGCGGACAAAGGTGCCTTGCTGGCGCATCCCCTAAGACGCGGGCTACGCCCTTAGTGGGACGCCGCAGCTGATGGGGCGTCCGACCCCTTTGCGAGGGGTCGGACGAAACGTGTCGGCTCGGGGCTCGGAAGTGTCATCGACCGTTCTTGTCCACTGCTGTACGCAAGCGGCTGCCCATGGTGGAGATGCGCGCCGCCCCACGTTCGTTCACTGACGGCACTACTTATCGGGAGCATTCCCCGGCCAACGCGCCAACTCCTCTCACGTCTGGCATCCGCCAACACCCCGTGAGGTCAAGTCGACGGGGAAGCAAGCCGATAACTAAGGAGACAGCTACGACACGACCGAGGAGCAAGACGTGCACAACCACTCGTTCAACTCAACCAAGACTCCCGTGCCACCCGTCGGGAATAGCGCCGCTTCTCAAGTACTCGCCACTGCAGCACGGATCGGCCAGATCCATCCGCGCAACGCCGCTGCTCGCGACCGCGCGCGGCGCCTTGTCTGGGCCGACGCAAGAGCTGTGCTGGCATGGACGGACTGCGATGGAACGGACGGACGCCTTACAAGCCTGGAACTTGCCGCGCTTGACGACCTTCGCGCCGTGCGCCACGAGGTGACTAGTTTGGACGACGAGGACCTGTCTCTGGTTCTTCAGGGCCTACTTGAGATCCATCTGGAGTTGGCCGTTCGATGGATCGACGATCGCCTCGAGCCTGCTGCGCTTGCCATGGCGGCGTTTCCCCCGCCCGACATCATGCACCCGGCAGATCACTTGCGACCCCCCAGCACTGTCCTCGCTGCGGAACTGGCCACGACCTGGCACAGCGTCTGTTTTGGCCAGACCAACGACGGTGAGCGTCAGCGTGCAGACCAGTCCCTGCGCCGCATCTGGCAGGCGTCCGCCCGGACGTTCCGGGCAGCTGTTGTGTTCGAAGTCAGCGAGGCCGCCGCATCAGTAGCGTTGGCTCACCTCAGCCGGCGACCGGCGGGTCAGTTCGAGCATTTCGAGGACCTTCTCCCTTGAACTGCTCTAGCGACAGGCTCCGGCGAACCGGCACCGCAAGCGATGCACACGTCCTTCATCGTCTCGAAACACCCCTGCCGTCGCTCGACTTGAGCGGTCACCGCGAACTCACGGGCGTCTGTCGATCGAACGTTCCTGACGCCGTTCAGTACCGACACCTTCCCACGAGGCCAGCTGGCGACGTACCGTCGATGGGCTGGGTGACATCCGCTGCGTCGGCGATCTAGAGGCACCGCCGGCGCCTCTAGGTGGTGGTCGCGCTGCGGACTATCGCGCGGTCACCGCGTCCTTGTCGTCCGGTGGCCTGAGCCGGGTGATCAGCGGCTTGGGCCACCGGCTCACGTCAGCGAGAGGCTGCGGGACCATCTCATCGGGCTTGGGCCTTCTTACGACGGAGCCCAAAGGCGGCTACTAGACGATTCCGGTAGGACCGACGTCTGGCCAGACTCGGTCCAGGTGATCGGCGAGCAGCTCTCCAAGCGGCTGCCCACCGGCTTTTCTGGTGTGGCTCACTATCGGTCTGCAGCCCGCCGGT